>DATJVU010000001.1:0-5379 GCA_035501655.1 Candidatus Solibacter sp.
GGCGGCATCTCCATCGGCGCCAGCCACAACGCCGCGGAGTGGAATGCGTTGAAGTTTTTCGGGCGCAACGCCGTGTATCTTTCTACCGCGGAAGCTAACGAACTGCTCGACATCTATCATTTGAAGAAATTCAACTACGTCGAATGGAGCCAGCTCGGCAATCTGCGTACGGAAGAGAACGCTCTGGATCCATACCTGGATGAACTCGCCGCGGTTTTCGATTTCAATGCGCTGCGCCGGTTCCGGGTGGTGGTGGATTGTTGCAGCGGCACGTCCTCGCTGGTCCTGCGACGCATCAACGAGCGTTTCGGGCTGAGCATCATTCTGATCAACGAAAAGATGCAGGGGGTGCGGTTCGCGCACGAGCCGGCCACGAACAAGGAGATGGTCGCACTGCAGCTTGCGCCTCTGATGAAGCCGCTCGCGGCGGACGCCGGATTTCTCTTCGATGCCGACTCCGATCGCGTGGCCTTCGCCACCGAAGACGGCACGGCGGTATCCGAAGAGATGGTGCTGCCGTTGCTGGCCGATTATCTGCTGCCGCGCGGCCCGGGAAATCTTGTCATTACCAATTGCTCCACCACCGCGCTGGTGGATGAGATCGCGGCGCGCCACTCGGGCGAAGTGGTGCGCGTCGCTGTAGGACGGCAGGCGGCCATCGATGCGCTCTCCATCTACCGGCCGGAGCAGATCGCTCTGGCAGGCGAAGGCACGGGCGCCATCATGATGCCGCAGTTCCGTTTTGTCTACGACGGAATCGCCGCGATGCTGGCGGTGCTCTCCATGATGCGCGAGCGCAGCGCGCGGCTTTCCGAGATCGTCGGCGCCTATCCGAAATATTCCATATTGAAAGGGCAGGTGCCGCTGGTCACGCACCGCATTCCGGCGTTGCTGGCCGCGCTGCGCGAGCGCTATCACGACGGACACGGGAGCATTGTCGACGGATTGCGTGTGGATTGGCCGGACCGCTGGTTCCATGTGAGGGTCAGCCAGACCGAGCCGGTGGTCCGCATCATCTGCGAGCAGCGCGGCGAGCCCCCGCGCGAGCTGTACGAGGCGCTGGTCGAACATGTCCGGAGTTTCGCCTGATGCCGCGGCGCGAACATCTGCTGAAGATCGGCGTCTCGGGCATTCGCGGCGTGGTAGGCGAGTTTCTCACGCCGGCGCTCGCCTGTTCGTTCGCGCAAGCCTTCGGAACTTATGTTGGCGGCGGGCGCGTGGTGCTGGGGCGCGATACGCGGGCTTCTGGTGAAATGCTCACGCACGCGGTGGCCTGTGGCTTGCTCGCGGCCGGATGCGAGGTGGTGAAAGTCGGCATCCTGCCCACGCCGACCATCCAGATCTACGTCGCGGCCACGCACGCACAAGGCGGCATCGCCATCACCGCGTCGCATAATCCGCCCGAATATAATGCGCTGAAATTGTTCAATGCGCAGGGGCTGTTTTTCAACAATTACGAGCGCGCTGAGCTGCTCGATCTTTACCATCAGAGCGATTTTCGGCGGGCCACGAACGAAGAGATGCGGCGCGTGATCACAGATTATGACTCGGCGCCGAAGCTTCATTTCCAGAAAGTGCTGGCGCACGTGGATGCCGCACGCATACGCGCCCGTAAGTTTCGCGTGGCGCTCGACGCCGTGAATGGCGCGGGCGCCGTCACCACGCCGGGATTTCTGCGGGAGTCGCTCGGGTGCGAGCTGGAGGCCATTGCGGTCGATCCCACCCAGCCGTTCCCGCGCGAAGCCGAGCCGAAGCGGGAGACGCTGGGCGAGATCGCAGAGCTGGTGCAGCGATGCCATCGCGACATCGGATTTGCGCAGGACCCCGACGGCGACCGCCTGGCTGTGATCGATGAAACCGGACGCGTGCTCGACAACGACGATGTGCTCGCCCTGGCGGTGGATGCGGCGCTCGGCCGGCTGCCCGGGGATGTAGTGGTCAACCTGACGACGTCTTCGGTGATCGATGATGTCGCCCGCGCGCATGGACGGCGCGTGTTCCGCACACCGGTGGGCGAAGCCAACGTAGTAGAGACCATGCAGGCGGCGAATGCGGTGATCGGCGGCGAAGGCGCCAACGGCGGCATCATCTTTCCGCCGGTGCATCTGTGCCGCGACAGCTACACCGGCATGGCGTTTCTGCTGGACCGCATGGCCGAGACCGGTGAAAACATTTCCACGCTGGCCGCGCGCCTGCCGAAATATTTCCGCAGATATGGGAAGGTGGCGTTCGAGCACGGCCTGCTCGGCCCGCTGATGCAGAGCCTGGAAGCGCGCTTTCCCGACGCCGAGCAGGACCGCTCCGACGGTCTCAAGCTCCTGCTGCCCGATGCCTGGATCCACGTGCGCGCGTCAAACACCGAGCCCTTGCTGCGCGTCGCCGCCGAAGCCAAGAGCGACGAGCAGGTGGAGAAGCTGTACCGGGAAGTGCTGGGGCTGTTCGGGTAGGAGAGGTTGAGATTGACACCTATACGGCATTGCCGTATAGTGAATGAGTGAGGGTTGCCCGTAACTCGCGTTATGCGAGGCGGGTTGCGAAGCTGTTGCCGCCGGACGAACAGCTAGCAATGGAGTTGCACATCGCGCAGAATCCTGAAGCTCATCCGGTTATCCCGGCCGCCGGAGGGATTCGCAAGGCTCGCTGGGGCCGTCCGGGCCAGGGCAAGCGTGGAGGAGTCCGAGCGATCTACTACTTTGCGTCCGCGGCGGGCACGCTTTACTTGCTGGATATCTACGCGAAGAATCAGAAGTCCGACCTTACGGCGGACGACAAGAAGGACCTAAGACGAATCGTCGAGGGATTAAGGTGAATAGAATGGCGAAGAAGAAGCACTCCGCTTTGGGCAAGCGACTGATTGCGTCGGCGAAGGAAATGGTCGCGCATGCAAAAGGGGAATTGGAACTCGACGAGTATGAAATCAAAATTCCTCCGCAGGTTGACGTCATTGCCATCCGGAAGAGGCTAGGACTCTCGCAGGCGGAGTTCTCTCGACGTTTTGGATTCAGTCCGCGCGCCGTTCAGGATTGGGAGCAAGGCCGCCGGAAACCGGAGAGCGCCGCACGCGCCTACCTGCTCGTGATCGCCCGAGAACCGAGGGCGGTGGATAGGGCGCTGAGAGGGGCGGCGTAGGCAAGCATCTGGAATAGGAGCATGTGATGGCCGGAATCAAGGCATCAGAATTGAAGAAGCGGTACGTACCCACCGCAATGACCGGGAAGCGGAAGAGACTGAGCCAACCGCCAACAAACGGGCTGCCTGAGGACGACGAACCTGTCGACGATTTGGATGAAGCGGCAGAGCTCATTCCATATACGTACTCGATTACCTCATATGGGGCAGACTATCCCGTCGATTCGCTGGTGAAGCGAATTGATGCCAAGGACATTCTCGTCCCGAAATTCAGCTGGGAGCAGCCAAAACAAACCGAGATTGTAGGCTTTCAGAGAGAGTACGTCTGGCCACGAACCAAAGCCGACCGATTCATAGAATCTCTCCTATTGGGCCTGCCGGTCCCAGGAATTTTTCTCGTAAAGGAGGCCTCAGGTGTATTACTGGTGCTCGACGGACACCAAAGGCTCTACACACTGAATGCCTTTTACGAGGGAGTCATAAACGGCCAAGAGTATCGGCTAGCAAACGTCCAAGAGCGCTTCGACGGCAAGCGCTACAAAGATCTCGACACTGAGGATCGCCGGAGACTAGACGACAGTATTATCCACGCAACGATTGTTCGGCAGGACATGCCCACCGAGGATCAAAGCAGCATATATGTAATCTTCGAGCGCCTTAATACGGGGGGCGTAAACTTACAGCCACAGGAGATTCGAGTTGCGCTGTACCACGGAGAATTTGTGAGAGTTCTCCAGAATCTGAATGAGGACGATGCGTGGCGTAAGCTCTATGGAAAGAAGTCTAGACGCTTGAAGGACATGGAGATGATTCTCCGATTCTTTGCGTTCCTTTACTACGCCGGCCAATATCGGAGTCCAATGAAAGACTTTCTGAACCGCTATATGGCCACGAACAGGCATCTACAGAAACAGCCGGAGAAGGAACTCTGCAATGTCTTTACGAAGACAACTGAAACTATTTTGACTGCCATAGGCGCTAAGGCCTTTCGCCCGCAGCGCGCTGTAAATGCTGCCGTCGTGGATTCACTCATGACGGGAGTGGCAAAGAGAGTCGTAAGAGGCAAAATCAAAGACTACGCCGCGCTGAAGAGGCACTATGATGCGTTGATCCAGGACAAAGTCTATTCCGGTGCCGTAGAAACGGGCACTGCGCAAGAGGCAAATGTGAAAGCTCGGCTGCGTCAGGCAGAGGAGGCTTTTGCCCAGGTTCCATGACCGGTCGGGCCGAAGTCGGAAGGCTGAAAAAACGCCTCGACGCTACCTTCGAGAGGATCAGAGACGCTGGCTCCGATCTGGAGTTGCGTTCCGACTTTGCGCGATACCTCTGTGTGTTGGTTTCGGGCTATCTTGAGAGGTCGGTAGTAGAACTCGTACTGGAGCACGCGAGAAACTCCGGAGGGCCGACGCTACAACGCTTCATCGAGATCAGGACCCGTCATTTTGCAAACGCGAACGCCAGTAGACTCATCGAGTTTCTCGGCAGTTTTAACCCGGACTGGAAGACGAAGCTGGAAGTCGTTGTCATCGATGAGCTCAAGGACGCCGTGGATAGCGTGGTGAGACTCAAGAACACAATTGCCCATGGCGAATCGGTAGGCGTCACCTACGCTCGCATTGAAGAGTACTACTCCCGAGTACAAAAAGTGATCGACGAAGTTGCTGATCTTTGCGTGCCGAAGTAGCCCTCGCTTCAGGGCGTCAGGACTTAACGCTGCCCGGATTTAACTGGGAGATAAATTCCTCAGCGTAATCCTGCCGCGTCCATTTCAATGTCCATCTGAAATCTCTTGATTTATGGAGGTCGATAAGCCAGTCTCTCCAGTACTCCCATTCGTCCTTCACCAACAGACCCTCCTCCGTTCCTAGCCACACCATCTCCGAAAGTGCAATCAACAAGTCACAATAGTGAGCCCTTGACTTTTCCTCAGGGGTGAGCTCTGGATAGGTCTTCAGACAGTCCTCAGAGGAGTATTCATACAGTGCATGAAGATCACGATGCTCGACAAGGAGTTTAATCGACTCCGCGTAGGTTGACAGAAAACGTACGTAGTGACCAAACCTGTCCTGCTTCCTACGCTGACGCACCTCGTACGCAGTGAAAAACAGTCCGAACCCAGCGAGCATCAGACCACCCACGACACAAACGGATTGGATCGTCTGGAAAGTGGCAGAATCCATCTCTGGAACCCCGCGGCCCGAGCCTTATCGGCGCTAGTGTATCACGGCAGCCAAAGTGCCCTTACGCCGC
>DATJVU010000002.1:0-158577 GCA_035501655.1 Candidatus Solibacter sp.
TGTGAAGAAAGAGGAAGCGGCCGAAGTGCTGGCGATCGACGGGCGTGAGGTTCGGGTGACGCATCCCGATAAATTGTATTTTTCGAGGCAGACCAAGGTTTCGAAGCTCGATTTGGTTCGCTATTATCTGTCGGTCGCGCCGGGCGCGCTGGCGGGGATACGGGATCGGCCGATCGTGCTCAAGCGGTTCGTGAATGGCGCCGAGGCTGAGGCTTTCTATCAGAAGCGCGCGCCCACCGAGCGGCCTGCGTGGCTGCGAACGGTGACGCTGTCTTTCCCTTCGGGGCGCACTGCGGAAGAGCTGGTGGTCGACGATGCGGCCGGGCTCGCGTGGATCGTCAATCTGGGGTGCATTGAGTTGCACCCGCATCCGGTGCGCTCGGGCGATCTCGATCATCCGGACGAACTGCGCGTGGATCTCGATCCGGGGCCCGGTGTCAGTTGGGCGGATGTGCGTGTGGTCGCCCTCGAGGTGAAGGCGCTGCTGGACGAAATAGGGCTTCGCGGCTGGCCCAAGACCAGCGGTTCGCGCGGGATGCACGTGAACGTGCGGATCCAACCGCGCTGGACGTTCAGCGAAGTGCGACGCGCGGCGCTAGCGCTATCGCGCGCGGTGGAAAGGCGCGCACCTGCAATAGCCAGCTCGAAGTGGTGGAAAGAGGAGCGTCATGGGGTGTTTCTCGACTACAACCAGAATGCGAAGGACCGGACGACTTGTTCGGCGTACTCGGTGCGTCCGCTGCCCGATGCGCGGGTTTCTACGCCGCTGACTTGGGATGAAGTGCCGGAGTGCGATCCGGCGGAGTTTACTTTGTTTACGGTGCCGGGGCGCTTTGCGAAGATTGGCGATCCGCATTCTGAAATGGATGCTGCTGCGGGGTCGCTCGAGAAATTGCTGGAGTTGGCGGACCGGGATGAGGCGGCTGGGTTGAAGGATGCGCCTTGGCCTCCGCATTTTCGCAAGATGGAGGGTGAGGCTCCGCGGGTTGTGCCTTCGCGGGCTAAGGGGTCGAAGACGGCGGCCAAGAAATCTCGTGTGAAGATGCCGTTGATTACGGTGGCGAATTCTCCGGACAAGGCTGCGGCTTTGGCTGGCTTGGAGCGGTGGAAGGTTAAGCATGCAGCCGCCGCTGAGCATTTGGCGGTTGATGATGTGCTTGTCGATTCGATGCGGGGGCGGTCTTCGACGTGGACGCGGATCCGGGTGAATTTGCGGCATGTGCCCGAGGAGATGCGTCCGGCGCAGGAGACGCCTGATCCGGATGATGATCCGACTCGGGAGTGGCGTCGGAAGCGGTGAAAAACCTTTCACCACAGAGGACACAGAGGAGCACAGAGGATGTTTTTTCTGTGTTCCTCTGTGATCCCTGTGGTTGCCCGTTTTTCTTGCCGCGTCCTAGCGGCCTTGGGGGAAGATTTCGGCTAGTTCTTGCGGGGCTACTACTTCGAGTTGTTCGTAGGTGCAGTCTTTGGGCTTCTTGTCGTCGCGCCAGCGGCGGAATTGGGCGGTGTGGCGGAAGCGTGTGCCTTGCATGTGGTCGTAGGCGACTTCGACTACTAGTTCGGGGCGGAGCGGCTCCCAGGAGAGATCTTTGCCTTGGCTCCAGCGGCTTTGGCCGCCGGGCATGCGTTTTGGGGCTTCGCCGGCTTCGGTGGGCGCTTCGGCTTCGGCCCACGCTTTCCAGGGATGATTTGTCAGCGCGTCGTTTCGGAACGGCGCTAGAAACTCAACTAGCTCTTTGCGCTTTGCTGTGCTGAAGCTGGCGCTGACGCCTACGTGCTGCAGCGCGCCTGCGTCGTCGAATAGGCCCAGCAGGAGCGAACCGACCAGATCGTGATTGCCTTTTTTGTGCCAGCGAAAACCTGCGACTACGCAGTCGCAGTCGCGTTCGTGCTTGATCTTTAGCATGACGCGCTTGTTGGGTTCGTAGGTTCCAGTCGGGGACTTGGCGATCACGCCATCGAAGCCTGCGCCTTCGAAGCGGCGAAACCAGTCGGCGGCCACTTTGCGGTCGCGCGTTGCGGGCGTCAGATGGATGGGCGCGTGAGTGGAGGACAGAAGTGATTCGAGTTCGGTGCGGCGAGTTGCGAATGGACTGGAGCAGAGATCGTGATCGCCGATGCATAGCAGATCGAAGAAGACGAATGACGCGGGGATCTGTCCGGAGAGCAACTTCACGCGCGAGGCTGCAGGATGGAGGCGGAGTTGGAGTGAGTTGAAGTCGAGTTCGTTGTTGCGGACGATGACGATTTCGCCGTCGAGCACGCAGCGTGTAGGCAGAGTCTTCTGCAAGGGTTCAAGCAGCTCGGGGAAATAGCGGTTGAGGGGTTTTTCGTCGCGGCTCTGGATGAAGATTTCGTCCCCGTCGCGGAAGATGAGAGAGCGAAAGCCGTCCCATTTGGGCTCGAAGATCCAGTCGTCGCCGGGAGGGAGATCGTCGACGCGCTTGGCCAGCATGGGAAGGAGAGGAGGGTTGACGGGGAGGTTCACTTCTTCATGGTATATCGCGGCGGCGCATTCGGCAGGGTTGGAAAACCGCCGGGGAAATTCTTCGTTCTGTGTTCTCTGTGCCCTCTGTGGTGAGAAAAAACCTTTTACCACAGGGGGCACAGAGGGAAGCTCGGCAACTTACTCTTTCAGTTTGAGCTTTGACTTGTTTTCTTCGAGGAATTTCTTGATGTCTTCGGCGGCGCCCAGCAGGCGGTTCCACTGCTCGTAGTAGAGAGTGACCGGGAAGCGGCCGAGGCCGTAGACGCTGACTCCGCCTTTTTCGCCGACTTTGAAGATCAGGTCGCCGCTGCGTTTCTTGGTTTCGACTTCTTTTTCGAGCTGAGCCAGTTTGGCCTTCAGTTCCTCGTAGGTCGGTTCCGGCATAGTTTCCCTCTCGTCGTAAGATTGCTGGACGTGTGTGCGGCTAAAGCTGCGGAAGCCCGGGTTAACAGCCCTGCTCCTACAAAATGTGAAACTCTCTTCTAGGTGTGATCATCCTATCGTAACTTGCAGATGATTGTCTGGAGCCGGATAACCGTTATAGGCTTGAATGAGTCTAATTTGCAAAGCAGGATGGGTTTGGGGTGGATTACTGGGACGATAAGGCAGGTTCCTCACTGGCGCTTTGCGCCGATTCGGAATGACATCCCTTTAGATTGACATCCTTTGGCCAGATCAAATGCGGCTGTGGACGAAAGTTTCGACTTGGGTTTGCCTGTCGCTGATGCTGTGGACGGCGGCGGCGGAGTCTGCTCACGTTCATCCCAGCCCGGCGGATTCGGCTTCGTGTTCGATTTGCGTGGTGGCGCACAGCTCGCGGCCTGTTGTGACTTCCGCACATGTGGCGCCGGTGTTTGGCACGATCGGCCTGCTGCACGAAAAAGAAGTTCTTCTCCTCGCCCGGCTGGATTTTTCTGATGCCGGCATTCGCGGTCCTCCAGTCCTCTAGAGAAATCCTTAGCAATTGAATGTTGCGGATCGAGGCGCGCGCGTTGCGCCCTGGACCCGGCAATTTTCTCTGGTGCTTTCTCTGTTCTTTCAGGAGGATTTATGCGTTTCTTATTTCATTTCTTCAGAGCGCAACGTGTGGGCTTGCTCACGTTGGCCGCGTTGTCAGTTGGTGCGGTTCATGGGCAGTCAGTGGGTAACTCCGGATCGGTGAACGGCACCGTCGTGGACGTGACGGGAGCGGTCGTTCCCAAGGCGCGGGTGGAGATCAGGAATCCGGTGAGCGGATTTGACCGGATAATTACGACGGATAGCGCCGGGCGATTCGAGTTCACCAATATTCCCTTCAATCCTTATTACTTGACGGTGGCGGCGGCGGGATTTATGAGCTTCGCGCAGGATGTGGAGCCGCGGTCGTCGGTGCCGGTGAGCGTGGCGGTGAAGCTGCAGGTGGCGGGCTCGACGACGGCGGTCACGGTTGAGGCCGAGGGCGGCGACCTGGTGGAGACCGATTCAACATTTCACACCGACGTGGACAAGAATCTGTTTGACAAGTTGCCGCTGGAGAGCAAGTCATCCTCGGTGAGCTCGTTGGTGACGCTTTCCACGCCGGGAATTACAGCGGATTCGAATGGTCTGTTTCACGGACTAGGAGATCACGCCGAGAATTCGTTTTCAGTGGATGGGCAGCCGATTACCGATCAGCAGAGCAAGATTTTCTCCAATCAGATTCCGCTCGATGCGGTGCAGTCGATGGAAGTGATCTCGGGGGCGCCTCCGGCCGAGTACGGCGACAAGACGAGCGTGGTGATCAATGTGACCACGCAGTCGGGCCAGGGCGTGACCACGCCGCACGGGAGCGTAACGGCTTCGTACGGATCGTTCGGGACGTCGAATGTGGGGCTCAATCTTGCGTACGGCGGGAAGAACTGGGGAAATTTTATTTCGGCGAGCGGGCTGGATAGCGGACGGTTTCTCGATCCTCCGGAGTTTGTTGTGATGCACGACAAGGGGAATGAAGAAAATCTGTTCGACCGCATCGACTACCAGCTTTCACAGTCGGATTCGATTCACCTGAATCTGGGATACACGCGATCATGGTTTCAGACTCCGAACTCCTACGACGCGCAGAATGCTACGGCGTGGAATGGCGTCACGGTCGACAACGGCGGCCTGGATCCGAACGGGAACGTAGTGGGTCCAGCAGATCAGCGATCTCAGATCAAGACCTTCAATCTCGCCCCGACGTGGACGCGTCTGATCAATTCCACCACAGTCTTTACGCTGGGTGGTTTCGTGCGCCGGGATCACTATGACTACTATCCGAGTGCGAATCCGTTTGCCGATCTGTCACCAGATTTACAAACCGAAACTGTCGGTCAGGACCGAACGCTGACGAATACCGGAGTGCGGTCGAATCTGTCCTATGTGAAGGGCATCCACAATCTTAAGGCGGGAGTAACGTACCAGCAGACTTTCCTTCGCGAGAACGACTCGCTGGAGATTGTCGATCCTACGTTTCTTCCATCGCTCACCGACGCTAATGGCCTTGCCTGCTATGACACGGTAAACAACGTCGCGCTGGACTCGCCGTGCACTAATTTGTTGCCTTATGACCTGACGCGCAGCGGAGGGCTTTATGGGTTTAACGGAAGAACAGACGTAAAAGAGCTCTCACTGTACTTGCAAGACGCGATCACAAAAGGAAACTGGGCGTTGAATCTCGGGCTTCGAGGCGACTTCTACGATGGCCTCACTACTCACCGCGAAGCCGAACCCCGGCTGGGTGTGGCCTACAACATCAAGAAGACGAACACGGTACTGCGCGCATCCTATGCGCGCGTGCTGGAAACTCCTTTCAATGAGAATTTGGTACTGGCGAGCGTCGGCTGTGGGGACGCGGTGCTGAATCCGTTGCTGGGGTGCGCGACCTCGGGACAGAATCCGCTGACGCCCGGGTGGCGCAACGAGTTCCATGCCGGCATTCAGCAGGCATTCGGACGCTATCTCGTATTCTCCGGCGAGTACATCTGGAAGTACACGCATGGCGCGTACGACTTCAGCATCCTGGGAGCAACACCCATCACCTTCCCCATCGAGTGGGAACGATCGAAAATCCCGGGATTTGCGGGACGCGTGAGCGTGCCGAACTACCATGGATTCTCGGCATTGATGGTTTTTTCCAGCGTCGCAGCCCGTTTCTTTGAGCCGCAACTGGGTGGTGCGGGAGCGACGCCGTCTGGTGGCGGCGGAGTCTTCCGCATCGACCACGACGAGAAGTTCAACATGACCACCCATTTTCAATACCAGCCCTGGAACCGGGGCCCATGGATGGGATTCAACTGGCGATACGACAGCGGGCTTGTGGCGGGGGCCGTGCCGTTCGCGGATTCCAGCAGTATTGTCGACCTGGCCGGCAGCGGGTTTACGGCAGATCAGGAGTTCCAGGCCGGCCTGGTCTGCGCCGGCGTGCGCGCGACTCCGACGACGCCGTTACCGGACTCCTGCGCGGCCTCCCAGTTCACCTCGAGTCTGGTGCGGATACCCGCGGCAGGTACGGAAAACGACGACCACAATCCGCCGCGCATCGCGCCGCGCAACCTGTTTGATATAGCCGTCGGACACGACAATGTGTTCCGTGGCGACAAGTACAAGGTCAGCCTGCAGTTGACGGCGATCAACATCACAAACAAGTACGCGCTTTACAACTTCCTTTCTACTTTCAGCGGCACGCACTATGTGACGCCGCGCGCGCTGACCGCGGAGATTGGCTTCCACTTTTAGCACGCGGAGTACAACGTCGAAGGTTTGATTGGATGCCTGCCAGCGCTTCGTAAAAGAGTCTAAAAGACGGCGGGCCGCTAACCGTGCGCCGGAGGGACTGTTAGAATGGCAACAATTTCCTTCGGACATTCATCAACCTCTGTGCATGGGGGAATTCTTGTCTAGTCGGTTCACCGCAAAGATGTGGGCTTGCGTTGCGCTAACTGTTTTGTCGTCCGTGCTCGGCGCGGCGCAGGAGCAGGCGTCGTCGCCGTCGGCCCCGGACGCCACCAACCCATCTCCGCCGCAGGCTCCGTCAACTAGTCAGAACCCTTCCGACGCTTCGCCGAAGCCAGACGCCGCGAAACCCTCGATCCAGGAGGTTCCTGTTTCGAAGCAGCAACCGAAGCGGATTCTAGGCATCATGCCGAACTACCGTGCCGTCAGCGCCGGGGCAATTCCCCCGCCGCCGACGCCGAAGCAGGCATTCATCATCGCGACCAAAAACAGCTTCGACTACTCCTCGTTCATCTTCGTGGGCATCACTTCGGGTTTGGCTGAGGCGTCGAACGCTCACCCACAGTTGGGCAAAGGGATAGGGGGATACGGCAGGTACTACTGGCGGGGATATCTCGACAAGACGGATGGAAACTATTTAGTCATCTTTGCCCTGCCCACGGTGTTTCATCAGGACGAACGTTACTTCGCCAAGGGCGAGGGCGAGTTCTTCAAACGCGGCATCTACGCAGCATCCCGGATTCTCATCACCCCCAACTACCACGGGCATGACAGCTTCAACGCATCCGAAGTGTTCGGGCGCGCTATCGCCCAGGGTGTCTCCTTGAGTTACTACCCGAGCCACGATCGCACCGCCGGCGCCCTCGCCGTAAAGTACGGCTGGGCGATGGGTCGCGATGCGCTGACCAACGTTTTTCGTGAGTTCTGGCCCGATATCGCTACGCACGTACTGCATCGCCACCCGTGAACTGCAGTAGTAAGGTGGTTTCGTTTGGGAGCAGTATATGAATTTGCTCCGCCCGATTGAGAGACGAATTCGGTTCAAGGAGAGGCAATTTGCCTGCGAGATATGTAACGCGGTTTTTGGTTGTCCCAGTGCTTGCGATGCTTTTTGCCTTTCCGTCTTGGGCTCAACAGACTCCGCCGTCCGCGAGTCCTGCGCCTTCGGCTCCGCTGCCTCAAACTCAGACCGATCCCAAAGCCAAGTCAGAGGAAGAAAAGCAAATCGAGAAGCAAGAGCAGTCCCAACGCGTGCTTGGAGTACTGCCGCAATTCGCGGTTACCAGCCGGCAGGATGCTTCGCCACTGACTTCGGGAGAAAAGTTCCACCTGTTTGCCAAAGCAACCATGGATCCGGTCACCCTGGGGATTATCGGGCTGCAAGCGGGCCTGAGCCAGGCAAATAACGAATTCCCTGCCTACGGTCAAGGCGCGGCCGGTTACGGCAAGCGCTACGGCGCGTCGCTGGCGGACAGCGCCTCCAGCGGATTTTTTAGCAACTATTTCTATCCGAGCCTTCTCAAGCAGGATCCGCGCTACTTTCGCCTGGGGGAAGGCCACAGCGTCGCACACCGCTTGTTCTTTGGAGCAAGGCAGGAGTTCTGGTGCCACGACGACAAGGGCAAACACGTTGTTAACTGGAGCAGCATCCTGGGCTCCTTTACCAGCGGAGCCATATCGAACCTGTACTATCCCGGCAGGACCCTAATCTCGACTACGCCGGCGACGGCCACGACTCCCGCGATTCCGAATTATGAGGACGATCGTGGGATCGGCCTCACTCTCAGCCGATCCACGATTGCTTTGGCGTATGGCATGGCCGGTGGCGTGTTCGACGAGTTCTGGCCGGATATCCATCGCAAGCTATTCGGCAGGAAAAAGCACGAGGCGGGCGCTAGCGTAGAAGAACCCTAATCGCCGAGTCCAAGCAGGATTCGGTTTGCTCAATCTGAGCTTGTCTTCAGACTGACAATGCGCGCTAGCGGACGCGCTTCAGTTCCGGTTCCCGATTGACCACCAACTCGGGATGCAAGCGGCGGAACGTCTCGGTGACGTGGCAGTTCCAGCACACGGGGCGGTGGGTCGCGAAAATTTCCGGCAGATCCTGCGGACGAACTCGCTTCCACTCGAGCGTGGTGTGCTCCGGAGTGAGGAGCGCGGGCGCATGATCCAGATGGCGTAGCGGATCGAATTGTTTGCGACAGAACACACAGACCTTTCCTTCGTACCACTTGGCAACCATGTTCCAGACCAGACAGTTTTGCGGATCGATCTCGACTTGCTTCAGGCACTCCTGGCCGCAGTCCTCGCGCTCTGGCCAACGCGAGCAGTCGCGCAGGCGAAACGTCGGCTCGTAGAGAAAAGTGCCCACGGCGGCTTCCTTCGCGTTGACCTCGACGGCTTCGGGGCGGTGCGTCTCCGGGCAGGTGACAATTCGCTTGCCGCGATAGCTGAAGTAGTCGCGAACGGCGGGTACAGCGCGCCAGACGAAAAACGCCGCTGCGAGAACAAGCGTGGCGAGGGCGATCATGATCGTAGCGGACATGAAGTCACCTCCCAGTCGAGAGGAATCACAGGCTTACGGGCTGATTCAGTGTGGCGCGAATGGTCGAAAAAGACGGTGCGAGGCGTCACGAAAACGTGTGCGCGAGATCACACGTTGCGCTGTGGAAGGGTCCAGAACCAGTTGTGCTGCCGACCGACTAGCTAGGTGACGACGAAAAGCGGAATCCCCCGATTGCGGTTTTCCTTCGGCTAGGCCGGGGCAGAAACCTCTCAGGGTGATAGAAGTGTTTGGATACTCTCTCACGCGGCGCGCGGCAGGTGCTGTGCCGCTCTCGGCACCATGGTTGCGGGCAGCTGGAGTATCCGAGTCACCGCGGTTTTCCGCGAGCGCACGTGCACGGCTACGCCCTCACCCATTGCGAACGGGTCGGACAGTACTTCAAATTCTTCGCCATAAATCCTGACTCTTGCCGACGCGGAGAAACCGACTTTCTTGAAATGGGTGCAGCATTCCTGGATCGATTTGCTGGTAGTCACTGGGACCTCGATAATGCATTGGGGCCAGAAATGCCCCC
Organism: Candidatus Solibacter sp.; assembly: GCA_035501655.1. Classification (GTDB taxonomy): domain Bacteria; phylum Acidobacteriota; class Terriglobia; order Terriglobales; family Acidobacteriaceae; genus Sulfotelmatobacter. The sequence goes on from DATJVU010000002.1 coordinate 9,301, forward strand.
TAACGGCATTTCAACCTTTGTTGCGGGATCGCGCCGTGATGGTGGTCACCGATTTTGTGCCTGTGGATGCAGCAAGTTAGCCACAGTTAACGATCGATTCCCGCGGCCTGCGCCAGTAGCTGAAGTGTCCTAGCGCAAAGCGTGGGTGCGGAGCTGTGTCTTTACGGCGATGGAGAGGCGGCGAATGCCCTCGCGAATCTGATCCGGGTGCGAGTGCGAGAAGTTCAACCGCATGTGGCGGCTCCCTTCAGCGCCGTTGTTGGCGTAGAAACTGTCGCCCGGGACAAAGGCTACATTCTGAGCCAGCGCTGTCCGCAGCAGCGACTCCGAGTCGGTTCCTTCCGGCATGGTGACCCAGAGGAAGAGGCCGCCCTTGGGATGAGTCCAGGTGACTTCGGGCGGGAAATGTTCTTCCAGAGCCCGCAGCATGGCGTCGCGCCGCTCGCGATAAACCTGGCGAATCAGCTTAACGTGCTGGTCGAGAAAACCGTCGCGCGCGACTTCATAGGCGACGTACTGGGCAAAAGTCGAAGTGTGCAGGTCGGTGGCCTGCTTGAGTTGTACGAGCTTGCTGATCACGTCTTCAGGAGCCACCATCCAGGCGAGACGGATGCCGGGAGCGAGCGTCTTCGAGAAGGTGCTCAGGTAGATTACGTTGCCCAGCGTGAATCCGTTGTCGCGGCGCAGATTGTCACGGTCGAGCACAACCAGCGGCGTGAGATGCTCGCCTTCGTAGCGAAGCTGGCCGTAGGGATCGTCTTCGACGATCGGGATGCCGTATTTGTCAGCAAGAAGGATCAATTCATGGCGGCGTCCTTCAGAGAGCGTGACGCCGGCGGGATTCTGGAAGTTTGGCAAGACATACATGAACTTCGGACCGGCACGCAGGCTGGAATCGAGTTGCTCGGTGCGCATCCCATCTTCGTCAACAGGAATGGGAACGTATTGTGCGCCGTAAACATTGAAAGCCTGAAGCGCGCCGAGATAGGTAGGAGCTTCGCACAGAATGCGGTCGCCGCGATTAATGAGCAGCTTGCCGATGAGATCGAGAGCCTGTTGCGAACCGGCGGTGATGAGGACGTTGTCGGCTTTGGCGCGAATGCCATAGCGTGCGATGTTGCGGGCGATCATCTCGCGCAATGGCTCGTAGCCCTCGGTGGTTCCGTACTGCAGCGCCTGCGCGCCATGTTCGGAGAGAACTTTGTGGCAGGCTTCTTCAAAGCGCTGCACCGGGAATACATCGGGCGCGGGAAGGCCGCCGCCGAACGAGATAATTTCGGGCCGTTGGGTGACCTTGAGCAGTTCGCGGATCGCGGAGCTTTTGACTCCGAGCGTGCGTTGCGCGTAGCGCGAGTTCCAGAGTGTGGACATGGATGCGTGCCTCCGGCACGCGAACGTCGGGCGTCGGACCTCAGACCTTGGACCTCAGACAGTGAACCAAGCGAGGAACAATCCCGTGTACAGATTACCAACCAGAGCAGCGAGTTTTGTCACGGGTGCGTCTTGAATTTATCAGTCTTCTCCGACTAATTCCGGTTCTGTCGATACATGAACACTCGTGTGATGGTATGTGTCGTTCTCCTGCGCATCCACCACCGCGATGGCAGCGACGTTCACGATCTCTTCCACGGTCGCCGTCCGCTGCAGGACGTGCACGGGGCGGCTCATCCCCATCAGGATCGGGCCAATCAATTCCGCACCGCTGATCTTCGCGGCAAACTTGCAGGCAATGTTGGCGGACGCGAGATCGGGGAAGATGAGGACGTTGGCGCCGCCTTTGAGCGCACTGAAGGGATAAAGCTCTGCGATTAAATCCGGTGACAATGCTTCGTCGGCCATGATTTCACCGTCGACGATGAGAGTTGGATCGGCATACTTGACCGCCTCGACAGCCTTGCGCACTTTGGTGCAGATGGGATGATCGACGGCGCCGAAGCTGGAGAAGGAGAGGAATGCGACGCGCGGAACCACGTCGAAGCGTCGAGCCATGTGCGCGGTGCAGAGCGCGATTTCAACGAGGTCGGCGGCTGTGGGCTCTATGTTCACGCTGGTATCGGCGAGAAAGAAGACGTCGCCTTTCCGCGTGATGACCGCATAGCAGCCGGAGACGCGGTGCAGGCCCTCGCGCATGCGCACGATCTGCAGCGCCGGACGAATCGTATCGGGAAAGTGCTGGGTCACGCCGGAGACGAGAGCATCGGCATCGCCCATATGAACCATCATGGAGCCGAAGACGTTGCGGTTCTGCATGAGTGTCTGGGCTTCGCGCAGAGTCACGCCGCGGCGCTGCCGCAGGCGAAAGAGTTCGTCGACGTAGGCTTCGCGATGCGCGGAGGCGGCGGGATCAACGATCTGCATGCCTTCGAGATCGACGCCGAACTCGCGCGCGCGCGTCTGAATCTCCGTGGCATCGCCGAGAAGAATCGGCTTGCCGATGCGTTCATCCACCACGGCACGGCAGGCACGCAGGATTTTTTCGTTGTCACCCTCGGGAAAGACAACCTGGCGCGGATTGGCCTGCGCCTTGTGGATCATGGTGCGTGAGACTTCGTAAGCCTTGCCCAGGCGGCGCTCGAGTTGCGCGCGGTAACTGACCAGGTCGACGGGCTCCTGCGCAACTCCCGAGCGCATGGCGGCTTCCGCAACGGCGGAAGCCTCCCACATCAAGACTCGCGGATCGAAAGGCTTGGGAATGAGATATTCGCGGCCGAAGTTCAGACGCGGCACACCGTAAGCCCGGCAGACGGAGTCGGGAACATCTTCTTTGGCAAGGGCGGCGAGGGCACGGGTGGCGGCAAGCTCCATTTCTTGGTTGATGGCAGTGGCGCGGACGTCGAGCGCTCCGCGGAAGATAAATGGGAACCCGAGAACGTTGTTGACCTGGTTGGGATAATCGGAGCGGCCGGTGGCGATGATCACATCCGGACGGGCAGCCTTGGCTTCGTCATAGGTGATTTCCGGATCCGGATTCGCCATGGCGAAGACGATGGGATTAGGCGCCATGGAGCGGACCATATCCTGCGTGATCGCGCCTTTGACCGAGAGTCCGGCGAAGACGTCGGCGTTAACCAGCGCTTCCGCGAGTGTGCGCAGCGGAGTGTTCTGGGCAAAGCGCTCTTTGTAGGGATTCATCCCGCTGGCGCGGCCTTTGAAAACTACCCCTTTGGTGTCGCAGAGAATGATGTTCTCGCGTTTGACACCCAGGCGCACGTAGTGTTCGGCGCAGGCGATGCCTGCGGCTCCGGCTCCGTTGAAGACCACGCGGACTTTGGAAATATCTTTGCCTGCCACTTCGAGCGCGTTGAGCAGGGCCGCGCCGGAGATAATGGCGGTGCCGTGCTGGTCATCGTGGAAGACGGGAATCTTCATCGTCTGGCGCAGTGTCGCTTCGATCTCGAAGCAGTCGGGAGCCTTGATGTCTTCGAGATTGATTCCGCCGAAAGTGGGCTCGAGTAACTGGCACAGTTTGATGATCTCTTTGGGATCTTTGCTGTTGACTTCGATGTCGAAGACATCGACATCGGCAAAGCGCTTGAAGAGCACGGCCTTGCCTTCCATAACCGGCTTGCCCGCGAGAGCACCGATATCGCCGAGACCGAGTACGGCAGTGCCGTTACTCAGGACTGCGACCAGATTGCCGCGGCCGGTGTATTTGTAGGCGTCGTGCGGGTTCTTTTCGATTTCGAGACAGGGCTCTGCCACGCCGGGCGTATAGGCGAGGCTGAGGTCGCGCTGCGTGCGGCAAGGCTTGGTGGGAGTAACTTCGATTTTGCCGGGGCGCTGGCCCTGGTGATAGTCAAGAGCCTGTTGCTTGGTAATTGTCATGGCGTCCTCCGCTTATCTCTCTACCTGAAACCCCGCCGGAAACCCTACCGGAAGCCAGCAAACTGGCGAGGCCCGAGTGCCTGCTTCGACCTTGCTTAGGAACGCCAGGTCTTCCGTGTCACTCCTTGGGACTCCTACGCCACATCGGCACCAAAGGGTTCCAACTGTGGACGTCTTTCTGAAAATTGCGCGTGGCGTTTGCGGCGCCGGCTACTGCCGGTTCGAGTGGAGTCTTCAGCAACTCCACTACGAAGGCTTCTACCTGTTCGCGCACTTGGGGATGGTGCAGGGCCGCCAGCAGTTCAGGGTTCTGTATGTGTGTAAAGCCTTGGCAAAGCGGGCATTTCACAACGTCGTCGTTAATCATCGCCGGCCTCTTTGTCGTGGGGATCGGGTAGCAAGGGCGCCGCTTAGCATCCTTTCTGCCGCTACCCTATTAAAGGAGAACTGTGATCTGGGGTCGGTGACAATGATCGCTGGGGAGTGTGATTGCGGTCACAGGAATCGTGCGCAGACGTATTCAACATGATTTGGGAGGGGCAGATATAGATCGTCCGCGGAACGGCAGGCATCTTTACGTTGAAACTTGTGGTGATGTCGCACGCGACATACTTGACTCCTCCCCGGACGAGGCGTCCGGGGCTCCGCTTGTTTGGTGTGGGATTCCGTGATTGGAACTCTGCGACTGAACGAAGGTGCTGCATTCATTTACGGCGATTCCACTTCCCTGCTAACATCATTGGTTTACCACTCAACCGTCAACCTAATCTGAGTATGGCCTCATAAATCTCTGGAGGAAACATGGCAATCAAAGTCGGTATCAATGGATTCGGACGCATCGGCCGCAACGTGCTGCGGGCCTCGCTTAAGGATCCCAACCTGGAGTTCGTAGCGGTCAATGATCTGACAGAGCCCAAGACTCTGGCCCACCTGCTGAAGTATGACTCCGTGCTGGGCAATCTGCCGAACCAGGTAACGGCCGGACCGGACAGCATTACCGTCGACGGCAAGACCATCAAAGTCTTCAAGGAAAAAGATCCGGCGGCACTGCCCTGGGAGTCGGTCGGCGCGCAGATCGTGATCGAGTCCACTGGACGCTTCACCGATGCGAACGATGCCAAGAAGCACCTGCGTGGACCGGTGAAGAAGGTCATCATCTCAGCTCCGGCGAAAAATGAAGACGTGACGGTCGTGCTTGGCGTGAATCACGAAAAGTATGACGCGGCGAAGCATCATGTAATTTCGAACGCTTCCTGCACGACGAACTGCCTGGCGCCAGTGGCGAAGGTGATTAACGATGAGTTCAAGATCGTCAGCGGCACCATGACGACGATTCACTCCTACACCAACGACCAGGTAATTTTGGACTTCCCGCACAAGGATTTGCGGCGGGCACGGGCAGCGGCGCTCAACATGATTCCGACTTCGACCGGAGCGGCCAAGGCGTTGAAGCTGGTGATTCCGGAATTGGCGGGCAAGCTCGATGGATTCTCGATGCGCGTGCCCACGCCAAACGTTTCCGTCGTCGACATGGTGGTGTGGGTCGAGAAGAAGACGAGCAAGGAAGAAGTGAATGCGGCTTTGAAAAAAGCAGCAGAGGGTGGGCCGTTGAAGGGCTACCTGGGTTATGAGGAGCACGAACTGGTCTCGTCGGATTTCAAGGGCGACAGCCGCTCTTCGATCGTGGACGCGCCCAGCACGATGGTAGTGGGCGGCAACTGCGTGAAGGTGATCTCCTGGTATGACAATGAATGGGGATACTCCAGCCGCGTGCGCGATTTACTCAACTACATGATCGGTAAGGGCCTGTAATTCGATGGAGCGCGGGCGCCCTCGCTCGCGCGGGCTTTCAACCAAGCTTCATACTTGCGCGGGCGAGGGCGCCCGCGCCACATACCTTATCTCCCTGCTAGAGGACTCCAGCCATGTCCAAGCTTTCGATTCGTGATTTACCCCTCAACGGGAACCGCATTTTCATGCGGGTCGACTTCAACGTGCCGCTCGAAGATGGGCGGGTGATGGACGACACGCGCATTCGCGAGACGCTGCCCACCATTGAATATGCATTGCGCCACGGAGCGCGTCTGATTCTGGCCTCGCACCTGGGGCGGCCGAAGGGCAAGCCCAATCCGAAAATGAGCCTTAAGCCTGTGGCCGAGCGGCTGCGCATGCTGCTCGACAAGGAACTGGCGCGCGGTGAAAACGTCGGCTTCTGCCCCGATTGCGTTGGGCCCGAAGCGGAAGAGGTCGCGACGCAACTGGAGAAAGGGCAGACGCTGCTGCTCGAGAACTTGCGCTTTCACGCCGAAGAGGAAGCAAACAACGAGAGCTTCTCGAAGCAATTGGCGAAGCTGGCCGAGTACTACGTGAATGACGCGTTCGGGTCGGCGCATCGTGCGCACGCATCGACCGCGGGCATCACCAACTTCGTGAAAGAATCCGCCGCCGGATTGCTGATGGAAAAGGAGCTCAAGTATCTGGGCAAGGCGCTGGAGCATCCCGAGAAACCGTTCGTGGCGATTCTGGGCGGCGCGAAGGTCAGCGACAAGATTGGCGTGATCGAGAACCTGATGGACAAAGTGGATGCGCTGATCATCGGCGGAGGCATGGCTTACACGTTCCTGAAGGCGCAAGGCCAGGAGATAGGCAAGTCGCTGCTGGAAGCCGACAAGATTGATCTCGCCAAGAATCTGCTGGCCGAGGCGAAGAAGCGCAACCTGAAATTCCTGCTGCCGGTCGATCATGTGGTTGCGACCAAACCGGACCCGAACGCTGTGATTCAACAGGTCGGCGAAGGTTGGCCGATTCCAGCCGACAAGATGGCGCTCGACATCGGGCCGAAAACCGTCGAGTTGTTCTCGGAGGAAATATCGACCGCGCGCACTATCGTGTGGAATGGGCCAATGGGCGTGTTCGAAGTTCCGGGCTTCTCAAAAGGAACTTTCAAGGTTGCCAACGCGGTGGCCGACAATGGCGGCGCGGTTTCGATCGTCGGCGGGGGCGATTCGGTTGCGGCTGTCCATGCCGCGAATGTGGCCGACAAGATCACGCACATCTCAACCGGCGGCGGGGCATCGTTGGAATTCCTGGAAGGGAAAAAACTACCGGGAGTCGAGGCGCTGACGAACAAGAAGTAGCGCCGCGCTCGGTGGGCAGTTGCCAGTCCTGGATTGATCCGTAATTGGAGTTATTACAAATTGACAGTTACGCCATGCGACTCTTGTTGGGCGATCAACAGATCATCGAAATTCACGGGCCAGCTGACATCACTGGGGAGACAACGGATGCGATCGTGAACGCCGCCAACTCTTCTCTGCTCGGCGGAGGCGGTGTGGATGGCGCCATTCATCGCGCGGGTGGTCCCGCGATCCTGGACGAATGCCGGAAGATTGTTGGAAGAGTCGGGAGATTGCCTGCGGGCGAGGCAGTCATCACCACCGGTGGACAATTGGCGGCGCGATTTGTGATTCATACCGTCGGTCCGATTTACCGCGACGGAAAACATGGCGAGGCGGAGAAGTTGGCGAGTTGCCATCGGGAATCGATCCGGCTGGCGGACGAACACTCGCTCGCGTCGCTTGCATTCCCAGCGATCTCGACTGGGGCCTATGGATATCCGGTGAGCGCAGCGGCGCCGGTGGCGATTGCCGCCGCGATCGAAGCGCTGAAATCATCGACGCATGTAAAGCTCGTGCGCTTCGTCCTGTTCGACTCATCCACGGTGCGCTCCTACGGGCGTGCCGCCGAAAAGCTGGCAAAAGGCGATACTTCATTCCGCATTGAAAAGGCTCATTCATGAGAAAAAAAATGATGGCGGCAAACTGGAAGATGTACAAGACTCCCGATGAAACTGGAGCGTATTTCCGAGAGTTCTTGCCCCTGGTAAAGAGTCATGACCGCGACGAGATCGTGGTTTGCCCGCCCTACACAGACGTAGCCGCGGCCCTGGATGCAGCGAAGGGATCGAGCGTGGCCGTGGGCGTGCAGAACGTCCACTGGAAGGCCGACGGAGCGTACACGGGCGAAATTTCTGCGCCTATGCTGCTTTGTCTGGGAGTGACCCACGTGATCGTGGGCCACTCGGAGCGGCGGCAGTATTTCGGCGAGACCGACGACACGGTCAATCTGCGGTTGAAGACCGCTCTGGAAAGCGGTTTGACAGCGATCTGCTGCGTGGGTGAAGTGCTGGAAGAACGCGAAGCGGGGTTGACTGATGATGTTCTGCGCCGGCAATGTGTGCGCGCCTTTCATGCCATCTCCGCCAAGAAAGCTGCGAAGCTGGTGGTCGCTTACGAGCCGGTGTGGGCTATCGGCACGGGAAAGACGGCGACGCCGGAGCTGGCGGCCGAGGCGCATGCAGTCATCCGTCGCGAGGCGAAGGGAATTTTCGGCGAGGAGTTTGCCGGGCAGCTGCGAATTCTCTATGGCGGATCGGTGAAACCGGAGAATGCGTCCGCGCTTATGGCGCAGGAAGAAATCGACGGGGCCCTGGTCGGCGGCGCGTCGCTCGATCCCAAATCATTCGCCGCGATCGTTAAGTACTAGGTGGCCTGCGCTAAATCGAGCCCCGGACGCAGCCTGCCCCTCCACCCCGCGTGATTATCTGAGCCACGACTGGCGCGGCATTTAATCGTTGACAGCGTGCACGTAATCGATTAACGTGATCCCGGCCTTTCTCACGCCGTTTTGAGACTCTTGCAGACGCCGGGTTTACACGGCTCAACATCCGCAGAGGAAACGGCCCATCCAAAAAATCTGCCCGGGATCGTACGCCGGGCTTGCTCCGGGGAAAATTCGATTATGAAAAAGTGGCTGGTAAGACTGGCGTCAATGGCACTGGTATGCGTTGCCGCTTCTGCCGAGGCTCAGGTGAAGTTCGAGTTGATCGCAAGTCCAGTCGCGCCGACCTGGGTGAACCTCGCACTCTCGAAGAACGGCAAGGCGATGGCGGCGAATTATGGCGGCGAGATCTTCCGCTGGACTGCCACCGGCGGATTCGTCGACCTGGGCACCAGCGATTTGTTCAACTCTTCAATTGGAATTTCCGCCGATGGGAACACCATTGTGACCGGGCGCACCGGCGACGACGGCAATGCGAACCCGGCGATGTGGCAGCAGGCGACGGGCTGGATCAATCTGGGTCATCCCGCCGAGGGCTGCACATTGGACGAGAGTTGGGGCGACGCGTGGAGCGTAAGTGGCGATGGCTCAATTGTCGTTGGGCTGGCGTGGTACTGCCCGGGCGCCGAAGGATTCAAGTGGACACAACAAGGCGGCATGGTGGGACTTGGGCATCCGGCGAATGCGAGCAGCCGTGCCACCAATATTTCTGCCGATGGATCGACGATCGTGGGCTTCTATGAAGATCCAACGCAGGGCTTTCGCCGTCCGGTGCGCTGGATCAATGGCGCCACCGATCTTTTTTTGGGCGACGTACCGGGCGAGGCCATTGGAGTGAGTACAGATGGAAAGCAGATCGTCGGGCAGGCTCCGGACAGTACCGGGAATGGCCGTGCGTTCTATTACACAGACGCGGCAGGCCTGGTTCCGCTGGGCGTGCTGACGGGGAACACGACCGATCAGAGCGTGGCGATTGGAGTCTCGGATGCCGGCGTCGTGATTGGTGCGAGCATCAATCCTTTCACCTGGACGAGCCAGCCGTTTATCTGGAGCCAGAAGACGGGTATGCGCTGGCTGCGGGCTGCGCTGGTGCGCAACGGAGCGGTCATTCCCAGCGGGACGGTTCTGAGCGGCATACTGGCGATTTCTGCGGACGGCTCAACCCTCGTGGGGTCCTGGTACGACGCCAGCTTCAATCAGGGAGTGTGGATGGCAAACCTGCATGGCAAAAGTTCGCTGTTGAAGTAAGGGTCATGGGCTCGAGTGGTTCCCGCACTCAGACTGGTGACCGCAGTCACAGACTATTTCCAATCAGCCGGCATACGATCTAGTCGCACAGAGTAGTAGGCACGCGACGGCCTTCTATTACTTCCTGTCAACCCTTCTGTCATGGCTGTCATGGCAACGAGGAGGTCATATGCCGCTGACCAAGCTTCGTGAATTCCTCGACTCACACCGAGTCAAATATCTGGTAATTTCTCATTCGCTGGCATACACCGCCCAAGGAGTTGCCGCGATCGTTCACCTTTCGGGCAGAAAGCTGGCCAAGACTGTAATCGTCAAGATTGACGGAGTGCTGGCGATGGTGGTGGTTCCAGCATCGTGTCATGTGGATCTGGAGCGAGTGAAGCATCTGACCGGCGCACGTACGGTAGAGATTGCGGCAGAGAGCGAGTTCAAAGACGCCTTTCCCGATTGCGAAACCGGCGCCATCCCTCCCTTTGGCAATCTCTACGACATGCCCGTCTATGCCGACGCCAGCCTCGCAGAATATGAAGAAATCACCTTCAGCGCGGGCTCGCATCGCGAGTTGATGCGCATGAACTGGTACGACATGGAGCGGCTGGTAAACCCGATGGTCGATCAATTCGCGTACCACCCGGCTGCGGTCTCAGCCGCCTAGATGTTCTCGGCGCAGCCCGAGAATCTGCGTTGATCGCCGTCGGGTGGCCTCGCTCGTTATGCTACTTTTCGGCCGATGGCCATGATGTGCGAGCTGGCGCCCAGCACGGATGGCTCGCGCTCTACTTTCCTCACTGCCGCCAGCAGGCGCTCGCGCTGCGCGGGATCATTCCACAGGCGGTCGAAGTCTCGCGCCAGCCAGGCGGGGCCTTCGATGGCTGCGATCTCTAATACCTGAAATCCAGCGGCGAGGAATTCGCGCGAAAGTTCGCCGGGGCGATGAAAGTAGGCGTCGGTGAAATAGACGGGATTGCCAGTGGGATTGCGATGCTGACCGTCCTCGAGGTCGCGCGAGAGGATCGGTGCGAAGTGGGGATCATCGAAAAAGCAGTGCGAAAGCGAGTCCAGCAACGATGCGAAGCGGCTAATGCCGGCGCCCCAGACCAGGCCTGCGGGGCGGAGGATGCGCCGGGCCTCGCGAAGGCAAGCCAGTCGATCTTCTTTTTCAACGAGGTGATAAAGAGGGCCCAGGAGCAAAACTGCGTCAGCAGATGCGTCGTGGAAGCGAAGCTGGCGGGCGTCACCGATCTCGGCTGAGGCAAGTGGGTGATCGGGCTGCGTACCGGATGCGGCTCGCGCCTGTTCCACATGCTTGGGCACGGGATCGATGAGGTGAACCTGATATCCGCGGGCTGCGAGCCAGGCCGCGTAGGCGCCACCACCGCCTCCGGCGTCGATGATGGTGGCCGGCGCGGCCGGCAGGTGGCGGAGAATCAACTCCTGCGTGCGGGCGTGTTCGAGCCGGAACCATCCGGACCGGAGGCGGGAGGCTTCGTCGGCGTCTCCGTAGTACTGGACAATTTCGCGAGTGGAATCGTGGTTGGTCATTGCTGATCAGGAAGCCAGCGCATGATCATCTGGCGCGAGTACCGCCAGAACGCGGAAACAGACTACCCGCTGACGTTCCGCCGCGGAGCGCGGTAGCCGAGTTGCATCGAAACATGCCTTGCCGCATCTTTTAATGCGTCCACGATGCGGGCCATGGTCTGGGGATTTACCTGGTTCACGGTTCCACTCAGGCCGACTGCGGCCTCGATCTGCCCGTGCTGGTTGAAAACGGGCGCGCCCACGCAGCGTGCGCCGATATTGTTCTCTTCGTCGTCGACCGCATAGCCTTGCGTGCGAACCTTCTCTAATTCCTTGAGCAGTTTTGGCTGGGTGGTAATCGTCTTGGCCGTGCGCTTCTCCATACCGCTCTCAGAAAGAATCCGCTCCAGTCTCTCTTGCGGAATGTGCGCAACCAGGGCCTTGCCGACGCTCGTGGCGTGCACGCGCATGCGGCGGCCGACCCACGTATCCATGCGGATGAAGCCCGGCGGTTCGACCTTTTCGATATAGACGGCGTCGGGCCCGTCCAGAATGGCCAGGTGGCAGGTGAGACTCGTCTTCTCCATCAGGTGCCGCATGATGGGCAGCGCGACCTCGCGCACGTCGAGGCCGCTGAGCGCTCCACGGCTCAAGCTGAGAATCTTCAGGCCGACGCGATATCTGCCAGTCGCCTCCTCCCGGTTGAGGTAGTGCTGAGCTTCCAGCGTGCGCAGGATGTAGCTGGCGGAACTCTTTGGAATCTGAAGCTTGCGGCTAATCGTTGCGTTGGAGAGGCCGTCCGGTTCCTGCGCCACAGCCTCGAGAATGGCGAGGGCGCGCTCGACTGAGACCGAAGGGGATTCCGTGCGGGAAGTCATGCCGAATCGTTATGGTAGCAAAACCTTACATGTCCAACAAAGCGAATGCATGTTCCGCTTATTGAACACGAATCTTGACCTCCGCTGTGGGCTGGCCTAGCATCGCACAGCATGGTGAATTAGTGTTCGATATATTGAACATGCGATTCTCTCTCCCTGGGAGCCCACGATGTCTTCGATCTTTACCCTTGCGGCGGAAGCCGGCACTCTGGCCAATCCGCGGAACGCCGCGCCGGATGATTTCGATCCCTTCCGCGACCTGCCCGCGGGATTCATGGATTTCTTTCTTCCCCTGCACCGCCGGTTCACGCCGCGGCAGCGGAAACTGGCGACACGACGACTCGAGGTGTTGCAGGAGTCGCTGGAGGGTAACAAGCCCGCACATCACTTTCCTTCCGACGCGGTGCGCAACGGATGGAAAGTTACGCTGCCGGAGTGGTGCCGCGACCAGCGCAATCAGATGACCGGACCGGCCGATGACGGCGAATTGTGTGTCAAGATGCTGAACTCCGGGGCGCCGGGCGTGATGCTCGATCTGGAGGATTCCTGCGTGAATGAGTGGTCGCACCTCGAAGCAGGAATCGCAAACGTTCTGGCGTGCCTGCGCGGGCAACTCAACTATTTCGACGAAAAGCGCAACCGCACAGTTTCGATTCAACCGGGAAGCACGGTGATTTTCACGCGGCCCCGGGGACTGCATTTGAATCAGGCCGGCTTGATTCCCGGCGAACTGGTTTCGGCGTCACTCTTTGACGTGGCGCGGGTCTTCTATGGCGTCGATCCTGCGGAGTTGAGCCATCCTCTCTGCTTCTATATTCCAAAGTCGGAGTCGGCTGATGATGCGCTTTGGTGGCGCGATCTGTTCCAGGCGTTGGCGGCGTGGCGCGGCCTGCCCCATGACTACATCAAGTGCATGGCTCTGGTGGAGTCGCACCCGCTCGCGTTTCAGATGGAGGAGTTCGCCTACAACCTGCGCGAGCACATCCTCGGGCTAAATCTGGGCCGCTGGGATTACATGGCCAGCCTGATCCATTTCAACCTCGACGATCCGGATTGGGTGCTGCCCGACCGCAACACGATTCCGTTCAACGTGGCGTTCTTTCAGAACCTGCGCGAGTTCATGGCGGAGATCTGCCACCGGCGCGGAATTCTGGCGATCGGGGGAATGACCGCGCTCTATCCCAGCCGCGAAGATGCGGAGTTGAACGCGCGGGCGTTGGCGGTTCTCGAAAAGGACAAGAAGAACGAAGCCGACTGCCTGATGGATGGCGCGTGGACGGGACACCCGGATCAGAATGCAATCGCCGTAGCGCAGTTCCCTTACCCAAATCAGTTGTTATCCAGACCGGCGAGCGCCAGCCGCTATCCGAATCTGCGGCCGCTCTCGACGGAGGTCGGGACACGCACCATGCAAGGCACCCGCGCGGCGGTGCGAACCGTCATTCGTTACCGCCATGGCGTGCTGAGCGGACGGGGCGCGAGTCTGCTCGACGGATACATGGAAGACCTCGCGACCGACCGAATCTACCGCCTGATGATCGCGCAGCGCGTCCTGCATCGCGACTTCGTGCGGATCGAAGACGAGCAAGGGCACAACGTGAAGCATACGCCCCAATTCATCACGCAAATGTTCGACGAAGAACTGGGTCGCTTGCTGGCCGAACTTCCCGCAGACGTGTCGCCGGATGAAATCGACCGCTATCGGCGAGCCCGCGAGATCAGCGAGACGATGATTGTGAACGGAGAGTTCAACCCGGCTTGGCGTCGCGATCTTGCCCAGCCACAGCGAAAGTCCGCAGATTGATCGAAGCCTTTACGGCGCAAAGCAACAAAATGCTCATGTGCGGACACTCGCCCGATCTACTTCGTTGGTGTGGCTAGAAACGCGTGCGCTTCCGCGGCGTTTACTTTCAGCCGGCCGACGCCGACGACCTGTCCGCTGCGGTTCACCCCGTTCGCCATCAGCAGAATAATTGATGAATTGACGGTTAGCGTATTCAGATCGTGCACGGTTGTCGGATTCGGCCATATCGTCGCGCGCTGCTGGGCACTTTGGTTCACAACGAACCCGACAATCACGCCCCTCGAACTGACGGCATTCGCCGTCGCATCGACGCTCTTGGCGGGAGACGGCAAGCCGCGCATACCGCCTTGGGGCGTCCACAGATAAGCAACTGTGGTGTTGGGAAGGGCCTCGCTTCGGCCGACGACCTCCCCATAAGAATTGATGCTTCCCGCCGTGGCGTACGGCTGGCCGAGATTGCCGAGGTCTGTCCGCCCGCTGGATTGGGTCCACAAAAAGGCATGGTAGCCGGTGTGGCTGTCGTAGTAGGTTCCGACCGCTTCTCCACTATCGTTGATTGAAGCTCCGACTGTGTTCGAGGAAGCGGGCACGTCGATATCCTGCATGCCGGTCGAAGCGCTCCAGACGAAAACATGGGAGCCTACGTCATTGTTCACGCCTGTTACTCCGATCACTTGGCCGCTATCGTTAATGCCGAACGCGCAGCTGCTCCCACCCAGGCTGCCCAGGTCCCGCATGCCGTCGGATTGCGTCCACAGAAATGCGTGCGAGGTCGAGGAGTTGAGGTCAGCACAGCCCACAACCTGACCGGCATTGTTGATGCCCTCAGCGAAACTGTTGTGTCCACCCAGAGTCCCGAGGTCTTTCATGCCGCCGGTCGACGTCCAGAGAAAAGCGTGATACACGCTGGTCTGCTTGTTGATGTACGAGCCACCGACAACCTGCCCCGAGTCGTTAATGGCAACGGCGTTGCTGATATTTCCGGCCAGGACTCCCAGATCGGTAACTGTATATTTCTGTGCGCTTGCGCCGGCAGCAGTCAGAACGAGCAGCGCGCATGAGAGGGAAAGGGCCCAAGGGATTTTCATAGCGATCTCCTTCGCGTTCCGGATATCCCGGCATCGCATATCCGGCTAGTACAGGATGCGTCAGGGTCGTTCCCGCGCGAGCAGAGCAATTTTCGTCTCGAGGCTAGGGCGGGTCAAGGTGCACGAATGTTCACTACCACAAGACGCGCCGGCGAGGTCCGATTTTCCCTTTTGCTATAATTAGGAAGCTGTCTGGCAGCATCGATTTGACTTGCGGAAGTGGTGGAACTGGCAGACACACCATCTTGAGGGGGTGGCGCCGAAAGGCGTGGGGGTTCAAATCCCCCCTTCCGCACCATGAATTTCCCCTTCCTAGTGGACCAAACACACCACAGGAACTTGAAACTGGCAATCAGAACGGCTCGGACGCGCGTTTAGGGTGATTTCACTTCTATGATTTATCTGGTCACGACCATTCACATTATCGTTTGTTTCTTCATCATCGTTGTTGTGCTGCTGCAGAGCGGTAAGAGCGGCGACATCTCTGCGGCCTTTGGCGGCCAGGGTAGCCAGACGGCATTCGGTCCGCGCGGCGCGGCCAGCGCTCTTTCCAAGGCAACCACATGGTCGGCGGTAGCGTTCATGCTGACGTCGATTACGCTCTCGATCTACGCCTCCAGGCGCACGGGACCATCGTCCGTGTTGTCGGGGATAAAATCGCAGCCGGTGAAGACCCAGCCGGCGCCGGCACAGACTCCGGTGACCCCAGCCGCACCACAAAAATAAGCGGATAACGCCACAACTCTTTGGATTGAGTTGTGTGAATTGGACTGTCTCCTCGATCTGAGAGAATAGACGAACGATTGGCGCATAGAGAAGATCGGCCATGAGTTCGACTACTCCTTGAATCGGTCTTCAGGCTGCGTGCTATACTTCAGCGCCACTGAGTTGCAGAAACTCTCGTCGTTCTCCCCTAAAAATAGCTGATGGAGGTAGGTGTTATGCGCCGTGGAAAGATCACGTCTGCGATGGTGTTTGCCGTCCTGCTGGTTGTTTCAAGCCTCTCACTGACCAACTGGACAGCCGCACAGATCAAGACTCAAATCGTACACACGTTCGATCCCCAGGCTACCGGTTTTCCCGCGTCTGGGTTGACGCCGGATCAGCACGGCAATCTTTACGGCGTCACGGGGGGTTCGGTGTACCAACTCACGCCCGCAAAGGGCGGAGTCTGGAACTATCACGTCATCAAGTTCCTTCCCGGCGGACGTGGCGCGTTTGCGGCCGGCAAACTGGCCATCGATGCGGCCGGCAATCTCTACGGAGCAACCTGGCAAGACGGAACCTATAGCTGCGGTTACGTATACGAAGTCTCACCGCCATCCTCGGGTTATCTTTGGAATTTAAGCATCCTGCATGAGTTCGACTGCACCGACGGCGCTGGCGCATCCTATGGATTGACTTTCGACGCGGCGGGTAACCTGTACGGCGGCACGCACAACGGTGGTTCGTTCAGTGAGGGCGTCGCTTACGAGCTCAGTCCGAGCGCCAGCGGCTGGACGTACACTATTCTCCATGAGTTCTCCAACGCCGAAGGCAACGGGCCGCAAACTGCCATGGTCTTCGACAAGAACGGAAATCTTTTCGGAGGCAATGAGACTTCGATCTACGAGCTGTCTCCGAACGGAGATGGAACTTGGACTTTCAGCACGGCGTTTGCCTTTACGGACGCCACCGGCTTCAATCCCCTGGGAGACCCGTTCTTTGATGCGGCGGGAAATCTTTACGACACAAACCAGGCCGCGGGCCTGTACCACAGCGGCGCAGCCTTCATGCTCACCAATACGAGCGGGGTATGGAATGCCACGGTGCTGCACAGCTTTAATTCCCAGAACACCAACGACGGCTACTATCCAGAAGGGGCGCTAGCCATGGACACATCCGGAAATCTCTACGGCACAACTCAGAGTGGCGGAGGCAAGAACAATTCCGGCATCGTGTTCGAGTTGTCTCCGACCAGCAGTGGCGAGTGGACGGAGACGGTCCTGCATCGCTTTGGCGCCTTTGGAAGTTCCGGCGGCACCTCGCCTGGGAATGCGCTGTACCTGGATCCAGCGGGCAATATTTACGGAACGGCAGCAGCGGGCGGGGACACCGCGTGCCTCCCCTCGACCGGAGGTTGCGGCGTCATCTACAAATTATTGCGCTAGGTTGTTACGCCTGGTGTAGCGCGCTGCCGGTAGAATTCGATCCCTCAATCGGGATGCGGTATCCCCTGCTCCCGTATACCCATTCCGCTGTAATTGTATTTCCCTCATCGTGGGTGCTACCATCCGAGTTGGGCACTTCTAACGTGCGGAGGTCTAAACATGTCAGACCATGATGGCAATAGTTTTGTTTGGTTTTTGGCGGGCTTGGGATTGGGTGCGTTGGCTGGAGTTCTCTATGCCCCGCGTTCGGGCAGCGAAACCCGCGAGGTGTTACGGGCACGCGCCGAAGAAGGCCGCGACTACGTGCGCAATCGCGCACGGGAAGCGCGCGATCAAGCGTCGCAGTGGGCCGAGCGTGGCCGAGACGTGGTGAATCAACAGAAGGAGCAGTTCCGGGCTGCGTATGAAGCCGGGCGGCAGGCTTACCAGGAGCGCACGGCCGAGACGACCGCGCCTAAGAATCTGTAGAAGATTTTCGGCGCCGGGCTCGCCGGGTTTGGTCCGAGCAAGGCGTTCGCTGTGGCAGGGTGGACCACGCGTATGGACAAGCTGACGGTGTTCATTGCTTTAACTGGGATTGCGATCTCGCTGCAGGCAGCAATTCTGCTGGCGATGTATATCACAATGCGCAAAAGCGGGGAGCGCATCGAGGCGCTCGCCGCGGAAGTGAAAACGAAAGTACTCCCAACGGTCGAACAGGCTCAGGAACTCCTGGGCGAAGTTCGGCCCAACCTTGAGACCATCGTCGAAAATCTGGCGGAGTCGACCACAACGCTGCGTTCGCAGGTACAGCGCGTGGATGCCACGGTGAGCGATGCAGTCGATCGGGCGCGGCTGCAAGTGATTCGCGCCGACGACCTGCTCACGCGCACGCTGGATCGGGTCGAGCAGACTTCGGACCTGGTGCACAAAACAGTCGTCTCGCCAGTGCGGCAGATTTCCGGCTTGATGCAGGGAATCACCGTGGGACTGGAGTTCCTGTTCGCCGGGCGCGGACGCCGCAACGGCGATCGCCGCGACGAGCGGCGAGCCGTGCAACAAGACGAAATGTTCATCTGATCGTCTGGCTTGGCCACGTCTTTCGCCCCACGTATTCGTATCGTGGCGCTGTTCCTTCCTTTGCGGTACGCTTTTCCGATGTCCCCGAATATGTTCCGCATTTCGAAGATGCGCCGCCCACTCGTATATTCCCTGCCAGCCTTGCTGATGTGCGCAGCGTTATTCGCGCAAGACAAGATTGTATGGAGCGATCAGGAAAAGCCGATCGTCGAGCAGATTCGCGGCCTGCGGAAACTGGATGACGCCACGCGAGCCCGCGCGAACAAGGACCTGGCGCTCCGCATCCGCGCCCTGCCGGCAGTGCCCAATAAACTGAATCTGGCTGAGGCTTTGGCCAACCTTTCAACTGAGGGCGACTTCGGCCGCGACACACTGCAGGAAGTCACGACTACGCTGGCGATGGCGCTGCGCGAGCAGCCTCCCGCGGGAAAGCCGGGGCAACCGGATGGCAAGTATGTGGAACTTGCCTCGCTGGTGAAATACGAGCACATGGATGCGACTTCGGACAATCCGCAGTTCGCTGAGGCGATGGCCAAGTTGAATGCAGACGACGCCAAGCGCCAATCGGCCGACTTTACGCTCACCGATCTGCAAGGCAAGGAATGGCATCTGCACGACCTGCAAGGGAAAGTAGTGCTGGTGAATTTCTGGGCGACGTGGTGCCCGCCCTGCCGCAAAGAAATGCCCGACCTGCAGGCGCTCTACGACAAGTACAAAGATCAGGGATTTGTGGTTCTCTCCATTTCCGACGAAGAGATGGCAAAGGTCGCGCCATTTATCAGCGAGCGCAAGATCAGTTATCCAGTGCTGCTCGATCCCGGGAGAAAGGTAAACGACGAATTCATTGTCGAGGGAATTCCCAAGAGCTTTGTCTATAACCGCGAGGGCAAACTGGTGGCGCAGTCGATCGACATGCGCACGCGCGGGCAATTTGCCGCGATGCTGGCTGAGGCCGGGTTACAGTAAGAGACGCGTTGCAATACCTGACGCGCGTGCGCGTGAGGCCGAGAGGCGAGGCGCCTCTTGCAGCGAAGGACGTGCTCACCCCCCCCCGCCAAACTGCACAGTTCTTTGGCCCGCGAAGAACGCGGGCCTCGGGATGACGATTTCACGAATGGCGTTCACTATCTCCTAAACGTCTTTAGGCGGCCAGTTGATCGTTTCTATACCGAACTGCTTGGCATACTCCGCGTGCAGCCCCTGCCAGCCGAACTTCATGGCGTCGGGGCCGGCGATGCGGCCGAGGGGAACTCCGCTGAGCAGGTGATCGAGAACATCGAAACAAATGTGCCAGCCGGCAGCACCCATTGCGATAAAGCGGTGACCGATGTTGGTCCACAACGTCAGGCGCGTGCCGCCACCCAAGTCTTCGAGTTTCCACCGCATATCGAACGTACCCCACTTATATTCAAGCACCTCGGGAGAGTCGGCTCGCGTCACGGTTGTTTCGGTAATGCGCGGCGCGGGCGCTCCAACCGTGGTGAGCTTCACCGTGGCTCCGGCCGTGCCCAGGCTCCCATCCGCGTCGAAGGGCGCCCACTCCCGCAGATGCGCCGGGTCGGTTATCGCCTCCCAGACTTTTTCCGGCGAGTGGCGCAGTTCTTTGACGAGAACGAGAATCCACTTCTCTTCCCCGTTCTGTCCCTTTTCCTTTCGTATCTGAGCCATGTTTGCCGGACCCGGCGTGTACTGCTGAAGATCGGTCATTTTCTTCTCCTTGTCTGAAGACCGTGCCAGCTGGTGAGCTAAACTCGACGATCCTCACGAGCGAGCGCTCCGTTGCGTACGATTGTTGCCGCTGTACCCACGTCGGACTCAGATCAAGTTGATCACGGTCCGAACCACATTGGGCACAATGGCATGGAGTAGGGCGGGAGCCACAAACCGTGCAATCGGATACGCAATCAGCACCACAGTAGTGGCCGCCAGCGCCCAGGTGTTGGCCGACAGGTGGCGTTCGAGAGCATCCACATGCGCGGACCACAACTGGTAGAACTGCACGGCACTGGCCGGACCCGGTGTGTACCGCTCGTGATAGTTCATCTTCTTCTCCTACTGAACATCCGCCCTACCAGCGCTTCATCTGGGTGAGCTGGATGAGGTTGCCGCAGCTGTCTTTCAGCATCGCAATGGTCGAGCCGGTCACTTCAGTAGGCGGCATCGTGAACTCGGCGCCGCGGGCCTTGATCCGCTCATAGTCGCCCTTGACGTCGTCGGTAAAAAAGTTAGCCGCGGGCTGGCCCTGTTGAAAGATCGCCTGTTGATACGCTTTGGCCGCAGGGTTGTTATTCAGCGCCAGCTGCAGCTCAGTGCCGTCGGGCTCCTCAGGCGAGGCCACGGTCAGCCAGCGATACGGGCCGTTACTGAAATCGCTCTTCTTGGCGAAGCCCAATACCTCCGTATAGAAGCGCAGGGCGCCGTCTTGGTTGTCGACGTATAAGCTGGTCACTTTGATTTTCATTTCGTTTCTCCTTTGTTAGCGTCGCGGTTTGGGCCGCGTCGGTCTCTCGGTCATCTTCCTTTTCCTTGGTGTTGACTGATTCTCGCTCGATTGCCCCATGCGGTCGAGGTAGCGTTCCAGAGCATCCACGTGAGTGGACCAGAACCGACGGAACTGAGACAGCCAGGCATCCATCTCCTGAAATGGTTCGGGTTTCAGCCGGTAGAGACGGCGCTGAGCGTCCACCGTGGATTCCACGAAACCGGCCTCGCGCAGCACCCGCAGGTGCTTGGACACGGTCGGCTGCGACATCCGAAGCTGACGCTCGATCTCTCCCACCGATTGTTGGGACAGGACCAGGAGGCTCAATATCGCGCGTCGGTTCGGCTCGGCAACGATTTCGAATACGGATTCCACGCTCTTTATATACCTCTTATGGCATATACGTGTCAAGGTATATTTGTGGGGGAGTTCAGGTTTTGATTAGAGACGGTGAACGGGTCATCCGCAGACGGCGATTGTACGAGGCGCCTCGATTTAGAAGTTGCAAAGCTTCTGCACGCTGTTTCGGCGATACTCTTCGAACTTCCCTGCCCCCGGATTTCCCGTCCAGGTCCCCTAAGAGGACAGCGGGGTTAAGCGCCACTGACTTGCGAGTGACAATCCTCCGCTTCCGATTTAGTGTGTTGCGGTGAATTTCTTCCGGCCTTCCCTGCTCCTCGTCGCCCTCGCATCCACACTGTTTCTGGCCGCACAGGCCGGTCCGTCGTCCACGACTCCGTATCAATCTCCTGGGACAAAGAAAATGGCAGCGTTGCTCGAGCAGATTTTTCACGAGCAGGACTGGAAGACCGATCCCAACAAGAGTGACGTGAGGGCTGCTCGTTTGCGAGAAGATCTGGCCCACAATCCGGATTTGCGCGACGAGTTGAAGATGCGCGAAGTGCTAGCCGAGAACCTGCTCAAGGCAGGAGACAGCGCAGGCGCGGTCGACGAGTTGGAAAAGATTCGCTCGCTATGCGCACAGCGAAGCCTCGTGTTGACTCCCTCGTTCGACAGACTGGTGCGCGACAATCTGGCGATTGCCTATCTCCGCATGGGCGAGCAGGAGAATTGCCTGCACTATCACGGCCAGGATTCCTGCCTCTATCCGATCAAGGGCGGCGGAGTTCATGTGGCCAAAAAGGGCGCGGAAGGCGCGTTTCGCGAGCTGACGGCGGCGCTGGAAAAAGATCCGAACGATTTGAAGTCGCGCTGGCTGCTCAATATTGCGGCTATGACGCTGGGGAAATATCCCGACGACGTGCCCGAGAAGTGGCGCGTGCCGGCAGACACATTCAAGTCGGAGTATGACATTGGGCGGTTCTACGATGTCGCGACCGATGTGGGCTTGATTATCAACAATCACTCCGGCGGCGCCATTATGGAGGATTTTGACGGCGATGGTCTGCTGGACCTGATGGTGTCTGGATCGAATCCGCATGATCAGTTGCGTTTCTTCCACAACAACGGCGATGGAAGTTTCTCCGACCGCACTCGTGAGGCCGGGCTAATCGGCGAGACCGGCGGACTCAACATCGTGGAGACCGATTACAACAACGACGGGCATCCCGATGTGCTGGTGCTGCGCGGCGGATGGTGGGGACAGAACGGAAAGTATCCCATGTCGCTCTTGCGTAACAACGGCAACGGCACGTTCGATGACGTGACCGAAGCAGCAGGGCTGATGTCACTGCATCCCTCCCAGACGGCTGCGTGGGCTGACTATGACAACGACGGCTGGCTCGACTTATATGTGGGCCACGAGGCTAACACCACGGAGAATCATTTGTCGCAGTTATTTCATAACAACCACGACGGAACGTTTACAGAAGTAGCCGCGCCGAACGGACTCGCCGACATGGGATTCGTGAAGGGTGTGGCTTGGGGCGATTTCAACAATGACGGGCGCCCGGACTTGTATGTGTCCGTAAAAGGCGCGGGAAACCGCTTATTTCGCAATGATGGGCCGGCCGACCCAAAGAATCCGCAGCCGGATAACTGGAAGTTTACCGACGTAACAGCGCAGGCTGGCGTTGCCGACCCCATTCACAGTTTCGCAACCTGGTTCTTCGATTACGACAACGATGGCTGGCCCGACATCTACGTCTCCGGATTTTACGTTGAGTCTCCGAGCGACATGGCCGCGTTTCAACTCGGCCTGCCGAGCAAAGCAGAGACGCCACGGCTCTATCGCAATAATCATGACGGCACGTTTACCGATGTAGCAAAGCAGATGAAGCTCGACCGCGCCATTCTAGTGATGGGCTCGAATTTTGGCGATTTGGATAACGACGGCTGGCTGGATGTTTATCTGGGAACCGGAGACGTGCCCTATGAATCTTTGCTGCCGAACCGCATGTTTCGCAACCGCGAGGGCAAAGTCTTTCAGGATGTGACTACCTCGGGCGACTTCGGGCATCTGCAGAAGGGCCATGCCGTGGCCTTTGGCGACGTCGATAACGATGGCGATGAAGATGTTTTCGAAGAGATGGGGGGCGCAGCACCGGGAGACAACTATCCCAGCGTGCTGTACGAAAATCCGGGACACGGAAATCATTGGATAACTTTGGAACTCGAGGGCGCGAGGACGAATCGGGCGGCGTTTGGGGCGCGTATCAACGTCGCCGTCAAGAGTGCCAGCGGCCTGCGGCATATTTACCGAACGGTTGGCTATGGATCGAGCTTCGGGGGAAACCCGCTGCGGCAGCATATTGGCGTGGGCAAAGCGCAGAGGATCGCAGAAATCGAAGTCACTTGGCCAACTTCAAAGCTCGTACAGAAATTCCGCGATATGCCGGTGGATCATGCGTTTCATCTGCGCGAAGGTGCTTCGGCGCTCGCGCCAGTTGAGTACAAAAAGTTTCAACTGCGTCATCTTCCTGCCGGAACGCATCAGCACTGAGTGCGGAGTTCAATTTGGGGGCGTCTCCCGAACGGAAAAACTGATACTTTCGAGGATCACAGGGCAAAAATACGGCTGGACGATCACGGCAAGTAGTCTAGAATCGAACAAGGCTGAATCCTATGAAACGAATCGCCATTCTTCTGCTGCTCTCCGCTTGCCTATTCCCTGCCTCCGCTCTAGCGCACAGCAACAATCCCGCATACAACCAGGACAAGGCATCTCTCAAGGCCCAGAAGAAACAACTGAAGGCACAGAAAAAGTATCTGAAAGCACAGCGCAAGGCGCAGAACAAGATGTTCAAAAACAGCCAGAAGAAAAGCTACTACAAGCAGAAAGCCCACTAAACCCCCTGCTAGGTGATCCAACCCCCGCCCACCACCACATCTCCATCGTAGAAGACAGCGGCTTGCCCGGGCGTAACTGCTCGCTGCGGCTCATCGAAGGTCACGACTATTTCATCTCCATCGCGCTCGAGCTTGGCCGGCGCCGGCTCGTGCCGATGGCGAATCTTTACCGTCACCCGCATCGGCTCGAGCAGATCGTCGACTGAAATCAGGTTCACGCGCTTCGCCCTTAGCGTGCGCGAGTAGAGCTGCTCTTCCCCGCCAACGGTTACCTGCTTTTGCGCGCCGTTGATCTGGATGACGTAGAGCGGCGAGCCAGTGGCCACGCCCAGCCCCTTCCGCTGTCCGACGGTGAAGTTGTGAATGCCGGCGTGTTCGCCGAGAACCTCGCCATTCGTCGTGACGAGTTCTCCCGCTGTGTCGGGCAAGGACTCGCCCTGCTCGGCAAGGTAGGCATCGATGAAGCGCTTGTAGTCGCCGCCAGGGACGAAGCAGATTTCCTGCGAGTCGGGCTTTTCGGCGATGGCAAGTCCGTGACGGTGCGCCAGCTCGCGGACCTGAGGCTTCGTCATGCCGCCCAGCGGGAAGAGCGTACGGCTCAGCTGCTCCTGCGTGAGGCCAAAGAGAAAATACGTCTGATCCTTACTGAGGTCAGCAGGACGCTTCAACAGCCAGCGACCGCGCGCTTCATCAAACGCGACGCGTGCGTAATGGCCGGTGGCGACGCGCTCAGCGCCGATCTGGCGCGCGACAATCAGCAACTGGTCGAACTTCAAATGATTGTTGCAGAGGCTGCATGGGATGGGAGTGCGTCCGGAGAGATACTCTTCAACAAACGGCCGCACTACATCGCGCTCGAAGCGCTCTTCGTGATTCACGACGTAATAGGGAATGCCGATCTGGCGTGCGACCCGGCGCGCATCGTAGACGTCGTCGAGCGAACAGCAACGTCCGGTCACCTGCTCGGGCATGCCTTCGCGGCCGGCGAGGCGACGCTGATTCCATAGTTGCATGGTCAGGCCAACGATTTCATGGCCTTCGGCGCGCAGCATGGCCGCGACGGTGGAAGAATCCACACCGCCCGACATGGCTACGGCGATGGTGTCTGGAGTTGGCATTAGTCCGGCTTAAATTCGACCGTACTCACAATTCTTTCATAGAAGTCACTACCCGCTGAAAGTGGGGCTCAGTTCGCGCAAGCGCGCCACCGTCTCCGGCACCAACGCCAGCGCGGCGTCGATATCCTCTTCGGTCGTCTGTTTGCCCAGGCTGAAGCGGATGCTGGCTCTGGCCTTTTCGCCGTGCAGCCCCATCGCTACCAGCACGTGCGAGGGTTCGGTTGCACCGGAGGAACATGCGGCGCCGCCGGAGACCGCCAGTCCCTTCAAATCGAGTGCGATCACGATCGCTTCGCTATCGATGTGGTCGAAATAAATGTTGGTCGTGTTGGGCACGCGCGGAGCACCATCGCCGTTCACGCCAGAATCTTCGATCCGCGTCAGGATCTCACGCTGCAGGCGATCCCGCATCGTGGCAAGTTTCTTATCGTCGCCGCGATCAAAACCTTCCTTCGCGAGTTGCGCCGCTGCGCCAAGGCCCACGATTCCCGGAACATTTTCCGTGCCCGCGCGCCGCGAACGCTCATGGCGCCCGCCATAAAACAGTGGCTTGAGTTTCGTCCCCTTCCGCACGTAGAGCGCCCCGACACCCTGCGGCGCGTGAATCTTGTGACCGGAGATGGAGAGCGCATGGCACCCGATGCGCGCAACATCGATCGGAACTTTGCCGGCAGCCTGGACTGCGTCGGTGTGAAAGTAAATTCCTGCTTCCGCCGCGATCTTGCCGATTTCCTCGACCGGCTGTAACACTCCAGTTTCGTTATTGGCCATCATCACCGAGATCAGCTTCGTGCTGGGACGAATCGCGCGGCGCACGTCATCGGGATCAAGCAGGCTCCGGCCGTCGACCGGAACATATGTCACTTCGATTTCCGACTCTTCGAGATGCTTGCACGCAAGCAACACCGCATGGTGTTCGATGCTCGAGGTGATCACGTGGTCGCCCTTGCTCACCAATCCAGAGATTGCAAGGTTGTCGGCCTCAGTACCGCCGCTCGTGAAAACGATCTCTGAGGAGTGGCAGCCCAGCAGCGCCGCGACTTGCGCGCGCGCATCTTCCACCGCCGCGCGAGCCTGCTGCCCGTTGTAGTGGATCGACGAAGCATTGCCGAACTGCTCCCCGAACCAGGGACGGATCGCATCTAACACCTGCGGCAGGATGGGCGTCGTCGCGTTATTGTCGAGGTAAAAGCGGCGCATAAACACCAGTTTCTATTCTACGGGATTCACGCATAGAGACGAAGCCTACCGAGGCTCAGAGTGGTGGGCTCGGGTGTCATTCCGAGGGCCAGCGTCTCTACCGGCGGGTGCGAGGAGCAGCCTTACCGCTGCTCGATCGGCACATAACGATTGGGATATTGAGGTCCAAGATATTCAGCGCGGGGGCGGATCAGCCGATTATCGTCTAGCTGCTCGATCACGTGGGCGGCCCAGCCGCTGATGCGCGAAACGGCGAACACAGGTGTGAACAGATCAACATCGATGCCGAGCACGTGATACGTCGAAGCCGAATAAAAATCCACATTGGCATTCAGCTTCTTCTCTGCCTTCACGAACTGTTCGATCTTCTGCGACATCTCAAACCACTTGGGCTGGCCGCTTGATTTTCCAAGATCCTCCGACATTTTGCGCAGGTGCGTAGCGCGCGGATCCTCCGTCCGATACACGCGGTGGCCGAAGCCCGGCACCTTCTTTTTCTGGGCGAGCATTCCTTTCACGAACTCGACTGGGTCAAGGCCTTTGCTATCGATTTCTTTCAAGATGCGGAACACCGCCTCATTAGCGCCGCCGTGTAGAGGTCCCTTCAGTGCGCCGATGGCAGATGTGATGGCGGAATGCATGTCGGATAAAGTAGCCGCCGTTACACGCGCAGCAAAGGTCGATGCGTTCAGTTCGTGGTCGGCGTGGAGAATCAGTGCAATATCCAGTGCTCGCTCGGCTGTCGGCGACGGCTTCTTGCCAGTCAGCATGAGCAAGAAATTCGCGGCATGCGAGAGCGAAGCGTCCGGATTGACCACCGGCTGCCCTTTGCGAATGCGATCGTAAGCGGCAACGATCATCGCGATCTGGGAGGTCAGGCGGATCGCTTTGGCGACGTTGGCGTCGTGATCGTTCTTCTTTTCGTCGGCGTCGTAATAGGAAAGAGCTGAAACCGTAGTGCGCAACGCGTCCATCGGAAGCGCCGCCGACGGCACACTGCGCAGCATCTCAAGGATGGCCGGGTCGAGTTTGCGCGCCTCCGCCAACCGTCGCTGCAGGTCGGCTAGCTCGCTTTGCGTCGGCAATCTGCCGAACCAGAGCAGGTAGCAGGTTTCTTCAAAGCTCGAGTGTTCGGCCAGTTCATGAATGTCGATGCCGCCGTAGGCAAGAACGCCCTCATCGCCGTCGATGAAGCAAATTTTGGAATTGGTGGCGACAATGCCCTCAAGCCCTTTAGGGGCGTGCGTCGTGCTTACGCTGGACATGAACCTCTCACAGTTCGATGGAATGTCGTTGCCGGGCCGCGCAGCGGAGGGACGCGAAAAACCCCACCCCTTGTTTTATACCTGAAAGACGGTGAAGTTCCAACCGGCGCAGCCCGCTCAGGCAACCAATCGTTTCTCATGGATCGCCCGTCTGCTGGCGGATTTCAGGGGCAATCGGCACTCCACGCTTTTGCAACCCGCATCCGGCACGGCGTATATTGAAGAGTGAGTCTCAGGCTTTCTACCTACCCTGCCGTTTTTCTTCGTGTTGATTCCTGGAGGAAATCTTGCCATGAAACGCCTTTTTTCTGCCGTGCTCGCATTTGCATTCTTTTTCTCAACAATCGCCACCGCCGACGAAGGCATGTGGCTCTATAACGCTCCGCCCAAAGATCAAGTCAAAGCAAAGTATGGATTTCAGCTCACTCAGGAGTGGCTCGATCACGTGCGGCTGTCTTCGGTGCGATTCAACAATGGAGGGTCTGGCTCGTTCGTCTCGCCCGACGGACTCACATTCACCAACCATCACGTCGGTGCGGCCTGCGTGCAGCAACTCTCCACCGAGGGCCATGACTACATCAAGACCGGCTTCTACGCGAAGACCCAGGCAGACGAGGCGAAGTGCCCCAATCTCGAACTGAACGAGCTCGTCGGTATCGAGGACGTCACCGAACAGATCAACCAGGCCCTCAAGACCTCCATGAACGCGGCGGAAGCCGGCCAGGCACAGCGCGCAGCCATGTCAAAGGTGGAAAAAGACTGTGCTACGTCGACCGGCCTGCGGTGTGACGTCGTAACCTTCTACTCCGGCCAGGTTTACAACCTCTACAAATATAAGAAGTACACCGATGTGCGGCTGGTTTTCGCGCCCGAGTTCGGCATCGCGTTTTTCGGCGGCGACCCCGACAACTTCACTTATCCGCGCTACGATCTCGACATCACTTTCTTCCGCGTCTACGAAAATGGCAAGCCGGCGCATCTCGATCACTATCTGCGCTGGTCGCGCGACGGTGTGAAGAATGGAGAACTGATCTTCGTCTCCGGACACCCCGGAAACACCGGCCGGCTGCTCACGATGGCACAACTGGAGTTCCTGCGCGACTTCCAATATCCCTCGACTCTGAAATTCCTGGCCCATCGTGTCGCGCTGCTGCAGGATTTCAGCAAGCAGTCCGAGGAGAATTCGCGCATTGCCAAGGAAGACATCTTCGG
Source organism: Candidatus Solibacter sp. (assembly GCA_035501655.1). Lineage (GTDB taxonomy): Bacteria > Acidobacteriota > Terriglobia > Terriglobales > Acidobacteriaceae > Sulfotelmatobacter. The sequence continues at coordinate 38,020 of DATJVU010000002.1, forward strand.
GTTGCAAAACTCGCTGAAGGCGATCACCGGCTACCAGTCTGGACTGCTCGACAAGTCGATTATGGATTCGAAAGCTGCCGACGAACTCAAGCTGCGCACGGCTTTCAAGGCTGATCCCAAAAACGCCAATGCCAGCGACCCCTGGCAGGAGATCGCGGACGCGATGAACACGCAGAAGGAGGTCTATCCGAACCTGCTTTATCTCGAGCGCATGCGGGGCGTCGCCGGCCACCTGCCACAACTCGCGCGCTCGCTGGTGCGCGTCGCCGCGGAAAAACCCAAGCCCAATGGCGAACGCATGCGTGAATTCCGCGACTCCGCCCTGCCCTCTTTTGAGCAAGGATTGTTCTCCAAAGAACCCATCTACAAATCGCTCGAGACGGCGATTCTGACCGATTCCCTCACTGAAATGCAGGAGGCCCTGGGAAAGGACAATCCGGACGTGCAAAAAGTCCTCCAGGGAAAGTCCCCGGCCGACGCGGCAAAAGAGTTGATCGCCGGCACCAAACTCGACGACGTGGCCGTGCGCAAGCAACTCTATGAAGGCGGACAGGAATCGGTGAACGCGAGCACCGATCCTCTAATTGTTGCCATGCGGGCCATCGATCCCAGCGCGCGGGCGGCGCGAAAGGAGTTTGAGGACAAGGTAGAGTCAGTCGTGCGCCGCGACGGTGCCGAGGTAGCCAAGGCTCGCTTCGCGCAAAGTGGCTTCAGCCAGCCGCCCGATGCGACTTTCACGCTCCGTCTGAGCTACGGAACCGTGAAGGGATACCAGGAAAACGGCGAGGCTATTCCCTTCGACACCAACATCGGCGGCGCCTACGAGCATGCCGCCGCGCACAACAACGAACTTCCGTACCAGTTGCCCGACAGCTGGATGAAGGCAAAGACGAACCTTGATTTGAAGACTCCACTGAATTTTGTTTCGACCGCCGACATCATCGGAGGCAATTCCGGTTCGCCGACCGTGAACAAGCAAGGCGAAGTAGTCGGAATTATCTTCGACGGCAACATTCAATCGCTGCCCTGGAACTTCGCTTACAGCGACGCACAGGGCCGCGCCGTCTCCGTCGACTCGCGCGGCATTCAGGAAGCTCTGCGCAGAGTCTACGGCGCGACCGCGCTGGCAGATGAGTTGATGGGTAGTAAGGCTGCCGCTGCGAAGGTCGGGAACTGAACGCTTCGAATCTGCTGTCCGTTAAAACAAAGCAGGTTCCTCACCTCCGCTTCGCGACGGTTCGGAATGACATCGAATAGAAAGAAATATCAGGACTACCAAAACATCCATGTCATTCCGAACCGGTCTGAAAGACCGGTGAGGAACCTGCTTTATGCCGGCCAGATCGACAACGCAGTTTTTGTCAGAATCTGCTGTTGCACTTCTGCACTCAGCGGTAAAGAGCGAAATTCATCCAGATTCTTCGTGATGTCCGGTACCCCCGGACCCGGCCAGTCGGTGCCGAAGAGAGTTTTGTTGGCGATCTCCTCCAGCCGCGGAAAATATTTGAGCAGCGTCTTGGGCGGAATGCCGCTGATGTCGAGATACACATTCGGATGGCGGCGCACCAGAAAAAACGCGGTCTGCATCCAGAGCGGACGCCCGCCGTGTGCCAGAAGAATTTTCAGCTTGGGAAAGTCGACGGCTACGTCATCCAGATAAATCGGGTCGCCGTACTTGTTGCGTGCTCCGGGAAAAATCGAAGTCCCGGTATGAAACATTACCGGAATGCCGTTGGCTTCGGCTGCGCGATAGATGATTTCAAGTTCCTTCACACCACTCAGGTAATCATTGGGAAACAGCAACTGGTGCGGCGGATGAATCTTGATCATCTTCAATTCGAGCCGCAGGATCTGTTCGACATCAGCCAGAACGTTCGTCGTGTGGCGCGGGTGCAGACTGCCGCACGAGAGCAGGCGCTTCGAATCTGCTTTCACGTAATCGGCCACAAATTGATTTACGCCATTAGTGAAGCCGATCACTTCGGGCGCCACGTAGTTGATCAGCATGGCGCGGTCGATGCCGCTGGCGTCGAGAAATTTGAGAAACGCTTTGGGCGAACGGCAGAACTCGACGATTTGGTCGAAGTTCGGCCGCTTCTGTTTCATTAGCTCCAGCGCGTGTGGCTTGAACATCTCCATCGGCTGGATATGAATGTGGCAGTCAGTGATCATTCAGCAGGCGCAAAGAGAATATCAGACGAGTTAGTTCGTCGCGGCGGCAAGCACGGCGCGTTTGGTAAACACACGAATCATCTCGCGCCGGTACTCGGGAGTGAGCGCTGAGGTTGTCAGTGGCTTGGCAGTGCGCGCCGCGAGATCGCCCGCGGCTTCGGCAAGTGATTCGTCGCAGGCCTTGCCAACCAGCAACTCGCCCACGCCATTCACTAGCAGAGGCTCCGGATTTACGGCTGTAATTCCGATCCGTGCATCAGTAACGTGGCCGTTGCCATTCCCGTTCGACGCTCGCTTCATGACGACGGCCACTCCGGCCAAAGGGTAATCGATCGATCCGCGAATGCGCAGCTTGCGGTAGATGCCGCTGTATCCAGCTGTGCTCGCGGGCAGAAAAACCCGCGTGACAATTTCATTCGCTTGCAGTTTGCGGTAGGTGTCGCCCAACCCCGTGTAGAACTCGCTCAGGGGCATGCGGCGAACTCCAACTGCACTCGCGATTTCAATTTCCGCATTCAGGCAAAGCAGCGCGGGCGGAGTATCCGCTGAAAACGCCGCCCAGCACTTTGTGCCGCCGGGCGCAACGTGGCACAGATCGCCATCTTTCTTAATGCAGAAACCGCAACCTTTACGCCAAGTGAGCGACTGGTTGTACCAGAGGCAACGCGTATCCAGGCAGATATTTCCGCCGATAGTGCCCATATTCCGCAGCACCGGAGAAGCGACGGTCGCCGCAGCTTCCGTGAGTACAGAATAATTTCGACGCAGCAATTCGGAATGTTCGATCGCGCGCAGCGTGGTGAGGGCTCCGATTTCCACTCCGCCGTCCGCGAGCGGCTTGATGCCTCGCATCGCGGCGATTCCGCGCAGATCGAGCACACACTCCGGCTCGAAAAGCTTCTGACGCATAGATGGAATCAAATCCGTACCGCCCGCAATGATTCGCATCGGATTGTCCGGAGAAGACGAACCATGTAGGGACAGCCGACCCCGGCTGTCCGGCCCGCGCGGTGTTTGCGCGGGCGAGTCGCCCGCGACCACACGGGTATATTTCGCCAGATGTGCGACGGCTTCGTCGACCGATCGCGGCCGCAGCAGCTTGAACTGAGGCAGGCTCAATCCGCCCCTCCCGCAGAAACTTCGCGCCGCGCCGGATCGAGCGCATGCCGCTCCGGTCCTTTGCCTTTGAACCACAGCGAGCCACCGTGTTCGCGGAAGCGCTCCGGCGAAGTCGGATCGACGCCTTCCGTCATGCGAATCGCTTTCGCATTTTTCTTCGCGCGCAACGCCGCCAGCACACGCTCCGGCGTGAACGGCGATTCATGCAACCGCACGCCGACCGCATCGTAGATCGCGTTGGCGATAGCGGGAATCGTAGCCGCCAGCGATCCCTCGCTGCACTCTTTCGCACCGAAAGGCCCCTCGGGATCGACACTCTCGACGATAATCGGTTCTACTGCCGGCGATTCAACCGATGAAGGACTGCGATATTCGAGCAAGCCGGGATTCATGAGCATGCCGTCTTTCCAGACCATTTCTTCAGTCAGCGCCTGCCCCATGCCCATCCACACTGAGCCGACAATCTGTCCTTCGACAGAAACAGGATTCAGAGCGCGCCCGCAGTCGTGCGCCGCCCAGACTTTGTGGACGGTGACTTCACCTGTTTCTTCGTCGACGCTGACTTCGGCCACTTGCGCCGAATACGAATATGCCGGAGACGGTCCGACTCCCGCGCCTTTGTGCTTGCCGCCGCGAGCTTCAAGCGGCGGCGCGTAGGAACCCGTGCCTGTGAGTGCGCCGTGAAAATCAATCGCTGCCACGACCGCCTCTTCAAATGTCATCGCGTCTTTCGGGCCCTCGTCTTTGCGCTTCTGCTGCAATGACCCGCGCAGAATCTGCCCCTCGACGCGGCCGGCGACCGTAGCCTCGCCGGATGTGGAGCGGGCGAACTCGCCCGCGAATTTCGACTCTGGAAGCGACGCCGTGCTTTGTCGAAACACCACATCTCCCCGGAATATGAGATCTTCCGCGGCACATCCCATCTTCTTCGCCGCCGCGGCAGCAATCAGCTTCTTCACTTCCTGCGCCGCGCGCAACGTCGCATTCCCGGCCATAAAAGTGACGCGGCTGGAATAAGAACCAATGTCGATCGGCGTGAGGTCAGTGTCGGCAGCGATGACCCGCACCCGCGGCAGAGAGCACCCGAGTACTTCGGCGGCGATCTGCGCTGTCATGGTATCGGAGCCCTGTCCGATCTCCGACGCGCCGGTGTAAACAACCACGCCGCCGTCGCGATCGATCTTGATGTTCACCGTGGAATGCGGCATATCGCTGCGAATAATCGAATTCGCCGCACCGCTCACATAGTGGCTGCACGCCATCCCTAAACCCCGCCCCTTGGGCAGTTTGCCTTTGCGCTGCTTCCATCCGGACCGATCAATCGTCTTCTCAATGCACTCCGGCAAACCATAGCTCTGCACGCGCAGCCCATTCACCGTGATGCACGGCGGTTGCAGCAAATTTCGCTGACGAATCTCCGCCGGATCCATGCCGATCTTTTCCGCCAGTTCATCGAGTTGCGACTCGAAGGCAAACCTCACGTTTACGGTGCCGTGTCCGCGCATCGCGCCGCACGCAGGCTTATTCGTAAGCACGCGGTAGCCGTCATACTGAATGTTGGGGATGTCGTAGAGCGCGCCCAACAATGCACCGGAGTAAAGAATCGTGACCACGCCATAGGAGCAGTACGCGCCGCCATCCTGCACCACCCGCGCTTTGACAGCCGTAATGCGACCGTCATTCTTCACGCCGGTCTTCAGGTCGATGATCGTGCGCGGGCGTCCGCGATGCGCCCAGAAAACTTCCTCGCGTGTGTATGTGATCTTGACTGGAGCCTTGGCCTTGCGAGCTGTGATCGCCGCAATGATTTCAAGCGGAATCACTTCGCTCTTGCCGCCGAAGCCTCCACCCACCAGCGGCTTAATCACGCGAATCTGCTGCATCGGCATCTCGAGCACGAGCGAGAGCTTGTGCTGCAAGTAATACGGCACCTGTGTCGACGACCAGACGGTCAGCCTGCCGAGTTTGCCGGTGTGCGGATCGAGTTCGAACGAGGCCAACGTGGAGTGCGGTTCCATCGCTGCATGCGTCACTTCATTTGCCATGAAGCGTGCTTCGGCGATTTCATCGGCCTCTGAAAACCCCTTGTCTGGATCACCGAACACATGGTGATAATCCTTCTCCGTGTTGTGCGGCTTATTGTCGTGAATCAGATCAGACTCAGCCTTCATCGATTCTTCGGGATCGAAGTACGCTGGCAGAAGCTCGTATTCAACGTCAATGAGTTCGAGGGCCTCTTCGGCGATAGCCTCAGAAACAGCCGCGACGCAAGCCACGTTGTCGCCCACGTAGCGAACCGTGTCGAGCGCCAGCGCATGCTCGTCGTGACCAACAGGGAGAATTCCGAAGGGATTCGGCGCGTCCTTGCCGACTGCAACAGCAACGACGCCGTCAAGCTTCTCAGCACGACTAACATCAATGCGCTTGATGCGCGCGTGCGGATACGGCGAGTGCAGAATCTTGCCGATCAGCATACCTGGAATGTGCAGGTCGTCGGTGTATTTGCCGGCGCCGGTGGTCTTCTCCGCCGCGTCGACCATAGCAGTCGCCTTGCCGATAATAGAAAAACCGTTGTTCATCTCATCTCTGAAATGCGCAAACACCCTTGTCATTCCGAACTCGGTCTGAAAGACCGGTGAGGAACCTGCTTCTAGCTTGCAGCGCTCGTCACTTCGCAACCGGTTCGCTTTTTCGCTCCGCCGCAATCGCCGACCGAATCGCCTCATACATCTGGTTGTAACCCGTACACCGGCACAAATTGCTGCTCAGCGCAGCCCGCACGTCCGCCTCGGACGGATCGGGATTCTCCGCCAGGAGCGATTTCACCGTCATGATGAAGCCCGGTGTGCAGTATCCACACTGTGCTCCACCCCAGTCGCCGTAAGCCTTCTGAATCGCCGCCAGACTGCCGTGCTCGCTGACGCCTTCAATCGTAGTGATCTCCTGCCCTTCGCAACTGGCGGCCAGCAGCGTGCACGACATCATCGCAACGCCGTCGACCAGCACCGTGCACGCCCCGCAAGAAGAATCGTCGCAGCCGCGCTTGGAGCCCGTCAGTTCAAGCTCCTGCCGCAACACATCGAGCAAGAGCGCGCTTGGCTCGATAGCCAGATCCTGTGTGCGTCCGTTAACGCGAAGCGAGATGAGTTCTTTTTTCACAGAAGCTCGTAGCTTTTGGTTCGTAGCTATTGGCTAACAGCCAAGAGCCAAAGGCCAAAAGCGTCTTCAGTACACCGGCACTTTCTGATCCACCCGCCGTGACCACGCATCGATGCCGCCCCGCATGGATTGCGCCTTCTCGAATCCCTGCTGCCGCAACCAGACCGTAACGTTCATCGAGCGCACGCCGTGATGGCAGACGACCACGATCGAGTCGTCCGGATCGAGCTCCTGGTGCGCTCGCGACGGCACCTCGCCCATCGGCATCAGTTTGGCCCCGGTAATCTTCGCCGTTTCAAATTCCCACGGCTCGCGAACATCAAGCAGCGTGAAAGCATCGTGCTGATCGAGCTTAGCCTTCACGTCCTCGAGCGTGATTTCATAATCCATTGGATTGCTCGCCGGCTTTGGCTCACCACTTACGACTCGCCGCTCCCAGTTACTTCCCTGTCCACTTCGGCTCGCGCTTTTCCATGAACGACCGAATGCCTTCGTGCGAGTCTGCCGTTTTCATCAGTTCGTCGAAATAGATTTTTTCCGCGCGGGCCAGACCTTTGTCGAAATGCATGGAATCCCACGCGTAGGAAGCTTTCTTCGCGATGGCAAGCGCCGCCGGACTGAGCCTGCTCAAATGCGCCACACATTCGTTGACCGTGGCTGTGAGTGCGCTGTCCGGCACGGCGCGATTCGCGAGTCCAATCTCAGCGGCCTCGTGGCCGGTGATTGTCTTTCCCGTAAGAATCAACTCCGCCGCGCACTTCTGCCCGACCAATGCGGCGAGCGCCGTACACGCCACCGGCGGATAACAACCCAGCTTAATTTCAGGAAATCCCCATTGCGCCGATTCCCTAGTGAACGCCATGTCGCAAACCATGGCCAGTTCTGCGCCGCCACCCAGGCAATGGCCGTGCACCGCCGCGATCGTGACTTTCTTCGTTGCGACGAGCGCCCGCACCACTAGGTGGAACTTCGACAACATTCCTTCGACTTTATCCGGAGTGTGCGCGGCCACGTCCACACCGGCGGAGAATGCCTTGCCTGCTCCACTGAAAACGACAGCCGAAATGTCGTGCCGAGCGTCGATCTCCGAAAGCGCGGACGACAACTCCTCCATCATGGCCAGCGTGATCACATTCAACGGAGGCTGCCGCAACTCAATTCGCGCGACACGTTCGCCGATATCTACGCTAATGGTGTTGAATTGAGCTGCCACCACTCCCATGTTTTCCTCTGTGATCCTCTGTGGTGAATTCTCTACAAATTAATAGCCGACTTGCGCACTTCGCCAATCGCCGCCAGCGGATCTCGCGCCCCGGTCTTCTCGGCAATCCACTTCTTCTCGTTGGCAATGATCTCCAGCAGCAACTTCTTGTCTTCTGCGGATGGCATGTAATCCTTCACATGCTCTTCGTACGTGCGATCATCGAGCGCTTCGCCGGTCTGCGCATGGAACTTCTGCCTCGCCCATCTCCCAATCGCGCGATTGAACTTGATATGCGGCGCATACAACTTCGGCTCACCCGGCTTCAACACATGATTGAAACGCTCGATCAATCCGGCAACTTCATCGCGATAAAGCTGGCGGTTGTAATCATTCAGATCGTCAAGATCGGGAGTCGTGTCGTTTTTCGGCTCATCGTAGCGACCCTTCACTCCCCACACATACGCCCAATGCGCCGACGAAGAATGATCCGTTCCGAACAGGTCATACGAACTCGAAATCCACTTATTCAGATATTTCTGGATCAGCCACGCCGGAACAATACCCGCCTCGACCACGCGCCGTATGCCATCGTTGCCGGTCCCCATGTGAAACGCCTCTTCGCGCAGCATGTATGACATGGAGCGGCCCAAAGGCGCGAAAGCGGAATACTTCAGCATCTGCAGCTGAAATTTTCCGTCGCGATCGACGAAGTCGGTGTACGTGAAAAAGTCCATCCAGTTATCGACGTCGACGTTGAAAGCGCCCAGCAGCCGCTGGTTTTCGAATGCTCGGCGCTCCAGCATCTTCTGCGATTCCACTTTTCCTGAGTAACCGAAGTGGTCGATCAGCAGCGCGCACATCTGCCAGCCATGGCGCATCTCTTCAATCATGACTCGCGCAATCGCGCGGCGGTCCCAATCCGTGGGTGCGTTGTCGAGCAGGTTGCGCTGCTGTTCCACGCTGGCGAACTCGGTGTCGCCCTGGTAGACGATCATGTTCATCAGCGCGTCGCGCATCTGCTGTGTGGGAATCTGGCGCAAGTTCTCCCACTTGCGGCGCCCCTTGTAATGTCCGAATTCGATGTCGTCTGTGTCGATCGCACCATACAGCGTGTCGAAGTGGAATCCTTCGATCTCGCTGGTGTTGACGCCGATCTCCTTGCGCCAATCGTTGAACAGTCCAATCCAATCACTAAAAGTTCCAATTTTTGCGACTTTGCCCGGCATGATTCAAACCTCATAACCACAGAGGACACAGAGAATATTGAGAGAATTTCACTTGTGCGCCTCTGTGTCCTCTGTGGTGAATTCTGTCATCCAAGATTCATCCAAACTGTTTTGAGTTCTGTGTAGTGTTCCATCGCGTGCGCTCCAAGTTCACGGCCGAAACCGGAACTCTTGTACCCGCCGAAGGGCAGCGACGCATCCATCAGCCCGTACGTGTTGATCCAAACCGTTCCTGCCTTCAGGCGCCGCGAAACCGTATGCGCCTTCTTGACATCTTTGGTCCAAACCGCCGCTGCAAGTCCATACGGATTGTTGTTCGCCTGCTCGATGACTTCGTCGACGTCATCGAACGTCAGCACCGAAAGCACGGGCCCAAAAATTTCTTCCCGCGCGATCTTCATGTCGTTCTTTACGTCGCTGAAAATCGTGGGCTCGATAAAGAATCCCTTGTCTCCGTTCACCGCCACGCGGTTGCCGCCAGCGACCAACTTCGCTCCATCTTTCTTCCCTGCCTCGATGAAGCTCAGCAGGGTTTGCATCTGCTCCCGGCTGACGATCGCTCCCAGCCGCGTCTTGGGATCAAGCGGATCTGCCGGCCGCATCTTCGACGCGCGCGCCATCAGCTTTTCGGTGAACTCGTCTTTCAACTTGTTTTCGAGGAATAGCCGCGAACCGGCGTTACAAACTTCCCCCTTGCCGTAAAAAATGCCGTTGATCGCGCCTTTCACCGCGCCATCGATGTCGGCGTCAGAAAAAACAATATTGGGCGACTTTCCGCCGAGCTCCAACGTGACCCGCTTCAGCGTGTCGGCCGCGCCGCGCATGATTCCTTTCCCGACGGCAGTCGATCCCGTAAACGCAATCTTGTCGATGCCGGGATGCGCCACAATCGCCTTACCCGTCTCCGGCCCGCCGGTAAGAATGTTCACCACCCCGGCGGGAAATCCGGCCTCGACGATCAGTTCACCAAGCTTCAAAGTGGTAAGCGGCGTCTGTTCCGCAGGCTTGAGAATCACCGCGTTGCCGCAAGCCAGCGCCGGACCAAGCTTCCACGACGCCAGCAACAAAGGAAAATTCCACGGCACGATCAGCCCGACCACTCCGACCGGCTCGCGCAGCGTATAGGTGAAGGCCGTCTCGAACGTGTTGACCGTCTCGCCGTGAATCTTAGTCGCCAGTCCGGCGTAGTAGCGCAGAACGTCGATGACCATCGGCATATCGACATAGCGCGATTCGAAGATCGGCTTGCCGTTGTCGAGCGTCTCCAGCTCGGCGAGCTCGTCGATATTTTTTTCAACCAGATCGGCCAATTTCCAGATCAGCCGCCCGCGCTCGCTGGCCGAAAGCTTGCGCCACGCGCCGCCGCGGTCCTCGAAGGCACGCCGCGCCGCAGCAACCGCACGGTCCACGTCAGCCGCAGAAGCCTCCGCAATCTGCGTCAACACTTCGCCGGTAGCAGGATTGATCGTGTCGAACTTTTTCCCGCCCTCAACCCACTGCCCGTCGATCAGCAGTTGGCCAGGTTTCAGGTTCACTTTGGTGGCAGCAAGCATCCGTAATCCTTCATTCCGCTCGTGGACTGGGCGGACGCGTTCGTCCGCCCGCCGCTAAGCCGCAGCTATTTCGCCTTAAACGCCGCCGGCCGCTTCTCTACATAGGCAGCCAAGCCTTCCTTCGCATCTTCACTCTGGAAGAGCAACTGCTGATTCTCGCGCTCTACGGCAAGAGCCGATTCCATCGGGATCTCCCAGCCCGTCTGCACTGCGCGCTTGATCCGTCCCACAGCCTTCGACGCTTTGTTCGGCGGACAGAACTGCTTGGCATACTCCATGATATTTTCCATAAAGCCATCGCGCTCGAAAATGTCGTTCACGATGCCAAGTTCCTGCGCCTCTTCGAACGAAAATGTATTGCCGGTCACCATCAGTTCGATAGCCTTGCTCTTTCCCACCATGCGCGACAACCGTTGCGTACCGCCAGTTCCGGGGAGGACGCCAAGGTTCACCTCGGGCAGACCAATCTTTCCCGCATCCTTGCGCGCGATCCGGATGTCTGCAGCCATCGCGATTTCGAGCCCACCGCCCACGCAGTGGCCATTGATCGCCGCGATCACCAGCTTGGGCGTGTGTTCCAGGCGCAGCAGCGTTTCGTTGGCATGCAGGCAGAAGTAATATTTGAAAGTCGGATCGACCGTCGACAGCATCTTGATGTTAGCGCCCGCCGAGAAAAACTTATCGCCCACGCCCGTGAGGACGATGACGTAGACGTCGTTGTCCATGCGCGCCCTCAGGATGGCTTCATCCAGTTGGCGGTTCATTTCATAGGTGTACGTGTTGGCAGGCGGATCGGCCATTTCAATCACGGCCACGCCGCCGTCAGTGCGGTAGTTGATAAGTTGTTTCGTCGTTTCGCCGGCTGCCGGCTGCAGTGTGGTCGCCATAATCTAATCTCTCCTTAGACAAACTTCAGAGTTTCGATATCCGAGGAACCTTGTCATTCCGAGCAACGCGAGGAACCTGCTTTTTTCTCGCGTTCAAACTGAAACTACTCCGCGCGCCGGCGCCCCGCCATCACTCCGCGCAAAAACAAATCGCCCATCTCACGCGCCATCGCTGCTGCATCAGCATCCACCCGCGGATTGTGCCACGTGTAAATCCAGTTCATCATGCCGAACAAGCTCAGCACAGCGATACGTGTAGAAAACTGCAGGCCGCGTTCGCGTTTCAAGTTATCGAGCAAGCCGACGCAAATGCGGTAATACTCGCGCTTGATGGCCGCCACTTCCGCGCCGAATCCATTCTTCAGCACCTCGTCCTCATGCGACAGTACCTTCATCGCAGCCTGGTTGGCCAGAAAGTATTCGAGGTGGTTCAGGATGAAAATCCGGATGCGCTCTTCGGAATCGTCAACACCTTCCAGGCGAGCCTTCAGCCGCTCCACAATTGTCGTGAAAGTATGCTTCTGGATGAGATAGAGCAACCGCTCCTTCGATTCGAAATAGTAGTAAAGCCCAGCCAGCGACATCCCGGTGGCACGCGACAGGTCCCGCATCGAGGCGCCTTCGTACCCTTTCCTGCAGAATACGTCGGTCGCGTGCGAAAGGATCTCAGCCAGCCGCCGATCGTAGCGGCTCGCCGGCTCTGGCGCCGCATGTCGACGGCGTCTGGCGGGAATTCGCGTTGCAGTCGAGGCGCTGCCCATAGCCTGCAAAAAAGATTGGGATAATTCGAACGTTCGTTCGAATCTAAGTATACGCCGGGTGTGATCCAAATCACAAGGGTTACGAGCGGAATTTCCTCCGCATGGGCCAATTCCTCCCGGCCGCGTCATACGCCAGCCCAAGCCAATCGAGCGCAGCATGCAGGTCCGCACCCGAACTCAATGGATACAAGAACCATCGTGCCTTGTGCATCTCCATTGATCCCAACTGGGAGCACGAGTCCAACCTCTTGCGAACCGCCGGGGATGGATTCTCAATCTTGAAGGCAATGCAATTCGCCGCATGCAGCGCGCGCGTGCGGGGCAGCAAACCAAAGATTTTCTGTTGGCGGTAGAGTGCGGTAAATCCGAAAAACGATCGCGCCTCAACCTGCGGCCAGGTCGCCACTTCGTCGGCCAGCGCCGATGACCACGCCTTCATCTGCTCGGAAACTAGGTGAAAACTGCGCGGCTTCTGGCTCACGGGTTGTCGCCGGACGGCTGCCGTTGCACAAAGAGAATGCGCTTGATCTGGTTGCGCTCGAGGTGCTGATCGCTTCCTCCAACTTTCACCACGACCTCCATCCCCGACACTGAAACAAGATCGCCGCTGAGCACGCTGCCGTCACGCAGTTCAACCGTGTCATGCGCCGAAGTGCCCAACTCGAAGCTGACGCTTCCGCCGGAAGCGTCATCCGGTCCAATCTCAAAGGGAAACTTGCCCGGATTGAATCCTTCTTTCGTGAACTCCAGAACGTGCTTCCCTGCCCCCACCTGCACAATTTTTGGGGTGGTACCGACTTCAGCGCCATCAAGCTTTGCCACCGCGCCCTGCGGCACGGTGTTCACCGTAATGGACACCAGGCGCGTTGGTGCTACCGGCCCAAGCTCTTTAGGCAGATACGTTGCCACGACTGACAACGACGCTGGCGGCCCTGATGAAGCAAGCGTTATCTGAAACTTGATCGTCTCGCCTGGAGCCACGTTGCTGACCGTCAGCTGCGCCTCGGCGATCCGAGTTTTATTCTTGTCGTACAAATAAAGCCTGAAGTTCGCATCGACGATCTTCTTCGTCCACAGATTTTCCGCCGTTGTATCCGTGACATAAGTTCGTTGGCTCCCCAGCGAGCCAACTTCTTTGAATTTACCGAAGCTGAAACGAACCACCGGGGTTCCAGTCTCAGGCCAGTTGACCACCTGAACCGGCTGATCCTTCGCTGGCGAAACTGGAACGATGCAAACCAGCAGCAGTGATAGCCAGGAGAGCATTCGCCGCGATGGATACTTGCGCATAAGAGGTTCTCTCTTTGATTTCTATTTTGCGATTTCTATTTTGTATTTGACGGCTGATGGCCCGTGGTCTGCTCGCTGATTCGCTCCACGAGAATAATCTTGCTCACCAGGTTTCGATCGATTTTCTGTTCCTTTCCCTCAACCCGCACGGTAACAGACGTCATCGACATCGAGAGCACATCTCCGAGTATGCTGCTTCCATCGCGCAACAAAACCGTGTCTTTCGATTGCCCGCCAAGCTCAAAGCTGATGCCGCCTCCCTCAACCTCATCACCTGTAACCTCCAGCGGCGAAGTTGCAATAGCGTAGCCCTCTTTGGCTAGCTCGACTGTATGCATCCCGATCGTAAAGTCGACCACGCGGGGCGTAGTTCCTGCTTCATGGCCATCCACCTTGAGTGCTGCTCCTGGCGGTCTGGACGAAATTTTCAATGGAACAGTGCGGCCTACCAGTACACTCGCAGCGGACGGAGTTCCTGCAGTCGAAAATTGAAGCTGCGCTTTTTCTGTGCCCTTTGCATGAAGCTCGGGGAATCTGAGCAAGCCGCGGCCGATACGGACGTTATCCTTGTCATAAACAAAAATCGTGAATACTGATTTCGGTAGCGGTTGATCGGAGAGGTTCTGCACCTCGACTTCACACGTAAAAATCGACTGCCCGTTATAGAGACCGGCCGCTTGTAGCCTCCCGAGAGAAAACTTCAATGTGGGATTGTCGCGCGCCGGCCAGGAAAGAACGCCGGGAAAACCCGTGACAGCAGCAACGCTCTGGCCGTGCAGGGAAGCGCTTGAGCCACAGGCCAGAAGGACACTCAGCAGAATCACAACTCGTTTCATTTGGCCAGAAATTGTGGCATGGAAGGACTGCCGGCGCAATGCAAGCCGTGGTACTGCCTAGTCAGGTACAGCCTAGTTAGATGCAGCCTAGTGATAGGACAGGCAAACCCAAAGATAGGGTTCAGAAGATAAAAGTCTAATTCCGAATGTCCGCCATCAACTTCTCAATCTCGCTTTTTACATCCGCAGTGAGCGGCAGCAGCGGCAACCGCGCCGGCCCCCCAAAATAGCCGTTGAAATCCATCGCATGCTTGATACCGGGAGTGCCGAGATCGCCGCCCACCCGTATCGCCGCCTGCGAGATGCGTTCCTGCTTCAGCCGCGCCAGCTCCGCATCACCTTCTTTCCATGCGGCGTAGATTTCGTAGCACGCCGTCGGCGCAGGATCGGCGAATGCCAGAATTCCTCCAACCGCACCGACATCGAGCGAGGGATGCAGCTTCTGCGCCGCCCCGACCAGCACCTGGAATCCAACTTCTTTCTGCCGCGTCTTCATCTTGCCCAGGACGGTTACCGCCGATGAAGAAGGCTTCACCGACTCTCCCGATAACAAGCCAACCGGGACCAATTGCCCTCCATCGTCCGACGCGGCCGCCGCGGCCAGCATCCGAGGAGTAACCGCTTCAAACATTTCCGTCACCGTCGCGCTCCGCTTGATGTGCGCCGTCCCCGCAACCATCCTGCGCACTTTCTCCACATCGCCGCTCGATTCCTTAATTCCAATAATGTTCGAGTGCTCCGCCAGCTCGATCACCAGTTCCGCGGCAATATCGTAAGCAGTAAAGACCGGCACGTTATAAATGAGCACCGGCAAGGGCGACCGGTCCGCGACCGTGCGATAAAAAGCGAGCAAATTCGCAGGCTGCATCTGCTTGCGGTAAAAATGCGGTGTGCGAATCAATGCAACATCATAGCCAACCTCAGCGGCATATTCGGTCAGCTTCAGGGTCTCAACCGCCGACTCCACACCGGTTCCCGCAATCAGAACTTTGTTCGGCGACGCCGCCTCCCGCGCAGTCTTCAGCACCTCGCGCCGTTCCTGATCCGACAGCATGATCGATTCGCCGGTCGATCCGAGCACAACCAAGCCCGAAACCGGCGTCCGCGAATAGCGGTCGACATTCGCTTCCAACTTTTTGAAGTAGACGTTTCCGTCGGGATAAAACGGCGTAGTGACGGGAGGAAAAATGCCGTGCAGGAGCATGGTCGGACTCAGCGTTATACCGTCTTGCTCTTTCTGATAGGTCGGCGCATATCTTTTTCCAACAGGTTCACAACAACCCGGCTCATCGACAAGCCGGTCACTCGCGAAATTTCCCGAATACGATCGATCAAATGTTGGGCAAACGTACGTTAAGTTTCCGGAGCGTCATACGCGCTTCACTTCCCGTTCCGCGTGCAACTGCTGCAGCGCCCGTACGTTCACTTCCCCGCGCTGCAGAGCGGCAATGCCCTCGGCAGCCGCGCGTGCAGCGGCAAGCGTCGTAATCGTAGGAATGCGCGCCGTAACGGCCGCCCGGCGAATCGCCTTCTCATCGAACCACGGCTCCAACCCGGTAGGTGTGTTCACGATCAACTGGATTTTCTGGCCCTTGATGAAGTCGACCACGTTCGGCCGTCCTTCTTTCACTTTGTAGACGCGCTCCACGTTCATCCCGGCCGACTCAATCACATCGGCGGTTCCAGCGGTCGCAACCAGCTTGAATCCCATGTCGACAAACTTGCGCGCCACTGGAACCACGTGACGTTTATCGTTGTCCGTCACGCTGAGGAACACGGTGCCCTTCGTCGGCAGCTTCTGTCCCGCCGCAAGCTGTGCCTTGGCGAAAGCCTCGCCGAAATTGTCGGCGACGCCCATGACCTCGCCGGTCGATTTCATCTCCGGTCCAAGCACGGTGTCGACGCCGGGAAATTTATTCCACGGAAACACTGGCGACTTCACGTAATAGCAACTGCCGGTATCAAGATCGGCGCGCCGCTTGATGAACTCCGGCAAAAACTCGCGCAGCTTGCGCCCGGTCATCAGCCGCGCGGCAATCTTCGCCATCGGAATGCCTGTCGCCTTCGAAACATACGGCACGGTACGCGAGGCCCGCGGATTCACCTCCAGCACATAAACCTTCCCGCCTTCCGCCCCATTTCCGCTCATGCTCGCTCCGCTGCGCGGAATCGCGAATTGAATATTCATCAGCCCCACCACCTTCAGCGCCTTCGCGAGCTTGAAGGTATAGTCGCGCATGCGGTCCAGGAGATGCTGCGGAATGTCCACCGCCGGCAGCACGCACGACGAATCACCGGAGTGAATCCCGGCCTCTTCGATGTGCTGCATAATTCCGCCGATCACCACATCTTCGCCATCCGAGAGCGCATCGACGTCTACTTCAATCGCATCTTCCAGGAAATGATCGATCAGCACCGGCCGGTCGTGCGAATACTCGACCGCTTCTTTCATGTAGCGCACGATCGATTCTTCGTCGTACGCAATGACCATGGCCCGCCCGCCGAGCACATACGAAGGCCGCACCAGCACGGGATATCCGATTTTCCTCGCGCCTTCGATCGCTTCGTCGATCGAAGTCGCCATCACACCCGGCGCCTGCGGAATCTGAAGATCTTCGAGCAGTTTGTTGAAGTGCTTGCGGTCTTCCGCCAGATCGATCGACTCCGGCGACGTGCCGATAATATGCACGCCCGCCTTCTTCAGCGGCAGCGCCAGGTTCAGCGGCGTCTGCCCGCCAAACTGCACGATCACGCCCACCGGCGCGCCCTTCGAAGTTTCATGCTGATAAATCGCCCAGACGTCCTCAAACGTCAGCGGCTCGAAGTAGAGCCGGTCACTGGTGTCGTAATCAGTCGAGACGGTCTCCGGATTGCAATTGATCATGATCGTCTCGTAGCCGTCGTCGCGCAGTGCAAACGACGCGTGGCAGCACGCGTAATCGAACTCGATTCCCTGCCCGATGCGGTTTGGCCCGCTGCCCAGAATAATGACTTTTTTCCTGTCGGTCGGTGCGGCCTCGTCTTCTTCTTCGTAGGTCGAATACAGATACGGCGTGTAGCTCTCGAATTCCGCCGCGCAAGTATCGACGCGCTTGTACACCGGCATCACGCCATGTTTCTTGCGCAGATGGCGAACTTTTTCCTGCCCCTCAAGCCGCCACACCTGCGCCAACCGCCCGTCGGAAAATCCCATGCGCTTCGACTCGCGAAGCACCTCAGTGGGAACCGAATCGATCGGGTGTTTTTCCAATTCAAGCTGCTGGTCGTTGATCTCTTTCAACTGATACAGGAACCACGGATCCATCGAGGTCATCTTCGCGACCTGCTTCACCGTGTGTCCCTGGCGCAGCGCGTATTGCACATACGCCAGCCGCTCGGGATGCGGCGTGACCAACCGCTGCGTCAGAATCTTCGGCTCAAGTTTCCCGCCACCCACGCGCTTGCCGGTATCGAGCGAGCGGATACCCTTCATCAGCGCTTCTTTAAACGTGCGCCCAATAGCCATGACTTCGCCGACCGACTTCATCTGCGGCCCCAGCGTGTCATCAGCGCCGGGGAATTTCTCGAACTGCCACTTCGGAATCTTCACGACGACATAGTCGAGCGTCGGCTCAAAGCAGGCCGGAGTCTTGCGCGTAATGTCGTTAGGAATTTCATCGAGCGTGTAGCCGACCGCAAGTTTCGCCGCGATCTTCGCAATCGGAAATCCCGTCGCCTTCGAGGCCAGCGCCGACGACCGCGACACGCGCGGATTCATCTCAATCACCACCATGCGCCCGGTATTCGGATCGACGCCAAACTGAATGTTCGATCCGCCAGTATCGACGCCGATCTCGCGAATCACATTAATCGACGCGTCGCGCATCGCCTGGTACTCGCGGTCGGTAAGCGTCTGCGCCGGAGCAACGGTGATCGAATCACCGGTGTGCACGCCCATCGGGTCGAAATTTTCGATCGAGCAGATGATGATGACGTTGTCCTTCGTGTCGCGCATCACCTCGAGCTCGTACTCTTTCCAACCCAAAACCGATTCCTCAATCAGCGCCTCGTGCACCGGAGAGAAATCCAGCCCGCGTCCCAGCACTTCCGACATCTCTTCACGATTGAAGGCGATGCCGCCGCCCGATCCGCCCAGCGTAAACGACGGCCGGATGATCACCGGGAATCCAATCTTCCCCGCGAACTCGAGCCCATCTTTAATGTTGTTGACCAACGCCGACTTAGGCACGTCGAGGCCGATCTTCTGCATCGCGTCTTTGAAGAACAGTCGGTCTTCGGCCTTCTTGATCGCAGCAACGTTCGCACCAATCAAGGTCACGTTGTACTTGTCGAGCACGCCGCCGTCAGAAAGTTCAATCGCAAGATTGAGCGCGGTCTGTCCGCCGACAGTAGGCAGCACGGCAAATCCCGCGCCCGGCGACATGTCGCGCTCGATGCGAATGATTTCCTCGAGATACTCCAGCGTGAGCGGCTCAATATAAGTGCGGTCCGCCGATTCGGGATCGGTCATGATCGTCGCCGGGTTCGAGTTGGCCAGCACAACTTCATAGCCCTCAGACTTGAGCGCCTTGCAGGCCTGCGTGCCCGAGTAGTCAAACTCCGCCGACTGCCCAATGATGATGGGCCCGGAGCCAAGTACGAGAATCTTCTTTATGTCAGTGCGTTTTGGCATTTATGAAATCGGTAATCAGTGGCCGGTGGCCAGTTGTCAGTTAAACCGAACCGGGTTCAAGATTTTCTCTCGATAAATTCATTACAGCCTGTGCAATCCGGGTGAATAGGCGAGGCATCGATCGTGATATCTTTTGTCGTCCTTACCGCGTCAGTAATCTCAACGTCAAACCACGCTCCCATTCGATCGGAATCCTTAACTCCGACATGCAAGGAATAATGACCTTTGGGAATTGATCCAAAATCAAAATAACCTTTGCTGTCCGCCTGAATGATCGCAATCCTCTTTCGGTCTTCGAGTCTTGCCTGTGCACGGTACTCATATAGCGCGAGCGTCGCATCATTCACGCTGAACGACTGACGGAGCCAGCGAAATCGCGCCCAGCTACTGCCTACAACCCTTCCCCGGATGGCCGTCACCTGGTGGAAATGGCCCTCCGCTAGGCTGCACGCTTCGCACAAGCAACCCAACATCACCAGCACAACGACAATGCGCCGCAAGTGCGTCATCGCGTACGCCGCTTCAGACTGGCCACTAACCACTGGCCACTGACCACTAACCTACCCCTTCCACTCCTCCATCATCTTGGTGAACTCTTTGAACAGATAATGCGAGTCATGCGGCCCCGGCGCCGCCTCCGGGTGATACTGCACGCTAAACAGCGGCAAATTGCGATGCCGCAATCCCTCCAGCGTCTGATCATTCAAATCAATGTGAGTGAGTTCGACTTCGCTCTCCGGCAGCGAATCCGGATCAACTGCAAAGTTGTGGTTATGCGCCGTGATCTCGATCTTCCCCGTCTTCAACTGCTGCACCGGATGATTCCCGCCGTGATGCCCAAACTTCAGCTTGAAAGTTTTCCCGCCCAAAGCAATCCCCGTCAGTTGATGGCCCAAACAAATTCCAAAAATCGGCTGCCGCCCCATCAACCGGCGAATCGCATCCACCGCGTAAGTGCAAGGCTCAGGATCGCCCGGGCCGTTCGACAAAAACACTCCATCGGGCTTTAAACCCAGCACATCTTCCGCCGGGGTCTGCGCCGGGACGACGGTAACTTTGCATCCCTCACCGCGCAGCTTGCGCAAAATGTTCTGCTTGATGCCAAAGTCGTAGGCGACCACATGAAACCGCGGCGGCTCATCTTTCACTCCCACCACAGCCACCGGCTCGTGCGAGCGCTCGCCGACTTCCCATACATAAGGCCGCTTGGTACACACCACTTTTGCGAGATCGGTCCCATCCATCTTCGGAATCGACCGCGCCTTCGCAACCAGCTTCTCGGCGTCGTGCTCCAGCGTTGAAACCACGCCGCGCATCACGCCGTGATCGCGCAAATGCCGCACCAGCGCCCGCGTGTCGATATCCGACAGCACCGGCACCTTGAACTGCTCCAGATATTCTTCGGCGACCTGCTGCGAGCGCCAGTTCGAACTGACGCGCGAAAACTCGCGCACGATCAGCCCTTCGATCCAGGGCTTGGTCGCTTCGTTGTCTTCCTGGTTGGTGCCGTAATTTCCGATTTCTGGGTTGGTCAGGACAACAATCTGCCCTGAATACGATGGGTCGGTGAAAATTTCCTGGTAGCCGGTGATGGAAGTATTAAAAACTACTTCCCCGTAACATTCGCCTTTGGCGCCGTAGCCTTTGCCTCGGAAGACTCGGCCGTCTTCCAGCGCAAGGATTGCCTGCATTGTCGCTCCGGGGAGTGGATTTTGTAGATTTTATCAGGGAAACCCGCAGCCACCAAGAGTCGATGTGGAAATCAGCGAAGAAATTCCTCTCTGCGAAGAAAGTTGCAACCAGAATACTTCCTTTCCGCGGATAAACGCCGATCAGCGCGGATAAATGAAATGCAATCTCACCTTAATCCGCGAAATCCGCGTGCATCAGCGGAAAAGAAGTTACCTTGAGGTGAAAATCGGACTACCGCACCCGCCCCAGCTTATCCATGGGCCAATACCCAAACACAGCCTTGCCATAGATAAATCCCTGATCAACCGGCCCGAAATCGCGGCTGTCATTCGACATCGACCTATGATCGCCCAGCACAAAATAAGCATGCTGCGGCACGATCAACTCCCGCATCGAGCGCGCATCGGTGTACGCGGGCGGAACGTAGTCCTCATCCAGCGCCTGATC
Organism: Candidatus Solibacter sp.; assembly: GCA_035501655.1. Taxonomy (GTDB): domain Bacteria; phylum Acidobacteriota; class Terriglobia; order Terriglobales; family Acidobacteriaceae; genus Sulfotelmatobacter. Next base: position 59,038 of record DATJVU010000002.1, read on the forward strand.
GTTCACATAAACCTGCCCGCCATCGATGCGGATTCGGTCCCCGGCAGTGCCAATCACCCGCTTGATGTAACTCTTCGACGGATCGCGCGGGTAACGGAACACAACCACATCCCCGCGCTCAATTGGTTCCAGCCGGTAAACGAACTTGTTCACGAAGATGCGTTCCTGGTCCTCGAGCGAAGGCATCATGCTGGTACCCTCGACCTTCACCGGCTGGTAGAGGAAGACGATGATAAAGGCGGAGATCGCCAGGGAGATGATCAGATCCCGCACCCACACGCCAAAGCCGGCGAGGCGGCGCGCCGTTGAAGCCGGCTGCGAGGTGGCGGCTTCAGCTGGGCTATTCATTCCGGTTACTGCATTCGGGTCAGGACCAATGCCCGGCATGTCCGTCCATTGTATACAGAAAGCTCCCGGGGCCGCAGCAGACCTCTGGGTGGAGTCTACTCAGTAGTACGACTCCATAAGCATGACTCCATACTTTCAGGTGCATGCTTTCGGCCCGCTTCCGGCTGCTCCGGAATACGGGTTACAATAGCACCCGCAGGGGGATCCTATGAGCCGTCTTCACCGGAACAAATTCGCCTATCGTGGCCTGACGCTGGCCTTCCTTTTCCTTGTAACTTTGAGCCTTACGGCCGTTTGGGCCGCTCCCCAGGAACCCGAGGCCAAAATTCCGGCCTACAACGCCGCGCCTCCCGCCAAAGGCACCAAGCTGCCCCCGCTGCTAACCAAGGCCGATCTCTGGGGTGCTGACGCTCAGAATCCTTACCAAACCCACGCCTACGAACTGGCAGCCAAAATTCCAGACGTAATCCACCAGCAGCCCTGCTACTGCTACTGCGACCGCATGGGCCACAACAGCCTCCACAGCTGCTTCGAGGGCACCCACGGCGCGCAGTGCTCGGTCTGCCTGAAAGAGCTCTACTACTCCTACGAGCAGCACCAAAAGGGCAAGACTGCAGCCCAGATTCGCGCCGGCATCATCAAAGGCGAATGGCGCCAGATCGACTTGCAGACGGCAGCCACGATCAACTAGGCAACAAAGGAAACCAACTGCTCACCTCGAAGGCGTCATTCCGAAGGACCGCGTTTTCACTAGCGGTCCGAGGAATCTCCTCACGGTGCACCGTGGGTGTAATAGCCATGGGTGTGACTGACATGAGCCTTTCCACGCAAGGCCTCTGAGCCAAACGCATATCCCAAGGAACCGTCCCCGGCTTTACCTCCACCCACTCTTTAGGTGATACTTTACTGCTCACTCAACTCTAGGACGCCGCAAGGAGTCTCCCATTACCAAGAGCACAGGAAGAGTTTTGCACATGGCACAGAAACCTACCGCGAAGAAGCCGATGGCGGAAGATCCGCGCTACACCCAGGCTTTGCAAAGCTACGAAGCCGGCCTGCGCGCCATGCAGGAACATAAATACGACAAAGCCAAGCCGCACTTCCAAAAAGTCGTAGCCGGAGCGGTGCGCGAGCTGATCGACCGCGCCAACGTCCATCTCAACACCTGCAACCAGCATCTCGAGCGCTCCACTACGACTCAATTCAAAACGCAGGAAGAGCATTTTGATTACGCCGTCTCGCTCATGAACGTCGGCGATTATGTAACCGCGCGCGAGCATCTCGACAAGCTGCTCAAGCAGAACGCGAAAGCGGACTACGTCATCTACGGTCTGGCCGCGCTCGATTGCCTGACCGGCCACGTCGAGGATTCGCTGCGCCGGCTCGATGAAGCCCTGCAATTGAACGCGCAGCTTCGCTTTCAAGCGCGCAACGACTCCGATTTCCAGAACCTCGCCGAAGATCCGCGCTTTACCGAGCTACTCTATCCGGACCCCGGCGCAGACCTCGATTCCTCTGAAGGCAGCCCCGAAGAAGAACCCATGTAGTTGGTTCGCGTATTGTCGTGCGCAGGTTTGGGCGTGTTTACCGCAGCGAAGACATCCTCGATGGAAACCAGGACGGCAACCGACCCAGCATCTCCGGAGAAGACCGCGCGGGAGCGCGGTCTGCGCGTCGTCGCCATCGGCGGCGGCACCGGACTTTCCACGCTGCTCAAGGGATTGAAGCGGTTCGTTCTCTCACCCGCCGAAGTGCCGGCCACTCTGCCGGATTCGCCTTTCATCCGCGATCTCTGCGCCGTAGTCACGGTCAGCGACGACGGCGGATCGAGCGGTCGCCTGCGCAAGGAGCTCAACATGCTGCCCCCGGGCGACATTCGCAACTGCATCGTCGCCCTCAGCGAAGACGAAGCCCTGCTCTCCAAACTCTTCCGCCACCGCTTTGAAAAAGGCTCCGGCCTTGAAGGCCACAGCTTCGGCAATTTGTTTCTGGCCGCACTCACTTCCCTCACCGCGGATTTTTCCGAGGCCGTGCGACTCTCTTCGGAAATTCTTCTCACTCGCGGCCACATCTATCCGGCGACCACCTCGAACATCGAACTCGAAGCCCTGATGGAAGACGGCTCGCGCGTACTCGGCGAAACCAAGATCACCGCCAGCAAAGAGCGCATCAAGGAACTCTTTCTCGTTCCCCCCGATGTCAACCCCATGCCGCAAACGCTGGAGGCGATCGCTTACGCTGACATCATCACCATCGGTCCCGGCTCGCTTTTCACCAGCCTGATTCCCAATCTGCTCGTTCGCGGAATCTCCGAGGCGATCGTCGCCTCGCGCGCCACCAAGGTCTACATCTGCAATCTTATGACGCAGGCCAACGAAAGCCTTGGCCTCACCGCCGCTGACCACATCCGCGCCCTGAACCGCCACGCCCAGAAGCAGATTTTCGATTACGCCCTCATCAATCGCGCACCCATCTCCGATCAGTTGAAGGCCAAGTATGCCCTCGAAGGCGCTTGCCAGATCATCAATGATCTCGACGCCATAGAGGCGCTGGGTGTGATTCCGGTTCTAGGCGATTATCTGGAAGAAGCGGGCGTGGCCCGCCACGCAACTGCGCGAGTGGCCCATGACCTGATGACTCTGGTCGCCCAACGCCACGAACACGACCGGTAAAAAGATCGCCGGCGGCATCCACGATTGCTGCGTCATCCCGAAGACTCGCGTTTTTTCCAGCGAGTCGAGGGATCTCCCACTCCACGGATCCTGAGGGTCGAAGATCACTTGCCGACGCAATTTGTTTGCCTTGTGAACTTCCTGTATCGTGAGCACTCCCTCGCGAATGGTACTCGGGCGTCGCGAGCGTTTCACTCTATGCGCGCTTCACTTTTCGCAATTCTGCTTGTCTCTCTCTCGTCCGCGCTTACACTCGCCCAAACCGCGCCCGAAAAAGGCGGACACGAAGTAGAGTTGTGGGCGGGCGGCGGACACTCGGTCTCAGGTGGACGCGGCGACACCGGCGCCTTCAACGCCGGCCTGCGCTATGGATGGATTCTCACAGGCGAGCACCTGCCCGGCTTTCTTCGCGGACGATTCGAATACGCGGTCGATGCGGTCCCTCTTTTTTTCGCCTTCCAACCCGTGAACACCGCCTACGGCGTAGCCTTCGATCCACTAGGCTTGAAGTGGAACTTTAAACGCCACCGACGCCTCTCGCCCTATCTCGAACTTACCGGCGGGGCGCTCTTCACCAACCACGATGTTCCCACGGGAACAAACACAGTCAACTTCATGGACCAGGCCGCTTTGGGCACGCATATCCTCGGCGCGAAATACAACTGGAGCCTGGAACTGCGCTACATGCACATCTCCAACGCAGGCTTGGCCACGCCGAATCCGGGAGTGAATACCGTGCAGGTGCGGTTCGGGATTGGGCGATTTTTCGCCCCACGGCATTGAACTGACCGGCCCAAGTTTCGAAGATTTATTTGCTGCGCAAACTGCTCGGATACAACCTGCGCCGGGAATGCACTGAAAATAGTGCAGCGGAGCACAAGCTCCTTCTTCTCAATCGCTTCCAGCGATATACGACTGTTGAAGGAACAAGCCGTAAGTCTATTTAAATCAACGATATAAATTCGCAAGTTAAACCGATTTAACACGCCGCTACGTCGCGGGATTTTGGCCATGCATCCAAGCTTGACTCGGCCTCCGATCGTCCGCGTGCGCCGCAGCAAATGCCAAGAACAACCACTTCTGCTGGGCAGCAGATCCTCCACTCCGAAAAGCTGATGGCTGACTCATGGGGATGAGTCAAACGCATCGCGTAGTCAGCGCACCAAGTTGCGGCTTGTTACCGCATCCCGTTATTCTCTTCCCTTATGTCCACGCTGGTTGAATGTGTTCCGAATTTTTCTGAAGGACGCGATCCCGCCAAAGTTGACGCCATCATCGACGCCATGAAGATGCCCGGCGTCTATCTGCTGGACCGCGAGATGGATTACGACCACAACCGCTGCGTCATCACGCTGGTGGGAGAGCGCGAGGCGATTCAGGAGGCGGCGATTCGCGGTGTGGGCAAAGCAGCGGAACTGATTGATTTGAATGTGCATGAGGGCGCGCATCCGCGCATGGGCGCAGCTGACGTCGTGCCCTTCATTCCGATCGACGGGGTCACGATTGAAGATTGCGTGGCCATGGCCAACCACGTCGGCGAGGAAATATGGAAACGCTTTCAGATTCCGGTCTATCTCTATGAATCGGCGGCGCGAATCCCGGAGCGGCAGGGACTGGAGAATATTCGCCGAGGACAGTTTGAGGGCATTCGCGCTGAGATCGAAACCAATCCGGCGCGGCGGCCCGATATTGGCGAAGCACGCGTGCATCGTACAGCGGGCGCGACCGTTGTGGGTGCGCGCAAGTTCCTGATCGCATACAACGTTTTCCTCAACACACCCGACGTCGATATCGCGAAGAAGATCGCCAAGGCGGTGCGCTTTTCGAGCGGCGGCATGCGCTTCGTGAAGGGCGCGGGCTTTCTGGTGCGGGGCCTCGCGCAGGTCTCGATGAACCTGACCGATTTCGAGCAGACGCCGGTGCATCGTGTTTTTGAAATGGTCAAGCGCGAGGCGGCGCGATATGGGGTGATGCCGCTTGCGAGCGAGATCGTCGGACTCATCCCGAAGAAAGCACTGGAGCAGGCTGCCGAGTGGTTCCTGCAAGTGGAGAATTTTGATTCTTCGCTGATTCTGGAAAATCGACTGGCCGCAGTCATGGGCGGAAAGATGGCGGTCGGCGGATTGCGGGCCGGCGTTGAGCCGTTTGTCGAGCAGTTGGCGGCTCCCACCGCGACTCCGGGAGGCGGCAGCGCGTCGGCCGCGGCCGGAGCGATGGCCGCGGGACTGGCGGCGATGGTGGCCTCGAGGTCGCGCGGGAAGAAAGCGTATTTGCAGTACGAAACGCAGTTGAGTGCCGCAATCGCCCGTCTGACGCCGCTGCGCGAAGAATTGAAGGCAGCCATCGACGCGGATGCGGAATCCTATAACGCCGTCATGAAGGCCTATAAGCAGGCCAAGGCCGTGGGCGAGAAGGAAGCGGAAGCACTGATCGAAGCGGCTTTGAAGGAAGCCACCTCGGTTCCGCTGGGAGTGGCCGAGAAGGCGCGGGAAGTGGGCATGATTGCGGCGTCGCTCGAAGGCATTACCAATCCGAATATGAAGTCGGATTTAACTACGGCTTCGGCGCTGGCGGCTGCCGCCGTGACGGGCGCGCTCGCGAATGTGGAAATCAACCTGGCGTCGCTGAAGGATCAGGCGTTTGCGTCTGCAGTACGAAAGCGCGCGCAGTTGGCCTAGATGCGAGCCGATGCGGTTGTGGTTCCAGGCTAAAAGCTTCTGACCGCAGAGGACGCAGAGACACGCAGAGAACGCGGGGAACGCGGGGAAAAGCATTCTGCGCGGGATGCGGCACGGTTCAGGATGACAGGCAAGCGTGCGGCTCTTACGCCGATGCGCACAAAATGCTTTGTTCGACCGAGTGGAAAAATAGAATTTCGGGTTCCTGCTAGATTGTATTCACTCTTGATTCCTCTGCAAGGAATGCGACAGTCATGAGCCAGGCCCCTTCGTGGCGTACTCTCATCGTTGCTCTTCTCATCACTCTTCTTGTTTTGCTGTCGGCCTGCGGGGGTGGAAGCGGCACGCCCGTGCTGCGTCCGGCATATAGCCTTTCGGCGGGAGCGCCCAACCCGGCGTCGGTGAATGCCGGCGCGACCGCGGCTTCCACCATCACGGTGACGCCCGTGAATGCGTATACGGGAACAGTTACGCTCTCGTGCGGCACTCCCTCCGGTGGTGGCACACCTGCGCCGACCTGTTCGTTTGGAACGAATCCCGTAGTAGTGAGCGGTGGGGCGGCGACCTCGACGCTGACACTGACGGCGGCGAACGGGACACCGAACGCGAATTACAAAATCAGCGTGACCGGAAGCGACGGCCAGAATGCGGGCCCCAGCAACGGAGCGCAGAACGTGACGCTGACGACTATAGGAAAGATCCAGCACATTGTCGTGATCTTTCAGGAGAACCGGACGCCCGACAACCTGTTTCACGATACGAACCTGAAGGGCGCTGACATCGCCAACAGCGGAGTGAATTCGTCGGGCCAAACGATCACACTCGCACCAACCACGCTCGGGCAAGACTATGACCAGAGCCACACGCATCTGGCGTTCACGCAGATGTGCGATCTGGATACGTCGACCAACACGTGCAAGATGGACGGTGCCGACCTGATTCAGATTACGTGCTCGAAGGGCGCGATGAACTGCCCGCCGGCCAATCCGAATTTCATGTATGTGCAGCAGTCGGACGTGCAACCGTATTTCGATATGGCGGAGCAGTACACGTTCGGCGACCGGATGTTTCAGACCAACCAGGGGCCAAGTTTCCCGGCGCACCAGTTCATTATTGCGGGGACCTCGGAACCTTCCAATTCCAGCCCGCTGTTCGTCGCCGAAAATCCGATTGGCATACCGAATTCCAGCGCCGACACCGGCTGTATTTCGTCAAACTTGGCCCTGGAAACCGTCTCCGTCATCGATCAATCTGGCAACGAGTCCAGTACCATCGAGCCCTGCTTCGACCATCCGAGCCTCACCGATGAACTGAACACCGCGGGGATCTCCTGGCGCTATTACGCACCGCTGGCGGGATCGATCTGGACCGCCCCCAATGCGATTCAGCACATGTGCGTGCCGGTTACGCAAAGTGATGGCTCGGTGACCTGCACGGGCAGCGACTGGGTCAACAATGTCAGCCTGCAGACTCAGCAGAACATGGCGCCGGTCCTTACGGAAATTGCGGCGGGCCAACTCCGACAGGTGAGCTGGGTCATTCCGAACGGACCTAACTCGGATCACTCGGGGATGCCGACGACCACCGGCGGGCCCTCATGGGTGGCGTCGATTGTCAACGCGATCGGGAACAGTTCTTACTGGCAGAACACCGCGATCGTCGTGGTGTGGGACGATTGGGGCGGCTGGTACGACCATGTGCCGCCCCCGCAGGTGATCGATGACGGCACGAGCTGGGGATCGGGCTATGTGTATGGCTTCCGCGTGCCGCTGATCGTGATTGCGCCGTACGCCAAGGCAGCCTATATATCGCACAATCAACACGATTTCGGCAGCATTTTGAATTTTATCGAGAACAATTTCGGCGTGACGCAGATGGGTTTTGCCGACACCCACGCCAGCGATGATTTGTCGGATTGCTTCAATTTCGACCAGAATGCGATCACGTTCAAGACGATCAATGCGCCGTTGAAGGCAGATTTCTTTATTCATGATAAGAGGTCGCCGAGCGGGCCTGATGACGACTAGCAACGGGGCGCTTTATTCCCTTCCCGTGGTCATCCCGAGAGCCTCTGAAGAACGGCTCCGCTCGGGGTGACGCCCCAGGCTGGCCCTACATGATGACTAACGGAATCATTCGGGGGCAGTCGGAGTGGAAATTTTCGCGTCGTGCGGGCATGCTGAAGTAACCGGGTGTACAACCGGTTACGGGGCGTGTCCTTTTGTTTCTCGGGTCCGGGGTGCAAGTGCACTAGAATTATGCGATCTGATAACGGAAGGGATCATTCGTGCATCCAAGCTAGAAAGCACGCGATTCCCTTTTAATCGTATTTCGACCTTCGAGGCGCTATGAAATTTGTGAAGATGTGCGCAGTTTGTCTTGTGTTGGCCAGTGCGGCCTACGCGATTCCGCTGAATTCGTCGGCGCGCTCGTGCGTTCCGGCGGATTTGCTGCAGTTGATTTCGGTGGATTACCGCTCGCTGAAAGACTCGCCGACGGCGATGGCGCTGAAGCAGCAGTTGCTGCCCGACAATATCAAGCAGTTCGAGACGGCGCTCAAGGGCATCGGACTCGATCCGGAAAAAGACGTGGACACGCTGACGTTTGCCTCGTTTCGCAGCGGCAAGCAGGGCGTAAAGACGGTGGGCGCGGCCAGCGGCCCGTTCAACATGAAAGCCGTCTTAAAGAAAATGAAGCTGCAAAAGTTCGTTCCCAAGAAGTATGGGACGTCGGACATTTATCCGATGGACGGCGGCTTCGTGATGACGTTCCTTGACGACAGCACGTTGCTGTTCGGCGACTCGACGGCGCTGCACGCCGCGCTCGACACCAAAGACGGCAAGACGCTGGCGCTCGATACCAACGGCAATATGGCCGACATGATGGCCAGCGTGGATTCAGCCGCGGTGTGGAGCATTCTCGATCAGCAGGGCACGCAAAACGCGCTGCATGCGGCGATGGGTGAGGCCTCGAAGGTTGCCGACTATGAGAGCGTGAAGAAACGCCTGTTGGGCTCGCGCTATGCCATGAACTTTTCGAGCGGCGTGACATTTGACATGACAGTGGTTACTTCAGACTCGACGACGGCTGCTAGTGTTTCGTCACTGCTCAAGGGATATATGCTCTACAAGAAAATGAGCGCCACAGCCGCGGAGAAAGTTGCGGTCGAGAACACGGGCGTGGACTCGGACGGCTCAAATGTTCTGGTGCGCTTCAAGGCCAGCGACTCACAGTTCCAGTCGCTGATGCATTCGCAGCTGTTTGCTGCGGTTACGCACTGAACGGTTTGCCGGCAAAACTCAAGGGCACCGTCCTCAGGCGCGGTGCCCTTTCTCTTTTGCTGAATCTTTCTCGTTCCCTGAATTTCAGGAACCCAACTATTGCTTCATCGTCATCTCGCCCTTTGTCGCCGCCGCTTTGGCCGCGACTTTCGGCGGACCCAGCGGGATCATCGCGTGCTCATAGGGCGTACCGGCCCACATCGTGTAAGGCGCCGAGGGGTCCGCGTCGGCTGCGGAAGCCAGGCCGAGAGACTTAGTCCCGGGTCCGACGATCATTATGTGTGGGCCCGTCACCACCCAGTGATTGTCAGCTGTCTTCGCCGTGGCAAACGGGTCCGTGTTGCTGGCACCGTCGTCGCCACCCAGCATGTAAGTCACTCCCATCTTGTCGGGCGGAGTCTGGTGTTTCATCCAGGCATCGAAAAAGGCCATGCTGTTGGCATCGGCGCACATCTTTTCGCCGCTGACCACCATGCAGGTGAAGCCGTTTTTGCCGGACCTTAACGTGGCCATCTTCCCATCCGCATCCATGCGAACCACAGTTGCATCCTTGGCCACAGCCTTGGGAGCTGCCGATAACGCTTGCGCAATGTATTGGGCATCCGACGAAGCTGCCTTCTTCTGCGCCGAAGCAGATCCTGCAATTGCCACGAGCGAAACGACTACGATCAGGCTCGTCCCTGTCTTCTTCATGTTCGCCTCCTGATTTTTGACTGACCGGGGAAAAACAGCAGCATTCTATACCCGCTCGCAAGAAAAGCGAGGCAAGAAGGTGGCTTACTTCGAGCGCTCGGAGCGCTTCGCCTTGACCCAGCCTTCTTTCACGGTCTGCCGGGCTCGGCCCAGGGCGAGGGCGTCTTCCGGAACATCTTCGGTGATGCAGGACGCGGCGGCTACGTATGCGCCTTTGCCGACTCGCAGGGGAGCTACCAGCGTGCTGTCGCTGCCGATGAAGACGTGATCGTCAATGATGGTTTTGTGTTTGTGGACGCCGTCGTAGTTGCAGGTGATCGTTCCTGCGCCGATGTTGACGCCCGCGCCGATTTCGGCATCGCCGAGATAGGTGAGGTGGTTGGCTTTCGATCCCTTGCCCAGCTTGATTTTCTTGGTCTCGACGAAATTTCCGACATGCGCGCCCTCGCCGATTTCACTTCCCGGCCGAAGATGAGAGTAAGGCCCGAGCGTGGCTCCGGGGCCGATGCGCGAGTCTTCCATTACGCAGCCGGGGCGAATGAGCACGCCGTCTCCGATTTCAGTATCGCGAATCACCGAGAAGGAGCGGATGCGGCAGGCAGTGCCGACGCGCGTTTTGCCGAGAAGCTGGACGTAGGGTTCGATCACTGTGTCCGGCGCGATCTCAACGTCGAAGTCGATGACGCAAGTTGCTGGATAAAAGATCGTGACGCCGCTGGCCATCAACTGGCGGCACTTCGACAGGCGAAGTTGCTGGTCGATGTCGGCCAGTTCGGCGCGCGTGTTGCCGCCGAGAATTTCCGCTGGCTGCGGAGTGGGCCACGCGACTACGCGCTGCCGCGCTCGACTCAGGATCTCTGCCATATCGGTGAGGTAGTACTCTCCGTGGGCGTTGGCCGTGGAAAGCTTTTCGATGTTGGCGTTGAGAGCTGGCACGGAGAAGACGTAGAAGCCGGAGTTGATCTCGCGAATTTTTTTCTGCGCAGCGCTGGCGGACTTTTCCTCGACGATGGCACGGACTTCCGGGCTGCGCGCGCTTTTGTGAAGGACACGGCCGTATCCGGTCGGGTTGTCGAGTTCGGCGCTGAGCAAGGTCATGGCTGCCTGCTCTTCGAGATGGAAGTTGCGCAGATGGCCAATGGTTTCGGGCGTGATCATGGGAGCGTCGCCGGAGAGGACGATGACGTGGTCGTATCCGGCTAGCGCATTGCGGGCTGCCATGAGGGCGTGGCCGGTGCCGCGCTGCTCGGCTTGCAGCACGAAATTCACTCCGGTGTGCTGCATGGCGGCACGGACGCGGTCGGCCTCGAAGCCGATAATGGCGTAGACATCCTTCGCGGGGACTACGCGTGCGGCGGCGCGAATAACGTGCTCGAGCAGCGGCTTGCCGCCGACTTCGTGCAGAACTTTTGGAAGCTGCGAGTTGAGCCGCGTGCCTTTCCCCGCAGCCATGATGGCAACGGCAACGTGTGGGGAAGAGTTGCGTGAAGTCGCGCGGGCGACCGCTCCGCCGGGGGACTTGCGCCTGGATTTTTTCATTCGCCTCAATATACCGCGCAGCCTTCGCCAATAGCTATTTGGCCCGAGTTTGCAGCACTAACACGTGGACGGTTCGCACTCCGGCTCATTACGACAATCCCAGCCCGCCATCGACCGAGAGAATCTGCCCGGTGATGAACTGCGGCGCTGTGGCGAAGAACAATACGGCGGCTGCGACGTCGTCGCCGCGTCCGTTACGCTGCATGGGCGTCTGGCTGGCCATTCGTTTGAGGAAGGCGACTCCTGATTTCGTTTCCCCTCCCAGATCGATCATGCCCGGAGCAACTGCGTTTACGGCGATCTCAGGCGCCAGCGCTTTGGCCATGACTTTCGTCAGCATGTGCAATGCGGCTTTTGACGAGCAGTAGTGTGCGTTGTTGGCCCAGGGCTTCAATCCGCCGAGTGAGCCCATGTTGATGACTTTGGCTTCCACCGGACCCTTGCCTCGTTTTCTTCTCAACCATTTCAGCGCTTCGCGCGTCACGAGGAAGGCGCCGCGTGTGTTGGAGGCGAAGATGGCGTCCCACTGTTTCGCGGTGAGTTTCTCGAATTCGACGGCTTCGTAGTTGGCGGCGTTGTTGACCAGAATGTCGATGCGGCCGAGTTCGCGGCCGGCTTCTTTCATCATCGCGCGAATGCTGGCTTCGTCGGTAATGTCGCACTGCAAGGCGAAAGACCGCACGCCGAGAGCTGAGAGGTCGACCACGAGATCGCGGGCATCGCGAGCCGAGTTGCGGAATGTGATGGCAACATCGGCGCCGGCATGGGCGAGGGCGAGTGCGAAGGCGCGTCCGAGACGGCGGGCCGCACCGGTGATCAGCGCAGTTTTCCCCTGGAGGGGTTTAGGCCGAAGATCTGGCATGAGAAGATCTGGCATGAAGGGATTCTAACCGCAGAGCGGGCCGAGGGATTATTGGCGGACATGTGGCGGGCTGAGAAGTCCGTCGAGCACGGTGAGTAGGCAAGAGTAATCCTCGGGCTTGGGGACCACGGCATCGGCCAACGAGGAAAGGACTGGTACATCCTCTTGAGCTGCAACGATGACAACGGGGAGCGGATGGTGCTGGCGCTTTAGCGCTCCGGCGATCAGCGCGTTTTCAGCTTCGTCGGAGTTCAGATCCAGGACGACGACGTCAACCGGCGAATGGGCGATGCTCTGCAGGCCAGCATAGGCATTGCCCGAGCCCTTGACAGACCATCGGTGCTCTCTCAGGAATTGACACCGGCGATTTAGTCCGACGGGTTCGTCGCCAATGCACAGAACCCTCCGAAGAGGAAACATGCACACCCCCAAAGCGCCAGCCGGAAACAGTCCTGATCAGTTTCCACAAATGGAAGCACGCCGTCAGTGATTGCAATCACGCTGGCTGACAATTCTTCGTCATGGCTGGATGGGAGAGTGATCCGGGCGAACATCGGCGTAGGAGAGATGCAGTAACGATATGGCAGGACGCGGATGAGCCGGGGAGCGACTTTTTCTGGAAAATTGCCAGGCTGTCGCGCTAGAATCCCGCCGATGCCAGAGGCACGCAGCGTCGTGGTCTACTCGCGGAAAGGCTGCCACCTGTGCGAGGTAGTGAAGGAAAGCCTCTCGAAGCTCTCGCGGCGCGGCGGATTTACCTGGAGTGAAATCGATGTGGACGCCGATCCCACATTGCGGCGCCAGTTCAATGACGAAGTTCCCGTGGTATTTATCGATGGGCGCAAGGCCTTCAAATACCACATGGACGAGCGTGAGTTCATGCGCAAGCTGGTGAGCTGAGGTCGGCTCACACTCCGGAGTTATCGCCTGCCGGCTCCTCGAAGTGCCCCTCTTGAACAGCGTCCGTTTTGACCACGACGTGCCAACCAAATGTCAGGCCGTGGCTCATCGAACCGCGAGGGTGTATCCGAGGTTCATTTTTGGAATGTCGTAGACGCCGAAATCGCAACTGAAGACGGTCCACGCTTCGCTCGTATCGGAGGCATCAGTCGTGGATGTCCAGTAGTATTCGAACGCGATCATGTTGGTGAAAATCGGCGACCGATAAAGCGTCTGGCTGGCCTTCCAGGTGTAGGTCTGGTCAAAAAAGTCGGCGTGATTGTTTTCCATGCGGTCGGACAGACTCTGCATTTCGTTCCGGTTGGGCATTCTCCAACTGCCCGCGACGGAGCCATCCGTCAGTCCGCACTGACCGCTGGCCAGCGCGTTGACCGCTGCAACAGCGGCAGACCACGGCTGCCTGATGCAGTCAGCCATTTTCAGCCAGATCAAACCTGTGACGGTGTCGGTGACGGTGCCATTTCCGTTGTCGTTCCAGCGCGGATAAGTTGCGGGCACTCCGGCCTGGAAGCTTCCATCGTCTCCGCTAGTGAAAACATCGTACATTCCCGTGGCTTGCAGCTTGATACTTCCTCCACCGCTGCCTTTGACCGCCCAGACTGCGTTGTTCGAGGTCGCTTTTACGTTACTGCTGGAATCATTCATGTAACGCCCGTCGCCGAAACGTATGCTCCAGGCATCTGGAGACCCCGTTTCGCCGCCAAAGTAGCTGGTCGAGGACCAGTAGATCGCCGTCGATACATTCGTGAAAGGGTTTCCCGCAGGCAGGGCAGGATTACTGGCAGAAACATCCACCAGGCTTTCCAATTCATTGAGGTTGGGCAGGCGCCATTGTCCCGCGCTGGATCCGTCGGTCAGTCCGCAGGAACCGCTGGCCAGTTGGCTGATCTCCGTCACGGCATTGGACCAGAGCGTGGGGCTAAAGCAGCCGGCATTCTTTAGCCAGACCAGGCCGGTCAGGTTATCAGCGACGGTTCCATCCTGATTGTCGACGAAACGAGTTCCGGGCCAGGCGACTCCCTTGTGCTGCGAACCGTCGTCTCCGTTCGCGTAGCTTGCAATCTGACCCGTGCTGGCAAGAGTCACCAGGGGGTTGCTTCCCTCGTAAGCAGTGAAATTCGCGCCGGACAGCGGGGCATCAGGCAAGGCTATGTAATCGATGACCGTAAAGTAAATTGCGATATCAGTAACACCGTTCCCCACGAACTGGCCGGTGTAGTCGAACCTCGTGATTTTGGCGCCGCTGCCAACGGAGGGATAGAACCCGTAGTCCGTTTTGTTGGCAAATAACTGGTAGTCCGTGGGCACGTTGCCCGAGGTGCCTAGCCCGGAGAAGCTGAAGTTGCCATTGGCATCCGTGGTCGCTACCTGGTGGATGGTGTTCCAGTTGGTATCGAAGAGGGTGACGGCAGTTCCGGGCAGTGGCGCTCCTTTAAATGTGACGGTGCCGGAAATGGTGTCAGTCGGCAGCGGAACGGGGGGATCGGTTTCACCTGCGCTGCCAGTGCCACCACCACAGGCAGTGAGCATGGCCAGACCAACCATTGCCAGTAACAACTTCATAGGGCCCATTGCGTTTCTCCGCGCGAAGCAATCAGAAGCACGAGGCAACAGAGGAAGATCGGCAAATTGCGCGAAATCTTCAGCGCACACGGGGATGCGGCGCGCGTTTTCCGCTACAATCTTTCCCGTCCATGCTGCGCACTGAGCTGTACGCGGATTACCGCGGCGTTTTTCTCCACGATGTCATCCTCGATTCCTGCCGACGCAATGCGCCGAAGACTGCTCTGGTCGATACGTCGTGCGGCAGGCGCTTCACCTTCGCCGAATATGGAGAGACGGTCGAGGCGGTTGCGCGCGGGCTGATTGCCGCTGGAGTCCGTTCGGGCGAAGTCGTCGCGATCTTCCTGGCGAACTCGTGGGAGTTTGCCGTGACGTTTCATGCGGCGCAACTCGCGGGAGCAATTCCGACACTGCTTAACCCCACCTACCGGCAGCGGGAAGTTTGCTATCAACTGGGAAATTCCGGCGCGGTGGTGCTCATCACAGATGGAGCCAGTGCGGAAGGAATCGATCTGAGCGGCTTGCCCAACTTGCGACGTGTTTATGCTACGCGGCAGCCAGTGGGCGGAAGCGAGCCGTTCGCGAGGTTGATGGAGTCTGGGAAGCAAGCCTTTCCGCGGCCAAGCGAATCCTCCGAGAAAACATTGGCGGCACTTCCCTACTCGAGCGGCACGACCGGCTTGCCCAAGGGCGTGATGCTTTCGCATTCGAACCTGGTTTCGAATGTGTACCAACTGCTGGGCAAGAATGGCGCTCCATTAGTTCCAACGGAGCGAATACTCTGCTGTCTGCCGCTGTATCACATTTATGGGCTGAACGTGATTTTGAATCCCTCGTTGATTCTGGGGACGACGATCTTCCTGTCACCGCGCTTCCAAATCCA
Source organism: Candidatus Solibacter sp. (assembly GCA_035501655.1). GTDB lineage: Bacteria > Acidobacteriota > Terriglobia > Terriglobales > Acidobacteriaceae > Sulfotelmatobacter. Next base: position 74,517 of record DATJVU010000002.1, read on the forward strand.
GACCCTGGCGACGCTACTACCGGAGGAGGGCATTACGATGATGCCTTTGGTGCCACCGGCGATTAATGCGATCTGCCAGGCAGCGGAGGCCGGGCAATTTCCGCGCGAGCACTCGGTGCGCTGGGTGAAGTCCGGCGCGGCGCCGCTGGCTCCGGAGTTGGCGCGGCGATTCACGGCGCTGACGAATATTCTGGTCTGCCAGGGATACGGAATGACCGAGGCGTCTCCTGTAACGCACGTAGGATTTCTGCAGCCGGAGTTGTATCACCCAGATTCGATCGGGCACCCGATCGCTGAGACTGATTGCCGCGTGCTGGCGCAGTCGGAAATCGATCCGGCGGACCGGCCGGATGATTTGACGGAACCGCCGGCGGGACAGCCGGGTGAACTGGTGATGCGCGGTCCGCAGTTCATGCTGGGTTACTGGAAGGAGCCGCAGGCGACGGTGGCGGTGCTGCGCGATGGCTGGTACTGGTCGGGCGACATTGTGACGCGCGACCGCGAAGGCTTCTATCGCGTGGTCGACCGGCGCAAGGAGATGATCAAGTACAAGGGATTTCCGGTGGCGCCCGCGGAGGTGGAAGCGGTGCTGCTGGAGCATCCGGCGGTGAAGGAGTGTGGAGTGGTTGGGCGTCGCGATGATGCCGCGGGGGAGATTCCGGTGGCGTTTGTGGCGTTGCGGGATGGATTTGCCGACAGCGGAAAGCTGGGCGAGGAGCTGTGTTGCTTTGTCGCGGAGAGGCTTACGCACTACAAACAGCCGCGTGAGGTGCGGTTTGTGGATGCGGTGCCGAAGACGGCTTCCGGGAAAATCTTGCGGCGGGAGTTGAGGAAGGCGATGGAGTAATTTGGACGATTCGTGCTCGCCTTTTCTCTGACACCCGTAAAGCGGCGGAGCGGGAGATCTCTCGATAGTAGTTGTGATCACCGAAATGCGTCATCCCGAAGGACCGCGCGTTCTCCAGCGGTCCGAGGGATCTCCCCGCAAATGAACCTCGATGTTCATTCATCACAGACATGCACAACTACCTTTTGCTAAACGTGACTGATGCAGAGGCGCTTCTTCGTCTACATCATGACCAACTGCCCGATCGCAGCGGTTCTTTATATCGGCATCACGGGGGACTTGGTTCGTCGAGTGTGGCAGCACAAGAACAAGAGCGCGCCTGGTTTTACCGCGCGTTACAACCTTACGATGCTCGTGTACTACGAGGAATTCGTTTATCCCGACGCAGCGATTCGTCGGGAGAAGGAAATCAAAAGCTGGAGCCGCGCGAAAAAGATAAAGCTTATTAAGTCCGTGAATCCAAGATGGGAAGACCTTGCCAAAGAATGGCAAAACGTTTTCAAGCCCGATGGTTCTGTTGATCGGGAGATCCCTCACTCCGCCTGAAAAGCGGCTCCGTTCGGGATGACGTACTACCTAGGTTGTTGCGGCTTCTGGTCGTCTGCTGGTTTCTGGTCTGGCTTCTGGTCCTGCTTCTGATCACTGACAGGTTTCTGGTCGGCCGGTTTGGCGTCGTTGGGTGGGTTGGTCAGGTGGCGCTTTACCAGGAAACTCCAGATCACTTCGTTGGCGTTGAAATCCTGACTGGTCTTGCCGATCGTGTTCTCTGGCTCGTATTGCTCGCCGCCGGGCCAGGTGTTGCCTCCGCCCTTCACTGAATAGAGCGAGACTTCTGCGTTCTCCTGGCAGCTTCCGTAGGTATCGATTTTCGTTTCTAGTCCGCCCTTGGCTTTGTCGAGCTTGGAGTGCGCGGGCTTCTCTCCGCAGCGGTCGAGCTTGGCCCATTCTTTGGCTGAATCTTCTGCAGAGATCGTGGCGACGTGCCCATGCTTGCCGGTTCCGCCGTTGTACTTCACGACCGGGTCATCGGTGCCGGAGATCATAAGAACCGGTAACGGACGCGAGGGCACGCAGACCATGGTTTTCGGCATAGCGGCGCCTACGGTGGCGATCCCGGCTACGCGGTCGGTGAGACCGCAGCCAATTTTCATGGTCATGAAGCCGCCGTCGGAGAGTCCGGCGAAATAGATGCGCGAGGTGTCGACGGAAAAACGCGTCGACAGTTTGTCGAGCATGTGGTTGAAGAAGTCGATGTCGTCGGCGGGCTGCTGGCGGCGCCGTTCGCCCTGCTCGCGCGGCTGCGGCGGTGGATAACCTCCCGGATATCCCCAGCGGCGCCGCCCGTAAGGACCGCGGCGGTAGGGAGTGGGACGCGGCTCAACAATTCCGAAGTTCCAGCGGCCATGCAGCGCGCTGGGATAGACGGCGATGACACTGTCCTTGTCGGCGAGTTCGTTGAAGCGCGTAAGGCGCTCGATGTCGTCGGCTTCCTGGTTCTGCCCATGCAGCAGCACGACGACCGGGTAGTGTTGCTTTTCGTCATAGCCCTTGGGCAGGGTGAACGACATAGGAGCGGTCGACGTTTTCGACGGTGATTATCTCTTTCGTTTCCTGCGCGGCGGCGCGCGACGGCAACAAAGACACGCTAAGAAATGCGATTACCACTCCAACACAGCTTAAAGCCCCTGATTTCATGCTTTCTCCAGATTCAAAAATTATACCTAGCAGGCTTTAACCCCAGTTGGCGAGGCAGAGTTTCGCGGGGGCGTCCATCGCACGAAAGCTGGAACCGGGACGAGGCTGGCCGCGTATCTCTTACCAGAGATTAAATTCCGGCAGGCGCCACGCGCTGCGGAATAGGAGAAGGGTTATGGATGGAATTACTGGTCTTGCCGCAGTGGTCACGATCTTCGGGATGCCAACGGCGATCCTGGCGATGTACTTCTTTTACCGCGTGCGCAAACTGCGCAGCGACGAGCGGATGGCCGCGATCCAGCGCGGAGTGACGGTTCCGATGGAAGCAGAGCTCTCCGAAACGGCGCGTTCGCGGCGGAGTGGGATCCTGTTTATCGCGGGCGCGATTGGCTTCATGATGACATTTTCGATTATCGCCCGGAATGATCCCGACGCCTTGATAGTAGCGGCGTTTGGGGCGATTCCCTTCGCGCTGGGCTTAGGTTATTTGCTGGATTCGATGTTGATCCGGCGGGATGCCAAGTCGGTATAGCCTGGATTTTTGCGCTGCGAATGCCTCCGGGGTTTCCCTTTTGAAATCCCGGAGGCCATTTTGTTCTGGGGTTCGATAAAAAACTCGGCTTAAAGCTTTTGACCGCAGAGATCGCAGAGAAGAGCCGCAGAGGGCGCGGAGTAAAGCTTGATCAATCGCCAGTGAGGAACTTGAATTGGGCATCGTTCAGCGGCACTACGCTTAGCCTTCCCTGACGCACCAGTGGTGATTCCGAGAAAATATTGTTGGCCTTGGCTTGGGCGAGGGTTACCGGTTTCGTGTTGGGTTTGTCGACTTTGATCTTGACTTTCGGGTTGCGCGGATCGGAGTCGTCGACGGAAACGACGCTGGCAGTACCCACGGCGCTTTTCTCATCGCCGGTGTGATAGATCACGAGGCGCTCGCCGGGCTTCATGGAGCGCATGTTCTTGAGTGCGACCGGATTGGAGACGCCATCCCAGATCGTTGTTTTTTCACGCTGCAAATCGGCGAAGGAATAGGTGGAGGGTTCGGTTTTCAGCAGATAGTTCATTCCTGTTGATCCTTCTTGGAATCGGCGTTTTCACCCGCACGGAGCGGTCAGCGTCGCTAATTAGGTTTTTTTTGTTCGGGCGCAGTGTCGGTTTTTGGTGGCGAACTGGTGTTCGCATGATCGTCGTAAACAGAGAACTGAGTCTGCGGCCGCTTCAGCTTGATGGTGAATTCCATTTTTGGCTTGTCGACGTCGAAATCTTCGCCGTAGGTCTGAAAGCCCTGGGCCAGCACCTGGACGCGCAACTTGCCGTAAGGGATGCCGTCGAAGTTGCACTTCCCTTCTGTGTCGCTCTTCAACTCCATGCCGCCCTTCTGCTGCTTGCCGCGATCGCTGACAGGATGCATGATGACGGCGGCGTTGCGGACGGGCTTGCCGTTGTCTTCTTTGAGCACCACGAAATTGAGCCACGAGGTCGGTACGTCATCCTTGTCTTTTTGCGCGGCGGATGCGCCCGACATCGCCAGCACTGCCAGCATTGCCCCAATGAGAAAGTTCTTCATGGGAGCCATTTTAAGCAGCGGGGACGAGGATGTCACGCGTGTGTAGCGGGCGGGCCGTCGGGATGACGCCACCTCAATGAGGAGGCGATTGCAACACGGCCCCTTCCGAACGAGTCTTTTACAATGCAGGGGTGAAAACTTGGGACGTGATTGTTATCGGCGGAGGGATTATCGGGCTGTCGCTCGCGGTTGCCCTGCGCAAACGCGGTGCGAGCGTGCTGGTGGTGGAGCGTGGAGAGCCCGGGCGTGAAGCGTCCCATGCTGCAGGGGGAATGTTGGTGGAGTCGCCGCTGGAAACTCCTGCCGTGTTGCGGCCGCTGGCCTCGGCCAGTGCGCAAATGTATCCGGAATTTGCGCACGAGTTGGAAGTTGAGTCTGGGATGAAAGTGGACCTGCGGGATGCGGGAACGATTCTGTTGTCGCCTGAGTCCGAACTTCCCGCAGCATGTCATGCGACGCGCGCCAAAATCGCAGAACTGGAGCCGGCGCTGGGGAATACAGAGCTGAATGCGTTTTACATCAACGAACGAAGCGTCGATCCGCGCGGGCTCACGTATGCGGCAATCAAGACGGCGAAAAATCGCGGCGTGGATTTTTCTTCCGGGGATGAGGTCACGGCGGTTGAGGTGGCAGATGGACGCGCGAGCGGTGTGACGACGGTAAAAACTTCTTTCTCCGCGACGAGAATTGTCAATTGCGCGGGCGCGTGGTCGGGCGGGATTGGGCCCGTGGCGCTACCTACCCGTCCGGTGAAGGGTCAGATGCTTTGCCTGGCTATGCCATCACGCACGCTTCTCAAGCACGTGATCCGCTCGCCGCGAGCGTATCTGATTCCGCGCAGCGATGGCCGGCTGCTGGTGGGAGCAACGGTGGAGGAAGCGGGATTTGACAAGCGCGTCGATCCAGTGACCATCGAGAATTTTCACCGGGCCGCGATCGAACTGGTACCGAAGCTGGCCGAGGCGAAGATTTTGGAGGCGTGGACCGGCCTGCGGCCCGGGACGCCGGATGCGTTACCGATTTTGGGTGAGACCAGGACGCCTGGTTATTACATTGCCACGGGGCATTTCCGCGACGGGATTCTGCTGGCGCCGGTCACGGCACAGGTGATGGCTGATGTCGTCGAGAATAAGAAGCCGGAGTACGATCTGCAGGCGTTTTCGCCCTCACGGTTTCACTGAATTCACGGAACTTCTGTTGTGGGTGCTGCGTTACTCCACTGCGCGACTGCGCAGCGAGCCGGGAGATCCTCTTTGCAACTTGCGATTGAAAATGTAAGCAAGCGCTACGGCGGTGGGAACTGGGCGCTGAAAAACTTCAGCCTGCAACTCGGACCCGGTGTGCTCGGTTTGCTGGGTCCGAACGGCGCAGGCAAAACAACGCTCATGAGCATCCTGGCGACAATCACCCGCGCTACAGAGGGCCGCGTGATGTGGAACGGAGCCGATCTGGCGGCGAGTCCGGATACTTTGCGCGCAACGCTCGGCTATTTGCCGCAGGATTTCGGCGTGTATCCCAATCTGAATGCGGTGGAGTTTCTGGAATATCTTGCGGCGGTAAAAGGGCTCGACGGGGCCGCTTCGCGGCGGCGGATTGATGAGTTGTTGAATCTTGTGAACTTGGCGGACGTGCGCAAACGCCCGCTCGGCAGTTATTCCGGAGGCATGAAGCAACGCGTCGGGATCGCGCAGGCGTTGCTCAATGATCCGCAACTGCTGATCGTCGATGAACCGACGGCCGGACTCGATCCGGAAGAGCGCGTGCGCTTTCGCAATTTGCTCTCGGAACTTTCCGGCGAACGAATCGTGATTCTCTCCACCCACATCGTTTCGGATGTGGAAGCGACAGCCACCGATATCGCGCTGATTTCTGCGGGCTCACTCGTGGCGCACGCGTCGCCTGAGGACCTGCTGCGCAGAGTGGATGGAAGAGTGTGGGAGTGGGTTCTGCCCAGCGCCGAACTCACGGCCGCGCGGCAGCGATACTTGATCAGCAATACCGCACGCCGCGCCGATGGAGTGCACGCGCGCGTGCTTGGAGAATCCGCGCCGGACGGAGCGCAACCGGTGGTCCCGAATCTCGAGGATGCGTATCTCTACTGCCTCTCGCAGCATCGTGTCGGAGCGGCGGCATGAACGCGCCGCGTGTTCTGTTCCAGATGGTCCGCGCGGATTTTCTGGAACGGGTTCGACGCTACAGTTTTCTAGTGATCCTGGCGGCGGCGCTGTATCTCGCCTACGGCGTGGCGACAGAAAAAATATGGATGGTCGTGGGAAACGGATATCGCGGCGTCTACAACGCGGCGTGGATCGGCGCGCTGATGAGCGTTTGCTGCTCGACCTTCCTTTCGCTGGCCGGCTTCTACATCGTGAAGAATTCGGTGCAGCGCGACACTGACACGCGCGTGGGGCAGATTCTGGCGGCCACGCCCATGCGCAAGGATTTTTATACGATCGCCAAGACTCTGAGTAATTTTGCCGTGCTGGCCTGCATGGTTGCGGTTTTGATGGTCGCTGCCGTGGTGATGGAGGCGATGCATTCTGAAGGTCATTCACTTTCTTTGTGGAAGTTGTGGTCGCCGTTCATCCTTCTCGCGATTCCAGCGTTGTTGCTCACGGCCAGCCTGGCGCTGCTGTTCGAGACGATCCCCGTTCTTCGCGGCGGAGTAGGCAACGTCGTTTACTTTTTTGTGTGGACGGCCATGATAGCGATGGGCGCGACGGGCATAAACGATCCTTCAGGATTGCAGCTTCTTTATCAGAGCACACGCAAGGCGCTGCGAGCGGTCGATCCCAGCCAAGCGGAGAATTTCCATTTCAGCCTGACGATCGGCGGCGAGCACGCAGTTCGAACGTTTTTGTGGGATGGAATCGACTGGACTGCCAACGTGTTACTCATGCGCCTGTTCTGGATCGGCGCAGCGATTGCGCTGGCTCTGCTGGCGGCCGTCATCTTTCATCGCTTCGATCCTGCGCGCTCGTGGCGCAGACGGCGAACGCCGGCCATCGCCGATATTGTGGTAAAGGGCGAGCGTCAAACAGTAGGCACAGCGCCGGTTATGGCTGTGCATCTGACGCCTCTGGTTCGTGACACTGCTGCATCGCGCTTCCCGCAACTCGTTGCCTCCGAATTGCGGCTCATGCTGAAAGGCCAGCGCTGGTGGTGGTATGCGACTGCAGCCGGGCTGCTAGTGGGAGAAGTCGTTTCGCCCGACGCCGCTGTGCGGAGTGGATTCTTGCTCGCTGCCTGGATCTGGCCCATCTTCCGCTGGTCGCAGATGGGATGCCGCGAAGCGCGACACAATACTGGGCCGGTGCTGTTTTCTTCCGAGCGCAGCCTGACGCGGCAACTTCCCGCTCTGTGGACAGCCGGGTTCTGCGTTGCTCTGCTTACGGGAAGCGGCGTTGCCGTGCGGCTGCTGCTCGCGGGCGATATGCGCTCGCTCGCGGGATGGATCGCAGGAGCTTTGTTCATTCCGAGCTTCGCGCTGGCGCTGGGCACGTGGACCGGCAGCAGCAAGGCTTTCGAAGCCATCTATACCGTCTGGTGGTATGTCGGGCCGGCGCATCAGATTCCCGGGCTGGATTTTATGGCGACGACTCCGGCGTCGAGTTCGCCCGGCAGCTATGTGGTTGCGGCAGCCGTGTTGCTGGCGGCGGCGTACTGGCGGCGGCGACAGGCGCTTGGCTACGCGTAGCGGCGTTGCCGGTTGGTAGGCGCATACGCTTACGAATTTTTTGGCATTCTGAAGTCATCATTCGCGAGAGCGAGCAGATTGCAGAGATCCTTCGACTGCGGTTGCTCTTCGCGCCTTGCGCGAAGACCAATCCTCGCTCAGGATGACAAATTTCATGAGTAGCTCGTGGAGCGAAATCGTGCACTTCCCCTCTACGAGCAGCGCCGGGGCCTCATCGGCGCTATACTATTCCGTTTCCTCGGATTTCAGACCCGCGATCTTGCATCGTTCGCATCTTGCGTCGTCCACCGAGAGCCGCATCGCTGACTATAGAAAGGATTCGCCATGGCCTCTCCCGCCGTCGATTTTGCCCGCAATAATCAACAGCGTTTCTTGAACGAACTCAAAGACCTGCTCCGCATCCCGAGCGTCAGCACCCTCGACGAACATAAGCCCGACATTAAAAAAGCCGCCGACTATGTAGCCGCGGAACTCCGGCGTATCGGCATGGAGAATGTCGAGGTCATTCCGACCAAGGGGCATCCGCTGATTTATGCGGATTGGCTGCATGCTGCCGGAAAACCAACCGCACTTTGCTACGCGCACTATGACGTGCAGCCGGCGGAGCCGCTGGACGAATGGCACACGCCGCCGTTCGAGCCCACCGAGCGCAACAGCAATATTTACGCGCGCGGCGCGGTCGACGACAAAGGTCAGCTGTGGATGGAAGTGAAGGCTCTTGAAGCGCTCATGCAGACTGGCGGCGGAAAATTGCCGATCAACGTGAAGGTGATTTTTGAAGGTGAGGAAGAAGTTGGCGGCGAGTCGATTGCGGAGTACATCCGCAAGCAGAAAGCCAAGCTGAAGGCGGATTTTGCGCTGGTGTGCGACACGGAGTTGTTTGCGCCCGAACTTCCTACGTTGTGCGTGGGATTACGCGGCCTTGTCTATACCGAAATTGAAGCGCAGGGAGCGAAGACCGATCTGCACTCGGGCATGTACGGCGGAGCGGCGCCGAATCCGTTTTTTGCGCTCATCGAGATGATCAGCAAAATGAAAGACGCGAAAGGCAAGGTGCTGATCCCAGGATTTTATAAAGGCGTGAAAGCGCCGACCGCGGCAGAACTCAAGGCCTGGAAGCGGCTGCCCTTCAACGAAGAACACTATCGCAAGACTGAAGTTGGTTCGAAGGTACTGACGGGCGAGCCGGGTTATTCGGTTCTCTATCGCACGTGGGCTCGGCCGACGCTCGAAGTGCACGGCATGCCCGGAGGCTTCGTCGCGGACGGCGCCAAGACAGTCATTCCCGCCCGCGCCAAGGCGAAGGTCTCGATGCGCCTGGTTCCGAACCAGGATCCGGATGACGTTCTCAAGAAATATATGGCATACGTGAAGAAGCTCACACCGAAAGGGATCGAGACGAAAGTAAAAGTGTGGAGCAAGGGCCCGGCCTGCGTGGTCAGTACCGACAATCAGTTCATCGAAGCAGCGACGGCAGCGCTGCACGATACGTTCAAGAAAGACACCGTCTTCATTCGCAGCGGCGGATCGATTCCAATCGTCACCGACTTTCAGGATGTGCTGAAGGTTCCCAGCGTGATGATGGGCTTCGGCCTGCCCGACGACAACTTGCACGCTCCCAACGAAAAGTTTCACATCCCGAATTTCTATCGAGGGATTGAGACGATCTGCCGGTTTTTCGAGAAGTTGGGAGGATAACAAACGCGCTGAAAGTCAAATTTCGCCAATAAGCAGGGATCCCTCTGCATGATAAAATCGCGCTTGTGAAAGCAGCGCGCAAATTCACCGTCCTCATCGAACGCGATGAAGAGGGTTTCTTCGTGGCGACGGTGCCCGCCCTGCCGGGCTGCCATACGCAAGCAAAAAACCTTGACACCCTGATGAAGCGCGTTCGTGAAGTCGTGGAGTTGTGCCTGGAGGAGAACCACAACTCTTCCCCGCTTGAACTTGTTGGCATCCAGCAGATTTCTGTATGACCCGCCTTCCGCGCCTCAAGGGCAAGGAACTCATCCGCATTCTGGAAAAGTTTGGCTTTCAAGTCGCTCGAAGTCGTGGCAGCCACTTTGTACTTCGTCATAGTGACGGCAGAGTTACGACGGTTCCGGTTCATTCCGGTGAGGTACTCGGTCCCGGACTTCTTCGTGCAATCCTGCGCGACGTCGAGCTTAGCGTGGATGACTTAATGCGCAACTCCTAGGTTTCAAATCGAAATTAATCATAAGTATTGACAACTTTCCGTAACCGGCATACGCTCAGGCCGAGTTGGGTTCCGGGCTCCTCGCGCGTCCTCGTCACGACCGTCGAATTGTATTCTCTCGCCGAAAAAGGAGTTTCGTATGACATCCCTCACCAAAATTGGTTTCTTCTTTCTGGTCTTGCTGGCGACCACTTCCCTGATTGCTCAAGCCGGATCGACCTTCTATGTAGCGAAAAGCGGCAGCGATTCCAATTCGGGTAGCTTCACGGCGCCGTGGCTCACGATTCAGCACGCAGCGAATTCTGTAACCGCAGGCGCTACCGTTTACATTGAAACCGGAACGTACAACGAATCGGTAACCTTCCCGAATTCGGGGACGGCGGCGAATCCTATTACGTTTGCGAATTATGCCGGGCAGACCCCCACGATCGACGGTACGGGACTGAAAGTGAGTGGAGTGCAGGGGCTGATCAATATCGTGAATCAGAGCTATATCACAATCCGCGGATTTGAGATTCGCAACTACACAACGGCCAGCGCGAATCCCACGCCGACGGGAATCTGGGTGACAGGATCGGGCAGCGGCGTGCAGTTGCTGAACAACATTGTGCACAATATTACGACCACGTCGGAGAAGAATGGCAACGCCTTCGGCATTGCGGTCTACGGCACGGCGAGCACGCCGATCGATCACATTACGATCAGCGGCAACCAGGTTTACAACCTCAAGACGGGAAACAGCGAGTCACTCAATGTGGATGGCAACGTAACTAACTTCGCCATCACCAACAATGTTGTTCACGACAACGACAATATTGGGATCGACGCAATCGGCTTTGAGGGCGTGGGCCCGTCCGGCAGCGACCAGGCGAGAAATGGCGTCGTGAGCGGCAATACCGTGTACAACATCACTTCCTATGGCAATCCGGCGTACGGGAAACAGTACGCGGCCGACGGGCTTTACTGCGATGGATGCGCTTATGTCATCTTCGAGCGCAATACGGTTTACAACACTGACCTGAATATGGAAGCGGCCAGCGAACACAAAAATCACAACAGCAGCTACGTGACTATCCGGAACAATCTTTTTTACAACGCGAATGCCGTGGGTGTTTCGATCGGTGGCTATGCGAGCGGCGTGGGCGGCAGCGATCACGTGGTGATCGTGAACAACACGCTTTACGCCAATAACACGAAGAACCAGGGCGCGGAGTTTCAGATTCAATACCACTCCGGCACGACGAATGTTTTCGAAAACAACATCGTCTACGCGGGCAACCAGAACGTGTGGATTTACAGCTACGTGAGCGGATCGACGGCAACTGCAAACTGGAATCTCTACTACTCGACCGCCGGCTACGTGCAGGGCACATCGATCACGTGGGCGAGCAAATCGAACTACAAAACTTATGCTGCTTATCAGAGCGGGAGTGGCCAGGACAAGAATTCTCCGAATGCGAATCCGCTGTTCGACAATCTGAATTCCACTCCACCGAATCTTGATGTCGCGTCCAATTCGCCGGCGGTGAATGTGGGCGGCACGAGCCTGACTTGCAGTGCGGGATACTGCAATGGCCCTTCGATTTACGGCAGCACAGACTATGCCGGCAACCCGCGCGAGAACTCGAGCGGGCAGATCAATATTGGGGCTTACGAGCAATAGCGCAAAGCATTAGCCTGCCTTCGTTTTATTCGTAGCGCAAGGCCTCAATCGGATCGAGACGCGACGCGCGTATAGCGGGGATCATGCCGCTGACCAGCCCCACCAGCGCCAGGATGGTGGTCGCAACCAACACGCTAACCGGCGAAATAATCAGGCGGATGTCGCCGGCTTCCCCGTGCTGCGCCAGCGCGCTATAAAAGGTCAGATTCCCCATGGTAAACGAAATGATGTAGGCCAGCACGATACCCAAAAAGCCGCCGAAGAAAGTGATGGCCAGCGCTTCGGACAGGAACTGCACCAGCACATCAAAGCGGCGAGCGCCCAGCGCCTTCTCCACTCCGATTTCACGCGTGCGCTGCGTTACGCTCACCAGCATGATGTTCATCAGCCCCACACCGCCAATCCCAAGCGTCAGGGCTCCAATAATGGCAAGGAGCACCTGCAGAGCCACCGTGATGATGTGGAATTGCGAAAGCTGTTCCATCATGCTGAAGACGAAAAGAGCGCGCTTGTCGTCCGAACGAAAATTATGTTGTGCAGCCAGCGTATTGCGAACCGACATTTCGACCGCGCCATAGTTGTAGCCGAGAAAATCCAACCAGATCATGTCGATATAGTAGGTGCTGCGGAAATCGCTCATGGTTGGGAAGGGGATGTAGACGACGCGGTTAATGCTGTTCTCGGAGCCCTCCTGGGGTCTCGGCTTCAGCACCCCGATGACCTCATAAGGAATGCCGCTGATTCGAATCTTCTCCCCGAGCGGGAAACGGCCGGAAAACAGCTTCTCCCTGGACTCCGACCCGAGCACACAGACTCGTGCGCGCAGTTGCAAATCTCCCGCGTTGTAAAAGTGGCCTAGAACGAGTTGCAGGTTCTGAATTTCCTGGAGCGAGGGATTCGAGGCCTCAATCCTCCATACGTACGAACGACCCTCGTAGCTCACGGGCGCATCGTAGAACGATTCAGGAGTAATGCGGGTCACTTCGGGCACATTCACGACGACACGATCCACGTCATCTCGCGTCAACCGGATACTGGTGCCGGCCTTGTTTCCTCCGGCCTGCATTGAGGTGCGCCCGCCTGCGATGCCCATGGCCGCCGTGCTGGCGTAACTCCGGAAGATGTTCACGATAGCTGTGGAGAAGCCTGTGCCATAGGCCAGCAGAAGCACGACCGTGGCGATTCCCCACGCCATGCCGAGCATGGTAAGCGCAGTGCGCTGACGATTGCGTCTGAGCGATCCGTACGCTTCCGAGAACACATCTTTCGCGTGGATCATTTACTGCTCCTGACGAAGAGCTTCCACCGGTTGCAGTAAGGCGGCGCGCTGCGCGGGATAGAGTCCGGCGATAATGCCGGCCAAGGCAAGGCTGCCCATGGCGAGCGCAGCCGTCGCCGGATAGATGTGCGGCAATTCGAATCCATCGATTGGCGGGATTAGTCCGAATAGTTTCGTGGCCGTGTAGGCTGCTCCCACGCCAATGGCGCCGCTAATGCCCGTAATCATCAGCCCCTCGAGAAAGAACTGAAGCAGGATGTTGCGCCGGGTAGCGCCCAGCGCTTTTCGCAGGCCGATCTCTCGCGTGCGCTCGCTGACCGAGACCAGCATGATGTTGATGACGCCGATTGCGCCCAGCCCGAGTGTTACCAATCCCACCGCTCCCAGAAAAGTATCCATGGCATCGGAGATCTTGCCGACCATCTCGGCAGTGGCGACGGAGTCCCAATCGTCAAAAGCGTCGGGCGTCTCGGGATCAAAGCCATGGTTTTTGGCCACGATATTGCGCACGGCTTGCTTGGCTTGTGCGTGCTGCGCGCGCGTAATCGGCTGGTAGGCAACATACTTGATGGCTTTGGCGTTGCCGTCTCCCTGCATGGGGAAATATGTGGCCATGGTCGTATAAGGCATGATCAGGCGCATGTTCTGGCCGGTGTTGTTTCCGTGGCCAGTCTTTTCGATCGTTCCCACCACCTCAAACGGCACCCCATTGATGAGGATCGTGCTGCCTACCGGCGGCCGTCCGGGAAAAAGTATGCGAACAAATTCGCTTCCGATGATGCACACATTGCTGCGCGCGAGTTCGTCGCCCCAGGTCAACGAACGCCCTTGTTCGATGGGCTGGTGGCGAATGCTGGAGAACTGCGGTTCCGAGCCATCGACGTAACCGTTGCTGCTGCCGAACTCGCTCACCAGGCGAAGGTCGCCGCGGTAGATGATCGGCGTGGCATTGCGGACAAGCGGCGAGTTACGAATATCGAGATAGTCCTGGTAGTTCAGGTAGTACTGGCGGGATGAGAGCTGGCTGCCGCCGAGCGCCGGCACCCGTCCGTTGTAAATCTGCATGAAGTCTTCGCCGAAGTTCGCCAGATTCTTGTTGGTGCCGGCGCGAAAACCTTCGCCCAGTCCAACCAGCAGCAGCAGCGAACCTACTCCCCAGGCGATACCGAACATGGTGAGGAAGGAGCGAAGTTTGTGCGTCCACATGGCACGCAACACCTCGCCGAAGCTGGCGCCGAATCGCCTCATAACCGAAGCTGCGAACGCTCGACCAACCAGGTCTATTCACTGCGATGTTCGCGCTTAATCCATCAGGTTTGCCGTGATGCCGATCACAAGCAATGGCGCGTCATCGGGGGCGTACGAACGATGAGCTATGAGCGGAAGGGAGCCGCCTGCCTGACTAATCAGTTATCACGGAATCGATTTGTCCGTTGCGCGATACCTATCTAATAACAACTATCTCGTACCTGAACTCTGGTCTATAATGCCGCCGCCATTCCGGCATTGCCGAAAGGTAACTGCCCGGGGCACGCTGTTCTGCGACCCGAAAAGCAGGAAAAAGCTCAGGAGCCATCCATGACACAGACACGCAAGATATTGCGTTACAACGCAAGGATTCTGGCAGTTGTCGCAAGCTTCGTGTGGTCGGCTTCGGCGTTGACGAAAACATCCTCCACGTGCACGGCAGCCGCTGTCCAGTTAGCGGCTCCGTCCGGGATGACCATCACTCCGATCACAGATGGCAACCTACCGGCGGGTATTACCGAACAGAACTTGATCGATGGCGGCGGCGTAGTCCTTGTTCCGCCGAACACGAAGCTGGGGACTCCGGAGTTCTGCTTCGTGCAGGGCACAGTTGTCACGAACGCAGCGACAGGCAAGACCGCAAACTTCCAGGCAGCCCTTCCCACTGCCTGGAATGGAAAGTTCCTGTTCAAAGGCTGCATGGTCCTGTGCGGAGTTGTCGATGGCCCGGAGGTCGAATCCGTCCAGCACGGGTATGCTTCGGCGTCGACCGATGATGGTCACGTCGGCGATCCAGCCCTGGGAGGCACTTTCGACGGAAGCTGGGCCCTCAACCCGGATGGCACTCCGAACACCGACGCGGTCACGGATTACTACTATCGCGCAGTCCACACCGTTACCCAGGCGGGAAAGAAGCTGGCACAAGGTTTCTACTCGCAGAGTGTCAGCCGTTCCTATTTTGCAGGATGCTCCGATGGCGGGCGTGAGGCCATGGTGGAGGTATCGCGCTTCCCGGCGGACTTTGACGGCGTCATCGCCGGCGATCCCTTCTTTAACATAGGCGGGCAGGTCATGGACGCTTACACCGTATCAAAGGTCCAACTTGGCGCTACCGATGCCGCGGTGGTGCCTGCATCGCTGCTGCACATTTTGGACAAAGCAATAATGGCTCAATGCGACGCGGCAGACGGCGTGCAGGACGGGCTGATTCAGGATCCTGCTCTGTGCAACTACAATCCAAAAACCAAACTGCCCATCTGCTCTGGCAGCAAGACAACCAACTGTTTTACTCAGGATCAGGCGGATTCGGTGGCATCCTGGTTCACCGCGATCACCGACGCCGCAGGCGGCATCGCCTACCCTGGATATCCGCTGGCAGACACGGATGATCTCGTTGGCCCCAACTTAAGGGGACGGGCCATTCCTGCAAATAACCTTCCCCCACTCGACATCACCAGCGATCAGCCTTGGGGAGCGGAGACGGGCGCGCCTGGGTCGTGGTTATTTGCTGACAATGTATTGCTCTATCTGATCTTCCAGGATGCAAATTACAACAGCAATTCAGCTCCGGGTATGACCTTCAACGTCAAGGGAAAGATCCAAAACCTGCTGCCCGACGCGACCATTCAGACCATAAACAAAACGACTCTGCCGGGGAGAGGCGACATTCCAAAGAATGCTCTGCCCTTCCTTTCAGCAGGTCGGAAGTTAATCATGTATCACGGCTTCAGCGACGACATCATGACCCCCTACCACACCATGATGTACTACGAGGCGCTGGCCAAGTTGGAGGGTGGCTACCCTGCACTGCAGGCGAACGCGCGACTATTCATGGTCCCCGGCATGTTCCATTGCACCGGCGGGCCTGGACCGAATGTCTTCGACTCTCTGTCCGCACTCGAGAGCTGGGTGGAGAGCGGAATGGCTCCGGATGCGATTCCGGCCACAGGGGGAGTACAGCTTGATGAGCTCGGCAATCCACGGTCGATGCCTCTCTGCCAGTTTCCCGAGATGGCCAGTTACAGCGGCACGGGGGACGTCAACGATGCAGCAAACTGGAGCTGCTCGGCGACCGATCAGAGGCTCTTGCAGATTGGGCCAAACGGCAAGCAGGCAGGTCTGCACTGAAGACAGCTCGCCGCCCACGGCTGCGATTTCGCACCAGCTGCATGTCGCGACCACCACTATGTGAGCGGGTCGAAGGCCAATTGGGGATTCGCGGCGCGAGTTCCCCATCGCAGTCGAAGATTCGTAGCTTTTGTTTGAAGTGGGGCTCTTTGGAGTTTCTTTCACCCGTCAACGGGTGAAATCGGGCCTGACTACAACAGCTAAAGCCGATCCCACAAGCCGACTTCTGGCCAGCAAATAGTCTCCGGTCCAGTCTGGCAAATCTCAGCCAATCTTGGGAATTGCGTCGATTCGTCCTATGCAACTAAGCAAGAGTGTCGTTACATTCGTTACCTTTCCCGAAACTGCTTTCACCGAATAACCTGCGATGTAGTCACCCGGTTGCGGACCGGAGCAGCGTTTCATGCGAAGAACGGGCTGCGTTGCCGTCGCAAGCCTCTACTCATCGCACCAATCCAAGGGACGGGACAACATGAAAGCTCGAAGTCTTGTACTGCTTTTTCTCACTTTATGGGTTCTTTCGTTCAGCGGTTATGCACAGAGTGGAGCGACAGGGGCAATCGCTGGTGTCGTGGTCGACAGCGAAGGGAACCCAGTGTCCGGCGCACAGATCGACATCACTTTCGTCGGGACCACAGCAACCCGTGAAGTCTTCTCCGACGCCAGCGGTAATTTCACCGTGGCGTCGCTTCCCGTAGGTACCTATGACGTGGTGGTCAAGGCAGCAGGGTTCTCCAGCAGCAAATACAACAGCGTGACCGTCCGTTTGACCGAGACGACTCGACTGAATCCGTCTCTTGCTGCTTCGAGCGGCGAGAAAACTGAGGCGGCCACTCGGGCCGGCGAAGACACGGTCATGGTTGCCACGCCTCCCGTGGTCGCGGTGGAGACCGAAGACCCAGCGACCGGGCGCTCGGTGGAGGCCGATGTGATCGGCGCCTTGCCCCTGGCGACACAGAACTTCCACCAGTTGCTAACGCTCTCTGCCGGCGCTATTTCTGACTTGAACGCCTCGGCGCAACTGGGCCGCGGCGATGTCGGCATCCATGTGAACGGTCAACGCGAAGACAATAACAATTATCTTCTCGACGGAATCAGCGTCACCGACCTTCGCAACTCGGAGTTGTTCAATACACCCTTGCCGAGCCCGGATGCGGTACAGGAATTCAAGGTTCAGACCAGTCTTTATGACGCCACCGAAGGCCGCAACGGCGGCGGCAATATCAATGCTGTGCTGAAGAGCGGGACCCCGCACTGGCATGGGTCGGTATTCGAGTTCTTCCGTAACGACGTGCTCAACGCGAATGAATACTTCCAGAATCGAGAGGGACAGCCGCGGCCCGTCGTGAAACAGAATCTCTTCGGCGGTAGTCTTGGCGGTCCTTTGGGACACGATGCCGAAGGCGGTTATCTGTTTGTCAACTACCAGGGCACCCGGCAGATCAGCGGACTTTCTCCGGGGACCATCATCAGTACCGTACTTCCCGTGCTGCCCAGCGACCGTTCGGCCGCGTCGCTGTCGATGGCTGGGTTCGGCAACGCTTTTACGCCGATCGATCCCGTCATACTGGCTCTGCTCAACGTCCAGAGCAACCAGTTTGGGGGAGCGGGTGGCGGCTGGCTGATTCCCTCGCTGTCGCCCTCAAATCCTGCGAACCCAGCTGCGGGTGCGGCATTCAATCTGAGCACCCCGGGCAAGTTCAACGACGACCAGTTCACTACGGACTATGATCGCCAGTTCAAAGACGGCAGAGACAAGATTTCCGGGCGCTTCTTTTTCTCCAACTTCCGCTCCTATCTGCCATTCGGTGCCGGCGACGTACCCAGCACCCCCGGAGAGGATCTGACCTACGGCGACCTGAGTTTCCCGGTGGACTTGCCGGTGCGCAACCGCTTCCTGAGCGTGATGGAGACCCACATCTTTGGTCCGCGCGTAGTCAACGAGGCACGATTCGGATTCCTGGATCTACAGTTTCAGAACACGAATCAGCCGGTGGTGACCGCCGACCAGTTAGGCATTGTGCGTCCCAGCAACAACCTCACCACCGACACCTACCGCTTCACGTTGCTGGGGGTCAACATTGGGCCAAACGACAGTTACGACCTGAGCCAAAATCAGCACACCTTCACCTGGTCCGACACCGTCAGCTACTCTCTGGGTAGACATTTCGTGCGCTTCGGCGGACTGTTCACCCACACCGGCATGGACCGCGACTTTCCACAGAACTTTAACGGACTGGTGGGCTTCAACAGCCTGCAGGCATTCCTGCTCGGAATCCCTGCGTATGCCTTTGACTCCAGCGGAGCCTCGAACCACCACTTCCTGCTCAACGATTCCGCGGCTTACATTCAAGACGACTACAAAGTCACCCGAAATCTGACCGCCAACCTGGGACTGAGATGGGATCTGATCAGCGCTCCACAAGATAGCTTGCACCGCATCGCCAACGTCGATCCCAGTCTCTTGGCGCAGGGTCAAAGTCCCTTTGTCTACTCCAAATCGGTCGGTGCTCTGAATATCCCCGGCCTGGCGGGGACGGCAAGCGAGACTGGACGATCCAACAACTACGCTTCCAACTGGGGTCCACGCATCGGCTTCGCCTACGATGTGTTGGGCAAGCACACCACTTCCGTCCGCGGCGGCTATGCCATCTACTACGAACGGGAAAGCCTTGGAGTCGCCCAGCAATTGGCCAGTCAGGCACCTTTCGCTCCCAGTGTGACCGCATTTGGCACAACGCCTGGCCAGTTGGCAACGATGTTCAACGGTCTTCTTCCAGCGGCCGGCGCCATTGATCCAAGTTACATTCCTCAGCCTTCGTTCCTCGTGGGCTTCATCGATCCCACGACCGGTCAACCGACCAACGATCCGAACATGTACCCCATTTTCAGTGGCTCCACCTATGGTGAGACCGCCATGTCTGTGCCTCTCCGCTATGTTTCGCCCAGCACGCAGCAGTGGAACCTTACCGTGCAGCGAAGCCTGCCCAAGAGCTGGGTCATGGAGGTTGGCTACGTCGGCAGTAAAGCGACTCATCTTTCCGCCGCACTCGATCCGATGCAGGCCCTGCTTGCTAGTCCGCAGAATCCCATCACCGTGGAAGACGTTTTTGGCAACACCTACACCATCACCCAAAATACGCAGCTCAATGTTGGGGCGCGATCTCCGCAGCTCGGGCTGAACCCGCGTGGCTACTTCCAATTCGTCAATTCGGCCACTTCCCACTACAACTCGCTGCAGGCGACGCTGGCTCACCAATTTGCGAACGGCCTGCATTTCCAGGGCGCTTACACGATGTCCAGGTCTACCGATCCGGTTGTGACATCCGGCGCCGGCATCTACCAGTTCACGCTGAATGATCAGGCTGCTCTGGGTCCGCTGGCGCTGTCAGACTTTGATCGTACCCACCGCCTGGTTCTCAGTTACCGCTACGAACTGCCGTTCTTTGCCCGTGCCCATGGTCTGCAGAGCGCCGTCCTGGGGCATTGGTCGGTCGGCGGCGTGACTGTCTATCAGTCCGGGGTGCCCTTCCGGGTGTCCGACTCCACAGGTGGTTCCGCCTACGGCGCAGCGTTCCCGGACACAGCAACTCCCAGCCTGGCCCCGGGATATACCGTGTCCAGCGCTCTCACCACCGGGCCTATCGAACAACGCCTCACCACATACTTGAACCCTGCAGCCTTCGTCCCGGCGCCCGTCGTCGGAATCGACGGCTCCACGGGCTTCGGCACCTTGGGCCGCAATGTCTTCCGCGGGCCATTTCAGCAGAGCTGGGACATGTCTTTGGCAAAGTCTTGGACCGTCTCCGAAGCCCAGTCTCTAAAGTTCTCAGCCGATTTCTTTAACGTGTGGAACCATCCCGTCTTCGACAAGCCATCCATTACCGACATTGAGAATCCATCGTTCGGGCAAATCACCAACACGGTGGGAACGCCCAGGCTGGTGCAGCTCTCTCTGCGTTACGCATTCTGAGGAAAGACAGTGAAGATGCCGACGTTCGCTTCCCATGGGCTCAATCGCGTGTGCCACCGGTTTTTGCCTTTCGCAGCGGGCTTGTTGCTCGGGCTGTTCTGCTTTTGTTTTCTGACGCCTTCGGTAGCGCAGGAAACCTCGCGAAAAGTTACGGCCAAGACCGCTCCGACCTATCCCGAACTCGCCAAGAGAATGCATCTGACTGGCAAAGTCAAGGTGGAGGTACTGATCGCAGCAAATGGGTCGGTGAAATCCGCCAAGCTGGTCGGAGGAAATCCTGTCTTCGAAAAGAACGCGATTGAGGCCGTCCAGCAATGGAGATTCGAATCGGCTCAAACGGAAACGAAGACGGTTGTCGTCCTGGAATTCGCAGATCAGTGAGACAAGCAAATCGTCTCTTCTCGGTACGCAGCGCGTTTATTCGGTCAGGCGCAGCTGTCGCCAGTGCTCGATTTCGTCCGGCTACTCCGCGCGGAGCGCGACCATGGGGTCGACCTCCGCGGCCTTTCGGGCTGGGACGTAACTGGCCAGTAGTGCGACACTGACGAGAACGATAGATACCGCGAAGAATGTTGCGGCGTCATTGGGCCGCACGCCATAGAGCAACGCGGACATAAGGCGCGTCAGCGCCAGTGATGCGACGAGTCCGAGGGCGAGGCCCGAGCCCGCCCATATCATTCCCTGCCGGATCATGAGGCGCAGCACGTCTTCGCGCCGGGCGCCGAGAGCCATGCGAATTCCAATTTCCTGCCTGCGCTGCGAGACCGCGTACGCAACAATCGCATAGAGGCCGACCGAAGCAATCAGCAGCGCGATGCCGGCAAAGATACCAAGCAGAACCAGCGCAAGCCGAGCCGGACCCAGAGCATTGTCGGTCAACTCTTGCAGTGTCTGAACGTCGTAGACGGGTTGGCCTGCGTCGATGGCGCGCACCTGACGTCGCACGGGATCGGTTGCAGTAGTGGGATCCGAGGCTGTGCGCACGAGCAGGCCCAAATCTAGCGTGGCACCGGCATGCTGGTAGAGCGGGACAAATATTTCTGGCGACGGCGGAAGATAAAGATCACGCATCTCGCGCACCGCGACCTGCCTGGCATCTTTCACCACTCCGATAATCTGCACTGTCTCATCGGAGCGGTCTTCGGAAGCGGCCGTTTGCCGCGCGATCAGGCTGTGGAGCTGAATCTGTTTGCCGACCACATCTTCGTTGGGGAACCAGGTGTGCGCGAAATTCTCGTTGACGATGGCCACGCGCTGATTTGACGCATCGTCGCTCGAGTCGAAGAAGCGGCCTTCGATCAACGAGGTCCCCAGCGTCGAGAAATAATCGCTTGAAATCACGCGGTAGGCCGATGAGGCCCGGCCGGCGGACGCAGTCAGCGACCGGCCCGGAATTGAAAAGTCGCGGGAGACCACCGAGCCGTACATCGGCAAGTTTGAAGTCAAAGCTGCATTGCTCACACCCGGAAGAGCGCGAACGCGTTGCAGAAGTTCCCGAGAGAAGTTGGAAACGGCGGAGTCAGCCTTATATTTCGCTTCTGGCAGTGCGATGCGCAGCGTGAGCACGTGATCCGGGCGGAAGCCGAAATCCAGAGAGCCAAGCGCGCGATATGTACGGGCCATCAGGCCGGCCCCGGCTACCACGACAAACGCCAGAGCCATCTCGGACAGAACGAGCACGGAGCGTGCGCGGCCTCCGCGACGGTCGGTGACCGAGCGAGTGCGCCGGTTCGACAGGTTCTCAGTGACGCCGCGGCGCGTTACGAAGAAGACTGCAGCCAGACCGAAAATCACACTAAGCGTGAGAGCGACCCCAATGCTGACCAGAAAGGCGGACGCGCTGGCGTGAACATCGGCTTCCTCACCAATGTAGAAGTCTGGAATCAGGGCGAGCACTGGTTTGAGCGCAGCTACACCCAACCCAAAGCCGAGCACGCCAGAGACACCGCCGAGCAGCAGGCTCTCGGCGAGGAATTGTCGCGCCACACGAAGCGGTGAAGCTCCCAGGGCCAGACGCACGCCGATGTCGCCGGCCTTGGAGACGATGCGGGTCAACATCAGGCTGGCGATGTTGGTGGCGGCGATCAACAGGAGGAACGCCGCGGCCGCGAGCAGAACGTAGAGTGCAACCTTCAGGTCGCCTACAACGGCACTGCGTATGTCGAGCGGGACGTAGCTTAAGCCTCCGTATTCGGGATTGCTGCCGCCGTCCGTGGCTTCTACACGACTCGCTAGAACCTGCAACTCAGCGCGGGCCTGAGCGAGCGTAACCCCAGGCTTGGGAATGCCGGCGACGGTGAGAGTTCGCTCCGAACGATTCGCGCTGGCGGGATCGAGTTGCAGCGGAACCAACAGGTCAGCGCCCCACTGCTGAAAGCGACGCGGCGTGATGCCGATGATGGTGTAGGGCACGCCGTCGAGGCGAAGGGTTTGGCCGATGATGGCCGGATTACGTCCGAAACGGCTCGTCCACAAGCGATAGGTCACGACCGCAACCTTGTCGCCGCCGGGGAGGTCTTCCTCGGGCCGGACGACACGACCGTGGATCGCAGAGATTCCATACAGTTCGAAAATATTTGCCGTGGCGCGTATGGCCGGGATGCGCTCAGGATTCTCGGTTTGAACGATGGTCTCGTCCAAAGTCGGATTGAAGTGAATGAGCGCAAAGAAGCCGTCGAAGGTTCCATGCAGATTGCGAATGTCGAAGTATTCCGGCGCCGAGAAGCGCCAACTCTCCGACTTGAGGCGTGTGAACTGCTGCGTCAGGAGGATGGCGCGGTTGGCCTGCTCCGTCTGACCAAAGTGAATGTAGGCGCCATCGAGAATGCTGAAGAGGACAGCGCTGGCGCCAATGCCGAGAGATAAAGTGATCATCGCAGCGGCAGAGAAGCCCGAGGATTTCGACAGTCCCCTGACAGCGTGTCGCAGCGTTTGAAATAAATTTTCCACCGGTTAGTTCCTCGGTAGGCCTCGAACTTTGGGTTACTAGAGCAATTCCATTGCCTGGGCGCCGAGCGGCAAGTTTGTTGATCCTGCGGAGAAACTTCGACGCGCTTCGGTGTTTTCGCAGATCAATGGTGTCCGTCGCTCGAAATCGCTGTTCGCTTATGGACATGCGCGCATGCGGCCGCAGGATCGAGACAAAACAGTTCTTGTGCTCGGATTTGCAGTGCGCTAGCATGACACTGCTCTCGCGGTTCTCCCACCTCTTTCAACCTCTCCGTCACTAGAATGGTCGATTGCTGCAATGTCTGTGCAACTAAGAGCGGTCTCGGGCGACCCCACACTATATATAGTGTTATATTGCTTGACCCCGCCCCAATTTCACCGTTACAGTAGCTTAACTTTGTGCCTGCCCTACCCAGCCGGGGGTAAAAACGAGGACAGAGTGGACGACGCGAGCATCGAATTGCACGCGGCAGGAATCCGTCTAGTAAACAGCACGAGCCCCGGCTTCTGGCGCGAAGAACGAACGCCAGGATGGGCGTCCGGCAGCGATTTTCCCATGACTCGCAAATGCGACGCGACATGGGGCACCCAATTTCTGATTACTGGGAACGGGCCACTGACCACCGGCCACTGGAGTTAGCCATTTGCTCAAACTGAAGAAGCTTCAGATTCTCGGGTTCAAGTCGTTCTGCGACCGCACCGAACTCAAGTTCCACGGAGACGGTGTAGCGGCGATCATCGGCCCCAACGGATGCGGTAAGTCGAACATCTCCGACTCCATTTCATGGGTGCTGGGCGAGCAGTCGGCGAAGACGTTGCGCGGCGCGCGCATGGAAGACGTGATCTTTGCCGGAACGCGCGACCGCAAACCGACGGGCATGGCAGAAGTGTCGCTGACGCTCATCGACCCCGAGATTTACAAGGGAGCTGACGTCGGAGCAGTGACCGAAATCGACATTCAGGACGAGCTGCCGGAATCGGACGAGCGCCATGTGGCCGACGATTGGGACGAGGCGGCAATTCGCTCGCGCGCGGCGGACGATACCGAGCGCGCCGTGGAAGATGCCCAGCCGGGAAAGATGGAAGAGGTGGAAGTGCCGCGCTCGAAGGTAAATACGCTGGCGGTGGCCTTCCCCGATGACGAACCGATCTTTGCTTTGCCGGCGCACAACATTACAGCGCCTCCGACGGCGGCGGTGGGCACGGCCGCGCCGCATGTGGTGCTGAAGATTCGGCGGCGCAAGTTCAATCAGCAACAGTTTCATGCCGGAGAAATTGTAGTCACGCGGCGGCTGTTCCGGTCGGGCGACAGCGAATATTTGCTCAACGGCAAGCTCTGCCGTCTGCGCGATATTCAGGAACTCTTCATGGGCACAGGTCTGGGCCCCGAGTCGTATGCGTTGATCGAACAAGGGCGCATCGGGCAGATTCTGAGCAGCCGGCCGACGGACCGGCGCGCGATTCTGGAAGAGGCCGCTGGCATTACCAAATTCAAAACGAAGAAACGCCTCGCCGAAGCCCGCTTGGAAGATGCCAAGCTGAATCTGGCGCGCGTGAACGACATTTTTGAGGAAGTCACGCGGCAGATGAATTCGCTGAAGCGGCAGGCTTCGAAGGCGGAGCGCTACGCGAAGCTGCGCGAAGAAATGCGCGCCAAGTTGCGACTGGTGCTGGCTAGCAAATTCGCGGCGATCGAGCAGGAAGGAACCGAACTCGACGCCCAACTGAACACGCTGTCGGAAGAAATGCGCCATCGCGCCGAAGAAGTGCAGCACTTCGAGGCCGAGCATGCTGAGCGCACGCAGCGTGGGTATGCGATCGAAACCGAGTTGCGCGAGAATCACGACCGCGTGAACCAGATCGCGCTCGAAATCGACCGCGCACAGGCGCGGCGGCGACACAACGAAGAGCGCTGCTCGGAATTGGTCGTGCGCACGGCTTCCTCGCAGGCGGAGTTGGCGCAGGTGCAGCACCGGCTAGGCGGGCTCGAGTCCGAGCGGGAATCGAATCGCCAGATACTCGAATCTGCCGCTGCCGATCTGGCATCGGCGCAGAACGACCTGGCACTCGGCCAACAGGAAGCCGCGGCCGCCGCAGCTGGACTGGCGGAAGTGGAACGGCTGCAGGAAGAATCGCGGGTTGCAATCTTTGACGCCGTCTCGTCGGCGTCGCGTCTGCGCAACCAGCTGGCGCAGGCCGAAGAGCGACTCGCGGGCGCAGACCGCGAGGCACGCCGCCTCGAAGCCGAGATCGCGAGCGCGAATACACAGGTTGAGGCCTTCGGCGGGCAGCGTGGGCAACTCGCTCTCGAATTCGAAACGGTTACGCAGCGGGCGAACGGCATCAGTGAAGAGATCAGCCAGGTGCGCCGCCTGATCGAGACGAAGAAGCGCGACGAAACGCGTGCGAAGACGAATCTCGACGTTCTGCGCGCGGAGTATGCTACCGCGCTTGGGAAAAAGGGATCTCTCGAATCAGTCATCGCTGAACATGGCTACTCGACCGAATCGGTACGGCGCTTGTTCCAATCGGGCGTAATGCAGGGCGGACTCGCGCCAGTGGGCGTGCTTGCGGATTTTCTGGAAGTTGAGCCGCGATTTGAGCGCGTGGTCGAAGATTTTTTGCGCGACGAACTGAATTACATCGTGGTGAAGTCGTGGGATGCCGCCGATGAGGGCCTGCGGATGTTGCGCACCGATGTCGACGGCCGGGCGACATTTCTGGTTCACCCTGAGGATGCGCAGGCGAAGTTCTCCTTCATTCTGGACGAGGCCGCGCACTCGGCTCCGCCGGCGGCGCAGATTCTTCCGCTCAAGAACACGATTCGGGTGCTCGACGGATTCGGAAAGTCCCTGGAAGTCATTCTTCCGAAACTGCGCGACGGCTACATCGTGCCCGAAGCCGATGTCGCGCGCAGCCTGGCGCTGGAGAATCCGGATGCGTTTTTCCTCTCGCAGGCGGGCGAGTGTTTCCACAATGTGACCGTCACTGGCGGCAAACAACGCGCAGAAGGGCCGCTCTCGATGAAGCGGGAACTGCGCGATGTTCTCCGCCTGACGGACGACCTGGAGCGCGCCCTGCGCGACCAGGAGACAACCGTGCTCACGCTGGGGTATGAGATTCGAGATCTGTCGGCGTTGCTGGAACGGCTGGAGGGCGAGAAACGCGAGGCGGAACATCAGGTGCTGACGTCGAGTCACATGCTGCAGCAACTGGATTCCGAGATGACGCGCGTCAACGAGCGGCTGACGACCTCGGGATTCGAGCTGGCACGGCTGCGGGCAGAACGGAACGAGCAGGAAGGGATTCTCTGCGCGAAGCAGTCGGAAATCGAGGTGCTCGACCTGCGCCGCGTTGAATTGGAGCAGCAACTTGCGGCAGCGCAGGAGTCGCTGGCCGCGCTTCGCCAGCGGCGCGAAGAGTCGGCGCTGAACACTTCCCAAAGGGCAGCTCGAGTGGCGGCATTGGAAGAACGGCATCGCTCAGCGGCGTCAGTCCTCGATAGGATCGAGTCTCTGCTTTTTGAGATGGACGAGCGTGTGCACGCATTGACTTCTCAAATTGAAGCTGCCGCCGCCGAGAAGCTGCAGCGCGAGGCGGAGAACGAGCAACTGCTGCAAACTGCCACAGACTTGGAAGCGGAGCGAAATGCCGCTCAGGCCCGCGAGGGGCTATTGCAGTTTGAGACGGAACAACTCCGCGCCCGGCTAGCCGAAATTGAGGAACAGCTGCGCAATAGCCGGCTTCTGCTCGACCAGGCGCGCGACCGCCGCGGAGAGATTTCCGCCGCCGTGGCCAAGCTGCAGTCGGATGCGCAGTATATGTCGGAGACATGCCTGAACGAGCTGGGCATCGAACGCGCCGCTCTGATGGCAGACGCGACGATTGCTGCCGTCGCCGGCGAACAACTGGCGACGGAAGATCAACTCTACAAGGAAATGCGCGCCAAACTCGAGGCGATGGGCCCGGTCAACATGATGGCCCTGGAAGAGTACAAGGAAACGGCGGAGCGCCACGCGTTCCTGGAAACGCAGCGCAAAGATCTGATTTCTTCCATCGAGAACACGACAGCGACGATTAAGGAAATCGACCAGATTTCGCGACAGAAGTTTGAAGAGGCGTTCACCAAAATCAACGAGAACTTCCAGGCGACGTTTAAGAAGCTCTTCGGCGGTGGACATGCTTTCATGAAACTCACCGACGAAGAGAACAGCGCTGAAAGCGGCATCGACGTGGTCGCATCGCCTCCGGGAAAGCGGCTGCAAAGCGTGCTGCTGCTCTCTGGCGGCGAGAAGGCACTGACCGCGCTGGCGCTGCTGGTTGGCATCTTCCAGTTTGCGCCCAGCCCGTTCTGCATCCTGGACGAAGTTGACGCTCCGCTCGACGAGGCCAACATCGGCCGCTTCACCGAACTGGTCAGAGAGATGAGCGTGCAGACGCAGTTCGTGCTCATCACCCACAGCAAGAAGACGATGAGCATCGCGCCCGTGCTTTATGGCGTGACCATGCAAGAACCTGGCGTGTCAAAGCTGGTCTCGGTGCGGTTTGGGGCGCAGTAGCACCAAAGCCCAGCTGCTGCAGCCAATTTGGCGCGTTCAGTAGATCAGCGCAGCCATGCAATCTTCTCCATCCGGAGAACCCAGGCCCGTACAAGCATCCCAACCGAGGCCGGCGAAGTACGCTCCATTGTTGCCTTCCACAATGTCGCGAGTGACATCCGCTTGGACGATCAAGTTCTGGTAAAGATTCGGATTGATGAAGCCGACAGGGTCGACGAGTTGCTCGTTGATGAGAGCGATCAGGCCGGCCCAGAGCGGCGCAGCTGCGCTCGTACCTCCGACGACGCCTTCGACCCCGTCCACACGAATCAAATATCCCGTGTCGGGGTCGGCAACGGCAGCTACATCTGGAACACCGCGCCCAACGCGCCCTCCTGGATTGGCCGATGGCGGAATGTTCGCCTGCTGCTGCCATGAAGGCAAATCAAAGGCATCGCTGATGCCGCCGCCGGTTGCACCGTTCTGGCTCCAAGCCGTCTCGCTGGAGATTTCGCCATTGGCCGAAAGCAACGTGGTGCCGCCGCACCCCAGGGAAAACGGGCTGGATGCGGGAAAGTCAACGTGAGCCAATCCATCGCTGGTGAGATCTCGTGAACCGTCGTCTCCCGAAGCAACGCAGATCGTAATCCCCAGCGCGCCGCCTGCCTGGATCGCCTGATTCATAGCCTGCAGGCTCTGCGTTGTCCAGGACGACTCAGCGCCTCCCCAACTGATCGAGATAACCGACAGGTGGTTCACGGTATCAAAAACTGCGTCCGTAATCGCATCGATGAAGCCACGATCGCTATTCGGAGCAAAATACACAACAATGTTCGCGCCCGGCGCAACTCCGCCCGCGACTTCAATGTCGAGCATGACTTCGACGTCATCGCTATCCCCGGGACTATTGCCGCCTCCGTCGACTGAAAATGCGGTGACTCGAGGACTTGGCAGTTCGAGTTGCGAGAAGTATGCGTCCAGATCAGCCTGCACGAATCCGCCGCCCAATTCGATCAACCCAATGCATTGGCCTGTGCCGTCTCCATCTTCCGGAAAGTCGTAAAGGCCAGCGACTTGCGGTGGCGTGTAAACGGCGGTGCCCGGATCGGTATGCGGCCGGAAACGCACGTGCGGGTTGGCCTGCCTGCGATCGTCAAGACCATGAACGCTTTGAATTACGTCCGCCAAACCCGCCGGAATCTTGATCGCACCGCGCCTGCCTCGAAAAGCTTGCCCCGCCAACTTGTAGCGGCCGAGTTCCACACCGAACGCCTCGGCCACGGCCGATGCGCTCCCTGCCAGCACGACACGCCGCTTGGTCGGATCCGATTCGACTACCAGCAACCCGTGAGCTTTTGCAAAAGACTCGACTCCAGCAACATGCTCGGAACGCGCTCCATATTCCTCAGCATAACTTTTGCGAGTCATGCGCCTCGGCGCGCCGGACGGCATAAGATTTGTGGCAAGGCTCTTTCTCGGACGAAGGTACACGCTCACTTCAATTCGTTCGCCTGGCTCGACCGGTCCAACGTAAACGGCCTCAGCAGGAATCTTGCGCTCGCTTCCCTGCAGTTCGACAAGTGGATCCGTGGGTTTCATGATTTCGCACCTCGCCGTGGAAGAACACGCTATTTCGTGAGCGCAACTCGAATGATCGTTCCGTTGTGGTTGCCTTCCGGCAAGAAGTAGTCGATCAGCACGGTTAAGTCGTTTACGAAAGCATCGCGAAGCAAATCGAGCATGCCCTGGTGCGCAGGACGCTGCTTGTCGTTGCGCAATTCGAAGCCGAAACTCATCCCGGGTTGCGTGTTCAGTTGAACAATCGCTTCCACCTGGATGCTATCTCCGGCCGGCCCGAACGAGTCCCCGACCTCGTTTACCCGGAGAAAAGTCAACTGCCCCTCCGATTCCAACAACTCCATGGGTCGGAACACCGTGATCGATAGCGATTCATTCGAGAAACCAAGTCTCGGAGTTCCGGCCGAAATCACCGCCCGATAAACTCCAAATTGGCTTGCGACAAACCTAGGAGTCAACGTTGTTGAGCCTGATAACCCGCCCACCGCCACCTCGCTTCCGCCAGGCGGAGTAAAGAAAAGCGACCAGGTGAACGGCGTTGATCTTGTTCTGAGTTGGCAGTTCGGGCTGAGAATGAATTCCTCGGCTGTTCCAGTCAGCTGGACAGTGCCATTGATGGGAATCGTCGAAGGGCCAGAAATTGTCGCAGATGCGACGTCGGATGGCGAGCATGGATCTCCGCCATTTCCGTTGGGCAGGTGGGGCTTTGCTACGCCAATGACTTTGCCCTGGCCTGATTTCTTCTGTTTTTGTGGCATGGTGCCTCCATCGGGTCTATTGGAAGCTTTCCGGATGACCATTTCCGGATACTCGCTGGTATGGTGAAGAATCGTGCGGAATCGTTTCAAGGGAGAAAATGCGCGCCGATGGCGACCAGGCTGGCAAAAAACTTTGACTGTGCGGCCGGAACTAATGGTTCCGAGTTATCCACCTCCTTCCTCAGCTTTTCCACAACCGCTGAACACTGAAAACCCTTGTCCAAAGCCAGCTCTCGGGCGATCTCCCAACTGTCAATCTCTTTCCCGTAAACGGAGACCTGTTTGCTTCTCATCCTGTGATCAGAAACGTTGACAAAAATTTCTGAGCGGCTAGAATACGCCTCGCTTCTTACCTGTAAAATTTCAACATGAGCACTGAACTCCTCGACACCGTCCTCTTAAAAACTGATTTCCCCGACCTCAAACTTCGCGCCAGCGGCAAAGTGCGCGACGTTTACGACATTAACGACGACACGCTGCTTTTCGTCGCCAGCGACCGCATCTCCGCTTTCGACTATGTGCTGGCAACCGGCATTCCGCACAAGGGCCGCGTCCTCAGCCAGATTTCCTTGTTCTGGTTCGATTACCTTGCTGACATCGTGCCCAATCACCTGGTCACTGCCGATGTCGACAAATACCCGGCCAACGTTCGCAAATACGCCGACCAGCTTCGCGGACGCTCCATGCTCGTCCGCCGCGCAGAAATTTTCCCGGTCGAGTGCATCGTCCGCGGTTATATTTCCGGCTCCGCGTGGAAGGAATATAAGGCGACGGGAAAAGTCTCAGGCATCACGCTGCCCGCAGGGCTGAAAGAGTCGGATGCGTTTCCGGAACCGATCTTCACTCCGTCGACCAAGGCCACAACTGGCCACGACGAAAACATTTCATTCGATCAGATGTGCGAGATTGTCGGCGTCGAAACCGCGAGCCATCTACGCGACCTGACGCTGCGGGTGTATAAGAAAGCGGCGGCGTACGCGCTGAACCGCGGCATCATCATCGCCGACACCAAGTTTGAGTTCGGACGTACCCCCAAGGGGATCACGCTTGCCGATGAGGTCCTCACGCCCGACTCGTCCCGCTTCTGGCCCGCCGACAAATATGCGCCGGGCCGGGCGCAGGATTCGTACGACAAGCAGTACGTTCGGGATTATCTGGAAGAAATCCGCTGGAACAAGCAACCGCCGGCGCCGGCGCTTCCTGCCGACGTGGCACGACGCACCAGCGAGAAGTATCTGGAAGCCTACTTTCAGCTTACGGGGCACAAACTGGATGTGTAGGCGATGGACGCCGCAAGGGGCGTCTGGTAGCATCCTCTGCCGCAGGAGTAAAGCATGACCCCAGCGGACTGGATGATTTGCCTCATCGTGCTCCTCAACGTGGTCACCGCGGCCATGCACGGCTTCTTTTCTGAAGCTTTGACGATGGCGGGCCTGATCGTGGGATACCTGGTGGCTGCTTGGCAGTACCGGAACCTGGCAGAGTGGTTTGAAGGGTTTTTAAAGAACGACTGGCTGGCTGAGATTCTCGGCTTCCTCATCATCTTTTTTGCGGTGGTGCTCCTGTTCGGCATTGCGGCCAGGATTGCGCGCTGGGTGATGAAGAAATCCGGGCTCAGCGGCCTGGACCGCTTCCTGGGCGGATTGTTGGGACTGGCCAAGGGCGGCTTGATGGTGGCAGTGATCCTGATGTGCATGACGGCGTTTGCGCCGGCTTCAAAGCTGCTGGTGAATTCGCAGCTGGCGCCGTATTTCCTGGTTCTGGGACAGGCCGCCACGTGGCTTGCGCCAACCGAACTCAGGATGCGTTTTAATCAGGGTCTGGACCTGCTGCATCAGGCGCCGCAAAAGCTGTCTGGCGCTCCATCATCCCCGCACAAGTGAAAGCGGCGCAGTGAAAAATTCATGCGAGAGAAGAACATATCGTGAGAGACCAACTGGAATCCCTCGTCCTGCAGATGTACAAGAGCAACATCCTTTATGCCGAAGGCGTGCGCGAGTTCAAGAAGCGCTTCATCCTCACCGTGCTCCACGAAAATAAAGGCAACCAGTGCCGCGCCGCGCGCGAATTGGGCATGCACCGGAACACGCTCAGCCGCACCATCACCGAACTAAAGATCGATGTCCGCCAGCTGCGCGATGGCGCAAAGCGTCCGCCGCGCAGCGCGCGCCCCGTTTCCCTGGAAAAGAAAGTCGTCCGCTAGAGTCTTGCCGATAATGCCTCGTCGTGAGCTAGCAACGCTCGTGGAGCGGCGGTCGCATTCGTCTGCCCGGAGAGCATCGATGGCCTTGCGGTTCGGATTTGTGGGGCCTCGGACGAATGCGTCCGGGGCTCCATGTTTCTGTGGCAAGAATTAAGGCAGCCCTTGCGGGCTGCCTTTAGTTTTGGGGTTGAGGCTTGTCGCTATTGCGCGGCCGGCTTCTTGTGCGCGGCCGTTCCTGCAGCAGGCTTATGAGCTGGCGCGGCGGGCTTCGCATTGAGCAGCTTGGCCTTCTCCATGACCATTATGAATGGATTCGGCGTGTAGGATGCGGGCTCGCCCTGAAAGTCGAAGCTGGCGCCGTCCTTGGGGATCAGCCGGACGGGCACTTTCTCTTCGAACCGCAGCGTGATGTCCGCTTTCTTGGCATCGATGTCATCGGAACTGCCCGCGATCTGGAATTCCGTGGGCGTCGTGCTGATGATCGTACCGTTCATCTGTACGGGTTTGCCTTTGATTGCGTTCCACACGGCATCCTGATCTTCCTGCGCGCCGTTGGTCAGCACGAACTCCCACGTCGCGAAATCCATCTTGTCGGGAGTCGTGTCCTGGACCATCTTGTGTGCCTGTTCAGCGGGTGTTGGAGCAGGCTTCACCGGAACTTGTGGGCCACCCGCTTTGGCGGCTGCCAGAAATTCTGCCCAGCCGTCGTCGCCGGCGTGAAACTTCACGTATTGCGAACGCGCGTACTTTTCGATCTGCTGCACCGCCTGCGCGGGTGCAACCGCCGCGGCTCGAGCCGCGAACCAGATTCCGTTTTGATAATCCGGTGGGGTCTGTCCGAGGTATGCCAATGCGATTGGATAGACAAGACTGAAATCTTTTTGGGAGTCGGGATTGGCGTCGATTGCTGGCTTGAGGTTCTGAACGGCGCACGCGTTATCTTTGTCCTGCAGGCATGCGATGCCGATGACTGCGTGAAAAATGCCCGTCATCTGATCTTTCATCTTGACGATGTCAGCATCAGTTGCTTTCTGCAGGCAATCGAGGCCCTGCTGCCCGTACTTCTTGCCATCGATGAGCAACTGCTTCGCATTGGGATCGCCGCCCTGCGCGGACACGCGATCGAAGTACGCCAGCAATGTGAGGGCCCGAACATTACATGGGTCCGCCGCGACCAGCTTCGTACCCGTCTCCATCATCTTCTTCGCATTGTTGGTCGCCTGGTAGGTCTGCATCAGGATTTCCATGGCCTGATTCTTCATCACGCTGTTGGGATATTGCGTGATGAAAGCTTCCAACCCGCTGATCTTGGCGTTGGGATCGGTCGCCTGCACGGCAGCCACGTAAGCGTTGTACTCTGCCGGGTCTTTGATGACGGGCGCAGAAGACTGTGGCGCGGCTGGTGGTTGAGCGGCCGGCTGTTGGCCCGGTGCTGGCGCTGACGTTTGTGCCCCTGCCACTACAGCCACTCCAAGCACAACCGCGACCAAAATTCTTTTCATCAGTATGGCTCCTTGGATTCTCGGGAAATCGTTTCCTGGAATATCGATCTCTAATCTCGATGCAGCGACTGCATTCCGCCTGGACCGCTCGCCGTTCGGATCCTGCTTTGGAATGCTCGGCTTCCTGGCAGGGGCACCGGGATCAAGTGTCGCGCATCCGCACTTTTTTGTCGCTAGACTCTGTTTCCCGGTTGGCCGGATTATAAGTACCTCTCTTGCCGAAGGCAAGCGACTTCCCAATCATCCTCCCCTTTATTGCTAAGATGCATCTAGCGGACACGGCGGATGTTTCTTGTCTCCGCCACCTCCGTCTGCAGGAGGCGTATCTCTAATGGACACCGGACAGCCCCTTGTCGGGCAAGTGGCAGTCATCACCGGCGCCGGGCGCGGCATTGGAGCCGCTATTGCGCACAAGCTTGCGGCCATGGGGGCGACCGCGGTGCTCTGCGGACGGACCCAATCCACCCTGGAGTCCACGGCCCAGGCGATACGGGGAGCCGGCGGAAAAACCGAGGTCATTCCCTGCGACGTCACCGTATTGCATCAGGTGGAATACGCCGCTACCCGTGTGGACAGCACGTTTGGACGGGTTGACATCCTGGTGAACAACGCGGGCATTGGAGGCTTCAATGACGCGTTGCATGACCTGCTGCCGGAAGATTGGGACAACATTCTCAACACTAACCTGCGCGGTGTCTTCTACGCGATCCGGTGCTTCGCACCCACGATGATTCGGGCTTTTAGCGGACACATTATCAACATTTCATCGCTGGCCGGAAAAAATGCTCTGCCAAACGGTGCGGCGTATGCGGCCTCGAAGTGGGGATTGAATGGCCTCACCTATTCTGTGGCGGAGGAGCTGCGAAAGCATAACATTCGCGTCTCAGTTGTCTGTCCCGGGTCAGTCGACACGGAGTTGAGTCCGCATGCAGGAAAGGATCCGGCGAAGATGCTTCAACCGGACGACGTGGCGCACGCAGTCGCGATGCTTGTGACGCAAGCGCCCCAATCCTTTGCCAGCGAAATTCTGCTGCGGCCGACGCAGAAGCCATAAAGCGGGCGTCAGGCTTCGGGCGTCGGCCTTTTGGCTGCGCGAGCTCCGATCGTGATTCTGTTGGGAATCCGTTTGAGAAAACTTTGCAGTAAGCCCGACGCCTGAAGCCTGACGCCCGACTTTCTACTTCTTGAATAGATTTTCGAAGGCCTGGCGCGCGTCGCTCGGCTTCTGTGGCGCCGGGGTTGACGTTTGCTTCTCGCGGGAGACCCGAATCTCGTAGAACGAGCAATCGTTGCGCTGGTCTTTCTTCGCGATTCGCTCCTTCACCGGTTGCATGCACTCGAAGCGGGCGCCGGGATCAAAATACATACACTGCTTGCAGGAGTGGAGGGCAAAGCCGCACTTCGGGCATTGCCCGGTCGGCGGCATTCCCTGCAATACGGTGCCACATTGCGTACAACGTGAAACCGCATGCGTTCCCGGCAGGTTGACCGGCCGCGGTCCGAATGTGTTGTCCTTTTTTGGCGGTGCAGGTCCGGATTTTTCTGCGGACCCCTTCCGCGATTCGGCGTCGCTGTCCTGATACCCATGTTGACGGTATTTGGCCATACACATCCCCCAAGCTCGCAGTATTTTGCTCCCGATAGCTTCCCTGCGCAAGTGTTCTTCAATAACATCAGCGCATCGGCCGGCGTGGCCCGCTTGCGGTTCGCTAAGCAGCACGGGTGGAAGAAGGAGGGGTCGCCCGCTCAACGCCGGTTTTGCCTTGAGTGGGACAGTTTCAGCGCTGCACAAAAGCATTCCGTCTGGTTTCGTGCCCTCTATTCCCTGGTCGATCTCGACTTCTGTCGGGATGACAGAATTAAGGCAGTATGAACATTCCCACCTAAGCCAAACCCGGGCTTGGTAGGCCTTCTCTGTGCTTCACAAAAAACCAAAGCCCCGCTGAGAAAGGCGGGGCTTGGGAGTAGCTCTGCGTTGTCGCAACAAGCTCACTGGCCTTCGCAGGTCACGTTGTTGTTCCAGTCCACGAACGCCCCCTGTGGGTTATCGCGCCACGCCCACACGTGCAGTTCGAAGAAGTTCGCGAGGTTGAAACGGTTTGGCGCGGGCACGAACTGAAAGTCCTGGCCGTCGAGCGACGGCGGCGTGTTGTTATTGTTCGCCAGCCACGTCGCCGCGTCCACGATGTACTCCACGCCCACCAACCGCAGCTTCCCGCCGGATGGCTCATAAATCAGCGCTTCCGGCTTGTTCACGTCGATCAATCCGTCGCCCACCAGCGGGCCATTCACATAGTGAATACCCATCGCTCCATGATCCGGGCCGCTGACGCAACCGAACGCCGGGCCGTATCCCACCGCGGTGGCGTTGTTGACGTTCAGGAACTGCTGCGTAGCCTTGCGCACGTCCTGCACCAGCTGTGCCGGCGCGGGATGATTCATATGCGACATGTCCTGTGCCAGCATCGGCACCACGACCGTCGTGGCGAAAAAACTTCCCAACAGTGCCATCCGCAGAATGTTGGTAGTCGAGAATTGAACGAAGTTCGAGATTCTTGTCATATTGAGCTCCTTTTTCTTTGTCAGTAGGTTGAGATTTCGATTGGCGCCGTGCCCATGCCCCGCATCGGCACACTTGCGCGTCGTCGCAAAGCTGATCGCTTTGCCCTGGTTACTTCTCCGTTTGTCGTCCGATTCGGTCCGATTTACAGCCGTTCTGCTTTCACCGACACAGGCACACCGTTGGTCAGCGAGTCGAAGACCGGAGAGTGCTTCGTCCCCAGCTCAACAATTTCCTGCAAGCGCTCGTCCGGCACGTCAGCCTTGATCTTGAAGTTGACGCGAATGCCCTGGTACCCCTGACGAACGCTCTTGTCGAGCTCGAGAAATCCATGCAGGTCGATGTCGCCCTCGTAGGTCGACTCGACCTCTTCAATGTGGATCGCGCGCGCGGCCGCGTGATAGACCATCGAAGTGGTCAGGCACGCCGCCAGCGCGTGCAGCAGATACTCGACCGGATTCGCCGAGCGGTCCTTGCCCAGCAGAATCGCCGGCTCGTCCGACTCCAGCACAAAAGGCTGCGGCCGCGAGAGCGTCTGGCCGGCGCCGTAGAACTGGTCTACGGTCGAGTTGTTCTGACTGCCCGTCTCCCACTGATTGCGAATGCGAAAGTTGAATCTCGCGATGGCAGGCGTGGCCTTGACAGCGTCCACCGTGGCAAACAGCGCGTCCACATTGACGCCGTTGGTGATGGTTGGAAGTTTTTGAACGGTAGCCATTGGATGTCCCCTTATTTGCCCCAAGAATGAACTGCTCACATCGTGATCAGAAAATAAACGCAGATTTCACTTGCAACAAGATGGCAGATTTGCCATTCTACATAGGTGTTTACGCCAACCCCCGGTGGCTTTCAGCGAGGCACTTCAATGAGAGACATCACCGTTCTGCTTCTCGATCAAATGTTTTCTTCCACCGCAATCGGTCCGATGGAAGTTTTTCGCCACGCCGGTTCACTCTGGAACATTCTTACCGGAACTCCGCACGCGCCAAGTTTTCGCGTAACGACAGCATCCGCCGACGGCGCAGCGGTGAACTGCGACGGCGGAATCCAAATCAAACCCAATGTCGCGCTGAGTGATGTTGGGCGCAGCGACCTCATCTTCGTTCCTACCACAGGCCTCAGCGTCGATGACGTGGTCGAGCGCAATGCGACGATCGTTCCGTGGCTGAAGCGCCGCAGCACGCGCGGAGTCGCGATTGCGAGCGTGTGCTCCGGCGTGGGCCTGGTGGCCGCGGCCGGCCTGCTCGATGGCAAGCGCGCGACTACTCATTGGGGATTGGCAGAACGATTCCGCGAGAAATATCCGCGCGTGCAATGGATGCCGGAACTGATGGTCACCGAAGATCAAGGCTTCTACTGCGGCGGAGGCGTGAATGCGTCGCTCGACCTCAGCATTTATCTGGTCGAGCGCTTCTGCGGGCACGACATCGCCATGCAGACCGCGAAAGCACTTCTCATCGAAACTCCGCGCTCGTGGCAGTCGGGATTCGCGATCGTCCCGTTAAAAACCGATCACACCGACGACGCAATCCTCAACGCGCAAGACTGGATGCACAAGCACTTCGCCGACACCTTCCCGCTCGAAGATCCGGCGCGCCGCGTCGGCATGAGCGTGCGCAACTTTGTCCGCCGCTTCAAGCAGGCTACGGGAGACAGTCCGCTCATCTACATCCAGAAGCTGCGCGTGGCCGCCGCCAAGCGCATGCTGGAGAGCAATCACCGCAGCATGCAGGAAATCAGCGACGCTGTCGGATATCAGGACGTGGCGTTCTTCCGTTCCCTGTTCCAGCGTCACACTGGAGTAGCGCCAAGCGCGTATCGCGAAAGATTTGGAGTAGAGAAGTAACCGGCTGCCAATTCGGACGTAGATTATCGGTCTCAGCGTTGTAAGTGGCAAAGTGGCAAAGTGGCAAAGTGGAAACATGAAAACTCTTTTGAGCGAGCCCTTTCCGAGCGCAGAACTGTGCAACCCTAGTACCTTGTCACTTTGTCACTTTGCCACCTGTCACTTTGAAATCCGGTCAGAATTATTTCGTTACACCAGTGGAGAAATCATGAGCACAAAAGCATTAGATATCCGATCTGTCCAAAAGCCCCTAAAAGAACAATATCGCCGCGAACCCGGAAGCTCGCGCATCACGCTCACTGCCAAAGGCGGAGAGCAAGGCACGCCGCTCTCCTGCTCCGTCGACATCGGCCGCGCCATCTACCAGGCCGAAGCCCACAAAGGAGTCGGGGGCAGCGGCACAGCAGCCTGCTCCGGCGACCTGTTACTGGGCGCGCTAGCCGCCTGCGCGCAACTAACGTGTCAGCTGGTAGCGACAGCCATGGGCGTTCCCACGAAACACATCGCAGTCACAGTCGACGGCGACATGGATCTTGCAGGCACGCTGGGAATCTCCAAAGAAGTACCAGTCGGCTTCGAAGCCATCCGCGTAAAGTTCGCCATCGACGCGCCCCAAGCCACTCCCGACCAACTCAAAGCCCTGCAAGAAAAAACCGAACAGTACTGCGTGGTGATGCAGACGTTACTGCATCCCCCAAAAATCGAAAACCACTGGGGATAGGCAGTTCCCGAATTGGGGCTCCTGGGCGATTGCGGGGTATCCCCCTCCCCCCTCCCATCTTTGGAATGAGGGAGTTAGCACGAAATTCCCGGCAAAATACGTTTTTCAAAGAACTTAGATACTAAAATCCGTGAAACAAAGGACTTAGCGCCGCAGATTTTCGTGTTCTGCGTTTCGCGAGTATCACGGCCTCAGCCATGATTGCGAACTTTGCCTGTGGAAGACAAGGACATATGTCACAAGTAACGCGAGTGAGTTGTGGAAAACATTGGTGTCGTAGTGCCAGCTGAAAACTGCGTCCCGGAGGGACGATCCCGGCATCCCAACGCCGAGTGAGCGGCAAACAGAATCCACCCCGTTCCGTAGGGAGGTTGAAATCCCGCGGTACTGCGTTGTTTCAGTCCTGCTTCCGGCAGGGGTTCCTTCTTTTTTCCGCCATCCCGCCAGTGAAACTGGCGGGCTACTTTCAGTGGTGCCTCCGGCACCGGTTCTTCTATGCGCGCGGGAAATGGGGCATCCGGCGCATTGTTCGAAGTTGGGAACGTTGAGATATTTTTTGTCGTCCCTGCGGGACTTGTTCTTTTCTTTCGGGCTTACCCAGGGCTGCATTGTTCCGCCCCTTCGGGGCTCGGGTGGATTTTTTGGGCGGCTTATCGGCACGACTGAACGTCGCGCCCTTCCCGGTTTGCTGCGGTCTGAAGGTCAAAATCCCCACCCTAGTCGCAAAGGACGCGACTAGGATGGGCCACCCCGGCGGAGTTCGGCTGCAGGGGCTGGAATGGCTATGATGCACGCGGCACTGCGGTTCTCGCATGCCGCATCGGAGCTTGCTGCCTTCCGTAAGGTCCCTCCGAGAGCTATCGCTCTCGTCAGGATGACATCGTTATGGTTCGGGCTGAAAGCTGAGAGCTGACAGCTGATAGTTAAGGCGTTACGCCGCCGTATTTTTGCAGCCACTTCAGTTCTTCTCTTACTTTGATTTTTCCGTGCCAGGGATTTTTTGCTAGCGAGTGGCCTTCGCCTGGGAAGATCAGCAGCTTATTCGGAATTCCTAGCGAGTAGAGAGCGTGTTCTAGCAAGTAATCTTCGAGCACCGCGACGCGGATGTCGTCGGCGCCGGCGACCATGTGCGTGGGGGTTTTGACTTTGTCGATTTGGAAGATGGCGGCTTCGTCGTGGTAGCGCTGCTGGGCTTCCCACGGACGACCGCCCAAGAAGTAGGCGTCGTCGTAGGTGGTGTCGTCGTTGCCCCAGTTGCCGATGTGCTCGACTGCGCCCGCGCCGGTGACGGCGGCTTTGAAGCGCGTGGTCTGGGTGATGAGCCAGTTGGTCATGTATCCGCCGTAGCTGTAGCCGCCGATGGTGAGATGGTCGGCGTCGGCGATGCCGTCTTTCACCAGCGCGTCGACGCCCGCGAGAATGTCTTTGCCGGGGCGCGAGACGATTTGCGGAACGATCTGCATGAGGAACTTGTCGCCGTATCCGGTCGAGCCGCGGTAGTTGGGCTCGAAGACGAGCCATCCGTTGGTGGCGGCGAGCGCGGCCCACTGGTACCAGTCGGCCTCGAAGTGGTTGCCGTCGGCGTCGGCCGGGCCTCCGTGGATGAGCGTGAACATGGGCAAATGCTTGGCCTCAAATTTGCCGGGAGGATAGATGAGCATGCCTTCGACGGTGGTGCCGTCGTCGGACTTCCATTGGTAGGGCTTGCCCTGCGGGAGATCGCGCTCGGTGAAGAGCTTATTGAATTGCGTGACGGGACGCGCTTGATCGAGTTTGTCGGCAGAGTCGGCTAGGTAGATTTCGTCGGGCTTGGTGAGAGTCGAATAGATGAAGGCAACTTTTGGCGAGTGCTGCGCGACGGAGATAGTCGAGTAAGTTCCGGGCCAGTTGGAGATTCTGTGGAGCGAGTCTGCGGGCTTGGCTGCGGAGTAGAGTTGGACTTCGGTTCCGATGCGAGCTGAGGCGAGTATGTTACCGGGCGCGACAACATAGTGCTCGATGGGTCCAATGAAATCTTTGGACCATTGCTCGATTTTGCTGTCTTCGGTATCGACGGAGTAGAGATGCGGTTGGAGGTCGCGGTAGGGACCGGAGACGTCGCCGACTTCGACGCTGAAGAAAATGTGGCGGCTGTCGTTGGCCCAGTGCGGGCGGACTTCCTCGGCTTCGTTGCGGGTGATGCGGCGAGGTTCGAGTAGCTTTTTATCGCGCGCGGGCGAGTCGCCCGCGGCCACACTTGTATCGATTAGGTAGAGTTCGACGTCTGCGTATTTTTCCTGGCGCTGGTTGATGGCGTTTGATAGGAATGCGAGCTTTTTGCCGTCAGGCGACGCTAGCAAGTGATCGACGCGGAGCGTGGTTTGCGAGATGGCGTGGGCGCCGGGAGTCAGATCTGGGTCTTCTTCGGGCTCGCCTTCTTTCTTTACTGCTTTTGCTGGTTCGGCGGCGTGGCGGGCGATCGCATCGGCCATCTGAAGAGCGAAGATCATGTCGCCCCGTTCGGCGGTGCGGTACTGGACGACATCCTTCCAATCTTTTTTGTAGTCGTCTTTTTGCAACTTGGTCCACGGTTGGCGCGTCGCGAAGTAGATCGTCTGCGAATCGGCGGACCATGCGAAGGCGTGGACGTCTTCGGCGCCCTGCGTGATGGGGAAGGCTTCGCCGCCGTTGGGAGAAATTAGATAAATCTGGCTGGCGCCTTCGTCTTTATCGGACGAACTGGAGTCGGAGTCCGCGTCGGAATCGGAGTCTCCGCTTTTATCGGCGGAAGTTTTGCGTTCGGAGACGAAGGCGATCCATTTGCCGTCGGGCGACCACTTGGGCTCGGAGTCGTGGCCGGACTGCGTCAATTGGATGAGCGATCTGGAGTCGTCGCGATAGAGGAAAAGATCGGTGCGGAAGATGCGCTGGTCCCAGTCGGCACGCTCGGTTTCGATGACGACGGAGTTGCCGTCGGGCGAAATTTCAAGCGAGGGAAAGCCGACGGAGTTGAAAAATTCATCAAGCGTCAGTTTGGGTTTGGATTGGGCTACGGCGATGCTGGAGACGAGCGCGAGAAGGACGGCGAATTTTCGGATTGGCATAGGTCCCGTGGAAGAAGCGTTTATACAACGCGGGATTCGATGGAAGCAAGTTTGTGACCGCGGGTTGCGTATGGGAATGCGAAAACCCTTTAACCACAGAGGTCACAGAGGACACCGAGAAATTGCGCGATCACTGTTGAACTACGTGGCGCCTGGTTTGCTGGAGCATGCGCCAGAGTATTGCGGCGAAGGCAACAACCGAGAGTTGCAGGTGCGTGGAGCGCGAGATTGGGCCGAAGAGCGGGAGCAGGAAAGCGAGGTAAATGAGGATGGGCATTGCGGGGATGCGGCGAGTGTTGGCGACGGTCCAGTCGGCTAGGAGCAATAAGGCCGGCGCGAGGGCCAGTAGGTCGTAGATGAACAGATGCGGGTTGGCGAGGGTCGCCGCGAGGATCAGAGAGGAGAAGCGGAGAGCTAGCGGCAGTGACGATTTCCAGATGAGGGTTGCGATGATAACTGTTGCGACGGCGCTTAGCAGATAGAGAACGAGCGAGACTTGCGGCCACGGAATCATCGAAGACCAGAAGGCACGGAGCGAGTGCATCTGAATATCTGCGTGAGTTAGTTCGGCGGATTGGAGCCAACTGGAAGGATGAAGCATGGTGTCAATGTATGCGTTCATCACCACGGGGCCGAAGAAGGCGCGAGCGAGAGCGAGTTGCGCGGCGGCGCTTAGG
The DNA here is from genome assembly GCA_035501655.1 of Candidatus Solibacter sp. Lineage (GTDB taxonomy): Bacteria > Acidobacteriota > Terriglobia > Terriglobales > Acidobacteriaceae > Sulfotelmatobacter. The sequence goes on from DATJVU010000002.1 coordinate 117,225, forward strand.
ATGAGGCCGAGCAGCGGACTCCAGGCGCGAGAGAGAAGGAAGATTAGCGGAATCGCTACTAGAAATTGGGGTTTGAAGATTAAGAACCCGAGGGCGACGCCGGCTAGCCATTCATGCTCCGCTCGAAAGGCGAACCAGGCGGAGGTGAAGCAGGCTAGGACGAGAGCTGAGTTTTGTCCGCGAACGAATAAATGGAAGAGCGGCGGAAAGGCGAGGGCGCACAGAGCGACGGTTCCGGGATAGGGCGCGAGATTCGGGCATGTTCTCCAGAGGAGATAGATACAGGCGAAGAATGAGATTAGGCTGAGCCCTGCCCAGATGCGCACCGCGGTGGTGAATGAAAATCGCGAGAGTGGAGAGAAGAAGAGGGCGACCTGCGGTCCGTAGAGATAGGGGACGCGGACTTGAGTTGGACGGCCGACGATTTTCTCGACTTCGCTCTGGATTAGTTGCTGGTTGTACAGATCTACGGCTCGGCCCTGCGTGACCAGGCGTGCGGAGATATAGAAGGGGAGAAAATCCTGGAATTTGATATTGGCGGCGCGGTCGAACAGTCCGGGCGTTGCGAAGTCGATTGCGCAAACTGCCCACAGACCGATCGCGAGAATTGTGGCGTGGGAGCGGATGCGGCGCAGCGTGAGCCAATTTGTGAGGTGATTGAACACGGGCGAAGAAGTGGAGTTGGCCTTCGCCGAATCAGGGCTGGTCACGGAGCGGGCTCGGCGTTTTTCAGTGCATCGTCGAGATTTTGCGGCGGCTGGGGCGAGCTTTGCACGATGCGCCAGCCGTCATCGTATTCGCGGAAGCGGACGGTGGAGCGGTAGTGCACGTCTCCGGAATAGAGCGCCGCACCGATTTCGTTGAGCGGAACCCACTTCCAGGTGAAGTCGATGTCCGCGACGATTCCCTGCTTGCTGATTCCGGTCACGGCGATGAGTTGGCGCTTTGCGACCGGAAGGGCGAAGGTGGCGCGATTGGGCTCTTCTGGAGCAATAACGGCGCGAACGGTCTCAACACCAGAGGGTGTGAGGATTACGTCCCAACAGGGCGGCGGGCCGAGACCTTGAGAGCAATTGGCGGCGGAGGCGGAGATCCATCCGTGGTGCTGGAGGACGAGGTATTCGGGGGAGACGTAGTCTTTGTTGGCGAGAATGCCGGTTTGCAGCGTGTATTGCTGCGTGGTCTTGAAGGCATCGGAGGCCGCGATCAGGTCGGCGGCGAGGCGGCGGGAGAGGATGTCGCGGGGGGAACAGGCGGTGAGGAATAGGATGATCGACAAGCCTGCTATTGATTTCTGCTTCATAGCGTTCCGTTCAGTCTTTACTGTTCCCACGTCTCGCAAAGGAGGCGAGACGTGGGCACCCGCGTTCGCTGCAATTTCGAGAAATAGCAGGTTCCTCACCGCCGCTTCGCGCCGGTTCGGAATGACATCCCTAGTGAGTTTGCAACTCTCTCAATCACATCCCTAGTGAGCAAAGTTATTAGCGACTTGTGATTGTAAATAAACGGGAGAGCGGAATTGTCGAATTTTTGTGGGGGCTGAAGGGGCGGTCGGTGATTTGTTTTTCAAAATGAGACGCCCAGCGTCCGGGAAGTGGAGTGGCGCAGCGCGGGCAGCGGCCTTCTGGAGTGAGGCGATAGTCGCGGATCAGGTATCCGTAGCGGCGGATTAGAGTTTCATTGCATTGGGCGCAGCGCGTGTCTTCCCACTGCCCTACTCTGCCGGGTAGATTGCCGGCGTAGATGTAGCGCAGGCCGGATTCGCGGCCGATTTCCACGGCGCGCAGCAGGTCTTCGACACTGGTGTCGCGCTGGCCTTCGCCTTGCATTTTGTAGTCGGTGTGGAAGGCGGTAACGTGCCAGGGGATGTCGGGCGAGACTCCGGCGATGAATTCTGTGAGTTGACGCAACTCGTCGTTGGAGTCGTTGAAGTCTGGGATGAGGAGCGTGACGATTTCGAGCCACAATCCCATCGAATGGATGCGGCGGATGGATTCGAGGATGGGGCCGATGCGTCCGCCGAGCTCGTGGTAGTGGCGATCGTCAAAACTTTTGAGATCTACTTTGTAGAGATCGAGCCACGGGCGCAGATATTCGAGGACCTGCGGCGTGCCGTTGCCGTTGGAGACGAATCCGGTGACGAGGCCGGCGGCTCTGGCTTCTTTGAAAACCGCGACGGCCCATTCGCTGGTGATCAGTGGCTCGTTGTAGGTGCTGACCAGAATCTTCGCGCCCTGGTCGATGGCGTCGCGCACTAGCATTTCGGGAGTGGCATCGAGCGGAGGAGAGATGGCGTTGGGATCGCGCAGGGCTTGCGATGTCACCCAGTTCTGGCAATAGCCGCAGTGCAGGTCGCACCCTAACATGCCGAAGCTGTAGGCCAAGCCGCCCGGATAAGCGTGAAAGAAAGGCTTCTTCTCGACGGGATCGCATTGCAGTCCCGCGGTGTATCCCCAGGGAACGTAGAGTTTGCCGCCGCGATTGAAGCGCACCTTGCAGACGCCCGCTTGGCCTTCGGGGATGGGACAGCAGTGTCCACAGGAAAAGCAACGGGCGCGTTGATGCCCGAGATCTTCGACGAGGGAGGGGTCGGCCTCGTGGACGCGCTCTTCGAGGATGGTGCGCAGGGTGGGCACGGCGTATATAGATATTTTAGAACAGAGTGGCAGTGGGCAGTGGTCGGTGGCCAGTCTTTGTCGTCAGGGCTGCTGCGCAGACGCGGCTCTTTGGCAGCGGCTTTCAGCCGCTTATGTTGATTTTCCTGGACCCTTAGCGGCACGACTGAAGTCGTGCCCTTCCCGATAGTGGTGGACCCCGAAGTCTTCAGCGACTTCCTTCTTCGGCGAGTTCTATAGGTGCCCCTGCCTACGTGCGATTCGTGAGGTGGATTCTGAGCACTGGCCACTGACTACTTCATTCCGGCTGGGGGTTTGCGGCTTTCGGCTTCGGTGGCTAGAGATTTTTTTGGATCGCCGTGGCGCTGCGACCATTGCTGGGCTTCGCGCTCGATGACTCCGGCTTGATCGCGTGTAAGCTGATTGCGCAGAACCTGAGTCAGATCTTTGGAGAGAAAGACCGCGGGATCGTCGATCGGGTCGCCTGCGTGGCTACAGGCGATGGTCGTCCAGAGATATGCCTTGCTCAAATCTTTTGGGACACCGCGGCCGCTCCAGTAGAGGAATCCCAGCTTGGATTGTGCGGCGACGCTGCCGTGCTCGGCGGCGGAGATGAACCAGTGCGCAGCTTCCCTCTCATCCTGTGGAATGCCTGACTTCAAATCTCCCTGAAAATAGCGCAGTCCCAGGGCATTTTCTGCGGCGGGACTTCCCTTGGCGGCCAGTTGGCGGAGCTGATCGACGCTGGAGTTTTCGAGCGAAGTGGGGGACGCCTCAGCGGGAACGGGGTCGGCCTTTGGCGGCTGCGTCGACGCGAGAACGGTTTGCAGTTGGCCCGCGCCCTGCTTTTCAAGACGAGCCTGAATCATTGGGGCGAGCAGATAGCCGAGGACGACAAAAATCATAGCCGCACAACAGAAGAGCAAGAGCAGGTGCTTGCGCGGCAGGCTGATTCCTCCGGATGCTTTTGTTTCGTAGTCCTTTTCGCTCTCGCGTACTTCGGGGGAAGCGGATTTAAAGAGCACGCTTCCTGGCACCGGAGCGAATCGGTTGACGTGCTGATCAACGGGCGACTCGGGCGACTTGTCAAAGCGGGAAACGCGATTAACAGCGGCGAGCACGGTTTCGGCGAGGCGCTGCAGGACGCGGCTGTCGTTTTCAGAAAAGTTGTTGGGCTGCGGCGAGAAAGCTTCGAGAATGCCGATGGATTTCTCGCCCATGCGAATCGGCACTGCGAGGATGGAGCGGATGCCGAGGGCGCGGCAACTTTCACGATCGACGCGGGGATCGAGTTCGGTATCGTCGCAACGCAGCAGGCGTCCGGTGCGCACGCACTCGCCGGAGAATCCGGAGCCGACTTGCAGGCGCGCGCCAACTGGGGGCGCGTCGGATCCGGCGCTAGCGCGGCATTCCATGAAATTGTGATCGGCGGTGGCAAGCGCGATGGCGGCGCCGGTGGCGCGAACCAGAGACTGCGCGCGCGTGGCAACTACTTGCAAGGCGCCGGAGAGATCGGAACCGAAGGCCTCGGCTTCGCGCTGCACGGCGGTGACGGCCTCGAGCGTGTCAGTGTAGTTGGGACGCGGGGGAACATTTTGCGAGAGAGCAGCCGCGAGAGCGGATTCGTCGGCGTTGGCGACGGCGGCCATCGCGTTGAGAAAGAGCCACTCGCGTAAGCGGAAGAGCGAACCATGCGGCAGCTCGGAAAAACGCACGCCGACGCGTCCGGTGACGTTGGACCAGATGACTCTTCCCGAGGTGTAGATGGGCTCAGGACATTCGGCGAGATCAAGACAAAGGTCGAGATGGCTATTGGTGGGAAGCGGAGTCGGGCACTGAATGGCGAGACCCTCCTCGCTGATGTCGACGATCTCGTAGAGATCGAGCGTCGCGAGTTGTGAATCGCCGGTGAAGCTGGCGTAAGCGGGAGTCTGAATTTTATGCCGCACACGGCGACGACGATTCGGCACGGGGGGGCGGGGCACTGACGATGTCAAAGCCGACATGGGAGAAGGGCCCTATTTATTGATGGTCGCACCATATTAGCGCGGGATCGAGAAAATGTATGCAAGAAGTCGCAGGCGAGAGCGAGATTTGGCGGGCTGGAGATGGAAAGGCCCCAGTTTTCGGGCTCAGGATGTACTTCCCATTTCGGTAAGAATGGCTATCGGGTAAAGACCTGAGACACGTTTTGGCAACCTGGACCGCGGGCTTCGATTCCTATGGAGTACGCCTTGGGGAATCCTACAGGAGGTGGTTGCGTGAAGAGAACTGTGTCGATTTGTTGTGGAGCGACGTTTGGGGCGACGGGACGGTTCGCCGTCTGCTTGTGCGGGCTGGTGTTTTGTGGGCTTCCGTTGAATTTGTTTGCAGTGTTGGGCGGCAGCGAGGCGTCGGTGCAAACAGACCAGGCGCACATGCAGGCCAGCCTGAAGAGTTCGAACACGGGGCCGTACCGCGTGCACGAAATGCAGACAGCGAGCGGGATCGTGGTGAGGGAATATGCGGCGGGCGGGACCGTGTTTGGCGTGGCGTGGGAAGGGCCGTGGCGGCCGGACATGCAGCAGCTTCTGGGAAGTTATTTCGAGGCGTATCAGCAGGCGCTGGAGGCGCAGAGTGGCGTGAGGCATGGCAGAACACCAGTGCACATCGCGCTGCCGGGTCTGGTGGTGAATATGGGGGGGCATATGCGTTCGTTTCGCGGGAACGCATATATTCCCGACATGTTGCCGCAGGGAGTGGCTGAGAAGGAGATCCGATGACGGCCATACAAAAATGTCTGGTGGTTGCGGCGGCGGGGCTTTCGATGCTGGGCGTGGGATGCGGCGGGAGCAGCAGCGGTTCGAAGAGTGTGATCACTACGACCGGGCAGAATGTGGCGGCGATTGCGGTGAATGCTGGTCCTGACGGCAGTTACGTGAATGGAGCATTCGTCAGCGTTACGGTGTGCGCGCCGTCGAGTTCGACCTGCCAGACGGTGCCGGACATATTGGTGGATACGGGATCTTCAGGGCTGCGCATCTTGAGTTCGGCGCTGACGGTTTCGCTGCCGCAGCAGAATGGATCTTCGGGTCCGGTGGCGGAGTGCCTGCCGTTTGTTAGCGGATTTACCTGGGGCGCGGTTCAGACTGCGGATGTGCAGATTGGGAGCGAGAACGCTAGTGGCGTTCCGATTCAGGTGATCGGCGAAACGACGTTTCCGGTGCCCAACGGTTGCCGCAGCAACGGCCAGTCTCTAGACACGCTTCAGGCGCTGGGGGCGAATGGACTGCTGGGCGTGGGAGAGTTCGCGGCGGATTGCGGTCCGGCTTGTGCTGCGACGGGCGGGGGAAATCCGGGACTTTATTATCAGTGTCCGTCAGCGGGATGCGTGGTCGCCGCGGAGGCGGTGGCGGATCAGGTGGTGAACCCGGTGGCGCTGTTTGCGACCGACAACAATGGCGTGATTGTGGAATTGCCTACTGTGAACGGGTCGGCGGGGACGCTGAGTGGGTCGCTGGTGTTTGGCATTGGGACGCAATCGAATAATGCGCTGGGAAATGCAACAGTCTATACGGTGGATGATTTCGGAAACTTCACGACGACTTATAAAGGACAGAATTATCCGGGGAGTTTTATCGATAGCGGGTCGAACGGATATTTCTTCCTCGACAGCGCGACGACGGGGATTCCGAATTGCACGAATGCGACGGGATTTTATTGTCCGACCAGTACGCAGAATCTGACAGCCACCAATCAGGGCACGAATGGAGCGAGTGGAACAGTCAATTTCAGCGTAGGGAATGCCGAGACGCTTTTTCTGAATCTGAATGACTCGGTGTTCGGCGATCTGGGCGGGCCGGGGCAAGACTTCGATTGGGGCTTGCCGTTTTTCTATGGGCGGAATGTGTTTGTGGCGATCGAGGGGAAGAGTACGCCGGGCGGGACGGGGCCTTATTGGGCTTATTGATCGGACGAGCTTCATTGGCCGCTGATTTACGCGGATTAACGCTGATCAATGCGAGGGGAAAATCTCTCTGTTCACCGGCTGCGTTTTGAGGGAGATCTCTCGGCGCGCTGGTGAAAGCGCGCGCCTTCGAGATGACGCTGCGCGTCAACTGACCTTAAACTCTGATTGGCTAGCTGGCTTCGCGCAGGGCGTTGGTGCGACGGATGCTGGAGATGCGGGAAATGGCGGCGACCATCATGCTGGAGAGAAGCTGCATGGTGGCGACGTCTTTTTCGTCGAAGGCGCCGGGAGAAGACGAGAGCACTTCGAAGATTCCGAGTGTGCGGCGGTAGTGGCGCAGGGGCGAAACCAGAATCGAGCGAACGCCCAAGCGGCGGCAGCTAGCGAGATCGACGCGCGGATTGCGCTCGGCGTCGTGGCAGAGCATGACTTCGCCGGAGCGGACGGCCTCGGCAGAAATTCCGGCATCGGTTTGGAGGCGAACGCCGAGGTCGGGAGCGGTGCGGCCAGCGCGGGCGCGGCAAACGATTTCGTCTCCGGCGCGCAGGGCGATGGCGGCGCCGGTTGCGCCAGTGAGATGCTGCGCGCGATCGGTGATGGCGCTGATAGCGGGTTCCAGATCGAGTTCCGCGGCGTGAATTTCGTAATCTTCGTTCAGCGTTACAGCTTGAAAACCGGCGGCTGGATGCGCTGCATTGGCGACTCGGAGTTGGCTACGCAGAGCGAGCGATGGAATACGGGAGTGATCGGAGGCGCTTTGCGCGACGGGATCGGGGACGGTGCGGAGCAGATCGCGCACGAGGCTGTCGAGTTCGGAGTCGGTAATGAGGTGCGCGGTCTGCTGATGGCGGAGCGAGCCGCCGAGAACGCGGGAGAGCCCGAGCAGAGCGGTGCTGCCACAGGCAAGACAATACGGCCGGTTGCTGGCGCTGATCAGCTCACACTGCACGCAAAAAGTGGCGGCCTGTAAAGGTACGAAGTTGACGTCCTTAAAAGTTGAGCCGTAGACCGAATTGCCAAACATGATGCCGTTCCTCGCTTCTTCTTTTGGCTTTGGTGCTTGCGTTTAATGAATAGGTGCCAACGAAGGTAAATAGCGAGAAGGCAAGGAGTAAGTAACGGCGCGGGTTCCGGGTGTGGAAAAACCGACGAAAAATCAGGAGTGTGCAGAATGTTGCAGAACCCGCAAAAAAATGCAACCTCAAATCGCGCTTCGGGCGTCAAATGCTTGAGTGCCGCGCCTTTTCGCGGAATTATTTTTGGACAGCGAGTATTGATTTCGCGGAACGGCTAGGCTATGCTAAACGAACGTTCGGGGCTGAAACGCCGGAACGACTTCCTGGGGGTTTTCATCATGCAATGGACTGCACCCGCTTTTGAAGAAGTTTGCCTGAACTGCGAAATCAACTCATACGCCAGCGCGAAGCTGTAAACCAGACAGCTCCCCCCAAAACCCTTTCACCGAGCCGGGCGTCGCAGAATAATTTCTGCGATGCGCTCGGCGGCGTGTCCATCCCACAGGGGCACGCGATTTAGGTCCGGTTTCCTTTCCAATTCTTTTTCCAGCGCTGCATTGCCTAGCAGAATTGTCGCTGCGGCGCGCCGCAACTGCTGCAGGTCTCTTCCCACTAATTGATTGGTCCCGCGCGAAAGCGTGATGGGGCGTTCGGTGTTCTCGCGCACTGTGAGGCATGGTACGCCTAGGAACGTGGTTTCTTCCTGGATTCCTCCGGAGTCTGTGATGACCATCGCGGCGCGCTGTTGTAACGCGAGAAATTCGAGATAAGGCAGCGGCTCAACGAGGCTTAAGCGCGGGCTGTTCCCGTTGGCAAGGCCGAGATCATGAAAGCGCTGACGCGTGCGCGGATGGACGGGAAAAATGACGCTCATCCGGCTGCTGAGATCGGTGAGCGTCGCCAGCAGTTCACCGAGCCACGGGAGATCGTCCACGTTCGAGGGGCGGTGCAAAGTGACCAGCGCGTAGGGCTGAGCAATGCCTTGCGGAAAATGTGGTGCTGCCTGGGGCAGAAGACGGAGCAGCGTGTCGATCATGACGTTGCCGACGAGATGGATTTTCGACGCGTCGATGCCTTCGCGGAGCAGGTTGTCGTTGCCATCTTGCGACGGAGTGAAGAGCAGCTCGGAGAGTTGATCGGTCAGGATGCGATTGATTTCTTCGGGCATCGTGCGGTCGCCTGAGCGTAGTCCGGCCTCAACGTGGGCGACGGGGGCTCCTAGCTTCGAGCAGACAAGGGCTGCGGCGACGGTGGAGTTGACATCTCCGTAGACGAGGACGAGGTCGGGCTTGCGTTCCGCTACGACCGGTTCGAATGCCAACATGACTTTCGCGGTCTGCTCGGCGTGGGTGCCGGAGCCGACTTCGAGGTTGCAGTCCGGAGCGGGCATTTCGAGTTGCTGAAAGAAGACGCCGGACATGGCGGCGTCGTAGTGCTGGCCGGTGTGGACGAGGGTCTGGTGCACATGGGCGTGCGCCTTCAGTGCGCGCAGGACGGGCGCGGCTTTCATGAAGTTTGGGCGGGCGCCTACTACGTGGAGGATGTGCATGGGTCGAGGTGATTGTAAATGGGTTCGGCCCGGAAGGTCGTATGGAGGGCAGGGATCCTTCGACTGCGGATGACAGAACCCTTTGGGCGCGGTGAACTATGGGTTAGTGCGCGTGAGTTGACTATCCGGCCTGGGCGGCGATCAACGACGAATCCTGTTCGGGCAGCGGGATTACCTGGGCCGAGTGCACCAGGATGCGGTCCAGCGCATCTGCCAGGGCGGTTGGGAATGCGCCCGTCAGGAGATTGATATCGAGTTGCAGGTCACGCGTGGAGTAGAGACGGTGCACGCGCAAAGTGCCGCGGCGGCGGTTGGATGAACTTAGCAGGTCGAGAGTAATGGACCACGCCGAGGAATTGTCGACTGACCGGGAAAGCCCGGGTTTGGTCCAGCGAAAGGCTGCGCCGGGGCGACGTGCGGACTTGTCGATATTCTCGAACGGAGGCGTCTCGCCCGGCAATAATTCCAAGGCCAGATCGAGACTGTCGAAGTCGTTTGTGCCGAAGGCAGCAAGGAGAATGCGGCGAACCTGGTCGTAGTCACGAGCGACTTTTAACTCTTCCGTCGCGCGGCGGATGGCGAGGTTATTGACGAAAATCTGGGGCTGGTCGAGGGTGCGATGGGCGACGCGGGCCAGTTCACCGAATTCCAGATAGCCGAGATGCTGGACGCCGATCCAGATGCCGAGGCCGAGTACGGCGAGAACCAGTCCAAGCGAACTTCCCGTCGGCCACAAAAGGAAGAGACTGAGCATGGCGAAAACTGCGGAGACGCCGTACAGAAGGATCACGACCTGGCGATGGGTCATGCCATGCTGCAGCAGCTTGTGGTGGATGTGTTCGCGATCGGCGGTGAAGACGGGGCGGCCACCGATGAGGCGACGAACGATCGAGAGCGCTGTTTCAAGAATCGGCAGACCGAACGAGACGACCGGAATCGCAACCGCGACGATGGTGGGGGCTTTCTGCGCACCGGCAAGCGCCATGGCGCTCAATACGAATCCGATGAACAGACTTCCGGAATCGCCGAGAAAGATCGTGGCGGGATTGAAGTTGAAGCGCAGAAAGCCCAGGATGGCGCCCGCCAAAGCGATGGCTGTGATCGTAATCAGCGTGTGACCATAGAGCAGGGCTACGACGAACGCCACCATGGTCGAGAAGAGGGCCGAGCCGGCCGCCAGACCATCGAGGCCGTCGATGAGATTGAAGGCGTTGGTGATGGCCAGCACCCACATGATCGTGAGGGCTAGTCCCACGAACCAGGGTAATTCGTGCTCCCCAAAAATGACAGGGATGTTCACGATGCGGAGGCCGCCAGCGTAGAGCATGGCTGCGGCTATGCCCTGCACGGAGAACTTTACGTAGGGTCCGACGCCGCGAATGTCATCGTAGACGCCGAGCAGGAATACCAGGGTCGCGGGCGCAAGGATTGTGGCCAGAATCCTAAGGGAGAAGACCGAGTGCAGGTGGACGTGGTAGACCGCCCAGAGTGCAGCCAATCCCATGCAGGCGACGAAAGAGAGGAAGATGGCAACGCCGCCGAGACGGGGAAGCGGAGAGGAATGCAGGTGACGTTCCTGATTTGGAGCTGCGACCCAGCCTCGTTTGTTGGCGATGTCGCGCACGTAGCGCGTAAGTACGAACGAGGACAGAAGCGATATAACAAAAATCGCGAGAAAAATAACGGTCAACTGCTCCACCTCAGCCTGGGAGCGCGCTCGAACGCAGGCTCTTTGGCTCTCTCAAAGTATTGCAGCAATAGCCGGTGCTCGGAAGTTCTCGAACAGATTCCTGTTGACGGAGCGGTGCATGAAACTCTACCAGCCGCGATTCGGAGGCGCAATCTCCGGGGCTGAAAAAGCTGTGGAAAACTAACGGCCCCCCGCGTAGTTCGCGGGTCTCTAAAGTACATCGACGTGCTAAACTGCTGGGAAATTCTCAATGAATCCTTCAGGGGTCTTTCGGATGAAGTTGGGCCTATCGCAACTTGCCTGCAAGCCTGCGGTTATCTCGATGTTGTTCGCTTTGTGCCTCGCTTTGTGCTTTATGGCGAGTGCGGCAGCACAGGAGCCGGGGAACGCCAACCAACCTGGCACTCCGGGAGAAGTTCCCCCGGCGGCACCGGTGTCGCAGGCGGCGGAGAATGCATCGAGCGGGCAGACGAAGACTACTGAGCCTGCCAAGCAGCCTGATCTGACTCCGCAAGCGGCCCAGGCAAAGGACTCGCCTGATCAACATTCTGGCGATCAACATTCCGACGATCAGTCTGGAATGGTGAAACTCGGACCCGGCGATTTGATCGAAGTTGCGGTTTACAACGTACCGGAACTGGCCACGAAGGCGCGCGTCAGCAACTCCGGCGACGTTTACCTGCCTCTGATCGACTACGTCCATGTCGAAGGTCTGACGCAGGAGGAGGCGCAGACCGTCATCGAGAAGCGCCTGGAGAGTGGCGGATTCGTGCGCAGCCCACACGTCACCATCTTCGTGGATGAGGCCAACTCGCAGGGCGTAACTGTGCTGGGAGAGGTGGGAAAACCGGGAATCTATCCGGACCCGGTGGATCGCAAGCTCTACCAAATTATTTCTGAGGCCGGCGGATTCACTCCCAGCGCATCGCGCAAGATCGCGATTATCCGGCACAACCAGACGGAAGCGATTCACATTGATCTTCCGCGCAACCTGGCCGATGACATCAGCGGCAATGTGGATGTGTTGCCGGGAGACACCGTCATGGTGCCCAAGGCTCCGATTGTGTATGTGGTAGGAGACGTCGGGCGGCCGAGCGGATTCCTTGTGGACAATGGCACGCTGACCGTGCTGCAAGCACTGGCTCTGGCTGGGGGAACCAACCACACGGCGAAGATGGGGGCGGCGAGGATTATCCGCAAAACACCCACCGGCATGACGGAGACCAACGTTCAGCTGAAGAAGATGCTCGAAGCCAAAGTGCCGGACGTGACGTTACAGGCGGACGACATTCTGTTTGTTCCGGTCAGTGGGGCGCGGGTTGTGGCGACGCGGTCTTTCGAGGCTGCCATGTCACTGACGACCGCGGTTGGAATCTACGCGCTGCATCCGTAGCCGGGATTTCGTTTTGACCTATGTTTTCCTCGGTATTCTCTCGAGAACTTCGAGGTATTTCTCCGCGGTGCCGCTGCGGGAAAAGAACTGCTGGATGTATTCCCTTCCCTTTTTTCCCATCGATTCGCCGAGTTGACGATTTTCGGCAAGGCGTTTGATCGCATTCGCCAATTCCATGGCATTTTCTGGCTCGATCACGATGCCGGCTTCCGCCTGCTCGAGGATGGTACGCGCCTGGCCGTCGACACCGAGGATTACGGGACGAGCGCACGACATGAACTCGAGCATTTTGGTCGGAATGACGGTCTTGAAGACGTCGGTTTTTTTCAGGAGGACCAGGCAGACGTCGGACGCGGAGATGTAGGCGGGAATCTTTTCGCGCAGTTGCTGATCGAGAAAGAGAACGTTGGACAGAACGCGGGAGTGGGCGAGCGACTTGATGCGGTCTTTTTCAGCGCCTTCGCCGATTAAAAGAAAAAGCACATTGGGATTTTGGGCTTGCAGCTGGGCGGCGGCATCGAGCAGAGTCTCGAGGCCGTGAGCGTTGCCCATGGTACCGATGTAGCTGGCGATGAATTTGCCGTTGGCACCGAGCGTTTGGCGAAGATTGTTGATTGTGCTGCGTGGCTGAGGCGCGAACAGTTCGGTTTCAACTCCGTTTTCGATGATCGCGATCTTTTCTGCGGGGACGCGCCAGTCTTCGATCAGTCGATCTTCGAATGCGGGAGTTACGACGACGATCTTGTTGGCGCGTTCGTAGAGAAATTTCGCAACGGCAGCCAGCGTGTGGTGAAGCAGAGAATCTTCGCTGCCGACGCCGACGGCGGTCAGCGATTCGGGCCAGAGATCGCGGACTTCGAAGACGAATGGGATTTGCCGCGAAAATGATAGCCACCATCCGGTAAGGCCGACCAGGAGTTGCGGCGAGGTGGCGATGATGACGTCTGGACGCGGAAGAGTCAGTCCGCGTAACGACGCTGACAGGCAAAACGAAGAATAGTTGCGAATGCGTTCGTGCGATTTGCGATTGGGCAGGGGCCAGAGCCAGGTGCGGTAGACGTCGGCGTTGCCGAATTTTTCGTGGTAGATCAGCCTGCGCAGGCGAGGCTGCCATTCGGGCGGGACTTGTCCTGTGGGGTGGTTGGGAAATCCGGTGAGGATGGAGACTTCGTGCCCGGCGTCGGACCAGTGGCGGGCGAGTTCGGCGGCGCGGGCGGCCGGCGCGCCCATTTCCGGCGGAAAGTATTGGGAAACGTAGAGGATCTTCACGCGAAGTTAGAGGCTACCGCAGAAGCGGGATTTGGGGTAGGGTGGCTAGTTTCGCGGCCTAGATCATAGAACAGTTTTGCGGAGATCCCTCGCATGATGGGTAAGGATTTTTACCGCAGAGGACGCAGAGAAATGCCGCAGAGAGCGCGGAGAACGGCCTTGCCCCGAGTCGCAGCATCTGTCCCGATCACTTCTTCTCCGATCACTTCTTCGGTGGGAGTTTGCAGTGTTGGATGATGTCGTTGGCCACTTGCTGCGCTCCGGGGACGGTGTCTTCCACTACGTGGCCGACACCTGCGAGACACGTCGTCGAGTTCTGACTGGTGATTGCGCTTTGATAGAGCAATCCCTGGCGGATGGCGCTGGTTGTGTCCTGGCTGCCGAAGACGAAATTTATGAATGTGTTGGGATAATTCACCACGCCATCTGGAGAGGTGATGGAGTCGTTGAGGAATTGCGCCTGATGCTGCGTGGAGTGGGTGTTGTAGGCGGAGGAGCACCATGCGCCGGGATACGCGGGATCGATGAACTTCATGGACGTTCCGGGGAGAACTCCGAGGCCGATGGTCTTACCGGAACAGGGCGAAGTGATGGCGGCCTGATTATTTTCGCAGGCGTAGTCGATGCGCCCGAAGGGCGGGCCGCTGCTGAGTTCGGCGAAGGCGAGAATGTCGCCGGCGCCGTAGTGAGCGAGGCTCTCGCCGATCTGCTGGGCTCCGGCAGAGTTGCCGGCGGCGCAGAGGGGCGTGTCGGCGTCGAGATAATTGTCGTGCACCCACTGCAACACGGTGGCGAAGCGGCAGATCGCCGCGCGGATTCCGGCGCCGTTGGCGTTGGTCTGCCATCCTTTCTCGTTCAGGTTGAAAGGAAAGCCGTAGGTGAGTTCGACGGAACGATAGCCGGCCTTGAGAACTTTCTGCATGGCTAGCGGACCGAAGTAGAGTTTTTCGAGGAGGTCGGTTCCGTCGCCTCCGGTGGTGAAGAGGACGGTGCCGACCACCGGGACTGTGGGCTCGAAAATTTTCACGTAGGCGGTGTAGTCCGGGAGGCTGGGACAGGTGATGTCGAGGGCGAAACAAGTTCCGCCGGAGAGATGGCCTTCGCAGGTTGTGCTGGACGCCTGAATCGTGCCGAGGGCGTCGGGCTGGGCTTGGGTTTGTGACTGGGCTGATGCCGCGACGCACATGGTTACGAGGAAGAGCGCTATCCAGATCGCGAGTGATTTCATACGGGCCACCTCATCTTTGCGGCCGACGTTTGTGCGCGGACTTTTTCGCGCTACGACGCATCTGCAAACTCGAGCGGAGAACTGCAGGGGAGTTACTTGCAGCATCAGGGGCTGCAACGGCAGAACTGGGGTTGAATGTATCGCGGAGGGTGCGGGCTGGTCAATCGGGCGAATGCTTGGGCTTGCTACTTTATACCCACAGAGCACCGGCGCGGAGATCCCTCGCCCCGCCGAAGAAAACGCGGGGCTTCGGGATGACGCCTTCTCTTAGAACGCAGGCATCACAAGGAAATTTCAGTAGTAGCAGAGCTTGAAGGCGCTTTTGTAAACGAGCGCGCGCGTGCAGTTGCTGCGGTTGCTGGCGTATTCTTCCCAGCGGTCGGCGACGCGAGCGAATTCAGGTTCGCTGGTGAGTTGGTGCATCACGCGCAGCTGCACGATGTGGAGGCGGTGATAAAAATTGCTGGCTACCATGGGCAGGCTTGTGCCGGATTGCTCGTAGAGCGACCAGAATCCGAGGTCGTAGCGGTCAAGGTTGTGCAGCAGGGTTTGAACGGCTCGGTCGAAAAGTTTTTGGGCGCCAGCGTCTTTGGTGGCGAGCGCGTAGTCGTAGATGCCCCAGGCGGCCCAGATGAATCCGTTGAGGATGTGCGTGGGCGGCGAGACGATGTATTCCTCGAACCAGAGATCGCCGCGATCGTCGGTGAAGGCGACTCCGCCTTCGGAGGTTGGTTTGTGGAACACGGCGACGGCTCGCTGCGCGGCCTCGAGGTAACGCGCGTCGCCGGATTCCTTGTGGGCGCGCAGCAGCACGGAGATTCCCTGCCCTTGCGCTAGTGCTGAGTACCATGGCGCTTTGAGCGTTTCGCGATATTCCCAGTTGAAGTGGTGGTTCCAGACGGAGAGTCCGGCGGAGTTTTTTTCGAGATTCGCGCAGAGCCAGTCGGCTACTAGAGAGAATTTTTGTTGGCGGCTGGGGTCGGATGTTTGACGCCAGAGGTTGTAGTTGCCCAGGCCATATTGCGCGATGGCGATTGGGTTGTACTGCAGGCCGATTTTGCCGTGGTAGTCGAGTTGCGGAATTCCGCTTGGATCGTAGGCGCCTTTGTAGTCGGCTTTTTCGGCGAAGAGCATGTAGTACTCGCCTAGTTCCTGTCGGCTGGCGCGAGGATTTTGCGCGGGCGTTTCGTGCCAGAACGTGAGGTGGCTCTTTCCGCCGAGCAGATAGGCGCTGAAGATGCGGCGGTAGTAACTGAGGCTGGGCATGGAGCGGACTTCATATTACGGCATCGGGCGTCGGCCATTGGGCGACGATGGGCTCGATTTGCTGGTTGAGCTTACTCTTTGGGTCAGGCATGTATTCCCATGATGCAGTTCAGTGGGCAGGGATCCTTCGACTGCATTGCCGTTCGCTTCGCGAGCGGCAACTTCGCTCAGGATGACAATTTCGAAAAGCGTCTATCCAACTTTTGCAGCTTTTAACGCGGCGCTGAAGCGCCGCTCTTCCACTGGTAGAGCGATGTTGCCATGTCGTCGTTGGTGACGGCAATCGTTGAGAGCGCCAGAAATTCCGTGTTGTTGTTTCCGTCGGGAAGGAATGCGTTGCCGTATTGGAAGTAGCGTTGGGGCCATCGATCTTTTTCCCACGCTAATAGTGGGAACCACTCTTCATTCGAGCGCCCGCCGTAGATTCTGACGTTTTGATCGGGATTGGCTTTGCTTGGCTCGACCATGGTGGAAAAAAATATTTCATTTCCGGCGCGACAGCCGTAGATGGAAGAACTACTGATGGGCGCCAGGCGCGTAAGGTTTCCGGTTCGTTCGAGACGGTAGATGAAGTTGGATTCGAGCGGCGTATCCGTCGAGAAATAGAGCGCATCTTCGGCGGGAACTAGCGCAACGGCGCGGGTCTGCTGATTGCCTTGCAAGAGCGGTTCGACCTCGCGCAGGTTGAGGGAGGCGCGGAGGATGCGGCATTCGTCGCCGTAGTCGCCGGTGAGAATCCAGAGGCAGTTGGCCCACGGGTCGTGGACGGTGTTGTGGACGTGGCGGATTGCGACTTTGGGGAATGTGTAGGCTACGTTCCAGCTTTGTCCGCTGTCGGTTGAGGCGTAGATGTGGACTTCGTCGCGGTGAGGGTTGTCGAAATATTCTCCCCAATAAACGGCGCCGCCGGGAACGGCGGTGATGTGCAGCGGGCGCGTGCCGCGGGTGATTGCGTGCGTGATGCAGAAATCTTTTTCGCCGGGGCGGAGTGTGATGATTGCGCCGGGAACGGCTGCGACTAGGCTGCCATCGGTGAGCGTGGCTAGTGCGTGGAAACCGTCGCGGAAGAGGCGGGCGGTGAGATTGGTGGCTACGGATAGTTTTCTTCGAAATGGAGGATGGAAGGCGCCGACTGGCTGCCAGTTGATTTCTGCGGGATTCTTTATCTGGGCGCACAGTAGTTGGTAGCCGCGTGCGGCGTAGAGTTGGTCGCCGTTCCATGCTAGCGCGCGGAGATTCGGGAAGCGGGCGATGCAAGTCAGACTCTGGTTCGTGTGGGAAGGAGGCGAGGCAGGGAGTGCGGTCATCGCTTTGATGTTCGGAATCTTATACCCACAGAGTTTGTTAGATGGAGATCCCTCCGCCCGCTGGTGAGAACGCGGGCGTTCGGGATGACGCCTTTTCAATTGCCCGGTTGAATGTATTTCCCATTCGCATCAAAAAGCTTCTAAGAGCCGTGGCCGGTGCAGTGGAGCACGCCTAGATAGGCCTCCCAAGGGCCTACGGCTTCTGCGTATTGGTGCGCCATGACGCGGGAAATCTGGTGGACGTGCGTGAGGTCGTGAACGGCCCACGTGGCCAGCAATTGCCCGAGCGTTACGACTCCAAGTTCAGGATGCTTGCCTTTGCGGGCGAGATCGGCGGGCTGGAGATTCAGCGCACGCAGGTCGCGGAGATTATTGGCACGCAAGCGGGCGAACTCATCGAGTAGCTGGCCTAGAGATTTGCCCTGGCTTTCGCGCTCGTGCGCCAGGCGATCGAATTTGTCGAAGGCGCGGTTCTCGCCGTGTGCGAGGATGATGCGGGCGCGGGGCATCCAGTCGGTGAGTTCGCCATGAATGAGGTGGCCGACGATTTCGTATGGGCTCCAGGTTTTGTTGCCTTCGTTTTGCTGGGTCCATACGTCGGGCAGATCGCGAAGCAGGGCGTTTAATGACACTGGCGTGCGGGTGAGGATGGCAACGGTTTGATCGAGATTGTGTTGCATGAGTCTCCTTGCTTCCAGAGGAGCAGAGTCAACTTCCCCACCCTCTTTCGTAAAAAACGCGAAAGAAGGGTGGAGCACCCTTTAAGAGCAGGCGGACGAATGCGTCCGCCGCTCCACTTCATCAGTCGGGAAGGAACATCTTCATGCAGAAGCAGCTGCCGCCGGCTTTTTCGAATTCGGAGGTGTCGATGACAACCGGCGTCAGGCCTTCGCGGTGAAGAATTTCTTCCAGCTGAGGCGTGACATAGGGTGTGATGTAGTTGCCCCCCGCAACGATTCCATTTCCCATGAAACGGTGAGCCTCTTCGACAGTGAGCAGGTGCAGGCGCGGCCAGAATGTGTGCAGAGCTTTGAGCGCATCGGTGGAGTACGCGCCGGGAAAGATCAATGCCGATTCGTTGTTGAGCGGACAGAGGCAGGTATCGAGGTGATAGCAGAAGCGGTCGACCAGTTCGAGCGGCACGACGGGGATTCCCATTTTGGCCATCTCGGCTACAAATTTTTCGACACCCCCTAGCGTGCTGCGGAATCCATATGCAGCATAGATGCGGGAACCGTCGGGATGCCAGATGAGGTCGCCATGACCCTCGAGGAAGTCGTTGCCGTAAGGGAGCTCGATGATCTGGTAATCGTGGCGGCGAAACCAGTCGGTGAAATACGGCACTTCGCGCTGGCGGGATGGGTAGACCATGCGGCTGGGGACGGAGAATTTTCCGTATCCATTTTTCGCACCGACGAAAGTTTGGTTGGCGGCGAAGACCATGTCTTCGAGATCGGCAACCGGATCGATGGTTTCGATTTCGCATCCACTCTGTTGCAAAACGTTACAGAGTGCATCCCATTGTTGGCGTGCGACGGTGCGATCGACCGGAGAATTTCGCGTCATGTACGGATTTTTTTGATCAACGACATCGAAATAATCCGGTGGACAGAGCAGCACCCTTGGCATGTTAATCATGTTAGCGGTCGAGGCGAGCAGTCGGCAAATGGCCGAGGAACATGGCATTTCGGCAGTGAATTGCCGAGCGGTCGGCAGGAAGTTCGAAGCGAAGGGTGACGGCGGAAGTTTTCTGCGCGTACTTTCTTGAGAGTGACTTAAGACGCGCATGGCAGCAAACCTGCTCATAGTGCTGGTCCGGCGAAAATCTCGATGGGCCAGGGGCACGAAAGTTATGTTGAGTCAATGCGCCAATGTGCAATGTTCCAAACCGTTTCTCCGGCTTCGGGAGGGAAAGCTGTTTGTGGTGGAGACGGATCGGAAGAGCCCGCGAGGCCCGGCAATAACTGCCCGCTCACGTCAAGCTCAACGGCAGATCGAACATTACTGGCTTTGCGAAGAATGCGCGCAGCGGTGGACGTTGATTTATGACCATGAGCGCGGGGTCGCTCTGACTCCGCTGCGGCGGCAGGCGATGACGGCGTCTGATGCCGCGGAGAGTGGTGTGGCCTAGCGAACAGCGCGCAGCTATCGGCATCTTCCGCGAAGACGCCGCCAAAAATCCTTACTTGTAGCCGTCTTTTCTCCAGACTTTCCAGTCGGATTGAACCGCTTGCACCATTTGTTCGGTGGCGCGGTGCAGCCACTTTGTTTTTTGAGCCTGCAAATGGCGGAGGATGAGTTTGCGGGCGGGTTTGCTTCCCATGTGGATGTTGGCGGTCTCCCATCCCATGGCATGAAGCAGACGTAACTCTTCGCCTTGCGCCTTCAGCGTGGCCAGTTCGATGCGCGAGCAATGCGGACTGAGACGGCGCACAATCCAGCGGCCGCGAAGCTGAACGAACGGATCGAGGCAGCGGACCGCGCGGGTCATGATGGTCTGGTAGAGGATGTCGGGCGGGCCATCCTGATCTTTGGCCCAGTAGCATGCAGAGGAAACCAGAGCTTTTGCTTCACGGGCGATGCGGCCTCCATTCCAGTCTGCCAGGGCGACGAAGCGGGCGTGTCCGAGGCTGCCGAGCCCGGCGACGCGATGGACCAGCCGGTAGCTCAAGTCTCTGGCGGGCATGAGGTGCTCAACGGCATCGATAGCGCTGACGGGCACAGCGCCCTTAAATGTGGGCAGAGCGTCCATCTTGGCCCAGAAATGCACGGGATCCCGCAACTCGCTAACTGCGATCCGGCGCAACCATTCATTTCTCTCTTCCAGAACAAACGGCAAGCCTTGCTCGGCGAGGCCGTCACGATAGCCCTCAAGAATGGCCGTGCACAGATCTTTTCCCTTGAGCGGCAAGTGGCGGGCCTCGGCAGCGAGATGAGCGCTCACGGCGAGGCGCACGAGATCATTGGTGTAGGCGAGGGAATGCGCCTCGTCAAAATCGTTGACACCCCAAATCAGGCGCCCATCGACATCGCGCCAGGTGCCGAAATTTTCAACGTGCAGGTCGCCGACTGCTAGCACGTGCGGCGCTTTGGCGAGTTCTGGACAAACATCCGGCCAGATTTGCGCCCAGCGATAGTACGTCGCGCGCAAGAACGGAAAGACTGCGGCCTTCATGTTGGCGTGCTTGAGGTGAAGGTCTTTTTTGACGACTTGCGTGTGGCGGCCTAGCCACTCTTCAAAGTGGCGGGTGGCCTTAACAACGTTCATGGCGGGGTAAACGATATGTCGGAAGGGGATGGAAGTCAACGAACGGCGCGGAAGCGGCTACCTTTGTGTTTTGATCCAGTGGCACTGCCGGGTTCGCTATCGGCCTCTTGGTCAAGAAGGAATCTTTCCAGCCAGCGCGGGATTCCCTTGGACGATAAAGCCCCCTCTTGACCGCGATTGCGAACCGAGTGAATGACGGAGTACACAGCCAGGGCGAGAATGACTAACATCCCCAGGACGTACCAGGCGGTGTCCAACCACGCATACCGCCTGCCCAAGCCGATTGATGTGGCAAAAAGTATCCAGAAGGCCGCTGGAGCAATCCACCGCGACTGGCGCGTCACGGTCTGCAACTTATATCCCTCCTATTGCGGACGACACTCGTGCATTAGAGATCAGTTCTGGTAGAAAGCCGCATTCTTCTCGATGAATTCCTTCTTGTCTTCCGGGACATCGTCCAAGGCATGAATCGAGTCAGAGGTGCAGACCGGAACGCACGCGCCGCAGTCTATGCAGCCGTCAGGATCGACGTACATCTGAGTCGCGGCCGCGAACGCCGACTCATCTTGTTTGGGATGAATGCAGTCGGTGGGGCAGACATCAACGCAAAGAGAGTCTTTAATGCAGGTATCGGTAATTACGTAAGCCATAAGAAATCGATCTCCAGGATGAGTGAGGTTGATGACCCCGCTCAAAGACGAATCTAGCGAAACTACGTAACTGGAGGCGGTGATCGTAATCACGTCAGAGCCCTTCAGAGATCTAATGGGTCCAACGAACGTGGAAACGGGAGCAACGAGCCGCGGATGGTTGATGAAAGCCTGTTGATGAAAATCACGGTGAGATGTGACGCACATCACTGATTTGCACAGGGGGTGGATTGTAGATTAAGCACAATTGAACTAGGCCTTCTAGTCATAGGATCGCCCGGCCCCACCCCACAGAACCCCACAAGCCGTTACCCCAGACGGCAAGGGGCCGGGCGCTTGAAGGCAGCGCAAGTCCTCCCCTCCCTTCCATTCATCGGTTCACGCGCTTCGCGGGTGTGTCCGCGGAGACACAGCGTGGGCGTGCGCACACCATTTTCCACGCTCTACACGCACTAACCTACCTAGTTCCATATAGATACATTTAGGAACCCCTCCTGCTTTCTATTGAAACGCAAGTCAGAAGGGGGCAGCGATGGGAGCGACGAGTTCCAAGGCGACCGCAAGGCATGCACGGGTTCTAATCATCATTCTTGTCGTGCTGGTTGCGGCAGTTCCCTCGCTCGGACAGACGCCTTCGACGGCCCCTGCTCAGAAAGATCCTTCTGCCACACGCCTTGCTTCGAAAGAGCTTGGCAAGCGAACGCTGCTGATCAGCATTCCAGACCGCAAACTCGCCGTGATCGAAGCTGGGGATGTAATTGCGACTTTTCTGATAGCGGTCGGGGCGGGTTCCACCCCCAGTCCGAAGGGCGAGTTTCAGATCGTTAATCGCGTCGAGAACCCCACCTACTACCACTCCGGTAAGGTCATTCCGACTGGTAAGGACAATCCGCTGGGCACGCGCTGGCTGGGATTAAGCGAGAAGGGCTACGGCATTCACGGAACGAATGTGCCGAAGTCGGTGGGACATGCCGCGTCGCATGGATGCATCCGACTGCGCAATCGGGATGCGGAGCGTTTGTTCACGATGGTACGCGTCGGAGACGTGGTGCAGATTCGCGCCGAGCGCGACGAACAAATTGCCGAGATCTTCGGCGACGGAGATGAAGTGGCGGATGCGGCGAGTGTGGCTGGGGCGGCTGGTGAAGAGTGAACTGTGTCAGTGGTCAGTGGTTAGTGGTTAGTGGTTAGTGGTCAGTGGTTAGTGGCCAGTGGTAGTGGCCAGTGGTAGTGGCCAGTGGTCTAAGGTCTGAGGTCTGAGGTCTGATTTTTGAGGAGGGATTATGCAGATGGCAATCACATTCATGGCAGTGGTGGGCGGCCTGATTTTTTCATTGGCGATCGCGCTGTTGGCGGAAGAGTTGATCTTTGGGCAGGTGTTCCGCTTGTTCTTTGCTCCGGCAAAGCTGGCGCAGGAAGCGGTTGCTGTGAAGTCGGGGCAGAAGCGGTGAGTTCGTGAAATTCATTCGACGAGAACGGAAAGGAGAACGACGATGTTGGCGTTGCGCTCGTTGCTGATAGCCGGTGGCCTGGGGATGATTCTCCTGGCTGTGACCCTTTTGCTGTATGACCTGTATCACGAAGTTTTATACCGCCGGGCGCTGGCGGCGCCGGCCGGCGAAGTCGTGGTGCCGCCGCGTCCGGAGTGGAGGTGGAGAACGTCACTGGCGCTGGCTCTGCTGGCGTGGGGGCCGATGCTGATCGCGCTCAGCATTGTTGTGGTGCCGAGCGGCATGGCCGGAATTCGCGTGAGCCAGACGAGCGGGACAGTGCCGGGAACGCTTTATCCGGGTGTGCATTTTGTTGTGCCGCTGGTTGAGGATGTATCGCTGTTCGATACGCGCGACCAGATTTTCACGACTGGTGCGACGGAAGACGGAAAGACTGCCGCGGCGAATGTAGCGTCGAGATCGCAACTGCTCAACGTGCAGGCCAAAGAGGGTCTGACGCTAGGGTTGGCGATCACGGTGCGTTACCGTCTGGATTCGAAGCATCTCGACTACATTCAGAGCAACTTGCCGCGGCCCGTGGAGAAAGAAATTGTTCCACCGGTGGTGGCGAGCGTGTGGCGCGAGTTGGTTCCGAATTACACGGTACGCGACGTGTTTTCCGCCAAGCGCGAGGAAGTGCGGCAGCGGGCGACGGTAATGATCACGCAGAAACTGGCGGCGGATGGGATCGTGGTGAAGGAAGTGATGCTGCGTGACATTCAACTGCCTGAGGAATACGCGAAGGGACTGGAAAACCTTCTGCTCAAGGAACAGGAAAACGACCAGATGGGAGTCGAGACCGAGTTGAAGCAGAAGCAGGTTCGCATATCGGAGCTTGAGGCGGAGGCGACGAAGGTTCAGCAGATCAAGCAGGCGGAGGGCGAAGCTCAGGTGCACGTGCTGCAGGCGAAGGGCGAAGCCGACGCTATGCAGTACACGCTGCCGCTGAAAGAAAAGCAGATTCAACAGAGCCGGCTGGAAGCTGAGGCGCGAAAAGAGGCGACGATTCAGAATGCCGAGGCGTCGGCGCAGGCGAAGGTGATCGATAGTAAGGCGGAAACCGAGCGGCGCAAGTTGCTGGCGGAGGCGGAAGCCGATCGCATCCGGGTGACGGCGGCAGCGGATGCCGAGCGGTTGCAGAGCGAGGCCGCGATCTTAAAACAGAATCCGCTGCTGATTAATAAGATTGTCGCCGAGCGGCTATCGGACAAGCTGCAGATCATGATGGTGCCCGCGGATGGAAAGTTCTTCTTCGCCAATGATGTGTTGCGCAGCATGAACGTGGCGAATCAGGCGGGGCAGGCGGAGCCACAGGAGGAGCAGAGATAGGCGCTGTTGGTTCCATGCTCGCCGCTAAGAACGCGGCTTGGTGGGACATAAAACGACATGTGTTGATGCCTGGAGTTCCCACGTCTCGCAACGGCGGCGAGACGTGGGGCACCCCCTAGTTCTCTAGTTCTTCAGATCACGCTTGCCGGTGTCTACAGAGTACAGAGGGATCGCGAGGCGGCATGCGCATTGCGGTTTATAATTCGGCCATCCCAGACGTTACTGCGAATACGGTGCCACGCGCGACGCGCTCGATTCTTCCTTTCATATTTCGGCTGTGCTTTTTCCTGATCGTGGTGTCATGCCTGGCGGCTGCGACGGACTGGAGCGTCCCCGAACAACAACTGGCGCGCAAGATTGTGGCGATCACCGGGCCCGGTGCCGTGTCGTTGAGCGTGGAAAACCGTTCCTCGCTCAGCCGGCGAGACAACGATATCGTGCAGAACGGATTGCGCAGTGCGCTCGAAGGGACGGGACTGCGCTTCGTGAAACCAGAGCAGTCTGCTGCAAACTTAACGATTTTTCTCTCTGAGAATGCAAGTTCCTATGTGTGGGTGGCGCAGATTCAGCAAGGAGGAGGTGCGGAGCTGGCCGTTGTTATTGTTTCGACGCCTCGGGCCGCGGGAGGAAGTTCCGCGGGGGAAGCCGTGCCGCTGAGTCTGCGAAAAACTCCGCTGTGGGCGCAAGAGAGCCCGATACTCGACGTCGCTGTACTCGAGGAAGGCGCAACACCGGTACACTTGGCCGTCCTCGATGCCGAACGCGTCTCGCTTTACAGAATGCAGGGCGGAAGGTGGCAACAGGAGCAGGCGATGGAAATTAGTCATGCTCGTCCCTGGCCGCGCGATTTGCGCGGACGGCTTATTCCCGGAAGAGATCATCTGCTCGACGTTTATCTTCCTGGCGTGCTGTGCCATACGGCGGGATCGCCGCCGGCATTGAGCTGTCGCGAGAGTGACGATCCGTGGCCACTTGTTTCTGGAGCAACCGGCGGAAATGATCTTGCTGTGTTTCCTAGCGCGGGGTTGGCGAATGGCGCGTCAACAGTGGTTCCACGCACCGCGGCGTTTTTCGCTCCGACGAGAAATTTTTTCACGGGAGTTCTGACGCCTGCCGTGGGCAAGTTCGCGATTGTGCCGCATTTTTACTCTGCTGCATTGGTGCCCCGCGAGAAATATTCGCTGTGGCTCTTCGCCACTACCGACGGGCAAGTGCACATGGTGGACGGGATCAGCGACCAGACGTCGAAGTTTGGCTGGGGAAGCGACATCGCGAACCTGAAGACGTCATGCGGGGCGGGCTGGCAGGTGCTGGCGACCGGACCGGGAATATCCGCAGATTCGGTGCGAGCTCATGAATTCCCCGATCGCGATCCGGTTGCGGTGAGTTCGGCGGTAGAGTTTCCGGGAGCCGTCACCGCACTCTGGACTGAAGCCCGTAGCGACTCGGCAGTGGCTGTAGTGAGAAATCGAGAAACAGGAAGCTATGAAGCGTATCGGCTGGCTGTGGCTTGTAGTCAGTAGCGCGCTGTTGGCGTCGCTGGCGGCGGAGACTCGGCCGCAATACGGCGGAACTCTGCATGTCGCGATGCGGACGGCGGTCTCGTCGCTGGATCCGGCAGACACGGGCGGAGTGGATTCGTTTGC
This sequence comes from Candidatus Solibacter sp., assembly GCA_035501655.1. Taxonomy (GTDB): domain Bacteria; phylum Acidobacteriota; class Terriglobia; order Terriglobales; family Acidobacteriaceae; genus Sulfotelmatobacter. The sequence goes on from DATJVU010000002.1 coordinate 142,890, forward strand.
ACGGCGCAGCCTGATGCGCTTGATGTTCGACACGCTGGTCACGATGGACGAAAGCGGCCGTGTGCAGGGATGGCTGGCGACTTCATGGCAGGCATCCGGCCCGCAGCGATTGCAGTTGCGCTTGCGGCGCGGGATTACGTTTCATGATGGAAACGCCCTCACCGCGGAGGCTGTCGCGGCATCGTTGAGATCGGCAAATCCGTCGTGGAACATTTCGGTGGACAGCGACTCAGTGACGATCGAGCACGACAACTCCGATTCTCTTCTGCTTGCTGAGTTGGCGCTGGCGCGAAATGCGATCGAGAAGAAAATGTCTGACGGCAAGCCGAGCGGTACGGGGCCGTTTCAAATTGCGGAATGGCAGCCCGGAAAGAAGTTGACTTTGACGACCGCGGAGTCGTGCTGGCGTGGACGTCCGTTTCTGGACGCGATTGAAATTGAGATGGGAAAAAATTATCGCGATCAGATGCTGGCGCTGGAGTCGGGCAAGGCTGAATTTATTGAGGTAGCGGCGGAGCAGTTCCATCGAGTGTCAGTGGATGGGCGGGAGATCGCGAGTTCTGCTCCGATGGAACTGACAGCGTTGCTGTTCTCGCGCGAGGCGACGTCGCCCGATGACAAAGCTCTTCGCGAAGCCTTGGCCTACAGTGTGGAGCGAAATTCGATTCGCAGCGTCCTGCTGCAGGGTGCGGGACAGCCTGCGGGCAGTCTGCTGCCGAACTGGATGACGGGCTACGCGTTCACGTTTTCCGCCGAAGCCGATTTGAACCGCGCACGCCATGCGCACGCACAGACGCGATCCAATCCCACCTGGACTCTGGCGTACGATCCAAATGACACCGTGGCACGACTACTGGCGGAACGCATTGCGCTGAACGCCAGAGACGCGGGCGTGACGCTGCAGCCCAGCACGAATGCTACTGCCGATTTGCGTCTGGTTCGCATCCCACTGGCCTCGGCGAATCCATCCCTTGCTTTGACAGCCTTGGCGAGCGCGACAGGACTATCTGTCGCGAAAACGAAGAGCGACAGCGTGGAGGCACTGTATGCAAGCGAGCAGGCGCTGCTGGCGACGCGACAGATTGTTCCGCTGTTTCATCTGCCCGCTTCCTACGCGGCGTCTGCAAGAGTGAAGGGTTGGACTGTGAACCGCGATGGAAGCTGGAGTCTGGCGGACGCCTGGCTGGAGAACAGGCAGCCATGATCTTTCGGCGCAAGCTGCTGGCCGTCTTCGCGCTGACGGTTTTTCTCTCCGTCGGCGGGGTCGCCACATTGGTGCTGATCATGACGCGCCGCGCCTTCGAGCAAAATGAAGAGCAACGGACCGCGGCGCTGGTGGCGCAATTTCAACGTGAGTTCACGCGGCAGGGGGACGACATCGCCAGGCGCGTGGGCGAGATTGCAGCGTCTGACGCGGTGAGTCGGATGGCGAGCGCCGTTGCTGGCCCAACTCCTGACTTGGCGGGCTATTTCGATGCGGCGAAGTCTCTGGCGGAGAGCCGGCAGCTTGACTTCCTCGATCTGGTCGACGCCCATGGAACGATTATTTCGTCGTTTCAGTCGCCGGCGAAGTTTGGGTATCCGGAGAGCGGTTTCGAGAATCTTTCGGCTGCCGCCGAGCAGCGCGCATTTCTGGCGCAAGAGGAATCGACAGACTCGACGGCGCTCGGGCTTTTTGCGGTGCGCGCCACGCGTGGCTTCGAGCACCCGGTTTACGCAATCGGCGGCCGACGACTCGACAGCACATTTCTTTCCACGCTCGATCTGCCTGCCGATATGCGCGCTCTTCTCTATCATAATCACGGAGATCGATTTTCGCGTGAATGGCTGATCGGTCCGCAGGCGGGAAACTCACCGGATGCGCATCCGGCAGATCGATTCGAGCCGCTGGTGGACGCCGTGCGGAAATCAAATCAGGAGATGACATTCAAGATTTCATGGTCGTCCGATCAGGCGGACGATGAACTGTTTCGCGCCATTCCTCTGCGCGGATTGGGCAAGGAGCGGCCGCTGCTGGGAATTTTGCTGATCGGGGCATCACAGCGTTCGTACGTCGAACTGAAAAGGCACATACGCGCCTCTGCCTTGCTGGTGGGTGGTGGAGGCATCGTGCTAGCGATTCTGCTGAGCAGTTGGGCCGCCGCGCGCGTCACGCGGCCGGTGGAGCAGTTGGCTCGCGCCGCGCAGGAAGTGGCCAACGGAAACTGGGACACGCGAGTCGAAGTTCCCGGATACGACGAAGTATCGCAGCTGGCAGACTCGTTCAATCGCATGACCAGCGAATTGCTCTCGCACCGGGAGCGCCTGGTTCAAGCGGAGCGCGTGGCGGCTTGGCGCGAGCTGGCGCGGCGGCTGGCGCATGAATTGAAGAATCCGCTGTTTCCGTTGCAGCTCACCGTCGAGAACCTCGTCCGCGCCCGCGAGCAGAGTCCGGAGCAGTTCGACGAGGTTTTTGGCGAGAGTGCGAGAACGTTGCTGGCGGAAATTTCGAATCTGAAGTCGATCATTGGCCGCTTCAGCGAATTCTCGAAGATGCCGCAACCGCAGTTACAAGCCTTGCAGCTGAATGAGACAATCGCGAACGTTGCTCAGCTGTTTCATGCACAGTTGCAGGCTCCGGGGCGGCCGCCTATTGAGTGCCGTCTTGAGTTGGATCCACAACTTCCTCTCGTAGATGCAGATCCTGAGTTGTTGCATAAGGCTATCTCCAACCTCGTGCTCAATGCGATGGATGCGATGCCCCTGGGCGGAACGCTCACATTGCGGAGCCGGCGCGAAGACGGGCATGCTGTCGTGGAGGTTGGGGATACTGGAACAGGGTTGACTCGGGAGGAGCGCGAGCGCATCTTCACCCCTTATTACACAAGCAAACAGCACGGGACCGGCCTCGGACTGGCGATTGTGCAATCTGTGGTGAGCGATCATAAGGGACGAATCAGCGTACAGAGTGAATCCGGACGCGGCACCACGTTCATGATTGAATTGCCGAGCAGCGTAAGGGATGCACGACTGGGCAACTAGCGAAGAGCGATAACCGACGCAAAGCATGGAGGATGTTTGCCGAACAAAGCGCACCTTTTGATTGTGGACGATGAGGCCAACACCCTCGCCTCGCTGTCGCGCGCCTTTCGACTGGCGGGGCACGAGGCCACGGTCTGCGATAACGCTGCGAAGGCGCTCGGACTTGCAAAGTCGCAGCACTTCGATGTGATTCTGTCGGATGTGGTCATGCCCGGCAAAGATGGACTCACTCTTCTAGAAGAATTGAAGCAGCAGGGCGTGGCTGCGCCTGTTGTAATGATGTCTGGGCAGGCGCACATCGAGATGGCGGTGAGGGCGACGCGCTTGGGTGCGCTTGATTTTCTGGAGAAGCCGATCTCAACCGACAAGCTGCTGCTTACTGTTGAGAACGCGGTCAAGTTGCAGCGGCTCGAAAATGAAAATCGGCAATTGAAGCAGCGGCTGGGAAAGCACGAAATCGTCTGGAAGGGTGATGCCATGAAGCGCGTCATGGCGCAGGTGGAGCGGGTGGCCGCGAGCGAGTCGCGAGTTTGCGTGCTGGGCGAAACCGGGACCGGCAAGGAACTTGTCGCGCGCACCATTCACGAGCAGAGTCCGCGCTCGGGCGGACCGTTTGTGACGCTGAATTGCGCAGCGGTGCCCGCAGAGTTGATTGAGTCCGAATTGTTCGGCCACGAAAAAGGATCGTTCACGGGCGCATCCGGCCGGCACATTGGAAAATTTGAGCAGGCCGATCAGGGGACGATTTTTCTCGACGAGATCGGCGACATGCCGCTGCAGATGCAGACGAAGTTGTTGCGTGTGCTCGAAGAGGGCGAAGTCGAGCGCATCGGCGGCGATAAACCAGTCAGCGTGAACGTGCGTGTGGTTGTGGCGACGCATCGCGATCTGGAAGCCCGCGTACGCGAAGAGAAGTTTCGGCAGGATCTTTTTCACCGCATCTATGTTTTCCCGCTCGTGCTGCCGCCACTGCGCGAACGCCGTGAAGATATTCCAGCGCTAGTCGAGCACTTTGCCGCGCAGGTCTGCGCGCAGAATGGATGGAAGCCGATACCGTTCACGCGCGACGCTATGGACGCTCTGCAGTCGCATCCGTGGCCGGGGAACGTGCGTGAGTTGCGAAACATGGTCGAGCGTTTGATGCTGCTTGCGACCGAGGGTCAGGTTGATCTGCCGACGGTTCAGTTGGCTCTGCCGAAGGCTTCTTCATCAGGTAGCGCCAGCACGATTGTGGCAGGGACCGGGCCTCTCGCCGAGCGAGTGCAAGCCTTTGAGCGCGATGTGATTCTGGCGGAACTCAAGCGCAGCCATCACAACATGAGTTTGGCCGCTAAAACGCTTGGCCTGGAGCGCAGTCACCTGTATAAGAAAGCCGAGCAGCTCGGCATTGATCTACGCGCTTTGCGTCGCGAGCAAGATGCGACGGAGTGATCAAGAACCGATCAGCAATTATCAATTTTCTATCGGCCTTTCTGGAGATATATTGTTCAAACTTTTTCGAACCCTCGGCGTCGTTTGCTTGCTCTCGCTCTGCTCCGCCGCGACAGAGCCTCCTTCCCCGCCGACGTATGGCGTGCGCATGGAGAAGACATGGATTCCGATGAAAGATGGCGTGCGCCTCGCGGCGACGCTTTACATACCGGATGGCGCCAAGCCGGGAGAGAAGTTCCCTGCCTTGCTTGAATATCTGCCTTATCGAAAAGATGACGGGACGGCGGCGGGCGATTATCCCAAGCACGCTTATTTTGCGCGCCGCGGATATGTGAGTGTGCGCGTCGATATTCGCGGCTTTGGCGCGAGTGAGGGGACGCCGCCGGAGCGCGAATATTCCGAGCAGGAGCAGCAGGATGGAGAGCAGGTCATCGCCTGGCTGGCGCATCAGCCGTGGTCGAATGGCAACGTGGGAATGTTTGGGATTTCGTGGGGCGGATTCACGGCCATGCAAATGGCCATGCGGCACGCGCCGGGACTGAAGGCGATTGTCGCACTGCACGCCACCGGAGAGTTGTTTCATGACGATGTGCATTACGTCGACGGCATCGCGCACATCGACGAATTCGAACTAAACATGGATATGGCCGAGGGATGGGTTGGTGCGCCGGACTACTCTCTCGATCAAAAAATGCTGGCGCGCTTCGATTCGCCGCCATGGTCGCTGTTGTATTTGAAGCATCAGCATGACGGTCCGTTCTGGCGCGATCGCGTACGCCCGCTGAGCGAAATCACGACACCGAGCCTGCTGATCGGCGGCTTGCAAGATGGTTATCGCGACAACGTGACTGACATGCTGATGAAATCGAAGGCTCCGATCAAGGCGATCGTGGGGCCGTGGAATCATTCATACCCGAACGACGCGGATTTTGGGCCGAAAGTCGAGTGGCGCGATCAGGCCGTGCGCTGGTTTGACTATTGGCTAAAAGGGCGCGACACGGGCGTCACAAACGATCCGCGGCTGGTGATTTTCATGCAGCATTGGCGGCCGCCGGATCCGAATCTGCATGAAGTGCCGGGAGACTGGCGTCGAGAAGATGTGTGGCCACCAAAAGAGGCTCGCGACTCGATTTTTTTCCTTCAGGAGAATCACACGCTCGCGGCAAGTGCCGCCGCGACTGTTGAGCAAAAATTGAAATACGTGCCGACGATCGGCGTCGAGGCCGGCTTCTGGTGGGGAGAACTACTTAGCGATCCGAGGCCCGTCGACGCGTACAGCCTGGTTTACGATTCAGCGCCGCTGGAAGAAGACGTGGCGATTCTCGGCCGTCCGCGAGCTATGTTGCAGGCATCTGCGAGTGCGCCGCTGGCGAACTGGTTTGCGCGGCTTTCTGATGTTGCTCCCGACGGCACGGTGACACAAATTACTGGGGCCGGCATCAACGGGGCGCAGCGGGAGTCGATGAGTGAGCCTCGCGATTTGGAACCGGGCCAGGTCTATCCGATCAATATTGAAATGCACCTTACTTCGTGGGTCTTTCCGAAGGGTCATCGAATCCGCGTCGCGATTTCGAATGCGCTATGGCCGATGATACTTCCCACGCCGTATTCGATGACAACTTCGCTGGAACTTGGCGGCGAGAGAGGATCGCGATTGGTGCTGCCGATTGTTCCGGTTCACGGTGAGGCTGCGCCGGAATTTTCTCCGCCGCAGCCGTCGGAAGAAAGAAAGGACATCAAGAGCGAGGGATTCCCCTGGCCTGGCGAATGGACCGTGGAACGCGACGAGGCGCGACAGAAAACCGTCGTTCACTGGAAGGGAATGGATAACTACGTTTATCCGTGGGGCAAGCAGGATGATTTCGAAAGCCTGACGTATGAAGGGGACGACGCGCATCCCGAGACCTGCGCGGTGCACGGCGAGGCTGAGAGCATTTTCGCGCTGAAAGGCCGAACGCTCACGTGGCGCGGGCATCTGCTGGTCACGACTGACCAAAAGAATTTCTACTATTCGTATACGCGCGAGCTGTCGAAAGATGGAAAGATGCTGAAAACGAAAACTTGGAAAGAGACGATTCCGCGGGACCACCAGTAAGTCGTTCTACTGCTTGTAGACTTTGCCCTCTTTCATCACGAACTTCACGTTCTCAAGCACGCGGATATCGGCGAGCGGATCACCTTCTACCGCGATGATGTCTGCGAACTTGCCCGCCTTAATCGATCCAAACTCATTCGAATGCCCGAGCAAGTCGGCCGCATTGCTGGTCGCAGCCTGAATCGCCTGCATCGGCGTCATACCGTACTTCACCATGAAGGCAAACTGTTTCGCGCTGGTGCCATAGGCACAAATTCCAGCATCGGTGCCGAATGACATCTTCACACCTGCTGCCACGGCTTTGTGGAAGTTCTGGCGCTGGGCTTCGCCAAGTTGCGCGTCGTGCGCAAGGAAGTCCTTCGGGATGGTGCCGTTGCGGCCTTGTTCCTGAATGCACTCTTCGTCGTAGATATCCATGTCGAGATAGGTGCCGTGCTGCTTGGCGAGAGCTATGCCTTCGTCGTCTATGAGGGTGGCGTGCTCGACCGAGGCGACGCCGGCGCGAATCGCATTCTTGATACCTTCGGGAGAATGCGCGTGCGCCGCCACACGCAGGCCAAATGATTTTGCCTCATCGACTGCTGCCTGCAATTCTTCAGGCGTGAATTCGCGAGAGTTGGGATTGCTGTTGTGCGTGAGCACTGCGCCGCTGGAAAGAATCTTGATGTGATCGGCGCCGTCGTGCGCCAGTTGCCGGACAACTTTGCGAACTTCCCAGGGGCTATCGGCGATGCCATAGCGGAGGTCCCACGGCAGAGTGATATCGGGGGCGAAACCGGTCATCGCGCCTGCGCCGCCCGTGATCGTGACGTAGGCCCCTGCGACGAACATGCGCGGTCCGGGAATGTCGCCGCGATTGATCGCATCGCGCAGCGCGACGTCGGTGAGTGCGCGATAGGCGCCGACGTCGCGGACAGTCGTGAAGCCGGACTCGAGCATGGATCGCGCATTGGGAATGGATTCAAGTGCAAGCTGAGCCGCAGTTTTCCGCGCGTGGTTGATGGGCTCCGGATCATGCGCTCCATCGGCCAGGTGAGTGTGGCAGTCAACCAGACCGGGGAGCACAGTCATATTGCTCAGATCGATGACCTTCGCACCGGAGGGAATCTCGATTCCCTTTCCAACTTTTTCGATCTTCGTATCGCGAACGAGAACAGTCTGGTCCGAAAGTACGGAGCCGGAATCGGGATCGATGAGTTTGCCCGCGCGAATGGCCGTGACTTGCCCGACCGCGATGTTGGCAAACAGGGCAAGACTTACCCCGAGCAAAAGCAGACGGCGATTCACGATATTTTTTCTCGCTGGAATGAGATTAGTCGGCGGCCGTCAGTATCGGCGCGGGCATGCCCTTCAGATCGGCAGCCAGCAAACGATGGAACAGTTGCTCGCCGGCTTCCCGGCGCACAGAAAGGCGGCCGGCTCCATAGGCGCGCGATTTCAATCCCCGCTGTACGTCTTCGCAGATGCCGAGATCTTCGTCTTGCACGCGGTTGCCGACGTTGACCGACTCGGTGTTGTAGGCGCGCTGTGCCTCGCTGACATCGCTGAAATAGAAATCGAAGATCACGGAGCAATGATCGGCGTCGATGGGGATCACATAGTTCGTGTCCATGTATCCCTCGTAACAATTGATCATCAAGTTTGGATACTGCCAGAAATACCAGGCGCGATCGCCCTTTCTCGTAGCGCCGGTTGCCGCGTCTTCGTCAGAGGCGACCATTGGGCTCGACTGCAGGCAGTAGCGATCTTCGTTTTCGATCGTGTACGACTTGTAATCGAGAACGGAACTCAATCCCTTGTGCAGATGGGGAACGTGGTAGCCGCCATCGAGATAGTTGTCGACGTAGACCTTCCAATTGCAGTTGATGGGATAGGTGCGGCGGTCGAAGTAATGCAGCTTGTTGATTCCCAGAGGCGCAACGCGCTTCACCAGTCCGCCGAGAAAGTCGTGCAGCGGCTCGGCATCCGGATCGAGGTTCACGAAGACGAAGCACTCCCAGATTTCGACGCGAATCGGCACGAGACCGTTTTCGGCGCGGTCGAAATTCTGCACGCCCTCGAACTCCGGCATGCCCTTGAGCGCGCCGTCGAGTCCGTATTTCCAGCCGTGATAGGGGCACTGCAGGATTTGAGCCTGCCCGCAAGGTTGCGTGACGACCGCTGCGGCATGGTGACGGCAAACGTTGTAAAAACCGCGCAGAATGCCGTCTGAGCCTCGAACGACGACGATGGGTTCGCCTGCCAGGCGTGTGGTCACGAAGTCACCCGCCTTCTCGAGTTGGCTGGTGCGGGCCACGAGCTGCCAAGTCCTCAAAAAAACATTTTGCCGCTCGAGTTCGGCGATTCGCGGATCGACATACCAGGGAGCCGGGATCGTCGAGGCTTGAGACAGTGGAGCGTCCGCGTTATAGCTGGAGAGAATTTCTTCAATGGGTGCCGGCATAAGGTGATCCTGATTCATTTGCGGTTCGAAAAAGCGTTCACTGATTCGTTCGCAACCATTCTACCTGCGATGATCGCGGGCCGGCTGACGAAGGGGCGGCGCCCCGTTGACTGTAGCGGCTCCGATCGCGCGCTGCATCACGGCGAGGAACTGCTGAATCCTCGCTTCCTTTTTCTCCGGCAGTTCGCCCTGGCGGCGGAACAGGCCGGGATCCAGTTCCGCCGTGAGCAGCGCGTCCTGGAAGCGTTCCATCATCCAGTCGAGGATGGAGACGATCATTTCCATGTCCATGTCTTTGCGCAGTTCGCGGCGCTCGACGCCGAAACGGACAAAGCTCACCGTGCCGTAGGGATCTTCAGTGATGAGAAAGCGATTAATTTCGCGCTTCAGGACAAGATCGGTGCCGTAGTTCCCCAGCAGAGAAATTCGGTACGGAATCCAATCCTCACTCAGCAGGTGTTCGGTTCGCACCAGCCAATAACGGAGCACCTCGAAAAATCCGGTCGTGCGAACGTCGGCGGGGGCGTCGAGATATTTGGCGAAGGAACGAACGGCCTTTTTGTAGACCTCGAAGAACAATCCATCCTTACTTCCGAAATGTTGAAAGATGGACCCCTTGGCAATGTCGAGTGCTGCGGCAATGTCGCCCACCCGCGCAGCGTGGTATCCGTGCTCGGCGAAGTGCAGTGTCGCGGCTTCAATGATGCGCGCGCGCTTGGCTTCGGAGCGCGGACGCGAGGCCGGTTGGCGATGATACGTCGGTGGAGCGGCGCGATTGCTGGAAATTCCGGGCATGGCCAAATGACTAACGGTCACGAGAGAATACAGCAGGCGATGATCGATTTCAATTCATTTCTACTGCTATCTGCGATAGTGTTGTGTGTCTCAGGATCGTTTTGTGACCGTAAGTCAACACGCAAAATCCTCCCCGAAAATCTACGACGCGATCGTCGTGGGCGCTGGACACAATGGATTGACGGCGGCAGCTTATCTGGCCCGCGCCGGACTTTCCACTCTGGTTCTGGAGCGGCGCGAAATTGTGGGCGGATGTTGCGTGACGGAAGAGATTGCGCCGGGCTGCCGCGTTTCCACGACCTCTTATATCGCCAGCATGCTGCGGCCCGAGGTGATTGCGGAGTTGCATCTCGCCGACCATGGCCTGCGCATGATTCCTTGCGATCCGGCGATCCAGGTTCCCTTCCCTGACGGCCACGTCGTGCCGTGGTGGGCTGATCGAGAACGGGCGCGCGAGGAATTTTCTAAGATTTCCGCAAAAGATGCAGCGCGCTTTGTGCAAGTCGACGATCGGCTGAAAAAATTGGCCCGCTACTTGCAGCCATTTTTTCTTGAGCCTCCGCCAGAAGTGGACACGTCGACCGTGAAAGGATGGGGCGACCTGCTTCGCGTGGGCAAGCGCTTTCGCGGTATCTCCAGCGCGGAAATTTCTCAGCTCATTTCGTTTCTTACTGGAAGTCTCGGCGAATTTCTCGATCACAACTATGAGTCGGAAAAAATCAAGACGATGTTCCTCGCGAACAACGTCTACGGCAAACATGGCGGGCCCTATCAGCCCGGGACTGCCATTGGCCTGCTGTTTCATCTGCTGAGCGGAGGTGAGCACGAGTTGCAGGGCTTTTATGGACACGTGATGGGCGGCATGGGATCGATCACGCAAGCGATGGCCGCTGCCGGCCGGAAACTGGGAGTCGAGATACGGACCTCGGCATCGGTTGCTCGCATCGAAGTCCGCCATGGGCGGGGGCGTAGCGTGGTCCTCGAAGATGGAACCGAGTTGCGCAGCCGCATCGTACTGTCAAACGCCGATCCCAAGCGGACGTTTCTCCGCTTGGTGGACGCCAACGAATTGCCGGGAGATTTTCTGGACTCGGTGCGCGCCATCAAGATGGACGGACCATGTGCCAAGGTCAACCTCGTACTGGCCGAAGAGCCGCGATTCACCGGCACGTCTCCGACGGCAACTGCTCTCGAACGCACGTTCTACACTCTCGTGCCGTCGCTAGAATTTGCCGAACGTTGCTATGACATCGCCAAATTCGGCGAAATTCCTGCGGAGCTTTGGGTCGATTGTGTCGTTTCTTCGAATGCGGATGCTTCGCTCGCACCACCGGGCAAACACATTCTGACTTGCTTCGTGCAATATGTTCCCTATCGCCTGCGCGAGGGCAATTGGGACAACAAACGCGAACTCCTGGGCGATCGCGTCGTCAAGAAGATTGCCGAATATGCGCCCAACGTGCCCGGATCGATTCTCGCTCGTCAGGTGTTGACGCCTCTCGATCTTGAGCGCACCTACGGATTGACCGAAGGCAACATTTTCCACGGCGATCTAAGGCTCGAACAATTGTTTTTTATGCGGCCGGTCCCCGGGTGGGCGCAATATCGCACGCCGGTTACCGGTCTTTATTTATGCGGTGCAGGGGCGCATCCGGGTGGCGGAGTGACCGGGGCGCCGGGACGCAATGCGGCACATCAGGCGCTGCGCGATTGGAAAAAAGGACATCTGCGAAAGGCAGCGTAGGAGTTCGGAAGAAACATCGACGTTTGGAGCGAACATGAAGAAAAAAGGAATTCTCGAACGCTTGAAAGAAGGCCCGGTGTTGGGCGATGGCGGCTATTTGCTGGAGTTGGAGAAGCGCGGATGGGTTCGGGCAGGTCCGTTCACTCCCGAGGTGGCGCTTACCTATCCTGAGGCTCTGCGCGAATTGCATGTGGAATTTCGCGAGGCCGGAGCGGAAGTCCTGCAGGCGCTCACTTTTTACGCGAGCCGTGACAAACTGGCGACGGTCGGGCTGGAAAACCGGCTGGAAGAATTGAACCGGTCTGCGGTTCGCGTGGCACGCGAGGTTGCCGGCGATCAATGCCTGGTCGCGGGAAACCTGAGCTTGACTTGGATGTATGAACCTGGCAGCGCTGCCGCGGCTGATCGCGTCCGCCAAACCTTCGATGAGCAGCTCGCGGTGCAGGTCGAAGAAGGAGTTGACTTCATCATCGGCGAAACTTTTTCCTGGCTGGGCGAAGCGTTGCTGGCGGTGGAGCGCGCGAAGAAAACCGGCCTGCCGACGATGGTGACCATCTGCTTCGAGAACAAAGATGAAACCGCCGAGGGCAAGAGTGCAGCCGAAGCCGCCAAGACGCTGTTGGATGCGGGCGCGGACATTGTCGGAATGAATTGCCTGCGGCCGCCGCAACATATTCTGGGCCCGATGGAAGACATGCGTCGCGCCGTTTCTGGTTATCTGGCATGCCAACCGGTGGCCTATCGCACGCCGAAAGAAAAACCGGATTTCACCAGCCTGCCGGAGTTTCCTTACGCGTTGGATCCATTGCAACTCACGCGCAAGGAAATGGCGGACTATGCAGTACAAGCGCGCGATCTGGGCATCAACTACATCGGCGCCTGTTGCGGTACGGTCGCCATGCACATTCGCGAGATGGCGCGTGTGCTCGGCAAACTGCCGCAAGACTCGCGCATCTGGAAAAAGGGCGGAGCCAAGCCGATGTCAGCCTATGAGTACTACGATCACGACAACTTGACTGTCACGAAATCCAGCTAACTGGGGAAAAAAAACAAAAACTGCTGGCCGGTCATGGATCACGCGGCCCGCAGTTTTTTGCTGAAAAAAGAATCGGCGTTATCCGGCTTTTCTCATGCCGGGGTCCTGCGCGAGCACTAGCGGCATCTCGGCCAAGTGCTCGCTCAGAAACCACACCTGCAATTCGTTCGTCCGCAGAACATCGCTGATAACCATGTCGTTGGTGCCGTCATCTCCGAGTTCATCGGCGCGCTGACCGAGCGTGCGGCAATGCGTGATGATGATCTGGTGCGCGTCGAGCAGACGCGAGATTTGCACCGGCACCTCTTCCCTGCCGCGCGGCGGGCGCTCGATCCGCGTGGTCTCGGCAACATCAGCCGCCATAGCCAAGGAGATTCCCCCCAGCAACTGAATCCGTTCGGCGATCGTGTCGACTATCTCCACCTGCTCGTCGAAGTGTTTATCAAAAAGAAGATGCAGTTGATAAAACGTGGGCCCGGCGACCTGCCAATGGCTCTTCTTGTATAGATCCCGGAGCGTCATCGTGTCGGCGAGCAGCAGATTCAGTTGCTCGGTCATCTCCAAGCGAACCGGCTCTTCCAGATCGAGCGGCAATACATGCGAGACAGTTCCGTAGCTCTGGATTTCGGGGGCGCGCTGATGAAGGCGAGGCTGAGCGTTGATGGTGTTCTGGCGGTTAGTGGCTTCCTTCTTCGGCATGACTACCTCCTGTGTTTCTGATTCTGAACTGTATCCGATGGTACGGCGGAATCATGGGTGGCACAACGCGTTGACGTGTCTTGGATGCCGGATCGAGCGATAATGATCGGAAATATCTGAATCTGGCGGACCGATGCAGCGGGATGCCCTTAAACACAGCGGGCGCGGCAATCAGTCCCTCTTCGCCACGGCTGATCACGACGCGAATCGATCCGTGCGACCTGACTGAACTGCGACTGGGAATAGACGCCGCGGTAGCGAAGCGTTCGATCTAGAGTGGTTTAGAAGCGTTGGACGCAGCCACCGGCAGCCCCAGAGTGCCCAAAGGCTCACCGAACTTTTCAGCACGCACACTCATCTCGGGTGAAGTGCGTGTGTAGCCAGTGAATTGAGGATCTTGCTGTCCGGGAGAGAAGAGCCTCCTTCTCCGCGACTTCATCACCCTATGACGAGGAGAATTCCGGTCCCGCTCAGAATGGCTTCTCGATCATCAACGGCACGGTACCGGCATCTGTCCGCCACGTTTGACGGGTATTCGAACGGTTGTTATGATCAACCTGCGGGGTGGAGCAGTCTGGTAGCTCGTTGGGCTCATAACCCAAAGGTCGGTGGTTCAAATCCACCCCCCGCAACCAACCTTAAGCTCCACAAAACTCAAGCTTTTCCACAGAGCGCTCCCGAAACTGAATGAAAACTGAATGAAGGATTTTGCTAGACTCTGCGAAATTGAGAGTTCGGCTGAGCGAATGGCCGTTTGTCAGATTCGGCTCATCGCGTTACAAAAAGCTGCTCTCTGAACTCAGTCGTGGAGTTGAGTCGATGGGGTCCCATCCGATCGGTCTAGAAGCAGCGGCGGAAACCAATCCAGCGGCGTCGCTTTCCACTCAAACCGTTACCGTCTACACGCGCCACCAAGAATCCTGCCCCAAGAACGGCGAACCGTACTGGAAACGCTGTCACTGCATGAAGTACCTCTACGTTTACAGGGAGAATACTTCGCGGCAGGTCAGTGCAAAGACGCGTAGTTGGGAAAAGGCAGAAGAGCGCGCGCAGGAAATCCGTGATTCGTGGAGTCCCGTCAAAGCCCTTCAGCGCGAACTGGAAGCAAGGGTCCGGAAGAGCGAGGCACGCGAGGTACTGATCTCGGATGCTGTTGCGCTCTTCTTGAAAGAAGTGGAACGTCTGAACCGGGAAGAAGCCACCCGAGCAAAATATCGTCTGACTCTTGAAGATCGGCTCTTGAACTGGTGTACACAACAGAAGCCCCCGGTCGCTCGCCTTTCCGAGTTGGACGTCGAAACCATGCGTCGGTGGATCCACTCGTGGCCCGGTGCGCCCACTACGCGGCACAATCAGCACCAGCGAGCTATCACTTTCTTCTTCTTTTGCATGGAACAAGGATGGATCAAAGAGAATCCCGCTAGGAAGATCAAGAAGGTTGCTCCGGAGCAGGATGAGACGCAGCCTTTTACCCGCGAACAATATGACGCGCTGATTCAAGCGACGTGGCTCTATGACAATCGCGAAGGAAAGAAGAATGGCGATACAGTGAACGCTCGCCGCGCGCGCACCTATCTAAAGCTTTTGCGCTGGAGCGGCTTAAGGGCCGGAGACGCTGCGTGTTTATCCAGGGACAAGCTGCGGGATGATAATTCCCTCTTCCTGTATCAGAAGAAAGTTAAGGGCAAAGCAAGTTCTGCTGTCTACGGTTTACTGCCACACGATGTGGCCGAAGAACTGCGGCACGTGCCGCGCAGCGCCTACACACATCCGAGCTATTTCTTCTGGAGTGGGCGCAGCAAACGTAAGAGCGAAGTCTCGAATTGGATCAAAATCTTTGGGAAGATTCTGGTTAAGGCTACCGAGGTGTATCCCAAGCTGTTTCTGGAGGTTGATGGCAGCTCCAGGCCAGCACATCTTCATATGCTCCGAGACACTTTTGCGGTCGAATACCTCCTTGCGGGCATGCCGTTGGAGGAGGTTTCTCGTTTGCTGGGTCACTCCAGCGTTTTGATTACGCAGAAGCACTATGCTCCGTGGGTTCTTGAGCGGCAACAGAGGCTGGCGACGAGCGTGCGGACGGCATGGTCCACGATGGGTCTAAACGCCGCGGCTCCAGTAATCAATATAGCGGATGGGCGCTCCGGCAAAGTCGTGAGACGCGCCGTCCGTTCTTAGAGAAAAAGTTTTACGGGGTACCAGTTCCGCTGTTCGTGCTGCGTACTTGTCACCACCCATTCTGTGGTCACAGCGAATTGAAGCTACCAACGCCACCGACGGGCCAACTATAAGAAAACGATCTCCCGCCTCTTTTCCGGCGCTGGAGTCTATCGCATCTCGGAAATCCTCCGTTTGACGAGATTTCAATCTCGTACTAGATACATCAGACACGGTGTCCTATGGCAACAGAACCCTCTCCCCAGC
>DATJVU010000003.1:0-12090 GCA_035501655.1 Candidatus Solibacter sp.
CGCTGCGTCATCGCGGGCGCAATTTCGGCGAAGTTCTTTTCGTATTGCTCCGGGGAAAGCTTCGGCGCTGTGTCGCGAAGCGGCATAGGAAAACCGGTCGGAATCTCCAGTAGCACGGCCCGGCGTGGTTGGACACTGCCACACCAGTGGCACGCCAAAAGAGGCGCTATTCTAGCATCCGTTCGAGCGATTCGATGCGCCTTCCTGGGCCAGCCGGTTCCTTGGACGATTTTCGCCTACGCCAGAAAGCACTTGCGCCGTTTCCTCCATGAGCGCAAAATTAATTTTGTTAGCCTCGGATTCTGCCCACACGCACCTGCTTTGCTCCTGGATTCGTTTCCGAAGATTCGGCTCACCCGCCTTGCGCTACGTTTCGCCGATGCCCTAAGATGCCTGAACCCGCAAATTGCTCGGAGGCGTGATGCGCTTTGACACCGTAATCAGAAACGGCACCGTGGTCACCGCGACGGACACGTACGCGAGCGACATCGGCATTTCCGGGGGGCGAATCACCGCCATCGCGCAGGGTCTGCCGATCGAGGGCGCGAGCAAGCTGATCGATGCGTCAGGCATGCTCGTGATGCCCGGCGGAATCGACGTCCACACCCATCTCGACATGCCCTTCGGCGGCACAACGAGCGCGGACGACTTCGAATCGGGCACCATCGCCGCCGCTTACGGCGGCACCACGACACTGATCGATTTCGCCATCCAGCAAAAAGGCCAGGGCCTCCGGCAGGCGTTCGACACGTGGATGAAGAAGGCCGACCGCAAGGCCGCGATCGATTACGCGTTTCACTGCATCATCACCGATCTCGGCGACGCGCAGTTCGAAGAGATGGGCGCGCTGATTCGCGATGGCGTGTCCAGCTTCAAGCTCTTCATGGCCTATCCCGGCGTGCTGATGGTGGACGACGCGACGATCTTCCGCGCGATGTCGCAGGCCGCGAAGTTCGGCGGCCTGATCTGCATGCACGCGGAAAATGGCGGCGCCATTGACGTCATCGTCCAGCAGGCCCTCGCCGAAGGAAAACGCGCCCCGAAATATCACGCCCTCACACGTCCCACCACCGCCGAGGCCGAAGCCACTTCCCGCGCCATCGCCCTCGCCGAAATGGCCGGCGCTCCCGTCTACATCGTTCATCTCTCCTGCAACGATGCGCTCGAAAAAGTGCGCGAAGCACGCGACCGCGGCCTACCCGCCTACGCCGAAACTTGCCCGCAGTATTTGTATCTCTCGCTGGAGAATATGGAAGCGCCGGGGTTCGAGGGCGCGAAGTATGTTTTCACTCCGCCGCTGCGGGAAAAGTGGCACCAGGAAAAACTCTGGCAGGGCCTCGCCAGGGACACGCTGCAAGTTGTCTCCACCGATCACTGCCCGTTCTGCTTCAAGGAGCAGAAAGAGATGGGCAAAGACGACTTCACCAAAATTCCCAACGGCGGCCCGGGCGTGGAGCATCGCATGAGCCTGATCTACTCCGGCGGCGTCGCCGGAGGGCGCTTCAGCGTGAATCGCTTTGTCGAACTGGTGTCGACCACTCCGGCGAAGTTGTTCGGGCTCTATCCTCGCAAAGGAACGATTGCCGTGGGCAGTGACGCCGATCTCGTGGTCTTCGATCCCAAGCGCAAGCACACCATCAGCACCAAGACACATCACATGCGCGTGGACTACTCGATGTTTGAGGGAATCGAAGTTACGGGGATGGCGGATGTTGTCTTGTCGAAGGGGAACGTTGTAGTTGAGGGAGACAAGTTCGTTGGCCGCGCCGGCGCGGGAGAATTTTTGCGGCGGCAGACTTACAGCCAAGTGAACGGATGATTTTCTGTGTTCTGCTCGCTGCGAGAAATGCCTTGCGCTGCGATTTGCTGGCACGCCGTTGCGCGCGGAGCGACGCGACCGAGGCTCAGGCCATGGCGAAAAAACCTCGCTGCAGCGGCGAGTTCAATCGATTTAATTCGCGAATTTAAATATAAGAAAATAAAGCAGTTGCGGGCGATTTCTTGCACAGGCCCTGCGCTCGAAAGTGGCTTGTTTTGTGGGGCTTCCGGGGAGTGCCTTAAATATGGTGCATTTCGATCACAGGTTGCCCGAGTTCATAATTTTGTTTTGAAGGGGCGCGCCTTTCCGGCGCGCCGCAGGTTGTTATTTTTGTGAATTTTACGGC
Source organism: Candidatus Solibacter sp. (assembly GCA_035501655.1). Classification (GTDB taxonomy): domain Bacteria; phylum Acidobacteriota; class Terriglobia; order Terriglobales; family Acidobacteriaceae; genus Sulfotelmatobacter. Next base: position 2,166 of record DATJVU010000003.1, read on the forward strand.
GCGGCTTTAAGCCGCGCCCCTTCAAGTCACATCAGCGCCGCATACAGCGCCTGCTTCCATCTCGCATTGTCGATGGTCCAGCAGACTTTCGCGCGGCCTCGGCGAATGACCGGCTCCCACGCGTCCCGATTGCGCTCGTCGTCGGCGACGTTGAGGCGGTCGACTACGCTCATGCCGCGCGTGAGTTCGCTTTCGACTTCAATGTCGACGTAGTGCTCGCTCCAATCTGTGCCGATCGATGGATCGAGCGCGAGACACATCGTCACCGGATCGGGCAGGCAGATTCCGTCTTCTCCCGTCTGCACTTTGTACGCTTGACGCGCGTGGCTGTTGCACTCGACGGCGAAGTGGCCGACCGCTGTGCCGAGGCTTTCGACATGCGCGATGTCTTTGTCATTGAGCACCGCGCCGTAGCGGCAGAGATGCCATCCGATCAGTTCGATGGGCATGCGGCTGTGCAGAACGATGCGCGCAGCCTCGGGATCGACCCACAAGTTGTATTCGGCGGCGGGCGTGACGTTGCCCTCGCAGCACGGATTCCCTCCCATGATCACGCAGCGGTTGACGTTGGCGGCGATCTCGGGCTTTTTCGAAATGGCCAGCGCAACGTTGGTCAGCGGGCCGAGGGTGACCAGCACGATTCCGGGATTCGCTTCGATGGTTTCGATGATCGCGTCGACGGCGTGTTTCTTTTCCGCCTGCCGCTTCGGCGCGGGATAGTTGTGATCGCCGAGGCCGTCGCGTCCGTGAAACCAGGTGGCGTTCGAATAGGTGCGCAGCAGCGGCCGCTCGGCGCCGGAGTAGACAGGGACATCGGAGCCGCAGAGTTCGGCGGTGTAGAGCGCGTTGCGCGTGGCTTGCTCGACCGGGACGTTACCGGCGACGACGGTGATGGCGGCGACATTCACGTCGGCATTGCGCAGCGCCATGATGAGCGCAACGGCGTCGTCCGAGGCCGTGTCGGTGTCGATGAGGAACGTGCGTGGCATGCGGGGAGGATAGCAGAGGAGATTCGAGCGATGAGCAATGAGCAATGAGCAGTGAGTTGAACAGCTCATCGCTCACTGCTCACAGCTCACTGCTCACCGCTCATTGCTAATTGCCTGCCCTTGCTTTACAGTTACTCCCTTTTGGGGGCAAACCTTCGAGGGCAAACCATGTTCATACCAGGACACGACCTCGCCCTGCTGATGATGATTGCCAGCGCCATCTGCTGGGGATCGTGGGCGAATACGTACAAGGGAGTGAAGAATTACCGCTTCGAACTTTTTTATTGGGATTACGCGATTGGAATTTTTCTGATTTCGCTGGTGCTCGCGCTCACCATGGGCAGCACGGGCAACGACTCGTCGAGCTTTCTCAACAACGTACGCTCGGCCGATGGCGCGAACATTGCTTCGACCATGATCGGCGGAGCGATTTTTAATCTGGCAAACTTGTTGCTGGTCGCGGCCATCGACATGGCTGGGCTGGCGGTGGCGCTGCCTGTTTCGATTGGAATTGCGCTGGTGGTTGGCACGTTGCTCAATTACATTCTGCAGCCCAAGGGCAACTTGCTGCTGCTGGCCGGGGGAGTAGCGTGCGCGCTGATTGCTGTCGTTCTCGATGGCAAAGCGTTTGGCAGTTTGCCCGGCGGACGCACGGCTTCGCGCAAGAGCATCATCATCTGCATTGTGTCGGGTGTGCTGATGGGCTTGTGGAGTCCGTTCACGACTTACGGCACGACGCGCGGCAATGCGCTTACTCCCTACAGTTCGGTTGTGTTTCTGTGCTTCGGTGCGCTGCTGTCGTGCTTTGTCTGGAATATTTATTTCATGAAGAAGCCGCTGGCGGGCGATCCGGTGGGCTTTGGCGGATTTTTCAGCGCGGCGCCTTCGGGGCATCTGCTGGGACTGCTGGGCGGCCTCGTCTGGGGGACGGGAACGATGTTCAACGTCGTCGCAGGCAAGTCGGCGAGCTTTGCGGTTTCTTATGCGATCGGGCAGTCGGCTCCCATGGTGGGCGCGCTGTGGGGGGTCTTTGTTTGGAAGGAATTTGCCGGGGCGACCGGGCGTGGGAAAGCGTTTCTGGCTTTGATGTTTGTGTTTTATGCGCTGGCGATTTTGCTGGTGGCGAGAGCCAGTGGGTAGTTGGACTTCAGTGGGTAGTTGGACTTCAGTGGCCAGTGGTCAGTGGTCGGTGGTCAGTATTGAGTCGACATTCATTCTCACACTGTCATTCCGAACCGAGCATGGCTCGGTGAGGAACCTGCTTTTGCTTTGCACTCGGCCAACAGCAGGTTCCTCACCGGCGCTTCACGCCGGTTCGGAATGACATCGCTGTACGGGGCTGTAAGAGATTGTGGCGGTCACGTGAGTTCGATGAACACACCATCTCAAACATTTCGCGCCATTGACGTCATCCGCAAGAAGCGTGATGGCATCGAATTGTCGCGCGGGGAGATCGAAGGGCTGGTTGCGGCTTATACCGCGGGTGCGATTCCGGATTATCAGGTTTCGGCTTGGCTGATGGCGGTGGTGCTGCGTGGGATGACGCGTCCGGAAACTGCGGCGCTGACCGATGCGATGCTGCGTTCGGGCGAGGTGCTGGATTTGTCGTCGATCGCAGCGACAAAAGTTGACAAGCATTCAACTGGCGGCGTTGGTGACAAGACTTCACTGGTGCTCGCGCCCTTGGCTGCGGCGGCGGGCGTGAGCGTACCCATGATCAGCGGACGCGGGCTCGGGCACACCGGCGGCACGCTGGACAAACTCGAGGCGATTCCTGGATTCAATGTGAATCTGCCGGTCGCGGAGTTTCGGCGCGTGCTGGACGCGTGCGGCTGCGCCATGATCGGGCAGACAGCGGAGATTGCTCCGGCGGACCGCAAGCTTTATGCGCTGCGCGACGTGACGGGGACGGTGGAGAGCCCGTATCTGATTTGCGCTTCGATCATGAGCAAGAAACTGGCCGAGGGCATTGACGCGCTGGTGCTCGATGTGAAGACGGGTTCGGGCGCGTTCATGAAGAGCGAGAAAGACGCGGCGTTTCTGGCTGAGCTGATGGTCGAGACCGGCGAGCGCATGGGGAAAAAAGTTGTGGCGCTGATCACGGATATGGATCAGCCGCTGGGTAACTATATCGGCAACGCGCTGGAAGTGGTGGAGTGCATTGATGTGTTGCGTGGCGGGGGGCCGGCGGACTTGCGCGAACTATGCCTCGAGTTGGCCGGATGGATGCTGCATCTTGGTGGCGTAGCTTCAACTGTCGCCGAGGGAAAAGTTCGGAGCGAGAAGCTGATTGCATCGGGCGCGGCTTTGGATCGGTTTCGGAAGATGGTCGAATTGCAGCGTGGCGACGCTCGCGTGGTGGATGATGTGAAGCGGTTGCCGCAGGCGAAGCAGACAGCTGAGATTACGAGCGCGAAGAGTGGAATTGTCGCGTCGATGCAGTGTGAGCAGATCGGGATTGCGTGCGTGATTCTGGGCGGCGGGCGCGAGAAGAAAGAAGACGCGGTCGATCCGGCGGTGGGGATTGTGCTGCACAAGAAAGTTGGGGATCGCGTGAATGCTGGCGAAGCGCTGGCGACGATTTATTACAACGATGAGGCACGCGCGGCGAATGCGCGGTTGAGGATTGAGACTAGTTGCGAGATTGGGGAGGCGGCGCCGAACAGTCGTCCGTTAGTGCACAGGATCATCGGCAAGAAAGCGTGAGAGAGTTGTCATCCTGAGCGGCGGCTAGCCGGCGTGAGGGACCTTACGGCAGTGTGTAGTTACGATGCGGCGGAAAAGACATACTTTGCTGCCGACGCCACGGTGCATCTTTGAGGCTGCATCGGCGGGGCAAACCGACGTCAGGTCCCTCGGACGGCTTTTGCCGTCCTCAGGATGACATCCCTTTAGAGATAACTGGAGAAAGTGAATATGGGACGCTTCACAGGAATTCTTGGCCTGCTGACGATGCTGGGGTTAGCGTACATTTTCTCCACGGACCGGCGGGCGATTCGAGGCAAGACTGTCGCTTGGGGATTGGGGCTGCAGATTGCTTTTGCGATTTGTGTGCTGCGCGTGGATTTGGGCCGGCGGTTGTTCCAGACGATTGGCGACGCGGCTAACCGCGTGCTCGCTTATTCGTATGTGGGATCGGAATTTATTTTTGGCGATCTGGGCAAGCAGCATTCGAGCATTGGATTTATTTTTGCGTTTCAGGTTTTGCCGGTTGTGATTTTTATCTGCGCGTTGTTCGCGATTCTTTATCACGTTGGCGTGATGCAGCTGATCATCCGACTGGCGGCGATTGTTATGACGAAGATCATGGGCGCAAGCGGCGCTGAGTCGCTGAATGTGGCGGCGAGCATTTTTATGGGGCAGACGGAAGCGCCGGTGACGATTCGTCCGTTTCTGCCGGATTTGACGCGCTCCGAGTTGATGACGGTGATGACCAGCGGCATGGCGCACGTTTCAGGTTCGATCATGGCGGCTTATTTCGCGTTTGGCGCGGAGCCGCGGCATGTGCTAAGCGCGGTGATCATGACCGCGCCGGGAACGATTCTGGTTTCGAAGATGCTGGTGCCGGAGACCGAGAAGCCGCGCACGGCGGGGCAAGTGGTGATGCCGGAGAAGGAAGAGGAGCGGGAGAAGAAAGAAAATTTGCTGGGCGCGATTGCGCGCGGAACGGGCGACGGGCTGCACATGGCGCTGAATATTGGCGCGATGCTGATTGCGTTTTTGGCTTTGATTGCTTTGCTGGATGGAATCATGGGTGGCATTCACAATCACATCTCGTGGTTTCCTTCGAGCCTGGAGGGAACGCTGGGCGTTTTGTTTTCGCCCGTGGCTTGGGTGATCGGGATTCCTTGGCACGATTGTCACATCGTCGGGAATCTCTTGGGCACGCGTATGGTGCTGAACGAACTGGTGGCGTTTTCCATGCTGGGGCCGCAGCGGGCAGCGCTTGATCCGCGGTCGTTTACGATTGCGACGTTTGCGCTGTGCGGGTTTGCGAACTTGAGTTCGATTGGGATTCAGATTGGCGGCATTGGAGCGCTGGCTCCGAACCGGCGCGGTGATCTGGCGCGACTGGGCTTTCGCGCGATGCTGGCGGGGACGATGGCGAATCTGATGTCGGCTTCAATTGCGGGAATGCTTTTGTAGGGGCGCGACTGGCGCGAAAAAAGTGGAAGACGCAAATCGACAAAAGTACGGCCCGAAAACCAGAACTGCTCGGCGTCCTTTCTTGATGCTTTCGATGTTGACCATCATCCTGATCGTGGTTGCATTTGCCCCAAGTCTACGGTGGGGATGGCAGGCAGCTTTTCGCATACAGCCAGTGCATGCTGGAGAGATCGAGAGCGAAATTCCGCGCAGTTGGGTGACGCGTGAGAAAAATTCAAAGTTGGAAGCGTGGAGACCATGCTTGACTCTGCTTTGCTCGTCTGTTCGGGCGTCCATAACGCTGTCGTGGATGGGACAGAAGACATGCAGTCGGGAAATCGTCTTGCACAGTGCTGGAGTTGTTTTCGCCCAACAGGGCTTCGTGGATCCTCAGACAGTCGAAGTCAAGGCCGGGGCGAAAACACTCGCCTGCATTGGTGCCAAGCGTTCAGACGGCTCTGAGGGGTCGGTATACGCTTGCTTTGATCCTGACTCATGCGTGTTAGGTGACTTCGAGGGGTCTTCGTCTGATGAGCCTAGCTTCTACCGCGTTATGGAAACAGCGCGACATGTGTCATTACATCAATAGCCGTTTTGAACAGTGGCACGACAGCGCTTCTAAATCTTGTTCTGATAAATACCAAAAAGGGGCTCGCGTGAAACGAATCTTCTTTTCGCTCGGATCTTACTTCCTCGGTTTTCTTCTTCTTTCGAACGCCTTCGGGCAAACTCCGAAGCGCGTGATTATCGATACCGATCCTGGCATCGACGATGCGATGGCGATTCTGCTGGCGCTGAATTCGCCGGAGTTGAAGGTTGAAGCTTTTACCGTGGTGCCGGGCAACGTTGACGGCAAGCAGGGATTGGAGAACGCGCTGAAGCTGGTTTCGTTTGCCGGGCGGTGCGATGTGACCGTCGCCGGCGGGGCACAGCATCCGCTGGCGCAGAAGCTGATTACGGCGCAGTACTGGCATGGGCCGAATGGATTGGCGGGCGTGGAGTTGCCAGCTTCGAAGTGCAAGGCCGACGCGCGGTTTGGGCCGGACCTCATCATCGAGTTGGTACACAAGTATCCGCATGAGATCACGCTGGTGCCGGTGGGACCGCTGACGAATATTGCGCTGGCGGTGTCGAAGGATCCGTCGATTGTGCCGCTGGTGAAAGATATTGTGATCATGGGCGGATCGATTACGGGCGGCAACGTGAACGGTGCGGCGGAGGCGAATATTTATAACGATCCGGAGGCGGCGTCGATTGTGTTCAACGCCGGGTGGATGGTGACCATGGTGGGCTCAGATGTGGGTGAGCGCACGCTGATCACGCGCAAGCATCAGCAGGACATGCTGGCGCAGCACACGCCTCAGAGCGAGTTTGTGGGCAAGATGCTGGAACATTATTTGTCGGCGTCGGAGAAGAGCGGATATTCGGGGGCGGCGATGTACGATCCGCTGGCGGTGGCTACGGCGATTGATGCGTCCCTGGTGACCTTGAAGGATTATCGGGTCGACGTGGAGTTGAAGGGCGAGTTCACGCGCGGCGAGACGGTAGCAAACAGGATGGGATCGTTTGAGAACAATGTGCTGCACGGGGATCATTACGAGATTGATGGGATTACTCCGGTGAAGGCCAATGCTCGGGTGTGTGTGGCTTCGGATGCGGAGAGATTTTTGGCTTTGTTTGTGGGGAGGATTCGGGGGAAGTAGTGGAGCGGGCGGCGGGCGTCAGGCGTCAGCCCTTGGACCTTAAATTGACGTTCTACAACTACGGCTGTCATTCCAAACGAGCTTTGCTCGGTGAGGAACCTGCTTTTTCTTTCCACTCGACGAACAGCGGGTTACTCACCGCCGCTTTGCGCCGATTCGGAATGACATCGTGAATTTGGGATGCGCCCTGATGCGCATGATTGCGCCTGATTGTGCTGGCGTACAATTACTTCGGTTTTGAGCCTGTTGGCGGGCGGTTGTCATCTATTACCAGAGTTGATCTGCCGTGAATCGCGAATATTCCAATTCGGCGCGGGGTGAACTGGCGCATCCGGCGCAGGGGTCGCAGGCGATTGCTACGCTTGGCGGGCGTGAGCTGCTGCCGAATCGCGGCATCCCCCTGGATTTGAATTGGGTGCAGGAAGTGCGGGTGAATACCAGCGCGGTGGAGCGCCGGGCGGCGTCGCAGGTGGCGCGGCGGACGGTGAAAAAAGATTGGCAGGCGGCGTGGCTGCTGCGCGCGATTACCTGCATGGATTTGACTACGCTCTCGGGTGACGACACCGATGAACGCGTGCGGCGACTATGCGCGAAGGGGCGGCATCCGATACAGCAGGAGCTGGTGGCGAAGCTGGGGATTGAATCGCTTGGGATCAAGGTGGCGGCGATCTGCGTGTATCACACGTTTATCGAGACTGCGCTGCAGGCGCTGGAAGGCAGCGGGATTCATGTCGCTGCCGTGTCGACGGGATTTCCCGCCGGGTTGTCGCCGTTGGCTGAGCGCGTGGCGGAGATTCGGCGGTCGGTGGAGGCGGGCGCGCACGAGATTGATGTAGTGATCACGCGGGCGCATGTATTTGGGGCGCGTTGGCAGGCGTTGTACGACGAGATTGCGGCATTCAAGCAGGCTTGCGGATCTGCGCACATGAAAGTGATTTTGGGAACGGGCGATCTGCTCACTTTGCGCAATGTGGAGCGCGCGAGTTTTGTGGCGATGATGGCGGGTGCGGACTTCATCAAGACATCGACCGGGAAAGAAGCGACAAATGCGACGCTGCCGGTGAGCCTGGTGATGGTGCGCGCGATTCGCGAATATGCGCAGCAGACTGGGATGGCGGTGGGATTCAAGCCGGCGGGCGGGATTCGCACGGCGAAGCAATCGATCGACTGGCTGGCGATGATGAAAGAAGAGTTGGGCGATTCGTGGCTGCGCGGCGAGATGTTTCGCTTTGGCGCCAGCGGGCTGCTGGGGGATATTGAACGGCAATTGGAGCATCATGCTACGGGAAGGTATTCTGCGGAGTATCGGCATCCGGTGGCGTGATTTTTTGTGTCCCGGAAAGGTTGACGATCTCGCGAGATGTGTTTCCCACGTCTCGCAACTGCGGCGAGACGTGGGGCACCCTCTTCTTCGAAGATGTTGGCGCGAACCATTTCGATTCTGATGGCTGTGTTCTTGTCTGCCGCTTTTTGTGCTGCGCAGTCGCCGAACGCCACGAAGCTGGAATCGGAGTTGAGAGTGGCGCTTCATGATCGGTGGGCAGCTCTGGCTCGGCATGACGCTGCTGCGTATGGAAGTTTTCTCGACGACGATATTCTGATTCCCGACAACGGGTTGCTTTATGACAAGAAGGCTTTGATCGAGCGGGCGCGGTCGTTGGGCGAGAGCAGCAACGAGCCGCGCGAGGTTCGGGTGCATGGCGACGAGCATGCGGCGGTGATGATTTATCGCACTACTTCGCGGACTCCGTTCGCTGGAGTTGAACTTACGCAGGAGCTTCGCATTCTTGAGAGCTACGTGAAGCGGAACGGACGCTGGCTGCTGACGGCGCGGGCGGAGAGCGACATTCCGAATGCAAATCGCGTGGCGGCTAAGATTGATCCGGCGGCGCTGGATGCTTTTGTCGGCGAGTATGAGATCAGCCCGGGTAAAGTCGTGAAGATTACGCGCGACGGCGATCATTTGATGGAGTTGGAGCCGGATGATCCAACACCTGAGGCGGATTGGCCGATGTCTGCTGACAGTTTTTTTCAACGGGAGCAGCCGGGTGTGTTGATGTTTACGCGCGGAGCGGATGGTAAGGTGGAGTCGTATGTGTTGTGGATTTACGATTCGACTGTGGTTGGGAAGAAGATTAGGTGAGCGATTCGCAACGAAGACGGCTATTTAAGACGGTCGGCATCGCCGGCCTCGTATATTGGCTGTCGTCACTGATCTGTGCCCTTGCGATCTCTCCTTTCATTCCAAGGACGCAATTTTCCCGAGGAATGGTGGCGATCACTGTGACACTCGTCGTCGGCCCGGCTGCGTTGGCAAGCTGGTGGCTTGCCTGGAGGCTGAGGACTCAGCATTCCGCTACGAGTACGCGTCGTGGTGCGAGAGCGTTTGCTTTTTCGGCTCCGATCACTCTGGCGATTGGGTACGCTGTTGGTGAGTTGGTGGGAGGATACGCGGAAGCTTTCCTCGGAAGTCGATTGATTCTTCCGGCGATTCTATTATTTGTCGCGGTGCTAATGGTCACTATTCCTGGTGTCGTGGTCCACTGGGCTTTGCATCCCTCGGGCGGCGTTGAGCCCGTGAGTGAAGGGTCTCGATGAGCATTGCGGAAAAATTCGTGGCTATGGAGTATGGGCCGGCGCCGGAGGATCCGAAGGAGGCGCTGGGCTGGCTGGAGCGGCATGGGCGGCGCTTTGGACTGTTTATCGATGGCGCTTGGCGCGAGCCTTCGGCGGGTGAGTATTTCGACACGCTTGACCCTTCGAATGGAGAGAAGCTGGCTTCGATTGCACAGGGTTCGGCTGCGGATGTGGATGCTGCCGTGAAGGCGGCGCGGGCGGCTTCGGCGAAGTGGCGCGGACTGACTCCGCATGTGCGGGCGCGATATTTGTATGCGCTGGCGCGGCTGGTGCAGAAGCATTCGCGGCTGCTGGCTGTGCTGGAGACGATGGACAACGGCAAGCCGATCCGCGAGAGCCGAGACATCGATATTCCACTGGTGGCGCGACATTTTTATCATCACGCGGGCTGGGCGCAGTTGCTCGATCAGGAGTTTCCGAATTACACGGCATGCGGCGTGGTGGGCCAGG
>DATJVU010000004.1:0-3774 GCA_035501655.1 Candidatus Solibacter sp.
CCGGAGTGCTCGCCAGCCCGGCGCCCAAAATCACCAGGAAAATGCCTGTACGGAGGGTTTTCATAGCTATTCCTAAGATGCAGAATACGTCCTTATCGTAAGTGCAACAGAAGAGGCCGCCTGCGGTCAAGTTCACGAACGGCCCGGTTTAGACGATGAACCACGAAGGGCACGAAGGTACACGAAGGGAGAAGAATGAAGCAATTGCGGGTATTCGCGCGGCCCTATGTAGCGCCAGGACTGGCGAGCGTTACCTTTCGCAAACCGAAGCCGGTTTAAAAGATGAACCACGAAGGGCACGAAGGTACACGAAGAGAGAAGAATGTAGCAATTGCGGGTATTCGCGCGGCTCTATGTAGCACCAGGACTGGCGAGCGTTACTTTTCGCAAACCGAAGCCGGTTTAGAAGATGAACCACGAAGGGCATGAAGGTACCACGAAGGGAGAAGAATGTGGCAATTGCGGGTATTCGCGCGGCCCTATGTAGCACCAGGACTGGCGAGCGTTACTTTTCGCAAACCGAAGCCGGTTTAAAAGATGAACCACGAAGGGCATGAAGGTGCAGGAAGGAAACGGAATATGTGAATTGCGGTTAGCGTGCTTCTCATGTCGTCCCAGTTCCGGCCAGCACCGGTCTTTTTTGGCACACCGCAGCCAGAGCGGATTCGAGAACGTTCAGTCCTTCGTCGAATTGGTCATCTGTGATTACCAGCGGGACAAGCAGCCGGATCACATTTCCATAAGTGCCGGCGGTGATGGTGATGAGGCCGTGCTCGTAACAGTATTGCGAGACCTTCTTTGTCTCCTCGGGCGCGGGCTCGCGGATCTCGGGGGATTTGACCAGCTCAAGGGCACGCATTGCGCCAAGGCCGCGGGCGTCGCCGATGAGCTCGAACCGAGCTTTCCAGTCACGAGCACGTTTTTCGAACTGCTGGCCGATGGAGTTGGCGCGTTTTAGCAGGTCGCCATTTTCGAACTCGTCGAGCACGGCATTAGCAGCAGCGCAGGAAAGCGGATTGCCGCCGAAAGTGCCACCGAGTGCGCCTACGCCGGGAGCGTCCATGATTTCGGAGCGGCCACTCACGGCTGCGAGAGGCAGTCCACCGCCGAGGGATTTGGCGCTGACGAGAATATCGGGCTCGATGCCGTAGTGCTCGCTGGCAAACATTTTCCCGGTGCGGCCGAATCCGCTCTGCACTTCGTCGGCGATGAAAAGAATGTCGTGCTTGTGACAGATGTCCATCAGAATGCGAAAAAACTCGGGTGGCGGAGTTACGAAGCCGCCTTCGCCGAGCACGGGTTCGGCGATCACCGCAGCAACTTCTTCGGCTGCGACCATGCGCTTGAATGTGTCTTCAAGATGGCGCGCGCAATATACATCGCATGCGGGATATTTCAGCGAGTACGAGCAGCGATAACAGTAGCCGTAAGGGATGCGATAAACGTCCGAAGGAAATGGCGCGAAGCCAGCTTTATAGGGATGCGTCTTGCTGGTCAGCGCCATCGTCATGTAGGTCCGGCCGTGAAAGGCGTCTTCGAAGGCGATGACTGCGGGACGGCCGGTGTGTGCGCGAGCGATCTTGACTGCGTTCTCGACGGCTTCGGCACCGGTGTTCACCAGGAGTGTTTTCTTGAGAAAGCGGCCGGGCGTAATTTGGTTCAGGCGCTCGGCGAGACGAATGTAATTTTCGTAGGGCGTGACTGATGCGCACGCATGCAGATGGTTTCGCAGCTGCGCTTCGAGTTCTGATATCACGTGCGCATTGCGGTGCCCGGAGTTGAGCGAGCCGATGCCGCCGGCGAAATCGATGAACCGGTTGCCGTCCACGTCTTCGAGCCAGGCATCTTGAGCGCGGGCGATGTAAACCGGCGTGGCATGAGCAAGTCCGCGCGGGATGGCGGATTCGCGGCGCGCAGCCAGCGCGCGGGATTTGGGGCCGGGAATTGGACTTTTCAGTTGAATAGTTCCCATTATCTGCACCAGCAAAAAACATTAACCACAACGGACACGAAGGTACACAAAGGAAAACCGTCGTGTTCGTCTTTAACGGCCACTAACCGCTGGCCATTAGCCGCTGCTTTATCAGTACCAGCCGATTGGCTGCTCGCTCAAATTAATGTGCACCTGCTTGGTTTCGAGATACTCCTCGATTCCCCACGGGCCCAACTCGCGGCCGAAGCCCGACTGCTTGTATCCGCCCCAAGGCGCTTCGACGTATGTTGGCTGCATATGGTTCACCCAGACGATCCCGGCGCGCAGTGACTTGACTACGCGGAATGCTTTAAAGATGTCGCGGGTCCAGACGGCGGCGGCGAGGCCATAGGGTGAATCATTCGCAATTTTCAGCGCGTCTTTCTCGTCGTCGAAGGGAATGACGGAGGCGACCGGACCGAAGATTTCTTCTTGGGCGATGCGGGCGCTGTTATCGACGTCATAGAAGATGGTCGGCTCGACGTAGTAGCCTTTCGAGAATTTCTCTGCGCGGCCGCCGCCGATCGCCAGTTTGGCTTCTTTTTTCCCGAGATCCTGATAGGATCGCACGCGCTCGTATTGTTCCTTGCTGACCAGCGGTCCCATCTTGGTTTTGCGTTCGAGAGGAGAACCCAATTTCACCTTGCGCGCCTTCTCGGTCATGGCGTCGACGAATTTCTTGTAAATCGGCTTCTGCACCAGGATGCGGCTGCCGGCGGAACAAACTTCGCCTTGATTGATGAAGACACCGAAAAGCGCGCCGTCGATGGCAGCTTCGAAATCGGCATCGGCGAAGAAAACGTTGGGCGACTTGCCGCCGAGTTCGAGGGTGACACGCTTCACTGTATCGGCGCCTTGCTTGACGATGATCTTGCCAACTTCGGCGCTGCCGGTAAAGGCGATCTTGTTCACGTCAGGATGCCTGACGAGAGGTGCACCACAAGTTTCGCCGAAACCGGTGATGATGTTTACAACTCCAGGCGGCAATCCGACGTCGGAAAACCACCTCGCGATTTCGAGGGCGGTGAGCGGGGTTTGCTCGGCCGGCTTGAGAACGCAGGTGCAGCCTGCGGCGAGAGCAGGGGCAAGCTTCCATGCCGCCATGAGCAATGGATAATTCCAGGGAATGATTTGTCCCGCAACCCCGATGGGTTCCTTGAGAGTGAGGCTGACGGCGTTATCGGGAACGGGATTTACGTAGCCGAGGATTTTGGTCGCGAGGCCGCCGTAGTATTCGAAACAAGTAGCGACGTCAGCAATGTCGAATTCGGCCTCGACGATGGGCTTGCCGGTGTTGCGGCATTCGAGTTCGGCAAGCATGGCGGAGTTCTGCCGAATTTTCTCAGCCAGACGGAAAAGAACCCGGCCGCGTTCCTGCGGAGTCGTAGTCGCCCAGGGACCATCGTCAAATGCTGCCCTGGCTGCGGCAACCGCGCGATTCACATCTTCGGCATTCGCATCGGGGACCTGGGCGATGACTTCTTCGGTCGAGGGATCGTAAACCGGGAAAGTTTTTCGTGATTTGCTCTCCACCCACTCGCCGTTGATGTAGAGCTGATAAGTTTTGACTTCGGTTGCGACGCCGCTTGGCATGAGACCTCCTGCTAATCATCGACAGGCGATTGCGCCCGTCGCTCTTGTCACGCTACGTTGTCGAGCTGCGCTCGACTGGGCGGGCGTGGACGCCCGCCCCCACATGGACAACGTTTGAAACTTTGCGTCTGCCGTACACAAAGAAGAAAAATGCGGCGAGGGCGATGAAGAATGCTGTGCCGCCGATCATCCAAACTTCATATGAGAAA
>DATJVU010000005.1:0-2437 GCA_035501655.1 Candidatus Solibacter sp.
CCAGTAGTCGAGCGATAGCCACAGCGCGTACGCCGGCCGAACGAAGATCACGGCTAGCAGCAGCGTGAAGCCGATCCACAACGCGTATTTCGTCGCTTCGGATATCCAGCCGAAAGTTGGCATGAGGGGCGTCAGAAGATACACCAGGATCAATACCCCGACCGTAAATCCGTAGGTGAGGATCATCCCGCCGACGAAATACCCCGGTTCACGAAAGTATGCCAGGCCGCAATTCGGGCAGCGGATCAGCACCTGATTGAAACGCCCCTTGAAAATTGGACCCGCGTGGCAATTCGGGCAGCGGTATCGCAATGCGTAGAGCAGTACATCGAGGATGCGTGGCCTAGACTCCGCTCTCGCGTTCCGCCCGTCCGCCATTATCCTTTCAGGATAATCCAAAGACTGCTGGGCGTGAAACGGTGATTGGCGTATTACGCGCTCGGTGTACGCGGAACCCTTAGCGGCATTTTTCCTTGCACCAGACTTGCCAATTACGTTGACCGGGACGGTCGGCCACTCAGATGGTCACTTCCGCGGGGGCCGGCCTACCTCTGGTTTCTTTGTCGGCGTACAGCGCCCGGTCCGCTTCCGCGAGCAATTCTTCTGGTTCCTGTCCGCGACGGTATTCCGCCCAGCCGATCGCGAAGCGGATCGGCACGTTCTGCCCGCTCAGTTCGACGGTGATCGGTGTCAGCCTCCGCAGCATCGCCGGCAGCTGCGATCCGTTGCACTCCGGGAGGATCAGCATGAACTCGTCACCGCCAAGCCTCGCCGCCGTGTCCGCTTCACGAATTACCGTGCACAAATGATGGCCAAACTCCTTCAGTACCTGATCGCCGGCAGGATGGCCGTGCCGGTCGTTAATCTCCTTGAACTTATTCAGGTCGAGCAGCACCACTGTCAAGTCGTAGTGCTTGCGCAACGCTCTCCCGATCTCCGCCTTCAGCGTGCGCTCCATGAATCGCCTGTTGTAGAGTCCGGTCAGCGGATCGACAAGCGCGAGATTGCGCCACTGCGCGTAGTGTAACTGCCGCTCGGCGATCTCCATCCTCAATCGGTTGATTAGGAATTTTTCATAGGTCAGATAACAGCCGAAGATCAAAATCAGGAATAACAGCCCCGCTACGGCCTGGAACACACCGGACTTCCATAGCGCAACGCCTTCTCCCAGAATCGTCGGGAACGCGAGCGACGCGATCCCCCCGGTCAGCACCAGCATCACCAGCACAGACACACCCCAGGTCCACCATTCGCGCCGTTGCAGCTCTAGCAGTCGCGAGGCGTATCCCTGCTGAGGCGGACTCCCGTCTCCGTCGATCTTTATGTTTGAATCATCCATGAATGCGATGTCGTGCGAGGGGCGTAAGACAACCCATCAGTAAACGGTAGCTTCAACCGGCGGCAGGGTCAATTTGTGCGAGCGCCCGGCGTTCCAATTTGTTACTGGAGACTCGCGCCAAGCAGACTGGATTCGAGACGCCCGGACTATCGTACAAGTAACTGATAATAGGATACTTATGTAGTTTACCCGGCTAGTACCTCTGCTCTATTGTTGATTCCCTGCGCCTGGCTGAAACTGTCTCTCGAGCGACACGATGTTTGCCCTTCTCATTCTCGCTGTTTCGGTCACCGCTCTGGTGCAGTTCGCGGTCTGCCAGTGGCGCTCGATGTGGATCTCGGTCGCGGCACAACCGCTCTCCGAATGCCTGCAAGCTGCTGTCGGTCTTGCGCCCGAGCAAATCCAGGCCAATCATTTTGAGCTGCTGGCCCGCACCTCCGAACAGATGTGCCCAGCCATGCAGAAGCAGAACGTCTGGTTGCGCGAGGTTCGCCTCTATTTTCACCTCGTCGAGGCGGTCAATAGTCTCTGCGAGAAGCATCTTCCAGCTCTTTCCGAATGGGCCCACACGGAATTGACCGCATGCGCGCGCTACGCCGCCGCAGTCCTCGACGAGCGCCTCAACGCCAACCTCGCTTTCGCTTCCGAAACCCGCGCCTTCTAAGCGCCGTTTAGCCAGCGACGTCATCCCCCGAAGCACTTCTGAACCACTCTCCTGTAATCCACTCAACCCTTCGCTCGCTCCGCCATGTAGACTCCCACCAGAATCAAGACTCCACCCCCTAGCAAGTGTCTCGTCGGAACCTCGCCCAAAAACATCGCGGCGACAAGAATTGCGCCAATCGGCTGGAAGTAGTTCACCGCCGCCACTCGCGACGCCTCCATGTACCGCAGCGCCCAGTAGAACAGCATGTACGCCGCCACCGAGCTGATTGCTGCCATGTACAGAAGCCCGACCCATCCCGCCCAACTCACGCTTCCCCAGTCCAAACGCATGCCGCGCCAGATCGCCACGGGCAGCATCACGGCCGCGCCAGCAAAAAAATTTACCGCCGTCATCTCCACGCTGTCGTACTTGCGCGCCACTCTCTTGCTGAG
>DATJVU010000006.1:0-278541 GCA_035501655.1 Candidatus Solibacter sp.
CGGAGCCTGTTGATGAGCGGTCTCGTCATCTGCGCGCTCGGCTTCGGGTTCGGCTTGATGACCTTCAAGGAGCTCAAGAACCTGCCGGTGCACTCGGCGATGCGCGAGGTCTCGGAGCTGATTTACGAGACGTGCAAGACCTACCTGGTGACGCAGGGCAAGTTCATCCTGCTGTTATGGGCATTCATCGCTGTCATCATTGCAGCATATTTCGGATGGCTCTCACCCGTGCCCGGCAAGTCCGTTGGCCTGACGCTGCCGATCATCCTTGCATTCAGCCTGGTGGGCATCGCGGGCAGCTATGGCGTGGCATGGTTCGGCATTCGCGTGAACACATTCGCCAACTCGCGGACGGCATTCGCTTCCCTGCCCGGCAAGCCATACCCGGTCTACCAGATTCCGCTTGAGGCCGGCATGAGCATCGGCATGATGCTGATCTCGGTGGAATTGCTGATCATGCTCTTCATTCTGCTGTTCATTCCTGGTGAATACGCGGGACCGTGCTTTATCGGCTTCGCCATTGGCGAATCGCTGGGTGCGGCGGCGCTGCGTATTGCAGGCGGCATCTTCACCAAGATTGCCGACATCGGTTCTGATTTGATGAAGATCGTCTTCAAGATCAAAGAAGACGACGCGCGCAACCCGGGCGTGATTGCCGACTGCACCGGCGACAACGCCGGCGACTCGGTTGGCCCGTCCGCAGACGGTTTCGAAACCTACGGCGTGACCGGCGTCGCCCTGATTACGTTCATTCTTCTGGGTGTGAAAGATCCCAGCGTTCAGGTGCAGTTGCTGGTGTGGATCTTTGTGATGCGCGTGATGATGCTGGTATCGAGCGCGCTTTCTTACTTCATCAATGGCGCACTCGCTAAAGGGAAGTACGGCTCCGCGAACGAAATGAATTTTGAAGCTCCGTTGACCACGCTGGTATGGCTGACCTCGATTGTCTCGATCGCATTGACCTATCTGATATCGTACTTCATCATTCCGCAACTCGGAGGCGATAGCTCGCAGTGGTGGAAGCTTGCCACCATTATCTCCTGCGGCACTTTGGCTGGCGCATTGATCCCCGAGTTGGTCAAAGTCTTCACCTCGACCGAGTCTCGGCACGTGAAAGAAGTTGTGGTCTCGGCGCAGGAAGGCGGCGCGTCGCTCGGCATCTTGTCTGGATTCGTAGCAGGCAACTTCTCCGGCTACTATCTCGGCCTCGCCATGATGATCCTGATGGCCATCGGCTACTACATGAGCACCATGGGCCTGGCGGTGGCGGCCGGCATGCTCGCGCCTGCTGTCTTCGCGTTTGGCTTGGTCGCTTTTGGATTCCTCGGCATGGGGCCAGTAACAATCGCCGTCGACTCGTACGGACCCGTGACGGACAACGCGCAGTCGGTATACGAACTTTCGCTGATCGAAGCCGTGCCGAACGTGCAAAGCGAAATCAAGAAAGACTTCAACCTCAGCGTCGATTTCGAGCGCGCCAAGCATCTGCTCGAAGCCAATGATGGCGCCGGGAATACCTTTAAGGCAACCGCGAAGCCCGTGTTGATTGGCACGGCTGTAGTAGGCGCGACGACCATGATTTTCTCTATCATCATGGCGCTCACCAACGGCCTGACTGACGCGACCGGCGTAGCAAAGCTCTCGCTGCTCTATGCTCCATTCTTCCTGGGCCTGATCACTGGCGGCGCCATGATTTACTGGTTCACCGGCGCTTCCACGCAGGCCGTGACCACTGGTGCCTATCGCGCGGTCGAGTTCATCAAGGCCAACATCAAGCTCGAAGGCGTGGAGAAGGCGTCCATCACCGACAGCAAGAAAGTAGTCGAGATCTGCACCAAATATGCGCAGAAGGGCATGCTGAACATCTTCATTGCGGTGTTCTTCGGCACGCTGGCTTTTGCGTTTCTCGATCCATTCTTCTTCGTGGGCTACCTGATCTCGATCGCAATCTTCGGCCTTTACCAGGCGATCTTCATGGCCAACGCCGGAGCCGCGTGGGACAACGCGAAGAAAATTGTCGAGGTCGAATTGAAGCAGAAAGGCACGCCGCTGCACGATGCCACGGTGGTCGGCGACACAGTCGGCGACCCGTTCAAAGACACGTCATCGGTGGCTCTGAATCCGGTGATCAAGTTCACCACGCTCTTCGGCTTACTAGCCGTGGAGTTGGCCGTGAGGCTGGCAAGCGACCAGGGAACGACGTTGACGCGAGTCCTGGCGCTGGCATTTTTCGTGGCGTCATTCTCCTTCGTCGTCAAATCGTTTTATGGAATGCGCATCAAGGCAGGGGCAGAGTAAAAAAACGCACAAAACACAAACGCCATCCAATGCGAACTGGATGGCGTTTGATTTTAGTAAGAAATCCGTGAGCCCGGCTTAGTAACGATCCCTGTACAATTCGCGCTGATCCTGTCGCAGGTCGCGGTATTCGCGCCGCAGTTTACGGCGCTCGTGACGCGCAGCCCCGTAATCGCCGCGGCGGAGGTCCCGCCGCAATTCCCGCTGATCATGGGCGATTCTGGCCTCGTCATGGCGCATGTCTCGCCGCAAGCCGCGGTCGCCGCCGCCATCCCAGGCCAAGGCTGGCGCGACACTCATTCCTACCAGCAAGAGAACTCCACCTATCACGCGTTTCATATCGTCCTCTCCGACCGCAATCAGCGTGTCTGAGAGATCAAACCCTCGGGCACGCGCGAAGTTTCGCGACGCCGCAACGCCCCTGATTCTGTGGATCTTACGAGAACGGTGCAGCCGCATTACAATCCAATCGAAACCGCAAAGTGATCCGCCGGTGGCGTGGCCGCACTCGGCCCGGAGATAGTTGAGAGCGCGCCGCCCGGCGCTCTGCACAAGCGAATCGTCGCCAGCGCCGCCGGACGTAGGAAGTCCACGTTGAGATCGCTCCGGATTGCCTTTGTAATCATAGCCAGCAGGCCCTCCCACGTCGTTCCCGCGGCATTCACATCGGCTGCATCGGCGAGAGCACGCAAATCGGCACAGAAATTCATGAACGACTGCCCCGCCATCATCGACGCAACAACGAACAATCGACTGCTGGTATCGATCGAAGCAGGAAAAGACTGGGGCCAGTTATTGAAGGGATTTCCAATGTTCACCCGATTCGGTTTCGTGGAACCGTTGCCGGCTTCGTTCAGACTTATCCATGCATTGAAGCTTTTGAAGAAGGCCAGCCCTTGATCGCTTACCGTGGACAGGTCTTTCAAAGGCCAAGCGCTTAGATCGTCGGCAGCCTGCGTAAACGCCTTCCAGTTCTGAGCATCGTTGGCGGTGCTGCCGGTCTGTGGCTTGTCGCCGATGTAGGGGTCGCATTGAACGCGACCGTAAGCACCGGCCGGAATCGTGACTTTCAATTGGGCTGTTCCGTTCGCACTGTTGGTGGCGAAGGCATGCATGCTCGTGGCCAGCGCGTCGCAAGCCGGTCCGCCTCCGATTTGACCCAGCAGAGTCGCAATGCGGTCTGCTGCTTTGCGATCTTTCTGTGCCGTCAGGTCGATATGCAGGTCCGCGGTGATATTCGACGCATTCGTGCCCGAAGAATCCGCGGTCGCCGAGAAATAAAAGTCCATGCTATGCATGGCTCCCATCGAATCGGTCTCGGTCGTACGGCCCACTTTGGCCACAAAGTGAAAGACGTTGTTTCCCGCATAGACGAAAGAGACGTTCGATGAAAACTGCTGCCACGAGGTGAACTTCCACAAGTTGAAGAAGTTGCACGAGAAAGTCGTTTTGGCCTGGTAGGCCCGCTCCAACCCGCTGCCGATATCGAGCGAGACCGCGCCGGTCTGGAGGGCCTTGACGAAATCTCCGTCGATCGCTGCCTGCCACGCTGCAGCCAGGTTCGTTGATGTCAGGTCGAAGTCGTAGCCGGCGAGGACGGTTCGCGCACTGCTGGTCTCAATTGCAACCTGCAGATTGGCCTGGATGCCATTCGCCTTTTTCAGCCAACTGGTCAGCTTGTCATTGACTTCGTTAACATACTTGTCGACCTCGCCACTGGCAGTGCCAACAACGGCCTTGATGGCCTGTCCCCCTGGCGTGCCAGCGCCGCCCGCTGCCGTGACGATGCTGTCGCCGACAGTCTGCGCATTCGACGTGATGCTCGCCGTGGCGTTGCCATCAAAAGTAAGTTCCGCTTTGAGTGTGGTTGCGGTGGTAGCAGTCTCGGAACGGAATAGATGCAGGCGAGCCGTTCCACTTGCTTTCGAGAGCAACGCTTCGAACTTTGTGGCGTACTGAAAGGCAAAATCCAGTGACACGTTCGCTTTAATCTCCGGCTTGACTCCGCCCGAGAGCGTTGCCAGCGGCGTGCCGAACGTTTTTGCCACGTCCACGGAAGATTGCCCGGCATATAGCACTTGATCAAGGCCGGCATACGCACCGAAGGAAAGATGCAGGTTCCCGTCAAATTCGTGAAGAAGGAAATCGCCATCCGACATCTGTCCAAGCGTGTCTTTGTGCAGAGGCAGGACAAAAGATTGAAAGACCTGACCGATCGCGGCACCCAAGAGAGTGGTCGGCGAAAATGCTTTGCAGAAACTGATGGCGTAGGTGTCCGAGGTATCGAGAGCGGCGGTTACTCCGTAGGATCCGCCGGAGTAACTCGCCGAGGCATTGGCCGAGATGTTGAAATTCAATGTCAGTTTTAGGTAGGCGACACCAGCAGGAACGGCAACCGACGTCCGCTGGGGTGAGTCCAGGCCATCGGTAAAAGCCACAAGGTCGCCGCTGGTGACAACTTCCAATACTCCCGACGCTCCGCCCTGCAGCCCGAATTGCACCGGGCCTCCACCAGGATTCCACGATGCAGCCGGCGAGTCGTAACTGACGCTGGTTTTGCTGGCGCTCGAGGGAACGCTCCCCAGCGGCGTTTCCAGCAGGGCGTCCAGCGCCTCTTCGAGATGGAAGGCGAGATTCAGATCCGCGCGAAAACTCTTTAATGCAGACGCATCAGTAGGAATGGATTTGCCGGCAACCGTAACATCAACAGACATGGCCAACCTCGTTTAAGTTTCTAGGCAGGGAACAGGGTTAATTGAGGTCTCGTGAGAAACTCAAAAGTTCAACGTCATCCTGGGAGTGAAGCGGCGCTGACTTATCGGGCGTGGGTGGGATTATACGTTAACGAGACAGGCTGCCACACAAAAAACTCCAACTAGTTTGGCCCCTTCATCTTATCTCTGACGCTCTTGGCCAGCTTCTCGATTTCCTCGGCCTTCTTGATAACGTCGAGCGACAGGACGTTTTCATCAGACTTATCGACATAAGACTTCAATTCCACCGAGAGCTTGAGCAGTTTGTCGGTGTCACTCTTGAGTGCGGCGACGCGCTCCTTGGCAGCTTTCTTTTCCATATCGTGAGCGATCCGCGCGCGAGCATCATCCGCGTCGGCCGGAGGGTTTATGTCCCCGGTATGGGCTGGCGGCTGAGCCTGCTTCGGCAGCGCTACCTGCTGAGCAGTAGTCGGAAATGAGTAAGCAAGAAAGAGCAGCGTTCCGGCCAGAACTGGAAGGTTGTGAATGGAAAAGCGCACAGGAGCCTCACTTGAGGCCATTATACGTCTGGCGATATGAGAGGAACCATCGGCCTTCCCGAAGAAGTCGGCGTGTGCTTTACCGTTGGGACGCTTGCACAACGTCAGCGCAGCCAGAGCTAAGTTCTGGCTGCTCAGTCGATGATGTTCGAAGCTACAGGGCGCTCATGTTGGCTAGGAACTCGCCGTTCGACTTGGTCTTGCTCAGTTTGTCGATCAGTAATTCCATGGCCTCCACGGGTGAGAGCGGGTTCAAAACTTTCCGCAGAACCCAGATTCGCGAGAGATCTTCCTTCGGAATCAGCAACTCTTCTTTTCGCGTTCCGGAGCGTTGGATGTCGATGGCCGGGAACACGCGCTTATCAACCAGCTTGCGCTCCAGAATGATTTCGCTGTTGCCCGTGCCTTTAAATTCTTCAAAGATCACGTCGTCCATGCGGGAGCCGGTGTCGATCAGAGCGGTCGCAATGATTGTCAGCGAACCACCTTCCTCGATGTTGCGCGCCGATCCAAAGAAACGCTTCGGGCGCTGCAACGCATTCGAATCCACGCCGCCCGAGAGCACTTTGCCCGAGGGTGGAACGATCGTGTTATAGGCGCGTGCCAATCGTGTAATCGAGTCCAGCAGAATAACCACGTCGCGCTTGTGCTCGACCAGTCGCTTCGCCTTCTCGATCACCATTTCTGCAACTTGCACGTGGCGCGCGGCCGGTTCGTCGAAGGTTGAGGAAATGACCTCGCCTTTGACCGAGCGCTGCATGTCGGTAACTTCTTCCGGGCGCTCGTCGATGAGCAGCACCATCAGCACAACTTCAGGATGGTTCGCCGTAATCGAGTTGGCGACGTTCTGCAACAGCATGGTCTTGCCGGCGCGCGGCGGAGAAACGATCAGGCCGCGCTGTCCTTTGCCAAGGGGCGTGAGCAAATCCATGACGCGGGCGCTGGAGTTGTCACGTGTGGTTTCCAGCTTGATCCGCTCCTGCGGATACAGCGGCGTCAGGTTGTCGAACAGAATCTTGTTGCGAGCTTCATCCGGCGATTCGAAGTTGACGGCTTCAATCTTGACGAGCGCGAAGTATTTTTCGCCCTCGTGCGGTGGGCGCACCTGGCCGCTGATGGTGTCGCCGGTCTTGAGGTCAAACTTGCGGATCTGGGACGGGGAGACATAAATGTCGTCAGGCCCCGGGAGGTAGTTGTAATCGGGCGAGCGCAGGAAGCCGTAGCCGTCGGGCAGAATTTCGAGCACGCCCTCGGCGAAGATATGGCCTTCCTTTTCGCTCTGCGCCTGCAGAATCTTGAAGATCAAGTCCTGCTTGCGCATACCGCTGGCACCGGGCAGATCCAAGGTCCTTGCGATCTTGGTCAGCTCAGTGATGTTCTTTTCTTTCAATTCAGCAATGGTCATGATTCACCTGAACCCGTGCACTAGAGCTATTCGGTAGTGTCAACGGGAGATTTTTAAAGGAGGGGACGCAGGGAAGACTGAGATAACTCCAGGCAGGAAGGCGGGGCTGGTGTTACGCAGCCCGCCGTTGTGCCTCAGCAAAATTCTCTGGTTCCGACAAAACTGCTTGCCGCTCCGCGCCAGCAATCCGGTCCAAAACTCCGTTCATTGTTTCCTGGATTCTCGTGCTCGGCCGGTGGAACTTCCGCGTGGCCTTGGAGGCAAGCTGACAGAGCATATAACGATTTCGCAGGGTCTGTAAAGCGTCAAACACACGATCAGAGCGCATGTGTTTTATTTCTCCTTACTTTTATGATGTGGCTATTGCGTTCACCCTTTCGCCAGGACGCGACTTGGAAAAAACCCCAGACTTCCCTAAATCACTGATTCCGAGTCGGTTGTAAAGGAGTAAGCGTCTAACCCACTTATTGAATAGATGCGTACCGGTACACCGAAGATGCTCGTTTTTCTGGGCGGGCTTCAGAGGCGCGGGAAATCTGAAAATCGGGCCCCGAAGCTTTCGGGTGTACTGTGAACTCGATACTGTAGCGGCAAGGCAGAAACTGGTCAAGTGTTAATTTTTGGGAGGATGTACCGGCGCGGTCCCGCTTCTGCGTAAACCATTGTATAAAAGCGATTTAGTGAGTCGCTTCAAGAGTGGAACTACGCCTTTTGGAGGGTTCCCGCGTGTACTGACGGCAGCGACGAATCGTGTGTGCGGCGCCTACGAGCGAGGAATCGGAGCGGAGCGAGCACTCCGATGGAGGCGAATGCCCTATTGACAGATGCGGCGGAACTCATCAGTATTCACTCGTTTTAATAAAAGCGTTCATTCGAGGCGCCCATGGCAACCGGACGTTGTGTTTCGCCCCGCATCTGGCTTGCTGTCTTCTTGGCAGTTTTTTCCTTTCTTCTAGAGGCCGGAGCATTGCACGCCGAAACCGCTTATATCCGCGTAAATCAGGTCGGCTACCCCAGCGGCGGCTCAAAGCGGGCCTACCTGATGTCGAGTGCGGCGGAAACTGGCGCCTCCTTCGCGGTGAAGAACTCCCACGGTGCGACCGTCTTTTCCGGTTCGGTCGGGACCAGCATCGGCTCCTGGGGGAACTTCCCCGACGTCTATGCGCTCGATTTCGACTCGGTTTCGGCGCCCGGGACATACCGCATTTCCGTTACATCGCCCATCGCGGCAACTTCCCCGGCGTTCCAGATCAACACCGCCGCGAACCTCTACGCCACGCCTCTTGCGAATTCCCTCTTTTACTATGAAACATCGCGAGATGGACCGAACTATATCCCCAACGCTCTTCGCCCGGCGCCTGCCCATCTGAACGACCTGAGCGCCAGGGTCTACTTCACGCCGAAATTCAATCGCAATGACAGCGCAAGCTGGCTGACGCCCACGGGCGCAGTCATCGACGCCTCTGGCGGCTGGTGGGACGCCGGCGACTACCTGAAGTTCGTGGAAACCCACAGCTATGTCGTGGCCATGATGCTTGCAGGCGTCCGCGATTTTCCCGGGCAGATGGGCGCAGGATCGAGCACCTCAGACTTCACCGATGAAGCCCGCTTCGGCCTGAACTGGCTGCAGAAAATGTGGAACGACGACCGCCGCACCCTCTACTACCAGGTCGGCGTGGCCTCCGGCGGAGCGCATTATCTGGGCGACCATGACATCTGGCGTCTGCCTCAGGACGACGACCACTACTCCGGATGCTCGGATGGCACGCAGTACATCTGCTACCGGCCTGTGTTTCAAAATACTGAAGGTGGTTCGGGAGCGCCGATCAGCCCAAATCTCGCCGGGCGCCTCGCCGCCGACTTTGGACTGTGCTACCAGGTCTTTGTGGCCAGCAACCGCGAATATGCCAACCAGTGCCTGCTCTCTGCCGAGCACGTCTTCGATTTGGCGAACACTCCACCCACCGGAAACCTGCTGACCACAGCGCCCTTCGATTTCTATTCCGAAAGCGAATGGCGCGACGACATGGAGCTGGGTGCTGCGGAATTGTTCTTCGCGCTCGAGGGCGCAACGAATCTTCCCGCGGGACTGCCACACAACGATCCCATCTTCTACCTGCGCAAGTCAGCCACATGGGCAAATGCGTACATCAACGGGCCCAACGATGCCGGCGATACGCTGAACCTTTACGACGTAAGCGGCCTCGCCCATTTTGAGTTATACCGCGCGATCGAGGCGGCAGGAAATCCCACGGGACTTGCCACTTCGAAGGCGGCTCTGCTCGCCGATCTGAAGAAGCAACTGGACAACGCCGTCGCCCAGTCCGCCACAGACCCCTTCGGGTTCGGATATCCCTGGGGCACGTACGACACGGCCACCCACGGCGGCGGTCTAGTGGTCATGGCGCATGAATACGACTATCTGACCAGTTCGACAACCTACGCGGCCTACGGAGATCGCTGGCAGGCAAATGTGCTGGGAGCGAACGCCTGGGGCACGTCGCTGATCGTCGGCGACGGCAGCACCTTCCCGCTTTGCATGCAGCATCAGGTGGCCAATCTTGTGCCGGTGCCTCCGAACGGGCCACCATTCCTGCTGGGCGCAGTCGTTGAAGGGCCGAATTCATTCGCCGCCACTGGAACGCTGTACGGAATGGCGACCTGCCCGCCTAACGGCAAGGACCAATTCGCCGCCTTCAACGGCAACGGCGCGGTCTATCAGGACAACGTCCAGTCCTACTCCACAGTCGAACCCGCGATCGATCTGACCGCGTCGTCGTTCTTGGGATTTGCCTGGCAGATCGCGGGAGCGCCGGCGGAAATTCAGTAGGACTAAGTGTCGCTCGAAACGGGTGCCCCATTTCTGACGCGAACTCTGCGTCAGAAGTGGGGCTTTTTCTCGGAAAGAAAACTGAGTTGTAGGAAAATAACTCCATGAGCAACGTGCGCATGGATCTCTGGCTTTGGGCAGCGAGATTCTTCAAGACCAGAACGCTCGCCAAGAAAGCTTGTGATCTAAATCGAATCCAGTCCAATGGCCAAACTGCAAAGGCGGCGCGCGAGGTTCGCCTCGGCGATTCGCTGCGCATCACAAACGACGGTGGTGATTTCGAAATTGAAGTACTAGGGCTGAGCGATGTGCGCGGTCCCGCTCCTGAAGCGCAAAAGCTCTATCGCGAAACCGAGGCCAGCCGCGAAATGCGTCTGAAAGTTGCCGCCGAGCGTCGGGCTTCGCGTGAGTTCGAAATTTTACCGATGGGACGTCCATCCAAACGCGACCGCAGAAGAATCATCCAGTTCCGCGGCCGCGGATAGAGTCGGCTTGCGCGCGGGCGGACGAATGCGTCCGCCCCTCCCTTTCAGTCCAAGTGATGGTGCCGATGGTCATCCGCCATCTCCCCGGGCTCCTTCAGCCAGCCTTGAATGCTGCGCTCCGAGAGATTGAATTCGACAACCGTCGCCTCAGTGGCCTCGAGGCTCACGATCATCATGCGCATCTTGCCGCCGGACGGATTGGTGTAGATCAAAGTTGTCTCAGAGTCGGCCTTCGACCTCACCTTCACAAATGGGAACCAGCCCTCGCCCAGAGAGTCTTCGATCAGGTGCGTGACGTGTTCGGATTCACCCGAGAAATGAAAATTTTCAAAAACCGCGAGCTTCATTCCGCTCACGCCTTCTGGCCGCGCAAAGAACATCGCGAAGCCCAGTAGCGGAATGTGCATGTGATGCACCCCATAGTTCGCCTCGATGGCGTGGACAACGCCCTTGAATTCATGGTCGCTGGCGTTGGCGACTGTAATCGCGCACAGCACGACCAGAGAAATCAGAAGAACCGGAGCCGTCGGCGATTTCATCGGCGGTCTCCCTTCTTGGCACTGCTCGTATCAAGCCGCGGGATGCCGAATTCGCCTCCCAGATCGGCCAACTGGTCGACATCGATTGGGCCCACGATGTTGACGAAGGTCAGCTCCTTCGGCTCCGCCGCGATCACGATAATGCCCGCCATTTTGTCGTTCTCCAGTTTGAAGTAGACGTCGACGTTCTCGCCGTCATGCACGCTGCGCACGCCGACCACGCGCGTCCACTCGGGCGAATGCACCAGGGCGCGAAGCTGTTCGACATCCTCGTTGCTGTACGCGCTTTCTTTGTCGAACTCGAAGCTACGCACGTAGATGCCGCGCAGGTTTTGCACCAGCTTGGCGCACTTCGCCTCTTCTGGATCTTCGGCAGAGAGAAACTTGCTCGCCCAGCGCAACATTGGGCCTTCCATCGTGACCTCGACCGTCTCTTTAGCCTTGGCAGAGAGTCGATCGATGTTGGGTGGAATTTTGAACTCCTGCGCGCGCGCCGTGATCGGCGCCGCCAGCAGCAACATCAACAGAAGTGTCTTTCTCATGGCTTACTCCTTCACCTCTCGGTTCTTGTTTTCGACACTCGTCTCGATGACCTTGGCTTTCGCGATTTGCAATTTGCTGCCGGCAATACGCAGTGCAAGCATCAGCTGCTGCTTGGCGGCTTCGCCCTGTGCACGTTCCCGCTGTGCTCTCAGTTCCTGCCCATGACGGTAATAAAATCCTCCCGCAACCAGCACGGCGCACATTGCGCCCACTGTGGCCCAACGCAAGATCGGCCGTGTGAAAAAGTCAAGAAGCGATTCTCTTGCCTTCTGGGTTTTGCGTGTGCCCTCCTGCTCCACACGCGCCAGTACCCGCTCAGCAAAACCCTCTGGCGGCTCCCGGCGCCGAAGCGCATGTTTGAGTTCATTCTCCGGCAGGGTCATCGAGTGATTTCTCCCATCGCGCGTGTCACTTTTTCGCGCAGCATGGCAAGCGAACGTTGCAAATGGCTTTTTACGGTGGCCACCGGCATTGCCAGAGCTTCGGCAATGTCCTCCGGCCCAAGGTCTTCCTGATAGCGCAGAATTACCACCAGCCGCGCCTTCTCCGGCAGCGATGCAACGTATTGCCGAAGCCGTCGCGCCAGAAATGGATCGCCCGCCTGCCCCGGGACCGAAGGCTCAGGCGCATCATCCAGACTGACCTGCGGTAGCCTGCGTCTGCGTTTCCAGTCGATGCAGCGGTGCGCCGTCACCTTGCGCAGCCAGAAAGTCAAATGACTTTCCGACTTCAGCGACTTCAGGTTCGCGTGCAACTGCAGGAAAACGTCTTGCGCCAGCTCCTCGGCAGACGACGGGTCGCCGAGAAAATGCATGGCGATGCTGAACACCATGGCCTGATGGCGGCGGACGAGGTTGGCAAAGTCCACTGCTGCAAAATTTTGCACATCGTCTCGCGTCGGTACGCGCTCCGCCAGGGCCATAGGGCCTTCGCCTTCACTCACCTTATACGTAGGCCGTGGCTAAAAAGGGTGCAAAATGTTGAGGGCGCAAGAAGATTCGCCAAGATCGTTCCGTTGAAGTATGCACGGATTCTTCTTTGGAACATCTGGACCGCCACCGGCATCCTAGAGGGGAAAGAGATGCAGAGAATATGACAGCGGAAGCCAATGCGCGTGTGCAACTCATCCATTCCGAAAGCAGGCAGGAACCCGCACAGCTCAACGAATGGCTGCGGAATTTGATCTCGCTCAAGGGCAGCGACTTACTGCTGGTCGCCGACGCCGCGGCAGCAGTTCGCATCGAAGGCGCGATGGTGGCCATCGGATCGGCTCTTCTGACCGGTGATGAAATCGAGAATGCTGTGCTGCCGGCCATGGCGCCACACGCGCGCGAGGATTTCGCGCGCGACTGCATCGGCGATTCGTCTTATCGCATCGAGGGCCTGGGACGCTTCCGCATCAACCTGCATCGCGAGCGCGGACGCACCGCAGCCACGGTTCGCGCATTGCCCTCGCGGGTTCCGTTACTTGCTGATCTGCACCTTCCGTCCGGCGTCGCGGCACTGGCCAATCTGCAGCGCGGACTGGTGATCATCGGCGGCGCCACGGGATCGGGCAAAACCACGACGCTCGCGGCCCTGGTCAACGAGATGAACCAGCGCGACGCGCGGCACATCGTCACGATCGAAGATCCGATCGAATACGAGCACGCCCACGTGCGCAGCGTGATCGAGCAGGTCGAAATCGGCATCGACGCTCCCGACTTCCCTACCGCTCTGCGCGCCGCGTTAAGACAAGCTCCCGACGTCATCGTAGTCGGCGAAATGCGCGATCCGGAAACAGCTCGGATCGCGCTATCGGCAGCCGAGACCGGTCACCTCGTGTTTACGACGCTTCACACCACCGATGCGGCTTCCACAGTCTCACGCATCGCCGATTCGTTTCCCCTGGAGCGGCAACATTCCGTACGCTCCGAAATGGCAATGGCCCTCACGGCGATGCTGACCCAGACGCTAATTCCGCGCAAGAACGGCGGACGCGTTCCAGCCGCAGAACTATTGATGCTCGGCTACGGCGCCCGCCAGCACATTCGCAAAAACGCCCTGCAGCATCTCCATCAGGAGATCACCATCACCCGCAAGCAGGGATCGTTCACCCTCGAAGAATCCCTGGCACAGCTCGTCGTTCAAGGCGACCTGAGCCGCGAGGACGCGCTCACCCGCGCCATTCACCCGGAAGATGTGGACACGCTACTGAAGGCCAAGGGATTCTGAACTACCTTCGACCGGAGGTAAAAGGTCATTCTTCACCACAGAGTCACAAAGACACAGAGAAAAGATTTGACCTTAAAGAACTCTTCGGATGATTCCTCGCGTTAACAACGGCTCATTGAGATTAATAAGAAGCCCGACCGGTTTACGCGAGATCTTCATATACGTCAGGAGTTGCGCTTCGTGAACCGGAAGGATTCGTTCTACAGACTTCAGTTCGACAATCACTTTCTGACTGACGATCAGATCAATCCTGTAACCGCAGTCGAGCATCAGTCCCTTGTATGAAACAGGGAGGTCAACCTGACGTTCAAAATCCATCCCTCGAAGATAGAGCTCATGGCAAAGGCACTGCTCATAGGCGGATTCCAATAGCCCCGGACCGAGTTGGCGATGAACCTCGATAGCCGCCCCGATAATGGGACTGGTCCGAGGATCTCTTACCCCGCCTTCTCTGTGCCTCTGTGATTCTGTGGTGACTATTCGCATCGGGCTCCGTACTTGCATCAGCCCTTCACGCCCAATATGTCCGATCCAGACTCCGGTACTGAATCGCCTCAGCAATATGCTTCGGCTCGAGATTTGCTGCCTCCTCCAGATCCGCGATCGTGCGCGCCACTTTCAAAATACGATCATGCGCGCGTGCACTGAGTCCCTGCTGGGTCATGGCCCGTTCGAGCAGACGCTCGCAGTCGGCGGAGAGTTCGCAAAAAGTCCGAATGTGGCGGGAGCTCATCTGCGCGTTGCAGTATAGTCTCTCGCGCGAATGCGCCTTGGAAAAGCGGTCAAGCTGTTTGGCCCGCGTTCGCACGACCCGCTCCCG
This sequence comes from Candidatus Solibacter sp., assembly GCA_035501655.1. Lineage (GTDB taxonomy): Bacteria > Acidobacteriota > Terriglobia > Terriglobales > Acidobacteriaceae > Sulfotelmatobacter. The sequence goes on from DATJVU010000006.1 coordinate 14,388, forward strand.
AATTTTGGCAGATCCCTCTGGCTCTGCTCCGCTGCGCATCTCTTTATAATTCACCGCAGGCACGTCGATGTGGATGTCAATGCGGTCCATCAGCGGGCCGGAGATTTTCGAGATGTAGCGCTGGATCATGGGCTGAGTGCACTGGCAGTCGCGCGTGCGGTCGTTGTGAAATCCGCAGGGGCACGGATTCATCGCCGCCGCCAGCATGAAGCGCGCGGGAAACGTTAGCGACATCGACGCGCGAGCAATTGATACCGTGCCATCCTCCAGCGGCTGACGCAGCACTTCCAGCACGTTGCGGGGAAACTCCGGTAACTCATCCAGAAAAAGCAGGCCATTATGCGCGAGCGAGACTTCTCCCGGCCGCGGAATCACTCCGCCACCTATCAGGCCCGCATCCGAGATCGTATGGTGCGGCGCCCGGTATGGGCGCGTGCCGACCAGGCCGCTTCTCTGATCAAGCACGCCCGCTACGCTGTGAATCTTTGTCGTCTCCAGCGCCTCTTCAAAAGTGAAAGGCGGGAGGATAGTCGGCATGCGCTTCGCCAGCATGGTTTTGCCCGACCCCGGAGGACCGACCATCAGAATGTTGTGGCCGCCGGCGCAGGCAATCTCCATGGCGCGTTTGGCCGTCTGCTGGCCGCGTACATCTTTGAAGTCGACGAAAAACTGTTGTGACTCACGCAGTAAAGAATCACCATCCGATTTGATGGGCGCGATCCCGTTGCTCGAATTCACAAAGTGGATCACGTCGAGCAACGAGCGCACCGGATAGACATCGACACCGCCCACCATGGCGGCTTCTTTCGCATTCGCTTCCGGCACAACCAGGCGCGAGATTTTGCGCCCGCGGGCCTCGAGCGCGATCGGTAGTGCGCCGCGCACACCGCGTACGCCGCCATCGAGTGATAGCTCTCCCACAAACAGACAATCCGGGACGTCTTTCTTGGTCAAACCGCCATACGCTCCGACAATGCCCAGCGCCATCGGCAAGTCGAATCCCGATCCTTCCTTTTTTATGTCAGCCGGCGCCAGATTGATGGTGATGTGGGTTGGCGGAATGTCATAACCGCAATTCTTCAGGGCCGCCCGAACCCGGTCTCGGCTTTCGCGCACCGCCGCGTCCGGCAGCCCGACGGTGTGGAAGTGGTCCTGATCCGTCTTGATGCCCGAGCAATCTACTTCCACCTGAATGATATTAGCGTCAATGCCGAAGACGGCGGCACTTAGGGTCTTATAAAGCATGCGGGGATGGCGTCAGGCCCTTCTCTTCCTTGCGAGAAAACACCGCCTCCTCAACGCAGAGGCACGTCTGCTCGCCGATTTCATTGGTTGATGGCAAAAATCCCCACTTCCCGCCTAGGAGTTTGGGAAGTGGGGCACCCGATTGCGCTTGCTTTTGGAGACACGCTTGAACAGCAACCTGACTTCGCGTCTACCTTACCGAGTTCGCGTCGCCTTGGCTGTGACGAACGTCACTTCCACTATGTGGAAAACTCGACCCGTCTCGATTTGGGAATTAATCGGCCAAAAGATACATAACAACCACCTCTCCCCCAGGGGTTATCGAGATCGCCAATGCGCGACCCACTAGGGCGCTTGTATAGAATGATCTGAAATCAGAAAGTACGGGCCTTTCCTCCATGTCCCCAAAGCCTCCCAACATCCCGCGTGCACCCGGATCTCCGGGAAATCTCGAACGCGAAGAGTCGAAGCTTTGGCGCTGGCTGCTCATGTTCATGATCCTGCTGGCGGCCGGCTTCGCCGCGCTGGCCTGGGAACGCCTGCAGGACCTGCCCTACCATCTGGGGCCGATGGCGGTGGGTGTCCTGATTCTCTCCGTCTTGCTGGCCGTTTACGCCTATGGCCGCCGCCGCGAGGTGGTTGAACTCAAAGGCCTTCTCCAGGGACTACAGGAGCACGTTGGCGCCGCTCCCTCGGAAGAGCAGCTCGATCAGCTCAGCCAGGTCATCATGCGGTCGCAGCGCAACTTCAAGGAGCTGATCGATTCCTTCGACGATCCGGCCTGCGCCGTCTCTCTCGATGGCACCCTGCGCACCGTCAACAAAAGAATTACCGAGCTCACCGGCGCCTCCTACTCCGAGCTCGTGGGCAAGAAGTTTCATGACTTTGTGGAAGAACCGTCGCAGGAGGAGATGGAGCGCAGCGTAGGGTGGTTCCTGCAGAAAAAGCGCTGGGCCGGCACGGTGCGAATTCGCCTGAAAAACAACTCCCGGCCGCTCTATTTCGATTGCGTGGTCAACGGCATCCTCAAGGGCGACGAGGTCGTGGGCGCCAGCATGCTGGGTCGCGACGTGACCGAGCAGCGCGAAAAAGAAATGCGCTTCACGGAATTATTCGAGACCCTGCAGGAGGGCGTTTACTTCTGTACACCCGAAGGCAAGCTGCTCGATGCGAATCCCGCACTGGTCTCGATGCTGGGATACGGCGACAAGCGAGACCTCCTGATGCTGGACGCCGCCGCGCTGAATGTGGATGGAGCACAGCAGCCGGTGCTGGGCCGGGCTGTCTCAGATCGCGGCGGCGTGCGCACTCGTGAAATCAGGCTGAAGCGCAAGGATGGAGCAGCCGCGGTATTTCTCGATTCGTCGCGCGCCGTCTGGGATGCCGCAGGCAACATCATTCGCTACCAGGGAACGCTTGTCGACATCACCGAAAAGCGAAAGATGGAAAAGCAACTGGCGCAGCAGGAAGAGTTCCGCGGCCGGTTGCTCGAGAGCTTCCCCGACCTGATTCTCGTCGTGGACCTGGAGGAGCGTTACACCTTCGTCAGCAAGCGTGCACGCGATCTCCTCGGCTGCGCCCCCGAGGAAATGCTGGGCAAAAAGATCTCGGACCTCGAAGACCATTCTCCGGAGCTGGCTTCGCTCTATCGTACCGTCGTCTCCGGTCAGCAGGCTTTCTGGTCCGCCGAATACGGCGCCAAGCACCGCGACGGAACCTGGCGAACCATGCGCGCCTCGGGCAGCCAGTTGGTCGATTCGGAGGGCAAGATCAACGGCGTCATCATTTCCGTGCGTGACATCACCATTGAACGCAAGCTGGAGCAGCAGGTCGTACAAAGCGAACGGCTCGCGGCAATGGGGGCCATGATCGGTGGCGTCGCTCACGAGCTCAACAATCCCTTGACCAGCATTCTCGGCGTCAGCGAACTCCTGCAAGACACCGAGACCAACGAAACCTCCCGCAAGCAACTCGGGATGCTGCAGCAGCAGGCGCGCCGCGCAGCCGATATTGTGCAAAACCTGACCTACTTTTCGCGCCCGCCCGCGCCGGGCAAGAGCAAGATCAACCTGAACGAAGTCGTGGAGCGCACGCTGAACCTGCACGCCTACTCGCTGCGCAAAAACAACATCACCGTCGATTTTCTGAAAGAGAGCGGCGTGCCCTACGCACTGGGCGATCCGCACCAGCTGATGCAGGTTTTTCTAAATCTGATCGTGAATGCCGAACAGGCCATCCGCGAGGAGCGCGACAAGGGCACATTGAGAATTCGGCTGGGGCGAGCCGATAGTTCTGTATGGATCAGCTTCCACGACGACGGACCCGGCATTCCGAAAGAAAATCTGGCGAGCATCTTCGACCCGTTTTACACGACCAAGCGCCCCGGCCGCGGCACCGGCCTGGGACTGAGCATCTGCAAATCGGTGATGAAAGAACACAACGGCAGCGTGGAAGCCGCCAACGCTCCCGATGGCGGTGCGGTCTTCACTGTAACGTTGCCGGTAGCGGGTGCAAGCTGACCCCTAAGTCTCATTTGAGCTGTGGAGTCACTTTTCTATTCTAGAAACCGTGCAATTCGGTCAGCCCCTCCGATTTCCCCCTTCTTGAGGATTACGCTGCTCAGTTCGATTTCCTTGAAGGCCTCTTCCCCGCATTTGGAAAGCAGTACATTCAACTCACCGAGGATCTCGTTGCGCAATCTGTCGATAGAATCCATAAAACCAACAAGTCTCTTAATGGCGGACGCGTCTTCGGTCGGGTGGAATGACATGACCATCGCATAAAAGTTCTCGTGGTGCGAATACCTAGGATTCACGCGGCGGAAGAATTCCTCAAACTCAGTAGCTTGGCGCTTGAGGCCTATCAGTTTTTCGGTAATACGGGAGAAGGCCTCCTTAAACTCGGGCCGACGGTACTCGTTCTGGTCAGAAAAGGATGACAGTAGCCTCCCCGAGCGGGAGAATAGGCTGCCCGTATTGATGGCAGCAACGGTATCATCGATTGCCTGAATGAGTTCCCTGATGAACAACTCCCAAATGCATGGCACCTTGAACGCCGGCCGATCGAAAATTTTCCGGTGTTGCTTCAACAGAGCAGCATCCTCTCGAAAATGAACCTCTGAGGCGTCTTGTTCCCCACCTCTTTTTGCAGGCCGCCCACGGAGAATTCCAACGAGAGTGTCCAAGCCATCGTTGAAGTCTGCGTCGCGTCGAAAGTCGATATACCTCAAACGCGCGAGCATGTCAGGGATGTTGCAATCCCGCCGCAACAGGGGAATCAGGCTTCGCTCTCGCGCCCTGGGGTCGCGATAGATCGCCGTGGATCGCTCCAGCGTTACCCAATCGGACGCCACTGACTCTGGCGAGAGGACCAGTCCCACGTATCGGCTGTTCTGGAGCCCTTGTTCTAACTCGGCGGGGATGTCGCCCCCGGGTGGTATGTCCCACTTGTCAAAGAACACCTTCAAAGGTGGGCCGCTGCCATCGGCTTCTACAGCCCCTGCCAAGCCCTCAGTCCACGGTTTGTCGGCATTGTTATGGCTGAGGAACAGATCGATGCTCTTCGCCATCGCAGAGCTCCTTTCCTTTAAGGACATAAACACAGCAAGAAGTGGTTACCCAATGGGCCATCTGAGAAGCGGCTCTGGTCGTGGGCGTCGTTTCACCTTTACCCTAACGCTCTACCGCCATCGCCACGGCATTCCCTCCGCCAAGACAAAGCGCTGCGATCCCCCGCTTCACATCGCGGCGGATCATTTCATAAATCAGCGTAACCAAAACTCGCGCCCCGCTAGCTCCAATCGGATGCCCGATCGCCACCGCCCCGCCATTCACATTCACTTTGTCGGGATTGAGCTTCAACTCCCGCATCACGCCCAGCGCCTGCACCGAAAACGCCTCATTCAATTCGTAGAGATCAACGTCTTCGTTTTTCCAGCCGGTCTTCTCCCAGATTTTCTGCACCGCGCCCACCGGCGCCATCATGACCCACTTCGGTTCCACGCCGCTGGTCGCCTGCGCCACGATCCGCACCATCGGCTTGGCGCCGAGTTCCTTCGCCCGTGTTGCGCTCGTGACAACTACCGCTGCCGCGCCGTCGTTCACTCCCGGAGCGTTACCGGCCGTTACGGTTCCATCTTTCTTGAATGCGGGCTTCAACGCGCGCAGAACTTCGATAGTCGTGTCCTCGCGCGGGCTCTCGTCTTTATCGAAAATCGTCGGAGCCGCGCCTTTCTTCTTCGCCGGAATCTCCACCGGCACAACCTGCGACTTGAATCGGCACTCTTTGATCGCGGAAACCGCTTTGCGGTGCGAGTTCACCGCAAACTCATCCTGCTCTTCGCGGGTGATGCCATATTTCTCTGCAACATTCTCCCCCGTGATGCCCATGTGGTAGTCGTTGTAAATATCCCAAAGCCCGTCGTGCACCATCGAATCGACCACCTGCGCATTGCCAAGACGGTATCCCTTGCGGGCCTGCGGGAGCAGATATGGCGCGTTCGTCATCGACTCCATGCCGCCGGCAACGACAATCGAACTGTTGCCCGTCTGAATCGCTTGCGCAGCGAGTGCTACTGCTTTCAATCCTGAACCGCAAACTTTGTTGATTGTCATGGCACCTGTCGTCGGAGCAAGTCCGCCGAAGATTGCGGCCTGCCGCGCCGGATTCTGCCCGAGCCCAGCGGACACGACATTGCCCATAATGCATTCGTCGACTTGCCCCGGATCGACGCCCGCGCGCTTCACCGCTTCGCGCACTGCGATCGCTCCAAGCTGCGGCGCCGTGAAATCGGCAAGGCTGCCCTGAAATTTTCCTACCGGCGTCCGGCAGCCGGAAATAATCACCACATCGTCTAAAGAGGCCATAAATCAAAGCTCCCACGAAGATTTCGCGTTTTCAATTATAGATGGGCGCGTGAAGAAAAAGCTGCGATCGCGCATGTCTGCCACCAGCTGCACTCCATTCTCTCGGGATCATGAAAACTTCACGCACCAACTCCACAAATCAAAAGGGAGACGCTTTCAAGTCTCCAATCCCGTGCGCGTGCGCATCTTGCGAAAAAAATTCTGTTGACTTTTTCGAATCGCGTTCTGCTCAGCGTGACTTTGGTACACGCACTTCGACGTTTGCATGATCATTTTTTTCTTGACTTCATTTTTCAATAACTCTATGTTTCAACTAGTTGCAACAAAACAGCGTTGCAAATTTTCCATGAAGAATGGAAGGGAGAATAGAAACAATGGCAACCAAGAAAAAGGCAAAGAAGAAAAAGAAGCACTAAGACAGTTCAGTACGAAGTCAAAAGGGGACGCACAAAGCGTCCCCTAAGTTTTTGCTCCCTAAGTTTTCCTTCGAACTCCGCCGCGGGAATCGCATCATCCCTTCCGCATCTCAATTCGTCATCCCCTCGGCCCTGACCGGTTTTTGCGGGATGCGTTTCTCCTTCTCCGGACACAACGTTCGATAGGCGCAAAAGTTGCAATGAATGCCGGGCTTCGCCTGGAACTTACCTTCCGCGATCTGTTTTGCCACCGACTCCACCTTTTCCCGCGCCGCCATCAATTCCGACTCACTCCGAACGGTGACTACCGGAACGTTCTCTTCCAGGTTGTAAAAGATGAGCGCGCCGACATCGTATCCCCACTTTTCCCGCGCCGCGATCGCATACAGCGAAAGTTGCAGGCTATCGTCGGCATCCTCCTGGTCGCGTGCCTTGCCTGTCTTGTAGTCGACGATGGCGACCGTTCCATCCGGCCGGCGATCGATACGGTCGATTCGCCCCGACACTACCGTTCCAGCGATGCGAATCTCGAACGGCTGCTCCGTGTGCAAGATCTGCGACGCGGAAATGGTTCGCGCCGCGGCGATGAACTCTCTCAACTGCTCAACCCCCAGGCCTTCGTAGAGCTCACGCTGGTAGTCCTCCTGCATTCCAGCGTCCCGCAGGTCCGTAACAAATAGATCGATTAACTCAGCGTCGCTCTTTGGCCGCCCGAACTGGACGGAATCGAAATACGTTTTGAGCACCCGGTGAACCGCCGCGCCGTATTGCATGGCCGCTGCCGGCGTGCCCGGGATGCGCCAGTCGCGTTCCAGCTTGAACCGCAGCCCACACCGCTCGTAGGTGTCAACGGCCGACGCGCTCAGGCGATTCTGCAACCCAGGCAAAACGTCCAATTCGAACCACCGCGAGGTTTGCGATTCGGAGGGAAACAACGGCGACGCTCCCGCAGCCATGTCGAACGTAGCCTGCGCGCCGCTCGCGGGCATGTGACGAAACCAGGGCGCAAGCGAATGATTCCCGATCAACTCGCGCACGTACCCCGGCGGCGTCTTATCGTTCTTGCCGATCCCTTCCTTGGCGTAGATGCGCAGCGAGTCCCGGGCGCGCGTCATGGCCACGTAAAACAGCCGCCGCTCCTCTTCGTTGTGAAGAGCTGAGTCGTCAGCCTCGGTAAGCGAATCAGCGTCGCGCAGTTCGCGGGGAAATGCAACCAGCTTCTCGCGAAAGTAGGTTGGAAATGAACCCTTGACTCCGCGCAGCACGACAACATGAGGAAATTCCAGCCCCTTGGCGCCATGAACTGTCATCAGGCGAACGGCGTTCTCATCTTCGCCGCCGGACTGCAACGGTATAACTCCGCCCGCCTCGCGAAAATACTGCAGGTATCCAGCCAGTTCCTCGAGCTTCGTCGTCTTATTGAGCTTCCGTCGTTCCCAATCGCTCACGAATTGCAGCGCCGCCTGGAGAATCGGAGAAGAAGTATCGAGCGCGAACCGCTGCACGATAATGCCGATCGCGGCGCGCGCCTGCGCTTCGACCCGCTGGATCTCCTCTCGTGTCCGCTGCACCGCAGCGGCTACTTCGGCGCCGCCCGCAATCCGGTCGATCGCCGAGGAGAGCGGCACAACTTTGCTTTCGCGATTGCTGCGCGCAATATCTCGCATCAGGTTGCGGAGCTGCTCCGGATCAACGTGGAAGCACGGCAACGCCGCAACCCGCAGCCAGCTGACGTCGTCACCGCCAGACACCACGGCGTTCACACACGCGAACAGGTCGCGAACCTGCGGCGTGTCGGAAATATCCATGCTCTCGATCTGGAATGGAATCCCCTCCTCGGCCAGCCCCTCCACCACTTCGTCCCGGTGAAAGTGCTGCCGGTAGAGAATGCCGAACTCTGACCACTTGCATTTCATTTTTCTCTGCGTTTCCCGAATGTAGCTGACCACATTGGGGCCTTCAGCATCGCGGTCGGTGGTGACGACCGCAATTACGGGAAGGCTCGAAAGCTGGCTTCCCGCGGCAGCGGCGTCTTCTTGTCGCGCAGACTCCAAAGGCGCGCGGCGATAGGCAAGCGATCCGTCAGCGTGAGATGCAAATACCGGCGGATTCTCATCGATAAGAGCGAAAGCCGTTCGCAGAATCGGCGTCGTCGAGCGGCGATTTTTCCCGAGCACAACCAGCTGCGACTTGGGGAAATGGCGGTGAAATAGTTCAAACGCCGCACTCGAGGCTCCGCGGAACCGATAGATCGCCTGGTCGGGGTCTCCGACCGCGAAAATGTTGGCTTCTGCGCCGGCAAGACGCGCAAGAATCTTGATCTGCGCAAAATTCGCGTCTTGAAATTCGTCCGCCAGAATGAATCGTGCCCCAGAACGCGCGGCCGTCAGCACGCTCTCATCCGAGTGCAGAAGCGCGTGGGCGCGCGTAATCATGTGGCTGAAGGTGCCCAGGTTGTCTTCGCGCAGCCAGCGCTCCAGCGTCGTAAAGACACGGTCGATTTCCCGGCAACGCGCCAGGATTTCGGAATCCTCCAGAACATTCTTCGATTTCACCACTCGCGGCAGCGGCAGTTCGCCGCTGGCTACCTTCTCCACGTACTGGCTATAACGCTCGGGCGTGATCAGTTCGTCGTGGCACCGGCTCAGAAACTCCAGCAGGTCGTTCAGAAATTGCCCGATGTTTGCCGCGCGGATGTAATGTTCGAGGCGAAGTTCACGAATACGCCGCCGCAGATAAATCCACAGATCCTTTTCATCCAGGACGCCAAAGTCCTGATTCACCTGCTTGAGCAGTTTGAGGCAATAGTCGTGAAACGTGAGCGCGTTAACCGTCTTTCCGCCGAGCAGTTTGCGCAGCCGCTCCTGCATTTCCTTTGCGGCATTGACGGTATAGGTCAGCGCAAGGATTTCATCCGATCGCGCATGCCCTTCGCGCACCAGGCGCTCGATTCGGTAGGTGAGAACCGAGGTCTTGCCGGTACCTGCTCCAGCGACGACAAGCATGGGCCCAGCGACGTGTTCGATGGCTTCCCGTTGTCGATCGTCAGGAGTGAATGTTGGCCGCGCGCTCGACTTCAATACTGCCATTGCCCGTCAGCATAGCACCCGCATGGGTGTGGATGCCGCCTCAAACCATAAGCCCGACCGAGAACTGCCGCCAAGATCACTGACTCACACCTGAAATCGTAATTGACGTCGCCGCGATGGCAGCCGTCTCTGCCCGCAGAATAGTCGAGCCCAAGGACGCAGAAATCCATCCGGCATCGCGAAAAATCTGGAGCTCATCTTCGGTCCATCCGCCTTCCGGGCCAATGGCAAGGGTGACTTCCTCAACATGAGAATTGAGGATGTCGCTCAGCCGCACCTGCCGTTCGGATTCAGAAAGCAGAATCCGCAGCCCGGTCGCGCCTCCAACGGCATCTTTCAGCTTCGCTGGTTCGGAGATTTCAGCAGGCGCAGCGCGCCGCGATTGTTCCGCGGCCTGCAGTGCGATCTTGCGCCAGCGCTCGACTCTCTTCGCCGACGACGCGGCAAGGTGCGCATCCGATCGTCTCGCAATGACGGGAACAATTCTGAGAACACCAAGCTCCGTGCATTTTTCAATCGCCCATTCCATTCGGTGAAACTTAAAAATGGAAAGCAGCAGCGTGATGTTGACGGACTGCGCCGAGCTAACAACTTCCCCAAGTTCGAACTCGACTCGCCTGGGTTCAACAGTCAGGACACTGCCCCGACGCACCTGATCGCCGACTGCAATGTCGAACTCCTGCCCAACCCGGACGCGCAGCACCCGCACCAGATGGTCGGCGTGTTCGCCCGTCAGGGCTGCGCGATTTTCAGAGAATTCGTCTGCAATCCATCGGCGGCGGGTCATTGGGAGGTGGGAGTAAGTCGGCAAATCAAAGCGAGCAACACGAAGCTTCGCCGAAGCGGAGATCAGAATCTCTTATCCGAACATGTCTTTTACTTTGCCAAGCAGCGAGCGCAGCAGCGGCTGGTTGTCGACCTGGGTGAGCGCGTCGAGTTCCTGCAGCAGCTCTTTCTGACGCTTGTTGAGTCGCGTCGGAACCTGTACTCGCACTTCTACATACAAATCGCCTTTGCCGTGGCCGTTCAGCACCGGCACGCCCTTGCTGCGAATCCGGAACGTGGTTCCCGGCTGCGTTCCATCGGGGATTTTCAACACGTGTTCGCTGTCCATGGTCGGAACCCGAATTTCCGCGCCCATCGCCGCCTGCGCCACAGAGATTGGGACCACGCAATGAAGGTCGTTGCCCTCGCGCGCGAAAAACGCATGCTCTTTCACATGCAGAACAACATAAAGATCACCCGCCGGGCCGCCGAACGCCCCGACTTCTCCAGCTCCGGAGAAGCGGATGCGGGTCCCATCTTCGACTCCCGGAGGAATCTTGGCATCCACCGTGCGCTGCCGCAACACGCGTCCTTCCCCTTTGCATTTCGGGCACGGATCGGTAATGACGTTGCCCGCGCCCTGGCACGTCGGACACGTACGCGCGATGCTGAAAAATCCCTGCTGATAGCGAACCTGTCCGCGTCCATTGCACGATCGGCACGCGGTGCGGCCCTTGCCCGGCGCCGAACCTGAGCCGTGGCACTCTTCGCAGGCTTCATGCCGGCGCACTGTAACCTGGGTTTGCTTGCCGAAGTACGCCTCTTCAAACTCGAGCGTAAGATCCTCGCGCAAATCGGCGCCGCGCTGTACCCGGTTGCCCCGACGTCCTCCGCCACCGCCAAATAGATCGCCAAAACCGAAAAACTCCCCGAAGATATCGTTGAAATCCTGGAACACCGTCGGATCGATGCCGCCAGCCCCCTGTGCCGCTCCGCCCAGGCCGGCATGTCCGTAGCGGTCGTAGACCGCGCGCTTCTCGGCATCAGCGAGGATGCCGTACGCTTCGCTGACTTCCTTGAACTTCTCCTCCGCATCCGGATTGTTCGGATTTCGGTCCGGATGGTACTGCAGCGCCAGCTTGCGGTACGCGCTCTTCAACTCGACCTCGGTCACCGTCCGCGAGACGCCGAGAACTTCGTAATAATCACGCTTTGCGTTGGTAGTCAGAAAATGCCTCTCGTTACAAATCTTCCCTTAATTCTTCGGCGCCCCATTGATCAGTTGTCATTCCGAATCGGTGCGAAGCGCCGGTGAGGAACCTGCTCTTCCCACGCGCAGAACAAACAGCAAATCCCGCACTCACTCCTGGAATAACATTCTCTGAAGGCAAACCCTACGGATTCTTCGCCACTTTCACCATCGCCGGGCGCAGCAACCGATCTTTGAACTTATACCCCCGTTGCAGTTCTTCCAGCACCGTGTGATCTGGCGCTTCAGTGGTCTCGACCATCTCGATCGCCTCGTGAAAACGCGGATCGAACACCTCGCCCTTCGCCGGAATCGCCTTCACCCCCAGCTTCCCCAGCGCATCCTGCAGCTGCTTGTAGATCAACTCCACCCCGCTGCGAAAATCCCCCGGCTCCGACTTCACCTGCAGCGCCCGCTCGAAACTATCAATGACCGGCAGCAGCGTCTTCAGGCTGTCCATAGTTGCAAAGTCGCGGAATTCCTGCTGCTCCTTCGCGGCGCGGCGGCGCGCATTTTCAAACTCGGCTTGTGCGCGGGCCAGGCGGTCAAGCAGCGTGTCGCGCTCGGCTTTGATCCGTTGCAACTCAGCGTCACCGCCAGACACGTCGGCGGTCGGAGCGCTCGCGCCAGCCGAGGGCTCATCTCCCTCCGCTGGTGGCAGCTCATGCTCCACATCAAGATTTTCTACTTCTTGCTTCCCGTTCGATTTCCCCATATCCCCTGCATTACTCCGATTCATTCAAAATCTTGTCGAACAGCCGCGCGATGTACGAAACCGCAGTGATCGTGTGCTGATAGTCCATGCGCGTCGGTCCGATGACCGCCAGCGATCCCATCACTTCATTCCCTGCATGCGCCGGCGCCCCAATCAGCACAAAATTCTGCATCGAGGGCAGCGCCTGATCGAGTCCAATCACCACCCGCACCGCTTCCTGCTTTACATCCAAGTAGGCGCTCAGCAGCTGCACAACCTTTTCTTTCTCTTCCAGCGTTCGCAGCATCTCCTGTAGCCGCTGCCGGTCCTGCTCGCTCGCAAGCAGATTGGATGCTCCTTCCACGAAAACGACTTGCGCGCCCGGCTCCGTGGCCAGTGCTCCCTGCTTGTACAAAGCCTCGATCGAATTCATCAGCCGGTCGTACTCGCTGCGCTCTTGTTCGATGCGGCGTCCGAGTTCGGCGCGCATCGACTCCATCGTCCATCCGCGAAAATTCTCGTTGATGTAACGCCCCGCTAGGTCAAGATCCACCTGCGACAAATCCAGCCGCAGTACCCGGTCACGCACCAGCCCGGAGCGTGTCACCAGCACCGCCAAGACTTTCTGATCTCCGAGGCGCGAGAAGTACACATGCTCCAGCGCATTCTTCGGGCCGCTGGTGGCCACGGTCACGCCTACATTGCGCGAGATCAGCGACAGCACATGCGAAGTCCGCTCCATGAACTCCTGCACGTCGCTGATCCCGGCCAGCGACTCCGAGATCATTGACTCTTCTTGCGGCGCCAGCCGCGCATTGCCTGAAATCTGCTCCACGTAGTAGCGGTAGGCTTCGGTCGTCGGGATGCGCCCCGACGATGTGTGCGTCTGCTCCAGATATCCCGCATCCGCTAGATCCGCCATAACGTTGCGAATCGAAGCCGGGCTCAGCCCCTCGCGATTCGAGCGCGAGAGCGTGCGTGACCCCACCGGCTCACCCGTCGAGATAAACGTTTCGACGATGGCGGTCAGTATTTCGCGTTCGCGATTTCCGATATTGGGGTCAGCGGGCATGTTTCGTTGTCAGTTATACCAGCCGGAGCGGCGCCAGCCGAGGGGAGAAACCGCTTCCACACTCATTTTACCAAGTTTGCAAGTTTCAAAGTTTCAACGTTTCAAGGTTTCAAAGTGGCAACGTGGCAAGGTGGCAAGGTGGCAAGGCTTTGAGATCTCACTGTAGTACGACCTCGTCGGTCCAAGCTCCTAGCGGCCGACCATATAGGTCTCCTTTGAAACCTTGAAACATTCGAAACTTTGAAACCTCACCCCGGTGGTCACCTTGCCACCTTGCCACTTTGCCACCTTGAACTTTGAAACCTGCTGTTATCCTCTTCTCGCATGAAATCCAACCCCCACATCGCCGTCATCGGCGCCGGCGCCTTCGGCGGCTGGACCGCCCTTCATCTTCTCGAGCGCGGTGCGCGCGTCACTCTGCTCGATGCCTGGGGCCCCGGCAACTCCCGCGCTTCCTCTGGTGGCGAAACGCGCGTCATGCGCGGTACCTATGGCGCCGATCAGCCTTATACCGAAATGGCCGCCCGCGCCCTCAAGCTATGGGCGAAATATGAGCGCAAGTGGAAGCGCCAGTTTCTCCATCGCACCGGCGTTCTCTGGATGGCCTCCGCTCGCGATGACGCCTACGAGCGCGGCTCGCTGGAGCCGCTGCGAGCGGCAAAGATCAAGTCTGAAAGGCTCTCCACCGCGCAAATGAAAAAGCGCTGGCCGCAGATCAACTTCTCCGAAGTCGACTGGGGCATCTTCGAGCCCGATTGCGGATACCTCGACGCCCGCGCCAGTTGCAAAGCCGTAGTCGGTGCGTTTGTGGCCACAGGCGGAAAGTATCGTGTAGCGACAGCCGCCTCGGCTGTCCCGTCGAGCGAAGCGAGGCGGCAAACAAGCCTCGAAGATGACCCGCTCCAAGCGCTCTCGCTCTCCGAGGGCTCAACCCTCAAAGCCGACCGCTACGTCTTCGCCTGCGGTCCCTGGCTAGGAAAACTATTCCCGCAGACCATCGGCAACAACATCCAGCCCACAAAACAAGAAGTCCTCTTCTTCGGCGCGCCCGCCGGCGATGACCGCTTCACCGAGAAGCATCTTCCCGTATGGGGCGACCACCGCGAACCATTCATGTACGGGATCCCCGGCAGCGGCCGCCGCGGATTCAAGATCGCCGACGACACTCGCGGCCCCGCCTTCGATCCCACCAACGGCGAGCGCGTAGTCTCGCCAGAAACAATCCACCGGGTCCGCGAATACCTAGCCTTCCGCTTCCCCGCCCTGAAAGACGCGCCGCTAACCGAGTCGCGCGTCTGCCAATACGAGCAAACTCCTGACAGTCACTTCATCATCGACCGCCATCCCAAAAACGAAAATGTCTGGCTGCTAGGCGGAGGCTCCGGCCACGGCTTCAAACACGGCCCCGCAATCGGAGAGTTGATGGCAGATCTTGTGTTAGGGAAACGCGAACCCAGTCCAATCTGGCAAGTGCAGAGATTCCGGGAGTCTTCCTAATTTTTGTCATTCCGAACGAAGCGAGGAACCTGCTTTCGCCGGGGCGCGGCACGAATGCCAGGCGGGTGCCCCACCCTTCTCGCGCTTTTGCGAGAGGGTGGGGATTTTGATCTTACTGAATCGAAATCACGCTCCCCGGCGCGTTAGCCCGAATCTCCCCCACCCGCGCCACAACATTCTTCGCGAACGCATAAATCGACTTAGCATGCGGAGAATTCTCCCCCTCAATCACCACCGGCTTGCCACTATCTCCTGACTTCCGCACTTCTGGATCAAGCTCAATACTTCCCAGAAACGCCACGCCAAACTTCTCCGCCATCTTCTCCGCGCCGCCCCGCGAAAAAATATCAACCTCATGCTGGCAATGCGGACAAACAAAATAACTCATGTTCTCCACCACGCCCGCGATATCGACCTTCATCTGCCGGAACATTTCAATCGCCTTGCGCGCGTCCTGCAGCGCAACGTCCGACGGCGTCGACACCACAATCGCGCCCGTCAGCGGCACAGTCTGCACCAGCGATAGCGCGATATCGCCCGTACCCGGCGGCAGATCGACAATCATATAATCCAGTTGCCCCCACTCCACCAGCCCCAGAAACTGCCGCACAATCTGGTGCAGCATCGGCCCGCGCCAGATGATCGGCTTGTCACCCGGATTGAGAAATCCCACCGAAATCACCTTCACCCCGAAACCCTGTAGCGGCTCAATGCGATTCTCGCCAATCATGCGAGGCTGCTCGTTCACGCCCAGCATCAGCGGAACGTTCGGGCCGTAAACATCAGCATCCAGCAGTCCGACCTTGTGGCCCATGCGCGCCAGCGCCACGGCCAGGTTCACGGATAGCGTGGTCTTGCCGACTCCGCCCTTACCCGATCCAACCGCAATAATGGCGTCCACGCCGGGCAGCGGCTGCGGCCCCTGCGGCTGCGCCGGTCCATGTTGGTGGGGTGTATGTGCGTTCAAAGAGTCACACTCCAGATAGGAATCGCGAAGATGAGGAAGAATCCGCTTCGATTATACAGGCGTCATGACACTGAGAAAATCGATCGTTACCGTTCCCGGAATGGTGTCAGTACTTTACCGAATCGGCTGGTGCGGAACGGCCGCAATCGGTACTGGGATAACGGTACGGGTAGTGATATGCGCGAAAGTCGTCAGGTGGTCCAATGGCCTGCACACTGTCGCACAGTCAGGCGTATTTCGTCGTATACTAGCCTGCCCTCGATGTCTAGTCCATTAATCTTATATTCGGCGCAAACATGGCTATCTTATCGTATAGCGGAGCGCTACTATAACAACGAGCACTATGTTTGGTGTACCCCCGCGTTTGACGGTAGTTCACCTTACGCGGTGACCTATCACGTACCGCCTACGTCAAGCCCATACGAAATCTATAAAGGGCTTTACGAAGAAGTCAGCAGGGGTGACCGCCACAGTGCCGGGGTTGCGCGTAATAAGGTTGGCATTCTCCGTGGCGCCAGCGTGAAGCGAGGCGCCGGCGTAATCAGCGACGCTCAGGAGAAGGAGATTGCGTCAATTATCGGCAGCGCCGAGACAAGGGATTTTAAGCCGCTGATTTATGTCATTCCTTATCACCTTGTAGCTGCGCAGGTCACGGATGTGCCAGTGTCGGATCGAGCGCATCCTCTGTCGGCTGAGTATGTCGTGGAAAGCTTGCAACGAGGACAATTCGACGTAATTGAGGTGCGGTAAAAATGGGGAGTTTTCAGAAGGCCGACGCTCAGAAGTTCGATCCGGCGACGGTTAGCAGGGTTGCCGGAGGCGGCATTTATGCCTTAGCCGTGGAGAAACCATCGGAAGATCGCGGGAAGTACGCCATCATTTATGTCGGCAAGACGAGCGACCTCAAGTCAAGGCTACAGAAGCATCTGAACGATCCCTCTTTTGCTGGAGTTACGCACTTCTTCACCGAATCTATCGGCGACGAAGCAGCAAGAGCGGACCGAGAAAAAGATCTAATCCGACATTTCATGCCAATGGGAAATACCCTGGCGGACCTACCGCGCGCAAACGCCACCGAGGCAGCCTACTTGGCGGTTAGGGCGTTGTGGCATCGGCGTGTTCTTGCTACAGAAGAGGTCGGCATCTTGGGCATTGACAAGCTGGGCCGAGTACCGGAGACTGTGCGCCTTGCTGCTAATAATGTACTAAAGGCCATCGCGAAAGCAGAGGGTAAACCCGTCGAACAATTCGATCCGACCACTGCCGGGCTATATCTTAATCTCCTCTACGCCACGATCCGCAATATAAGCACGGCAGACCTCGGATACGACCCAAGCGAAGGCCAACGACTGCTTTCCGAACTACGTCGGGATTGATTGGAAGTTGCTCTTTTCCACAGCGAAAATCCATTTCTTGTGACGAACAACCTTTACTGAGAAAAACGCCGAGCGCACAATTGTGAATAATGTGCGCGGGCATTTCTATGGAGTTCATTCCGGTCATCGGACCTAGCCGCGTAAAGTGCGAAGCTAACTCCTTATTCGACAATATTTTGCCGACAAGTTGTTGCGGCTCAATATTTTGAACGGATTCAGCCATATCAAGAAGCTGCAAATCGAAGAAAAGAAAGATTTTAGTGGGTGAGATACCAAAAAAATGATGCTCTGGATCGACCAACAAATGTCCAAGCGCTTCAAGCAGGAAGGGCACGGCTTTAGCTGTGCCGTTAGGCGCAGGAATGACGCAGGCTTCAGCCCCTGAGGGCCGCCTTTTGCGGCGACTCCTCAATACCTGGGCATCCTCAATACCCTTCGCCTTCCAGCCGCACCTTGCCCTTGAACATGCGGAATAGAAAGACGAAGTACGCAAGCGACAAAATCATGCCCAGGATCCACCACGTGAAGCCGACCGCTAACCCATGATGACCCGCGGCGGAGTTGTAGATTGTCAAGTTCAAGGCAGGATCTGTGTTCGACGGCAGCACAACTGGATACAACGCGTATGCGGCTCCAACCAGCATGCCCACGATGTACAGAGCGGACGCCACGAACGCAGTCTTGTCCTCGCGTTTGCGGATCGCGTAGATCATCATGCCGAGCGCAGCGTAGACGACAAGCGGAATAAGGAATCCGGCGACATGCTGCTTGTAGTTGTCGAGCGCGGTAGGGCGGATCGAAATTGTGGCGATCAAGCCAGCAACCGTGAGCACAACCTGCAGCGGCCAGACCCAGCGCGCCGTGGTGCGAGCGCGCAACTGGAGGTCGCCTTCGGTCTTCACCGCGACATAAAGCGAGCCGTGAGCGGTCAACGTGACCAGCGCGATCACTCCGGTCAGCACGGTGTACCAGTCGAGAATGCCGGGAGTCGGTCCCACGCGAAAATTAGTCCAAAGCGGTTCGAAGAAGTAGTGATCCGCCGCGAGCGGAACGCCGCGCACGACATTACCCAGCGCAGCGCCAAAGAAAATCGCCAGCAGAATGCTCGATACGCAAAAAACCACGTCGAAGAATCCGACCCACACCGGATTCTGCATGTGCGCGCGCAGTTCGATGCCGATGCCCCGCAGCATCAGCAGCCAGAGCACCATCATCAGCGGCAGATAAAAACCGCTGAAGCTCGAGGCATAAAGCTGTGGAAACGCGAAGTAGAGCGTGCCTCCGGCGGCCAGCAGCCAGACTTCGTTGCCGTCCCACACCGGGCCGATGGCCCGCATAACTTTGCGTCGCTCGTCCGTCGTGCGCGCCGCGCTGAGATAAATGGCGCCAGCTCCAAGGTCAAAACCATCGAGCACAACGTAGGCCGCAACCATCACAGCCACAATCATGAACCAGAGTGTTTCCATTTCGTTCCTTCCCTCAGAAATCCAGGTCATTCCAAACAGAAAATGTTCATTCCGACACGCAACGCTGCAAGCGGAGCGAGGAGGAACCTGCTTTTCCTCGCTGTCGGCAAACAGCAGATTCCTCGTTTCGCTCGGAATGACAAACCGGAGGAATCAATGTCCCGCCGCAACCTCAGCCTCCGGCCCCGCTTCAATTTCCCGCCGCACCAGAAACAGAAACAAAATCCCCAGCACCGTGTACATGCCCATGAATCCGAGCAGCGTAAAAATTCCGTTCCCCGCCGATACGGTTCTGGAGTAGCCCTCGGCCGTTCGCATCAGTTGATAGACCAGCCACGGCTGACGACCCAGTTCGGCGACGAGCCAGCCGGCGGTGTTGGCGATGTAGGGGAACGGCAACGCGAGCAGAAGAATCCACAGTATCCAACGATACGAAAACAGCTTGCCTCGCCAAAGCAGCAGCGCGGCAATCAGCATGATCGCGATAAACACGGTCCCCAGCCCGACCATGATGTGGTAGCTGAAGTAAAGCAGCTCGATGCTCGTGGGCCACTCGTCTTGCGGAAAAGCATCGAGGCCTTGCACTTGCGCTTTCCAGGCGCGGTAGGTCAGAAAGCTGAGCGCGTTGGGGATGACCAGGGGGTTGTCGATTTTCCTCTGGTCGACGTTGGGCTGGCCGATCAGCACCAGCGGCGCGCCGGGCTGGCTTTGAAAAAGCGCCTCCATGGCGGCCAGAGTCACCGGCTGATTCTGCGCGATCATCCGCCCCTGTCCGTCACCGGTCGGGAAAAGTTGCAGTACGCTGAAGATCAGCCCTGCGACCACGCCGACACGGACAAAGATCCGGCCATACTCTTCGAACTTTCCCCACAGCAGATAGAACGCGCCGATCGAGGCCATCACGAACGATCCCGTGATCACAGCGCCCGACATGTTGTGCGCGTACTGCCACCACGCCCACGGATTCAGCACCAGCGCCCAGAAGCTGGTGAGTTGCACGGAGCCGTCGGCAACCTTCTCGAAGCCGACGGGATGCTGCATCCAGGCATCGGTCGCAACGATGAAGTATCCCGAAAGCCACGATCCCAGAAACACCGCGACTGCCGACCACCAGTGCAGCCGTGGGCCCAGCCGCTTCTCGCCATACAGAAACAATCCGAGGAATGCCGATTCGAGGAAGAAGGCGAACATCCCCTCCATCGCCAGCGTCTGGCCGATCACTCCGCCGGCGAAGCGCGAAAAGTGCGACCAGTTGGTGCCGAACTGAAATTCCATGGGGATGCCGGTGACCACGCCGATGACGAAGTTGATCCCGAAGATGCGTGCCCAGAAGCGCGCGGCCCGGGCATAGGTTTCGTCGTTGCGCCGCAGGGCAAGCGTCTTCAGCACCACGATGAGCGGCGCCAGCCCCATGGTCAGTTGGGGGAACAGGTAATGAAATGTAACTGTGAAGGCGAAGTGCAGGCGATGGACTAAAAGGGCACTATCCATTAGAGAATCCTCAGACTCAACTAACGTAAAGGACCGACGGGAAGAGTTTATGTGACGCGAATCACACGTTGTGAAGAAATCTAGCGGTCCGCACGTCGCCGATGTTCCAGTTCGGAACGGCGGATTTCGCGGCGCCGGCCGGCGTCATCGTAGCGCCGGCGCTGCTCATCGGTCTCGGGGATCACCGCGGGAACCTGGATCGTCTTTCCTGTCTTGTCGATCGCGACGAAGGTCAGATATGCGGAACTGACATGCCGCGCCGTATCGGCAATGTAATTTTCGACGAAGACTTTCACACCGACTTCCATCGACGTATGGAAGACGCGATTGACCGAGGAGCGCAGGATCACCAGATCGCCCACGCGCACGGGAACCAGAAAGTCGATGTGATCGACCGAGGCGGTGACCACGTAGTTGCGCGAGTGGCGATGCGCGGCCATGGCTCCGGACAGGTCGATCCAGTGCATGAGGCGTCCGCCAAGCAGGGCTCCCAGCGGGTTGGCGTCGTTGGGGAGAACGATTTCGGCCATCTCGGACTGCGAATCGCGAACGGGGCGCGGCGATTGCGCGTCGTCAGTCATGGGTGCGTTCCTTTTCTGGAGGCGGTGCGTGTTCTCGATACGTTCATCGGCCGCTCAGAGCTTCTTCTTGAGATAAGACTCGAGAAAGCATTCGGCCATCCTCTGGATGCGAGGGTCGTCGTGCCCCCGCACCCAGACTGCCCGCGAGAGATCAAATTCCAGATCGCCGTTGGCAACAGGCCTGTGGCTTCGCTCGTAGACAAAATGAAGCTGCAGTGAGTTCGCCAGAGAATTGGCCTGGCCGCTCGCGGCTTGCTTCGACGAGTTGGACGGCGCCGCAACCGCGAAGCGAACCGCATCGCTTTCTCGAATCAGCGGGGCCCATGTGCATCCTTCCGCATAGCCGAGATTGCAGAATTTTTCGAGGACACCTTCGGAAGGCGTCGCGCCCTCGTGGCCGGAAGCCGTGCAGTGGCCGCGCCATCCGCCACCCAGCGGCAGTCGGCTGGGATGAGGCCAGGAACCATTCTCGAACTTTTCGGTCGGCATAAAATACGGGCAAGCCATGCGGCACTCTCGCAGCTTTTGATTTCTGGGAACTCGCCATTGTAATCAGTCGAGCACGGTCTGGAAAGTTTTTCGATGCAGGTTTGTAGTAGTCTCGTTTCGTCCGGCTTTTCTGGAAGGAGCCGCTCGACGCATGGACCGCATCGCCGCTCTCAACGAGATTCTGACGGAAAATCCGAAGGATGCGTTTGCGCGCTATGGCCTGGCCATGGAGTATTCGAAGCAGGGAGACTTCGACCGCGCGCTGGCGGAGTTTCACATCCTGCTGGAGAACCACCCGGATTACACGGCGGGATATTTCATGGCGGCGCAAACGCTGCAGAAGGCCGAACGCCAAAGCGACGCGAAGAAGATGCTGCACGATGGCATCGCCTCCGCGCGGCGGACAGGCAATCTACACGCGCAGTCCGAGATGGAAGCGATGCTGGAGGAATTGAGTCATTGAGCCAGTTAGTCATTGAGTCATTGAGTCATTGAGCCATTTCAGTCTTTGATTCATTCCGTCTTTGGCGCTAGGCCAAATGAATCAATGACTAAATGACTCAATGATTAAATGACTCAATTCGTTCACTTCGCCATTTTCGCCATCGCCTTCTCGACCAGGGCGGGGAATAGTTGATAAAGCTTCACGGGCACATGCATGGTCCAGGGCACGACCACCTCTCTTTTGCCCTTCAAGTATCCCTGCAGGGTCGCGCGGGCCACGCGCTCGGCGGAGATTCCACGCACCGAGTCGGGGCGCACCTTCTTCAGTTCCGCTCCTCGCACCGCGTTTTTGCTGAAGTCCGTGGCGACAAAGCCGGGGCAGACGGTTAGCACGTGAATATTGTCTTTCTTCAGCTCGATTCGAGCGGCTTTCCCGATGGCGTTGAGCGCGAACTTGGTGGCGCTGTAGGAAGCGTGAAAGGGCAACGGGATATGGCCGGCGACGCTGGAGATGTTGATGATGGCTCCGCCTCCCTGCTGGCGCATGACGGGAATGACGGCTTGCATGGCCGAGACCGCGCCAAAGAAATTCGTCTCGAACATCTCGTGGCAGGCAGCCATATCGACTTCGGCCACGGAATCGAGCAGGCCATGGCCGGCGTTGTTGATCCAGACATCCACGCGATGGAAGTGATGCAGGGTAAGCGCGAGGACGCGATCGATCTCTTCCGAGTGGCGAACGTCGCAGGAAAAAGCGGCGGTGCGTTCAGGAACCGCGATGCGCGCGCGGGCGGCCTCAGCGCGCTGGGTGTCGCGCGAGAGCAGCACTACGCTGGCTCCCTGTTCGACGAAGAGTTTCGCAATCGCCTCGCCGATTCCCATCGAAGCGCCCGTCACCACGACAACTTTGCCCGCCAGTGCCATGTTTCGCGTTGTAGTCTCCAGAACGATGCAAGTCAAGATGCGGAATAGGTTCGTATCGTACAATCGTGGCACCGCTCGATTGTCATTCGTACACTGGAGCCGTTTTGGCACTTCTTCCCCTCTTCCCGCTCGACCTGGTGCTCCTTCCCGGTACAGCTCTTCCCCTGCACATTTTCGAGCCGCGTTATAAGGAGATGATCGGCGAGTGCCGTGCGAACAGCACGCCATTCGGCGTGGTGCGCGCGTTGAAGGAAGGCATCGCCGACATAGGATGCAGTGCGGAAGTCATGACAATCACGAAGGAGTATCCAGATGGGCGGCTCGACCTGATCGCCGAGGGAAGACAGCGATTTGAAGTGATGGAACTCAACCACGAACGTTCATTTCTGCAGGCGGAAGTGCTTCTCGTCCCCGACGAGCCCAGCGAAGCGCCGGAGGAAGAACGTACGCGGGCGATTGAGGCGCATCGCCAGATTCTGACGCTGGCGGGCGCGGTGCAGGATTTGTCGGGAGCGCAGGCAAATGCGTTGTCGTTCCATTTGGCCGGGTCGCTGCCGCTGGATCTCGACTTCAAGCAGAAACTGCTGGGGATGCGCTCGGAACATGAACGCATTCAGACGGTAGCAAGTTATCTCGAAGGCATTCTTCCGAGCTTGCAGCGCGCGGCTCGCGCTCGCGAGAAAGCAGGCGGCAACGGCCACGCGCATTAAGTGAGCGTGTAGGCCAACACGATCTGCATCTCGGCATCGAGCGTCACGCCCTGATGATCCATGTGAAAGACCAGGTAGTCGCCGGCACTCAGGCTGAGAGAGGGATAAACCAGCACCTGCCGCGAGAATCGATGCCGACAGATCGCCATTCACCGTCTGCAACACCATATTGCTGAGAATTTCGACGTAGGTGTTGGCGCCGTTGCCGTTCAGGTTGCAGAGCTCCCATCCGAATGAGGCGACTTGAGGGCGGACGTCGGGGAAACCATGGGGACGGCGACTTTGGCATGGGACACGTCACATCCCTGAGCTGCGAACGCGGCGCCTAGAGCAAGGCCTCCGCCCTTCAAGAAATTTCGCCTGTCTGGAGTTGTCATGATTACGCAGCCGGGCTCCGACAGAATTTTTCTGGTCCGCGCTCAATGTACAACATGAATCTGGCTGTGTCTGCCGCATGCCATACCTTCGTGCCGGAAATCTGTCGCGATGACAATCCGTTTCCGGACCAGAATGGAGTTTAGATCGGATTCGTTTGATGGCGAGACGAGCTCAACGCGCGATTTCTTCTCGTGCGGCTTACGGTGCAGGTTGCAGCGTGTCTATGATTTTCTGAAACTCAGGTTCGGTTCTCAGCAGTTGCAGGCGCTCATTGGACTCGACCGCGGATCGGTTCTTCAGTCCGCGCTTTACTGCCTCCTGGAGATTCCGGATTCCCAATTTCTTGTTGCCAGCTGCCGCGTAAGTTTCCGCCAACAACAGAACGGGCCAGGGATCGTCTCGCACTTCGCTCATCAGTTCAAAGCAGGCCTCCGCCTTTTGGTAATGGCGCGACTCGAGTTCCTGCTGGCCGGTTTCGATCCATGACACCCAGATGTCGTCGAGCGCACGGCGCGAAACCAACCGCTGAGACTCTTGTTTGGCGTGGTCAGCCGCATCCGATAGCCGCTTCAAGGACTGCAATATATCGTTATGCAAACTGATGGGATCATCGGCGGTATTTTCCAGATACGGCCGCATTCTGGATGAGGCTTCCTGTTCAAGTCGCGATTGTTCTGCAACTTGATCCTGTTCCTTCTTCAGCGCGTTCTTCAACGCAGCCGACTTTTTCAGTGTGGCTAGTTTCTCTGTGAATTCGCGGGAATCTTTAAGGCCCGCAAAATCGGAAACGAGCGACCGATAGGCGCCGAACTGTGCAACGGCGTCGGCGTTTTTCTCGGCCACTGTGGCTTCGACCTGGCGCTCTTGAAACAAACGGTCGATGAAGGACGAATCTTTGGGCACATCGCCGCTCTGCATCCCCTTCAGCGTAAGCCATGCGATCGCTTCATCCATGACCGGCGCGGGCGCCCACTGATGAGGACCAGGAAATACGCGCACGCGGTAGGGCAGGCCGCTTTCTTCGCGCTGATTGCGAATGGTCATGACCTCGGGCCAGTTGAAATCCTGATCGCCTACGGCGAAAAAATAGAGCACTTTATCCTTGTTGCTGGCCTGGGCGAAGTTGCCGGGATAGCCGGCTCCGCTCGCGATCACGCCTGCAATGTGGCATGGTGGACATCCGAAGGCCATGGCGCCGGCAACCCGCGCACCGCCGGAGAATCCGCTCGCGTAGGTGCGGCGGTCGTCAATCGCCAAACGCTGGTGAGTGTCGAGCCATAGAGCATTGATTGCCGTGGACACATCGCCGCCAAAGTTGCGCGAGTTATTCGATCCCGCGATGATGAATCCGTATTTTTCAGCGACATCTTTGTAAAGCTCGATCGGATAACGGCCACGCCCTCCGGGGTCGAAGAGATAAATGATGGGCCAACGCTTCGCGGCGGCGTATGCCGTGGGCAAATAAAGTTCGTAGGACTGGGCCGCGTTGGCCGCGCAAGTCACCGATTGGACGTGACCGGGACGGAGAGCGGGCGAGGCGGCGTCCTGGGCATACCCAAGTGCGATTGCGAGCCAGATGAGACCTGCGAGTGCGGCGTATAATCGAGCCACTGAAGTTTTTGTTTTCTTTTTTGTGGGGGTTCCTCTCATGAGTCTTCCGCACACGCTCGGCGAACTGCGCCGTAGTCCCTTCTCCGAGGAGCGTTTAGGCACGCGCCATGTGAAAGATGAACTGCGCGACAATCTTATCGCGCGGCTGTGCGCCTCGGGCGATGAGACAGTTTTTCCTGGCATCGTCGGCTACGACGATACCGTAGTGCCGCAGATCGTGAATGCGATTCTTTCGCGCCACAATTTTATTCTGCTTGGGCTGCGCGGGCAGGCGAAAAGCCGCATCCTGCGCGCTTTGACGACGCTGCTCGATCCGCAGATGCCTTATGTAGCCGGCTGCGAGATTCACGACAATCCTTACGACCCGATTTGTAAGCGCTGCCGTGAGGAGATTGCAAGGCTCGGCGACCAAACTCCGATTGCATATCTCACGCCGGACGAACGTTATGTTGAGAAGCTGGCGACACCCGATGTGACGATAGCCGATTTGATTGGCGATATCGATCCGATCAAGGCAGCACGCGGCGGGCACGAGTTGTCGAGCGAGATGACGGTTCACTACGGACTGCTGCCGCGGGCGAATCGCGGAATTTTCGCGATCAACGAACTGCCGGACCTGGCGGGAAAGATTCAAGTTGGATTGTTCAACATCATGCAGGAAGGCGACGTGCAGATTAAGGGATATCCCATTCGCCTGCCGCTCGATGTGGCGCTGGTGTTCAGCGCGAATCCGGAAGACTACACGGCGCGCGGCAAGATCATTACGCCGCTGAAAGACCGCATTGGATCGGAGATTCGCACGCATTATCCGGCGACCGTGGAAGAAGGGATCACAATCACCGCGCAGGAGGCGTGGACGAAACGCAACGGGCATCCCCTGCATTTGCCGAATTACGTGCAAGAGGTAATCGAACGAGTGGCCTTCGCCGCACGCGAGGACAAAAAGATCGATAAGCGCTCGGGAGTGAGCCAGCGGCTGCCGATTTCGGCGATGGAGAATGTGATTTCGAATGCGGAGCGGCGAACGATTCGGAATCGCGAATCGCTGGTCGTGCCGCGCATCAGCGATGTCTATGCCGCCTTGCCGGCGATTACCGGCAAGCTTGAGTTGGAGTACGAGGGCGAGATGAAGGGCGCCGACCATGTGGGGCGCGAGCTGATCCGCGCGGCGATCGCCAAAACTTACGACGAATATTTTACCGGCGCCAACGTGCAGCAGATCGTGCAGTGGTTCGATCTTGGCGGCGAGATTCAGCTTTCGGATTCGATCGCCGCAGGCGAGGCGCTGGAAAATCTGAGAGGGATTCAAGGCTTGCTCGACAAATTGGCGCCGCTGCGCGTTTCGCAGAAAGACAGCGCGGAGCAGCAGGTCTCGGCGGCGGAATTCATCCTGGAAGGATTACACGCGCACAAGAGAATTGGGCGCAGTGAAGAACGCGTATTCAAAGCCGGAGAGAAAAAGCCGGAGGCTGTGCGGGAGAAATCGTTTGAGCCGGAGGATCGGCCGTACCGGCAGAGAAGGCAATTTAACTAGTCCTGAGTCCTGAGTCCTGAGTCGCGAGCCAAATCTCGCTGAATTTGCGCGCGACTTGGGGCTCGGGGCTCGCAGCTATATGAAGCGCATTCGTTATTCCAAATACGTGCCTGATCCTGCGGGCGAGATGAGCATGGAGGATCTGCTCAACGCGCTCTCCGACTATCTGCTGCAGAGCGGCTTTCAGGATTCGATGTGGTACGAGATGCCGCAGGGTGAGCAGACGCTCGAGGAATTGCGGCGTGCGATCGAGAACGCGTTGCTTGACGGAGACATGTTCGATGAAAACCTGCGCCAGCAGATCGAGCAGATGATGGCGGACGGGCAGCTCGAGGAACTGATCGAGAAGCTGATTGAGCGGATGCAGCAGGAAGATTACATTTCGATCGACGATCCGCATGATCCGGCGCGGCAGTCGAGCGTGGGCGGACAGACTGGCGGCGCGCAGCAGGCGAAGTTTGAAATCACCGATAAGAGTCTCGACTTTCTGGGTTTTAAGTCGCTGCGAAATCTGCTGGGATCGCTGGGCAAGTCGAGCTTTGGGCGGCACGATACGCGCGACCTGGCGACTGGGATTGAAGCGAGCGGTTCGTCGAAGACCTATGAGTTCGGCGACACCTTGAATCTCGACATTACGGCCACACTCTCGAACGCGATTCAGCGCGAGGGGCTGACGTTGCCGTTGAACATCGAATATTCGGATCTGCAGGTGCATCAGTGCGAGTATCAGTCATCGTGCGCAACGGTGCTGATGCTGGATTGTTCGCATTCGATGATCCTTTATGGCGAGGACCGGTTCACTCCGGCGAAGAAAGTCGCGATGGCTTTGTCGCATCTGATTCGCACGCAGTATCCCGGGGATTCGTTGTCGCTGGTGCTGTTTCACGATTCGGCAGAGGAAGTGCCGCTATCGCAACTGGCGCGGGTGAAGGTTGGTCCTTACTACACGAATACGCGCGAGGGCTTGCGCATGGCGCAGCGGATTCTGCAGCGCCAGCGCAAAGACATGAAGCAGATCGTGATGATCACCGACGGCAAACCTTCGGCGCTGACGCTCGAGGATGGGCGGATTTATAAGAATGCATTTGGGCTTGATCCGCTGGTCGTGAGCCAGACGCTGGAAGAAGTTTCAAAGTGCAAGCGGGCCGGGGTTTTGATCAATACTTTTATGCTGGCGTCGGATTATGGGTTGGTGCAGTTTGTGCAGAAAGTTACCGAAATGTGCCGCGGCAAGGCGTACTTCACGACTCCGTATACGCTGGGGCAGTATTTGCTGATGGACTATATGTCGCGGAAGACCAAGACGATTCATTGAGCCCCCCGGGGCTAAAGCCCAACTCTCTCGCCAGGCTTCACGCGGCGCTAAAGCGCCGCTCTTCCACCGTTGAACTGAACGCATCGTTCCTCGGCGCCTTACTGTTCTGACTTTCCCAATCCATTATTTTGATAGTCTCTTACAGACATGGCCAATTGTGTGCAGTGTGGGCGGAAACTGCCTCCGTTTACGATGGGAAGGAAGATCTGCCAATGGTGTGTGCAGCATGAGGCGGCGCAGCGCGGGGAAGAACGCGAAGACGTGAAGCAGCATGTCATGCCGGCGCCGTGGGTGCGGCGCGAGTCTTCGATCACGCTGACGCATGTGCTGTTTGGCGCGAATCTCGCAGTGTTTCTCGGGATGGAGCTGGCCAGCGGCGCTCCCGTTGTGGATTTCAACGGTCCCCTGCTTTCGCATTGGGGAGCCAATTTTGGGCCGCTGACGCTGTCGGGTGATTGGTGGCGGCTGTTCACTTACATGTTTCTGCACGGCGGGGTCATGCACATCGCCTTCAACATGTGGTGCCTGTGGGATTTGGGGGCGCTTTGCGAGTCGCTTTATGGACGCTGGACGTATGCAGCGGTTTATCTGATCACGGGTGTCGCCGGCGGACTGGCTAGCGTGGGGTGGAATCCCGGTGTGCTGAGCGTGGGCGCGTCGGGGGCGATTTTTGGCCTGGCGGGAGCGTTGATTGCATCATTCGCTTTGGGCGAGTTCTCCATTCCAAGTTTTGCGTTGAAATCGACTCTGCGCAGCCTGGTATTTTTTGCCGGCTTCAATCTTTTCTTTGGCAGCGTGGTGGGTGGGATCGACAATGCGTGCCACATCGGCGGGCTGGTGAGCGGGTTGATTCTCGGTGCGCTGATCGCCAAGGTTGCTCCGCAAGAGGATGCTCCGGTGCGGCGGGCGAGCGTAGTTGCGGTGGTCGTGCTGCTGCTTTTAACTGCAGGACTTGGCGTGGAGCGCTGGCGCGGCGGGCCGATGAAGATTGCGCGCGCGTTTCAGCCGATGATGGACAATCAACCGAATCGCGCGATCGCGCAGTTGCAGGCGATCATCCGGCAACAACCAAATTCGTGGCAGGCGCATTATGCGCTGGGGCAAACGTACTTCAATCAGGAGATGTATGAGCGTGCCGAGGGCGAGTTCAAGCGGGTAATCGAGTTGCAGCCGCAGAATTCCGATGCGCAGTTTGCACTGGGCATGGTGTATTTGAGCGAGAAGCGGGCGCACGAGGCGAACCTGCTGTTCACGCAGATGGTGTCGCAGGACAAAAGCAACGGCGATGCACACTACGGGCTGGGCATGGCGCTGGAAGATGAAGGCAATACTCAGGGCGCGCTGGAGGAGTTGAAAACGGCGCAGCGCCTGGGATCCCGGATGTCGGGCGTGTCGTTCGAGATGGGACAAGCCTACTCGAAACTCAAAATGTATGACGAGGCCATCGCCGCTTATCAGGAAGAACAAAAGAAAAACGGCGATGCGCCCGACATCGAAAGTGCGCTGGCCGACGCCTACGCGGCGAAGGGGTTGGCTCCGCAAGCGCAGGACGCACGCAATAAGGCCGAAAAATTAAGAAACGCCGGCTCAGACCGTTAGCGTTAGCCCCTGTTCGCGGCGCCAGGCATAGAGGCCGTCCGCTCCACGAGCCAGCAAGCCCAGGCTCGCGGGTTGTTGGATCGGCGCCACGCTTGCAGTGGATTCGCCGGTCTCCGATGGTCCATGTACGTATCCCGTCTTAATCGTGCCCTGGGGAACAGTTTCATACGCATATCCTGTGATCGTGGCAGTGAAGTTTTTGACGGTGATGCGCAGCCAGCCAAAATGCGTTTGACCGGAAATCTGGAACTTTAACCCCATGTAGCGATTCTTCTTGCCGGCCCACGGACCTCCGCTTCCCGAACCACTCGTGCAAAAGCTACAAAAATCGAAAACGGCCATTTCGGCTCTGTAGGTTTTGAAATGTTCTCCTCGTCCGATGGGAACGCCGAAGAATTGGGGCTTGCCGCTGTTGAAAACGCCGTTGCCTGCGGGCAGGACAGCGGAGAGAAAGGCCTCGTGCGAACCGCCCCCGGCGCTGAAGTAGATGTCGGTGACTCCGTCACCATTGAGGTCAATATTGGCGAATTCGCCGACGCCTACGACGATGTTGGTCTTTGTATAGACGACGCTTGCGGCAGCAGGCTGCACGGCCAATAGCAATCCCACGCCAGCGGCGCCTGCCGCAGCGAAGTATGCATTGAGACTTTGATCGAGCCGGGAGTTGAGAGAAGTTGTTCTGCGCGTTTGCGGTACTTCCTGATTTGCTGGCGCCTGATAGGTCATGAAAATCCTCCAGACGGGCTGCTTGATTAGACGCTCGCCAATTTACCCCCGCTTTCTGGCGCTGACCATAGTAGAAATAGGTTGCCTATCGTAAGAAGAGTTCGCCCGGAGAGTCGCAGTCTGTGGAACTCAAGCCTTGGTGATTTCGCCGACGGCGCGCCAGGCTTGATTGATAGCTTCATCGGTGTAAGCGTAGGCACCGGCGTCGGAGTTGGCGATGGCGATGCGGCCATAGGGCTTGCGCGCGACTTCGCAGGGAGTTTCTCCACCTTCGAGCCAGAACTGGTCCCACAGCGAGTTGTATTCGTACGCGTAGCCGTGCGGCCAGCGATTGACCGTTATGGCGGCGATGTCACGTGCGGGATCGAAGCCACCAGAAGCGAGAATGCGCGCGAGTTGATCGCGAATCTTGCGCTCGATGGTTTCGAAGTCGGTCGAATAAAGTTCCATGCGACCGGCGCGGTGCTGATCGCGGGCGGGCAGGCCGGGACGAACCGCGGCTTTCATCATGTGGACGATGATGGGCTCGTCCGGTTTGCGCGCGCACCCGTATCCGCCGATGCTGACCGGCAGATCGAGGTTGACATAGCTGTGGTACATGCTGGGGCAATAGATCGAATTGGTTGCAAGCTTTTGGAAGGCAGTCCAGTTGCGCACGGCAACGTTGGTATAGAGCAGCGGGACTTTCTGGGCAGAGGCTAGCGCCTGTTTTTGCGCGTCGGGTAGTTCTTCACAAATGTAGGGGATCACGACGTGCCAGCAGGCGAGGATCGCGCCCTTCGCTCTTGTCGTGTAAACCTTGCTGCCGCGCGCGTAGGTGATTTCGACTTCTTTTGCGCTGGCGCTGTCGCCGAGATGCTTGACTCGAACGGCAGTGCTGTTGAGGCGGATGCGAACGGGCGAAGAGTCGTCATCGAGCTTGGCGTAATTCGCCTTCGCCAGGATCACGTCGGACATTTCAGAGCCAGGCACCGCGGTGGGAATCAGCTTGCGCACGAGCAGGCGCGCGATGGTCGCGTTGCCGTCAGGGAAGTGGAAGAAATATTTTTCTGCTTCTTCGTTGGGGATGGCATCGCGATTCATGCCTTTGCCGGGCGCTGGATCGAGCTTCAGTCCGGCGAATCCGGGCAGGTCGAAGCCCCAGGCATCTTGCGCGGAAACGGCATCGAAGCCGACGCCGAAGAGCGAGTGCGGCATGCTCTGCATGAATTTGACGACGTCGGGGTGAACGCCGGCGACGTCTTTCAGATAGTCCGCATAACTGATGCGCGCGAGTTTGGCTTTTTTCTCATCGGAGCCAAGGCCGGGATAGAAATCTTTTGGCTCGTCGACGAGGCGGTGCAGATCACGTTTGGCCTGCTCGGCGAGCGGAGCCTCGGCGAGGAACTGCTTGAGTAATTTCTTCGAGGCCGCCTCTGCATCCTCACTCTCGCCGCCTCCGCGTGGAAATGGATGTGGGGCGAGTTTGTCGACTCCGAACATTTCTTTGTCGAAGAAAACTTTGGGGTGCATGCCGAGTGAGCGATAGAGGTTCTTGTCGGCATACTTTGAATACGACGGAACATCTATGCCGAGCTCTTCGATCACTCCTTTGGCGACGGCGCTGTATGGCGCAGGACTTTCGATGGAGAAGGTGCCGCCGAAGCCGAGCCGAAACGTGCTGCCGATGCGGAATTCGTTGCGCTTGGCATGTCCGCCGAAGTCGTCGTGGTTGTCGAGGATGAGAATGCGTGCGGATTCACCGGCAGCCTTGCGGTAGAAATGTGCGGCCGCGAGGCCGCTGATGCCGCCGCCGACGATGATGAGATCGAACGTTTCGCCGGTGTCTTCGGGTTTGCCGGCGGAATCCCAGAATGTGCCGTCACGCAGGCTGTGGGCAGCGTCGAAAGATCCTGGGTGGCTGCCGCGCATACCAGTGAGCGCGGGAGGATAGTAGCTTGGGGATTTTTCGAGAGCGGCGTCATCGGAGGCGATGAGATGCCACGGCATCATCGCCGCGCCGGCGGTCACAGCAACTCCGTTCAGAAAGTCTCGCCGCGTAATTTTGCGGTGCATTCCGAGTTTGCGGTCGTTGGAGCCGCTCACGGTTCTCTCTTGGGATTTATTTTCTTGAGAATTACAACCTTACTGGTTTCTAGTAAGCCTATGAAGATACCACGAATGGCGGGGATTGGGAATTACACGGCGCTCCTAGCGCCTATTCGGCGATCATTCCACGCGCAATGCTTGCACCGGCGCGATTGACGCGGCTTGGCGCGCTGGGAAGAAACTCGCCGATAGCGATACGAGTAAGACAATCACGAGCGCCATCGCAAATGCAAGCGGGTCGCGGGGTTTGAGCCCGAATAACATCGACTCCATTACACCGGCGGCGCTCAAGGCGATCAGCAAGCCGAAGAAAACTCCGGCGAGGGTGAGTTGCAGGCTCTCGCGCAGGAGCATCCAGAGAATTTGCAGTGGCTTGGCTCCGAGGGCGATGCGGACGCCGATTTCTGCGGTGCGGCGCGCTAAGCGGTATGAGAGCGTGCCGTAGAGGCCAATCGCGACCAGGAATGCGGCGAGCAATCCGAAGAAGGCCGACAGGCGCGAGAACATTTGTGACCCGGAGTAGGACTGCTCGAAGACGGCCTGCTGCGTCATCGGATTTTCAAGTGGGAGATTCGGGTCGATCGAGTGAACGGCCTGTGCAACGGATGGAAGCAATGCCAGTCCGGTTCCTGCAACCCGCATCTCGACTTCGAGGTGGGTAATCCCATTGACCTGCGCGTACGGAAAATACGCCATAGGAATGGGCTCTTCGTCGACGCTGCGGTATTTGCTGTCCTTCACGATACCGACGATGGTGAAGCGCTTCTTGTCTCCTAGTTGGTGCCCGATGGGATTGATTCCCGGCATCAACCGGCGGCCGAACGTTTCATTCACGATCGTCACCAGCGGTGACGATTCCGTGTCGCTCTCGGAAAGGTCGCGGCCTGCGATCACGGGCACTCCCATGAGATGAAAGAAGTCCGGGCCGACCGTATTGGTGCGGAGCGGGGCCTCCGCGTAACTGCGCTGGCGGCCGTCAATCATCGCGGCGTCATTGTCGCTCCAACCGGAACCCGGACGATTTCCCGCGTAGCTGACGGATTCAACGCCGGGCAGGCTGCGCAGGCGGTCAAGCAGAGTGCGATAGAACTGCAGGTTCTGCTGTTTGTCGGCTGTTTTCTGTGGAGTGATGCCGAAGACGATGAGTCCCTGGGTGCGAATTCCGAGATTGGTCGATTGATAATTCTGTAATGTGCGCAAGAGAAGGGCAGCGGCCACGAGCAGCACGAAGCAGAAGGTCATCTGCGTGGCGATCACGATGTTGCCCGTCCACTTGCTGCTGCGGCTGCGATAAGCGGTGGATGCGGCAGTTTTCAGCGAGACGGCAACGGGCGCACGCAGCGCCGAAAACAGCGGGGCGAGCCCGAACAGCAGTGCTGCGACGGCACAGATCGCGAATGTGAACACCACAACGAAGAAGTCGGGTTGCAGGCCAGTTTCGATTTGTGACCATGCGGCCAGCGCGCGGGTCGAGACGATCGCAAAGAACCAGCCCAGCATGCCGCCGATCGTTACCAAAAGCACGCTTTCCAGCAACAGTTGGCGGAAAATCTGCCAGCGGCTCGCTCCCAAAGCGAGACGGACACTGAATTCGCGCTGACGGGCACTCTTCTTGGCGACCAGCAACATCGCGACGTTGGTGCAGGCGATGACGAGGACGAGTCCGACCAGCGCCATCAGAACCGCGACGCCGGTTCTGTAATTGTCGAATGATTCCAGACCTTCTATGCCGCGGGCCGCCTGAAGAGCTAACGTCACCTTCGGTGCTTTCGGATCGGGTGTGCTCAGTCCCGTATAGGCGACTCGTTGGTAGCGTGGCGTAACTTCGGCCAACGCCTGCGAAGCTGTCACTCCCGGTGCGAGGCGCGCGATCAGTTGCAGGCACCACCACGTAGGCGTCTCATAGAGTTTGTTGTACTCGGGCGGGGTTCCCCAGGCATTTAGATCGGGACGGTTCTGCAGCGGAATCCAGAAGTCGGTCGATTGTCCAGGCTCGACTCCGAAGAATCCTTCGGGTGCGATCCCTGCGATCGTGAACGCGTTGCCTTTGATGTAGAAGGTTTGCCCAAGCACGGACGGGTTACGGGCGAACCGGCGTGTCCAATACGCGTAGCTAAGAACTACGTCTTGTGAGTTCGATTTTTCGTCGGCGACGGTGAAGCCGTGGCCTCGCAACAAGGAAACGCCAAGGCCGGAGAAGAAATTTCCGCTCACCATGTCGCCTTCGGCTTCTTCAGGCGTTTCGCCGAAGCGCACCGCGACCTTCCCGATGGCCAGCGGGGCGAAGGCAATCAGATCCTGGAAGGCGCGATGATCTTGACGAATATCCTCGAAGACGGGTTCGGAGAAAGATGTGGTCGAGTCGCCGGTGTTGCTGGCGCCGTCGGGCTGACCGCTGGGCACGTGCAGGTAAACAACATTCTGCGGATCCGGCACCGGCAGGCCGCGGAGCAGCACGGCGTTCATGACGCTGAAGATCGCGGTGTTGGCGCCGATACCGAGAGCTAGCGTCAGGATTACCGTGACCGCGAACCACGGAGAATGCCAAAGCTGACGAATCGCGTAGCGGAGTTCTTTAATCAGGATGTGCATGAGGCCTCGGGACGAGAAGTGTTACACCGTTTGGGACGCGGCGGGGATAGAAATGTGAGCAGGGGGGCCGTTGCGAAACATGCGGCGTGCCGGAAACCCGGCACGCTCACGAGATGCAGTAACAATTTACGGAGTCTGTCCTTGGTCGGCTTTTTTCACCGCCAACTCTGCGGCCTGGAATCCGATTTTGCTGTGGGTTCCGTCGCAAAAGGGCTTATTCACCGAGCCGCCGCAGCGGCAGAGAGAGAAAGCGGTTTTTCCGGTCAGATCGTAAGGAGTGCCGTTGATGTCGACGATTTCGACTGTGCCCTCGGGAGCTTCGACTCGGAACGGGCCGTTGGGACGAACGGTGATCTTTACCTGGGCCATGAATTCTTCCTTCTTTCTTTGGTGTTAGCAGGTTACGAAGATATCACGAGCCGCGTGCGCGTGCGCGTTGCGATAAAAAGCAGATTTCGTCGTTGCCATGGCCTCGGAATGACAGAAAGTCTAGTTCCTTATGGCTCCTTGGGCGGACGAATGCGTCCGCCGCTCCATAAGACGCTCAGGCGGCTTCGACGCGGGCGGAGCTCAGGCTGCGGTAGAGGTGCAGGCAGTCTTCGATCATGCGCTTGGTGGTGAAGCGTTCGCGGGCGCGGCTGTAGGCGAGTTCGGCGTAGGCGCGGCGCATGGCGCGGTCGTCGTTCATCAGGCGGATGGCCCCGGCGAGGCTGGCGGCATCGTTGGTGCGGAAATAGAAGGCAGCGTCGCCCCAGGCCTCGCGGAAGCTCGGAATATCGTTGGCGATGATGGCGCAGCGCGAGAATGCGGCTTCGAGAGCCGCCATGCCGAGCGGTTCGTAGCGCGCCGTCGCAGCAAAGATGGCGGCGCGGCTGTAGAGCGCGCGCAGTTGCGCTTCAGTTTGGGGACCTCGAATCGCGACAGAAGTCTGATCGGTATCGACCTTCACGTCGGCGCGAATCGGAATGCGCGGCGTAGGCACGGTATGCTCGGCGCCAACGATGCAGACCGGAATGGGGTGTGTCTGCTGCGTCAGCAGGAAAACTTGCTTGCTGGTATCGACGAGGCGCCCGACGGCGAGCACGCAATCGTCTTTGCTGACGTAGGGATTAAAGAAGATGGGATTGCGACCCGGATAGATCACCTCTGCGCGATGCGGCTTGCCATAGCAAGCCGTGATGCGGTCGAGCATCCACGCCGACGGAGCGACAACCGCGTCGGCGGCGGCAATGCCACGAAAAACGGTATCGCGATACCACTTCGTGGGACGCGAGGATTGCGGCGGGCGGTCTTGTACAGCCTGCGTCCATGTAATGAGGTCGCCGTGGGCCATGACGACGCGGGGTACATCCACGCTCAGATCGCCGTAGCAAAATTGATTGAGATGAAGCACATCGGGCCGCAGTTCGCGCACCAGCGATGCGAGAAAGGCAGACGACTCGGCCAGATCATTTTCGGCTTCCTGCATCCACTCCAGGCGAAAGGCGGTGGGGTGGTAGACGAGGCCGTGGAGATGATCCATCCACGAAGTCTGCTCGGGGAGCGGGATTTCTCCGAAGCTGACCAGGGTGACGCGCACGCCGCGCGTGACCAAGCCGGTGACAAGTTCTCGGGTGTAGGTCCAGGCGCCAGACAGCGTGTCAGACGTCACCAGGACGTGCACAGAACCCTCCAGGAGAAGGGGCCGGAGGCCGCGTGGGACAGGCGGTCTCAGCCCGAGTGCGACCATTCTAATGCGATTCGGGGTGTGTGGCGAAGGAATTTTCTGGGGTTTGGGTTAAGGGCTTAAACCACTAAGGACACGAAGTTCCACGAAGGAAATCTCCCGAGAAGTCCTTCGTGATACTTCGTGTCCTTCGTAGTTAATGCCTTCTTTCTGAGCGCCTTGCGGACCCGCATCTTCATGGCGGCGGACGAATGCGTCCGCCCCTCCACAAGCCAACCTAGAACGAGAACTTCAGCGCCAGCTGAATCAGCCGTGGCGGCTCGGCTTCGAGGATCTCGTTAAAAGTGGAAGAGTTAATATCGCTATCCGGCAGGTGGAAGTTGGTGTGATTGAGCAGGTTGAAGAATTCGGCGCGGAACTGGAATGCCTTGCCTTCAGTGACCGGAATGTTCTTAAACAGCGAGAAGTCCCAGTCAGCGAAGCCGGGACCCTGCGCGATGTTGCGGCCTGCAGTACCGAATTGCTGAACCGGCGAGTTCGGATCCTGCGTGATTTGCTGAAATGCAGCGCGATTGAGCCATGCCCCGGGTGTCTTGGGCCCGGAGTTCGGATTCTGGCCGGGAACGAGGTTGGGGCGGTTGGAGAAAAATCCGCTGATCTCGGGTGCAGAACCCTGCACCGAGAAGTCATTTGAATCGAAGACCGTAAAAGGAGTGCCACTCATCACAGTGGCGATCCCATTGAGCTGCCAGCCGCCCAACACGTGCTGGTACCAGGCATGAGGCTGTTGCCAGAATGGCAGGCTCCATTGATAACTCAGCACCAGGCGGTGCCGCGAGTCGAACAACGACCGGCCACGTTCTGCTCCTATGTCGAAAGGATTCTGCGCCAGATCATTCTCTCCGGCTACGGGTTTCGCGGCCGAACCCGTCATGTTGAACGATGACGCGTCGTCGATTGATTTTGAAAACGTATACGAGGCCAGGAAGGAAATACCATGCCCGAAGCGCTTGGTCAGGCTGGTCTCCAACGCATTGTAGGAAGAATTGGCGATCCCGGCGATTAATCCAGTTGAAGAGTATGTGCAAGTGCTGGGCGAGTCCGCCAGGGTGCATCCAGAATACAGACGACGCTGGTCAGCGTTACTCGAGGTTGAGATGGGATTGCCACTGCCGTCAACCCCAGGAATATAGATCGCCGGATTGCCTTCGATGAAGCGCGGCAGCTTGGTGCCCTTGGTTCCCACATAACCGATTGTTAACAGAAAATCTGTACCCAACGATCGTTGCACGGTAAGGTCCCAGTCCTGCGAGTAGGGCAGTGGCAGGTTGGGAGTTAGAGTCAGATTGGTCAGAGGCGTGGCGAACGTGCCGTCCGGCGGCGGGTTGCCGTTGTAAGGATCGGAAAAGTTGAGGAACGATGTCGGAGTCAAGCTGATCTGCTGCGTCTGGAGGAACGGCGGCGCGCTGATCGGCGACTGCAGCGGTCCACCCTGGCCGGTGTAGTACGGTTCATAGAACAGGCCGTAGGAGGAAGTGAGTAGCCATTTCGAACTTCCAGTCGGATCCCACGCCACTCCGACGCGAGGCGCAAAACCTTTCCTGAATGTTGGAATCAGACCTCGCGGAACGCCAGGGTCGCCGGGATAGAGCAAATCTTCCGGTGCATTCGGCATCACCTTGGATTGCCGGCCCGGAATCCAGAGGGTCTGGCGATTGTGAATCTCTGTATAAGGCGAAGGCATTTCGTAGCGCAGACCAAGGTTCAACGTCAGCCGCGACGAGACTTTGTACGTGTCCTGGGCGTAGCCGTTGAACGAGTTGCCTCGTATGCCGCGCGAAAAATCACCGCGTCCCTGGAGGAAAAAAACCGGTTGCCCGAACAGAAAGCTGGCGAAAGAATCGGGAACGACTGGAAAGCCGGCAAAAACAAAGAAACCATTGCTGGCTATCCCCTGGAGCACGTTGACATTGAGGTGTTCGTACCCGCCGCCGAGCTTGAAATCATTGCGTCCACGCACCCAGCTGATCGATCCGGAATAGTCATAAGCATTTTCGTACGTGTTCCGGGGGCCAGTGATCGGATCGCCGATCGTTGTATAGCCGTTAACCTGGATGAACGGTGGCCCGATCGCAAGGTCCAGACTTGGTTGATATTGGAAACCGAGGCTCAGAGGAGTGGTGTGATTGGTTCGCTCCCCATAGAGAAACTTGTTTCGCAGATACGAGAAGCGCAGCACTCCGATGAGGGCCGGCGAAAAAGTATGCGTCTCCTGCGCGACGAAATTCTGCGCCCGTTGTTCTTGTCCAACAGGAAACCCCGGCACGCTCGCCCCAGAGGTAGGGATTGGGTTGAACTGATTGCCGTCGCTAAAGGCGTAGCGAAAGTTGACGATGTCAGAAGCGCCCAGGTACTGGTCCAGCCGCAGTCCAAACTGATTCGAATTCTGCTGCACGATTTGGGTTGAATTGAAGACGTTGGTTCCAGTGTTCGGCTCCGGAAACATGTTAAGAAGTCCCAGGGCAAGCGGACTTACATAGGGCGGCGTCATCGGCATCTGGTTATCGGGAAAGGGCTGGTTCAGGAAAACGTTGAAGAGTTGATGCTCGGGGTTTTGGCAAAATCCCCCCACGAATCCGCCATCCTGATCAGTGCACAACGCCGAGAAGTCGCCATTGCGCTCGGCAAGCGACGGAACCGTGCTTCCCTGCGTCACGCCCTGACGGTTGCGGAATCCTTCGTAGTACATGAAGAAGAAGGTCTTGTCTTTGACGACCGGTCCCCCGAACGTTCCGCCGAACTGGTTCTGTTTCAGAGGCTCGGTCGTCGTTGCAAAATAATTTCTTGCGTCGAAAGCATCGTTGCGAACGAACTCCCACAATCCACCGTGAAAACCATTCGTCCCCGTACGCGTAATGATGTTCGTCGTAGAGCCGAGGGCGTTTCCGAATTCGGCATTGGCATTGTGCGTCAGGATACGAAATTCAGTGATCGCATCGACCGGCGGTTTGAGAACGAATCCGCCGTCAACGCCGTTGAAGTTGTTGGCCCCGTCGATCAAAAAATTGTTGGATTCCGGTCGCTGCCCATTCACGGCATAAGCTTGGCCATCGCGCAATGAGCCGCCGGCTTCGGCCAAGCCGGGGGTCATAGGAACCACACCCGGCTGCAATAAGCCCAGCTGAGTAAAGTTGCGTCCGTTCAGCGGCAGGTCGAGCACTTCGCGTTCGCCGACGGTTTTCCCGAGGCTTGTGACGGTGGGCTGGATGAGTTGCGCATCGGCCTGCACTTCGAGTTTCTGCGTCTCTGCGCCGACGGTGAGGCGAACCGGAACCGTAGCGCTAGCGTTGACATCGATGGTGATGCCCTGCTGAATGTAGGTCGCGAATCCCTTGGCTTCAGTGCGCAGCCAGTAGTGTCCGACCGGCAGCTCGAGAATGACGTAGGCTCCGAGACGGTCGGTGGTGGCTTTACGGGTCAGGCCGGTTTCAGTTTGTGTGGCACTGATGGTCGCACCCTGCACGGCGGCTCCGGATGCATCGACCACAGTTCCCTGAATGCTGCCGGTAATCTGTTGCGCTGCCGCGGCGAGGCAGAAAGCAAGAGCGACTACAACAAAACTCAACACCCTGGACGACATAGAGATGCGGTCAGTCACATTTCCCCCACGAGAGAGCAATCTTCACTAGTCAGTTACACACGACGGTGCATGCGCGTGGTCGTGCACACAGGGACGATTCAGTTGTCCGGAACCCCAAGTTCCACGAATACCGATGAAGAGCAGCGACACGGTAACGGAGTGGGCAATCGGGCACAATAACGCGAAAATACTATGTGAGCATAATCCTGGTTCCGACTCTATAATGATCCGCTCATCTCGTTGGCGCCTTGAGATAAGGAGCTTGGCTACTTGAGCGCAAACCATTTCTTGCTGACGAAGTGGTATCTGGACTGCGTCGCCGAGAATGGCGACACCCTCATCCTGTACGTAGCCGATCTACGGTGGAGTGGTCTCTCGTTCCACTATGGAAGCGTTCTCACCGTGCTAGAGGGCAAGGTCGCGTGTGCATCCTCAGTGCGGAGCAGTCCGCTGTTTGCAGTTACGGACCAGTTCATCACAGTCAGGCAGCCGAGTTTGAAGGTTGACGGAACGTGGGAGGCGCTTCGGCCCGCGATCCGCACAACCCCTTTTCAGAATTTGAATGGATTCGTCGACTGGCACTGCCTGCAGCCGATGTCTCGCGTCGGTTTGGTCTTCCGCGGAAGGACTAAGATTTCAGGATTGGGGTATGCGGAGTGTTTAACGCTCTCCATTCTTCCCTGGAAACTGCCTCTCTCCACACTGCACTGGGGCCGGTATCTTTCCGCAGAGCATGCCATCGTCTGGATTGACTGGCAGGGACAGGCGCAATACCGCAGCGTGCTGTGCAACGGCGAAGAGATGCAGGCCACGTCCATTACGGAGTCCGAGATTGTTCTCTCTGACCCGGGCGCACGGCTGGAACTGGATCGCGGACTGGTTCTTCGCCAAGGGCGCCTCGGCGACACAGTGTTTCCTGCTATTTCACGTTTAACGGATCTGCTTCCGCGCCCCATGCTCTCCGTGGACGAATGTAAGTGGCGCAGTCGCGGCGTGTTCCACACCAGTTCCGGGGAGAGTTCAGGCTGGGCGATCCATGAGGTCGTCAAGTGGCAGCACTAGGCAGCCGGCTAGCGGCGAAGCTGCTTTATGGACTTCTCTTCGCCGTGGTGCTGCCGCTGCTTCTGGTCATTTGGGCACGCAGGACCAGCACCTTGGTAAACCTGCCGGCCATTCATTCGCTGCGATGGGGACTGGCTGCGAGCGCTGTGGGTGTTCTGCTCATGGTGCTGGGGATGGAATCCCTTTGGCGCTTGGGCGGTGGCCTGCCGATGAATGCGTTCCCGCCTCCACGATTCGTCTCGGGCGGAATCTACCGCCTGTTCGCGCATCCGATTTACATTGGATTCGCAACGCTGTGTGTGGGAGTTGCCGTTGCCGTGGGATCGGCCAGCGGATTGTGGCTGGTGTCGACAACCGTGATTCTGGCGAGCGCGGCCCTCGTACTCGGTTACGAACTCCCGGACATGCAGGCACGCTTCGGCGATGCTTTCCCAAAGCAACGCCTGCTTCCGGCAGATGACGTCACACCGCCCACTGGACTGGATCGCGGACGCTGCTATCTCACCGTGCTGCTGCCTTGGCTCTTATTGTATGAGGCAATCGTCTACATCGGAGTGCCGGTAGACGCAAGGATCGCCGATTTTGTTTTCGAGTCGGACATCCCGGTTTTGTCCTGGACCGCATTGTTCTACTTCAGCGTTTACGTTGTGGTGCCGCTTGTTCCTTTGATCGTGCGGACGCGGCGCGATCTCCGCTGGTTTTCAAGTCGCAGCTTGATCTCAATGATCTTCGTATTCCCTCTCTATCTCGTGGTGCCGATGTATGCTCCCCCGCGGCCGATTGTCTCGCAGTCGACACTGGCCATGCTGTTGCGCTTCGATCAACTCCACGACGGCGCGGCCGCAACTTTCCCTTCGTATCACGTGATATGGGCGTTTCTCGCGGCCGGAGCACTCGGACGGAATCGGTGGCAAAAATGGCTGGGAGGAGTCTGGGCTGTTCTTGTAACCGCCAGCTGTGTGATCACTGGAACACACGCAGTAGTGGATGTGTTGGCGGCTCTGGCCCTGGTCTGCATCATCATGTGGATCGACAGGCTGCGGTTTTTTTTGCGCCATCAAAGTGAATCTCTGGCGAACTCCTGGCACGAATGGCGTGTCGGACCGATTCGCATCATCAATCACGGCGCCTATGCCGGAATGGGGGTGTTTGTCGGATTACTGATCATCGACACGCTTCTGGGGCCCAGGAAGAGTCTGATTCCGTTCTCGATTTTTGCCGGCGGGACGATTGGAGCGGCGTTGTGGGCGCAGTGGA
This sequence comes from Candidatus Solibacter sp., assembly GCA_035501655.1. Lineage (GTDB taxonomy): Bacteria > Acidobacteriota > Terriglobia > Terriglobales > Acidobacteriaceae > Sulfotelmatobacter. Next base: position 57,196 of record DATJVU010000006.1, read on the forward strand.
TCGAGGGTTCACCTGCGCTGTTGCGTCCTCTGGGGTTCTACGGCGGAATGATCGGCACGGCGCTGGGAGGAATTTTGGCGGCGAGCCAGTCGGGCACAAACATCTGGCTAGTGCTGAGCGCTCTGGCCGTGGCTGCGCCGTGGATTCAAGGCATCGGGCGGCTACGATGCCTGGTGCAGGGGTGCTGTCACGGACGGCCCGCGGACAGCAGCGTGGGCATACGGTATTTCCACCCACGGTCGCGAGTTTCGCGGATCGAGTCGCTCCGGGGAGTCCCGCTTCATCCTACACCGATCTATTCGTTGCTTTGGAACATCGTCGTCGCGATGACGGTCAGTCGCGTTTATCTCCTGCACCCTAGGGCGACGATGGTGGGCGGGATTTACCTGATTCTCTCGGGCGTGGGGAGGTTTGTAGAAGAAGCGTATCGCGGAGAGCCGCAAACACGCGTGCTCGCAGGTTTGCGCATCTACCAGTGGATCGCCTTGGCAAGTGTTGTGGTGGGCGCATTCCTTACGAGTATGACCGGCGCTCCGCGAACTCCCGAACCCGAGGCACATCTCTCGTCGATAACGGTGGCTTTTGTCTGCGCCGCGGTTGCCTGGGTTGTGACGGGAGTCGATGTTCCCGAGTCAAATCGAAGATTCGCCCGCCTCACCTGAACATCGCCTCGCGAAAACAGAATCGGGTCACAGCCAACGTCACCGGGTTTGCAGGCGCAACCTGAGTCCCCGGGCTAGATTGTCGATGGCACGAATTTTCTCCGCAGCGGGGCCAGGAACATCCGGGACCGACATCGCGAGTTCGCACGAGAGCAACATCGCGGTCAGGGTTTCGCGCATTTCGCTATTCAGCTGATCGACCACCGCTTTACGGGCGCTGCTTTCTTCGCGCTTGCGGCGATGTAACGCCGATCGAACCTCGCGCACCAGGCGATCCATGCCGGTGACAGCAAAGTTGATATACACGGGAAAGGCCGTACCAAGATGCTCGATCATGTTTTCGCTTTCCTGTGGTTCGGTTTCGAGCAGGAATTGATCGATCACGGCGGCGGAATAGGTTTGCTCCCGCAGATGCCCGAAGGCTTCCTGAAGACTTTGTGCCCAATGTGCTTCCAGGCCGGTGGCGGCACGCAAGGCGTCGGCACACTCCTGGCCGCGTGCCGAGGTTGTGACCAATAAAATCATGCAATGACGAAAGCACGTCTGCCGCCACACCTGTGCACGATGAAAACACGGGGCTTAGGTGGTGCGGCGGCAGACGGTTTTCCCGTTTGCGAACTCGTTTCCGCAGGCCGAGTTTCAGAATCGGACGCACGGTTCTCCGAGGCCTCATCGGAAATACCAGGATCGACCGCCAAGACTTAATCGATCACGACGGATACTCATGCGCGGCATAGTCCTTGAGCTTGCGATACAGAGTCGTCTTACCGATCCCGAGCAAGCGCGCTGCCTGCAGCTTGTCCCCATGGAGCTCCGTGATGGCAGCCATAATGGTCTGCCGTTCCAACTCTGCCATAGGAATGATGCGAGGGTGCCCATTGCCGTTTCCGCTCCCCTTCGAGGGCAGGGTATCGGGCAGGTTGGCAATCTCGCGCGGCAGGTCTGTGGTGTGAATCAGCGGTCCGCTGGTGAAAGCGTAGGTACGTTCAAGGCAATTCTCGAGTTCGCGGACGTTGCCCGGCCAGTCATGGGCCAGCATGGCCTTAAGGGCGTCGTCACTGAGCATTTTTTCCTGACCGGAGCTGCGGGCCATGCGATCGAGGAAATGGCCGATCAGCAAGGGGATATCCTGCCGCCGCTCGCGCAACGCCGGGATGCGCAGGCTCAGCACATTCAGCCGGAAATAAAGATCGCGGCGGAAAGTGCCCTGCATGACGGCCTGCTCCAGGTCGCGGTTGGTGGCAGCGAGGATACGCACGTTAATGGGCACGCGCCGCGTGCTGCCGACGGGGCGTACCTCCTTTTCCTGAATCGCACGCAGCATCTTCGCCTGCAGGTCGACGGGCAGCTCTCCGACCTCATCGAGAAAGATCGTGCCGCCCTCGGCGATTGCCATCAGTCCATCTTTCGACTGGTTGGCGCCGGTGAAGGCACCCTTCACGTAGCCGAAGAGTTCGCTTTCGATCAATGTGGGCACAAGAGATCCACAATCGACTGGCACGAAGGGCTTGTCGCGGAAGGGGCCGGAGTAATGAATGGAACGCGCGACCATTTCTTTGCCGGTTCCGCTCTCGCCCAATATCAGCACCGGGTGAACACTGTTGGCGGCCTTGGCGATGATGCGATACAGCTTCTCCATCTCAGGCGCGCGGCCGACGATGCCGCCGAATCCTTGCTTGGATTTGACCCTCTCGCGGAGCATGCGATTTTCGGATTTCAACCTCAAATGGCTGGCCACGCGCTCCAGCAGCATCTTCAGTTCATCGACGCTGAACGGTTTGGTGACGTAGTCGTAGGCGCCATTCTTCATCGCCTGCACCGCCGACTGAACCGTGCCGTATCCGGTCACGACGACGATCACGGCTTCAGGGCGCCGTTCTTTAATGCGGCGCAGGGCTTCGAGGCCTCCAGCGCCCGGAAGACGCAGATCGAGAAGGGCGGCATCAAAGGTTTGGGAGTCCAGCAGCCGGTAGGCTTGTTCTGCGGAGTCGGCGACATAAGCGTTAAAGCCGAGCGACTGTGCGATCTCGCGGCAGGCTTCGCGGATGGAGCGTTCGTCGTCGACGATCAAAAGGTTGAGAAAGTTAGCTGGTTCCACTTGCGGTGGAGCCGGAATTGGACTGAAAGCAGCAGACGTCATGGCATTTTCCTTTTTGTTTTCAATTTTCTTTTTTTATCTCTCTGGCTGGGTTTTCTCCCTCGTTCCTTTCCGGTTCGGTCGATCGTTCTTGATTGAGCGTTGGGTCGGGTGCGAGCGGCAGCAAGACCGTGACTCGCGTTCCGCAACCTCGAGTACTCTCAACGTGAATCAGGCCACCACTGGCCGTCACGATGTCGTGCACCGTCGACATGCCCAGGCCCGTGCCCTTGTGCGCCTTGGTGGTGAAGAACGCTTCGAACAATCGAGCGCGCGTGGCCGCATTCATGCCGTGTCCGTTGTCGGCGACCGCCAGCAGCACGCACGGAAGCGAAGCCGGACATGAAACCGATTGGCTGGTCAGAAGCTGAATCTTGCAATGACCGGTTTCGACTACGATCTCGCCCCCGGCAGGCATGGCGTCGCGGGCATTCAGCACGAGATTCAAAAGAATCTGTTGCGCCTGCGCCGGATCCATTCGCGTGAGGCCGAGATTCGGATCAAGCTGAAGCGTGAGCGCGATGTTTTCTCCGATGAGGCGGCTGAGGATGTTGCGCATGCCTTCGGCGATCTCATTGAGCGAGAGCGGACGCGGCTCGCCCTGCGAAGGCCGCGCCATGGCCAGCAACTGGCGCACCAGGCCCGAGGCATGGATGGTGGCGTTGCGGATTTCTTCCGCATAGCGGCGAGCACGATGATCGGGATCGAGGCTGGTCAGAAGCAGATCGCAGTACAACAGGACTCCTGTCAATAGATTGTTGAAGTCGTGCGCGACACCGCCCGCGAGACGGCCCAGGATTTCGAGTTTCTGGGCTTGGCGCAAGCGATGATCGACCTCGAGGCTTTCCGCTGTCGGCACGGTGATGGCTTCCGCGGTGGCGAGGATAAATTCGCTCTCGCCTCGGCTTGCCGAGGCGCGCCACGCGGTCCAACGCACAGGTCCCGCATTGGGACCATCCGGATTGGAATCGATTTGAAAGTTTTTTCGTTTGCCCTCGAACATTTCCGCCAGGAGCCGCTGCGCGTTCGCGGTATCTTCGGGGTGGAGCAGGTCGGCCAGCATGAGCGATCCTGCTGTATTGGGTCGGTCGCCGACCAGGTGTTCCAGAGCGGCATTCAAGGGAGTGATCTCGCCACCTCGTTCACAATGGGCCAGGCCAATGGGCGCATTTTCGAAGAGGGGACCGAGTTCCCCTTCCGGACCCTTGGGCTTCCAGCGAATTTCGGTAACGGCCCGCATGTAGCTACTCTGGCGCAGGAGGATTCCCGGAAGGAACCTGAAAGCGCACTTACTACGACTTTGGTTTTCCCAGAACGGGCATCTGTTTCATTGCTGTCCGAGCGCCCTTCTGTCGTGAAGGGGCCACTATAGAAAACTCATCCTGTGGTTGCTTAGGACACACGTCACTAAAACGGGAAATCTTTCTGTGGAAAACTCGTTCTTTTCCTTGGGAGGGGGCCCTAGCGGGAGGTAACGGGCTGCTGGCTAGCCAGATAGACCGGTTCGGTGAGGCGGAAGGTCAGGCGATGGCCCTTTTCCAGTTGAATGACCGCAGCCGGATTTGCGTTCGGGCTCAGGGCCGTCACGCTGGCCATGCCATGAGTGAAGAGACTGGAGGTTTGGACGGGAAGATCGCGGCCAGCGACATCGATCGAATCAAGCCTTAGGCGAATATAGTTGCGGTTTCCTTTGATTCTTGAGGCCCGTGCCGATTCCACCCGACCAGAGACACTTGCGCCGCGCGGAACCACGGTATTGCCTTCGACCGTAATCGGCTCTTCGACCAAGGCTTCGAAGGTGCCGCTGGCATCGGGAGCGTCGGTCGAGATGGAGCTCTTAAGCCGGACGGTCACAAGGGTGCCGACCGGAAGACTCTTCGAGTCGTGGAAAGGCAAATCTGATTCGAGCTTGGCGGCGCTCGCTTCCCTCCGGCTAGAAGCTTCATTTTCAAGGGCTTGGCCTTCTTGAAAGGGTACCTGGGTGGCGTCACTCTGGGCGGCGCCATCTCCGCCGTGCAGGCCAACGGGTCGCGAGCACGCGAAAGTCAGAAGGAAGCAGAGCAGCAATAATAATAAGAAGATAGTTGCGCCTCGATGTCTGACCATCTGACGGTGCACCGGGTTCTGCCAGCCCCGCTTCATCAACCCCATCCTGCGACGAACTCTGCCTCTTTGGAAGTGGCAAGCCGAATACCAGACACGGTCTCATTAAATCAATCACTTGGCGAGAGCACACAAGTACAGGTGGTGTAGATTTTTCCACTTTCCGGCTCCGGCATCCCAAAATCAGAAGATGGCCCCGAGTATTTTCGTTTCCGTCTTCGATTTCGACGCTCTTTGATTCTTTGATCCTCCGAATTTTTGCCCAAAAAAATGCGGAGAGCTTTCGCTCTCCGCACATGCTGTCTTTCTTCTCTTAATTTAAACTTACTTCTTCGGAGCCGCTTTCTTCTTCGGCGCAGGCGCGGCTTTCTTAACCGGCGTTCTGCCGCCAATCAACGTAAGTGCGTCTTCGGCGTTGAAGGGGAACCGGCGAACCGAAGTTTCGGAAGTTCCAGATGCCGAGCTCAGTGTTACGTCGACACGGCGGTTGCTCGCCAGGATGATCGTCTGCATATTGCGGATGATTCTGGCGCGTTCTTCCTTGGTGAGTTGCTGATCGGCTTCGATCTGCGACTTCACCTCGTCGGCAGTCAGATTGTGCTGATCGCCGAGCGCCTTAGTGTCGATGGCGCTTTCCGCCACCCCGTGCTCAACCAGGAAGCTCTTCACTCGCGCCACGCGGCGTTCGGAGAGAGCCTGGTTGTACTTGGCGCCGCCACGCGGATCGGCGTGACCCTCGAGAACCAGGTGTGCATCCGGCTTGGACTTGATGTAGACCTGCCAATCGGAGGCAAGGTCACTCAAGGTCTTCTCCTGGCTTGCAACCAGACCACCTGAGGGATCTTTCTCGGTCGGCTGGGCGGTTGGGAAGTACACGCTGTGCAGAGCGAGGCGGGCTTCCAGAGCCTTGTCGACCGGCGGAAGCGGCGGTTTCTCGACGTTGATTTCGGTGGACGCCTGACCGGTGAGACCACGCGAGTCGGTGCAAGTCGCGCTGACGGTCACAGGGCCCGGAGGCAATCCGGCGGTATTCAAGGTTGCGGAGGTGCCGCTGCCGGAAACCGAGCCGGAATTCGAGGTCCAGTTTGCGACCGAGACAGGAACGTTGTCGGGGCTGTTGCAGGACGCGTTGAGATTGACGCTTCCGCCGGTAACCACGCTCGGCGGGTTGGCCGAGAGCGACATGGTCGGCGGATTCTTCGGCGGCAGTGGCTTGATGGTGTAGTTGGCCGAGCAGCTCGCGTCGTTGTTCTTCTTCGACTGAGGATCGGTCACGTGAGCCGTGACGGCATAACTGCCGGGAGTTGCGTTCGCGGTATCGATGCTGGCAGTCGTGTCTTTTCCGTTGACTTGACCGCCGTTGCCGCTCCAGCTATAGCGCAGAGTGTGCTTCGGGTTGAAGTTGCTCGCCGAAACGTTGGCCGTGAGCGGTTCGCCGACCATGACTTCGGAGGGTTGAATGGTGCAACTCGCCGAGGGTGGAACCGGCTCGGTGCCACCCCAGCTGAAGACGATGCCGGTGCGCAGCCGGACTCCATCCATGCTGGGATGCTGCAGCCCGGGAAACTGGGGCGTCGTCAGGCTCGCATAATTGTGATGACCCCAGACGTAATCTGCCTCGAACAGACGCCAAGCGAATGACTTGGTGATCGGCAGATCGAGTCCGCCGCCAACGATCGCGCCCAGGCCGGTGGTGCCGGTGTTGATCCCGCCGACCGACAGCCAGTTGCCCCCGAACAGAGCGTGTGCAAAAAAGTTAGTCTCGTCAGTGCGCCAGATGAATCGCGGGCCTACCGACGCAGTGGTGAGCGAGTTGTTGCTGCCACCGTTGTATCCGAAATCGGCTTCAAGCCCAAAGTGTCGATCAAAGTTATAAGTCAGGGCTGCACCGAAGCCCTTCGACATGTCAGGAACTTTGTAGGCCGTGGGATTGCCTGGATCTCCAACAGGAACTGTGATTCCGGGATGCGAGAATTGATATCCGGCGAAGACATCCCACGTCGGAGTGAAGTCACTCTGCGCCGATGCAGCGCCGGAAACGCTAAACACGACAGCCATCGCGGCCAAGCCGCACACGATCACGCGGCCCACGCGAGTTATCGAACAAGTTATCATTAGATTTCCTCCAATGTGAACGCGCGCCGGATGTGACGCACCCCGACGCAACCAGGAACGATATAGCTGAAGCAATGGGTGATGAGACCTTGGGAAACGAGATTCTACCTCACATGAAGCTTAAAGCAAAGGCGTAGACTTGATGAATTGCCGAATTAGGCAACCGAGCCGGTCGCCGCTGTCTCAAATTGACATTCACGGGAATGGCTGGGACGCCAGGTTCATGGTCCCATCCGGAGCTTGCTCGGGCGAAACGGGCCGCGTATCGTGAGAAGTCGCTTGCCCTTGCTGCAGGCTCAGGGTGGCCATCAGGACTAACAAATGGCGAGCGCTGGCTAGAGAATGGAATGAACCACGAAAAAGTACTGATTGTCGAGGATGAGGAAAACGAACGCTCGGGCCTGGCCGAGATTGTGTCGTCCTGGGGATTTCGCGTCGACACGGCTCGCGACGGCCAGGAGGGCCTGGAAAAGGCGATCCAGTGGTCTCCGTCGATCGTCATTACCGACATGAAGATGCCGCGAATGGGGGGCATCGATCTTCTCGGGCGCCTTGCGGAACAGGATCAGACCATCGCCGTCGTCATGGTCACGGCCCAGGGCACGATCGACAGCGCCGTGCAGGCGATGCGCATGGGCGCCTACGACTACATCACCAAACCGATCGACACCAACCGGCTTCGCACGATTCTGGCGAACGCATCAGCTCTCTTGGGCACGCGCGCCGAGCTGGAAGCAACACGCCGCAGGCTCCGGGATACCGGCTCACTGGGACGACTGAGCGGCTCATCGCGCAAGATGCAGGAGATTTTTCGCTTAATCGAGATGGTGGCACCGAGTACGGCGTCCGTCCTGATCACGGGAGCCAGCGGTACAGGCAAAGAACTAGTGGCGCGAACCATTCATGATCTCAGCCCGCGAAAAGATCGCCCATTCGTTGCGATCAACTGCGCTGCAATTCCTGAGACGCTGATGGAGAGCGAGATATTCGGGCATGAAAAAGGCGCCTTCACGGGTGCGCTGGAGCGGCGTACCGGCTGCTTCGAACTGGCCGAAGGCGGAACGCTGCTGCTCGACGAGATTGGCGAGATGCCGATCGGCACACAGGCCAAGCTGCTGCGCGTGCTGGAGGACCGGAAACTTCGGCGGCTCGGAAGCAAGGTGGAGACATCGGTCGATGTGCGCGTGCTGGCTGCTACCAACAAGATCCCAGACGAGGCCGTCTCGCGCGGTGAATTGCGCAGTGATCTGTATTACCGGCTCAACGTTTTCAACATCCACATGCCGCCCTTGCGCGAACACAAGGAAGATATCAACGGGTTGGTGCAACTGCTCCTGGTGGAAATGGGAAACAGGCACTCGCGCAAGGTGGGCGCGGTCAGCGAGGCGGTGCTGAATCAGTTCAATGCGTACTCCTGGCCGGGCAATGTGCGCGAACTGCGAAATACGATCGAGCGGGCTGTGATTGTTTGCGATACAGGAGTCATCGAGACAAAACATCTGCCTCCGGGATTTGGGCAAGCGCCACTGCGGACCGCGGCCAACGATCCTGACGCGGTGCGCCTGGGCGTAGGCACGACCGTGGAAGAAGCGGAAAAGATGCTGATCCTGAAAACGCTCGAGGCAACCAGCAACAACAAGACGCGCGCCGCGGAGATTCTCGGCATCAGCTTGAAGACCCTGCACAACAAGCTGAAGGAATATGGAAGTACGGCCGGGGACGGCTCGAAGGAAGAAGCTCCAGTTACGTAAGCTGGCCGAATTGATTTTCAGCCTTCGCACGCTGCCATTACCATGCTGCGCAGAAAAACCATCATCGTTCTGACCATCACCCTAATGGTGACGCTGATGGTGTCGGCGTTTTCCTATTTGTACATCTCGCAGATCCTGCGGCTGCGCATGGAAAATGCGCACGAGACGGCGCGGCAGTTGGCCTATCAACTGGCCTACGCCGCGGAGAACAACGTTCCCGATTTCAGCAGCACTCCCGTCGACACCAACGATCCGGTGGGCATGCGCAACGCGCTGGTCGAATACTTGCAGACGGATATCGATCTCAACAACATGCTGCAGTCGGCGCGCGGAAGCTGGGCCTTCCTGATGGATGCTGCCGTTATCGGCCCTGACGGCAAAGCCCTGCTTCATACCGACATCAACAAGGTCGGCAAGGTGGTCCCGCCGCGTCCTGACTTTCAGCAGGTTCGCGGCGCGCGTTTTCGCGATCAGATTCACATGGTGTACGGACCGCCCGCGGTCTACGACGTAAGCTATGCGCTACGCCTGGGAGGCGCACCCTTCGGCAGCGTGCGCATTGGCGTTTCGCCGGTGTTCTTGAAGCGCGAGATCAACATCAAGCTCATGCACTCGCTTTATTTTTCGGTGGCGTTGATTTTTTGTTCTTTTCTTTTTTCGGCGGGAATCTCGAATCTGGCATTGGGCCCGTTGAAGGAGATCAACCGCAACCTCGACAGCATGGCCGCCGGAGACAGCGAGGAGTTGGCCGGCGATTCTTCAGGGCATGACGAGTATGGTCTGGTAACGCTGAAGATCGCCAACCTGGGCCGGCAGATTCGCGACAGTAAGGAGATTTTTTCGGCACTGAAAGACAACGTCGACCAGTTGATGTCGAAGCTGCAGGATGGCCTGATGCTGTTCTCGCGCGATTCGCGGGTGGTGCTGGTCAGTGCGCCGGTGGAGGCATTCCTGGGCAGGCCACGCGCCGAGTTGCTCGGGCGTACCGCGAAAGAAATATTCGATCGCCGTTCGGATATTGGCGCCGCCGTGCTCGACGCGTTCGAACGCCGCCGGCCGCTGTCACAAAGCGAGTTTGAAGCCGAAGGCGGAAAGCTCGTCCAGGTCTCACTCGACTTCGTTCAAGAGAAAACTTCTCAGATCGGTGCGCTGCTCATCATGCGTGATACGGAATCGGTAAAGCGCATTGGAGATGAAATCGAGATGTCGCGCCGCCTCTCGGCCAGCGGGCGGCTGACGCGCGGCGTTGCGCATGAAGTCAAAAATCCAATCAACGCTATCGTGCTGCACCTGCAACTGCTGCAGAACAAACTGGCGAAGCAGGAACCGGACACGAAGCGGCACATGGACATCATCGACAGCGAGATTCGACGCCTGGACCGCGTGGTGCAGACTCTGGTCGACTTCACGCGGCCACGCGATCTGCACCTGGAAGAGATCGATCTGCGGCGTCTGATGGAAGACGTGGCGCAACTGGCCGCTCCCGACGCGGAGCAGCACGGCGTAGTCATCGAGCGGCACATGCCGGCTGAACGCTTGCCGATCAAGGTCGACGGCGACTTGATGAAGCAGGCTTTTCTCAACGTCGTCATCAACGGCGTCCAGGCCATGCCCGCCGGGGGAAAACTGAGCATCGCTGCCCACCGTGAAGATCAGGTGATCGTCGCAGAGATTCGCGACCAGGGCGGCGGTATCCCGGCCGACATGCACGACAAAGTCTTTGAGCTTTACTTCACGACCAAGAGAGATGGCAGCGGTATTGGACTGGCGCAAACCTACCAGATTCTGCAATGGCACTATGGCTCGGTAGATTTTGAGTCGGGAGATGGCGGTACGACCTTCCGCTTTCAGATTCCTGCGGCCGGGCCTGCAGTTACTGCCAACCGCCGGCAGTACACGCCTAATACGGCAGCAGTGCAGCCCGGGGACTGAACTTTCTGGTCCTGTGATAACGCGCAAATTCTTGCGAGAGTGAAGCGTAGAATTGCGTTAGCGAGGAGCACTCGAAGCGAGCATGAGATTGATTCTCATCGCGATCGTGAGTCTCTCTTCTGCAGCTATCGCGCTGCGGGCGAGCGGCTCTGCGTTCGCGTTTCAGGATGCGCCTGCGCCGGCGACATCGCCGGGCAGTGCGACTCCGCAGCAGCAGACACAAGCGCCCGCGCCGACAGCTGCGGCTCCTTCCACTCCGCCGCAATCGCCTTCTACTAAGCCCACCGCTCAAAAGCCAACGGCCGCAAAGCGGCCGGTTCGCAAGAAACCACGTAATCCGAAATGCGACCCAGCACCGGCAGGAACTTCCAGCACAACTTCGGCAACATCGCCGAATTCGACTTCATCCAAGAATTGTCCGCCTTCGAAAATTATCGTGCGACAGGGCGGAACTTCCGAGCCGTCGATTCAGTTGGCTGGCGGAGCATCAGGCGACCAGGCAAACGGACAGCGCGACGCAACCAATCAATTGCTCGGCTCAACCGATGCGAATCTGAAAAAACTGGAAGGACGTAGCCTAAGCGCGAACCAGCAGGACATGGTGAGTCAGGTTCGGCAGTTCATGCAGCAGTCGAAAACCGCCGTGGACGCAGGAGATATGGAGCGAGCGCGCACTCTGGCATGGAAGGCACAACTGCTGTCGGAAGAACTATTGAAGCCGGCGAAGTAATTCCCACCTCGCCGAGATCTTCCCCGTCAATTCCCTTTTGACCGCGCGCTGTTCACCTTGGCGAGCAACTCCTGAGACATCGATTGCCACGGGCTTTGAATCTTCACCGCTTCGTTCAAGACTTCGCGCGCTTCGGTGAGCTTGTTGAGTTTGCCATAGGCAAAGCCGATGCCATAGAGGGCGCGCGCATATTGCTGATCGTCCTGCCCCTTCAATAGGGCAGACGCTGATTTCAGCTCAGGAATGGCGCTGGCCGTCTTCTCCTGCTTCAGATAGGCATAGCCGATGACATTGTGCGCGACTCCGGCCGAAATCTTGCGAGATTTGTCGGCGTCGGCGGCGTCGGGCTTGGCAGCTTCAATCGCTTTCTGTGCGTAGGAAATGGCTTTTGCCGAGCTGCCGGCTTTGGAGTCGTCTGCGTAAAATCCGGCGAGCAGCAGTAGCGCAGGCAAAGAGTTCGGATTGGTCGCCAGCGTCTTTTCTCCGAATGACACCAGCCTCGCCTGATCGTTCAATTGTCCCGGGCCGAGCGTGTACATAGCATAGTTGGAAACCTGATCGCCGAACTTCGAGTCGGGAAATCCTACTGTGAACCTCTCAATTTCGGCCATGCGCGCCTTGGGATTGTTCTCGCTGGCGATGGAGTTGAAGCCCGTTGTTTCCAGAAAGTCGCAGTTGTTCTGAATCGAGCTTTTCTCCTCGGCGATCTGGCGAGCGAAATCTTCGTCGCTCACGCCTTCAGGCTTGGGCTGCTTGCCGATGGTGTGGCAGATCTCCCCACCCTTCGCGGAATAGTCCATGGCCTTGGTGTTGTTCTTGGCCTGTTCTGCAATGCCCGCCAGCGAGACAAGAATGTCTAGGTTGCGCGGCGAACCAACCAGCGCCTTGTCGCCATAATCGAGCGCCTTCGCCAGGTCGCCGCTTGTCTGATAGGCCTGCGAAATCTGCCAGTTGCCATACGCCACGGCTGCGGGGTTGGAGGAAAACTTCTGCACAAACTCCTGATATGCGGCGAGCTTCTTTTGCGGATCCTGCTCGTTGGAGATAGTTTGCAGCTCGTGATCTTCGTCTGTGCCCGCCGCGATCACGATACGGTCGACCTGCGCATGGGCAGAGAGAGTGAGCGCAGAGGTGACAGTGAAGAGGGTCAGGGCCGCCAGGAGAAATGAGCCAATGCAGCGACGCATAGTCCACCTCCGAACAAGGGCATTCGAGGTTTGAATTTCCAGCAGCAGGCGAATCGTAGCGCCGAATGGCGGTTCGCGCAAGGGCTTCAGTCACTCCCGCCTCGGTGCGGAAACAGGTCTGATATTCTTTTCCATTCCCAAGGAGCGAATATGTCCTCAGAGTTGCAGGGCCGCAACGGTGTGGTGTTTGGGGTGGCGAACAAGCGCTCGATCGCCTGGTCGATCGCACAAGGGCTGCATGCCGCCGGTATGAAGCTGGCCATCACGTACCAGAATGAGCGCCTCGAGCAGGAAGCCAAAGATCTGATCCTGTCGCTGCCCGGAGCTGAAGCCCATATGTGCGACGTCAGCAAAGACGAGGAGATCGCCCGCCTGTTCACCACGCTGAAGGAGCGCCACGGCAAGCTACATACGTTGGTGCACTCGGTGGCTTTCGCCCCGGCCGACGAACTCAAGGGAGACTTTATCAACACTTCACGCGAAGGATTCCGCATGGCGCTCGACGTCAGCGTCTATTCACTGATCGCTGTGGCGCGCGCGGCAGCGCCGCTGATGGAAGACGGCGGCTCGATGCTCACCATGACCTATTACGCCTCGGAAAAGGTTGTACCCCGTTACAACGTGATGGCCGTTGCGAAGGCGGGACTCGAATGTTCGGTGCGGTATCTGGCGTACGAACTGGGGAAGAAAAAGATTCGCGTAAACGCCATCTCGGCCGGTCCGATCAAGACCCTTGCTGCTCGCGGCATCTCAGGCTTCGGTGACATGCTCAAAGGGCACGAAGAACGGGCGCCCTTGGGCCGTCATGTCGAGGTGTCGGAAGTCGGCTCGACGGGAGTGTTTCTTGCTTCGGACGCATCCAGCGGCATCACCGGCGAAACGATTTACGTCGATTGCGGATACAACATCATGGGGTTCTAAAGCAGTGGTCGGTGGCCAGTGGCCAGCGGCAGAGTATTCTTTTTTTCCGGTGCGAAACCAATGACTGCACTCCTTAGGGCGTTTTTAGCAGCATTCCTTGCCATTCCCCTCATCACTTGTTTCTCTTCCCACGCGCAGACTTCGGCTCCCTCCCGCGCGGCCGCCGTCTACGACTCCCTGCCGCGCGCCAAGCGCATCGATCAGGTTGCGATCTCTCCTGACGGGAAACAGATCGCCTATATCGTCGACGGCGCGCTTACGATTTCTGGCAGCGGCTCCGAGCGCAGCGTCGTTGTCGAGGGCAAGCTGCCGTTGCGCGAGGTAGCGTGGTCGGCAGACTCGAGCCAAGTTGTATTCATCGCCGACTTGCCGGGAGACGTGCCGGCGGGCCAGGTCTGGACTGCAGCCACCGATGGCACTGCGCCGGTGAAGCGCGCTGATCTCAGGGGCTACGTGCAGACGCCGAGTTTCTCTCCCGACGGATCGAAACTGGCGATTCTATTCATCGAGGGCATGCCGCGCGTGGCGGGACCTCTGCAACCCATGATGCCCCTCGCCGGAGTCGTCGACGAAAAGAACTTCGAGCAGCGGTTGAGCACGATTGAACTTGCGAACAATACTCTGCGGCAAGTCACGCCCGCCGACATGTACGTCTATGAGTACGACTGGACGCCCGACGGGCAGGGCTGGTTCGCCACTGCAGCACATGGCTCGGGCGACGCCAACTGGTATGTCGCGCATCTGTATCACATCCCGGTGCAATCGGGAGCGATGCACGAAATCTACATTCCCAAATTACAGATCGCCGACCCGCACGTTTCGCCCGACAACAAACACATCGCCTTCATCGAAGGATTAATGAGCGACGAGGGCTCAACTGGCGGGGACGTCTTCGTTCTATCGCTCGCCGACGGCAAAGCGCGGGATGTCACGCCGAACATCAAGGCATCTCCGTCATCGCTAACCTGGACCGGGCCGGATCGAATCACGTTCGCGGAGAACATAGACGGTGGCACCGGCCTTGCCTCGGTCGCCGCAAACGGAGGCGAGGTCCAGACGCTGTGGAGCGGCGAAGAATTCATCGGCACAGGCGTTCCCAGCGCGTCCCTCTCGCGCGATGGCAGCGTCACCGCGGTCGTAAAGCAATCGCCGAGCCAGGCACCGGAAATATGGACCGGCCCCGCCGGCAAATGGAAGCAGTTAACTACGATGAACTCCGGCGCGAAGCCAGCGTGGGGCGAAGCCAAGAATTTTCACTGGACCAACGGCAACGAGCATCTCGAAGGCTGGTTGATGCTGCCCAAAGATTTTGCGCCGGGAAAGACCTACCCACTTGTAGTGAATGTGCATGGTGGTCCGTCGGCGGCGTGCTCCGCGCGATGGGATACGCGCACATTAGGTGGGGAGTCTGCGATGGGATACTTCGCGTTCTGCCCGAACCCGCGCGGCAGTTACGGGCAGGGCGAGGCCTTCACGCAAGGCAATGTGAAAGATTTCGGCGGAGGCGATTATCGCGACATCATGACAGGCGTGGATGCGATCTTGAAGCAGTATCCGGTCGATCCGAAACGCCTGGGTATTCGAGGGCACAGCTACGGCGGATACATGACGATGTGGGTCGAAGCGCAGACAAATCGTTTTGCCGCGGCAGTGGCGGGAGCGGGGCTCTCGGATTGGTTGAGCTACTACGGCGTCAACGAAATCGATGAATGGATGATCCCGTTTTTCGGCAAGTCGGTGTACGATGATCCGGCTGTGTATGCGAAGAGTGATCCCATGCACTTTGTGAAGGCAGTAAAGACACCGACGCTGATTCTGGTCGGCGAGCGCGACGGCGAAGTGCCGATGGAGCAGTCGGTGGAGTGGTGGCACGCGCTGAAGAGTTTGCATGTGCCGGTGCAGATGGTGGTGTATCCGGGCGAGGGCCACGTATTCGTGAAGCCTGAAGACACTCGCGATTACTTCGTTCGCGGCTGGGAGTGGTTCGATCAGTGGTTTGCCAAGGCAGGAAGTGGGTCGGCCGGGAAATAACAGCTATGGAGCGAACTCTTGTGAACAACAGACTGGTTCTGGCTGTCTTTGCCGCCGCTATCCTGTTTTCGCTCGTACGGGAATGGAGCGTCCCGGAAGCCTGCACTCGGCAGATATGGACTTCTTCCCGTGCCCGGGCAACTCACCGCTAACGAGATACGCGGATTCTCCGTCCCGTCTCCCCTTCGCGCTCGAGAGAAACCTCAATATCTCTTTCACGCAGGAAGCGCGGGAATTTCTCGCCCCACTCGATCAGCAGAATACTGTTGTCGGAGCGCAAGTCATCCAGTGCGAGCGTGTCAAGTTCGCGCGGCGTGTCGATGCGGTAGAGATCGATGTGAAATAGATTGGCCTGAGGACCGCGATACTCGTGAATCAGCGTGAAGGTTGGGCTGGTGACGTCGTCTTCGCCGGCAGCCTCGAAAGCCGCCGCAATTCCCTTCACCAGCGTGGTTTTGCCGGCGCCGAGATCTCCGCGCAGCAGCACGAGCTTGGGCGGAGATAGCAGTTCCTTGAGTGACTGCCCGAACGCAATCGTCTCTTCGGGCGAGTTCGTGGCGATCTCGCGCAACACCTTCGCCTCGCTGATCTTACTTTGCACACGATCAGTATAGCGAGGGGGGAACTGTGCTCGCAGGACAGCCGAGGCGGCTGTCGCTACATTTGGCTCAGTACGTCGAGAACGCGGCCGACTTGATTCCCAGCGTGGTGCGCGCGACTACATGATCGAGCGAACTGCGCAAGCGGCGATGGTCGTCATCTTCGAGTGCTACGAAACGGAATGGCTGTAGAACTCCATCGGTCATCTGGCGCATCGGGCTGAGGACTTCGGCCATGCCATGCACCGGGCCGGCTTGGGTTTGAAATGCCACCTCGACGAAGTCGCCTTGCCCCAGCGATTGCGCCATGCGCAGCAGGCCTCCGGTGGCGGAGATGGTTTGCAGTTTAGCTTTGGTGCGGCGGCCGTCTTCCAGCCGGATGGCAGCCAGGACGGAATCTCCTAGCTGGACCCGGGCCGCTCGCCGCGAAGGGTGCGGTTGGGGGAAATGGGTCATAAGCAATTGCACTATCGCACTACGGAGTGTTGCGTAATAGATTACTGAAGCCCCTCGTCCAGATTCCGCACTGGGAGCCTGAACTGACGGCATCGAGGCCGTTCGCTATGAAGCACATAGCGCGTGTTAACCAGTTCGATAATGGCCTAAGGGACAGTGCCGCGATCTGGCGTAAGTTCTAAGCCGCGTTTCATCATTTTCGATTTACCATGTGGACCGAAAACCTATAGCGAAGACTGGAGAACTATTTTGATTCGCAATATTGTCTTGGCAATTCTTCTCACACTCGCAGCGCTCGTCGCAACTCAAGCTCAGAATATGCCGGAGAATCATGCGCCATTGCGTGTTGGCATCGTGGGTCTGGTTCATGGCCACGTGCACGGCTTTCTTGATCAGTCGCGGCACAGTCCCGAGATTGAAATTGTGGGTGTCGCCGAACCGAGTGCCCAACTCCTCGCGGCCGCTGGCGCGAGATACGGCTTCGACAAGGCCCTTCTGTTTGCCGACCTGGAGGAAATGCTGCTCAAGGCGCATCCGCAGGCTGTGCTGGCTTATACGAACACTTACGACCACCGGCGCGTGGTGGAGATCTGCGCGCGGCATGGCGTTCACGTAATGATGGAAAAGCCGCTGGCCGTCAGCTTTGACGACGCTGTTGCAATGGAGAATGCGGCGCACGAGGGCAAGATTCAGGTGCTCGTAAATTACGAAACTTCCTGGTATCGCAGCAATCACGCGGCGTACGATCTGGTGCACGAAGGCGCTCTCGGCGATGTGCGCAAAGTTGTGGTACACGACGGGCACTATGGCCCGAAGGAAATTGGCGTCGAGCCGGAGTTCCTTGCCTGGCTGACCGATCCCAAGCTCAATGGCGGAGGCGCGCTTTTTGATTTCGGATGCTATGGCGCCGATCTTGCGACCTGGCTAATGGACGGACAGCGGCCTCAATCTGTAACTGCCGTTACGCAACAATTCAAGCCGCAGATTTATGCGCATGTTGATGATGAAGCGACCATCATCCTGACCTATCCGAGGGCACAGGCGATTCTGCAGGCCTCGTGGAATTGGCCCTTCGACAGAAAAGACATGGAAGTTTATGGCCAGACCGGCTACGCGATCACGGTCAAACGCGATGACCTGCGCGTGCGGCGTACGGGGCAGAATGCGGAGGAACAGATCGCCGCCAAGCCCGTTCCCGCGCCGTATGACAGCGAACTGGGCTATCTGCGCGCGGTGATTTTGGATGGAGCGAAGCCAGACAATCTATCGTCGCTGGAAACGAATGTTACGGTGAGCGAAATACTCGACGCCGCGCGTCGATCGGCAGAATCCGGGAAAACGGTTCTACTTCCGGCACACAGATAAGAAGATAAGCCTGTAATCCACCAGCATGTCATCCTGAACCCGGCGCCAAGCCGGGTGAAGGACCTTACGACCGCTAGGCGCAACCATGCAGTTGATAAGTTCGAGCGCAGCTTCAGCCTTGTTTACTGCAACGCCGCTGCCGAGAGCCGTAAGCTCCCTCGCGCCGGCTTCGCCGCCGCTCAGGATGACACATCCCGATAAAGGCGCGATGTTACCCGCCCCAGCGCACGAGACTCTCTTGCGCCGTGCGCTGCGCGCGCCAGAATGCTTCAGGCAGGCCGCGCAGCAAGTCGGTCGCAACAAGCGAATGCTCACCAAAGCTTTCGGCCATCACATCGCCGGCCAAGCCGTGCAGATGAACCGCGGCGCAAACCGCCATCATGGGCTCTTTCGGGTTTTGCGCGATCATCGCCGCGACCATTCCGGTGAGAATGTCTCCTGTTCCGCCCGTGGACATGCCGGGATTTCCCGTTGTGTTGACCCATGCTTCGCCATCGGGTTGAACGACCAGCGTGCGATGGCCTTTGAGAACCACGATGAGTTCGTGCTGACGTGCAAATTGCCGCGCCACGCCGATCCGATCTTTTTGCACGTTGGCCACGGTCGATCCCGCCAGCCGCGCCATCTCTCCCGGATGCGGAGTGATGACCAGTACGCGGCCACTTCCAATTAATTGATCGGCGTGGCCCTCGAAGGCGTTCAAGCCATCGGCATCGAGAACGATGGGCACCTTACTGTGGCCCACAATGGAGCGCACCAAGGTCGACGTCTCAGGCACGCGTGAAATGCCGGGGCCAATGGCGAGCACGCTCTTTCCTTTCGCCAAGTCGCTCAACTTTTTTGCCGCGCTCTTGGCGATGCTGCCGCTGGGGGTTTCAGCGAGCGCTTCGGTCATGAGTTCGGGATGAAATCCGGCTACAGTCGGCAGGATAGACTTCGCCGTGGCCACCGTTGCTAACCCCGCGCCGCCGCGCAGCACCGACATACCGGCCATAGCGGCAGCACCAGCTTTTCCCATCGATCCGCCTATCACGAGCACGTGGCCGTAGAGGCCTTTGTTCGATTCCGGTGGCCGATCACCAATCAGTTGGCCGAAATCGCGAGCCGTGATCACATTCAGATGAAGCGACGACTGAAGGGCCTCCGGCGGCGATCCAATCTCGGCGACGTAGGTCGGCCCATCCGTCAGCAAGCTGAAAACGTGCGCGGGGCGCGCGGCCGTGAAAGTGACGATCGAATCCGCGCGCGCAATCACTCCCTGCTGGGGAGCCATCGCGTCAGCATCCGCGCCGGAAGGAATATCAACGGCGATCACCGGCGCCTGCGTCGAGTTCAGCATCGCAATCGCCTCGGCGTACAAACCGCTTACTGGAGGCTTGAATCCAGTGCCGAGAATCGCATCAAGATATACGTCGGCCGGCAACGACAGCCGTACGCGGTCGGATTTCAATTCGTCAGGCGAATGAACAGCAATCGCAGCAATCGGCAACTTGCCATACATCACGGCGGCATCGCCCTTGAGTTCGGACGCATCCGCCAGCAGGATGACCTGAACCGTCTTGCCTTTCTGATGAAGCCGACGCGCAGCGACGAATCCGTCGCCACCGTTATTTCCTTTTCCGCAGAAAACGACGACTCTCCGCGCCGCGCCGTGATGCGCGAGGACGTGCTCGGCCACAGCATTCCCGGCGTTTTCCATCAGGGTGAGGGAAGGCACGCTGAAACGCTCACTGGTGGCGCGATCAATGGCGCGCATTTCGGCGGCTGTGGTGATTTTCATGCGCGTTCGATTCTCATGAAGAAGCCGCAGTCTGCTCAAGGCGGCGCAACTGCGCGGGCTCGCCCATGGCGATCAGGCAATCGTCGGGCTCGATTTTTTCGTCCGGGGCAGGATTGAAACGCATGGCGTCGCGCCGTTTGATAGCGAGCACGATGACACCGCGTTCCTGCCGGATGCGGGAAGTCTCCAAAGTTTTGCCGGCAAAGACAGATCTGCCGCCAATCTGAATCTCACCAATTTCCAGATCCATGCCGAGATGAGTTGTCGCCGTGTCGAGGAAGCTAACCACATGCGGCCGCAGCAGCGATTGCGCGATGCGCTGGCCAGCAAACGAGTATGGTGAAACGACCGAATCCGCTCCAGCGGTGAGCAGATGTTTTTCCGCGCCGTCTTCGCTGGCTCGCGCAATGATTTTGAGACGCGGATTGAGTCCGCGCGCAGTCAGTACGATATAGAGATTGGTTGCGTCGGTGGTGGTGGCGGCAATCAGGCCGCAAGCCCGACCGATCTGCGCGTCGCGCAAGGTCTGTTCCTGGGTGGCATCGCCCGTCACCACGAGCCAGTTTTCCGCCGCATAGCGCTGGGATTTCGCTTCTGCGTTTTCGACGATCACGAAGGGCACGGGCTTGCGGTCCAACTCGCGGGCGACACTCCGCCCGACACGTCCCATGCCGCAGATGACATAGTGGCCGTCGAGGCGTCCGATTTCGCGCTCCATGCGCCGCCTTCCGAAGAAACTTTGCAGCTCGAATTCTAGCAAAGCCTGGCTCAGGGCTCCGACGCCCAAGAGCAACAGCGACACGCCCGCCAGAATCACAAATACATTGAAGATGCGCCCCGCGTGCGTGAGCGGATGCACTTCCTGATAGCCGATCGTAGTCAGCGTGGTGACGACCATGTAGAAGCCGTCGAACCACGACCAGCCTTCGATGTAGTGATAACCCGCCGTGCCGACCGCCATGACCGACAGCAGAAGCGCGCCGATCAACCGTAGATTGCGCAGGGCTCTCATTTTCAGTAGTGGTCGGTGGTCAGTGATCTGTGGCTACTGAGCCATGGTCCACTGTAAAACAAAAAAGCCCTCCGCGCTGTGCGGAGGGCCCTTCATGCTGATCGATCTGCTGGTTCGACTATTTCCCTGCCTTTAGGGCCTGCACCCGGCTGTGCCTCTGCCCATAGCTGAAGTACACGACCAGGCCGATCGCGAGCCAGATGATCAAGCGCGCCCAGTTGACCCAGCCCAGCTTATACATCATGTAGCCGTTCGAGATCACGCCCAGGATCGGGACCAGCGGGACCCATGGAGTTCGGAAGGGCCGTGGTTGGCCGGGGTTCGTGCGCCGCAGCACAAGCACGGCCAGCGACACGATCACAAAGGCCAGCAGCGTTCCGATGTTCACCATCTTTCCGATGTCGTCGATCGGTGTCACACTGCCCACGACCGCCGCCAGCAGTCCTACCAGAATCGTGTTCTTCCACGGAGTGCGGAATCTGGGATGCACATCGGCAAAAAATTTCTTGGGCAGAAGGCCGTCGTTGGCCATCGAGTAGAGCACTCGCGTCTGGCCGAGCAACATGACGAGCATCACGCTGGTCAATCCAGCCAGGGCCCCAAGAGTAATGATGTGCGACGCAGTGCTCAGTCCGCGATCCAGAAAGGCGCGAGCAACCGGAGCCTCGATGTTGATCTGCTGCCAGTGCACCATCCCGGTCAGCACGGCGGCAACGGCGATATACAAAATGGTGCAAATCGCCAGCGAGGCGATCATGCCAATCGGCAGGTCGCGTTGCGGATTCTTGGCTTCCTGGGCAGTGGTCGAGACAGCATCAAATCCGATGTAGGCAAAGAAAATGTACGCTGCTCCTGCTCCGATGCCCGCGAAGCCGTGGGGAGCGTAGGAGTGCCAATCCGTGCCCCAATTGCCGCCACTGATGTAGCGAGAACCAAGCACGATTACGAAGAGGACGACTGCCACTTTGATCGTTACGATCGTCGCGTTGAAGCGCGCACTCTCTTTAATTCCTATGACGAGAATCGCCGTGATCACTAACGCAATGAGAAAGGCCGGAAGGTTGAAGCCGACCTCCATCCCAAACAGATGGGGCGCGCCCAGCAAATCATGCGCACGTTGCAGCAACTCCGGAGATTGAGCCGCGATGATCGCACTCACCTTGTCGAGAAATGCCTGGGACCCGGCCACCAGCGAAGTATCGGAGGCCTGCGCCATCTGCCGGGCGACAATATTCTCGGCTGTTTTCAAGGCAGTCCAATGATCGTAGGCCAGCCAGAGTGGCATCTTGATATGGAAGATATTCAGCAACTCGATGAAGTGGTTCGACCAGCCCGAGGACACCGTACTGGCCCCCATGGCGTACTCGAGGGTCAGATCCCAGCCGATAATCCACGCCAGCAACTCGCCCAGCGTGGCGTAGGCGTAGGTGTAGGCGCTGCCCGCCAGCGGAATCATGGCCGCGAACTCGGCGTAACAGAGACCGGCAAACGCGCATCCCAGCCCAGATAGTACGAACGAAAGCGTGAGCCCGGGACCGGCATACTGGGCCCCCAGCCCCACCATGACAAAAATGCCGGCGCCGATGATCGCGCCCACGCCCAATGCAGTGAGCTGAAAAACTCCTAAAGTTCGTCTGAGGCTATGCTCGCCCGATTCGCGGGCTTCTTCCATTAGCAGGTTCAGCGGCTTGGTTGCCAGCAGATTTGCCATCCGTTTGCTTTCTCCTTGGGAACTACGGCGATGCTCGTCTTGCGCCCGCGCTCCGCGACCACGCAAAGTACACCGGGATGCCCAAAAGCACCACAATCAGCCCCGGCCATGTGAACTGCGGCTTGTAGCGCAATAGTACGATATCAATGAATACAGCCATGACAATGTAAATCGCCGGTAATATCGGATATCCCACCGCACGATAGGGCCGCTCCGCATCGGGATGCGTGCGGCGCAGCACGAACAGCCCGACGATTGTCAGCACATAAAAAACCAATACAGCAAAAATGATGTAGTCGAGAAGCTGCCCGTAGCTGCCGGAGATGCAGAGCACGCACGTCCACACCATCTGCACCATAAGCGAAACTGCAGGCGTTTTGTGTTTGGGATGCAGTCTCGCAACGTTGCGGAAGAACAGGCCGTCTTTGGCCATCGCGTAATAAACGCGCGCGCCCGAGAGAATCAGGCCATTGGCGCAGCCGAAGCCGGAGATCATGATCGCCGCCGCCATGAGAAATCCGCCCGCGGAGCCGAACATTTGCGTCATGACCGCCGTGCCGACGCGATCTTCGGCGGCATGCTTGATGCCGCGGGCAAGAATCGTCGCGCCGGCCTCTGCGCCATCGAGCGGCAGCGCGCTCAGATAAATGAAGTTGCATGCAATGTAGAGCGCGATCACAATGCCCGTCCCCATCGCGAGAGAAAGCGGCAGATTGCGGCTGGGATTTTTCACTTCACCAGCCGTGAAGGTCACGTTGTTCCACGCGTCGGCAGAGAAAAGCGATCCCACCTGAGCCACGGCAAGAATCGTCAGCGTGCCCACCATGACGATCGGTCCGCCCACACCGACCTGCACAGCGTGCTGCGCTCCCAGACTTGCGTTGCGCCAAAAATTGCCGAAGTTAGCAGCGATGGCCTGCGGGTTGCGCCCCAGCGCAAATCCAAAAACGGCAAGCCCCAGCAAAGCGGAAACTTTCGCAGCCGTAAAAATGTTCTGAATCGCCGCGCCCGTCTTCAGTCCGAATATGTTGACGATAGACAGAAAAATGACCAGCAGAATCGCCATCAGGTTCTGCGTGTTGATGCCGACATCCATGTTGCCGAGAACCATGGGACCGATGGGAATGGGAGGAACCTTCCACATGTGCCAGATCCAGTGCGTGGAAGAAATCGAAGGCAGGAAAACCCCCAGGAACTTTCCGAAGGCCACGCCGACCGCGGCGATCGTCCCCGTCTGAATGACAAGAAAAAGTGTCCAGCCGTAGAGAAATCCCCAGAGCGGTCCCAACGCTTCGCGCAAATAAACATACTGTCCGCCGGCGCGCGGCATCATGGCGGCCAGTTCGCCATAACTCAGCGCGGCCACGATCGTCATAAATCCGGCGACGGCCCACGCGCCGATCAGCAGAGCGGGCGAGTCAACCTCGCGGGCAATCTCGGCGGAAACGATGAAGATGCCGGAGCCGATCATCGAGCCGATCACCAGCATGGTGGCGCTGGTAAGACCCAGGCCCTTGACCAGCTCCGAATCCTGATGACTGTGAATTTCCCAGTCGCTGGCGGCGCTTGGCTGCGTGGTGGGTGTGCTCAGGAAGCCTCCGAGATTGGCCGTTCGTAGTTGGTCGTTTGTCGTCGGCCATTAGCGGAACAGCAAGCTGCCGCAAGCGCCTTAGCGAACGACCAACGACAAGCGACAAACGACGAACTACCTTACCGCAATATGCGCAAAAATTCCTCTGCTGATTTGCCCCGCTCCCGTAACAGATCAGATATCACCGCCACCGAGTCAGCCCCGGCCTCAATCACCGAAGCCGCATTGGCCCGCGTAATTCCGCCGATGGCGACCAGTGGTTTACGCGTGAGAGAGCGCGCCCGGCGCACGCCTTCGAGCCCAACGACGGGATCAGGATTGGCCTTGCTGGAAGTAGCAAACACCGGCCCAATAGCCAGGTAGTCAGCAGAAGTCCTGTCCGCTTCGGCCAACTGTTCTGGGTTGTGAGTCGATACACCCAGCCACCGGTCAGGACCGATGATCGCTCGAACCGATTGAGGAGAAAGATCATCCTGCCCAACATGAACGCCGTCGAAGTCAGCAGCAAGGCAAAGATCGGCCCGATCATTCATGATCAACCGCACACCGTTCCCACGTCTCGCAAATGCAGCGAGACCTGGGGCACCCACTTCTTCTTGAGTTCTTCGACCTTGGGTCTTTTCAGAAATGGGGTGCCCCACGTCTCGCCGACGTTGCGAGACGTGGGAAACGCGACTCTTCAACCCCCGAGCCTGTTCCAACATGATCCGAGCATGACCGGACTTGTTCCGGTACTGGATCAAGGTCACTCCTGCGGCCACCAGTTCTTCAGCCGCAGCGAAAAGTGCATCCGCATCGGCAAAGAAATCCGCGTCAAGGATGGCATACAGCCGAGGCAATAAAATCATGCCCAGCAAGTCTATCGAGTTTTCCCGTTGAAAGATGCCCGAGGACGGAGCCCGAGTATGGACTATCTGTTACGAAACTCGGCGGCAGTCTTGTCAGGCCGGGTTGAATTGCATGCTCGCCAAGCCGCGAAGCGGCGAAAGATTGCAGCCCACGGCGCAAGCCGTGGGTCAGAGTAGGAGGTCATGTAGCCCCGAAGGGGCGGAAGACGAGTTTCGTAGCAGACTGTGGACCCAGGGCGTCCTCGCCCGGGGCCATGAGAATATTCCACACCAGTGCAGTTTGGATTCTCAGAGGCTCTGTCATCCTGAGCGAAGCCGCGTTTCAGGCGTAGCGAAGGATCTCCCGCGTAACCGGCCCAACGCGTCAGCCAAACAACACCGCCAGCGAATATTCCGCGAACAAGAGCCGCTCCAAACACTAACGCGACAACTCACAAATCCAATTCACTTCCCAACTCTTCCCCCCGTCGGGCGAAAAAGACTGTTCCATGCGCGCAGATGTGGGCGACAGATCCAGCCAGAGGTAGCGCACCAGAATCACGCGCCCTTTGAAGTTTTCCTGATGAAAAAACTCCCCCCGCTTGCCGGTGAATCCGCCAACGACCGGAGGCGCGTCGAGTTCTCCGTTGTCGAGATCTAAGAGATAGATGCTCCACTGCCGCGTAGCCGGGTTGTACATCCGCAGCGTCTGCCCCTTGATATGCAGCTTCTTATCGGCGCTCGACACCTCGAACTGCTCAAAGTTCGCGTTCGTGTCGAGAAGTTTGTGGTGATTCGAGATGCCGTCGTAAACATCCCACTTATCGGAATTGTTAAGCCGGTCCGGCAGCCGCCGAACGTGCGCCTTCCAGTCGCCAATCAGAAAATCAAAGTCATGCGACCCATCACGCTGCGGCAGCAGCGCGGGATTGTCGCTGGTCTGAGCTTGAATGGAGACGGCAAGGGTCGCAACGAGAATGGAAAGCATAACAATTTTTCTGGTCATCGAATCGATTCCTCTCCGATGATCAGATGTGCATAGGGCATTTTGGTTAGCATGCGATCGAAGACTGCAGCCTGAAGGCCCGATGACTCTGCCATGCCGGAGGATAGGAGCGATCCAGGCTCTTGGGAATGTCGATACCAAAAAATTTCACGCAGGTGATGCGAGTTCTAACCGTTAGGAACGCCTAGAAAGCAGTTCTACTCCGAATATATGCACCAATACCACTCAGGTGATTTCACTAACGAGTCGTCCCTTCTGCCCTCGTGTGGGAGCACAGCAACGACGTCTTTGGGGCCTTTCCCAGTTGGATAGCGAATGAAGTCTATAGCATTTCCAGAGGCGCACGCCTGTAGCCTGCCATCAGCGAAAACAACGGTAAAAATCGTGTACCCCATGCCTGACTCGCCTCTCTTATATAGCTCATTGGCAAACTGGGCCGGCAGACGCGTCGGGCTTTCCGCTACACTTGCCACATCCTCCATCCGAATCCATCGTTTGCCAGGATCGTTTTCCGGATACACGCCCCAATGTCTGATATACGGTTTCTCAGCAACGATGTAAACGGTGTCGCAGGCCTCGCCGGATTTAAGAACCACGCGGCACGGGTAATAGAGGAGTTCCCCGTCTCGGCTGGGCTCGATGCTCTTCAGGGCTTCTTGAACATGGGGAAGCAAAGGCGAGTATGCCACGCGTTTCTCTAGGAGGTCTTCGTGCCACCAGCCAGGAGCCGTTTGTAACTCGTAGAGCACGCCGGCCCCGGCGGAAAAGGTTATGCGGCGAACTGAGTCAGTCTTGCCACCGCACGCTATCTGGTTCCCCGAGGGTGGGTGACGCAGTCTGCCGCTGCGAGCGAAGGCTTCCAACTGTCCAGCGGACTTGACCCGCACAGTTGCACCTATAGGGAACTTTGCACGATAGGGGTTGTTTTCGGCAGCCATGCTCGATTATCCCTCTCATGCACGATGAAGATGCTACTTCCCGCTCTTCGCCAGAAACCTCTCAATAAACCCAGTATCAAACTTCCCCACCCGAAAATCCGGGTCCGCCAGAATCTTCCGATGCAGCGGAATCGTCGTGTACACGCCTTCCACAATAAACATCTCCAGCGCACGCGACATGCGGGAGATTGCTTCGCCTCGATCCTTCCCACGCACCACGAGCTTCGCAATCAGCGAATCGTAATAAGGAGGAATCACTCCCTCAGCGTAGGCCGCAGTGTCAATGCGCACGCCCGTTCCGCCCGGAGGATGAAACGCGGTAATCTTCCCCGCCGACGGCGTGAACTTCTCCGGATGCTCCGCGTTGATGCGGCATTCGATCGAGTGTCCGCGATGCACGATTGGACCCATGAGCACTTCGCTCATCTTCGCGCCGGCGGCGATCAGAATCTGACTCTTCACCAGATCGACGTCGGTGACCATCTCCGTAACAGGATGCTCCACCTGAATGCGCGTATTCATCTCGATGAAGTGCAGCTGCTTGTTCTGATCCATCAGAAATTCAATGGTTCCGGCGTTCCAATATCCAATCGCCGCCAGCGACTTGCACAGCACGTCGCCAATCTGCGCGCGCAACTCCGGCGTGACCTGCGTGGAAGGAGATTCCTCCAGCAGCTTCTGATGCCGCCGCTGAATCGAGCACTCACGCTCACCCAGGCTGACCACATTTCCGTGCTGGTCGGCCAGCACCTGAAACTCAATGTGCCGCGGATGCTCGACATACTTCTCCATGTAGAGATCGCCGTTACCGAAGGCTCCGGCGGCTTCGGCCGAGGCAGCCTTAAACAGTCCGGGCAGTTCCTCTTCATTGCGGACGATCCGCATCCCGCGCCCGCCGCCACCCGCTGAGGCCTTCACGATCACGGGAAATCCAACCTGCTTCGCCCAATCGATCGCCTCGAACTCCGACGCAATGATTCCATCCGAGCCAGGCAGAATCGGCACGCCCGCCTGCTTCATGGCGGCACGCGCTTTTTCTTTCTCCCCCATCAACCGCGTAACTTCCGGCCGCGGACCGATGAACTTGATTCCGCTCGTCTCGCAGACTTCGGCGAAGTTGGCGTTTTCCGCAAGCAGCCCATAGCCGGGATGCACTGCTTGCACATTGGCAATCTCCGCCGCGCTGATCACCGCCGGAATATTCAAGTAACTCTGCGCCAGTTGCGGCGGCCCGATGCATATGGCTTCATCTGCAAACTTCACATGCAGCGAGTTGCGGTCCGCCTCGCTGTAGATCGCAACCGTACGGATGCCCAGCTCTTTGCAGGCGCAGATCACTCGCAGCGCGATTTCTCCGCGATTGGCGATGAGAATCTTCTTGAACATAAATTGCAGCTTTCAACGTCAAAAAAATTGTTGATTGATGATTGTTGATTGTTGAATAAGACCGAGCTACGCGACCTACATTCAACAATCAAAAATCAACAATCAACAATAGGAAGCGTCGGAAATCCGTAATCGCTTCACTTCTTAGGCCTGATCACAAACAACTCCTGCCCATACTCAATCGGCTGGCCGTTGGTAGCCAACGTTTTGACAATCTCTCCGGCCACGTCGCATTCAATCTCATTCAGCAGCTTCATCGCCTCGACGATGCAAAGCACCTGGCCAAGTTCCACCGTGTCTCCGATCTTCACAAACGGAGGCGCTCCCGGCGAGGGCGCTTCGTAGAAAGTCCCCACGATCGGCGACTTCACCGCGTGAAGTCCTTCCTCGGGGATGGGTTCTGCGGGCTTTGCCGGAGCCCCAGGCGCTGCTACGGCCGGCACGGCGGCGATCTCCGGCGAAGGCGTGGCCGGAGGAACGGCAAAGAATCGGGGCTCCGCATGGGCATGGACGGCACCATGCTCTCCCCGCCGGATGCGCACCTTGACATCGCCGCGCTCGAGTTCAAACTCGGCAATGTCTTTCTCGATGAGGAACTCGATCAGCTCTTTCAGCTCTTTTTGATTCATTCTGATCTTTTGATTCCGACCCTGGGATTCCGGCCCGGGATTCGACCCGGCACGATCACCTTCGCCATTGCCGGACGCCCGGACCTCTGGACGCGAATAAAGCCGGGCTGCGGAACTGCCCGGCTGGTTCGTAACGACTTAGACTGCCAGGAAATCCTTGCTGGTTGGCGTCAATACGTCACAACCGTCGGCCGTGACCGCCACCATGTCTTCAATCCTTATGCCCCATTTGCCGGGGAAGTATACGCCCGGCTCGATCGTGATGACCATACCGGGCTTCAGGACTTCCTTTTGCCCCGCCGCCACGCGGGGCACCTCGTGAATCTCAAGACCGACGCCATGCCCGGTGGAGTGAGTAAAATAACGTGCTAACCCCGCCTTGCGCAATACCTTACGGGCAGCCTCATCCACTTCTCCGACGGTAACGCCAGGCCGAACCGTATCGATCGCCGCCTGCTGGGCGTCTTTCACTGCTTCATACGCCCGTCGCGCGTCTTTCGCGACGGCGCCTACCCATACAGTGCGGGTCTGATCGGAACAATAACCTGAAAGTATAACACCGAAGTCACAGACCACGAACGCGCCCGAGGGGATCGCCTGCTCGGAGGCGCGTCCATGCGGCAGCGCCGATCTCGCTCCCGAAGCAATGATCGTCGGAAACGACATTTCCTCGGCGCCAGCGCGGCGAGCGGCGAGTTCCATCTCGGCGGCAACTTCCGTTTCCTTCATCCCGGAACGCAGCACTTCCACCGCGCGATCAAACAACTTGGCGCCAAGATTCACCGCGGCGCGAATCCGCTGCAGCTCGTCGGCGTCCTTGACCAACCGCAGGCGCTCAACTGTCGAAGGCGCGTCTTTCAGATGCACCCCGGCGGGACACAGAGCCGAGAGCCTCTTCTTTTCGGCAATAGTGCAGTGCTCCGACTCGATGCCGACCGACCAACCACGCGCCCGCCTGCGCCACTGCGACAAGTGATCAGCTAAAGCCTGCAGCACCGACTTGGCCGCAATCACAACCTTGGCGCCTTTTACCTCTTCGTGAGCCTGCGTGTCATAACGCACATCGGTGAAGAAAATGCTGTGTGACTCGTCAACCAGCAGCAACCCGGCGCTTCCGGTAAATCCGCAAAGATATCGAATGTTAGGGAGATGCGAGATGAGAAGAGCGTCGAAGCGGGTAGTAGCCAGATGCTCCCGCAACTTCTGCTGGCGCGCGTTGAAATTCATTGCGCTGAGTGTAGCAGGTGAGCCGCGAGCTATGACTTCGAGCTGCGAGCAACAGCACCAGATTTCTTCGGTACCTTGATCGCTCTTCCCCGCTCGGGCTCGTGGCCTAGCCTTTGACTCCGCTTGAAGGAAAATAAACTGGGCGGGGTGGCCCGCCTTTGAAAGCCGACGCTACCACAGTGAGTGGCCCGTCCTTGCGCGTTTTTCGCAGGAGCCTGCCTTGAGCTCGTCGAAGGGGCGGGTGCCCAATACGACTGGAAACGAGTATCGAATAGCGAAGCAGACGAGGCCTTGCAGCCGTCGTGTTTCACGTCTCGCACCCTATCTTCGTTGTGTGTCTTTCAAGTCTTGGTGCTCAAACGCCGACGACATGCGGTCGATTGCAGTTTTGCCGATACCATGCTTCGCTGCTTCGTTTCTCCAGGTCGAAACCGCTTTCCCGACCTGCGCGGCAATGGCTTTTGCCTTGCTCGTCTCGAGCTGGAAATAATTAGCCACACTCATCGCCAGATCGAGCGAGGCCGTGTTATCGCCCTCGTTGATGGCTAAACTCAGGATTCGCGGCCTGATGTCGATAGGCATGGGATTCAGGTCATAAGCGGGCGACAATCGCCAGCCAGCCTGACCTGCGTAGAGGAATCCATGGTTGCGCAGGTGATCGTCTGTGTTCGAAATCAGGATATTGAACACCATCCGGCGCCAGAGCTGTTCCATGTCCTGCTTTGGGGCGGCACCATGCTGCCGAAGCGCATCGACGATTTCCATGTAACTGCGCGACTCGTTATCGTGCGCACCAAGCATGCTCATGGCGGAGAGGAATGGGATTCGCACTGCCTTCTCGCGATCGAAGCGGCGCAACAGAATCACGGGCTTGCTCGCGACGGTTTCGATGCGCGAGTCGGGCACGGAAATGCCGGCCTTCGCGGCGAGTGCCAGTGCAATAGCTTCCCAAACAACCGTGTTGATTTCATCGTCATGCCGCGGAAACTTCGCGATCGCGAGCTGGCCATCTTTTTCTATGACCGAAGCTTTGGGCCGCGCGCCGCCTAGAGATGAGCCCGGCGCGATCAGCAGCCGCAGATCTTCTTCCGTGTCTTTGTCCTCGACGACGTGCTCCGCGGCGGAGAGTAATTCCGGTAGTTCAACGAGCGGCGGGATGCGCCTGCCCCCTTCCTCCCGCAGAAACGGCCCGCCCTCCTTTTCGGCGAAGCGCAGCGCACCCTGGCGCGCTTCGTCGTCCACGAATAAAAGGAAGTCGATTTCCTGCAGCGAGCGTGGCGCGGTACCCGCACGCTCAGCACGCCTGCGCTCGGCTCGGCGCATGAGAGTGCGCCCCCAGCGGTCCGGCGCGGAATCACCCATCGCACCGAACATCGGCGTGTTGGCCGGCGTGTGAAACGCACCGCGTCCGACCCCCAGCGCGGGCTCAAGAGAGAAACGCAGTGGGTTTCCGAGCCACGTCTTGTCGTACTCGAAACTTGCGCTCTCTTTATTCTTGCGGAGATGGGCCCATAGCCGCCCCACGAGGTGAGGCTTGCCATCCAGATCCGCATAAACAAGGGTTTCCCGGTCCATTATTTTTCGTGTGACGCTTTTTGCTTTCTTGCCCCCCGAATGCGCTTCGGCAGGTTTTCCTCTTCGAGCTGCAGGCCGACGGGATCATTCTTCGGATCGACGAGATCGGCCAGCCGGTCGGCCATACCCAGTACAAAGAGGACCGTCGCATAGCTTCCCATCGCGACCGTGGAATCGCCCCGTTCGATCCTGATCAGAGTCGGTTCGCTGATCGAAGCGCGTTGCATTACGATAGACATGGGAAGCCGCCGCCGCCGCCGGGCGTCCTTGATGTCGCTCCCTAGCTTGCGCAAAGCTCGCGTGACGGGAATGGGTAAAGTCCGCAAGGCATGCTCTCCTCTCCAAGTTTAACTAAACCATAAGAAAGCTTACATGGACTAAGCTAAACTATAGGATAGTTAAAATCAAGAGCTAGTGATGGGCAAAGGAATAGCGAATCAGAAATGTGTGAAATGTGTGGACAGAGATGTGTGGACAGACGGGAAGTTTACGTAATCTCGCGTAAGAAAGCACGGTGAATGTTCCGCCCTGTATTTTCACCGGCTCAAAAAATCGCTCTTGTCCACAGCTTTTCCACACCCGCATTCTGACGATTGTGACGCATGTCCTTGTCTTCCACAGGCAAAGTTCGCAAATCATGGCTGAGGCCGTGACACTCGCGAAACGCGAAATACGAAATCATGCGGCCCTAAGTCCTTTGTTTCACGGATTTTGATATCTAAGTCCTTTGCACAGCGGATTTTGCCGGGAATTTCGTGCTAACTCTCTCATTCCAAAGATGGGAGGGGGGAGGGGGATACCCCGAAACTCGCGACAGCAGAAGCGTTCATCGTCCAGCGCTGAAGGCGATTGCCCTAAAATGCAAATCCGCCGAACTGGCGGGTTCTCCAGTCCGGCGGAAATTGTCAACTCAGGACTCAGGACTCGCGACTCAGGACTATGTCTGAATGATTCGCGGAGTGATGAAGAAGATCAGTTCCTGGTTCGAGGTGTTTACCGTGGTGTGCTTGAACAGGTTGCCCAGGATCGGCAGGTTGCCAAGCAGCGGCACCTGCGAGATGTTGATCGAGTTCTGGGTCTGGATGACGCCGCCGATCACCACTGTTCCGCCATCGGTTACGAGAACCTGGGTTGTGGCCTGCTGCGTAATCAGTTCTGGGTTGCCCTGAACTTCCTGGCCGAAGTTCGGCGTGGTGTTCTCCACGTCGACGTTCAGGAAGATCGTGTTTTCCGAGGTGATCTGCGGAGTAACCGTAAGCCGCAGGAAGGCGTCGACGTAGGTCACGGTCGGCGGACCGCCCAACTGCGCCTGGGTCACGATCGGCACGCGCACGCCCTGTTTCACCAGAGCCTGAATGTTGTTCTGGGTGACAACGCGCGGACGAGAGAGAACCTTGAGCAATCCGCGCGACTCGGCCAACGAGAGGATGGCGTCGATGCGGATATTGTTGCTGGCGTTGATGAAGCTCAAACCGCTCGAAGGAGACGTTGAGCCGAGGTTTGAAAACAGAGGAATCGAGGAACCGGAACTGCCCGTGCCCGGGACCGTGACGTAACCCGGCGTAAGGTTGCTGGTCGTAATCGGCGATGAGCCGGCAGCCTGGTTTCCACCCACGGCGCTGTGTCCGTTGCCCCAGGCAAAGCCGAGCTGCGTGCCGATGTCGCGCGCGAACTGGCGGGTTGCCGCCACTACGCGAGCTTCGATCTCAACTTCCTGCGTCTTGCGGTCGAGCTGCGTGAGCAGGCGGTCGATCGTGGGAATGACCTTGGGAATGTCGTTGATGATGACGGCGTTGGTGCGGTTATCGGCAACCACATCGCCGCGCTGCGAGAGGAATTTCTTTACGGTGATGATGACGTCCGCAGCCTTGGCGTAGCTCAGGAAGCGGGTGACGGAAACTTTTTCGACGGCCAGCGCTTCGGATTCGATCTGGGCGCGGCGGGCGTCAGCTTCGTGCTTCAGCGTGTCGACGGTGGCGATGCGCAGGACGTTGCCTTCGAGTTCGCGCGCCAGGTCGTTGTTCTTGAGCACGATGTCGAGTGCCTGATCCCACGGCACGTCATCGAGCACCACGGTCAGCGTGCCGTGCACGTTGGGATCGAGCACTACGTTGAGGCCGCTGATTTCGTGAATGAGGCGGAAGAAATCTTTGAGGTCAACATCTTTCAAGTTGACCGAGATCGGTTCGCCCGTGTACTTCGGGCCGGCCGCGGCGGGCTGTTGCCCGGCCTGGGCTCTTTGTTCAGCGGCGAGATTCACCGCCGGCTGATTGGGAGCGGGAGCATTCTGCGCCTGCGCTGCGTGATCGGCGACGGGCAGCAGTTCGGCAGCGGTCTTGTCGGAGAAGCGGGCGGCGGCTTCCTGCGCGCGAACCGTGGGCTCGTCGGCAGTGGCGTCGGCCTTCACTTCTGGTTTTGCGTCAGCCTTGTTGTCGTTCTTTGCCTGATAAGAAGGCTCGACGAAAACGTAATCCTGCGAAGCGGCATTCGGCTTCGCCGCGGGAGCTTCGGTTTTGCTTGCCGGAAGCGAGCGGCTGTCGACGACGCGCGGAGAGAACGGCGACATCGGCTTGCCGGCAGGAACGGTCGAGGTGGCCGAGACAGTCCTTGCCGAGACAGTCTTGACTGTCGCGGCGGCCGGAGCAGCTTTGGCTACGTCGTTCGAGTGCAGCGTCAGCACGAGTTTGCCCGCCGGTCCCGGCGTCAACTCATAGGCCAGCGACTTCTCCAGGTCGATGACGATGCGCGTGGTCGGCGGCACCTGGCCATCCTGGCCGATGCGCACGTCCTTCACGCCCGCCGCGTCCACGTTGATGCGGCTCTGTCCGGAGGCCATGACGGTCGCCGGCAGATCCACTACCACGCGGTTGGGCGAGTCCAGAGTGCTGAGCTTGGGCGTCATTGCGCCGTTGGAGCTCATCTCGACCCGGATGTCGTCCGTGCCACGGACTACGTTCACTCGATTAAGCTGGCTCGGTGTCTGGGCGGAGACCACCGCCACAACTAAGAGCAGCAACGATGCCAACATTGCCAGTTGTTGCTTTCGCATTTCGCCTCTCCCCAACCCGCAGGCCTGGGGCCCGCGTGTCCTTCGTCGAACTTGAGTTCGGCGGGCAGGTGCGCTGCCTCGCCGTTGTTGCCGAACCCGCCTAAACCGCCGGCGTGAAGATTCTCTTCACCACTTCCCGCGTGAACGGCTTGCCCAGCTTGTCCTGGATCGTCTCCTGGAAGACGACCGAGTCGCCGGTGATGCGCACGACGTATCCGTTGAAAACCGGGTCGTTCTCGCGCAGGAAGTACGCCTTGTTCAAATTGTTGGTCACAACCGCGATGAAGCCGTTGTCGGACTTCACCACGCCCCGCAGATTGATGTTGCCGATCTCCAGGCACTTCTTTCCGGTCGAGCAGCCAGAACCACTCTGCTGCACTACCGGGCTGAAGAAGGGATCGCGCTTGCCGTTCATCGCCCACTTCTTCTCTTCCGGTTTGGGTTTTTCGGGCTTGGCCGCTTCGGCGGGCGCAGCCGCAACCGTCGTCGCCGGTTTTTCCGGAGTCGACTTGGCTTGTTCTTTCTTTTCCGGAGTCTTGCTTGCAGCGGCCTTTGAATCCTTGACGGTTGCGACCTTCACGGTCGTATCCGAGGGCTTGGCCGCCAGCGTCTTCAGTTGAGTCGTTGAAGAAGGAGCCGGAGCCGCGGGCTTCGCTGAAGCCGAAGCGACAGTCGCTTTCGCCGGAGCAGGAGCCGCTTTCACCGGCGAACTCTTTGCCGGGGCAGGCGCAGTCTTGGCGACCACGGGGGCCGATTCCTGCGTGTGCAGCGCCAGCACCACCTTGCCGTCCGCACTCGGGACCAGTTCATACGCCAACGGCTTTTCGAGGTCGACCACTACGCTGGTGGTCGGGGGATTCTTGCCGTCCATGCCGATGCGCACGCCCTTCACGCCGGCCTTATCGACTGCAATCTTGTTCTGCGCGCTGGCCACTACCGTCTCCGGCAGTTCGATGAGCACACGCGCGGGCGACGACAGCTTGGTCACCTTCGGCGTCACGGCGTCGCTTGTGCTGAGTTCGATTTGCACACCGTCGGCATCCTGCTTCACATTCACGTGCTGAAGCTGGATGTGATCGCTCGCTTCCGTGGCCACCTTGGGCGCAGGCGATGGCTTGACCGCCGGTTTGACCTGCACTACAGCAGGCTTCGAGCTCGGAATCACCGCGGGCTTGATCGCCGGGGCCGGAGCGCCCGGCGCGGGCTTGCTGGGCGCCTGCGTAACTCCTGCTGCGTCCAGGGCCGCGTTGGTGTCGTTGGCCTGCTTCTGCTGCAGCGACTTCGCAATGCTGCGCGCGTTATCGATGGCGTCGGTATTCTGCGCAAACGCCGCGCCCGCCGCCGTGAGTGCCACTGCCAGAATGCTCAGCTTCATCGCTGTCTTCATAAGGTCCCTACTTCGCCGCCGGCGTGCCGGGCTTTACTCCGGTCGTCGCCGCAGAAGGTGTCAAATCGTGGCTGAAATACGTGGTGGCTGTAAACGACGCCACAATGCTCTCGTTGGGGGCGTACTGATACTGATGTTTGACCTTGGCCAGCCCGGGATTGCGCGTGGTCGACACCAGCAGACCGCTGATATTGACGATGCGCTCCAGCTTGCTCACCCGGTCAAAGAAGTTCAGCGCCGAGTAGTACGGCCCATCAAGTTCCATGGCGAAGGGCACCTCGGTGTAATACTGCTGCTGCTTGGTGTCGTTGGCGGCATAGCGCCGCAGCTCGACGCCCGCCTTCTGGGCTTCGGCGTCCAGCATGGTGATGAACCCATCCACCTGCTTTTCGTCGGGCACAATGCGCGCCTCGATCTCGAGCTGCTGTTTGAGTTCGGCCAGCTGCTGCTCGATCTGCTTCAGCTTGGGCCGGTAGGATTCGAGTTCGTTGTTCTCCTGAATCTTCTGCTCCAGCGCGTGCTGCGCCTCAGCGTTCTTCTCGCTCTGGCTCTTGAACATCGTGAAGTACAGAGCCGCGGTGACCACCGCGCCGCCGAGGATGACCGCTCCCCACTGCTTGATGCCCGAAAGTTCGCCAAAATTCGCCATAGGTCCGCCTTTACGACTTGCCCTTTCCGGCCGGGTCGCCCGTGCTCTTGTCGCAGGTCAGGGTGAACTGGAATGCCTGCATGTCTTTGATCTGCTCGTCCTGATAGGTTTCCTTGATCTCGACCGTGCGGAAGTAACCGGTTTTCTGCAGATTCGCGATCAGGTTCGCTACGGCGTCGGTCGACAGAGCCGTGCCTTCCAGATTGACCTGCGGACCGGTGTCATCCATCTTGCTCAGCCAGACCGCTTCGGTGTTGTTGACCGTCTCGCCCAGCATGGCCAGCAGATTGACCGGACCAGTCTGGTTCTGGCGCAACCCGTCGATCACATCGACGCGGCGCTTGTAGTTGTTGGCCTGCGTCTGGCGCTCCAGGAAACGCGCCTTCACGTCGGCCAGCTCGCGATTCTTCTGCTCTGCTACCGTCATGCGTGCCGCGATCGCTTTGCCCTGATGGTCCAGCCGGTACCAGTAACCCAGATTGAAGAGTCCGACGACCACCACAATCACCAGGACCTTCAGCTTGGGCGAGCCCATATCGCCCATTTCCATCGTGGGCATAGACGGGCCGCCGCCACCGCGCTTGCCCTTTCCCTTGGAAGTTTCAAGCAGATTGATTTTGATCATAGGGATTCAAAGCTCCTCAGGGCCAAGCCCACGGCCACTGCCATCTGGCCGGGATTCCTCTCTACCAACTCAGCGCCCATTCCCTCCACAGGGGGCGTGACGCGCTGGAACGGATTCAGCAACTCCACCGGCATCGAGAATTCCTGCCGCAACGCCTCCACCAGGCCGGGCACCTTTGAGGAACCGCCCGCCAGATAGATCTTCTCGATGTGCTCGCCAGCTGCGCTGGCCCGGAAGAAGTCGAATGTCTTCTGGATTTCCAGCACGATAATTTCGGTCACCTGCTGCAGGATCGGCTGCTTCGCGTCTTCGCTCACCGTGCCCACTTTGTTGCCCAGCTTGAGCGACTCGGCGTCGTCGAAGCTCAGATCGAGCTCTTTCTGCAGCGAGTCGGTGTACTGGTGCCCACCCACGCTGACGTCGCGCGGGAACAGCGGGGTTGTGCCTTTGACGATGTTGATGTTCATCACGCTTGCGCCCAGATTGAGCAGGGCGACGACTTGTCCCGGCGCCGGCTGGTAGTTGTACTCGTAGCAGTTCTGCAGCGCCAACGCGTCAATGTCGACGATAGCCGGGGTACGACCGGCCATCGAGAGTACGTTGGTGTAGTTCAAAATCTTGTCCTTCTTCACCGCGACGAGCAGGACATCCATCTGCGGGGTACCCACTTCGTCGGAAAGAATCTGATAATCCAGGCTCACGTCGGCCAGATCGAAGGGAATATGCTGTGCGGCTTCTTTCTCGATGGTCTCGGCCAGCTCCTGGTCGCTCATCGAGGGCAGCGAGATCTTCTTCACGATCACCGAGTGCCCGCTAACGGCGGTGGCCACGGCCTTGGTCTTGATCTGGTTGTCGAGGAATAGCTTCGAGATCGCGCTCGAAACCGTGCCCGAGTCCACGATCATGGAGTCGACCACGATGTCGCTGGACAGCGGTTCCAACCCAAGGTGCGCGACCTCAATCTGCCCGCCCTTCTTTTTCAGCTCGACGGCCTTAATGCTCGACGAGCCCACATCCAGGCCAACAATCGACTTCGATCCCAATCCAAACATGTGCCCACCTTTTGTGTGGCGCGGGCACCTCGCCCGCGCGGTTTTACTAAACTTGCCCGGCCGCTTTGGCCGCTGCCTTCGGTTTGAGTTTCGCTTGCGGTTCTACCTGGCTCGACTTCTCTTCCATCCACTGGTCCAGCTTCGATTTCTTGAAGCGCCATCGGTTCCCCAGTTTGAATGCGGGAATTTTCTGTTCGCCGACGTACTTGTACAGGGTGTCCGGACTCACGCCCAGATACTGCGACGCCTGGCGAATGTTCATCACTTCTCGCGAGTCGGCCATAGTTCCTTTTCTCCGTCAGCCCGCTGTGCGCGCAAATCCGGTGCGCTGCGGCCTGCTTCGGGAGACTCCCCCGCCCTCAATATCGGCTCCGAGGACCTTCGGTGTCCTGAGCATATATCAGCCCTGAAAAGCCTCAGGTCGAAGCGAATTTCCGTGTTTTGCTGGGTTTTTTGCGGGTTTTCTGGAATCGGGAAAAAGGCGCAGGCAGGGATGCTTCTATATATTGTGTGTTTGCAGGGTCGAACTACAACTAATTGTATTCAGCGTTCCCGTAGCATTTCGTCACACGCCACACGGTAACTGAAGTACTAGGCACGGTACGGAGGTACTATATCGCCGGGCCAAGCTGTTGTTTCGGCAGGCCTTGAAACGGCCTGCCGAAAGCAATGCTTGCACTGTGTGCACGGCCTACTGAACGTCTGCTACTCGGCCGCCAATGAAGGTGACTTTGAGGTCTTTGTAGACGTAGATTTGCTTGGGCCCGAGGTTGACGATTTTCTCCGGCTTGCCCATTGCCTGCTGCACCTGATCTATTGTCATGCCCATCTGGATGGTCTGTGGCTCCGCCTGTTGTTGTTGCTGCTGCTGTTGCTGCTGCTGTCCACCGCCCTGGCCTTGCTGCTGTTGGTCCCCGCCGCCCTGCTGTTGATTGTTGCCCTGGTCGCCAGAGTCCTCGCTGATAGCAAGCAACTGGCCAATGGTGTCTTCCACATCGCCGGCGCTGGCCTTGGCGAGCGAGCCTTTGGGGAACTGGAATACTACCTGCGCTTTGTTGGCGCTGGGCGGATCGGTGTTGTTGCACTTGTCGCAGGCGACGATACTCATCGCCACGGTATCCTTGTCGACGTTCACTTCGAGTTTCGTCGGATAGACTTTGTCGCCCTTCGCAAACAACTTGGTGGTCTGGCCTTCATTCTGCGTTTGCGAGAAGTGGCCGAAGATTTTCTTGCGCGCCTCGGTCATGGCCGCATTCGGGCCGTGCACATTGCCGCCTTCATACTTGGTGGTGAGCATGGTCTTGTCGGAATAGGGAACGCCGAGAATTCCACCCTTCTGGATCGCCAGCAAGGTGCCCTCTTCTGTCACGGAAAATCCGCTGGTGTCGGAACCCATCTTGGCCAACTTATATTGCGCCGCCAGTTGCTCCTGAAGAGTGGGGGCCTGCGCCTGGGCCGCCAATGCCGACGTGATCGACAGAGCTACGATCAGCGCGACCATGGAAAATGTTACGGCTGGGATTAGAGACCGCAATCTCCGACACATCGCAACGCCTCCTACGTGACTTCGCTGAGAGATTTTCAAAACTTGAATTTACTACTTCGACGAAGGTTTGAAGGGAGCCCCGTTGACCTGATGATTGAGGCTTGAAGTCGATCGAGGCTCCCGTCTGTTTTCGTTAACGGCCACCACCGCCCGAGCCAGCTTCCTGCTTGACCTCGGACTCGGTCTGGTCGGCAGCTGCTTGCTGATCGGTCAGGGCCTTTTCCGCGCTCTTGTCGGGGGGCGGAGCTGGTACGTCCCCGTCGCTGGTGGCAGTGTCCGGCGCCTTCGGCAATCCACCCTGGCCATTCTTCTTGGCCAGTTCGCCCATACCGTCTTTCAGGCCTTCGCGGAAGCTGTTGTACATCTCCTGCAGGTCGTCGGTCGAAACCGGGCCCTCCTTGCCGATCGCGCAATCGTTCTTGTTGCTGGCGACAACTTTCACGTTTACGTTGCCATCGTCATCGGGAGTTTCGGTGGTTCGCTCGATCACGTCTCCCTGCGAAAGAGCACATTCATCGCCATCAGTGGTAAGGCTCATGTCCGACGAAACGATGAACATTTTGAAGTTCGGATCGAGTGCCGGTGGAGCCTCGTTCGACTGAGCCGGCTGGCTTCCGCCGGAGGAGGCCGCGCTCTTGGGCTTCTCCGCTTCGGCCTTCTCGGCAGCGAGCGTCAGCTTTACTTCTTCCGAGAGCGCATCCTTCACTTCCTTGGTCATCGCCGGTTTCGCATCGGGTGCGGCGAGAGGCATCAGGCTGGCGACCAGAGTCGGATCCGTGTCCAGCGGAGAGAGCAGCGCATTCGCCTCGGCCTGGGCTTGATAGGCAGCCTGCAGCGTTGCCGCGATCATGAAGTCGGTCAGCCAGAACGCAGCGGATGGATAAACCGGATAGGGCGCGTAATACGGGCCGTAGTAGCCGTACCATGGCGCGCCGCCCCAGCCCCATCCGTAGTACACCGGCGCGGGCCATGGATTGTACGCCCAGCCGTAGTATACAGGGTGGTAATAGTAGGCAGGATAATAGCCGTAGTACGGCCGCCCGCCGTAGTAGTAGCCGCGATAGACTCCGGCGCGATAGGCGCCGTGATAGTAGTAGGTGCGCGAATAGTAGGAACGCCCGCCGCGCACTACGTAAGCGCGCTGCACATAACCGCCGCGGCGACCCACACTCACTACCCGCACGCCGTTGCGCGTGCTCACCACGGTGCGTCCACCGTGCATGCCATGCTCGATGTGCATGCCGTTGCGGTTAACGGAACGAATCTGGCCGTTCGGCCGAATGTGTGCCTGGCCACCTCCGCGCAGCGTAACCTGGCGTCCCGGAGGAGTGTGGTTCGTCGGCCCATGGCCGCCCGGTCCGGCGTTATGACCCATGTTGCTGTTGCCACCGGGATGGCCCATCGTATTTCCCGCGCCGTGGTTGTTCGGGCCATTTGTGCCCGTGTGTCCCATCGACGTGTTGCCGCCGTGCCCGGGTTGGTTGGTTCCGGTGTGACCTGCGCCGCCCATGGTGTTTCCGGTGTGGCTGGCGCCGGTATTGGTGCCGGTGTGACCCATATTTGAGTTGCCGGAATGGCTGGGGCCGTTTGTATTCGTGTGGCTTTGGGTGTTCGTATGCTGCGTGGGCGGGTTGGAATGCTGCGCTGGAGGCTTTGGCGCCGGCGCTGACTTTGGCGGGCTGCTCGGCTTGTTGTTGTGTTGGGCCGCGACGAGCACTGGGAACGCCATCACAAGCAACAGTAGAGCGTACTTACGCAGGAAACTTGGACTCGACTTGGAATTCATCTTGGACTCCTCACCTAAAAGGGTTTCTTCCAACTCATTGCAAACGGAAATTCGGTAACGCTGCGAGCACGCCCACGCACAGAGTGAATTTCTGGGGCCCTGGGGGAAAAACGAAGACTGACGCCCAATCCCACGCATTGGAATCGACTGGAATTCTAGCGCAAAAACGTTACCAAAACTTTGGCGCAGGCGCAATTGCTCAGTCGGTCACTCCGTGTGGATTTCTGGCCACTCTGTGTGGATTTCCGGCCGTTGCGATAAGCTATGTCTCACGATTTCCCGGAGGAATCTTGCGCTACCTTGATCGTCTGCAGCCGCTGGCCCTGCTCATTATGCGTCTTGTGCTGGGCATCATCATGGTGGTTCATGGGTCGCATAAAGTCTTTGGAGGACTGCATCATCACGCGCAAACTGTGGCCGGTTTGGGCTTGCCCGCGTGGCTGGGATATGTGTCCTCATTCACTGAATTCCTTGGCGGGTTGCTGGTTTTAGCCGGACTTTTCACCCGGGCTGCGGCGTTTGCCATCTGCATCGATCTGCTGGTCGCGATCTGGAAAGTGCACTGGCACAACGGACTCACTGGCGATCACGGATACGAGTTTCCGATGGCGGTCGCGACGCTAGCCTTCGTCCTGATCTTTTTCGGCGCAGGACCGATCGCGATGGACCACGTCCTCCGCGGGGGAGGCAGTAGCGGTGCCAAGCGTTCGTAAAATTTTGTAAGCGCCGCGCAACCGCGAGCGTCCTGCTGCAACTTGTGGCACGACGACGGGTTCAAAACAGACGGCGATGTGTAGGAAATACAGCGGCGCGAAGACTGAGACGCTGTGTTTCGACGGCCGATCATTTGAATCGCCGACCTCGCGACCCATATGATTGAGTGGAATAGCTCAGGTCCCTGCATCCCAAAGGTTTGTAGGTGGCATCCTACGTTTTACAACGAAGCATCGATTAGGAGGGTCCTCTTGAGAAAGCTTGCGTTCCTCGGCACTGCCGTCGCACTACTTTTTTTCGTCGCCAGTTTCGCCTCGGCTCAGCAGGCCGATGCAATGTTGGGCTTCGGTACTGTCATGTCGCCTGGAGCGGCACAGTGTTTCGAGGGCAGCCAGAATATCACCGGAATTTGCCCCGAACGCGGCGGCCTTTACATGAATCTCGGGGGCGATGTGATTCTCCATAAGCGCCTCGGCTTTGGCTTCGACTCTACCTGGCGTGCGGGCCAGGGCAACTATGGCGACATCGGCATTCCGTATCGCCCGATTCTGTTTGACTTCAACGGAGTCTACCAGCCACGCATCGGCAAGAAAGCTGGACTGGATCTGTTTGGCGGAATCGGGTGGCAGACCACCCGCTTTTATGGTTACCAGCCCACCGTCAACTGCGTCGACTTCGGAGCCTGCTATCAGAGTTCGAATCACTTCCTGGTCGACATAGGCGCTGGCGTCCGC
Source organism: Candidatus Solibacter sp. (assembly GCA_035501655.1). GTDB lineage: Bacteria > Acidobacteriota > Terriglobia > Terriglobales > Acidobacteriaceae > Sulfotelmatobacter. The sequence goes on from DATJVU010000006.1 coordinate 100,409, forward strand.
TACTACGTCCGCGGACACTTGTTCGTGCGCCCCGAAGTTCGGTATTACAAGATTCACAACAACACCGCCGACTTCACCGGCAACAACGTCATCCACGTCGGTGCGTCCATCGGATACACTATCGGTCCAGACTGAACGGCGGCCGTCACGGACAAACGAATTCTGCTTCCCGGGCGAGCGATGCTTCTCTCGCTCGCCTTCGGTTGTTTACCGGCTGCGGCGTTTCAATATTGAATCAGGGAGCTGACGATTGAGAACGTTGGGTTGGTTTCTGTTCGCCTGCGGCTGGCTCGCGCTGTCGAACGTCGCAACCGCACAGGATGTCGACTTTGCCGCGGGCGGCAGCACCCTGTTTGCCGCTCACCCCACATCCGCATCGCAGGCCTTTCAGCCGCCCGCTGAAAAAGGCGGAGTTTATGGCGGTGTAAGCCTGCAGTACATGCGTTGGGGCCGCTTTGGCCTGAACGGCGAGTTCGTCTTGCGTTATAAAGAGGGCCTCTACAACGGATTTCAATTTTTCCGTCCGACTCTTTATGACGTCAATGGCGTCTATGCGTACCGAGTCAGCGATCGCAGCGTAGTTCATCTGATGGCCGGGGCCGGCGCGCAAACCGCGATCTTCTACAACAAATTTCACGGTTGCAACTCGGGCGGCGGGGTGTGCGTGATCGAAGCCAATAGCACGCATGTGATGGTCGATTTCGGCGCCGACCTGCGCTATAAAATCTGGAGGCGCTTCTTCATTCGTCCAGAAGGGCACTACTACCGCGTGATCAACAATACGCAGTTTCACTCCGACAACCTGTTTCGCGCCGGAGCCTCTATCGGCTACACCTTCGGGCCCAAATAGATCGCCCTCGCCAGCAAGGAAAAAGAGAAGAAAGAAAAGGCAGTGCACAACGCGCTGCCTTTCACAATTCTTGCCGCAAATTTTGCGATTGGCCCTTACTTCATCGACATACAGATTTCAGCTTCGTGAATGGCCTGGTTGAGGTGTTCGATCGCCTTCACGCGATGCCCGTCGAAGTCATGTTCCGCGCTCTCCAGATGGTGCTTGGCAGCGCGCATGGACTCTAGCGCTTCATCGATGTGCGGATGGCGCTCTGGAGTCGCCACCGGGGCCGGAGCGGGAACAGGAGCCACCGCCGGAGCCGGAGCCACCGGAGCCTTCGGGCTGGCCGCGGCCGCCGGGAAGGCGAGCGTGAACAGAAGTGTTGCCATGACGAGCAGAATCAGAAACCCGATCTTTTTCATGTGTTCCTCCTCGTCCGAATTCCGGCTCGGACGCAACCGTGCGTTGTTGGGATGGCCACGGATGCAGGTTGCCCCAAGAGACCCCTCCGCGACTAGCGCTCAGTATAGACTCGGGAGCAAGCACTTCTGCGTTCGCAAGTTAACTTCGTAGATGCCTCTTTCCATTCTGATTCCGGTTCCGCCACCACCAGCAAACCACCGCCAGCACGGCGAGCGCGGCGATAGCAATGTCGAAGCGCTTGAGGTCGCGCTCCAAGCGGACCCAATGCCGGCCGAACAAGTAGCCCGCGCCAGAGATTACCGTCACCCATGTTGCCGCGCCCAAAAAATTAAACAAAGCGAATCTTTTCCAAGGCATGCGCAACACTCCCGCGAGTGGTCCGGCGATGATGCGCATGCCAAAAATGAAGCGCGCGAAGAAAATCGTAGCGGCGCCGAAGCGGGCAAACAGGTTCTCGCCGCGCTCCAGTGTTTTGCGCGGGATGCGAAAGATCGCCTGGTAGCGTTCCAGCAGCGGCCGCCCGCCGTGGAAGCCGAGGGCGAATCCGAGGTTGTCGCCAACCGTGGCCGCAATCGTGGAGACCACGATGATCCATGGCAAGCTCAAGTCATGTTCAGAGTAAGCTAGAAAACTCGCGAGCAACAGAATCGTCTCGCCGGGCATAGGGATTCCGGCATTTTCGAGCAGAAGCGTAACGGCCAGGGCCCAATAGCCGTAGTGGACAAGCGCATTCCGCAGCAGGTCGAGAATGGAGTGGGCCATGTAGAGAACAACTTACAATTTACTTCCGCGCTTCCCCCTCCAATTGCGGCATTTGCCCAAGCACTGCTTTCAGCCGATGGACAACCGTCTCTTGTGGATTTAATCCGTGAATACGCTCCTTAATCATGCCGTCGCCATCGATGACGAGATAGGTGGGAAACGAATGAATACCAAAGGCTTCGAGGATTTTGCCATCGGAATCGCGATACTGAGCCCAATCCATTTTCTTTTTCGCTACGAATTCCCGCCAGGCATTTTCGTCTTTGTCGGCACTCACGCTGATCAGGACTAACTTCTCAGCGGGATACTTCCTGGTCAGATCTCTCAGTTCGGGCACCGATTCGCGACACGGAGGACACCATGTCGCCCAAAAATCCATAACTACGACATGTCCCGCCAAAGCCTGCAACGAAAGCTGCTGGCCTCGCATAGTCGTCAATTGAAAATCGGGGGCTGATTCTTCTCTGCCCCTTTCCGGCTTGGCTAACAGTTTCTGCGCTTCGTCTTTCATTTTTTCATCCGGAGCGCATTCGAGACACACCTGTAATTCCTGCTTGGCGGCCTCATCTTTCGATTCCCGCAGCAATGCTTTAGCAAGATTCAGATGGAAAACGGGGGCTTTGGGATCGAGAGTGGCGGCAGCCTGAAACTCGCCTTCGGCGGTATGGAGTGTCTTGGCGTCCATCCCGGCGGACGCTAATAAGAAGTTCCCTTTCATGTTGTGGGCGGAAGCGCGTACCTCAATCGTGGTAGCCGTTGCGATAGCCTTGTCACAACTTTCCAATGCGTGCCCCTGATCACGCAGATGAAAATAAGCGAATGCAGTCAGGAGATAGCATTCTCCGCAGGAATCATGCGCCAGCTTATTGGCATTCTTAAAAGCCTCCAACGCTTCCTTGTATTTGTGTTCCTGCATGTCGGTTTTCCCGCGCTCGCATGCCTCTATCACGGCGGGGTCCGTAGCAGCCGTCTGCGCGGGCAAATGCTGCGCGAAAACAACGCAAGCTATGGAAAAAACCACTGGCAGCGTCGGGAGGGATTTCACACTAACCTCCTTGAGATTTTGCTGATCTTAGCAAAGATATGGGACAACCTGGTGATTCCTACGATTCCTGCGTTGTCAGAAACCTAATCAACGCCTGATTGAATTCCTCTGGGCATTCCTCGTAAGGCAAGTGTCCGACACCGGGAAACACGGCGGTTTGCAGGTTCCTGAAATTTTTCGCCAGTGGCCTCATGGATGAGAAATAAACTGCCGGGTCCTCGGTCCCCCACATTAAAAGTGTCGGAATATCGGCCAGTTTGGGCAGAAGCTTTTCCTGCTCGCGCAGATCGGCCGTCCAGGTTTGAGCAATACTGAGTGCGTGCTCGAAGAGTCCCGGTTTTGCTAGCGGAGCCTGGTATCCCTCGAGGCTCCCAGGTGGGATCTTGCTCCGTTCAGCAAAGAGCCGTGCATGGAAGAAAGGGTAGAGTGAAGGTTTTCGTAGTACGACAGAACGAAAAACCGCTGCTCCGAGGCGGGAGCCAAAGAAGGGCGCCAACCATCTTCCGTGGGCTGAATAGGGATTGACCGGGCAAACGAGAATCAAACGCTGCACGCTCGGTTTCAAACTCGGTTTTAAACCCGGTTTCAGATCCGAGGAGTCGAAGCACTCCGCGGCTACAGCCGTAGCCACGATCCCGCCACGCGACGTACCTAGCAAATCGAAGGATCGCAATCCCAAACGCCCGGCAAACTCAATCACGCGCAACGCCGTACCCCGAACGGAATGGTCGATATTACGGGGCCGGTCTGAAAATCCTGCTCCCAGCAGGTCCGGGGCATAGACGGTGGCATAGGGCGCAAGCGCGGGCATCGTATATCGCCACGAAAACGAATAGCCCATGAGCCCGTGCAGCAGGATGAGAGCCGGGCCCGACCCCGCCTGCAGATAGCGCATGCGGGCGCCGTCGAAATCCATCCAGCGCTCCTCGACGCCCGGACCAGCGCCAAACGGCGCGCCCGTGACCGAGTTCGAAGGATCGTTCGAAACATCTTTCACTTCGACCGCATCCATCACCTAACTCCCGCCCAAAAAACTTCTAAGAATTCTTCCCATCCTCGGGACAACTCTTCGGCCCTGGCAAGATTCTATGTAAGTGAAACAACGCCTCTGTCGCTTCACTTTGGGGAGCTTTGGCTCCCCGTTTTTTTGTTTTGTTTTCAGGCGGCCGCCGCGCTCAACTTCTTCTTCCCCAGCAGTTTCTTCAGCACACGGATCCCCTTGTCGACGTGCTTCTCTTCCATCAGGAACGGAGGCAGGAAGCGCACCACAGTGTCTTGAGTGCTATTGAACAGAACACCCTCCGCCAATCCGGCATCCACGATGGGGCGCGCGGGAATATCCAGCTCGACGCCCTGAATGAAGCCGCGCCCGCGAACCGTCTTGGCTGCCGAGCGTTTCTGCACAACTTCTTCTAGCTGCTGATGCAGGTACGCACCGACTTTCGCGACATTCTCCAGCAGTTTTTCTTCTTCGACGATTGAAAGAAATTCCAGCGCGACGCGACATGCCAGCGGACCGCCGCCGAACGTCGTTCCATGCTGGCCTGGTGAAATCGCGGTCGCGAATTCTTCTTTTGCGATGAACGCTCCCAGGGGCAACCCTGCGGCAATCGGTTTCGCGATCGCGACAATGTCCGGCGTGACGCCAAAGCTCTGGAACGCGAACATCGTTCCCGTGCGTCCCAGACCGCATTGAATCTCATCAAAGATCAATGCTGCCCGATGCTTGTCGGCGAGCGCGCGGCACTCCTGCAAGAATTCAACCGAGCACTCGAAAATTCCGCCTTCGCCAAAAATCGGCTCGAGCACGATGGCGCAGGTGTTGTCGTTCACTGCGTTTCGCAAGCCTTCGAGATCGTTTTGTTTCACGAACGTGACGTCTTCGAGCAGCGGCTCGAACCCTTTGCGGTGTTTATCCTGCCCGGTGAGCGAGAGCGCGCCGAACGTGCGACCGTGATAAGAACCTTCCAGAGCAACCAGGCGACATTTCGCTTCGCCACCTGCGCGGTGCCCGGCTAGTCGCGCCAGTTTGATCGACCCCTCGATCGCTTCGGTTCCGCTGTTCGAGAAAAATGCACGGAACTTCTGACCGGAAGATCCGGCCGCCAGCGAGCACAACTTTTCCGCCAGTAGTCCCTGATACTCGTGGTAATAGAGATTGGAAACGTGGATGAGTTTCATCGCCTGCTCGCGAATCGCCTTCACGATGCGCGGATGCGCGTGGCCGAGCGCATTGACGCCGAGACCTGAAACAAAATCCAGGTAGCGTTTGCCGTCGATGTCGAAGAGAAATACTCCCTTTCCCCGCGCCAGCACGATCGGATAGCGGTTATAGGTATGCAGCAAGAAGTGCCGCTCACGTTCTGCGATTTTTTCGAAGTTGTCCATAGGAGAATCTTAATTCTACCGGATGGTTGTGCGAGCGGAGTTCGCGTTCAACCAAATCTTGCGGTCACGCGGAGAACCCCATCATGCACTTCCCTTTCCGCGATTTTGCCGGGATGATCGACTCAGGCGGGTTTCCGGGCCCATCCGGAGACAACGTGCGGAACAGTTCTGAGTCGAATCAATTCACTCGCGCGCCGGGAAACAGCGGCTGCGCGAGCCAAGGGCCTACAGAATGCTTTCAGAGCGACGCAGTTGCCTGCGGCATACGGTGCATGGGCCGGCATTCGCCAGCTTCGATGGCGTCACGGGCGGCATGATCCTCGACCTGAGCGAGCAGGGATTATCGATGCAGACCACACTTCCGCTGCAACCCGAGCGCCGCGTGCAATTGCGGCTCGACCTGCCGCAAACCGATCCGCAGGCCGAGGAGTATGTTGAGACCACGGCCTACATCGCATGGGCCGATGCGCTAGGCCGCGCGGGAGTGCGATTTTCTGAGCTACCTCCCGAGGCACGCAAGCGTCTCGACAAGTGGCTGGCGCTGAATGATGAACTGCCCAGCCGCAAGGCGCCGAAAGTAAATCTCGACACGGTGCACGAAATTCAAAGTCGCGGGATCACCGGAATCAGGTCCGACAAGCTGCAGGCGATCACGTTCGAGCCGGAACCTGCAGCGCCGCAGCCCTCCGCCTCTGCATCGCAGACAGTTCAATATGAGTTTCATTCGCTGGGGACGGACCTGAACGCGGCTTTGCGCTTCCTCAGCGAACGCGCCCGTACGCTGTTGCGCGGCAATGGAGCTGCGATCGCAATCACTGAGCGCGGGCCGATGTCGTCGAAGGGAATGTTATGCCGCGCCAGCATTGGCAGCGGCGGCCCTCCGTTGGGCACGCGGGTCGACGCGAATTCCGGTTTCTCAGGGGAATGTGTGCGCACCGGAAAGTCTCTGCGCTGCGACGACAGCGAGACCGATCCGCGAGTAGTCGCAGAGATCTGTCGCAAGCTGGGGATTCGTTCCATCGCGGCTGCTCCCATTCGTTATGAGCGTGACGTGGTGGGATTGCTCGAAGTTTTTTCACCAAACTCATTCGCGTTCGATGAAGGCGATCTCGCCGTACTCGAGCGCCTCGCGCAAACCGCAATTCTTCTGATGAGCCAGACTCAGTCGCGCAAGGCCGCGACCGCTGCGGCTCAACACTGATCGCTCGATCTTTTATCGCCGCAGGAACGAGCACCGACGGTTGCTTCGATCGCCTCATAGTAAAAGCTTCTCGTGAGTCGATTTACTCCACCGCAAAAGGCTAACCCACCAAAAGCCTCACTGGACGCGGGATTCGTGCTATAGTTCCCGCCCAGTATTCAGTCTTACTCCGCAACGCTTCCCCCGCCGCGGAGCAGATTCCAAAAAAGCCTGACTCGGCTGCGCACGCACTTCTCCCTCTCGCGAGCGAAAAAGGGGATCACTGCTTGATTTACATCACGCACGGAGTCGTGCCGCAATGGCGGCCTGAGCGCATCAGTCACGCTCTCTTTCATCCCGACTGGCTGTTGGCGCTGCACCTCGAGCGCCGGCCCGCGAAATACGTTTCACTCGCACAAGCGCTGCAGGGCGAAGGCGACGCGCTCACCATCGACGATGCCACTTATGGCGGCATGCGCGCCGCTCTGCTGGCTCTGCGCTATGGGCACGCCGTTTCGTGGTTCGTAAACGGACTGCACGCCGCCAAAGGCTTGCCCTATTTTCCATTTCAACTCAGCGCGCTGGTCGACAACACGCAAAGAACGGATTGCTCTCTCGACGGATGCAGATGGAACCTCATCACTCCTTCCGACCGCCGCACTTTCCGCCAGCACCTCAAAGGGCTCTATATGCGCATGAGCAGCGCCGAAGAAATATGCGAACTGGTGGAGCGCGTTGCTGGCAGCCTTGAAGTCAGCCCGGGCCCGCTCGAACAATCACTGCGCACTGTCACATCTGCCGATCTGGCGCTTGCTGCGAACGCAGGCGTCGATCTGCAAAATCACGGATGGAGCCATCTCAATCCGCTTGCACTCTCAGAGACCGAACGCACTGTCGAGGCTGCGCTTAACGAAGACTACCTCCTGCGCTATCGCAGGAATGGCATCCGCGTTTACGCGCCGCCGTTTGGCGCGCGCGTGACGTTGAAGTCGAGAGTCAGCGATTACATTCTGCTCGCCGACCGAAATCTGCGAACCGGTCGAATTTCCGGTGGCGCCTTCAATCGCTGCGACCTTCTGCTGAACGACTTCGCCACGCTGGTTGCTATGGAATCGATCGTGTCCCCATCCGTGTCAGCAGCAAAATCGGTTGCCATCCGGTGATGCCATCATCCAGTGCCAGCGATCGCGGAACCACGCGCACGCGCTTTGCCTTGCTCGGCGCTGGCCCGACCGGAATCGGCGCTGCGTGGCGGTTGAATCGCCAAGTTCTTTCTGCATCGTACTGCGCCTGCCCGAACGAAGAGCCCGCTTTTCTACTGATCGATCAGTCTTCGACTCCCGGCGGCAACGCTTCGTCGGTCACAACTCCCGAGGGCTTCACCTTCGACTTCGGCGGACACGTTTTATACGTGCATCCCGAATATCGCGAACTCCACGATTTGTTGGATCAGGTCGTCCCCGCGTGGCACTCTTCCACTCCGATTCGCGGCGTGTGGATCGATGGCCGCATCATTCCGACTCCGGTGCAGCGAAACATTCACCGCTTGCCTCTGCCCGAAATGGGTGCGTGCCTCTGGGGATTGTGGCGGCGTCCGCGCAACGGTCACAACGGCGCAGAGCCAAGCCTGCAGCAGCTTTTAGAACATCAATTCGGCAGGGCCCTGACACGTCAGGTCATGGCTCCGCTCAATCAAAAGATGTGGGCGCACTCTCCCGAACATCTGGGCAGCGCGTGGTCATCGCATCGCAGCGGATCGAAAGAGAAAAACATTGCCGACGTCAGCGTCGGCGGAATTTTGCGCAACTGGCTGCTTGACCGTGACCAACCGGGATGGACTCCCGCGACTCGCGTGCGCTATCCCCTGCACGGCGGCAGCGGGTCGATGTGGAAGAAAATCTTTGCGACAGTCCCCGAAGGCAACTGCCGCCTGCGCGCCAAAGTCTCCGCGATCGAAGCAACCACACGAAAGATTCACTTCGAAGATGGCTCGACCGTCGAATATGAAAATCTGATCACATCCATTCCGCTCGACCGCCTGCTGCAACTGCTCTGCGATCAGCCAGAATTACAAGCCAGATCGTCGAGTTTCCGGCCCGCGCGCGTACAGATTTTCGGTTTCGGTATCGAGGGATCGGCGCCGACAGCACTCCGCGGAGTCCACGCGCTCAACGTCCCCGCGCCGGACATTCCCTTTTGGCGGGTTAATTTTCCTTCGAATTTTTCTCCCGGCAACGTGCCCGCCCCACAAACGACATGGTCCATTCTTTGCGAGAAGAGCATCGCCCCAGACGCGAACCTTCGCTCAACCGCCGCCGAAGTCGAATCGGCATTACGCCGCATGGGTCTCATGACAACCGGAAACAGGATTGTCTCCGAATTCGCAGCAGAATTCGACCACGGATATCCAGTCCCATTCGCCGGACGGAATGAACTCCTGAACGAGATTCAGCCGCAACTAGAGCAGCTGAACATTTTCAGCCGAGGCCGCTTCGGTGGCTGGCGCTATGAAGTTTCCAACCAGGACCACTCTTTTATGCAGGGAGCCGAAGTCGTGGATCGCTTGCTCACAGGCAAGTCTGAGTACACTTACCAGAAAACCTGGTGAGGGAATTGAGTCATTTAATCAATGAATCATTGAGCCATTGAGTCAATGACTCAATCTCGCAAATCACCCATTGATTAAATGTCTAAATGACTCAATGACTCAATTCCCTCACTCGTACCTTAGCGCCGTCATTGGATCAACTCCCATCGCCCGCCTCGCAGGCAGGCAGCAAGCGATGACGGCAACGATGGCGAGCAGCAGCGTCACGCCCAGCAGAATCAGCGGATCGCGCGAACTGCCCTCCGCCCACTGCGCCATTACTTTGTTCAGCGCCAGCGTCAGCCCCAGGCCAATGGCGACGCCGCTGCCCACGCTCACCAATATCGACGCGAACACAATTTTCAGCACATGGCCGCGCTGCGCTCCGAGCGCGATACGAATGCCGAATTCATTCGTGCGCTGCGCCACCGTATACGACACCACGCTGTAAAGCCCCACCGACGCCAGCGCCAGTGCCAGCAGCGCGAAGGCGCCAAACAGCCACGCGACGAGTTGTTCCTGCTGATATTCCTGCTGGTCGCGGATCCAATGATCCAGGTCTTCCACCTGCCCGTTGATTTGCTGCTCCGAGTCGACTGCGTTGACCTGCACTCCTATGGCGTGCAGCAGCGTCAGCGGATTTACTTCAGACCGCACCAGAATCTGCGTCCACATCCGCATCGACAGCGTGTACGGAATAAAAACTTCGGGAAGAATCGGATTGCGCAGGCCGTCGTCGCGCTTGTCGGCGATCACACCGACGATTTGCAGCCAGGTGTCGGCGCCGGACGCGGTGGTTACGTATGGTGGCTCGTCTTTCATTTCCGGAACCCGGACCGCGTGCCCGATCGGATCATCATTGGGGAAGAAACGCCTGGCCATCGTTTCGTTGATCACTGCAACATGCGCGGCATTGTGGTTTTCGGCTTCGTCCCAGATGCGCCCGTGCACGAGCGGAATTCGCAGGATCGGAAAATATCCCGGGCTCACGAAGTTCACGCGCATTTGTTGGCCGTCGCGCTTCGGCTGCCCGAGAATTTCAACATTGGTTCCCCATCCATTCGAAGGCGGCGTCGCATTACTTGAGATCGCAGCCATCGTTACGCCTGGCACGTGCGAAGCGCGGTCGCGCAACTCTTCGAAGTAAGCTTGCCGCGCTTTAAGTGTTGGATACGCCCCGTCGTGCACCGGAATTCCCACTGACATCAGATTATGCGGGTCATAGCCCAGGGGAGTGTGCAGTAGATGAAGAAAGCCCTGCATGGCCGCGCCCGCTCCAGCGAGCAGCAACAGCGTTAGTGCCGCCTGTGCGCCGATCAGGATGCCATGCGTCTTCTGTCCGCGGACTGCGCCCACAATCTTGCGCGAGCTCGACTGCATCACCTGGCTCACCTGGGGCCGCGAAAGCTGCAGCGCCGGCCACAATCCGAAGAGCACGCCGGTCAACACGGCCAGCGACACGCTAAAGACGAGCACCGGCACATTCATATGGATTTCGGCTTCGTGCGGGAACGAGTAACGCGGCAGCAACTCGACAATGGTCGCGAGCACACGATATGCAAGCAGCACGCCGAGGCTAGCGCCAGTCAAAGCGAGGAGCAGTGATTCGCTCAACAACTGGCGCACGATGCGCCTCCGGCTCGCCCCGATCGCCGACCGCACCGCCAGTTCATGCTGCCGCGCCGTGCCCCGCGCCAACAACAGAATGGAAACATTCCCGCACCCGATCGCGAGCAGCAAAGCGACTGCGCTGAACAGCAGATAAAGCGTGCCGCCGAGATCGTGCACGAATTTCTCATTGAGCCCGACCACATGCAGCCGCGCCCAGTCATTCGGAAAATGCGTCGGCGACTCTTTGTAGAATTGCGTAATCAGGGGCGTCAGAGCCGCATCGGCCATGGCATGCGTCACGCCGGGCTTCAGGCGAATCCCAACGTAGTACGCCTTCTTGGGATCCTGCGTGATCTTCAGCGGAAGATAAACGTCGCCGTCATCCCATGTGAAGCGCCGCGCGGCCACGCCGACGATCGTGTAGTTCTTGCGAACCAGCTGCAGCGTTTGCCCGACCACGCCGGGATCGGAATTGAAGTGCCGCGCCCAAAAGTTGTAACCGAGCACGACGACGGACTGCGGTTCCTGTCCATCGATCGCGTCGGAAGGCATCAGCCCGCGCCCCAGCGCCGTCGGCACTCCCATGAACGAGAACGTATTGGAGGTCATGTAGCTGGCCTGCACATCCTCGGGCAGATCATGCCCGGTCACCGTCAAGCTCCAACCATCGGTGGCAAATGCATCTTCCACCACCGGCGATTTGCGAATCTCCTGCCACTGTGCGCCGGTGAGCCCAAATCCGCGCTCCTCCTCAGCTTTTGTATACAGCCGCATATGGATCATGCGGTCGGAGTTCGCATAAGGATACGGATTCATTAGAATCGCGTAACAAACACTGAACACGGCCGTTGTAGCGCCGATGCCGAGCGCGAGCGAGACGATTGCGGTGAGAGAAAATCCCGGATTCTTCCATAACTGGCGCAAGCTATAACGCAGGTCTTGAAGCAGGCTTCTCATTGGCGACCCCTCGTGATTCCACGAACGCTCTCGGGCATAGACGCAGATGAGGCACGTCGGTCACCAAGGCAGGCCTGAGCAACTAAAGGACTTTCGCAGAAAAATGCTATGTGACAAACAGGTCGTTCTGTCCGCTTTCGGAAGGCAGTGTCCGCAAGCGGACAGAGAAGCAGGCATCGGGCTTCGGCCCTCGGGCGTCAGGCTCTAGGCCCCGGAGTGTTAACCAGAAGTAATCCGGCGGGAAATCGGGAGTCGGAAAATGAAGAGGGGTAGAAACGATGCTACTGCGACAAGTTGCGCGCGACACCTGCGAGCTGGGGGCCGATGCCTGACGCCCGAAGCCCGACGCCCGCTTCAGTACAGACTCGGCTGCCCCTCAGGCCGCGTCTTCCACCTGCGATGCACCCAGAGCCACTGCTCGGGATACTTTCTCACGTAATCCTCAATCACCTTCGTAAACTTCTGCGTGTTGGCCACGATATCGGCCTCCACGTCGCCGGTTCGCACCAACTCCACCGCCGGATCAAAGCGCAGCCGATACTTTTTCAGAGCCGCATCCCAGATCGTGAATCCCGGCACGACCGCTGCGTCCGTCTTCAGCGCGATCCGCGCCAGCCCGCTCGCCGTGCAGGCAGGAATCCCAAAGAAATCCACGAACACTCCCTGCGGCGGAGTCATATTCGTATCCATCAATATTCCAACTGTCTCTCCGGCCTTCATCGCCGCCAGCAGCCCGCGCACAAAATCATCTTTGGCCACAGTTTTGTTGCCATGCATAGTGCGGTAGCTCTCGATCATGCGGTCGAGATACTGGTTATCCATTGGCCGCATCACGATGTGCAGCCAGTGACCATGCAGAGAGTGGGCGAAAGCGGAAAGTTCCCATCCGCCGAAATGCGCGGTCAGAAACAGCACGCCTTTGCCGCGCGCGTACGCCCGCTCATAGTTCTCGAGGCCGTCGTAGATCACGACTTCATCGATATTTTTTGGGGTGTAACGCGGGAACTGGCACAGGTCAGCGAGCTGGCGGCCTAGCGTTGTGAAAACACCGCGCAAAATGCGGGTCCGCTCCGCCTGGCTTTTTTCCGGCAGGGCCATCGCCAGGTTGCGCTGGCCAACTTGCCTCAATCGGACATGGAACACATAGAAGCCCCATCCCAAACCAATGGCGAACGCCCGCGAAACAGATCGCGGCAACCAACCCAGTATTTTGATGAACGGCCAGGCTGCCGCGTATTCGAGTTCGCGACGCATGAGAATCAGGGGCTAGAGGCTAGGAGTTAGAGACTAGGACTTGCTAACCCCTAGCCCCTAGTCTCTAGCCCCTGCTTTATTTCGCTGCTTCCTGCGCCCACTTGGCGAGTGTGGTTAGAAATGCGTTGGCTTGCGCCGGAGCTTCGACTTCGCCCGTCAGCGACGCCTTGGTGGTCACCATGTGGCCGTAGAATTCGCGCGTTGAGTCCTTATCTTGCTTTACCACTGCGCCATTGAGAGTGACGCCGGCGAAAACTCCGCGCGCACGCGAGTAGGTCAGCACTTCAGCCCGCATCTTCCAATCGGTGTTCGCTTCCGCGTGGCGACCGACCGGTCCCGCTGCTACTGACGCATCGGCGCCGAGCGCGAACTGGCTCGACAGCAGATGCTGCACGCCATTCTTGTTCATGATCAGCATGACCAGGTCGACGGCCTGGCCGCCGATCTGAAATCCAAAGCTGCCGCCGGCCACGCTGAAGAATGCCGGCGCGCTCCAGCCTTTTTCATTGCGGCAGCTGGCCAGGCCTCGGCCATATTTGCCGCCGAAAATAAATCCGCCTTTAAGCATCGACGGCACAACGGCCACGCACTCCGCCGAGCCCAGAATCTCCTGCGGAATCCCCGAATCCGGCGCCGACTCGATTTCGTTGAGCACATCTGCGGCAGCCTGTACACGATCCGCTGCCTTCGAGTCCTTTCCCTGATCATCAGCAAACGCCGGAGCAAAACCACAGCTGCAGAGACACACTACCAATGCGAAACTCAGAAAGTTTTTCATGATTCCTCACCACAAAACAGAATTCACTGGGGTCTGGTAGTTCGATTGTAAATGAAGTCGCTACAGTTGCATCCTAGCCGAGATGGATGGCCCAAATTCGTATACAGCCGCAGCGAGTTCTCCGAGTTGGCAGTGCGTAAGAACCGGCAGACTCTATTTTTAGGCAGGATGGAGCGGAAGAGCGGCGAACGCAGCGGCCTGACGGACGGATCTTTAGGGAAGCTACCGCGGACAAAAAAATGCGGGGCTGAAAGCAGTGACCCTAATCGCCACTCTCAACCCCGTCTCCCAGGTTCTGTGGTAGGTGAAGCGAGTATGCTTCGCCCTCACGTACTCGACAAGATTACGAAGGTAAGTGCCCCGAAGTTACCGTGAGCTATGAGCTATGAGCTGCGAGCAATGAGCAACCAGGTTCGGTTCAGCTCGCCGCTCACAGCTCATCGCTCATCGCTAAAAGCCTGAGGGCTGATAGCTGCCTACTTCGTCGTTACCAGCGAATGCGTGATCGCATGCACCGACAACGCAATGCGGTTCTGCACGCCCACCTTGCGCATGAGCTTGGCGACGTGCGCTTTCACGGTGCGCTCTTCGATTCCTAACTGTCCGCCGATTTCCTTGTTCGAGCGGCCGGCGACCAGCATCTCCAGCACTTCTTTTTCGCGATCGGTAAAGGTCACGCGGCCGGCAGGGAAAATCCGCCCCGGCGCCGACGATACCCGCTCGATGAACATGGAGAGCACGCGCCGCGGAGCCCACACCGACCCCTGGTTCACGATGCGAATGGCCTGCGCGAATTCCGCGGGTGTGGCCGCTTCGTCCACGTAGCCCTTGGCTCCGGAGGCGATCGCCTTCAAGATGGTTTCTTCGTCGATGCCGGAACCGGTTACGATAATGCGCAAATCCGGACGCGTCGCCTTCAGGCTGGCCATCACATCAAACAGGTTTTGTCCGGAACGGTTCCCGAGCAGGATGAGATCAATGCCCTGCAGCGCGCTGATCTCGGGCAGTGCCGCGGAGATGAGTTCGAATTCGGGCTCGGAGTCGAACAATGCGCGGAAACCGACGAAGCGCAAAGGATCGCTTTCCACCACCGCGATTCGGATAACTTGCTTTCTGGCGACTGCTGCTTTCATAGTTGTCCCTGTAGGGTTAGATTCTTCTACTCAGCATAGTAATAATTCGGCACGAAGCAAAGAGAAGGTGACTGAAGGGAAATTACGGGAGTAACGTCGCGCTTCAGTCGAAATGCAACGGATGACGTCGAGGTTTCGTCACTTTCGAGTTCGTTCATTCACCTTGGATTGAAGGCAACCTTGAATCCGCGAATACGCCAGGCTGTGCCCGACGATGCCGCCGGAATCGCTCGTGTGCATACTGTCAGCTGGCAAGTGGCCTATCGCGGCCAGATTCCCGATCATGTTCTCGACGGTTTGAGCGTAGAACGCCGCGCCTCCTTTTGGCGAAACGAGCTCTTAAACCCTCGATCACCGAAGCACGAAGTGTGGATCGCCGATGTGGCGGACAACGCCGAGACCAATGTGGAAGACACTGTTCAGGGATTCGTAGCGTTAGGCCCGGCAAGGCAATCCCTGCCGGATGACGGCGAAATCTATGCGATCTACGTCGCTCCCGAATGCTGGGATAAGGGCTTTGGCCGCGCGCTCATGACTCAAGCTGAAGATCGCCTTGCTGTCTCTTACCCGGCAGCGATCCTCTGGGTTCTTGAATCCAACATGCGAGCGCACCGCTTTTACGAAATAGCCGGATGGGCAACCGACGGAGAGACGAAACTCGAAAACACGCCCGATGGCGCCGAACTGCGCGAGGTAAGATATCGGAAGCGTCTCCGCCACAAAAAAAGACCGAGGACTCATGACCAAAACCGTTCTCCACACCCTGACGATTTCACTCGCGTTCGCGATCTCGACTGCGCTGCTCGCACAGGAACCCGGCGGCACGATGCCAGAACAAAATGCTCCCGCCGCCAGCGCGCCCGCCCAGACCGGTCCCGTCTACACACCCAAATATCACGGCGATCCCGCCCGCTCCGACTCCGAAGCCAAAGCGCTCGGATACATGCGTGTGGTCATGCGCGCCCAAATGCTCTACAACAAAAAGAACGCTCATTACGCCACCGCGCTCTTGCAACTCGTCCACACCGGCACATTCACCCAGCGCATGGTCCCCACCGACCGCGAGGACTACACCGTTGGATTCAAATCCAAAAAAGACAGTTACATTCTCACCATGACGCCGAAAGCGATGGACGCCCAGCACCGTTCCTTCTACGCCGAGGACGACGGCAAGATTCACGCCGACGAAACCAAACCCGCCGATGGAGATTCGCCGGTCATCGAAACACACCGCTGGTAAAACGAGTCGAACAGATTGAAGTTAAACAACTTGCACATCTCCTTGCATATCTCGCAACCTAGCAAAATTTCGCGCTCTCGGTTTTTCTCAAGTTTTTATCGCGAAATTCTCGGGCGAAAGCTGTATTGCGACCGTGGCCGCTCGCGATGAAACTGACTGGAAGATGGTGTGCAGCCCTTGCTTCTTTTCTGCGACGGGTACGCAGCCACAGCCCAGACTAAAAGTGGAGGTTGCGTATGCGACAGGTATTGCTACTCTCAGTGCTGTTCCTTGGGGTCACATGGGCCTCGGCACAAACAAGCCCCAGCCAGTCTTCTTCCCCGGACGCCAGCCCAACGGCTGCCGGACAAACTTCGACTTCGGGTCACACCAGTGTTCAGGGATGCCTCAGTGGCTCGGATGGAAAGTACACTCTGACCGATAAGTCGGGAACCGCCTACAACCTGACCGGCGACACCTCTAAGCTCGCCGACCATGTGGGCCATGAAATCAAGGTGACCGGCAGCACGGGGGCAGCTTCCGGCTCTTCCGCCACGTCGACCGGTAGCTCGACAAGTGGTCAGTCGCTCGATGTGAGCTCTGTGAAGATGGTCTCCAAGACTTGCGAGAGCGGCGGCGGCATGGCGAAATAACTCGTACCAACCCCACTTCGTCTGAGCCCAGCTTCGGCTGGGCTAGTTTTTTGCCTTCGTTATTCTTGAAGTCCTCTGTGCTCCTCCGTGTCCTCTGTGGTTCAAGCTTTTTTTTCACCACAGAGGGCACAGAGGAGCACAGAGGAAACAAGCTGAGGACGCCCGAGGCAGAAAGGCTGAGGTCCGAGGTCCGATCTTCCTACGGCTCTTCCCCAACAGGAATCGCCACCAGCTTCACGCTCTTGCGATCGCCTTCACCAACATGAATCGCAGTTCCCTGTTCCTCATACCCTTTCAGAAATTCCGGGCTGTAATAAGCCTCGCCGTCCACGCTCTCCCAGGCGAACAGCGTGTACTCGCCCGGCGAAATTCCGTGTAGCGTGAAGTGCCCGCTCTGATCACTCATCGCGCGCCGATAACGCTCCACATGCGTGCGCAGGCGCGCCTCAGGCGCCGCCACGATGACGGCATTCGCCATGGGTTGGCCCTGATCATCCAGCGCGACGCCTTCGACCACGCCACCGCTGGCGCTGGCCAGCGCATCAACCGTCAGAGCTCCCCCGCTCACATTGAGACCCGACTCGACCGTCTCCCGGCCGCCCACGGCAGCCGACTTCAGAAACCAGTCGCCGTTCGCCGGCCCGTCTTCGATCTGCACGAAATACTTTCCCGCAGGAACATTGGTCCACTCAAAGCTGCCGTCCGGCGCCGCATGCGCCGCGGGAGCGAATTCCTCCAGCGTTCCGCTGACTGACACGGCTGGCC
Source organism: Candidatus Solibacter sp. (assembly GCA_035501655.1). GTDB lineage: Bacteria > Acidobacteriota > Terriglobia > Terriglobales > Acidobacteriaceae > Sulfotelmatobacter. The sequence continues at coordinate 117,996 of DATJVU010000006.1, forward strand.
CATCGTCCTCGCCAACGGATGGACGCAAATCCAGAAAGAGCTGACTCAAATCAAGCTTGCTCGAACCGCCCCGGCTCTCCAGCCGCAGCTTGCCGCGAATTGTACTCCCCGCCTGCGGTTGAAGGCGCAGACCATCCACGTCGCTGGCGGTCACTTGCAGCGTTTGCCGCGCCATCATGGCGCTTCGCCCGCCCTCGACTGTCGCAACAATCGTGTAGTTCCCCGGCGAGACGTCGCGAATCACGAAGCTTCCATCTTTGCCGACATCGGCACCGTTCAGCACGAGATTGAAATCCCGCGACTGCAGCATGATCGACGCCGTCGATCCTGCCGGCAGCGTCACCGATCCGCGCACACTCAGGCTGGGACTGGGCGTCAGCGAAAAATTCATCGGGAACTCGTCCCCGGCATGCAGTGGAATGGCGGTCGCCTGGCTGCGGTCCGGCGTCCCGGGGTAATAAATCGTCTGATAAGTGGTTGACGATTTCTCCGCCGCCGAATGCGGATCGGCTCCGCCAGAACTCATGATCAGACTCTTGAAGTCAGGCGGCGGGCTCACCGAGACGAAATAATTCCCTGCCGCCAGATTCGCCACGCGAAACTCGCCCAGATCATTGGAGTGCTCTCCGCCAACTTGCTCCCATCGGCTATGGCCTCCGATGTAAGTCTGCCGCATCACCGAAACCTGCGCATCGGGCATGGGCTCGCCATCCTCGTCGGTCACCCGCCCGCGCACGACTGCCGCCGCCTGCATGCGAATCTGCACATCCTTCAGCTCTTGCCCGCCCGTCAAGGTCAGAACACGCCCCTCCGAACGCGCCCGATGCTTGCTGGCCTCCAAATATCCCGGACGCTCGGCAAACAGCCGGTACCGACCCGGCAGAATCCCCTCGATCTGAAATGTTCCGTCGACTCCGCTGGTCGCCGTGTAGTTGCCGCCGTCGGCCTGGTTCTCGGCGATCAATTCGATCAAAGCCTTTTTCACCGGCTCGCTGCCCGGTTCCCGGGTGACGACGCCGACAACGCTCGCGCGGGATTGGGGCTTGGCAGTGTTCGCCGAGTCCTGCCCGATGGCGAGCGATCCGGCGGAGACAATCAGCAGAGCTGCGATAAGAACCTTCATTGAAATCGGGCCCAACGAGGAGGGAGGCGCTCCAGCAAGCAGGACAACCAATACGCAAGCCTCATTTTATCCCGGAAGCATCCGCCACCCAAGAGGTTCCTGATCCTCCGCTCAGAACTCTTTTATCCTCATTCGTTTACGAATTTCCTTGACAATCGGGGGCTTTATAGTTAGATATATATCTAATTACATGGATTCCTAAATATGGCTCCGTCTTCCAACAAAGCGTTCAAGGCCCTTGCCGATCCGACCCGCCGCGAGATTCTGAACTTGTTGCGCCGCGGCGAGATGACAGCCGGGGACTTGGCTGAGCGCTTCGACATGACCAAGCCCACCATGTCACACCATTTTTCGGTCTTGAAAGACGCAGACCTGCTGACCAGCCGCCGCGACGGGCAAACCATCTGGTACAGCCTGAACACGACTGTCGTGCAGGACTTGATGGCATGGGCTATGGATTTAATTCGCGGCGGCGATGATGGCGCAGACGGGCGGAAGGCAGACGATCAGAAGGAAGAAAAGCAATGACGATGACGATCAATCAACGCTACTACCTGGGTGCGGCCGCCGTGATTGCCGCAACCCTCGCCGGAATTCTGGTTGCCTATCCCCATCTGCCGGCGATGGTGCCGGTGCACTGGAACGCGCATGGCCAAGTGAACGGTTGGGGTCCCAAGTGGTCGCTGTTTCTCTACGGCCCGGGCATGATGACGCTGCTTGCGCTGTTAATGGCGGCATTGCCGTGGCTTTCGCCGAAAAAGTTTGAAGTGGATTCGTTCCGCTCCACCTATCTCTACATCCTGATCGTCATCATCGCCATGATGGCCTACATCCAGATTCTCATCCTGATTTCGGCACTCGGCCTCGTGCTCGACGTAAGCCGCGCGGTGGAGGGAGGCATCTGCCTCTTGATCGCTTTGCTGGGAAATGTTCTGGGCAAGGTGCGCCGTAATTTCTACGTTGGCATCCGCACGCCCTGGACGCTTGCCAGCGAGAAAGTATGGATTGCGACGCATCGCATGGGTGCAAAAACATTCTTCGCTGCCGGCTTGTTGGGATTGATTGCCGTGCTGTTGCGCGCGCCGTTCTGGGTACCGCTTTCGGCAATCGCCGCCGGGGCGCTGATTCCTGCGATCTATTCGCTGGTCTTTTACAAGCAACTCGAAGCCCGCGGCGAACTGAATGGAGGATAAGCCGCGACGGTCACAAATAACTTTCGGTGGATGTAAGAAAGCTCCATCGCCATCGACTACCTGATTGTGAGCGCAATTGTGAGCGCAATTGAGACGATTCCGGCGGAGAGCTCGAGCCAGAATGAGCTCTACCAGGAAGCGGCGCAAACTTACGCTGCGGCCCTCGAGCGCCTGGCGCGCGCTTATGAGGCCGATCCCGATATTCGCCGCGATTTGTTGCAGGAGATTCACGTGGCTTTATGGCGCAGCTTCCAGTTATTCGACGGCCGGTGTTCGATGCACACCTGGATTTATCGTGTCGCTCACAATGTGGGCGCTTCGCATGTCATCCAGCAGAAGCGCGCCCGGTCGCAGGCGCTGGTAGGCCTGGAAGAAGACGAATTAGAGAATCTTCCAGACACGCGCAGCGGGCAATCGGCCGCCGACCGCAGCTACGCGCTCAACGATCTGCTGGCGCTGATTCAGCGGCTGAAACCGCTCGACCGGCAGGTGATTCTCGCCTATCTCGAGGGCCTGGACGCGGCTTCGATTGGCGAAATCACCGGGATCTCCGCGGGCAACGTGGCCACCAAGATTCACCGCATTAAAGCCTTGCTGGCGCGCTGGTTCAATCAAGGGAAGCTCAATCAAGGGGAAGTTGCAGCAAGGGGAAGCTCGCAATGACGAATCAACTCGATGAACAAGTGCAGCAGCTCTGGCAATCCCAGCCAGTGGAGGGTACAAAAATGTCCGTCGAAGCCATCCGCCTGCGCGCCGGAAAATTCGAGCGCAAGATCTGGCGTCGGAATCTTCGCGAATCGATAGCAAGCCTGATCGTCATCATTTCTTTCGGATATTTCTTCGTCCGGACAGACGAGATCGCCCTTCGTATCACATGGGCGCTCTTTATCGCGGGCACAGTCTGGGTGCTTCTCCAGCTTTATCGAAAGGGACGCACCAGAAAAATACCTGCCGAGGCCGGCAGTTCGAGCTGTATCGATTTCTTCCGCTCGGAGCTCGAGCGCCAGCGCGACCTGCTGAAGAACGTCTGGCCGTGGTACCTCGCCCCTCTGGTTCCGGGCTATGTTGCCTTGAATGTGGCATTCGTGATCGCGCATCCCGGGAAATTGGCAAGGTTGGCATGGCTCGATTTCTTCTTCGTAGCCATTTTTGTCGGCGTGTGGAAGCTGAATCAGCGCGCCGCCCGCTGCCTGCAGCGTTCGATCGACGACCTGAACGCAAATGCGAATTAGAGAAATATTCCGGTGCAACGACGCTCAACAAGATTCAAAGGAGATTCAAATGAAACGCATTTTCATTCTCGCAATCCTAGCGGCCGCATCATTCGCGCACGCGCAAGACATTTCCGGCGATTGGCAAGGCACACTCCGCGCCGGCGCATCGGAGCTGCGACTAGTGCTACACATCACCAGAGCCGCCGACGGCACTCTGAAATCCACTCTCGACAGCATCGACCAGGGCGCCAACGGAATCCGTGTCACATCGACCACGTTTAAGGATTCGAAACTCAATCTCGATGTGACCGACGTCCATGGCACCTACGAAGGAAAGGTTTCCCCCGACGGAAAAACGATCGCTGGCACCTGGATACAAGGCCAGGCGCTCCCGCTCGAATTTACGCGAGCAGAAAAGGCTGCAGCACTGAAGCCTGCCAAGCCCTCCGACATCGACGGCGCATGGATGGGCTCGATCGACACCGGCGCGATCAAACTGCGCGTCGTCTTTCACATCACCAACACAGCCGACGGACTCACCGCGACGCTCGACAGCCCGGACCAGGGCGTGCAGGGCATCCCAACGACTTCTGTCACGCGCACGGGCGCATCGCTGAAAATCGAAGTCCCCAAAGTCAGCGGATCCTACGAAGGCACCATCGCCGCCGATCTCTCCTCGATCGACGGCAAATGGACGCAGGGTGGCGGTGTCATGCCACTGGTCTTAAAGCCACTCAAAGATCAAACCGAACTCGCGCCGCCCAAGCGTCCGCAGAATCCCACCAGGCCGTACCCGTACCGCGAAGAAGAAATCACCTACGACAATAAAGTAGAAAACGTCACGCTCGCCGCAACGTTCACCATCCCTCAAGGCAAAGGTCCGTTTCCGGCCGTGCTGTTGATCACCGGCTCCGGCCCGCAGGATCGCGATGAATCACTCCTCGGCCACAAACCGTTTCTCGTTCTCTCCGATTACCTCACGCGCCACGGCATTGCCGTGCTGCGCGCCGACGATCGCGGCGTTGGGAAGTCGACGGGAATTTTCGCCAAGGCTACGACTGCCGACTTCGCCACCGACGTCGAAGCTGGCGTCGCTTATCTGAAGACGCACCGCGAAGTCGATCCGCACAAGATCGGCCTGATCGGTCACAGCGAAGGCGGAGTCATTGCACCCATGGTCGCCGCGCGCAACCAAGACGTCGCTTTCATCGTGATGATGGCCGGCACCGGCGTCCCCGGAGATCAGATTCTGCCCGCGCAAGGCGAAGCCATTGAAGTGGCTAGCGGCAAAAGTCCCGCGGAGGCAGCGAAGAACGCCACGCGAGAAAAGGAAATACTCGCGCTGATCGAAAGCGAGAAAGACGAAGCCGTCCTCGACAAAGAACTGAAAGAAAAAATGAAGGACGACACGCCCGAGGCACAAATCGGAGCGAAGATCGCGCAACTCACCTCGCCCTGGTTCCGCTACTTCCTCACCTACGATCCCGCGACCGCGTTGCGCAAAGTTACCTGCCCCGTGCTCGACATTAACGGCTCACTCGACAAGCAAGTCTTGCCCGCGCAGAATCTGCCGGCAATCCGCAAAGCTCTCGAAGAATCCGGCAACAGGCACTTCGAAGTCGACGAACTCCCCGGCCTGAATCATTTATTCCAGACAGCAAAAACCGGCTCCCCCATGGAGTACGCGCAAATCGAAGAAACAATGTCGCCGGCAGCGTTAGAAAAAATCTCGACGTGGATTTTGAAGCAATAGCCAGCCCGGAGGGCGGAATACCTTAGCCCAGGGGGTAAGCCCTGGGTATGGCGGAAATGTGAGACAAGTCCCGTAGGGACGACACAATTGCGGTACAGACGAAAACCAAAAAACGATTCCTAGCTATCCTTCCGATACAACAAATTCTTCATCGCCTCGCGTCGCGCCGCATGCGCACCTTTGTCCGTCTTCAGAACATCCGCAGGCCCAGACTGCGCAGCCTCTTCTTCACTACACGACGGACACCGGTTCGCAAATCCCGGCTTCCCCGGCTTCAACTCAAACTCTTCCCCGCAAACCACGCAAGTCTTGATGGGATACTGAGGCATAACTGCATGTATTTTATCGCGAAGCGGAGTCAGAAAAAGTTCGACAGCACCACGAATCTGCCAGGTTCGACAGGCTCATGGTGCTGCCTCTGCACCCGAAATCAGTATCACCCCCGATACAGAATCGCTCGACTACTGAATCGGCTGCACTACCAACGCCCCTTCGTTAGCCTGACTGGCCAACTGCTTCTCCCGTTTGCCCTGAAGCAGATCGAAGTTGCCATCCACTGACAGCGCCACCTTGCTCAGGAATCTCTGGTCGCCGTAGCGATTGAAGAGCAGATACGCATTGGCCTTATGATTCGCCAGCGGCGCGCCCGCGACAACCAGCGCGAAACGCCTCTGCTGCTGATTGCCCCACAGTTCGAGCACGCCCGAGTCCAGCCGCACGACTTTGTACTCGCCCGCCTTCAACGTCTGGTTGCCCACCACGAAGTCGAACGGGATGTTCACCGCAATGCGCTCGCTCTCGGCCACTGCCGGAGAAACGGTAGCCAGCGCCCCAAGCACCGCCATCAAAACAACTGCCCCAAGCTGCTTCATACTTTCCTCTTCTCCCGTGAATGCACGGTTTGTATTTCGCGCCGCCCCAGTTTGCTTTCCCCAAAAGCGCGGAACTCCCTCCGAATCCAAACTTAAATTCGGTTACAAACTTGTATTGACGCGTTAGGAGATTCGATTCAGAAAATGCAAATCGGATGGAGGAAAGATGTCACAAGTTTGTCAAAACTCGCACGAGGCGAATCGCACAAACGACGCATGTCTTGTGCGGATTTGCACTGCGGAGTTAGAGCAGGGGCAGATCGGCCAAGTTTTGGCTGAAGTACCTAGAGTCACCGCGACGCCAGCCGTCGATCGACCTCTTCGCCGGGAATCATTTCAACCTTCCCGGATTGAATCTCCTCGACGCGACGCTTGATTTCGTCCGACCAAGCAGCCTCGACTCCTTCTTCCGCCGGACCTTCGTCGAGACTCTCGACCAGGCGGTCGATAATCATCCCGCGATCATGGTCCGAGAGCGCTAATACCTTTTCGAGCAGCTCAGACGCTTGCGGCGACATTTGCGACATGAGCACCTCGCGTGAACTATTTTAGCGCGGATGTGAAGGCCGACGATTTCCCATAATGAAACCACATGGGATCAAATTTCATCTGAGCGTTTCGACACAAGCCCGCCGCAGCATATTCTGTTGCGCGTGGGCCCGTGGTGTAATGGCAGCATAGGACTCCGTCAAAGTCCCAGGTGAGGGTGCGAATCCCTCCGGGTCCATTCCTTCATTGCGAAGGACTGTCTCTCAGGGACACGTGGAGGGTTCGACGGACGGAGTGCGACTCTCCTCAAAGTAACTTGATTTTAGCCAGGATTGTTCCGATAATTGTGTTGACTTTGACGGAGTCCAGTTATTTTGGCTCTCGCAAACGGCCTCGGGCTTCCGGGGCCGTTTGCATTTTCAGCGGAAATAGGTCGCCCAACTCAACGGAGTATACTTCCCCGCAAGATCGAACTAGCACCGAAGGATTCCTTTTACTTGCTTGTTTCAGCTGCATCGTAAAGGAGAAGTATGAAGCGTGTTTTCGTTAGTTGTCCGACTTCGCAAGGCCTCAACCGCGCGCAGCAGCAAATGAAGACCGCGATCATTAAGACCCTGGGTGACGCCGATCTAGACGCGCAGCTTTTTGGGGAAGTAGGCATTCCCCTGAAGGTGTCATGGAGCTTCGACAAGGCGGAGCAACTAATGAGTGGTTGTGACGCCGCTGTTGTACTCGCATTCGTGAGGCACTCATATAAAGCCGACGACGGCCAGCCTGTAGAATTTGCGAGCGAATACAACCACTATGAGGGCGCCCTGGCTGTCGCCCACAAGCTGCCTTTGCTCATCATCGCTGAAGAAGGCGTCTCCGACCGCGGAATCACCTATCACGGAGGAGGCAGGTATATCATCCCGATGCCAAGCAGTACTAAGCCCGCTTGGTTAAAGGGGAAGGCTTTCCGGCCCTATTTTGAAGAATGGATGAAGAGTGTCCGCGAGCGTCGCGATGTATTTTTCGGCTACTGCAGTAAGGCACAGGGCACGGCGGATGCGATCATTAAGCACTTGCAGAACGTCTTGAATCTTTCGGTATTGGACTGGGCCGTCGATTTTGCGCCGGGCCAAAGCATCTTAAATAGGATTACGGAGGCCTCGGAAAAGTGTCGAGCCGGTATCTTTCTTTTCACCAAAGATGACGAACTTGCAACGTCGAACGGTGGAGCAGCCCCTCGCGATAACGTTGTCTTCGAAGCCGGATTTCTGATGCATGCAAAGGGATCAAGCCGCGTTCTGATCATTCTTGAAAGCGGAACGAAGATGCCAGCAGATCTTGGCGGATATATCTATGCTAGCCTCAGAGATAGGTCATCAATCGATTCGATTAAAGATTCGCTCCGGCAGTTCTCCGACTCTGCCTTTGAGGTAAAGATACACTGAATTCTGGATAGACTCGTCCCGAAGACACGGTGCCATTCGCGGCTTGAACTAATTCAAGAAATACTGCCGGTACAACGTATCCCTTTGCGCTGGCCGGAACCCGGCATCGCGAATAATCCGTCGCAACTCTTCTTCGGTAGTGCAGTTGGTAACGCCGGCCGCGCGCACGACGTTCTCTTCCAGCATCACCGAGCCAACGTCGTTTCCGCCAAAGCGCAGACCCATCTGGCAGACTTTCAATCCCTGCGTGACCCAGCTCGACTGCACATTCAAAAAATTGGACAAATACAGCCGCGAGATCGCCAGCACCTTCAAATATTCAACCGCCGTCGCCTCATCCCAATGCCGCCCGCCGAGGGCCGTATGCTGCGGCTGAAAGCTCCACGGGATAAAGGCCGTGAACCCGCCAGTCTCTTCCTGCAAGTCATAGAGCCGCTGAAAATGATTCACGCGATGCTTCGGATCTTCTCCCACGCCAAACATCATGGTCGCAGTCGTGCGCATGCCGATCTGGTGCGCCGTGCGATGCACGTTGATCCAGTCTTCGGTCAGGCACTTCAGCCGCGCAATCTTGTAGCGCACTTCGTCATCCAAAATCTCAGCGCCGCCGCCCGGAATCGAATCGAGCCCAGCATCGCGCAGCCGCAGAATCGTGTCGCGAATCGAAAGCCCGCTGTACTCCGCAATCGCAATAATCTCCGACGCCGAATAGCAATGCAGATGCACCTTCGGAAAGCGCTCGCGAATTCCGCGCAGCATCTGCTCGTGCCAGTCAATCTTCAAATCCGGATGCAGCCCGCCCTGCATCAGCACACCAGTACCGCCCAACTCGACCGTCTCGCGAATCTTTTCGTAAATCGTCTCGAAGTCGAGAATATATCCCTCTTTGGCAGCGGGCCCCTTCAGCGGCCGGTAAAACGCGCAGAAGGTGCAATACTCCGTGCAGAAGTTCGTGTAGTTGATGTTGCGGTCGATGATGTAGGTGACCACGCCCTCCGGATGCAGCCGCCGCCGCACCGCGTCAGCCTCCATCCCGATACCGATCAGATCATCCGACTCAAACATCTCCAACGCTTGCGCTTTGGAAAGCGACATGTTGAGATCCCAGACTTTTCATTTTAATGGACATCGGTGCGCGGCTCCAAGCCTGAGCCCGGGTTGAAAGGCCGTCTGGCTGAGATCGCGTACGCCTACGGCAGAAAAAGCGCGCTGTATTCCCCCACGATTCGGTGTAACGAGAATTGTGCAAGCCATTCGGGCGAAACTCTCGTTTTGCAACGCTCGCTTTTGGCTACCATGCATCGACCGATGATTGCTTCCCCCAATCGCCCCGCATTACCCGCCGGAACCAGCTCTACTGCTGGATTCGCAGAGTAAATCTCGCGGATTGCTCCAGGGCAATCCGCGGCCACAGCCTGCGTTTCCAGAGCCAATGCTTCGAGCAGCGCATTGCCGAAGGCTTCGCGCCGCGAAGGAAGCACGAACAGGTCCGCGTGGCACAGATAAGGCCAGGGATTTTGATGGAAACCCACGAAAGTCACCGACTCCGTCAGGCCGAGCTTCCGCGCCTGTTCGGACAGAACATTCTGCAGCGAACCTTCCCCCAAAACCGTCAACTTCACGTTGGGGAAGTGCGCAATCACTTTTGGCATGGCGGCAAGCAATAGATCGAATCCTTTCTCATAAGTGAGACGGCCGGCCGCCACAAGTTGAGGTCCCGCGCCTGAATACGGGTTCTCTCCGCTCCTGCCCCATGCGCGCACCAGATCGATGTCGATCGGATTGTAGACGCGTACCAGGCTCTCGGGTGGAAGATCGAACTCTTCCCTCATATCCCTCACCATAGAATCCGACTGACAAACCACATGGTCCGCCAGCCGGTAAAGGCGCCGATAAATCCATCTCCATAGCCCTGGATATTTCATCTCACTGCTCAATCTTTCGCTTAGCACAGAACACTCTCTAACCAGCAGCCTTGTGCCTCGCGGCATCAGGGGCGAAGCCACAACTACGGCCAGGTTCATTCCGCCCGTCGAGAGAACGGTATTCGGCCGAAGCCTCCACAAGAGCGGTATGAGTCGATACATCAAGAGAAGAAAGCCGATTACCGACTTTGGACGCCGCACGCCCGGCAAGACATGCACCGCCACATCCTGCGGCAACTGGTCAACGAATTCGCCGTCTGGCTGCAAGAGGCCAAGATGCAGTTGGAAATAACGGCGGTCCAGATGGCGGAGCAGTGTAAGGAAGACCCTTTGCGCCCCGCCTACCTCCAGACAGCGAATGAGAAAAAGAACCTTTTTTCGGCGATCGCTGCCATCCACGGTTTGGGAGCCTCCGAGGCAACCCTATCGGATGCCTATCGGCCTCAAATGGAAAAATTCCGCGAACTACTACATTTGGGATGGGGAGCAGTTCCAAAAGGGGAATGGACAATAATAGTAAAAACGAAGTCTGGCGTGACGTCCCGTTCTCACAGTGGACTCACGGAACAGTACGCCTAGGCCGCGACGGCATCTGGAACTTCAACCTCTTCCCGCTCTCGAGCGAGCCTCGAACTCTTTGCCGGGGGCGGGCATAGGCGAAGCTGCCGTCGGCCTACAATCCCAAAGCCTGCACCTGCTCTTCAGTTTCATACCCGAGCCAGTGCGCCACCTCGTGCCAGACCACGCGTTTCACTTCCCCGCGCAAATCTCCTCGCGAGCACCGCAGTATGGGACCACGAAACACAAAGATCAATTCCGGCGCGTACTTCACCTGCGATGACGACTGCTTCGTCCGGAATGTGCCGCTATACAATCCCAGCAATTCCGTTCCGTGTCGCCATTTCCTTCTTTCCGCGATGTCCTGCAACACATCCGCTGGAGGCTCGTCCAAAACTTGAATGCCAGGAAAATCCGGCAAGTCGCGAATCTTCTGGGGCAGCGTGCTGTACGCCCACTCCACCAACTCCTCAAACCTCTCGGGATCGGTGCGGCCGCCCATCAGCCCGACTCTACCACCATGATGTGCATAGTGTCCCCCGCAATACGGAATCATCATGCAGGTCAGCCACCGTCAATTCAGCGCTGAAGTTTGTGCGTGATTGATAGGAGTCAGAAGCCGTGCTTCGTAGCGAGGTTGACCAACGAGTGCAGCGCTCCAGCGATCATGAAAATTATCAATACCGTCGAGACTATCGACCGCGGTTTTCTTAAATAGGCAGCTCGGGACTCCTCTTTTTGCATTGGGACATAAATGACCCAGTACAAGCTAAAGCACAGAAGTCCGACCCAGTCGAACCGAAAGAACCCATCCCACATGCTAAAGGCGGAGGCAGCAAACGTCAGGCACGCAAGGGCGACTCGTGCCCTCAGCGAAGGAAAGAAAGCGGGCGAAGCCGAAGCGCTCGATTCCTGCATGGAAGCCCCTTCAACTGAAGAGTATAGCGCAGCGGAAATCTCAATTTAGAGATATATGAGCATTGCCTCCACCACGCCGGCTTGGGTACAGACGCTGCATTCGCCGTGTGATACTTGCGAGGCATAGGAGAGAAGACCGATAACTTACACTTCATCGCAACCGAAATGTTCGAGGACAGATCACTGGAGGATAAATCACCATGTCAGTGAAAACCGACTGGTTCGCCCGCCCCATCATCAACGTAAGCGATGTCGATGCCTCGCTAGCCTTCTACGCTGACAAGCTGGGCTTCACCATCCCCTGGCGCTTCGACGAAGAAGGCAAAGCCTACGTCGCGCAGGTCGACCGTCAGGGCTGCTCCCTGATCCTGGCCAAAACCTGGCCCCAGAAAGTGGGCAAGGGTCTGATGTTCATCTCCCTGAACGTCGAACCGGAGACGCCCAAGAACGCAGCCGCCGCCGTAGACGCCCTCCGCGCCGAACTCGAGGCCAAAGGCGTCCCAGTCAAAGACGCCTCCTGGGGCTACCGCCTTCTGGTAGTCGACGATCCCGACGGCAACCAACTCCTCTTCAACTACCCGAAAGAGACTGATCCGGCCGATCGCAATCAATGAACCCTACTCATCCAGCCTCGCGTCGCGACAAGCCAGTAGGACAACGAATTAATTTCGTAAGGCATTCCAGAATCGCGAGGCCGCTTGCCTACGGATTACCTGCCATATCAGGACAGCCTGCCTTGCGAAAGGCTTGAAAGCTTGACAGTTTCGCGACGTAGCCTACACACACATCTCCGCAAGTTTTCGCTTCTACTAACTGGATAGATGCTTCTGTGTTGGCCTTGAAGGTGTAATTGCAAGTGAAGATGTATTCGGGGATCAAAGGTTGTCGTGTGAGTACTACAAAAACGTCGCTGTCCTCAGGCAAATCACTCAGTATGTGCGTATGTAGTGAATAGGTAGAGTCTTTGCGGATCGCGAAATCAAGAATATCTTGATGCATCCGTCGCTTGCCTATGATCTTTCGGCCATCCGCTGAGACGAGATACCGTATGTCTCCACCCACCGGGTAAACACCCTCATCGGTCTGCGCTGGGAGAACATAAACGTAAAATCTCTCATTATCTGCGGGCAGAACTGCGAAGTTATACGGCCGCTGCTCACCATGAAAATCCTGTCGCGCAGTTGCAATCGCGCGTGCTGCGTTGAGATAGAAACCTGTGTCCTCCAGCGGTGGGTCATGCTTTTTCACCTTAAACACTTCAGGTCTGTCGCTTTCAGTCGCCTCGTAGACGATCAGGAATTTGTCTTGAGATTGCGTGAAACGCCCCCACATGACTACCCAGCCACTCGCTGTCTTGCGCGCCACATATCGGTCAATAGCGCCTTGTGCTACTCCGATCTCCTTCACGGCATCGGTTGAGTGCCACGCCGCTCGATCATATTCGTAAAGTAGCCTGCCCCGCGCGGCAATCGCCGCGAGTTCATCGCTGGAGGGTGGTTGCGGCTTTTGCGCCAAACCAACAGCAGACAGAATGAGGAACAGGATGCGTAACGAAGGGCGGCACATAGCCAGCTATCGTACGCTTTCGAGCATGGCTTGGACATGATTGCTGCAAAATCCGCTCCGCTGATCGCCCATCGCCACCCTAGGGGCAAGCACTCTCGTTTGACACTCTTCCCCACCCCACCTAGACTGCCTGTGTACGGCTTGAAGCGCCGTTCCAGAGGGGCCACAGATGGGCTGGCTGCAAAACAAATTTGAAAAGAATTTTCTGATTTCGACCGTCGACTACGTCTTCAACTGGGCGCGCAAGTCGGCGGTGTGGCCGATGACCTTCGGCCTGGCCTGCTGCGCCATCGAGATGATCGCCTCCTCCACGGCGCGCTTCGACATCGCGCGATTCGGCTCCGAAGTCTTCCGTCCCAGCCCACGCCAGAGCGACCTCATGATCGTCGCCGGCACCGTGACGCTGAAAATGGCGCCGGTCGTGAAGCGCATCTACGATCAGATGCCCGACCCGAAGTGGGTCATCTCCATGGGCGCCTGCTCCTCGGTCGGCGGCCCGTTCAATACCTACGCTGTGCTGCAAGGCGTCGACAAGATCGTCCCCGTGGACGTCTACGTCACCGGATGCCCGCCCCGCCCCGAAAATCTCTTCTACGCCCTGCTCAAGCTGCAAGACAAAATCGACACCATGACCCTGGCCAAAAAACCGACAGAAGTCCGCCTCGACCCCAACATGGTCGAAAACTTCAAGCGCCAGGTCATGATCGCCCAGACCCTGCAACCAAAATAGAGGTAGAGAAGGCCGCGCAAAAGCCCTGTCATGCTGAGCGCAGCAGGCGGCCCGCAAAGCGGTCCGCCTGCGGGGTCGAAGCATCCTGCAATCGAATGTGAACTGCGGGCGGATACGCCTTATTCATAACGAAGAGCTTCCGCGGGTGGGACGGATACTGCGTGGCGGGCGGGCAGCAGGCATGCGAGAAGCGCACTGAGAGCGAGGAGCGCGGCGGCAGCCGAGAGACTGCCTGCGCCAAAAGCGTTTTGCATCCAGTGGGCGAGGACGGCGCCTAAAAAACTGTCAAGAGCAAGACCGACGACAATGCCCGCCGCTGCGCTGACGATCGCGATGCGCGCGGCGACCCACAGGACTTGCACGCGGGGTGCGCCCAGCGCCAATCGGACGCCGAACTCCGCAGTGCGCTGCGCGACGCTGTAAGCAACGAGGCTGAAGATGCCGACCAGCGCAAGCCCGAGCGCCATGGCCGAGAAGACGCCAAACAATATGGAGAAGAGCCGCTGGCGGCTATACTGCGCGTCGCGCTCGATGGCTTCGTTGAGGGTGATTGTGGCCTCGTTCGAGATCTGCTGGTCGGAAGCGACGGATGCGATAGAGACGCGAATGGAATGCAGATAGGTGAGCGGATCGCCCAGAGTGCGGACGAGGAACTGCACCCAGGCCCGCGTCGCAGCCGTGTACGGAATGTAAATGGCGGGGACCACCGGCTGATCCACGCCGTCGTTGCGCGCATCGGCGACGACGCCGATGATCTGTCGCCAGGCGGTGCTTTGCGCCGAGACAGCCTGGTAGCTCATATGACCCGTCAGTCCGGGAATGCGTAGCTGCCGGCCCAGGGCATTGGACCCTGGGGTTTTGGATGAGGTGAGGTAGCGCGTCGAGAATGCGTGATTGACGACGGCGATGAAATCTCCGCGGGTGTTTTCATCCGCACTCCAAACGCGACCCTGGAGCAGCGGAATGCGGAGCGCAGCGAAATACTGCTGGCCGACCAGCATCACGCGAGCCTGCTGCTCGCTCTCGCCACTTCCGTCGACCATGAACGAGCTCGGAAGATCAGCACCGGGCGGCGTGGCGTCGATGCCGACAGCGACCGTGGAGACCCCCGGGACGGATGCGATCTTCTCCCGGATCTGCTCGATATAAGCAGTGCGCCCTTCACGCGGCTGAATGCGGCCCCACTCGGCCGGATCGTGGGTGTGCAGGTGGATCCCGATCTGCATGACATTTGCGGGATCGTAGCCGAGGGGCATCTGCGCGAGCCGCAGAAAGCCTCGGATGGCCGTGCCCGCGGTGGCCATAAGCAGAAGGGTGAACGCAATCTGCGCGGCGATAAGAACGCTCCAGCGATGCCTTGCTGGAGCAACCACAACGCCAATCTGCCTGCCGGGCAGCAAACGCGCGGAATCGCGGCGCGAGAGACGCAATGCCGGGACTAGACCAAAGAGGATGCCGCACAGCAAGGCGAGCGCGACGGAGAAGGCAAGAATGGGAACATTGATGCGGATGACGGATTCGGCGGGAAAGGAGTCTGGAGAAAGCAACAAGGGAAGCCTTGCCAGCCAGTACGATGCAGCCACGCCCAGGACGGCGCCAGTCGAGGAGATGACCAGAGCTTCGACCAGCAACTGGCGCACAATGCGCCAGCGGCTGGCGCCGATCGCGGTGCGGATGGCGACCTCAGGTTGGCGCGCGCGCCCACGGGCCAACAGAAGGATCGAGCAATTGGCGCAACCGATAATGAGCAGAAGGATGACACCGGCCAGCAGAAGCGCGAGCGTACGCCCCAGATCTTGTTGGTAAGGCACGATGATGGGCTGCAGCCCGAGATGCCATCCAGGGACGGCATGCAGCTTCTTGATCTCGAGCACGATGGGCTCGAGCGCCCCGTTGGCGGCGGCCACGGTGACGTGCGGCCGCAGCTTGATCCATGGCAGGTAGGAGGGCGCGGGACCGTTGGCAGCGGCCCGCACGAGACTAGCCGGCAGATAAACATCTCCCACGCCGATGGTGTCATTGAATGCGAAGCTGCGCGGCATCACTCCGACGATCATGTACGGGGCGTGATCCATCTCCAGCGTTCGCCCGATGGCGTGGGGATCGCCGCCGAAATAGCTCTGCCAGAACCGGTAGTTGAGAACGGCCACCTTGTGGCCTGCATCGAAGGGCTCGATCATTCGGCCGAGAAGCGGGCGCACGCCGAAGAAAGTTCCGGCATTCTCTGTGAGGTACACGCCCGAGATGTCTTCCGGCAACCCGCTGTTCGTGATCTCCAGATGCGCATCGCTGAAGCCGAGCACCGACTCAACCGGGGCTGCAAGGCGCAGGTCATCACACTCCGACTGGCTGAGGGTAAACCATTGATACTCGTCAGGATGTTGCTGGTTGACGAAGAGGGCATTCATGATGCGGTCGGCGCCAGCGTAGGGAAACGGGTGCAGCAGGACGGCGTAGATGAGCGAGAACATCGCCGTGGTGGCGCCGATGCCGAGGGCCAGTGAAAGCACGGCCACGACGGCGAAGCCAGGATTGCGGCGCAGGGCGCGGAGGCCGTAGCGGACGTCTCCGCCTAACTCATCGAAAAGGTGCAGCCCGATGGCCTCGCGGTAAATTTCGTCTTGCGCGGAGGGCCGACCGAGGTCGATGCGGGCTTTGCGGCGGGCCTCTTCTTCGGAGAGACCCTGGCGGACCAGATCTTCCTGGTAGGCATCGAGGGTAGAACAAAACTCTTCTTCGACGTCGCTCTTCGTGCGTGGCGCAAGAGAGCGCCAGAACTTGCGAATTGCGACGAGGAGACTCATATCTCGTGCGGTTTCTTGTCGAGAATCCCGGCGACAACAGCGGCCATATCGGTCCATCTGGCGGTCTCGGCCTTAAGCTGACGCGTACCAGCGGCGGTGAGGGAGTAAAACCGGGCGCGGCGATTGTTTTCCGACTCACCCCACTTGCCTTTGATCCAGCCTCGACGCTCCAGACGATAGATGGCGGTGTAGAAAGAACCTTGCAGGATTTCGAGGCGCTCGCCGGAGATTTGCTGGATCCGCAGCAGGATGCCGTACCCATGTAGCGGCCCGAGCGAGACCGCCTTGAGGACAAGCATCTCCAGTGCACCTTGCGGAAGTTCAACCGCTTTCATCAAGAGCTCTCTCTCCTATCTGGAAAAGGAGAGTACGCTCTCTCTCCTTTTTCGTCAAGGAGAGGCGGGGTGCCCAGCCTTTGGAAGTTGACTTTTGTTTCCCGTAAAGAAATTGCTGATGCCCGTCCTTGCGTTTTGTGCAAGAGCCGCCCCTGAGCTTCGCTCCGGGACAGCGAAAATCAACTCCAAACGCTGGGCCACCCGCCGTACTTTTCTAAACCCGAAAATTCCACATTTTTCTTGACCGCAAGCGCTAACTGTTTCATGGTGCCATAGTCTAACTATGGTAGCCGCGCTTTGGCGCAGGAGGCACGTTTGCATCGTGATGAAATTCCGCCCGGAACTCTTTATCTCCTGATTTTGAAAACGCTGGCACGCACCGAAGAGATGCACGGGTACGAGATCGCAGATTCTATCCAGCAGATATCCGATGACGTTCTTCAGGTCGAAGAAGGATCCTTATATCCGGCTCTCCAGCGAATGCTGATCAAAGGCTGGGTAAAGGCCAGATGGGGAACCACGGCCGGCAATCGGCGCGCACGTTACTACCACCTCACAGCATTAGGCCGCAAACAATTGGAAACCGAACTCTCTCAGTTTGAGCGGGTGATCGGGGCCATTACCCGCGTGATTCAGACAGCTTGAACGGGACAGTCTTATGAATTTTCTGCGCGAACTGGGAAGACGCCTTTGGATGCTGCTTCGTCGCCGGCAATTCGACGCGGACCTCGAAGAAGAAGTGCGCCTTCACCTTGAACTCAGAGAGCAGGATCAGATTCGCAAAGGGCTCTCGCCAAAAGAGGCTCACCATGCGGCGTCTCGGCGATTTGGAAACGCCGCGTTGTTAACGGAGAAAAGTCATATGGAATGGGGATGGGAGTGGCTTGAAAGTTTTTTCCAAGACCTCGCGTATGGCACGCGCGCTATGTTGCGCAGCCCCGCGCTCACCATCGTCGCCCTGCTCTCGCTGGCTCTTGGCATCGGCGCCAACACCGCCATCTTCAGCCTCCTCGATGCCGTCATGCTTCGCTCCTTACCGGTAAAGAATCCAGCACAGCTCGTCTTGTTAGGAAACGGCCGGGCTTCCGGCATCACTGATGACTTCGCCAGAACCCAGCTCTATTCATACCCGTTCTACCGTCGAATGCAGGCTGAAAATCGGGTCTTTTCCGACACTGCCGCCGTCTTCAGCATGACGAACAGCGTTCACGGCTTTGTGCAAGGAAGAGGCGAATCAGAGCCAATGAACGTCCAGCTCGTCTCCGGCACGTACTTCGACACGCTCGGCGTGCAGGCACTCGAGGGGCGCACTTTGAACGAGGGTGACGACAACTCCGAAGGCAATCACCCCGTCGCAGTAATCAGCTACGCCTGGTGGAGACACAGTCTCGCGCGCGATCCCAACGTCCTGAGCCGCACTCTCAAACTCGGTGACACGACTTTCAACATCGTTGGCGTGGCTCCGCCCGAATTCTTCGGCACCAAGGTCGGCGAGGCCCCGGATATGTGGGTTCCCCTTTCCATGGTCAAAGAAGTTCCTCCGCATTTCGGCGGATATAAAGAAGAATTTTCGGAATCGCTGTTGATCATGGGTCGTCTCAAACCCGGAGTCTCCATCGACGCAGCCACCGCAAACGTAAATCTGCTCTTTCGCGAAATCCTGATCAACTTCGCGGGCGCCAGGCTTGATGCCGAAAACCGACAAAAACTAGATCGCACGAAAGTTCCGCTAACGTCCATGACAACCGGGCTTTCCTCGCTTCGCCGGCAATTTTCAAAGCCGCTCCGGTTGCTGATGGCCATTGTTGCGCTCGTCCTTCTCATCGCATGTGCCAACATCGCCAACCTGCTCCTCGCGCGATCAACCGCGCGTGCTCGCGAACTCGCGGTCCGGCAGGCTCTCGGAGCGCGGCGTTCGCGCATCATCCGCCAGCTCATCACCGAAAGCCTTGTGTTGGCGGTCGCGGGTGGCGTGCTTGGGATCGCATTGGCAGCCATCGCCAATCGTCTTCTTCTAAGCATGGTTTCTGGCGGACTCGATCCAATACCTCTTGATGTCTCGGTTGACACTCGCCTTCTCCTGTTCACCATTGCCGTGACCATTGCCACCGCGTTGATCTTCGGCACGGTTCCAGCTTTCCGCGCCACTCGGCCGCAACTCACTGACACGCTGAAAGCGGGTCGTGGCCCCGTAGGCGCCAGCGCCAGAAACCCTCTCGCAAAAGCGCTCGTGATTTCCCAGGTTGCGCTTTCCCTCGTCCTGATGGTTGGAGCCGGACTCTTTCTTCGCAGCCTCGTCAATCTCAACAATGTTGACACTGGCTTCAATAAAGAAAACGTCTTACGCCTGAACATCGACTCCAGTTCCGCAGGCTATAAAGCCGAAGAGCCGCCAGCATTCGCGCTTTATCAGCAGATTGAAGAGCGCGTCAACGCCCTGCCCAACGTGAAAGCGGCCAGCTTCTCTGCATTCACCTTCAACGAAGGCGCCTGGAGTTCCAACGTTGCAGTGGCCGGGATGAAGATCAACAAAAATATCGAGGTGATGCACAATGTCGTCGGCCTACGTTATTTCGAGACAATGCAGATACCCTTGATCAAAGGCCGGAACTTTTCGCCCTCCGACACGAGCACCTCGGCGCCTGTGGTCATCATCAGCGAGCACACCGCCAAAACTCTCTTTCCACAAGGCGACCCGATTGGGAATCACCTTCGCCTGAGCGACGAGCCCAAAGACGAACTCACGGTTATCGGCGTGGTAAAGGACGTCAAGTTTAATAATCTTGCCGAAGAACTGGCAAATCTCGATTACATGCCATACACGCAACGCCCCTGGGGCTTCGGCGACTTCGAAGTCCGTTACACGGGCGACTTCGGCGCCGTGGCCGCTGCCGTGCAACAGACCCTCCACTCGATTGACCGCAATCTGCCGATCACTCACGTGACCACGCTCGACGAACAAGTAGCTCGTTCGATCACCGACCAACGCGTCGTCGCCCAACTATCCGCCTTCTTCGGGGTGCTCGCCGTTTTCCTCTCATGCATCGGAATCTACGGAGTCATGTCCTACGTGGTGACGAGACGGACGAATGAAATCGGCGTCCGCATGGCGCTGGGAGCACCTCGCTCCAACATGCTCTGGATGGTACTGCGCGAGATCCTGATGCTGGTCTCGATTGGCATCGTCATCGGCATCCCCGCTACCCTAGCCGGCGACCGCCTGGTCTCGAACATGCTCTTCGGACTCACTCCAACCGACCCAGCCACGTTGGTCAGCGCCACCGTCATATTGCTGATTGTCGCAGCCGTCGCCGGCTACCTGCCGGCGCGCAGGGCTTCGCTGGTCGACCCCATGGTGGCTCTGCGCTACGAGTAGCGCCTGCGACGAGAATAGATTCACCAGACTCAGCTTGATAAACAAAACGGGACTTGGGAACAGGTGTCGCGTGTTTGGGACGACAAGCTTCGTTGGGGCTTCTTGCAGGAGTTTCGCGGTATCCCCTCCCCTCCCAATCCGCCGGACAACTGAGGCGAGACGGAACGTTCACCCGGTTTTTTCTCCGAGGAAGGTTCTCTCGCAGTTTTCCGCCTTCTGAGAAAGGGATTTGGGAAAAGCTACCAGGCCAAGGTCCGGTTGTAAGACGATGCGATACAGTGATACCCGCCGTTTCCTCAGCGACACAGCGACACGTCTGGAGCAGAAGACAGGTGAATCCAGCAAGAATCGATCAGTTAATCCTGGCACTTGGCATCATTTTGCTGGTCGCGCGAGTCGTAGGTTGGCTATTTCAGCGCATCGGCCAGCCCCGCGTGGTCGGAGAAATGACGGCAGGCATTCTTCTGGGTCCTTCTGTTTTCGGTCGCTTTTTCCCCGCCGCTTTCCATTACGTTCTTCCAGATTCGTCTTTTTCAGCGATTAACGTCCTCAGTCAGCTCGGATTGCTCCTGTTTATGTTCGTGGTGGGTTTGGAAGTGGACCTCGCTCAGGTTCTAAAGCAACGTACAGCGATCGTGTTAGTCAGCAACATCAGCATCGCATTGCCCCTTGCTCTCGGCGTAGGGCTTGCGACGGCTCTGTATCCTCGTTTTGCAGGAGAACAGGTTTCATTTCCGCCCTTCGGCCTGTTTATGGGAACCGCGATGAGTGTTACCGCATTCCCGGTGTTGGCACGGATTCTGAAAGAGCAAAATCTGACCGGCAGTAGTCTCGGCAGCATGGCCCTAGCATGCGCCGCCATCGATGATGTGAGCGCCTGGCTCTTGCTAGCTGTATTGACGGCCATGGTCCGCTCCTCCGGCGGATGGTGGCATTTCGCATTCAGGCTGCTGTTGCTGGCCGCCTTTATCCTTTTCATGTTGACGGTCGTCCGATGGTTTGGGCGCTTTATTGAGTCCTGGTACGAAAAATGTGGAGCGGGGATTGAACTTCTATCGGTGCTTGTGCTTTTCGTCTTTGCTTCGAGTTGGGTGACTGAGAAGCTGGGCGTACATGCCTTGTTTGGCGCATTCATGGCCGGACTTGTTATGCCGAATCATGCGCGATTATTGACTGATCTGGTCGAGCGGATTGAGTCTCTCAGTCTCGCCCTCCTGCTTCCCCTGTTCTTCGCCCTGACTGGCCTCCGCACCCGTATTGACCTGCTTTCTGGTAGCTCTGCCTTGGGTTACGGCCTGGCGATCCTCGCGGTTGCAGTCGTCGGCAAGTTAGCGGGTGCCGCTGCTGGCGCAAAGATGATTGGCGTGAATTGGCGGGACTCTTTGGGGTTGGGAGTACTGATGAACACCCGTGGGCTGGTTGAATTGGTAGTTCTCAATGCGGCTCTCGATCTGGGTGTCTCATCCCCGGAATTGTTTACGATGATGGTCCTGATGGCGCTGATCACGACTTTTATGACCAGCCCGATCTTGAGTGTCATGAAGATCGGCGTGCTCACAAAATAAGGGCTGACCACACGGAAAAAGTCGAAACCCCGAGGGGCCTTTCAGGATCGGGTCTGCGGGCCGTTCAGCGAGGGCCGGGTCCCCGAGGCGGATCCATAGTTGTTTCGTACTATTGCCGGGTCATCAGTTTTCCGGCTACTTTCTTCTCCCAGTTGCCAAATCCATAGTTGTGGGGCTATGGGAATACTGACCGCATTTACCGCGAATCCAGCACCTGCACCAGCTCTCGAACTTCTGGGAGCCGATCCCGTCCCACACCGACACGTCTCAAGCGGACAGCAAGCTGAAATCGCGCGTCAGATTTTGCAGGCGACACGGGAAGCGGAAGCTCTTATTCTTGGGCGCGACGCATCCGACTTAGTTGCTCGGTTGAACCCGGAATCCTGGTGTGTCGCGGAATGCCTCGATCATCTCGCGCAGACAACCTGTGCGTTTCTTCCATCGATTTCTCAGGCGATTGCCGACGCGCCGAAACTGACGAGAGACCGCTACTTGCGAACGGGCGTCCTTCCCAGCGTATTGATTCGAATGTTGAAACCTCCCTACCGAGTTCGGCTCAATGTACTTCCCCAATTAGCGCCGCAGAAGCTGAGTTCCGAAAACGCGTGGAGCCGTTTCGTGAATTCACAATCGGAACTGTTCGCAGCCTTGAACTCCACCGCGGGTCTGGCGATTGACAAGGTCACAGTTAAATCTCCCGTATACGCCCGCGTCAGCTACAACCTCTATGGCGCTTTTCGTATGCTTGCCACCCACCAGAAACGCCATGTTTGGCAGATCGCGCAAATCCTCAGCGCGCTCGATAAGCAGCGAACGGCAGTGCTAAAGTACTCCGCCTGACCAGCCCTATTGTCCCTCCGAAACATATTCTGCATGATCAGAAGAGGTGCATGAGCTTCATGGCCGGCTCTGAGTCAAAGTCTGGTCCGTGCGATGTAGTTGTGGTGGGCGCCGGCCTGGCGGGAAAAGCCGCGTCACTGCAACTTGCTCGGGCAGGTCTCAAGGTCACCTGCATCACTCCGCCGGAAGGAAATCCTTCGCCGGTGGGAGAATCGCTCGACTGGTCCGCCCCCGATCTACTAAGGAATCTCGGCTTCTCGATGGATTACCTCATCGAAAACCAAATGGCAACCTGGAAGCGTCACGTCACGCTCCGCATGCGGAATGGCTGCTCCGAGCATTACATACCGGACTCATGGCTCGGCAGGCCTCCGCTTAACATCGAGCTCAAAACTCTGCACGTGGATCGGATGCGGCTCGACGAGGAATTGAGGAAGTCTACCGTCGCTGCTGGTGTGACACTAATCGCGGACAAAGCAGTTGGACTCGAACGCACCGGAGGGCGCATTTCTGCGGTTCGCACAGCCGGCGGCGAGAGAATTTCCGCCGCGTGGTTCATCGACGCTTCGGGCAGAGGTTGTCTTTTCGCGCGAGAACTCCGCCTAACGAAAATCGAACAAGGCCCAACCAAGGTCGCGATCTGGACTTATTTTCCAGTTAACGATCCGGTAGAAGGTACGACGTTGTATATGGATCCGTCGCCGACAGAGTATTTGGGTTGGATATGGGAGATTCCGGTAAATCCTCAGACTGTAGGCGTCGGAGTTGTGACCACCGGCGAGTGGATGAAGCATAAGCGCGATCAGGGTCTCGCAGTTGAGGCAATTTACCGCCAGGAACTAACAAAGTTCCAGCGATTTGAGCCGCTGCTCGCGGCGGGCCCGGCGAGTGAGGTTAACGTGACCTCGTTCACCGGCCGCGTCCATCTCGGCGTAGCCGGACCGAACTGGATGATTTGCGGCGAGGCTGCTTCCATGGTCGATCCCATCACCTCGAACGGAGTCACAGCCGCGCTACGGCATGCGGCTGAAGCCTCGGCCTTGATTCTCAAATATCGTGCCAGGGGAAAAGTCCCGTGGCGCGCGAGAATCTGTTACAGCAGCCGCATTCTGCACATGGCCAAGTTCTTCAACGGTGGAATCGAGAAGATCGTCTACCAGCCGCCGGTGCGAACCCGTATCGGGTTGCCAAAAGCTGGAAAGGTGTACACCGGTCCGGCGTGGAGCATGAACGTCGTCTATGCGCGATTGAAGCCTTTCGGAATATTTTCAACGTTGCTGCTCAATATGATTCTGGACACGTTTCGGATGAGCGCCTGGCTTCTTTACCAATTCAGCCGAGGTGATGGCACGAGAACTCCATAAGAGGACTGGCGGGGGTTCGTTTTCTTCTACTTAACTGTCGTGACGAATACGTGCTGACGAAACTGCCATGACGATATGTTCCTGCAGGAACATTTTAGCCCAGCACCTTCAGGAACGAGGCGCCCTGACCATAGCCAGGGAATACGCTCGCCAAGTTCTGATTGCCCATGTGGCACACGACGGCTTCGCCGATCACCTGGCGAAAGTCTGTGGTGAGCGCGAGGTCGCGGCCTTCGTAGAGTTGCGACTGGTCGAGGCCAGGCCAGCGTCCGTAGACCTTGCCGCCCTTGACTGGGCCACCTAAGACGAACATCACGTTGGCGTGGCCGTGGTCGGTGCCGCGGTTGCCGTTTTCGCGCGCGGTGCGTCCGAACTCTGACATGGTGACGACGACTGTGTCTTCGCCAAGGTCGCCGAGATCAGTCCAGAAGGAAGCTATCGCTTGCGAAAAATCGCCGAGCACGTTGGCGAGTTGGCCTTCGGTTGCGCCTTCGTTCACATGGTGATCCCATCCGCCGATGTCGGCGAAGGCCACCTGCACGCCGAGATTGGCTTTGATCAACTGCGCGAGCTGGCGCAGGCTGTCTCCGAAACGTCCCTTGGGATAGTTCGCGCCGGAAGCGGGCGTGTACTTGTTGGGGTCGGCGGCCTTGAGCATCTTGACGGCATCGAAGGTTTCTTCGCCTGTACCGTGAAGCACGCTGTCGGACGAGTGATCGTACATGGCTTCGAACGCGCTGGCTGCAACCGATGGCTTGGGATTTTTTCCGCCGATGGAAAAGTCGTTGATGTTGTTCATGGCCACAGCTGGCTCGGCGCCGCTCAGGATGCGCGGCAGCGACGGGCCGAGTGCGATCGCGCGAAACGCTGATTGCTGCTGCAGCCCCGGCAGGTTGTGCAGCGAGCGGTTGAGCCATCCATCTTCGGTGACTTTTACGCCGGGCGTGCCGGTTTCCATGAAGTCCTGAGCATCGAAGTGGGAGCGCGTGGCGTCGGGCGATCCGGCGGCGTGCACGATGGCGAGATGGCGCTGCTGCCAGAGCGGCTGAAACGCTGCGAGTGATGGATGCAGCCCGAAGAAGCCGTCGAGATCGAGCACCGACTTGCGCGGAATGTTGATGCTGGGGCGCATCGCATAGTATTGCGACTCGCCGTGCGGGACTACGATGTTGAGCCCGTCGGCGGCACCGCGCTGGAAGATGACGACCAGGCGCTTGGTGCGGGACCCGGTTTCGACTGCGCCGAAGGCTGCGCGCTTGAGAAAGCTGGGGATCGCGGCTGTGCCTACGACGGCTAGCGCGCTGTTGCGGAGAAAAATGCGGCGGGATGGCATGGATTAGCTCCTAGCTTCTAGCTACTAGCTTTTGGCTTTTGGCTCTTGGCTCTTGGCTTTTGGCTCTTGGCTCTTGGCTTCTAGCTGCTTACTTGTCACTTCTACACTATTTAGTCCTAGGCATACTTGGTTAGCTAGCGGCTAGAAGCTGGTAGCTATCTTCTCTGAAACTCTGGCGAACCTAACAGCAATCCTGCGATCGTGCCTGCATCTGGCGGGCGTGGTGCTGATGACTTCTGCGGGGGCTTTTTCTCTGGCTGATCCGGTGCTCCGGGCTTTGTTGGTGCTTCAAGTTGGGCGACTATGGAGTCGTGCGTCTGCTTGGAGACGTCTGACGCCAACAACTTTGTTTCCATGGTGGAGAGCAGCATCGCCGAATCTGTGGGCTGCGGGGGATTTCCTGCCAGTTGCGCGTTGTCTACTTTTACGCCGCGGACTTTGCCTGCCGTTAGCGCCAGCGCGAAGTTCATGCGGTTCAGCAAGGCTGACGAACTTACCCAGGTGTCGGCTTTCATCGAGTAGCCTGTGGGCGGTTGTGCTCCGTAGAGCGGCATGCCCATGTCGTTTAGCTTGCGGGCTAGCGGCATAGCGTCGTCGATGTCGGCGCCCGTCGCCCGGACTGCCGAGACTACGAACTCGAGCGGTGTTTTTACTTTCGCGCGGTAGCTGTTGTCGGCCCAAAATTCTGGCGAGTGGAAGAGAGTCGAGAGCACTTCGCGGATGTCGCCTTTTTTCTTTTCGAATGTCTTCGCCATGCGGTCGACCAGCGCTGGCGGCGGGTCGTCGGCTACGAAACGTTGTGCGAGTTTCAGAGAGATGAAATGCGCCGTCTGCGGGCTGGTGGCGAGGCGATGCAGCACTTCCCTGCCTTCGTCTTCGCCATTTGGCTTGATCTTTTTTCCGAGGACAAATTTTGGTCCGGGCTCGTGCATGCGCGGATCGTACTTGAATGCGCCGCCTTCGTAGGGCTTGTCGATGGTCCATCCGGTGAAAACTTTGGCGACTTCGGTGACGTCGCGCTGCGAGTAGCCTCCGTTCACGCTGAGCGTGTGCAGCTCGAGCAGCTCGCGGCCGTAGTTTTCGTTGAGGCCGCTGTTCTTCTTACGATTCGCGTTTTGATTCGGCGGAAAGCGGCGCGGGTAGCGGCGATTCGGGCCATATGGTGCGCGCGCGGGTATGCCTTCGGCCTGTATGGAATCGGGGCCTACGCTGAGCCAGTTGTCGAGATAGAAGAGCATTGCCGGGCTTTTTGCCGTGGCGACCAACAGGTCTTCAAATTTTCCAAGGGCGTGCGGACGAATCACGTCTTGCTCGTAGTTGGTGAGCAGCACGCGATCGGCACCTTTGTTGACGAAGACGTTGAAGTGGTTGAACCAGAAATCGGTCATCACCTGTTCGAGCTGACGCTCGCTGTAGATGGCGCGCAAGAGCTTGGCCTGAATCAGTTCGTCGACGATCACACCCTGCGGATTGTTCATGGCGAGCAGCGTCTCGCGCTGTTTGGCATCGAGGCCGGTGAGAAAGTCTTGTCCTTTGCCGCCGCGTAGCGAATCGGCGAAGGCCAGCTGCTCGTCGGCTGACATGGAGAGGACTTTCTTGTAGCGCTGATCGGGGGCGAGGTCGATGAGGCCTTGAATTTTTAAATCAGTGTAGAGGCGCTCTTCTCTCTTCCGCGCATCGTGATCGTCTACAGGCTTCGTGTCCGCGGGAGCCATGGACGCGTTATTCGCAGAAGCGGTGCCGTTCATCGCGTTGCCGTCGGCGGCGGGCGCTGCGTCAGGACTTGCTGCCGCGGCGGCTGCGAGTTCTGCTTCCGTCTTTGCCGACGAGGATGCGTCAGCGGTTCCGCTCGCCGAAGCTGCGAGTTCTGCTTCGGTCTTCGCACTCTCAGAAGCAGCCGGCGCGTTCGCTGCTGCTACCGTCTGGGTGGCACTCTGCCCTTTTGGTGCGCCTGTTTCCTTCCTGTCTTTCTTCTCCTGCATGCGAGCGATCTGCACTTGGAACACCGCTCGCTTCGCAGGGTCGCCGGGCATGGATTTCTTCCCGTCCATGACCTGGCGGATCATCTGGTTGTCGGGGAACTCGTCTACCATTTCGCGCGAACTCATGCGCAGGGTGCGGAAGGCTGCGAGGCGGGAGTCGATGGCACTGTCAGAAATTTTTTCGGGATGCAATTGCAGGTCGATCCACTTATCGACGCCTGTGGCCATCACCTGTTGCACATCGCCGGGTCGAGGGCCAAACGTGAGGCGATTAAGCGCGTGCACGGCTCGCTTCTGCTCGTTGGCGGATGGGCCGCTGATTTCTTTTTTCTTGGCGAGGATTTGCGGCGCCGCGGCGGCGAGGCTCAGGAAAAGCAAGAGCAGGGTTAGCTTGCTGAGGCTGGATCGCATAGGAGTCCGAGAAGGCCGGGGACGAGCCGGTCAAATAACCGATCATTCCAATCCGGTCATTCAATTATGAACCCCTGAGCGCTGGAAAAGTTGCTGGCTGGGTTGATTCGCCGTGGCATGGAAGTGGCTGCGGGATAAGGGGTCCGTTACGTGTAACAGATGGAGATGCTTCGGGATGCGGCTCCGGACGTGGTATTACGAAACTGGTGTCGTCCGCTGAAGCGGACTCTACGCTTTCCACTTCTGCTTTCCCGGCACTTACGTGCCGGGCTAAGGAATGCCGTCGCTGGCGCGACTTCTGCGCGCACTTACGAGTCTTGGTGAGGACTCCTCTTTCGCCCCTTCGGGGCTCTCTTCATTTTTGCTTAGCCCCACGGCTTGCGCCGTGGGCTGCATTCTATCGCCGCTTCGCGGCTGAATAACGTCTGCTTTGGTGCGCCGTGTTTGGAACAGCCTCTATTTCGAACAGCGTCTTTAAGGGTGGTCAGGCTATTTCAAACAGCGCCTCTACGGGACGGTCAGGCTAAAAAACGTGCCGTCGCCGTTTGCGCCGGCGAATGATGTGGTTCCATAAAGTTCGCCGCTGGTGGCCTGCAGCATCCCGCCGAAGGGATTGGAGCCGTCTTTGCCGTGAAAACGATGCAGACTGGTCATGACTCCGCGGGCTGTGATCTTGAAGACGGTTCCACAACCGCTGGGACAGCTTGAATTGCCGCCGAAGGTCGCGCCACCGTAAAAGTTTCCGTCCGCTGCTGCCAGCAATTCCTGAGGATCGAAACCATCGTTGCCGATGAAGCGATGCAGAGTTCTCAGGCCACCGGCCGCTGAGAATGAGAAGACAGTACCGAAGCTGTTGATTCCGCCGCTGTAGGTGGTTCCGTAGAATCTTCCGTCTGTGCCTTGCACGAGTTGAGTCTGCGGCACCGCGCCGTCACTGCATCCACTCTGAGCGCAAAAACTGAGGAGCGTAGTCAGCGCGCCGCTGCGGGTCATGCTGAATGCTGTTCCACAGCCGATGAAGGTGCCACAGCCATTGTTGGCTCCGCCGAATTGCGTTGTTCCGTAGAACTTCCCGTTTTTGGCTTGAACCAGCCCGCCATAAGGATTCCGGCCGTCGCTGCCGCTGAAGTTGTACAGAGTGGTGAGCGCGCCACTTAGAGTGATTTTGAAAATCGTGCCGCAGCCGGGAGTGCTGGTGCAGGTGTTTGTGCCGCCGTATGAAGTGATGCCGTACAGGTTGCCATCTGCGGCTTGAATGAGGGCGGCGTTGGGTCCATTTCCGTCAGTGCCGACGAAGTTGTGCAGCGTCGACAGCGTGCCTGCGGGAGTGATCATGAAGATGGTGCCGCATCCGCTGGCGCAGTTGGTGCTGGATCCGCCGAAGGCCGTGGTGCCATAAAAATTTCCATCGGTGGCTTCGACCAGCTTGGCAATTGGAAATTCCCCGTCGGTGCCCGAGAAGCTATGCAGGGTGGTCAGCGCTCCTGCGGGCGTGACTTGAAAGACGGTGCCGCAGCCGTTGGTGCAGGCGCTGCTGGTGCCGCCGGTCGAGGTTGTGCCGTAGAAGTTGCCGTCGGCAGCCTGAATGAGAGACGCGTAGGGACTGGCGCCGTTGGCTCCGTTGAAGTTGAGCAGGGTGGTGAGGGTTTGGGCGGGCGAGGAAATCGCCGTCGCCGCAAGGCACAGAACAGCCATCAGAAATGATTTCAGGATTGTCATCGAACGGCAACCTTTCTGCCGAAGTTGAGGAGGAGGGAACGAACGCGGTGATTTTATCGTGTGGAAAGGAATCTCTCAAGAAGCAAGATTTTGCAATGGTGTGTGGTGGCGCAGTTTGGCTGACGCGATTGGCCAGTTGAGATTGAGATCGCGTAGGTATAGGCACTCTGTCTGAAAATTGGGACTTCAACTAGTCAGGTAGGTTTTGTTGCGAGAGACTTTGTGTTGCAGGGTTGCGGCTAGCGTGTCGATGTCGGTAGCAGAAATATTGACCGTTGGCCCTTCAAGCAAAGGCGTGCGGTTGCTGCCCACCGCGTCGCGGCGCACCTGAATGAGCAATCCCTGGACCACGTTGGGATCGAACTTTTGCGGCGTCATGCGCACCAGGTCGCTCAAAGCGTTGCCGACCGAATAGGGCGCGCGGTAGGGGCGAATGGTGGTCATGGCGTCGAATGAGTCGGCCAGGCCGACGATGCGCACCGAGAGCGGGAGGTCATCCTGCAAAAGCCGGTCAGGATAGCCAGAACCGTCGCTACGCTCGTGATGCCAGCGCACCGCCTCGGGAATCTTGGGCCAGGGGAACTGCACGCTGCTCACGATTTGATGGCCAACCGTGGTGTGATCGGCCATCTCGCGAAATTCTTCGGGATCGAGCGCGCCAGGCTTGCCGAAGAGGCGGCGGTCAACGGCGACTTTGCCGATGTCGTGCAGGTAACCCGCGCTGCGGATCGCGCCGACTTCGCTCGGATCCATTCCCATCGCCTCTGCAATAGCTGCAGCGTAACGGCCAACACGCAGGGAGTGGCCGTGAATGTTGACATGCTTGACGTCGATGGCGGTGGCGAAGGCTTCGAGCGCGTTGTCGTAGAATCCATGCAGCGAAGCCATCAGGCGCAGGTTTTCCGAGACGCGCTGCGTAATGGTCTGGGTAAGCGCGTGATTCTGTACTGCAAGGGCGACGTAGGTACAGAGCAGATCGAGCGCATCGAGTTCGCTGTCTTCATAGAGCGCGTCGCCGGGGCGGCGCCCGAGCGCGATGACTCCCGCGAGACGGCCCACCGCCTTTAACGGCGCAAGGCACTTGAACAACTCGGGCGCGACATTGCCGTTGGAGCTGAGAAACACCGAGTACGTCGACGAGTTCAGAACGATCGGTCCGCGCGCCGCAGTCAGCGCATGCACGTGCTTGGGGAGCAGGGGAATGAAGGCAGGGTCGGGCATCAGGGCGAATCCCTGCGCCGCAGCGGAGGTCAACATCGCCGGTTTGTCGTTGAACAGAAAAAGCGCACCTTCACGTGCCCCGGCCGCTTCCATGACCGCGGACAGCATGAGGCGCGACGTCTCAGCGAACTCACGCTCCGCCGTGAGGGCGGGGCCGAGCTCCGAGAGCGCTTCTACTGTGTGCAACAACCGCCGTAAATTGTTGGTCTGAATCGCCACTGACGAAGTGGGAGCCAGATCGCAGAGCAGATTGAGCGTAACATGCGGAGAAATGCAGACGCGAGGGCGGTTGTTGGTTACTTTGATGCGGTGGCAAAAGTGAAAACAGGGGTGACGGAAAGGATTCCGCTACAAATGGGCGATGGACGCTGAGAAGAATCAATCGGTTCTGGTGACGGGCGCGCGCGGGTTTGTAGGGCGGGCTACGGTGAAGTTTTTGCGGAATGCGGGGTATGAGGTGGTTGCTCTGGATCTGGCTCCTGTTGTTGGGGATGAGTTGGGTGTGACTGCGGTTGTTTGCGACATTAGCGACGCGACTCGGGTGCGGCGGGTTTTTGAGGAGCACCGAATTGCGGGGATCGTGCACTTGGCGGCGATTCTGCCTACGGTTTCGCAGCGCGAGCCGGCTCGGGCTACGGAGATTAATGTGGTTGGCGGGCTCAACCTTTTGGAGATGGCTCGGGAATTTGGCGTGCGGCGGTTTGTTTATGGGAGTTCGGTCAGCGTTTATGGAACTGGGAGTTTTGAGCATGTGGTCTCTGAGAGCGATCCGGCTGCGCCGGAGGATGTTTATGGGGCGGCTAAGCTTTATGTGGAGCAGATTGGCGCGGCTTATCGAAAGCGCGATGGGCTGGAGTTTGTTAGTTTGCGGTTTGGGCGCGTGCTGGGGCCGGGGGCGAATTCGAAGACTTCGAATTGGCGGAGTGAGATTTTTGAGTTTCTTGGTGCTGAAAAACCTGTGAAGATTCCGATTCCCTATCTGTCATCAGAATTGCTGCTGGTTATTTACTTGGATGATGTGGCTCACGCTGCTGTCACGCTGTTGCAGGCGCCGCGTCTGGAGCATGGGATTTATAACGCGATTAATGAATCGATTGTGGTTGCTGATTTGAAGCGGGTGGCAGAGGAGTTGAATCCGAAGGTTACGGTGCAGTTGGGTGCGCAGGTTATGAGTGGGAATCCTCGGCGGTTGGATTCGGGGCGCTTTGCGCGGGAGTTTGGGGTGGGGACTGTACCTGTTTTTGAGCGGCTGAGACAGGCGCGGGAGGGTGGTGGTGTCGTTTCGGAGTGATCGGCGTGGCGAGAAAGTGCATAGGTCCTTCGCTTCGCTCAGGATGACAGCGCTTTGGTAGTCACATTTTTCGTATGTAGGCCGGCTAGAAATGCTCGCGGAGTTCGGCGAAGCGGCCTACTATGAGGAGCTTTTGATTGGGCGGCGCAGGATTTAGCTCTTCGTGTTCGAGAATCCAGGTATCGCCGTGAGGGACAAAGACGCCGCTCAGTCCGGCGGCCAGCGCGGGGTTGATGTCGGACTTGGGGCTGTTGCCGACCATCCAGGTGGAATTGTGAGTTAACGAATATTTATCGGCCAGACCCGAATAGACTGCCGCATTTTTCTCTGGAACAATTTCAACTGCTTCGAAATATTTGCTTACTCCTGAGCGCTCGACTTTTCCCGCTTGCTCGGTATCGGCGCCCTTGGTGACGAGGATGAGGCGATGGCGTTTTGAGAGATAGTCGAGGGTCTCCGGAACTTCGGCGATGAATTCGATGGGATGATTCTCGATGGTGTGCGTGAAACTTTTCACCTGCGCGTGCAGTTCGGGCGTGACCGGATGCGGGCTGAGGCGCTCGAAAGTTTGTCCGAGAGCGTGGGCGAAGCTGTGCAGGCCGTAGCCGTGGGTGATGATGCATTCGCGTTCGACGTCGTTGAGAACTTCGCGAACTTGTGTGGGGGAAAACTCGTGATGATTGAGAAACGAGATGAAGCGCGCGATGGCGCGCTCGAAGTAGATGTTGTTCTCCCAGAGCGTGTCGTCGGCGTCGATGAGGAGGGTGGGCAAGCTTCTAGCTCCTAGCTGCTAGCTTCTAGCTAAACACATTTAGCGGCATCGCGAACTTTTCGCACGACACAGGGAAACTACACTCGCTCGGGGAAGATGTTGATTAGCTAGTCGCTAGGAGCTAGCGGCTAGAAGCTCTCTCACACCCAATCCACTTTGGCTTCGGGGCCGATGATTCCGGCTTTGTGGCCCATATCGAGCAGGCGGCGGACGGCTTCGCGGCCGTCGGGGCCGTAGTCGAGGGTGCGGTCGTTGACGTACATGCCGACGAATTTGTCGGCGGTGGGCGAATCGAGATCGCGGGCGAACTGCATGGAGTAGGCTAGCGCTTCTTCGCGGTGATCGAGCGCGTACTGGATGCTTTCGCGCAGAGCGTTAGTGCAGGCGGACATGAGATCCGGGCCTAGCGCGCGGCGAATCGCGTTGCCTCCCAGCGGGAGTGGCAGGCCGGTCATTTTTTGCCACCAGCGGCCTAGATCGACTACGCGGTGCAGTCCGGCTTTGTCGTAGGTGAGCTGGCCCTCGTGGATGATCAGGCCGGCTTCATATTTGCCTTCGAGGACCTGCGGAATGATTTGATCGAAGGGGACCACTTCGGTTTCGACTCCGGGAGCGAAGAGCTGCAGCGCGAGGTATGCAGTGGTCAGCGTGCCGGGAACGGCGATTTTTTTTGACTTGATTTCTGCCGCGGTGAATGGGCGCGGCGAGACGACCATGGGGCCGTAGCCTTCGCCTACGCTGCCTCCGCAGGCCATTAGCGCGTATTTATCTTGCACGTAAGGGTACGCGTGGAATGAGATCGCGGTGACGTCGTAAACGCCTTCGCGCGCTTTCTGGTTGAGCGTTTCGATGTCGCAGAGCGTGTGGGTGAAGCGCAGGCCGGGCGTGCGGATCTTGTGCGTCGCGAGGCCGTAGAACATGAAGGCGTCGTCGGAGTCGGGGCTGTGCGCGACGGTGATTTCGCGCAGGCCGGTGGTGCTGGAGGATTTTGTTTCTTGTTCGGAGACCGTTGTCATTAATTCTCAACCCGGCGCGGGGGCTAAAGCCCCAGATCTTTTATTAGTTCTGTATGGCACGGCTGAAGCCGTGCCCTTCCCGTTTCGTGATAGCTAAACCCTATCTTTAATCGGCCAGCGCGTCGCGATTCCTGCGGCGACCACTACCTTGATGACTTCCGCGGCTACGAACCAGTACAGGCCGAGATACGCGGCTTTGGCGAGCGAATGTGTGAGCAGGTAGAGCCAAGTCAGACCGCCGGCAAAGAGGAGAATTTCGGCAAGCAGTCCGGCGGTGGCGGCGCGCAGGAAATTTCTCGGTCCGCGCTCTAGCAAGTAGCCCGCTAGAAAAGCCACGAACGGATAGGCCATCAGGAATCCGCCGGTGGGCCCGAGAATTTGTGCGATGCCGGTCAGACCTACGGAGCTGACGCTGAACACCGGCAGGCCGACGGCGCCTTCGGCGAGGTAGAGCATAAGCGCGGTGAATCCGCGACGGCTGCCGAGCAACATGCCGACCAACAGGACGCCGAGATTCTGCACGGTTAAGGGAACCGGCGTGAAGGGCATGAGCGGAATGGTGACGCGGGCGCACAGGGCGACGAAGAGGCTGGCGCCTACGATCAGGGCGACTTGCCGCGAGGCTTCTAGCGCGCGATCCTGCGGAGCGGTTAGAACTTGAGTTGCGGTTTTAGGCATAGTGAATCTCCACGACGAGAGCCGACCTGCTAGTGTCCGACGCTGTCGGGTTCGCGTCTGTGCTCTTGGTCACGCAAACCGTCATCCTGCGAGGCGTGCGCCTTTTGCAAGCTGCGGCGCAGGTGGATGAACAGGGCAATCGCTACGCACACAACCACAAGTGTGCTTACGCCCAGAATCAGAAACCACCAGATCATCCGCACAACTGGTTAGCATAACAGATTGAGCTTCGGAGACGCGCCGAGGCCAATGGGGTAAAGGATCTAGCCGGATGTCTTGCGGGCAATGCCAGGATTTACTAGAGCGACTTTGCCTTTCACCGTGGAACTTTTATTTGGTGATGAATTCATCGGAGCCACGCCGAGGGGAAGTCTTAGGTTGGCTGTCTGTCATTTCGGCGCGCTTTTGGCGCATGACTTCTACGCGCTTGATCATGAATTGCAGGCGGTCGCGGCCCCACTTGGTGCTGGTGGCGGCTTTCTCGACATCCTTGAAGGCGTTGGGGTCGTTGAGCTTCTCGCGCAGGTCTTTGATGAAGGGATGGATTTTGGCGTAGATGAGAAACATCTCTCCGCTGAAGCCGGGGGCGAGAAACAACTGCTCATTGAGCACGCCGTTGACGACGAATGACGACACCATTCCCCAGTACCCGCTGACCTGGCGGAGCCAGTTGTTCTCTTGCGTGCCCATGGCCCATGCCACTTTGATGAAGTCGTCGGCATTCTGCGGGAAGAATTCTCCGGCCCACCAGCTGCGCGCTTTGCGCATTTCGGCTTCGCGGCGCAGGTCGTAGAGTTGGATGATGAGTTGGGCGTCGGTAGGGGTGGGCTTCTTGGCCATCGAGTTTCTCCTGGGGATCGAGAGATGAAGATTGTGTAATTGGGAAATTTGGTAATTGAGTAATTTAACACCACGACGCTGCTGCGTCGGGGTTTCAATTTCTCAATTCCCCAATTACTCAATTGCTCAATTACTCAATTTTCCTCAGGCGGTCGGTGAGGAAGCCGAAGAAGCCGACGCGCCGGCCACATCCGGTGGCGGAGGCGGGGCTGGGCGCTCGTAGTCGCATTCTTTGTTGGGGCAGGCGATGACCGGGCCGGCTTTCAGATTTTTCTCGACCAGGTATTCGCTGCCGCAGCTTGGGCACTTCTCGGCGATCGGCTTGTGAGCCGAAGTAAATTTGCACTTCGGATAATTTCCGCAGCCGTAGAAGGTGTTGCCTTTGCGGGCGCGCTTTTCGACCAGGTCTCCATCTTTGCAGTCGGGGCACTTCACGCCGATATAGTTCTGCTTGACGTATTTGCACTCGGGATATCCGCTGCAGGCGGTGAACTCGCCGTAGCGGCCGTGGCGGATCATCATGTTGCGGCCACATTTGGGGCAGGGCTCGTCGAGCGGGATGTCGGGAACTTTCTTGCCCTGGTCGAGACGACGCGTGGTCTTGCAATCGGGGTATCCCGTGCAGGCCATGAACTGGCCGAAGCGCCCGCGCTTGAGCACCATGACGCGTCCGCAATTCTCGCAATATTCTTCGGCGGCGCCCGTCTCCTGCATGTCGGCCGAGTCGAGATCGGGCAGGTTGATGGGATTTTCTTTCGTGAACTTGCACGTGTTCGGATCGTCTTTGTCGTAGGTGCTGCAGGCGTAGAAGCTGCCGTGCTTGCCCCACTTGATGACCAGCGGCGAGCCACACAGTTCGCACTTCTCGTCTGTGGGCTTCTCCATCCGCTTGATGTTCTCCATATGCTTTTCGGCATATTTGAGATCTTTCTGGAATTTCTTGTAGAACTCGGCCATCGCGTCTTGCCACTTCTCTTTGCCCTCTTCGATTTCGTCGAGTTCTTCTTCTAAACGCGCGGTGTATTGCAGGTCGAAAATGTCGCGGAAATTTTCGACGAGCAGATCGGTGACGACCAGGCCGATTTCTGTGGGGACGAATTTGCCGCCGATTTTCTGCACGTACTGCCGTTCCTGAATCGTGGTGAGGATGGCGGCGTAGGTGGACGGGCGGCCGATGCCGCGTTCTTCGAGCTCTTTCACCAGCGACGCCTCATTGAATCGCGGCGGCGGCTCGGTGAAGTGCTGCTCGGGCTTGAGCTGCTTGAGCGTGAGTTTCTGTCCGGGTTCGAGCGCGGGCAGCTTATGCTTGAGTTCTTCGTCTTCTTCGTCTTTGCCTTCTTTGGATTCTTCGTAAACTTTGAGGAAGCCGTCGAATTTGAGCACCGATCCGGTTACGCGGAACCAGAAAACGTCGTTGCCATTTTTCGCGTCGATGTCGACCGTTGTCTGGTCGAAAACGGCGGGATTGATTTGCGAGGCTACGAAGCGCTGCCAGATCAATTTGTAGACCTTAAATTCATCTTCTTTCAAATACTGCTTGACCTGGTCGGGATGGCGCATCACTGATGTGGGACGGATGGCCTCGTGCGCGCCCTGCGCGTCTTTCTTCTCCTTATATGTGTTGGGCTGCTCGGGCAGATAGGTCGAGCCATATTCCTTGCCGACATATTCGCGGACTTCGGTGATCGCTTCCGGGGCTACGCGGACAGAATCGGTACGCATGTAGGTGATGAGGCCGATGGAGCCTTCTTCACCGAGTTCGACGCCTTCATAGAGGCGCTGGGCGATCATCATGGTGCGCTTCACGCTGAAGCGCAGCTTGCGGGAGGAATCCTGTTGCAGCTTGCTGGTCGTGAACGGAGGCGCGGCGTTGCGGCGGCGTTCTTTCTTGTCGACCGAGCGCACGACCCAGTCGGCTTTTTCGAGAGCGACACGAATCTTTTCGGCTTCCTCGCCGTTGTTGACTTCGACTTTTTCTTCGCCTTTGCCGAGGAAGCGCGCGTCGAATGCTGGCGGCTTGCCGGCGGCGAGATGCGCGTCGATCGTCCAATATTCTTTTTTCTCGAACGCTTTGATTTCGCGTTCGCGCTCGACGATCAGACGAAGAGCGACGGTCTGCACGCGTCCGGCGGAGAGGCCGCGACGAACCTTATCCCATAGCAGCGGAGAAACCTGGTAGCCCACGAGCCGGTCGAGGACGCGGCGAGCCTGTTGCGCGTCGACGAGATTCTGATCGATCGCACGCGGATGCTCGAAGGCGGCCTGCACGGCGCGCTTGGTAATTTCGTTAAAGGTGACGCGCTGAATGCGCGGCGGGCCTTCGTCGGCGTCCTTTTTCGCTTTTTTCACCCTTGCTTTTTTCTTTTTGCCGCCGTTCTCGTCGAGTTCGTTGGCCAGGTGCGCGGCGATGGCTTCGCCCTCGCGGTCCGGGTCAGGCGCGAGATAAATGGCGTCGGCCGACAAGGCCAGCTTCTTCAGCTTGGCGACGACCTTCTCTTTGCCCGGGATAACGATGTAATCGGTGTCGAAATCGTTCTCGATATCGACGCCGAGTGTGCTCTTGGGCAGATCCTTCACGTGGCCGAGCGAGGCCTCGACAGTAAATCCCTTACCCAGATACTTCTGGATGGTCTTTGCCTTTCCAGGCGATTCGACGATGACTAGTCCTTTAGACAATGGTTCCTTCTCTCTTTTTTTGAAGCTAGCACGAATGTGTCGAGTGCAACAAGTTACTGCGAGAAAGCGATGAGCTATGAGCGGTGAGCGATGAGCAAGAACTCAATTCAAAGACCACGGACAATGCTCGCGCCTAACTTGCTTCTTTTTCATTGCGATGCAAGCTCTGGATGAGTGCCGTCAGCATCCGTTGCAACTCGTCTCCTGGCGCGAAAGCTTTCGAAAATCGCCCTCAGACAGGAACTTTAGGTCACGAGCAAGAAGCAGGTGATACTCTGCCTCGCTCGCAGAGCCACGGGCAATGTTCAAGAACCGGCAAATCTCGCCCTCCGATCGCCGTCCGGAGCCTTCTGCGACATTCGCTCCAACGGAAGCGGAAGAGCGTCGCAGTTGACTTGTCAGCCCGTAGAGTTCGTCTCTAGGGAAGCATCGAGTCGATTCATAAATGTCCAAAGTCATCTGATGAGCCTTCCGCCAAACCACGAGTTCCTTATAGTTCTTCACGACAGCTGCTCCTTTAACCGCATTAGCTCGTTGCTCATAGCTCACAGCTCATCGCTAAAAGCTTTTCACAAAATTCTTTCCCGGCATTTGGCGGACTTTGCCGGTTAGCTCCAGCTCGAACAGGGCGGCGAAGATTTCGGAGGAGGACATTTCTGTCTCCAGCTTTTCCACGATCTGGTCGATGTGGATGGCTTCGTCGGCCTTGAGCAGGCTTAGAATTTTGCGCTCGTGAGGAGGCAGCTCTTCATCGGGGAATAGAGATGCAGCAGAGGAGCCCGGGGATTCAGGTGAGGAGGTGGGAGTCAGTGCAAGTCGTACATCTGCCGGGAGATCCTCCCACACGTCTTCCCAGGTCGCGACCAGCTTGGCGCCCTGTTTGATGAGTGTGTTCGGTCCCCAGGAATTTTTGTTGGTGACGTTGCCGGGCACGGCGAAAACGTCGCGATTTTGCTCGAGGGCGCAGCGCGCGGTGATGCGGGTGCCGGAATATTCCGCGGCTTCGACGACCAGCACGCCGACTGACATGCCGCTGATGATGCGGTTGCGGATGGGGAAATTCTGCGGGGCGGCGAAGGTGCCCAGCGGGAATTCGGAGATGATCGCGCCACCTAGTGCGAGAAATTGTTCGGCGAGGCGGGAATTCTCTTTGGGATACATCACGTCGACGCCGGTGCCGAACACCGCGACCGTTTTGCCTTTGGCTGAAACCGCGCCGCGATGGCTGGCGGTATCGACGCCGCGGGCCATGCCGCTGATGATGACTAATCCCTGCGCTGCAAGGTCGCAGGCGAGACGTTCGGCCATACCGGTGCCGTAGGGTGTGGGATGGCGGGTGCCGACCATGGCGATTCCGGGCTTGGTGAGAATTTCGGCATTGCCGCGCACATAAAGGATGAGCGGAGGGTCGTAGATTTCTTTTAGACGGGGCGGGTACGCGGGGTCTTCTTGTGTGACGAGAGTGACTTCGGCGCCGGCGGCACGGGCGATTTCTTCGCGGGCTAGTTCGGCGGACTTGCCGGTCGCGATCGACTGGGCGGAAATTGCTTGAATCCCTGCGCCCTCGAGTTCGGTTAGCGACGCGCGGAAAATTGCGTCGGCGCTGCCGAAGTGTTCCATCAGTTTGCGCGCCTTCGTTGGGCCGAGGCCTGGAGTTAGCGAAATCGCGAGCCACTCGAGGATGTGCGTGGCCGAGGGTGATGCGGCGGTGGTGGTCAAAATTGGACTCTGAGGCGCGACTCTATCGACGCGGGCAGAACGAGTCAAGGTCATCCGTCACAAGTTGCTTTGTTAGAATTGTGGAAAAGTGGGAATGCTGTTAGCTTCTAGCGACTAGCTGCTAGCTAAGGCTTTTCGAATACGCTGGGTAGGCCAGCCGTCAGGATCATGAGACGTCTTCGAATTTCTGCAATTTCGTATCTCAATACTGCGCCTTTGATGTGGGATTTCGAGCATCCCCACCCTTTCGCACAAGACGCGAAAGGATGGGCCACCCGGGCTTTTGACATCTCCTATACCTTGCCCTCGGCGTGCGCTCGGGCACTGGCTGACGGAACGGCTGACATTGGGATCATTCCGGCGGCGGCTTATACGCAGATTCCTGGTTTGCTGATTTTGCCGGATGTGGCGATTGCTTCGCGGCGGGCGGTGCGGTCGATTCTTTTGGTGAGCAAGGTTCCGGTTGAGCGGGTACGGACTGTCGCGCTTGATACTTCGTCGATGACTTCGGTGGCGCTTGCGAAGATTCTGTTTGAAAAGTGGCTGGGTGGCGCGCGACTCTGTACGCCGATGGCACCTGAACTTGATTTGATGCTGGCAGAGTGCGATGCCGGACTTCTCATCGGTGACCCGGCGTTGCAGGTTGATCGATCAGGGTATCAGACACTTGACCTTGCCGAGGAATGGATTCGGCACACAGGCAAACCGTTTGTGTTTGCATTTTGGGCGGTGCGCAGCGCGGCTTTGGCTGAGGCCGATGCGGCGATTGATCTGGCTGCGATCTTCCGCGACTCGCGGGATCACGGGCTTCGTCCGGAAAGTTTAGATCAGATCGCGCGCGAGTGGGCACCGCGGTTAGGAATCGGTGAGAACGATGTTCAGGAGTATCTGACGGAAAATATTCACTACCAACTCGATCCGGATTGCGTGGAAGGTCTGCAATTGTTCTATCGCTATGGCGTCGAAGTTGGAGCGCTGCCTGCGGCCCCTGAATTGCGGTTTGTGGATCGGACTGCGGGGGCTGAAGCCCCGAATCTTCTTGCCGCTTCTACGCGGCGCTAAAGCGCCGCTCTTCCACTGCCGCCGCTTCCGCGTCGCTGTTAGGATTTCACCGTGAGCCTTTTCCAGCCAACTCTGAACCCAGGGAGCGGAGCCGATCCTACACGACCGCTGGCCGACCGCATGCGTCCGCGCACGCTGGAGGAGTATGCCGGGCAGGAACATCTGATTGGGCCGGGCAAGCCACTGCGGGTGCAGATTGAGCGCGACGATTCGGGCTCGATGATTTTCTGGGGACCGCCGGGCACGGGAAAGACCACGCTGGCGAAAATCATTGCGAATATGACCAAGGCGGAGTTCATTGAATTTTCCGCCGTGCTGGCCGGGATCAAGGAAATCAAGCAGGTCATGGCCGATGCCGAGCGGGCTCGGCAATATGGGACGCGGACGATTGTCTTCATCGACGAAATTCACCGCTTCAATAAGGCGCAGCAGGATGCGTTCTTGCCTCATGTGGAAAAGGGGAACATTCGGCTGATTGGCGCGACTACTGAGAATCCTTCGTTTGAAATTAACTCGGCGTTGCTTTCGCGGACTCGCGTTTATGTGCTGCAGCCGCTGACCGAGGATCAGATTGTTTCTCTCTTGCGCCGCGCTTTGACTGATCGCGAGCGCGGGTTGGGTGAGATGAATCTGGCGGCGTCGGATGAGGTGCTGCGAAAGATTGCTAGCTATACCAGCGGCGATGCTCGCAGTGCTTATAACGTTTTAGAAGTGGCGGCTGGGCTTGCGAAATCACCGGCTTCTGGCACGGAACGGGAAGCAACCGCGGGTTCGGTTAACCCACTTCTCGCAACTGCGGCGAGAAGTGGGGCACCCCATTCGGACACGATCCCCGAGGAGATCGCTGGCGAGGTTACCGATGAGATTGTTCGTGACGCTTTGCAGAAACGCATTTTGCTCTACGACAAGACCGGCGAAGAGCATTACAACCTGATTTCTGCGCTGCATAAGTCGGTGCGCAACAGTGATCCGGATGCGTCGTTGTATTGGCTCGGCCGGATGCTTGAGGCTGGCGAAGATCCTCTTTATGTTGCGCGGCGTGTGGTGCGGATGGCTGTGGAAGACATTGGACTGGCCGATCCGAATGCGCTTTCGTTGTGTATGGCGGCGCGCGATGCGGTGGACTTCATCGGCATGCCCGAGGGAAATCTTGCGCTGGCGCAGGCCGTGGTTTATTTGGCCATTGCGCCCAAGTCGAATGCGCTCTACACCGCATATGGCGCGGTTCAGGCGGATGTCGAGCAGACTTCGGCTGATGCCGTACCGTTGCATCTGCGCAATGCGCCCACGCGGCTGATGAAAGGGCTCGGGTACGGCAAGGGTTACCAGTACGCTCACGATCTCGAGAGCAAAGTCGCCGATATGCAGTGCCTTCCCGACAATCTGCGCGATCGTGTCTACTACCAGCCGACGAGCGAGGGTGTAGAGAAGCGCATCCGCGACCGGATGGAAGAGATCAAGCGGATTCGCTCCCAGCATGCCGCCGACACATCCAAGTGATTGTTGGCGTGATATCCACCTGACAAGCCGGAAAATAAAGAATCAATCCCGGCGAATTGAGAATCGAATAAGAACAACCGAAGAGCAGGAGCGGGACCTGTGACCACCCTTTCCACCACTGAGCTTACGGACTTTGCGCCAGCGCCATTGCCGGGTTCTCTCCCGGGCCGCACGACTGTTGGCGATTTGGTAGACGACCTGCAGCGTGTGCAGAAGGCTGCGCAAAAAATCTCTTCCATTCTCGATCTCGACCAGCTCATCGAAAGCGTCGTCGATGAAGTGACACGCTCGTTCGGCTGCGTGGAAGCTGCGGTTTATCTGCACGATGAAGACCGCCGCGAGATGGTGCTGGCCGGTGTTCGCGGATGCACCGCTCACACCAAGGGCTTTCGGCTGAAGGTCGGATTGGAGGGCATGGTCGGCTACGTCGCCTCGACGGGCCAACTTCGCTATGCGCCGGATGTTCGGCAGGATAAGTACTACATCGCCTGCGAGCATGCGACACTTTCCGAGGTTGCGATTCCATTGCGCGTCGGCCCTCACCTGGTCGGAGTTTTTTCCGCTTCTCATCCCGCGGTCGATGGCTTCCCGCGCCAGCAGTTGAGGATTCTGCAGGCGTTGTGCGATCACGTGGCCGTCGCCATCCACAATGCGCGGCAGTTTCAGTTCGAGCGCGCCGCGCGTGCCGCTCTTGATCGC
The DNA here is from genome assembly GCA_035501655.1 of Candidatus Solibacter sp. Classification (GTDB taxonomy): domain Bacteria; phylum Acidobacteriota; class Terriglobia; order Terriglobales; family Acidobacteriaceae; genus Sulfotelmatobacter. The sequence continues at coordinate 160,976 of DATJVU010000006.1, forward strand.
GAAGCCCAGGAGGCGCGCGCGATTCAGCAGGCGCTGCTGCCCAAGAGTTCGCCTTACATTCCCGGATTTGCGATATCCGGACACAGCGTTCCTGCGCGCGCTGTCGGCGGCGATTGGTACGATTTCATTCCGTTTCCCGATGGCCGCTGGGGCATCGTTCTGGCCGACGTCTCGGGCAAAGGAACTGCCGCCGCGCTGCTGATGTCCGCGACACGCGGTGTGTTTCGCTCGCTCGCCGAAGCGTGCTGCACTCCCAGCGAAGTGCTGGCGCGGTTGAATGAATTGCTGCTGAACGACTTCCCTGCCGGAAAGTTCGTGACCATGATTTACGCGGTTCTCGATCCGGCGACGCGCAAGGTAGTCTTTGCCAACGCGGGTCACTTGCGTCCGCTGCTGATCGACGAACAAGGGGAGCAGTTCCTCGACACGGAACGCGGCCTGCCCCTGGGACTGAGCTGCAGCGACTATTCCGAGGTGGAAATTAGTCTGCGGCCGGGCTCGCGCCTCATCTTTTATAGTGACGGAATTACGGAAGCGGTTAACGCCAACGAGGAAGAATACGGCCTGTTCCGGCTCGCGGAACACGCGGTCAAGCCGGCTGCTTCGGCGGTCAGCATTCTCGATGAGGTGCGGTCGTACGCCAATGGATCGGGAGTTCGCGACGACGCCACTGCAGTATTTCTAAGCGTGGGGAACTGATTCAGCGCAGGCGTGCGCGATGTTCCTGCAGAATGCAGGAATCCATGACGACGAAAATTCCTGCTTTGCGAGCTTTCGCCGCGGCTTTCTCGTGGATGACTTCTTCCTGCATCCAGATTGCGGGCACTTTGAGCTGGATGGCCTGATCGACCACCTGCTCTACAAATTCCGGCCGCCGGAAGATATTCACGATATCGATCTTCTCCGGCACATCGAGCAACGACACGTAGGCTTTCTCACCGAGGCATTCTTCGATGTGCGGATTCACAGGAATGATGCGGTATCCCTGGTTCTGCATGTAAGCCGACACGCCATGGCTGGGGCGCAGCGGATTGCTCGACAAGCCAACCACTGCAATGGTTTTGGCGCGGCGCAGCAGTTCGGTGATGGGATCGGTTTGCGGTAACGAGGCCACGCGCCCTCCGGACTATTTCTTGTTGGCGGCTTCGGTTTTCTGCTTGAACATCTTGAGCGCCATCTTGCGAATTGTCTCAGAAACGTCTTTGTTGGCGGAAATGTTTTTCAGGTCCTGGGCCAGAAGATGCTTGATCAGTCCGAGTCCGAGATCGAGCGGCGTGCGAGGATTCGCAACAAGGTTGCGCACGACCACATAATTCTTCATGAATCTGCGCTTCAGCGGAATCTGGCGCAGCACGGCCTCAAGCACATTTTTTTGGCTGGCGAATTTTTCTACTTCACCGTCGGAGAGCTTTGGCGCTTCCAGCACAGCCAGAGCGACCACTTTGGTGCCGTCGCGGATGAGGATGGAGCGCTCTTCTTTATTGCCTTTCAGCGCGAGCTGGATGCGTCCTTTGACATCGAGCGAATTGATTTTTTGCAGCGTGTTCTGGCGTTGGGGAGCTGTGGCGGGAGGCTTTTTCGCCGCTTTGGCGACCGCAGTTGCTGCCGATGCCGCGCTCTGTGTCGCTGAAGCCACTGCCGCGGGTTCGGCGGTTTCAGGCACATTTTCCGAGAGCGTGATCGGGTAGTATTCTTCGCCGAGCAACTCCACTACACCGCCTACCGACTGAAATTTCTTGTCGCCTTCGGCCGCGATCTCCGAGGCGTTCTCGCTCATATAGGTCTTCACCGCTTCCTCGTGCTCGGCATCGCCTGCGGGAATGAGTTCGTCGGCTGCGCTGTGGTTGGGTTCCGCGGTTGGGGTATCTGCGGCAGCTGGCTGGGGTGCAGCCGGAGCAGTCGCTGTCGGTGCCGGAACTGGCACGGGTTTCGCAGCCTGCGAAGGCTGACTGAGTTCCGCCGTTTCCTCTTTCTTCACATACGGATTCGACTTGAGATTCTCCAGCACGTTGCGCAAGGAGCGCAGGCGCTGGCTCTTGAGCATGATCTCGATGGTGTCCCGCATCGCCGACCGCGCCAGCTTGGCGATCTCGCCCTCAGTTACCGAAGGATTTTCGAGCAGCGCGGGCAACAACGTCGGGCGCAAGTTGTCGGGCGAAATGAAATAGTGGAGCACTTCGACAGGCGTTTTGGGATCGGAGACCGCCGCCAGGCAGGCTTTTTCGTCCCACCCGGCCAGCGTCATGCGGGCCAGCTCGCCGAACACCTTATTGTGGAGAGCAAGATGAACCAGGATCTCGATATTCTCCGCAGCAGAGACCTGCATTGCGCCGCGCGCGGCGAATTGCATCATGTTCGAAGGCAGCTTCGAGGCGCGGATTTGATCGATCATACTAGGCATAAAGAAAGCTGTCAGCTATGAGCGGTGAGCTATGAGCTAAAAACTCGTTGCTGTTTTAGCTCGTTGCTGTTTTAGCTCGCTGCTCATTGCTCATTGCTCGTTATTCGCAAGCGACTCTAACTCATTCACCGCCAGATCCAGAGCACGCGTTATCCGGTTCGGCGCATCCTTCAGAAACTCGTCGCGCAATGTCCGGTAGTACCAAAGGGTGCCATCGCACCCGCCGTTGAAACGCGCCCACACGAATTCGCCGATCTCGCGGTAGTCGCTCAGGATCGAGCGTACGTTGTTGAGCTTGTCGGCCGCTGATACTAGCCTCGTCTCCGCGTCCGATTTCTTCAAGTGACTAATGTAATTTTCCTTCCGCTCCTGCCAGGGCTCCTTGGGAACGCTGTAAGAATCGGTGCAGCCATCGACGATTTTGGCTACCCGCCGGCCGAATTTGCGTTGGACTTCTCTCAGCATCGCTTTTCCGCCGCAGTCCTCAACCACGTCGTGGAGCAGTGCCGCGATCGCCAAATCTTCGTCGCCACCGGCTTCGAGCACCAGCGATGCGACCCCCATAAGATGGGCGAGATAAGGAATGCTCGAAGCTTTGCGCGTCTGGCCAGCATGCTTTTCGGCGGCAAAAGCAAAGGCCCGCATGAAACGCGGGCCCAGCCTCTGTGCTCTCTGTGTCCTCTGTGGTTTATGTCCTTTCCTTGTTACGCTCACGACTTCTCCCCGCGCCGCGCCAACAAGTAGGCTCGGATGAACGGCTGGATATCGCCGTCAAGCACGCGATCTGCGTCGCCGATTTCGGTTTTGGTGCGGTGATCTTTCACCATGCGATAGGGCTGCAGCACGTAGGAACGAATCTGCGAGCCGAATTCGATATCGAGCTTGGAATCCTCGATCTTTTTCGTCGCCGCGCGCTTCTTTTCCATCTCAAATTCGTATAGCTTAGAGCGAAGCATGCTCATGGCGCGATCGCGATTCTTGTGCTGCGAGCGCTCGTTCTGGCAGCTCGCTACCAGGCCGGTAGGAATATGCGTGATGCGCACCGCTGAATCAGTCGTGTTGACGTGCTGTCCGCCTTTGCCGCTCGATCTGTAGGTGTCGGTGCGGATGTCCTCCGGTTTGATGACGATTTCGATGCTGTCGTCAATTTCCGGCGAGACAAAAACGCTGGCGAACGAAGTGTGCCTCCGCTTGGCCTGATCGAATGGTGAGATGCGTACGAGCCTATGGACGCCAATCTCGCTCTGCAATAGCCCAAAGGAATACTCGCCATTGACCGCGAAGGTCGCCGATTTCAGGCCGGCCTCTTCGCCCGGCTGGTAGTCGTAGAGAACCGTTTCGAATCTCTGGCGCTCGGCCCAGCGCAGATACATGCGCAGCAGCATGTCGGCCCAGTCCTGAGATTCGGTGCCGCCCGCGCCAGGATGAATCGTCACAATCGCGTTGCGCGCATCGTTCTCGCCAGAGAGCAGCGTTTCGGTTTCCAGCTTGTCGATGAGTTCACTTAACGACGCAATTTCGCGCTGCAGATCGGCATCGACGTCCTCGCCTTCTTTCGCGAGATCGAAGTACGCGGAAATATCTCCCGTGCGGCGCGCCAGGTCGGTGTCGGTCGCGAGCACGTGCTCCAGCCGCTTCTTCTCGCGCATGACCTGCTGCGAGCGCTGCGGATTCGACCACAGGTTCGGGTCGGCGGCCTGCTTTTCAATTTCTGCTAACTGCGGACGGACTTTCTCCGCGTCAAAGATACTCCCGGAGATCGTGGACTTTTTTGCTGAGTTTTTCGTACTCGTTGAAGAACTCTTGATTCATGAGGTCGCGTCAGCCTTCTTGTCTGTTTTAGGAGATACAAAGCGCGTGAGCAGCGCTCCCAAGGAAATTATCGCACAGGCATACGCGAACCAGTCGCCGTGGCGCGTGTAGAACGTGGTTTCCGAGTTCAAGGCATACGGAGCGGTGAGCGCTGCGCGTTCCTTGCGCGGCAGGCGCGCCACGATTCGCCCAAGCGGGTCGATCGACGCCGTCACGCCTGTGTCCGTCGTACTCAACAGCCAGCGATCGTTCTCGATCGCCCGCATGCGTGTCTGATTCAGGTGCTGCGCGTAGGCGCCGCTGTCGCCATACCAACCGTCGTTCGAAATATTGACGAACACCTGCGCGCCATTGTTAGCGAATTTTCGCACCTCGTCAGGAAAGACCGACTCGTAGCAGATAAAGGTGCCGAGCCGCATGCCGCCGGCATCAAGCGCCTTGCGCGATGTTCCGCGTTCGAACTGGCCGACTTCCTTGGTCAATCCGCCGGCAAACGAAAACAGGCTCGGGAACGGCAAGTACTCTCCAAACGGCACGAGATGCACTTTGTCGTAGCGCGCACGCCAGTCGCCGCCCGGGCTGATCAGCGCTGCGGAGTTCCACACCGGCTCGTCGGCCCGCGTGCGAGGCTCGACGCTGCCAATCGCTCCCGTGACAAGCCACGCGCGATCCGTTCTGGCGATGTCGCTCACCGTCTCGCGGAAACGCGGATCGCTGGTAAAAAACGGGGCCGGGGACTCCGGCCACACGATCAAATCGACAGTTGTGTCGGCCTTGGCCGCCGAATTTTGTGTGAGTTCGGCAAGGTCGCCCAGAGTTTGCTGAAAGTAATCCGGCGTCCAGTCGGCTGAAACCGGAATATTCTGTTGCACCAGAAGCGCCTTGTGATCCTTCGGGGCGGCCGGCGCATCGATCAGCCTCCCGGCTTGCAGGACTGCGGCCGCTGCCAGGGCAGCCATCAGCAACGCCGTGCGCTTTTCTCGCGGCACTAGAAACGCCGCGGCCAGCGCCACATTCACCAGCACAATTTCAAACGAAATTCCGTAGACGCCCGTCCAGGACGCAATGCGGCACATCGCAATGTTTTCTATCTGGGCAGTGCCAAGCAGATTCCATGGAAACCCTGTGATTCGAGCCCGCGCCAGCTCCATCGCGACCCAGACCAATGGCGTAGCGACGAGCACACGCCGGTAGTCACGTCCCCGCCCGACAAGGAGGCTGAACAATAGCCCGAACACTCCGTGATAGAGACCCAGATAGCAGCAGAACAGAAACAGCACCAGCAGCGCCATGGGCATGCTCAGGCCGCCGTAGAGGCGCATGGTGTCGAAGATCCAGTAGCAAGTGCCGGCGTACCAGAGAATGCCGCACACGTAAGCAAGCACGAATGCCTGCCACAGAGTCGCGGGCTGCAAGCGGACTGCATCCTCGACTTCAAGCGCGCCCGCCCGGCGGGTACGCAGGAGCGCGAGAATCAGCGGTGTGATGGCAAACCAGGAAAGGACGTAAACGCCGGGCAAAGGAAAGATGAGCACCTGCAAGACCGCCGACAACACGATCAACAGCCAGGCGCTCCAGTGAATTTGCCGCACGCGCAAGAATAGCAAAGAGCAGTGGTCAGGGGTCAGTGGTCGGTGGCCAGAACTCTCGACGCTGCGTCTTTCGTCAGTCTCGTGCGGACGAACTCCACAATTTCGGGTGTGACGTACGGCGGCGGCTGAATGCGAAATATTGGACGATCAGCTACCGGCTTAAGTGAGACTGACTGCCACTTTGCGTTGCCCTTCGGATCGTGAAGGATTACGGCGTCGGCTCGGTCCAGAAACTCTCTTGCGGAATCCTTGAAGTCCGCCGTTTCCGGATCAAGTACGGTTAAGTACAAGTCCGGTTTCAAAAATTTCAGAACGCTGTTCGATTCGATGATCACGTTGTGTGCGCCTTCAAGCCGCTGGCGTAGCGTTGGCATGGCCTCGGCGAGTCTGCCTTGCTCGGTACGCACCCACAATACGTTCTTCGCTCCCACCAACAGAAAGCGCGACGTGTCGGACTCGCCAGATCTATCTCGCTCCTCGGAAATCGCCCATGAGTGGTCTCCGGTCGCGCAATCGCAGGCCTCGCCGTTGGCGGAGCAGACTCCGTGGCCGTATTGCGTGATTTTCGCCGCGGTCCACTCAAATTCGGGCAGGGCTGAGATCAATCCCGCGACCACGCTGGTCTTGCCTACGCTGCGCGAGTGGCCGCCGATGACAATGAGCGATGAGTACATAGGATTCGGCTGGCGGATGGAGCGCCCTCCTCAGGGGCTAAACCCCGTGTCGTTCCCGATTCCAAGCGGCACGGCTGAAGCCGTGCCCTTCCCGTTCCCTCTTCAATCTTTTTTCGTTAACCTTGCCACAGTCGCCAACTGCTTCAGATATTCGCGCAGCGGCTGCGCGGGCGTTCCCCAGAACGCCACACCTTTGCCGCGCAGAATTTTGTTCGGCAGCACGCCGCCCTGCCCACCCAGCATCACGCCCTCGCCGATGCGCGCGTGCTCGCCGATGCCCACCTGCCCTCCGAGCACCGCGCCTTTTTCAATGACGATGCTTCCCGACAGTCCCGTCTGCGCGGCGATCACCACATCTTCGCCGATCTGGCAGTTGTGCCCGATGTGAACGAGGTTGTCGATCTTCGCCCCGCGTTGGATGCGCGTTTCGTCGAGCGCGCCCCGATCGATGGTCGTGTTCGCGCCGATCTCCACGTCATCTTCGATCGCCAGCTTGCCCACCTGCGGAAATTTTTCGTACTGGCCCGTCTTGCTATCGCGCACGTAGCCGAAGCCATCGCTGCCCAGCACCGCGCCCGCATGCACGATTACGCGATCACCCAGAGTCGTGCCGGGATAAATCGTGACATTGGGATAAATTTTGCAATCACGCCCGACAATTACGCCCGCGCCGATTGCGCAACCCTCGCCGATTACCGTGTTCTCCCCGATCTTCGCGCTGGCGCCGATCACTCCTCGCGCGCCCACGCTCACGCCCCGGCTCAGCGACGCTGACGGGTCAACAACCGCCGTTGGATGCACTCCAGCAACTTGCTGATCATGTGAATCCGCGAGAAACCGCGCCGCTCGCGCAAATGCAAGTTTCGGGTGATCGCTGATGAGCAAGGGCCGGTCGCTCGTCACCTTCGTAGCGAATTCTCCCGCGATCAATGCCCCCGCGCGCGATGACAGCGCGGCCGCGAAGTTTTTTTCATCTTCGACAAAAACCAGATCGTTGGCCGACGCCGATTCAAGGCTCGCGACGTGCTCGATTTCGCGGCTGCCATCGCCGATCAGACGCGCGCCCACCGCTTCGCCGACCTGTTGCACGGAGCGCTTCATGGCTTCCACTGTATAGCAGGGACGACGCCACGCGAAAGTTGAGGAGGAAGACTGCCGGAAGATTAGGTACTGGTCTGCGTCAGGGTAAACGTTCCGGCCTGCACGGAGGTGCAACCGCTGGCGCTGCTGGTCAGGCTCCAGGTGCCAGTAACTACGCCGCCCGTCAGCTTGCCCGCGTTGGAAGTGCCGGTCACCGCAGTGCCATCGAGTGTAAGCGTCACGCCGGTTGAGGTTCCCGTAACCGTGTAGCTCATGGTTCCGGTCACGTTGTTGCTGGAATCGGTGACCAGCGTCGCGCTCCCGCTCTCGCTCTCGCCATTGGCAAAACAAACCCCTGCGGTGAGAAAGCTGAACGATGTAATGTCGAGCGTGCCGCCGCCGGTGCCAACGGTAAACGCCGTAACGAAATCGAGCGTCCCCGACTGACCCTGGCCGCCCAGCAGTATCGCCTGCCAGTTTCCTCCGGCCGACGTGGTCACCGTGGTGTTGGGTGTATGCGTGCCGCAGCCGCCGACTGCGATTTCAAGCGCGATCAGCGCCAGAATAAACAGCTTTCTCATCCGCCATCCTTAAAGTTGAGCGCCTGGGATATGGAATAAAGCTCTTACGAGAATAGAGAGATGCGGGCAGGCACGTCAATGGATGTAAGGGGCATCCATTGAGCTTTGTGTCAGAGAAGCAGGTTCCTCACCGCCGATTCGCGCCGGTTCGGAATGACAGAACCTGGTGAGGGGGGGCGTCGTCTTGACGTAGTTTTACAATTCCGCGCGCGGCCGCTTCGTTACTCGGCTGTATAATCCCCGATTGATTTTCACTTGAGGAGCGCTGCTTGATGACCCGGTCCCCGCGACTCGTTCGTTCGCTTGCCCTGATTTTGTTTTCCGTAACGTTCGTTGTCCCTGCCCTGTGGTCCCAAGACAAGGACAAAGAAAAAGTTGATCTCGAGACCATCTCCAGAATTCGCTACGAGGGCTTCCGCAACTCGAAGGTGATGGAGCTGGCCTCGGGACTTATGGATAACATTGGCGAGCGCCTGACCGGCTCACCCAATATGAAGCGCGCCAACGAATGGACGCGCGACCAGTTCACCGCGATGGGCCTGAGCAATGCGCATTTGGAATCCTGGGGACCGTTCGGTCGCGGATGGGCGAATCAGTACGTCAACGCGCGGATGCTCGCTCCTGATGTTACGCCGTTAATCGTCTATGCCAAGGCTTGGACTCCCGGCACCAACGGCGTGGTCACGGGAAAGTGCATCCGCTTGAATCTGGAGAAGAAAGAAGACTTCGACAAATACAAAGGCAAGCTCGCCGGGATGATTGTGCTGCTCGGGCCCGACGCCGAAATCAAGCCCATCACCGAAGCGCCCTTCAAGCGCTATACAGACGACGATTTAACAAAAGAGTCGGATTACCAGGTGCCGCCCGACCGCCAGCCCTCGCGGCGCGCAGAGTTCGCGCGGCGGCAACAGTTCGTGAAGGAAATGATGCAGTTCTTCGCCGATGAGAAAGTTCTGGCGGTCATCGACCACAGCCGCGGCACCGCGGGCGGAGGCACGGTGTTCGTGCAGTCCGGCGGTTCGTTCAAGACCGGAGAGACCACGCCGATGCCGCAGCTCACCATGGCTTCCGAGCAGTGGGCCCGCATCGTGCGCCTGCTGCAGCAGAAAAAAGAAGTCACGCTCGAACTCAACGTCATCAACACCTTCACCGACGACGACCCGATGCAGTACGACACCATCGCCGAGATTCCGGGCACCGACAAGAAAGATGAAGTCGTCATGCTCGGCGCCCACCTCGACTCCTGGCACGCCGGCACCGGCGCCACCGACAACGGCGCTGGATCGATCGTGATGATGGAAGCCGTGAGGATTCTGGAGGCTCTCGACATCAAGCCGCGGCGCACCATCCGCATCGGCCTGTGGAGCGGCGAAGAAGAAGGCCTGCTCGGCTCGCAGGGCTATGTCGAAAAACATTTCGGCTCGCGACCGCCGCTGGACGATCCCAATATGAAGGGCATGCCCACGCTTCTGCGCCGCGACGCCGGAGCGGTAACGGTGAAGCCGGAGCAGGCAAAAGTCTCCGGCTACTTCAACGTCGACAACGGCTCGGGAAAAATTCGCGGCATTTACTTGCAGGAGAATTCCGCGGTAGCGCCGATTTTCGAAGCCTGGATGAAGCCCTTCAAAGATCTAGGCATGACCACGATCTCCATGCGCAACACCGGAGGCACCGACCACCTTTCATTCGACGCCGCCGGCATCCCCGGCTTCCAGTTCATTCAGGACCCGATCGAATACGAAACCCGCACGCACCACTCCAATATGGACGTCTACGACCGCCTGCAGCCCGACGACCTCAAGCAAATCGCCGTCATCGTAGCCAGCTTCGTCTACGACACCGCCATGCGCGACCAGATGCTTCCGCGCAAGCCGATAGAGGCGCCGCTGCCGCGCGAACCGGAAAAGAAGGAAGAGCAGTAGAACTGGTGGAGTTACACAAACGGTCCCCCTGCGCATGGCCATTAACGAGCAATCCGAAGTCGCCCGCAGCGCATCTGAGGCCAGCAAGATTGTCCTTCGGCCGATCAAGTTTGAGCGGTACTTGAATCCTCCCGCGGATACGCCGAATCCGCTGGAGTATGCATTTCACCTGCTCGGGGATGCTCGGGGACGCACAATACTCGACTTGGGTTGCGGCTCGGGTGAGGAAATGGTCCCTCTCGTTCATCGCGGGGGGGGGGGCGAGTTATTGGTATCGACCTTTCGCCCGAGCTGATCGCGGTCGCGAGGCGCCGCCTTGATGAAGCCGGACTCCAAGCGGAGGTTCGAGTGGGCAGTGCCTACGACACTGAGTTGCCCGACTCTTCAGTGGAAGTCATTTTCTGTATGTCGCTGATTCACCACCTCGATCTGCCGCGGGCGCGAGCCGAGATGCTGCGCGTTTTGCGGCCGGGAGGCCTCGTCGTTCTGAAGGAGCCGATTCGTTTCAGCGCCGGATACGGCGTGCTGCGGTCGTTCTTTCCGAGCCATGAAGACATTTCCGAAGACGAACACCCGCTGACCCGCGACGAATTCCGCACGTTTCAGGAAGGTTTCGATTCTGACGGCCTGCGGTTCTTCCGGCTCCCATTCGTTCCGCTGGTGCAGCGGGCGATTCCGAAGACTACGCGCACAGTCCTCCGGACCAGCGATTTTCTTTTGCGCGCGCTTCCAGCGCTGTCACGCTACGCCACGGTGGCGGTTGTCCGCTTGCGCAAGCCAGACGAACAAAAGAGGGAAGAATAGTTATTCGTCATCCCGAGAGCCCGCGCACTTCTTCGCGGGCCGAGGGATCTCCCCAATCCTGCAGCCGTGGCGCGGGAGATCCCTCACTGCGCCTGAAAAGCGGCTCCGTTCGGGATGACGCCCGTGAGATAGCCTAACGCTCGGAACTGAGACTGCAGGCCGCATCGCACTCCTCCTCCATGCGAAAATAGACTTATCCCCACAAAAGGATTCCCCCGATGTTCACTCCTGTCCCGATCGGCCATGTTCGCAGTCCGTATGAAAGCTCAAAGGAAATTCCCAAAGGCCTTGGCGTGAAGCATGAGGCCGAAGGCGTGCTCGAAATCCTGCCGGAATTTGAGGCGGGATTGCTGGATGTCGAGGGCTTCTCGCACTTCTTTGTCTTATGGGAATTTGACCGCGCCGACGGATACGACCTCATCGCCACTCCGCCCGCCGACAACAATCGCCAGCACGGAGTCTTTGCCACGCGCTCTCCGCGCCGACCGAACCCGATTGGGCTGACCGTGGTGGAAGTTCTGCGCCGCGACGGCCGCATGCTTCACGTCCGCGGACTCGACATGCTCAACGGCACGCCGATTCTTGATCTGAAACCGTATATGTCGAGTGTTGCGCCGGAAAGCTTGCGGCGCGGCTGGCTGGCTGAAGCAGAGACGCGCTCGCGTTGACGCCGGAGTCTGAAGTGCGGAAAACGAACGGCACTCTTATGCGTCGGCGTCATCCCGAACGACCGCGCTTTTTCCAGCGGTCGGAGGGATCTCCCGAACAGTGTCTTTAAGGGGGATCCTTCGCTACGCCTGAAGAACGGCTCCGCTCAGGATGACGCAGTCGATGAGGTATTGGCGCTTACACCGCGCCTGACAACTAAGCGGCGCCTGCGCCCGCGCGGAAGCGTTCGGTGCCAGACTCCGCTGACTCCAGCCGAATCTCGCACAAATCGCCGATCAGGCTGCCCGCCCAGCGGTAAATATTCTGCTCGCGAATCACCTTGCGCATGTGCTGCATGCGCAGTTGCTTCTCTTCCGGATCCATTTCGATGGCGGCGCGAATCGCCTCTGCAGTTTGGTCTATGTCGTAAGGATTCACTTGCAGCGCATCGCGCAACTCGCGCGCCGCGCCGGTGAAGCAACTGAGAATCAGCACGCCACGCTCGTCCTGCCGCGTGGCAATGAATTCTTTGGCCACCAGGTTCATCCCGTCGTGCAGCGAGGTCACCAGGCACAAATCTGCCGCCCGATAGTACGGCAAGATTTCTTTGTGCGAGTGCTGCCGATTGAGCAGCACAATGGGCTTCCACTGGTCGACCTGGAAGCGCCAGTTGATGCGGTCGGCTTCGGCCTCCACTTCTGCCTGCAGGTCGTGATAGCGCTTGATGTGCGTGCGGCTGGGCGCGCCGATCTGCACGAACGTAAAGACTCCCTGGTACGCCGAATACTTTTCGAGGAATCGCTCGATCGCGAGAAAGCGTTCGAGGATTCCCTTGGTGTAGTCGAGCCGATCGACGCCCACGCCCATCGACGCGGCATTCACGCCGAGCGTCTTAAATAGAGCCGCGCGTTCTTCGTACGCCGACTCTTTGGCCGCTTCCTGGCTCACGTCGGTCGGCCGCGCGTCAGTAAATTCGACGCTAATCGGATACGGCCGCACCGCTGTCCTATGATCGAGCCGCTGCACCGAGAAGTGCTCCCAATCGATGCGCGACTCTACTATGCGGTCGACAGTCTGCAGAAAATTCGTGCAATGCGATTGAATGTGAAATCCGATCAAATCCGCGCCCAGCAAGCCATCTACAAGTTCGCGCTGCCATGGGCAGATTCCAAAGGCCTCGGGATTCGGCCACGGAATATGCCAGAAAATCGCCACCCGCGCATCCGGACGCTTCTTCTTGATCATGCGCGGTAGCAGCGCGAAGTGATAGTCCTGCACCAGAACCACGGGACGGGCCGTGCTCTCCATTTCTTCGAGCAGCGCGTCGGCGAATTTCTGGTTCACTTCCTGGTAGTGCTTCCAGTCGTTGGCGCGAAACAGTGGCCGCGTATGCGCAATGTGGCAGAGAGGCCACAGGCCCTCGTTCGAAAAGCCGTAGTAATAGCCTTCTTCCTCTTCCTTATTCAGCCAGATGCGCCGCAGCGTGTAGCGGGGATCGTCCGGCGGAACCGGCAGCCGGTCGTTTGCATCCACCGCTTCCACGTCGGCATCGCCCGACCCGTGCGCGACCCAGGTGCCACCGCAGGCGCGAAGCACGGGCTCGATCGCGGTCACCAGCCCACTCGGTGGAACGTTCACTTCGACCGACTTCCCCTTTCGCGTGTGCATGTACGGCTCGCGGTTGGAGACAACGAACAATCTTCCATCCGCCAGCCGAGCCTGTACGTGGACGGCAAGGCGATCCGCCGTCCAGACCGATTCGCTGGTCTCGCGCAGCCGCGCTTCGAGTTCCGCCGCCGAGCGCGCCGTGTTCAGGCTCTCGGCAAAGGTCGCCACTTCCCGCGCCAAGGGACGGAACAACTCCAGATCCGGCAGCTTGATCCGCGCCACACCGCGACCCGTGCGCAACGTCTTCATCCACTGCGCCGTTCGCGCAATGGGCCCGGCAATGCTCCAGCGCACGATCAGCAACGTGATCAGCACAATCAGGAACACGTGCGCCAGGGCGCTCAAAAACGTTTCGCGCCAGATACGGTAGCTCTCTCCGCGGATGTAGCCCCAGTCGTGCACGATCGCGAGGCTGCCGATGATCTCATCGCCGCGGTGCAGCGGCAGCGCGTGGATGTTGATGGAGGCGCTGCCGATTTTGAGGAACGCATCGGTGGGCTTGTTTTCGCGCAGGGCCTGATTCACGACGTCGGGAGTCGTCGTGAGCAGCGGCTCCAGAATCGTGGTCATCGTGATGGGATGTCCTTGGGGATCGTAAACGGCGAGTCCCGCCAGATGCTCGCGGTTGCCGAAGTGCTGCACGGTTTTTTCGAGGTTCTGGTGGGAGTCACGATCGAGATCGCGCTCCACGTTCCGCGCCATGCTCTCGCCCAGAATTTCTGCGCGGCGCTGCAAGTCACGTTTCAGGCCGCGGCTCTGCATCAGCACCTGGTAGTAGGAAGTGCACAATGAGACCAGGGTTACGCCGACGATGAGGGAAACGATAAGTCGCGCGCTGAGCAGTCGCATGGGATGCGTCCTTATTCACAGAACCGCGGAAGCAAGTCGCAAACTACATGGGCGATTCCTGCGCCGAAGCGGGAACTTTCTCGAACGCCCCGGCCCAGCCGAAAGACGAGCACACTATGAGTACGGGAACTGAAGGAAAGGTTGCATCGAGATTGCCAAACTCCAACCTCATGATTCCGTGGGGCTTTCGAGAAACATCAACAGCCGCCCAGAATGTAATTGTTGCACGCGCGTCAACTAATTAGTCTCTTTGCCGCGGGCCAAAGGTAGCGAAAGTAACGAGCTGCCAGAGTGACAGCCCTGGCTAGCTCGCGACGCGATTGGCGCTGCCGAAGGCTTTTTGCACCAGCGTGTATCGCGCCGCCCCGATCAACCCGCAATCGTCATTCACGATCACTCTCACCGGCATGTCTTTCAGCAGCGTCTCCATCCTGCCTTTGTCGAGGAACGCCTGCATAAATTCCGGCCCCTGCATCCGCGACACGATTTTTCCCGCGATGATCCCGCCGATGAAAATGCCGCCCGTCGTCATGTAGCGCAAAGCGCAGTTTCCGGTCTCGGCTCCGAATACGTTGACGAAGATGCCCAGCGCCTGTTCGCAGATAGGCGCCTTCCCTTCGAGCGCCAGCTTCGAAATCAGCGCTGGCACGTCGTGCGCCTCGCGCATCTGCTCGGTCAGCCAGGCCGGCTCTTCGGCTTTGCGAGTCTCGCGCAGAAACTCGTAAATGTTCCGAATTCCCGGCCCAGACAAAACACGCTCATAACTGATGCGCCCATATTTTTTTTGCAGATAGCTGAGCAATTCTGTCTGCAGCGTGTCGCGTGGCGCAAAGTCCGCGTGTCCGCCTTCGCAGGCAAATGGATGATGCCGGTACCCGTCCCAATATAAGCCCGCCACGCCGAGCCCGGTGCGCGCCGAAATTACCGCCCGATTCCCTTCCGCGTCGTCCGAGCCTTCGCTCAGCGTAATGAAATCCTTGGACTCCAGCGCGTCGATTCCATAGGCATACGCTTCGAGATCGTTGAGCAGGCCGACAACATTCAGTTTCAACTGCTTTGCTGTCTCGCGCGCGTCGATCGTCCAGGGCAGATTCGAAATCTTGCTGCGTCCGTTGCGCACCGGCCCCGCGACACCCAGGCACGCACTGTGCACCGGAATGCCCTCGGTCTTTACGAACTGCGCCAGAATCTCCGCTAACCCGGCGTGTTCCTGGCTCGGATAGGTCTTTTCCACCACGCACTGCAGCCGGTTCGCTTCCGTCTCAAACGCCGCCAGCCGTGTGCGCGTTCCGCCGATATCTCCCGCAAGAATCATGGCTCAATCTCCCTCCATTGCCGGCCGTCCTGCTCCAGCAGTTGATCCGCCTCCGCAGGCCCCCACGTGCCCGAAGCATAGTTCGGAAACTTCCGCGGCGGCAGCGCCTTCCACACGTCGAGCATAGGATCGACCACTCTCCATCCCGCTTCTACCATGTCCGCGCGCTGGAATAGCGTCGCATCGCCGATCATGCAGTCGTAGAGCAGCACCTCATAGCCGGTGTATGCTTCCGCGCCAAAATATTTCGAATATTCGAAACTCATGTCGACTGAACCCACACGCAGCAACGGGCCGGGAACTTTGGCGCCGAAGCTGAGCGAAATCGCCTCCGCTGGCTGAATCTGGATCACCAGCGTGTTGGTGTGCGACTTGTGGAATGGCGCATGCCGCAGCAGCTCAAAGGGCGTGCGCTTGAATTGGATTGCAATCTCAGTGTGCCGCTTCGCCAGCCGCTTACCCGTCCGCAGATAAAACGGCACTCCGGCCCAGCGCCAGTTGTCGATGTTGAGCTTCATCGCCACGAAAGTTTCCGTGCGCGATTCCGGCGAGACTCCCGGCTCCGCGCGGTATTTCGGCACTTTCTCGCCGGCGATCATCCCTTCGCCATATTGGCCACGCACGCTGCGCTGCAAAACGTCTTCGGAATTCAGCGGCAACAGCGAGTGCAGCACCTTCGCCTGCTCGTTGCGCACGGCGTCGGCCTGAAGCGAAACCGGAGACTCCATCGCAATCAGGCTGAGCAACTGCATGACGTGATTCGGAACCATGTCGCGCAGCGTGCCGGCGCTATCGAAGTACGCCCCGCGCCGCTCCACGCCCACGGTCTCGGCATTTGTGATCTGCACATGATCGATGTAGCGCCGATTCCAGATCGGCTCGAAGATGGCATTGTCGAAGCGGAACACCATGATGTTCTGCACCGTCTCTTTGCCCAAGTAATGGTCGATGCGGAAGATCTGATTTTCGTTTAATACGCTTTTGATGTCGCGATTCAGCGACTTCGCCGATTCCAGATCCTGCCCGAACGGCTTCTCGATCACGACGCGCCGCCACTGGCCGTTCTCCTGCCGAGCCAATCCTGCATTTCCGAGTTGCTGCACGATCGGCGCAAAGAACTTGGGCGCTGTCGCCAGATAAAAAAGATAGTTGCCCTCGGTATTGCGCTCGGCATCGATTGCGCCCAGCCGCTCGCGCAATTTGGTAAACATGCCCGCATCGGCGAAGTCTCCGCGCTCGTAAAACAGGCGCTGCCGCAGCCATTCGAGGTGATCGCCGTCTCCGTTGCTTGCGGGCGGCAGAAACTCGCTCACCTGTTTGCGGAAGGAATCCGCATTCAGGTCGTCAACCGATACGCCGACCAGGGCGAAGTTCTCCGGCAGCAGCCTCGCTTTTACCAGGTTGAACAGTGCGGGAATGAGTTTGCGCTTGGTCAGATCGCCGGCCGCGCCAAACAGCACGAATACACAGGGAGCCGCGACTCTGCCGGCAAATTCCAGGGACGGATCCGCGCTGGTTGAAGTCGCCGCCATCGAGACCGCTCAACTCCTCTTAATGCGGGAAGAATGAGTTTATCCGGAAGAACGAGTGGCGAGCATTGTAAGACAACCCGCTTTGACTTCCCAAGTCGGTCCGTCGCGGGAGAGCATGAAGGCTCTTTTTCGAGTCCTTCATCCCGAAAGCCGAAATCGTCGATTCCACACTGGTATCGCCAGTCCCCCGGGTGTAGGATTCTCCCGTCCTTATTCGAAGCCGAGAAACGGCCTTATCGTAGCGAAGATGAAGTAATCCGGGCAGTCATCTTGAACCCCGGCAGCAACGAGGAGGAGGCCGTGTCACTCGGACCGCCGTCTTTCACTCCGTTTCAAAGACAATCTTTTCTCTCCTTGGCGTTGACTTTCCTGCTCACCGCCTCTCTCAGCGCGCAGAAGCAGGACGCGTCTCCTTCTGCCGCCCCTCAATACAACAGCCAGACGGAGATGAAGACCAAGGGCATCGTTGAAGAAGTGAAGCCCGTCCCCTTCGGAACCAGAAAAGACTTCACCCAACTGATCGTGAAGAGCGGAGACGACACACTCACCATCTACGTGTGCCCTAAGCCATTTCAGGATGAGATGGGGATCACCTTCGCCAAAGGCGACGAGATCGCGATCACCGGCTCCAAAGTAAAGCAGGAAACTGCGGAGGTGATCCTGGCGCGTCAACTTGTCAAAGGCACCGACACGCTGATGTTCCGCGACGACAAGGGCAAGCCGGTGTGGGATCCGCGAACCGGCAAATAGGTCGGGCAACATTGTGGAAGAGCAGCCCGTCCAGAGCGGCTTTCAGCGTTCAGAATAAGGACAGGGCCTTCAGGCCCGGCATGCCGCGTTGGGACGCGCCACGTAACTGTAATTCAGACCGCAGCGGCACCACAGGGGCTAGAGCTCTTTTCTCGCTGGTGTCGAAACGCGGCCCTGAAAGGGCCTCTCTCTCCAAACAACTTTGACGCACGGAAAGACCTCGGCCGACGCTCCCCAATTCGTCTCACTCTTCGCCAGCATCGCTTTCATTCACGCCTTCCGCGCCGGCATCCTGGCTGAGCGCCAAGAACAACAACTCGACACGGCTCGATACTCCCAGCTTGTCGAATACCCGGAAGAGATAGTTCTTGATGGTGTGCTGGCTCAGATCCATGCGCTCGGCGATTTCGCGATTGGTCAATCCCTGTGCCAGATGGCGCACAACTTCATTCTCGCGCTTTGAAAGAACCTTGAGCCCTTTTCCACCCGCCATACGCAGCGTGGGGCTCGCCGCCAGTGTCTCCAGCACGAACTCCACCTGCCGCGTGTTCGCCCAGATCTGTCCTTGGTGCACACGATGGATGCACTTGCAGAAACTCTCCACCGAACCATCACGGCTGAATACTCCGCGTGCGCCTGCGCGAAAAGCTTCGATCACGACATCGCGATCCTGCGAGTCAAGCAACACCACCGCTCGCACCGCCGGCTTCTCTGCCACCAGATCGCGCACTAGGTCCAGCCCGCGAAAGGATTGTCCTTCCATCGAGCAACTGACGGCCAGCACGTCCACGCGCTCCGCCATCACCGTCGCCACCAAACCGGAAATCTGTCCGTTCCACGCCACCACACTCAGCCCTGGATCGCGCTTCAAGGCATCCGACATCAGCTGCGTGTGAATGCGCGAACTGTCTGCAACCAGTACACGAACAACCGGTGCTGCCGTGGCAGATTCGCCAGCCATAAAAGGTCTCTCCGTCAGGATCGTGCGCTGCGGGGGCCCAGGAAAACGTTTGCTTCCGCCGGCTGACACACCGGCGCCACAAAGTGATACTGATGACGGATTCCCAGGCGGGAGAGGAGTGGCGCGGGAACCTGTTCCGTCTCGGGGGAGACCGAAACTTTATTCTTCGCCGACGGCATGTACTAACTCCATCGGTCGAAAACCTTAGGGGAGGTCGCCAAGGAGTCTACGATGCACTTCGCCTTCTGCACAAGTGTTTTGCGAGGGACTTTGTGGAAATCGCGGCAGAAGAGACAAGGACGCCGCGAAAAATTAATCGCGGTCAAAAGTGATTCTTAAAAAACCATCCATTCGCATTAGTCCGAACAACGTCTACAAAACGAGAGCCCCACCTTCGTTCGCTTTGGTTGCGAAAGAAGATGGGGCCTTCGACTCTAGTCGTGAGAAATCCGGCCTACATACTCGTGTTACATCCCTTCCTGCGAATGCAGCACGCGGAACGTATTCCCGCCATTTGACCACACCAGAAGCAAAGCGTCATCGCCCTGAGCGACATTCGACAAAGCCTGCTGCACCTCGCTCGCCGACTGCACCTTGTGACGATTCACTTCCAAAATGATGTCGCCGCGCTGCAGCCCGGCGTTGTCTGCTGGGCTTCCCGGCTGCACTTGTTCGATCAGCGCGCCCTTCACATCGCTGGGCGCCTGCAGTTGCTCGCGGAGATCCGGCGTCAGGTTGCCGAGGCCGATGCCCCACCGCCCTTTGCCTTCACCCTTGCCATTGCTTGCGCTGTGCTGACCCGGACGATCTCCCATTTCTTCGAGCGTCACCGGAATCGTCATGCTCTTGCCATCGCGCAGCACCGTTAACGTGACCTTCGTGCCCGGCTGCTTCTGGCTGATCGTCACTTGCAACTCGCCGGCATCGTTCACTTTCTGCCCGTCGATCTCGGTCACAACGTCGCCGATCTGCAAGCCGGCCTTCGCTCCCGGCGAATCCGGCTCAACCTGCGTCACCACTCCGCCGCTAGCATTCTTCTCGTCGAAAAACTTCGCGTTCTCCGGCGTCACATCCGCAATACCGATTCCGATTCGCCCATGGCTCACTTTGCCATCACGAATCAGTGTTTCCACCGTCGGCCGCACGATCTGCGTCGGAATGGCGAATCCCATCCCCGAGAACGATCCCGAAGGCGAAATCAGGAAAGTATTGATTCCCACCACTTCACCACGCGCATTCACCAGCGGTCCGCCCGAATTGCCCGGATTGATCGCCGCATCGGTCTGAATGAATTCGCCCGGCTTGCGCGCATCGCTTGCATCCGGATTCGGCCGGTTCACCGCGCTCACGATTCCGCGCGTCACCGTGAATCGAAATCCATAGGGATTGCCGAACGCCAGCACCGTCTGTCCCTGCCGCACCGCCTTCGAGTCGCCCCACGGTGCGCTGTCCATGTCTTTGCCGTCGACCTTCAACACGGCGAGATCGGTCAACGGATCAGTACCGATCACCTTAGCCTTCATCACGCGGCGGTTGCTGGTGGTCACGCGAACGTCGACCGCTCCATCCACGACGTGATTGTTGGTCACGATGTAGCCATCAGGAGAGATCACCACGCCGCTGCCCATGCCGTGTTCAATCTGCGGCTGCCGCGGAAATCCTTGCCCGAAAAATTGTCCGAACTGGTTACCGGGCCCGAAGAAGCGCTTGAACTCCTGCGGCATGTCGCCGTCCGCCATTTCGTTGCCCTTCGTGCGCGAGGTGACGGTTACGTTGACCACGGCCGGCGTCACGCGCGCCGCCACTGTTTCCATCGCTTTGTCGAGTTGAAGAATTGCGTTCACGCTGTCGACATCGAGCGGCGCGGCCGACGGTGATGCATCAGCCGCACGCGCCGGGGAGGGCTTCACACATTCATAAGTTGTGAATCCGGCCAGCACCACGGCTAACATCGGCACGGCAATGCACCGGATCCATTTTGTCTTTGCGTCTTTCCACCACGTTGCTGCATTCATCGCAAACATCCTCTCTCCAAAAGAATTTTTGTAACTAATTCATTAGTTGTTAACGAAACCGAAAATTCCTTCGCTTGGTTTTCTCTCACTCTCTAAGTTTCTTTGTGCGGAGTCTTTTTGTCCGGATCAACCACAGGATGGAACACCACCAACCGCCATACCCGGATCTCATACACGGCCTGGCCGGGCACGCCCCGATCTGACACACCGAAGCCACGCCCTTCAAACACTACGTATACGGCTTGCGTCGCAAACACAGGTGTCGCGATCAAAGCAGGCGGGCTCAGCCTCGCCTGCCGCATCAGGTCTTCCATACGCGGAGCCGGCTCATTCTCTGCCAGCAACGGAGCCGCTTTGCGCGGTCCATTCCTCTTCAACGGCGCCTGCTTCGCACGCGGCACAAAATATGACTGAAGATGAACTGCGGGCTTTGGTGCTGCGCCCACAGAAATCTTCCACCCTACCCGCGTAGCCGGAATTGCGATAGGAGAGCCTGCGTCAAAGCTCACCCGCGCGGCGTTTGGAGCAACCGATGTCCCGCCATCGGAAAAGGCCACCAGCCGCGGTGCCCGTGCAATCCCGGCTACGCACACCACTGCAAATCCTGCCAGCACCGGCACGCCCAGCTTCCAGCCGAGCCCGCTGCTTCCCTCTCGATCTCGATTTCTGTTCAGAATCTGCGCCACGCGAAGCGACGTCTGCCGCATCTTGCCCAGCGCGGCCTGCGCCAGCGCGATGCTGCGCTGAATAAACGTCTTCTCCGCCAGATGCGCCAGGCATTCCGCATATGCCCGCGGATTCTCCGTCTCTTCGAGCACCGCGTCGTCGCACGCCATCTCGCGCTCCAGCGAGATCTTCCGCTCGATCCACCACACCGCCGGATGGAAGAAGAACAGCGCCTTCACTATCTTTTGCGCCAGGTTCGTCCAGTCGTCGAAGCGTCGCAGGTGTGCCAACTCGTGCAACAAAATCTGGTTCAACTCCGCGCCCGAAAGTTCTTTCATCACCCACTGCGGAAGCACGACCGCCGGCTTTACCAACCCAATCGCAGTCGGAACCTGAACTTCGTCGGAGACGCAAAGGACCAGTCCCCGGCATGCGTTCTTGTCGAGCGTGACGCGCACCAGCGGTTCGAGCACCTCAGCATCAACCGGCTGGCAGCGCCGCCGCAACGCATGCACGTGCCAAAATCCAATCCCGACACGTACTAATCCCCACACCGCGACGGCCGCCCAAGCCGCCAACGCATACACGGCCCATGATCCCGGCAACGTCAGCACCGCGCGCCCAAAACTATGCGACCCCGCGACTACCGCAGCCGCCGAGAGTCGGCCGACAAACGGCACCCCCGCAATGGTCATCAATGCCGCAAACCACACTGCAAATCTTGTTCCCGAATCCGAGCGGCGCGGCATCTTCAGCATCAGAGCTGCAAAGATTGCGACCGCGCTTCCGATCACCAGGGAGTCGACGATCCCCGCCGCCGACATCCGCGCGATTGTCTCCAATTCCCAGTCCATCGCGCTCACTTCGCCCTCTCCAGCAGCTGTCGCACGCGCGCCAACTCTTCCGCGTCCATGCTCTGCTCTTCCAGGATGTTCAGCACCAGCATCTCGTGCGAATCGCCGAAGAAACGGCTCACCAGCCGCCGCACCTCGCTGCGCGTCGCATCTCTCTTGTCGACGCGCGCGGTGTACACGTGCGCACGCCTATCCTTGACGTGCTTCACGTATCCCTTTTTTTCCAGAATGCGAACGATCGTCAGCACTGAGTTGTAGGCGAGAGGAGGCTTCTCCGGCAGCGCGGCCAGCACCTCATGAACGGTCGCAGAGCCGCGCTCCCACAACACATTCATGATGCGCAACTCGGCTTCGGTCAGAATTGCAGACTTGTTACGCGCCAAACTTCCCTCCTCGCTTTCCTCGCGCGGACACTTCCGGGATCAACCCTGGCTCAACAATGACTCCCAGCCCCACAGAAGTTGGATCACATTGATTAAGACGTACACCCTGCCAAAACGTCAACTAATTTGTTAGTTGCAAGCCAGTCGTTTCACGTTGCCTGAGCTACCGGCCTAGAGAAAC
The DNA here is from genome assembly GCA_035501655.1 of Candidatus Solibacter sp. Classification (GTDB taxonomy): domain Bacteria; phylum Acidobacteriota; class Terriglobia; order Terriglobales; family Acidobacteriaceae; genus Sulfotelmatobacter. The sequence continues at coordinate 183,664 of DATJVU010000006.1, forward strand.
AGCTTTATTTTCAGCAGATTACGAGATTGATTTTCCTTTTGGATTTTTTCCGGTTGTCATCCTGAGCGAGGATTGTGCTTCGCGGAACCCGGAGCACAACCGCAGTCGAACGATCCCTGCCGTTACGTGAAACCTTTTGCCCGCCGCCTGGCCACATCCCTACAGCAACTTCTGAATCTCCCCTTCCAGCACCGCAGCGCTCTGCGCCCCGATCTTCTTCGCGTAGTTCTTCCCATCGCGGCCAATGAAAAACGTAATCGGCAATCCCAGCACGCCGCCGTAGTCCTCGCCGGTCTTCGCCGTCCCCATCACTACCGGATAGTTCATCCGAAACTGCTTATAAAACCCGCGCACCGGCTCGGGAGAATCGTCAATCGACACGCCAATAATCTGCAGCCCACGATCCGCATATTTCTGCTGCAACTCGACCAGGTGCGGAATCTCCTCGCGGCAGGGCACGCACCACGTCGCCCAGAAATCCACGACCACGACTTTCCCGCGAAACGAACTGAGCTCCAGCTCAGGCCCGTCAAACTGCATGAGTTTGAAATCAGGCGCAGTTCGCAACTCATGCGTCGTAGGACGCCTCCGCAGATAGAACCCTCCAATCACCAGCAGGATCAAGAAGCCGGTCAGGAGCGCTCTTCGCAACATCGCGCTCACGTCATTCCCCCTTCGCCACCGGATAATGCTTGTCAACCCAGTTCGTGCCGAAATTGTCGGCGATGTACAGAACCTTCACATTGGTGAACGTCATAGCCACCAGCGCATCGTACGCCGGCTTGATATTCGGACAATGACTCCAGGGGCAGCATCCGCAATAGAGCACAATAAATTTTCCGCGCGGCACAGCCTCCACCCACTTGCGCAACTGCTGCAGCCCAGCATCGGTTGAAGCCGCGCCCATATACTCCGATCCCGGAATATGCGCCTGCGCGTACAACACATGCGACCCGACCTGCAACAGCAGCGGCTTCTCACCCGAGCCACCCAAAATCTTGACGAGTTCCTCCGGTTGCATCTGCCGCTCAGCCGGAATTGCCGACGCCTGTGCCCACGTAGCAGAGCTCATGCCGAGCACAAGCATCCCGAAACCGAACATGAAGCACCAAGTTTTCATTTTTGTCCCCGATGTTCTCCGCGATCTCTGCGGGTTTTTCTCTGCGTCCTCAGCGGTTAAAAGCTTTAAAAAGCGCCAAGATCAAAAGCACTTGACCGCAGAGATCGCAGAAGAAAACTCGCAGAGATCGCAGAGAACTGCCAGCATACACCGCTCCGCTTTTCCGTGTGTCCTCCGCGTCCTCTGTGGTGAATGATTTTTTCAGATTTGACAACTGAAGTTTTCGCACCATGAAACGCACCTGAAAACCTCTTGCAAAAAGCTCTATTGCAACGTTTTACTATCCCTTGAAAACCCCAGAGGCCACAATGAAACTCTGCGCCCTCCTACTCGCTCTCGTCACCCTAGCCGCAGCCCAGCAACCGGCCACGCTCCACGTCGACACCGATCCCAAACACGTGCTCAACACTTTCGACCCCGACCGATCGCTCGGCAGTTCGCTCGACGTGCTCTCTCACAACGGCATCGACAAAGTTTTCACCCCGCACATTCTGCAGGAGTCCCTCTCCGCCGGCTGGGGACCAATCACATACCGCAATAACACCGAACTCCGCATGGCCGCCTGGCACTGGACCGAAAACGGCACCTGGAGCGACGCCGCGCACAGCTCCGGATACTTCACCGGCAGCACCGACCTGAAAGAACCCACGCGGTACATTCTCGCCTACGGCCTGCCGCACCGCGGATTCTCCACCAGCGGCGACCGCCCGATTCAGACACCGAACTCCAGCTACTGGAAGAGCAATCCATATCTCACGAGCAAATTCACGCACGAAAGCGACGCACTCCATCCGCAATGGGTCGTCGTCGATCTGCGCACGCCGCAGCCCGTCAACGCGATTCAGATCGCATGGAAAGATCCCTACGCCGTCGCTTATCAAGTCGAATATTGGGAAGGCTCAAACGGCAACGCCCGCGATGCGCTCGACTTCGATCGCGGTCCCGATGGCACATGGAAAGTTTTCCCCAACGGCGCACTGAAAAATGCCAAGGGCGGAACAGTCAATCTCAAGCTCACCGATACAGCCGTGAACGCGCGATTCTTACGCGTGCTCATGACCGAATCCTCCAACACCTGCGACGAGCACGGCTCCGACGACGTTCGCAACTGCGTAGGCTACGGCATCCAGGAAATTCACGCCGGCAGCATCGACGCCAGCGGCGCGTTCACTGACGTGAAGCAAGGCGCCACCGGCAAAGACGCGCCCGAATTCTGCTCCTCATCGATTGATCCCTGGCACTCTGCGCAAGACGTCAACGCAACCGGCAACTACCAGCACACCGGCTTCGATCTTTTCTTCACGAGCGGCATCACCAATAATCTCCCGGCGATGATTCCCGTGACGATGCTCTATGGCACGCCCGACGACTCGGCCGCGCAGATCGCTTACATCGAAAAGCGCGGATATCCCATCGGCTACATCGAAATGGGAGAGGAGCCCGATGGCAAGCACGCCATGCCCGAAGACTACGGCGCGCTCTATGTTCAGTGGGCCGACGCAATCCACAAAGTCGATCCAAAGTTGAAACTCGGCGGCCCCATTTTCGAAGGCGTGAACGAAGACATCCGCGTCTGGCCCGACGCCACGGGCCGCGTCTCCTGGATGGGACGCTTCGTCGACTACCTGAAATCGCACGGCCACATCAGAGACCTCGCCTTCGTTTCGTTTGAGCACTATCCGTTCGAGCCCTGCGAGGTCACCTGGAAGTCGCTGTATGTTGAACCGCAGCTGATGAAGGGCATTTTGAAAATCTGGCGCGACGACGGCGTGCCCGCCGACGTCCCGCTCATGGTCACCGAGAGCCATCTTGCCGCACAGCTCACCGGACCGATGAGCACAATCTTCTCCGGTCTCTGGCTAGCCGACAACATCGGGTCTTTTTTTGAAGGCGGCGGTGCCGCTTTTTATCACTCGCCGATTCAGCCGCAGGGACTGCAGAACAGTTGCGAAGGATGGGCGAGCTGGTCGAACTTCCTAGCGCCCCGCGAATACGATATCGTCGGCTACACCGCGCTCTACTACGCCGCCCACATGATCAACATGGAGTGGGTGCAGCACCGCTCCGGCGTGCATGAAATGTTTCCCTCATCGATTGATGTAAAAGACGACGCGGGAAACGCGCTGGTCACAAGCTACGCCGTGCGCCGTCCCGACGGAAACTGGTCGCTGATGCTGGTCAACCGCGACGAATCGAACGCACACTCAATTCGTGTAGCATTCGAGGGCCCGAGCAAACACGCCGAATCGTTCACTGGCCCAGTAAGCGTAGTCAGCTTCGGCGTTGAGCAATATTTGTGGAAGAGCGACGCCCTCAACAGCCACGCCGACCCGGAGCATCCCCCAGTCGGCGGCTCAGTCGAAGCGAATTCCGGAACTCTTTATGTGCTTCCAAGAGCGTCGATCACAGTGTTGCGAGGAAAAATAAAGTGATGTCATTCCGAATCGCGCCAAAGGCGCGGTGAGGAACCTGCTTCTCGCTGACGAAAGCCGTGAGCCCAGAAGAAATTGTCATCCTCAACGGTGGCGAAGCCACCGTGAAGGACCGTACGACCGCAGGCCGCAAAGATGCGGCCAACGAGACCCGGTATGCTGCCGGCGTCTGAGCCGATCTACTTGGCTGCACCGTCTGATCGAACCCACGTAAGGTCCCTCGCGGCGGCGAAGCCGCCGCTCAGGATGACATCGCGAAAAAGCAGCGGTCGAAATCTGGCCACTGACTACCGACCATTAGCCACTGCTCAAACTTTTCCACAGAATTTATTTCGCGATTGTGACGAGCAACCGTGACTGAGAAAACTGGATGTACTAATGTGGACATCGTAGGGCCCGGATGTGTTGCCGCCCCAGTCCCGGGAAACTGGCGGCCCGCGCAACCCTCCCCACGCGAGCGAGGAGACCGGACATCCGACCAGGGCGCTTCAGGTGAGCTACCTCGATTGGCTCGAGGCTGACGCCCGTTGTGGGAGTGATCACTCCTAACGTTTTTTGAACCAGGGGCTAGAGGCTAGAGACTAGGGGAAAGCGAGCGGAACGAGACTGAACACTGAAACATCCAAAGAGAGCAGCAAAAGAAAATCTGGAGAGTCAATTCATAGAAGACGCGGCATTCTAAAACGCAACGTTTCATCCTGAGCGCAGAAGGAGCGAAGAATCTCCCACAAAGAAGCTGCTCGGAGATCCCTCCGCCCGCGAAGAAAAGCGCGGGCTGTCGGGATGACGCAGTCTGATTGCGCATGGAAAAACTGGGCAGAAAGCAATAGAGTCTACTCCCCAGCCTTAATCTCCGCTGCCCTCCCATCACGATAGACAACGACAACCGGCTTCCCCCCATTCGGATACTTCACCGTCTTCTCATACGAAGTATCTCCCGCATTGGGCACGCCCATGCCGATGGCGAAGTCGGCCTGCATTTCATTCATTCCCTGCTTCACCTGATGCTTCTCCACCGCCTGCCAAACATCCGGCGGCCAATGCTTGTACAGGTCGTGCGGGTCTTCAATAAAAAACATTTCGTCGGAATAAATCTTGTATTCGCCATCATTCTCATAGCCGATGGGCACCGCGCAATCTTTTCCGTTTTCCTGGAACACGGCCATCACCTGCTGGCGCACTTCGGTGTGGGGTGCCACCGCTGTCACCACGTCTTTGATCGCGAGTTTTTCAATCGGTAGCAGCAGTCCGGCCTCTTTACCGAAATCCACCTTCTTCGTCGTCGGGTTATACGGATAGTACGTGTACCGGTATCCCTCTTTGACCCAGACAGGTTGCTGGGTCAACTCCTTCGCCGATTTCAAGTCGTGGGGATACAACTTCTTGGGATTCACATAGTAGTCGGCGTTCGAGTAGCCGACCTCGCGAGCCTTCGCCTGCTTCTCGGCCTCAGCCTTCTCTTCGTGCCGTTGATAAAAGATATAGGCCGCGCGGCCGGCGGCCACGATCATCGCCAGAATCAGCGCCAGCTGAATCTTCTGCTTCGCCTCAGGGCTCATCATAGGAAAAGTGTATACAACCGGACTTGGATGCCATCGGAGAAAGGAACGGGGGTTCCCTTTGTCTCAAGAGTCTTGGATTCTTGTCATTCCGACCGAGCCGGAGCAAAGGCGACGGCGACCGAGGAATCTGCTTTTCGCTCAGGATCGCATGCATGCTGCGCTTCGACTGCGGCGCGCGTTGACAATCCCGTTACACACTTTTCCCGGCCCTACGTTAGACTTTATCTGAGAGGATTCCATGCCGGTTACCGAACAAGACGTCCTGAGCGCGCTCAAAAGCTGCTACGACCCCGAAATTCCGGTCAACATCGTCGATCTCGGCCTGATCTACAAAGTCAACTTCGCGGCCGCAGACGGCCCGGATCAAGAGAAACAAGACGTCTCCGTCGACATGACCCTCACCGCACAGGGCTGCCCCGAGCACGTCAACATCAGCATGCAGGTAAAATCGCGGCTGGAACAACTCCCCGGCATCCGCAACGCCGCCGTCAACGTAGTCTGGACTCCGCCCTGGACCCCCGAACGCCTCAGCCCCGACGCGAGAAAGCAGCTAGGCATCGAATAAAGCAGGCGTCGGGCTTTGGGCATCGGCCATTGAAATTCAGCAAATAATTTCGCGAGTTGCTAGGCATCCAAGCCTGACGCCCGAGGGCCGAAGCCCGCGCCCGCCCTTAGACTCCCAGTTCGTCCCAGGCCTCGGCGGCGCTGCGCCCGGCAGCGTCGGTGATTCGCCTGCCGGCCTGTCCGGCCATCTCCATGACGCGCATGGCGCGATCAAAATAGTCAGGCAGCGCACGCTTCACCGTGTCAAACTTCTCGGGATACTCCGATGCCAGCAGCGCCAACCCCACGCCTGTGGCCAGCACGCCCGCCGGATATTTCTTCTTCATGAACAGAATGCCTGCCGCCCCAATCGTTCCCAGCACCGCCGCTTTCTTCCAGCTATCCATCGCACCCTCGCAAAGTAGTTTTGAAACGGTGATTCATTAAGCAGGTTCGTTGCTGCGATTGTACTCTGCCGTTGCTTTGTGGTGAACGAACGCGAAACGAATCCGTGTGCGGCTCCCATTTACCTGTATACTCCCTCCTTTGCCGGAGGCCTCATGCATCGCCGCCTGATCATCACACTTCTCCTGTCCATTGTCGCCGTGGCCCAGACCAAGCCACGCGCCCGCGACCTTGGAGTGCCCTTCGACGGCGCAGCCGGCGCTAACAACGCCATCACTGACGTAAAGGGGGTTGAAGTCGGCCACACCACGCTCATCTCCGGTCAAGGCAAGCTCGAAGTCGGCAATGGCCCGGTGCGAACCGGCGTGACGGCGATTCATCCGCGCGGAAAAAATTCGAATGACGCCGTCTTCGCCGCGTGGTTCACGCTCAACGGCAACGGCGAAATGACTGGCACAACGTGGGTCGACGACTCCGGCTTCCTGAACGGTCCCGTCATGATTACCAACACACATAGCGTGGGCGTCGTACGCGATGCGGTGATTGCGTGGAAGGTCAAGCATGGCTCACCTGATATGGAAGGCTACTGGTGGTCGCTGCCCGTCGTGGCCGAAACCTGGGACGGCTGGCTCAACGACATCAACGGATTTCACGTGAAGCCGGAAGACGCCTGGCACGCACTCGACTCCGCGCACTCGGGCCAGGTGGAGGAAGGAAACGTCGGCGGGGGGACGGGGATGATCTGCAATGAATTCAAAGGTGGGATCGGGACCAGTTCGCGCGTGCTCAACGCGAAGGATGGTGGCTATACGGTTGGAGTTCTGGTGCAGTGCAACTACGGGCGACGCGACCAGCTTCGCATCGCCGGAGTTCCCGTGGGGCGCGAGATTGCAGAGCATCCCGCCTATGGCAGCGATACCGGCTCGATCATCGTTGTCGTCGCCACCGACGCACCGCTGATTCCCACACAACTGAAGCGGATCGCCAAAAAAGTCTCGCTCGGGCTCGGACGCGACGGCAGCTACTCCGGCGATGGATCGGGAGACATCTTCATCGCGTTTTCAACGGCGAACCCGGGCGCGGTCGGCACCAAGGGTCTGCATCAGCTTACGATGCTGCCGAATGATTCGCTCGATCCGGTTTTCCTGGCGACGGTGCAGGCCACAGAAGAGGCGGTGGTGAACGCGATGGTCGCCGCCGAAACCATGACTGGCATCGACAACCACACTGCCATTGCGCTGCCGCACGACCGCCTGCGCGAAGTGCTGAAAAAGTACAATCGCCTCGCGAAGTAGCGCTTTTTCACCACAGAGTCACAGAGACACGGAGAAAATCATTACCGATTCCTGTTCTTGACATGGGCTGAAGCGCGATACAACAGGCTGGGTTGCTGCCAACCATTCAACAATCAAGAAATCAACAATTCCTTTCCTCCGTGTTCCGTGCCTCCGTGGTAAAGAATTCAGCTAGGCGTCAGAGCGGCGGCCACGGGTGCCAGTACCCGCCCGGTAGTCGTTCACTGCAATGCCGAATCGCTTCAGCATGGACTGGAGAGTCGTGCGCTTGATGCCGAGGCGGCTCGCTGCTCCATCCACACCGGAAAGCACGCCGCCAGTTTCGCGAAGCACGCGCACAATGTGGTCGCGCTCCACTTCGGTGAGATTGTCGTCCAGCACTTCCTGGGGCCCTTCCAGCTCGGCCGGCGGCGGCGCAAGCGTTGAACCACGGCTCAGAATGACCATGCGTTCAATGATGTTTTCCAACTCGCGCACATTGCCGGGCCAGTTCCAGTTCTGCAGAATCTCCATCGTTTCGTCGGGAACCCGATCGATTTGTTTACCCATCCGAGCGGCATACTTGGCCACAAAGTGTTGGACAAGCAGAGCAATATCCGATCGCCGCTCGCGCAGCGGCGGCATCTGGATGGGGAACACATTAAGGCGGTAATACAAGTCCTCGCGGAATCGCCTGTTGCCAACATCCTGAAGCAAGTCACGATTGGTTGCAGCCACGATGCGCACATCCACGCGTAGCGTCCGCACCCCCCCCAGCCGTTCGAATTCCCGATCCTGCAACACGCGCAGGAGTTTCGGCTGCAACTCGGGTGGAAGTTCACCGACTTCGTCAAGAAACATCGTGCCGTGATCAGCCAACTCCAGGCGACCCACTTTTTGGCTGACCGCGCCGGTGAAAGCTCCTTTCTCGTGACCGAAGAGTTCACTTTCCAGCAAACCAGACGGAACCGCGGCACAGTTCAGCTTGATGAAGCTTCCCCGCGCCCGCGGACTTAGAGCATGCACCGCACGCGCCACGAGTTCCTTGCCGGTTCCGGTTTCGCCGAGAAGCAGAACCGAGGCCTCGGTGGGCGCGACGACTTTGGCCTTCTTGAGCACCTCTCGCAGTGAAGGACTCTGCCCAACGATCTGCTCGAATCCTAGCTCGGCTTCGATTTCCTTTTCGAGGTAGGACTTTTCCTGCGTAAGTCTTTCCTTCGCATCCTGCAGGTTGTCGGCCAGTTCGCGCAGGCGAGCAATATCCATGGCTGCGCCCGTGATTCCCACGATGTTTTTCTGGGAGTCGAACAAAGGCTCCAACGTAATGTCGCAGGCGTAGGCTGAGCCGTTTTGAGCCAGCATGACTTCCGCCCGTAAGGCCGTGCCGGTTTCCAGCACCTTTTTCTTCAGCTCGCGAAACGACTCGACTTCGTTTTCTCCCAGGGCCTCCGCGTCGGTTTTTCCGATGAGCTCCTGCTGCCAGTGCAAGCGCGGATTGTAGATCCAGGTGTAACGCAAGTCGCGATCCAGAGTGAAAACCGTAATCGGCGAATCTTTGAGCGCGACGCGAAATCTCTCATCGCTCTGCTGCAACGCCGCCTCGGCCAGCTTGCGCGCCGTAATGTCGACGATCGTCGCCTGCAGAAGCAGCGGATTCCGGTCTCGCAGCAGGATGTCGTTCACCAGCAACCAGAGCGGTGAGCCATCTTTTCGCCGCACGTGCAACTCGCGATTCGTAACTGCGCCGTTTTGCCGCAACTCCTCGAGCAACTCTTCCCGTACGGCGCTGTCAGTGTAGTGTTGCACGACCGAAGTGCCACGGCATTCGCTGGCACTGTCGTAGCCGAACATGCGGGCCCACGCGTCGTTGCAGTCCACCAGTTCGCCGTCCATGCTGATAATGCCGACTCCGGCAACCATTTTTTCAAACAGGTCGCGGTAGCGCTGCTCCGAACTGCGCAAGGCGGCCTCGGCCCGTTTCCTCTCGGTGATGTCGTGCGCCATGCCACGCACAATCGGTGACGCGACTCCCTCCGTGCGCAGCGAATTGTTGTACTCCCAAATGCGGCGTTCGCCGCCCCGCGTCATCACGCACAACACGCCGCGATCTGTTCCCGTGCTCTTCACGCGTTCCAGGTAGGTTTCAAATTGGTCGCGATATTCCGGAGCCACCAACTCGCGCATGGGCATATTCAGGAGCTCTTCGACGGAATATCCGAGAACGCGCGCCGGAGCCGGATTCACCGAGAGCAACCGGCCGTCGAGATCGTGCGTGCAGACCAGGTCTTCGCTATGCTGCACCAGATCACGGTAACGGTCCTCGCTCTCGCGCAGGGCGAGCTCAGCTTTCTTCCGATCGCTGATGTTGCGGCTGATTGCAACCAGGTAGGTTTGATCCGGTTCCACGCAGCGCAGGCTCACCTCGACGGGAAATACGGATCCATCCTTCCGCTTATGAACGGTCTCGAACATGGCGAACCCGGCGTCGCGCACCTTCTGGATGATTTCATCGTGGACCACCTGGGTAATTTCCGGGTTGACGTCGTACACGCTCATCGGGAGCATTTCTTCGCGCGTGTAGCCCAGCTCGTCGCAGGCTTTACGATTGACATCGAGAAAGCGCAGGGTCTTGGGATCGGCCACTTCCACGGCATCGCTGCAGTCTTCGATCAGCGTGCGAAAAAGTTGGAGAGCACGGTCCGCCCGCTTCCTCTCGGTCACATCCTGCATGATGCAGCCCACGCGTTCGATGCCATTCGGTCCGGCGATGGGGAAATAGGTGACCGAGAAGATCCGTTCGCCCATGCGCGGGTAGGCATAACGCTTCTCATACTTGACGACGGAACCCTGGAAGCATTCGTCCAGTTTAGGACGAACCATGCTCGCGAACAGGTCGGCGTCCATAAGGTCCGTCAGAGGGCGCCCAACAATTTCCTCTTTCGGCAAGTCGCGATAGCTCTGAAAGGCGCGATTCGCGATGACATAGCGGTAATCGCGGTCCAGAACAATGACTCCGTCTTCCAGGCTCTCCACCAGCCATTCAAATTCCGACAGGCTGGACTGGTAGCGGCGGGCGAGCTCTCCCAGGGCGCTCAGGACGATTCCGGCGAAGAGAAACAACACCGGCCAGATCGCAAGTTTTAGCCGGCCGCTGATCAGCGCCTCAATTCCACTGAAGAAGAAGAAACGCCCGGATGCGACAGAGAGAAGGGTGGCGAGGAGGCCTGGCCCAAGTCCGCCGGCCAGTGCCGCCAGCAGAACCGCAGGATAGAAAAGAATGAAGGGCAGCGTCAGTCCGAATCTGACGCCCAGCGCGTAGCGAGCCACACCGGCCAGTCCAACCAACAGGGCCGCAAATCCGTAACGCGCCGGCCAGGATCGGAACCAGCGAACGCGCAGAATGTTTCGCACAGGCGAAGCGGCGGTGTGCATGCCCAACTGCTTACTCCTGAAAAAGATTGGTCGGGCCCTGCGCCTGAGTCGTTTAGATCCCCCGCCTGTCTGGTTTTGCTGCCGCGCTCAGACGCGAAAAAACTCTTTTCTTCAAACCAGAACGCCAGAACAACGCGTCAGCGTTCAGCATTATCGCACGGCCAGACCAATACTGTGAGCCTTATTACGCCGAATGGTGATTAGCCGCGACCGAAACCGAAATCTCGGCTCAGGGAGGAATTCGCGCTGGTAAGTGGTTAGGCCCGACGCCTAGCGCGATGGTTCGAAGTCGAAGTAGGCGAGGTTCATGTTGCCCTCGGTCAGGATGTGCACTGTAAGTACATTTTTGCCTCCACGGAAATGGAGGCGCGCGATCTTGGTGAGCACGTTCCAGTGATGCCACTGCCGCCAGGCGATCGGATCGTGCGCGTTGAAGGTAGACGGAATCGTCAAGGCCGGAGTCGCCGCCTCGCCATTCACATCCAGCGAGATCGTGCCGCCGCGGTTCGAAGTGTAGAGCAGATCCCCTTCGTACATGCCTTCGCGCTCGACTTCGACTGTGATGTTGAACCATTCCCCGGGCTCGGTCCATCCGACATAGAGTTGATCTTTCGCTGGCTCGATAACGTTGAACGGATTATTGTCAATCTGGTCGTGGAACTTTGTGTAAGAGGTATCGACGCCTTCATTCATGCGGAATTGGTTGAGATAAGTTCCGTCGGCTGGATTGAGTTCTCCGCTCCCGTGATTCTTCGCGTCGGAGTCGTGGTAGGCAACGCCTTCTCCGCCGCGGTCGTAATAAGCGCACTCCACGCGCCCGGGAATTTTCTGCGCGCCGGTGTGATGGCGGTCGTCCTGGTATGGAGCGCCGTTGTAGTGCTGGAGGAAATGACTCTTTGAGGCCGCATACGCGGGACTGAGGATCAGCAAGATCGCGAATGAGGCAGACAACCCGGACAGGCGCACGATATTTTTCTTAGCTTTCAACTTCGAAGAGACCAGATCGTCGGGTCACACTGCTAAAAGCAATAGATTTGATCGACCATTACCCTGCAGTTTTTGTCGCCTTTTTCGCTAATCGCCGCAAACGCTTTATCCCGACAACTTCGCTGACCGCGATTCGTACGGCCTCGGTGCGCGTTCTTACGCCAAGAAGCCTCGCGACTTCATCGGCGAGCCGTTTATCTACCCGAATTGAAGTCACGCTTCGTTTCATTTCGTGCTCGGCTTTGCCATACTATCCCTCGGCCACGTTGGGGTGTACCTTTAATAGTACAACTTGAGAGCCAAGAGGCATTGCGCCAATGGACAAGAAGATGAGCCGGAGGAATTTGGGATCGAGCATTGATGACTTCTTGAAGGAAGAAAAGATTTTCGAGAAGGCTCGGGCGCAAGCCGTCAAAGAAGTGGTCGCGTGGCAACTGGCGAAGGCGATGAAGAGAAAGAAAATCTCAAAAGCCAGGATGGCGGCATTGCTCAAAACAAGTAGGTCTCAGGTGGATCGGATTCTTGATCCCAAGCGCGATATTACGCTGGGGAGCTTGCAGCGGGCTGCGGCGCTGGTAGGGCAACGTGTTGTGGTTGAGCTGGTGTAAGATCAGCCCTTCGGGTATGTCTCCTGGATAAAGTCGGAAGTCCGATACTGTGAGGACTTCCCACAATGCGGACATCGGATCCCGGAGTTCGGGCGAAAGTTCAAGACCTCGAAAATACGCGCGCACTTCTTGTTGTTACACTTCAGCTTCCCTCGCATACCGTCCCTCCAAAAGGTGCCCTCGTTAAGTCCGCTGGCCCCTGAGCGACTTTTTTGCGGAGGCAATGCACCTGCCTATGTACCGGCCTATTCGCTTGGGGCGCTCGCGCCGTTGCAGCCAGCGGATCAGGTCGGACGCGTCATCGAGCATTACGCCCCTCATCACCACGTCTGTCCCGCGGGCGGCCAACGCGGAGGCATAGTCTGCAAGATGGCTGAAAGAGAGGACGGCGGGTGGGATGTTACCAAGCACGGTCGAAAAATCCAGCAGGTTTTCGCGCTTCAACCGAATAATAACCTCGCGCGCATCGTTTGGAACGTCGGGCTGCAGTTGGCCCTCAAAATATTCCAAGTAGTCGTCTATTTCCTGTCTCATGTTCGTAGTGCAATCTTATCTCCATCGACAGCCACCGGCGAGGGCGAATATGCCGCCGCGTTCGAATCTAGTCAGCCCGTTCTGCGCAAGGAATCGATTCGCTTTATCACTGCCGAATCCTCGGGTTGGCGATCGAGTACATCACATCGGTCAGAAAATTCACGGCCACATACGTAAGCCCAATCGCGAGAATGCATCCCTGCACCACGTAATAGTCACGATTGGAGATGGCGTCGATGGTGAGGCGGCCGATGCCGGGCCAGGAGAAGATTTTTTCGGTGACGATCGCGCCGGCGAGCAGCGCTCCGAATTGCAGGCCGAGCACGGTGAGCACCGGGATCATGGCGTTGCGCAGCGCGTGGCGATACACGACGGTGCGCTCGGGCAGGCCTTTGGCGCGCGCGGTGCGGATGTAGTCCTGGCTGAGTTCTTCGAGCATCGACGTGCGCACCATGCGGGTGAGAATCGCGGCGAGCGCGCCGCCCATGGTGAGCGCGGGCAGGATGAGGCTCGCAAATGATCCCGCGCCGGAGACGGGCAGCCACCCCAGCTTGATGGCAAAGAGCAGAATGAGAATTGGCCCGAGCGCGAAATTAGGAAACGACAAGCCGAACAGGCTGACCACAGAAAGCACGCGATCATCCCAGCGATTGCGGCGGCGGGCGGAGCGAACTCCGGCGGGAATCGAAAGAACGATCGCGACAAACAGGCTAGCCAGCGTGAGCCGCAGCGTGTAGGGATAGCGCTGCCGCAGAAGCTGCGTAACGTTCTGGTTGTAGCGGATGGAGCGTCCGAGATTGCCGTGCAGCACCCCCTTCCAGTAGCGGATGTATTGCTCGCCCAGCGGCGCGTCAAGTCCATACGCGTGGCGCGTGGCGGCGATGTCAGCGGCAGGCGCGCCTTCGCCGAGCATCTGTGCAATGGGGTCTCCGGGAACGAGGTGAATGAGAAGGAATACGAGAGAAACGACCAGCCAGATGACCGGCAGGGTGTAAAGCACGCGTTGGAGGATGGATTTCAGTCCCGGTACTCGGTAGTCAGTAATCAGTACTCAGATCAGCACATCGGTTTTGTCATCCTGAGCGTAGCGAGCGCGCATGCACTCGCGGAGTCGAAGGATCCCTGCAACCACCAGAGTTCGTCGGTCAAGCAGGGATCCTTCGACTGCGCTTGGCTTTCGCGCTTTGGCGCGAAAGCCAATGCTCGCTCAGGATGACAGAAATTAAAATCTCAACGCGGCCCTGAAGGGCCGCTCCTCCACAACTTCAGTCGCCGGTCTGCCGAGCGGCCTCCGCTTCGCCTTCCACCCTTGCCATCTTCTCGATGCGCACGCGGGCGATTCTGTGCCCTTCCAGCTCCTCGACCGTATACCGGCGGCCTTCGTATTCGAAGTGATCGCGCAGGTTCGGAATGCGCTGCAGACGTGCGAGGATAAATCCCGCCAAAGTTTCAAAGCCGGCGTCGCGCGGCAGGGTCAGCCCATACTCCGCCTCTAAGTCGCGGATGTTCACCGAGCCTTCGAGCACCATCGACGATTCATCCTCGAGCGCGGGCTCGCTGGGCGAAACGTCGAATTCGTCTTCGATATTGCCGACCAGCTGCTCCAGCACATCTTCAACTGTGATGACTCCGGCGGTCGATCCGAACTCGTCGACCACAACAGCCAGATGACGGCGCCGCTCTTTGAATTCGGCCAGCAACTCGGCAAGAACTTTCGTCTCAGGAACGACCAGCACGTCGTGCATGATCTGGCCAATCTGCATGCGGTTGATGCGCGTTGCTGTAGTCTGGCCGAGATTGCTCAGGCGAAGGCGCATCCAGCGCATCAGGTCTTTGTAGTAAAGCACGCCGACGATGTGCTCCGGGCCGCGCTGCGGATCGTAGACCGGAATGCGCGAGTGCTGCCCTTCCACAACTTTCGCGAGCGCATCATCCAGCATGAGATCGGAAGGCAAAGAAAAAATGTCAGGCCGGGCGACCATGACCTCGCGCACCGTGATGCTGTCGAGTTCGATGGCGCTGTGGATCATCTCTTCCTGAAATTCGGGAATCTGCCCAAATTGCCGGCTGGCCGTCACGATCAATTTCAGCTCGTCCGGAGAATGCACGGCTCCGCCCCGCCGAGCGGGCTGCGCTCCAAACAGGCGCAACACCAGGCCTCCCGAGCGGCGCATAAAGAAAAGAATCGGTCGCGCCAGCGTAAGAAATGCCTCCATCGGCGCAGCCACGGCGAGGGCGATCTGCTCGGCGCGCTGTAGGGCTAGCGTCTTGGGGACAAGTTCGCCAAGCAGCACATGCAGATATGTAATCAGGCTGAAGGCGATCGCGATGGCAATGGTGTGTGCGTAGATCGCCGCGTGAGGAACCTGGTGCACGAATTGGAAACTCTCGACGAGGCGGGCAACCATGGGCTCGCCGATCCAGCCCAGCGTAAGGCTGACCATGGTGATGCCGAGTTGCACGCCATTGACGACTTCGTCCAGGTGGGCGTGCAGACGCTGCACGATGCGGGCCCCGATGCGTCCGGCTTCGATGAGTTGGGTAATGCGTGTCTCGCGCACGCTGACCAGGGCAAACTCCGCGGCGGCGAAAAACGCATTGGCTGCCACCAGGAGAAGGATCAAGAAGACCCGGAGCAGCACAAAGGCGATCATGGATGAGGTAATTCTAACATTTGAAAGACATTTGCCAGAGCAGTGGGTGGTGGCCGGTGGTCGGTGGCCAGTGACGCGTAGTCAGTCTTCCAGTAACTAAGAATTTAGGTGTTTCGCATCACAGAAATGAGAAAGAGGTCTCGCTATCCTTTTTCTGGTCACGGTGTCTAACTAACGGGTGGCAGAGGACTTCGGCTGCACCCGTCGGTACCCTTCAGTTTTTTCGCAAGAAAACAGAAAGTCTCGAAAGCTAAGGAACAAAAGCAACTCAGGCCGCGTACCAAGGAGTGAGGGCGCTATGGCACCCAATCTCCACCTGGCAATTTCCCGAGGAGGCGTTGTGAACGGTAACGGAAATAATAAGAAGAAGCGTCGCAGACTCATCATATGGAGCAGCGTAGGCCTCGGCATCGTGCTGCTGATTGCAGTGGGCGTAATCGCCGCCAAGAGCGGCGGCACCAAGATTGATCCCTCAAAGCTGGCCAAGGTAGAAAAGGGCGATCTGGCGAAGAGCGTGGTTGCGACCGGCAAGGTCACGCCGATCACCAAGGTCGAAGTGAAGTCGAAGGCCAGCGGCATTGTGAAGAATCTTCTGGTCGACTACGGAGACCGCGTAAAGAAGGGCCAGTTGCTGGCGCAGCTCGACAAGGTCGAGATCGAGGCGCAGGTGGCGCAGTCGAAAGCGGCGCTGGAAGCGGCACAGGCTAATCTCGCCAGCTCTCAGGCCGACTATGAGCGCGCCAAAGTCGACGCCGAGGGTCCGGATGTTCCTCCGCTGAAGCGCGCCTACGATCGTGCAATCGGAATGGCGAAAGATGGAGTCGTCTCGGCTTCCGCGCTCGATGATGCCGAGAAGAACTACACCATGGCGGTGAACAAGCAGAACGTCGCCAAGGCCCAGGTCACGGTGCTGAAGGCGAAGATTGCGCAATCGCAGGCGCAGGTCGCGCAGGATCAGGCCAACCTGAAGCAGCTCGAAGAGCAGCTCAGCTACACCGACATCGTCTCGCCGATCGATGGCATCGTGCTCTCGCGGGATGTGCAGATGGGCGACGCGGTCAGCTCGATTCTCGTGTTGGGATCAACCGCAACGCTGGTCATGACGCTGGGCGACACCAGCGAAGTCTATGTAAAGGGCAAAGTCGACGAGAGCGACATCGGCAAGGTCTATCTCGGACAGCGCGCACGCATCAAAGTCGAGTCGTTCAAAGACAAAACATTCGACGGCAAGGTGACCAAGATTTCTCCGATGGGCGTGGAGAAGGATAACGTTACGACGTTTGAAGTGCGCGTCTCCATCCAGAACCCTGGCGGCGAACTGAAGGCCGAAATGACCGCCAACGCGGAAATCATTCTGGAAGAGCACAAGAACGTGCTGCAGATTCCCGAAGGCGCGATCTTGTACGACAAAGACAAAAAGGCTTCCGTTGAGATTCCGAATCCGAAGGGCAAAGACGGCAAGGATAAAGTCGCCGTCAACATCGGCATCTCGAACGGCGCAAAAACCGAAGTGCTAAGCGGGCTGAAGGAAGGGGATCAGGTGGTATTGCAGTAAAACTCAGGTGGCAAGGTGACAAGGTGGCAATGTTGCAAGGTGTCACGGTGCATTTAGGCCTTTTCGCCTTGCCACTTTGCCACCTTGTCACTTTGGGACCTAGAAGGTTCGCGACTCACATGAATTTCTCCGAAATCCTACGCCAGGCAGTCGCCACTTTCCGGGCGCACAAGATGCGGACGTTCCTGACGATGTGCGGCATCGTCTGGGGCATCGCGTCGGTGATCCTGCTGGTGGGCCTGGGCCGCGGATTTATCGCTGACCAGAAGCGCCACATGGAAACGCTGGGCAAGGACCTGGTCATCGTGTGGGGTGGACGGACGAGCGCGCAGGCCGGCGGGCGCGCTGCAGGACGAGAGATCCATCTGAACGTCGACGACGCCGTGCTGATCCGCGACGAATGCTACATGATCAAGAACGTCAGTCCCGAGCTGCGGCGGACGGTCCCGGAAGTCAGCCAGTACAACTCGTCGAATCGCGGCGTGGTGGGAATGTGGCCAGCCTACCAGGACTTCCGCTCGCTCAAAGTTTCCGAAGGCCGCCTCATCACCGACGACGATGAAAAAGAAGGCCGCCGCGTGCTGGTGCTGGGATCGAAGGCGTACCGGCAGCTCTTTCCTGGACAGCCGGCGATTGGCGCGACCGTGCTCGTGAAGAGCTTGCCGTACTCGGTCGTCGGTGTGCTCGAAGAGAAAAAGCAGAACTCGAACTACAGCGGGCCCGACAACGACTATCTTTTCGCGCCGTACTCGGCGGTTTCCCGCGACTTCCCTCCGCCGGAAAAGCCGGGTGCGGGCATCACGCGCGGATATCTGGATGACATCGTCTTCGAAGTTGGAAACCCGGAAGAGCACGAAGAAGCGGTTCTGCAAGTTCGCCGCACCATCGGCCGCGTCCGGCACTTCGATCCTCTCGATAAAGATGCGCTCTTCATCTGGGACACGATGGATGGCGCCAAGCAACTGGCCAAGATCTTCGGTGTGGTCACATTATTTTTTGGTTGCGTAGCAATCGTGACGCTTTGCCTGGGCGGCATCGGCGTGATGAACATCATGCTGGTTTCGGTGACCGAGCGCACGCGCGAGATCGGCACGCGCAAAGCGATGGGCGCGACTAAGCGCGACATCCTGCGGCAGTTTTTCGCCGAGTCCGCCATGCTGACCATTGTGAGCGGAGCGCTCGGCCTCACCTTCGGTATGGGAACCTGCGTGGCGCTGCAGGCACTTCCGCTTCCCGACTTCGTTCCGCATCCCATTGTTTCTCCCATTTCGATTATCGCGTCGATTCTGACGCTTTCTCTGATCACGGTGACCGCAGGCATGTATCCTGCCCAGCGCGCCGCCGAAATGACACCTGTGGAGTCACTCCGATATGAATAAATTTCGAAAGCATTCTCTCCCTCTACCCGCACGGTTGGCGGTTGCAGTCGCGATGACTGCAATCCTGACCTGCGCAGCCCTGGCCTCTACGCCGCAAGGCACCTTTGACCGCACCATGCAAGTAAATGGGCCAGTCGACCTGGAAGTGCTGACGCACTCCGGCGACGTGACCATCCGCGCCGGCGGATCAGGCTCAGTACAGATTCACGGCAAGATTTTTGTCGGCGACCGCTGGCTGCGCGGCAATCGCCAGGCCGATGTGCAGGAGATCGTGCAGCATCCGCCGATTCGCCAGGAAGGCAACAGCATTCACATCGATTACGTGAACTACCACGACATTTCTGTGGACTACGAAATCACGGTTCCTGCCGATGTAACGATCCGCACGCACAGCGGCTCGGGCGACCAGACAATTGAAGGCACGCACGGCAATGCCGAAATCCAGACCGGCTCCGGCGATGTGAAGCTGGCGCGGCTGACGGGCGACGTTCGCCTGCAGACCGGATCGGGCAACGTGCGCGCCCATGAAGTCGCGGGCTCGGTGAAGGGCGGCGCGGGCAGCGGCGACATTGAGATTGAAGAGTCCGGCCAGGGCGAGGTCGACCTGCACACCGGCTCGGGCAACATCAACGTACGCGGCATTCAGGGCGCGTTTCGCGGCGAAGCGGGCAGCGGCGACATTACCGCCGAAGGCAAGCAAACCGGCGCCTGGGAAATTCGCACGGGCTCGGGCAACGTGCGCGTGCGGCTGCCGGGCAACTCGGCTTTTGACGCGGACATCTCTACCAGTTCAGGGACCATCGACGTGAATTCGCCGATCGAGATGACCGTGCAGGGCCGCGTGCAGGAATCGCACAAGCAGATTCGCGGCAAGGTGCACGGCGGCGGGCCGCTGCTCTCGGTGCGCACCGGCTCGGGCGATGTGCATATCGACTAAAAGCAAAAGTGGCAAGGTGGCAACGTGGCAAAGTAAGAACCTTGCTCCATGGGACTCGAAAATGTACTCAGGAGTTTGGCTCCTTTGAAACCTTCGAAAAGCGTGGGAGCTTACGACTTAAGCTTTGCCACCTTGCCACTTTGCCACCTTGCCACCTGAAACTTTGAAACCTTCGAAACTTTGAAACTTATGTTCTTAAAAGAACTCATCACGCAAGGCTGGCAGTCGCTGATGCGAAATCGTCTGCGCACGGCGCTTACCATGCTGGGCATCGGATGGGGACTGGTCTCGGTGGTGCTCCTTCTCGCCTATGGTCAAGGCCTGGGCGGATGCGTGCTGCATGCCTTTCTGAACATGGGGAACAACGTGATCGTGCTGTGGCCGGGGCAGACCAGTATGCAGGCTGGCGGGCAGCGTGCGGGCAAGCCGGTGAAGTATGAGTTGGAAGACGTAGAGGCGATTCGCGACGAAGTGCCTCTCGTGCGCGCAGTCAGCGGCGAGATCGACCGCGACTTCGGCTTCAAGATCGGTACGCGCATGGTCTCGATCCAGGTGCGTGGCGTGGATTTGCCTTATGGACAGATGCGCAAGCTCGATCTGGCTGACGGACGCTACTTCGACGAAACTGACTTCTCCGACCACCGCCGCGTGGTGATTCTCGGCTATTCGGCGGCGAAGAAAGTTTTTCAGGGTGCGCCCGGTGTGGGCCAGCACGTAGAGATCGGCGGCCTCGATTTTGAAGTCATCGGGACCATGCGCAACAAAATCCAGGACTCGATGTATCAGGGTCCGGACAATGAGAACGGGTTCATTCCGTTTGCGTTGATGCGCGATTTGAAAAACATTCGCGATCCCGACGAGATCATCATTCAGCCGACCGCACCCGAGTTGAACAAAAAGGCGCTGATGGCAGCGCGCGAGGTGATCGCGCGGCGGCATCACTTCGATCCCAAAGACGACAAGGCCACTCCGGAGTGGGACACGATCGAAGACCGCAGCATGATCAACGCGTTCTCCTACGGGTTAACAGCCGTTCTTGGGCTCATCGGTGTCTGTACTCTTGCGGTCGGCGGCATCGGCGTCATGAACATCATGCTGGTCTCGGTAACCGAACGCACCCGCGAGATCGGATTACGCAAGGCGGTCGGGGCCCGGCCGCGCCACATCCTGGTGCAGTTTTTGCTGGAGGCGCTGGTGCTTACGTTTGTGGGCGGCGCGCTCGGCATGCTGGCGGCGGAGTTGCTGACGTGGGTCATTCCACCCATGCCCTTGTATGACGAGTTTTATAAAACGACAGATCACGAAGGCGCGATTTTTCTGCACGCCTCGGTAGCGGTGATGTTGATCTCTTTTACGCTTCTGTCGATGGTTGGAATAGTTTCAGGGTTCTTTCCTGCGCTGAAGGCGTCGCGGCTGAATCCGATTGAAGCTCTGCGTTACGAATAAAGCGTTACGAGTAACGCGGGCTGAAGGCAGGTCCACGAATGCGCACCGTTGGCGACATCTTCGCGCAGATCTTCCGCAATCTGTGGGCGCACAAGCTGCGCTCGTTTCTTACCATGTTCGGAATCGCATGGGGAGTGGGATCGCTGCTGCTGCTGGTGGGCGTGGGCGAAGGTTTCCGCTCGGGCAACAAAAAGCAACTCGCCGAATTCGGCCACGACATCATGTTCCTGTTTCCGGGCCGCGCGCCCGCGGTCAAGGGCCAGATGAGTTCCGCGCGCACCTACCTGCTCACCTATCAGGACTATCTCGACATCAAGCAAGCCGGATATGTCCGCAACGCCGCCCCGCTCATTTCACGCAACGACTTGAAGGAAGTGAGCGAGTTCGCCACCGGCAGCGGCGAAATTCTGGGCACGCTACCGCAGCTGAACGAGATCAGCTTTCTTCCGATGAAAGAAGGACGCTGGCTCAATGACCTCGACGGCGCGCAGCGGCGCAACGTGATCGTGCTGGGCAACGAACTGCTCAAGACTCTGTTTCCCGGGCGTCCGGCGCTGGGCGCGTTCGTACTGATCAACGGCCTGCGCTTCGAAGTCATCGGAACCATGCCGCACCTGGGCCGCGGCGACAATATGTGGCTCAACATGCGCGGCTACATTCCGTATGAAGTGATGGCCACGAACTTCCCCATCAAGGGCGAGAACCATCAGAACTCGATTTCGTTCATCGAGTACCAGCCGCGGACCACGGCCGAGCACAAACTGGCCAAAGAGCAAGTCCACAAAATCGTCGGGCAGAATCATCAGTTTGATTCGAGCGACGAAAACGCATTCGACGAATGGGACTCGATCCAGGAATCGCAGATGGTCGGAACCATCTTCGACGTGATGAATATGTTTCTCGGCGCGGTGGGCATGGTGACGCTGGCACTGGGAGCGATCGGCGTGATCAACATCATGCTGGTCGCGGTAAGCGAGCGCACCCACGAGATTGGCCTGCGCAAGGCGTTGGGCGCGACCAACCGCAACATTCTGTTCCACTTCTTTCTCGAGGGCCTGCTGTTGACCCTGGGCAGCGGCTTGCTGGGGATGGCATTTTCCGGCGGCCTGATGGCGATGATGGGCGGAGTGCAGGGACCGCAGGGATTCGATCCGCCGAAGCTGGTGCCGATGTCAGCCATGCTCGCGATCGGCAGCCTGACGTTGGCGGGAGTAGTAGCTGGACTCTATCCCGCGCGCAAAGCGGCGATGTTGCCGCCAGTGGAAGCGCTGCGGCAGGAGTGAGAAAAGGTCTTTGGTGTTGGGTCGTGGGTCTTAGGCTCTTAGGACCCGGTTTTCCTAAGACCTAACACCCAAGACCCACGACCAAGACCTATGATGCGAGACTTACTCCAGGAAGCCTACACAGCGATGCGCCACAACCGGCGCCGCACTGCCCTCACCATGCTCGGCATGGCGTGGGGCATCGCGACAGTCGTCATGTTGCTCGCTTACGGCGACGGCTTCGGGCAGGCGTGCGCCAACATCTTCGCCAACTTCGGCACAAAGCTGGTGATCGTGGTGCCGGGCAAAACGTCGATGCAGGCCGGCGGGCAAAAGTCGGGCGAGGCAATCAAGTTCACACAGGAAGATGTCGAGGCTCTCTCGACCAACCTGCCGCAAATCACGCACATCACGGGCGAGGTCGGTAAGCAGGCCAACGTGCAATATGACACGCGCGACTTCACCTTCGCAGTGACCGGAAACGAGCCCAACGTGTTCGATGTCCGCTCGCTCAAGCTCGACCAGGGCCGCTTCTACAATCTCGAAGATCAGGTGCAGCGTGCGCACGTCGCCGTCATCGGCTCGGAGGCAAAAGAAAAACTCTTCTCCGGAAGAAACGCGCTGGGTGAGCGCATTCGCGTCGACGGATTGAGCTTTGAAGTCGTCGGCGTGCTTGCCGCGAAAATGCAGGAGGGCAACGACGACATCAACCGCGTCGTCTACATTCCCTTCACCACCATGAACGACATCAAGAGCACTCACTTTCTTGATTCGATCTGGTTCACCTATCAAACGCCCGAATACGAAAGCCTGGAGCAGGCGGTGCGCGGCATCATGGCCGGGGTGCACAAGTTCAATCAGTCGGACCGTCAGGCTGTGCGCGTCTTCAACCTGATGATGCAGGTGCACCAGTTCGAAATCATCACGCTCGGATTAAAAGTTCTGATGGGCTTCATCGGCACGCTCACGCTCGGCATCGGCGGAGTCGGCCTGATGAACATCATGCTGGTTTCAGTCACGCAGCGCACGCGCGAAATCGGCGTGCAAAAAGCGCTGGGCGCGCAGCGCCGGTACATCCTGATGCAGTTCCTGGCCGAGGCGCTGACCATCACATTCATCGGCGGCGTCCTCGGAGTAATTCTCGCCTACACAGTCGCGCTCTGCGTCGGCCGCCTAACGCTCTACAGCGCCTTCGCGAAAAACGGTGAAGCCGGCGACATCCGCCTGATCATCGCCCCGGGAACGCTGATTGCGTCTACTCTGATCCTCGGAGCCGTCGGCCTGATCAGCGGCATGATTCCCGCGTTTCGCGCGTCACGGCTGAATCCGATCGAGGCCTTGCGGCACGAGTAGCGCGTTCGACTACTCTAATCGCAGTAACGCCGCCCCATCACTTCCTCCCATTACCTCGGTGCCTTGACCCTCCAGCCGTGAACGAATTATTTTCGGCGTAAGGGCTATTTTGTCTTCCAGCGAGGGGAATATTGGCTCATCATCCGATTGTCACTTTGACTACTGATTTTGGCCTCAACGATCACTTCGTGGGCGCGATGAAGGGCGTTATTGTCGATATCGTGCCGGACGCGCAGATCGTCGATATCACGCACGCCGTGCAGGCCTATGACGTGCTCGACGGCGCTCTGGCCATCGCACAGTCCTATTCCTATTTTCCGACCGGCACGGTGCACATGGTGGTCGTCGATCCGGGAGTGGGCACGACACGCCGTCCGATCATCGCATCGAGCGATGGCTACCACTTTGTGGCGCCCGATAACGGCGTGCTCTCGATGGTGTATGCGCGCGAAGACCGCATGACCGTGCGCCATGTCACTTCGGACCACTATTTCCACCAGCCGGTGAGCAGCACGTTCCAGGGCCGCGACGTTTTCGCGCCCGTAGCGGCGTATCTGGCCAAGCAGGTCGACTCGCACAAATTTGGCGACGAGATCCAGGACTTTGTGAAATTTGCCGCGCCGCGGCCCAAGCCGGCGGGCGAGAACCGCATCCGCGGCGTGGTGCTGAAGGTCGACCGCTTCGGAAACCTGATCACCAACGTGACGCCCGATGATGTGCCCGCGCTGTTTGGCGCAGGCGGAAAGTTCAAGATCGTCGTCGGCAGCAAGGAAATTACCGAGATTCGCACTACTTACGCGGAAGGCGCGCCAGGCGAGGTGTTTGGCGTACTGGGTAGCATGGGATACCTGGAAATTGTCGCCAACCGCGCGCCTGCTGCGCAGCTCACGGGCGCGGGCAAGGGCGCGGAAGTGAGCATCACACTACAAGGCGGAGCCGCAGCTGGAGCATAGAGAAGTGGCCAGTGGTCAGTGGCCAGAACAAATCTTCCCAAACAGACTGGCCACTGACCACCGGACACTGATCACTGATTTTTCGACTTCGGATAAACATAGCGTTCCATCTCGCCGGTCCAGCTCAAGAATCTCCACAGCTCGTGGCGCTCCCGCCACATGAATTCCCAAAATTCCAGAAAGCCGATCTGCTGCATCTTGACGCCAGTGTAAGTCTCGATGCGCCACAACAGGTAAGGACTGCGCCAGGGCGCGAAGCGATGCCCTTTCGTGGCATTCCACACAAAGCGGAGACGATGGCGCATGCAGGCATGATAAATCAGGCGTCGGGCGTCAGGCATCGGCCGGCGGCTAAGAACTGTCATTCCGACCGGAGCGGAGCGAAAGCGAGCGAAGTGGAGGAACCTGCTTTTCTCAGGGGTCGAAACGCAGCTTGCCGGTCGCTGTGACCTACTCTTGCCGTTGCAGAAGCCGTTGCGAGCAACGCCACGGAAAATGGCTCTTGCGCCTGACGCCCGACGCCAGACGCCCGACGCCTGCGTGGTAAAATCCAAGCTCCGCGCCGGATTTCCATGCCTGACTCAAACGCCCGCCAAACAGCAGAAGACCACTACTACGCCGCGCTTGATCTGATGGCTGACGGCAAGCTCGACGACGCCGTTGCCGCGTATCGGGAGTCGATCGCGGCCGATCCAACGTTCACCGAGGCGATGCACGGGCTCGCGCGCGTGCTGCAGGATTTAGAACGCTACGACGAAGCGATCACTGTGGCGCAGAAGATCGCGGACATCGATCCCGACGACGTGCTGGCGCATACAAGCTTGTCGGTGCTTTTCATGAAAAAAGGAATGATTCCCGAGGCGGAGGCTGAAGGCGCAAAGGCGCGCGTGCTGGGTTGGAAGCAGCAGTTGAAGAAAAGCTAGCACTTGGCTCTTGGCTCTTGGCCGTCAGGTGCTGGTTTTCGGCCTTCAGTAGGCGGAGTCTAGCTGGCGCCGGATGAGTGAAATCGCCTGGTTTCGTCAGTCGTCGCACGACCACTCTTCCGAATTGGTACAAGAAAAGCCGCCCAGACATCGGGCGGCATGGTATTGGCTGCGATTCTCTTACGGGAACCGCACGAATCCGTGGTACGCACCCTTCGCGTCGACGGACCATCCCGTGACCAGGCCCGCTGAGTTCACGCCAAAGAAGCCGCCCACGGCTGTGCCCTGACCGGCGCCCGTGCCTGCGCCCGGAGCGTCAAAGGTAGTGAACCTGCCCTGAGTGTCGCGCACGAATCCATGGGACACATTGCGAGCGTCTACGTACGCGCCTCCAACACCTCCGGACGGCAGGAAGAAAACGCCGATCGTGCCCTGACCGGCGTCCGTGCCCGCTTTCGGGTCGTCGAAGGTAAGGATCTTGCCCTCGCGGGAGCGCAGGAAGGCGTGGCTCACACCGTTCGCATCAGCGTACTGTCCAATGGTCTTGCCCACTTCATTAATGCCCCAGGGATACGTACCTTGGGATGCGCCCGGAGCGTCGAACGTGGTGATGTTGCCTTCAGGGTCGCGCACATAGCCGTGCCAGGCATTGTTCGCATCAATGTAGGGTCCCGTCATCGCGCTAGCTGAGTTGAGTCCTGTTTCAGCGGCGGCCAGCGTACCCTGGTATGCGCCGGTTCCCGCACCCGGCGCATCGACGATGGTGAAGGTGCCGTCGGGATCGCGCAGAAACGCGTGGAATACGTTGTTCGTATCCATCATCAATCCCTCGATCACTCCCGCAGCGTTGATGTTCCCCGGGTCGGTGCCCTGCAAGAATCCTAGCCATCCGCAGGTGCCCGGGATATCGCCCGCACCAGGAGCCTCAAATGTGGTGAATGTGCCGTCAGGTTCTCGCATGTAGCCATGCTTCACACAGGTCGAATCATCGAAGTCTCCCGCGATTGTGTCTGCGGAGTTGATGGCCCAGCCTCCAGTGCCCTGCCAAGTGTCCGTGCCCGCTCCCGGAGCCTCAAACCTCGTGAAAGTGCCGTCGGCGTGGCGCAGGAATGCGTGATACCGGTTGTTGGAGTCAATGTAAAAACCAGTGATCTCGCCCGCCGTGTTGATGCCGTTGGCATAGGTGCCCTGGCCCGCAGCCCTGCCCGCGCCGGGAACATCAAATGTGATGATTTTGTGTTGCCACCATTGTGGCTGAGATTGCGGCCACGCAACCAGAACGAAACAGGTGAAGACAACCAACAGCAGAATGCTGATACGTTTCATGTTCGCCTCCAGCGATAAAACACCGAGTTGACCGCCCGATCCGGCGGAAGGAATGAAACACCGCTCGCCTCTGGGAACGGGGCGTCCGACAGAAGGGCGTGCTCTTCGGGGAGGCGGGAATTACGAGACAAAAAATCAGAACACAAAGTGCTAGATATAGCAGTGATTAAGGTCACTCACGTTTCGGGAGGGATGACTGGCGTAACATCCGGATTTATAAGAGCCGGGATCTGCACACTTTACACCGCGAGCGGCGTTGGCGAAATATCCCCGATTACACTTATTGAGCCGGAACGAGCCACCAACGCACTCCTGTGTTCGCGAAGGCTGAGAGCTGACGGCTAATGGCTGACAGCTACAGCCCGTACTTCTTCATCAAGTGGCGGAAGGAGCGGTAGGAGATTCCCAGGACGTCGGCGGCTTTGGTTTGGACTCCGCCGCTGCGGTTCAGGGCGCTTTGCAGTAAGCTGCGCTCGATGCCGGCTACGTAGTTTTCCATGCCTACGCCTTCGGGGAGTGTGACGTCGCCTCCGATTTCTGGTAACGAGCCTGCTCCTGCGGCGGCTGCGGCGGCTTTGGCCTTTGGGCGCTCGGCTGGTAGTTCGACGTGGAGTTCGTCTGTGGTTTCGAGGGCTACGGCGCGCTCGACTGTGTTTTCTAACTGGCGGACGTTTCCTGGCCACTCGTATTCGCAGAGCGAATCGAGCGAAGCGGTCTGCACGCGGAGGATGCTGCGTCCGGCGGCGGTCGCGTATTTTTTCAGAAAATGATTGGCTAGAAGCGGAATGTCTTCGCGGCGCTCGCGCAGCGGTGGGACGCGAATCGGGATCACGTTGAGGCGGTAGTAAAGATCTTCGCGGAAAAGATTTTCGGCGACGGCTTTGTCGAGATCGCGGTTGGTGGCGGCGATTACGCGGACGTCGATCGCGATTTCGCTTGTTCCGCCGACTGGCCGCACCGTGCGCTCTTGTAATACGCGCAGCAGCTTGACCTGCATGGCCAGCGTCATTTCGCTGATTTCGTCGAGGAAGATCGTGCCGCCGTCGGCCACTTCGAAGAGGCCGCGCTTGTTCTGATTCGCTCCGGTGAATGCGCCCTTGACGTAGCCGAAGAGTTCGCTTTCGAGCAGCGTTTCGGGGAAGGCTCCGCAGTTTACGGAGACGAAGGAATCGGTGGCGCGCGGCGAGCAGACGTGCACGGCGCGGGCGACGAGTTCTTTACCGGTGCCGCTTTCGCCGTGAATCAGAACTGTGCTGGCGGTCGAGGCCACAGTACGGACGGTGGCCTTCAGCTTCTCCATGGCTGAACTGGAGCCGAGGATATTGTCGAGCGAGTTGCGCGTGGCGGCGTCGCGGCGCAGCGCGAAATTTTGTTTGCTGAGGACTAATTTTTCTACGGCGCGCTTGAGCGCGAGCTTGATTTCATCGACCAGTCCGGGGCTTTTGCGGATGTAATCGCTGGCCCCTCCGGCTTTGACGGCTTCGACGGCGGCTTCGTAGTCGTCGACGGCAGTGATGAGGATGACGGCGGAGTCGGGCGAGACGGCGTGGGCGTGGCGCAGGACCTCGATGCCGTCGATGTTGGGCATCTTGATATCGGTGATGATGACGTCGTAGAGCGCGCCGTCGATCTTGTTTTTGGCGGCCTGGCCGGACTGCACGGTCTCGACGCGATGGCCTTCGCGGCGCAGCGAGATGTCGAGCATTTCGCAGATGGAGCGTTCGTCGTCGCAGACCAGAATATTAGCCACGGAACCTCCCTCCTGCGGCGGCGGCCAGCTGCGGGATCGCGTTGCGGGTTGCAGTATCGTTCGGCCATGTGACTGCGGGGCGTTCCGCTTCGAGTCGGCGCAACCTCAGAATGAAAGTAGTTCCCTGCCCCTGCTTGGAGCGCGCCCAGACTTTGCCTTCGTGCGCCTGCACGATCTGGTAGACGATGGCGAGGCCGAGGCCGGTGCCACCTTCGAAATTCGACTGGAAGGGCTCGAAGATTTTCTCGACCTGCTGCGGAGTCATTCCGGCGCCGGTGTCGGTGAAGCCGATCTGCCAGTCCTCTCCCGGAGATTCGACGGAAACGCTGAGCGTGCCGCCTTGGGTCTTACCCTCTGCTGTCATGGCGCGGACTGCGTTCTCACAGAAATTCCAGAAGACCTGCTTGATCTTGTCGCCGTCGGCGAAGGCAAAGGCGTGTGTGGCGGAATACTTGCGCTCGATGCGGATGCCGGTGTTTTCCGCAGTCATGCGGTGCTCCATGAGCGTAAGCGTGTCTTCGACCAGCTGGATCAGGTCGACTTTTTCGTAGTGATACTGCTTGGGGCGTGAGTAGGCGAGAAAGTCAGTGATGATGCTGTTGAGCCGCTGCGACTCGCGCGTGACGATGTCGAGCAGGCGGCGGTGCTCTTCATTCATCTCAGGTACGCCGGAGAGCATGCTGACCGAACCCGCAATCGAGGTAAGCGGATTGCGGATTTCGTGAGCGATGGCGGCGGCCAGACGTCCGACGGCGGCGAGTCGGTCCTGGATACGCACTTCGCGCTCCAGGCGGCGAATTTCGGTCAGATCGTCAAATGCGTAAACGAATCCCATTTCTTCGTTATCGGCCACCGTGAGCGTGGCCACGCGCACGCGGAACGTCTTGCGAAACTTCGCCGGATTCTCGAAGCGCACTTCGGCGTGTTCGGCCTCGACTCCAGGCAGGGGATCAATGAATAACTGCGTGACGGGTGTGCCGATCAGATCCGCGGCGGTGCGCTCCAGCATTTTTTGCGCGGCAGCGTTCACCAGCGTGATGCGGCCGTCGAGACTCGTGGTGATAAGCCCACTGCTGATGGAGTGGATGATGTTCTCGTGCAGCGCTTGCAGATTTTCCAGCGCGCCGCTGGCGTCCTGGAGCTGCACGCCCACCTGGCGCAGCTTCTGCGTGAGCAGCCCGGCCAGATACGCCACGGCGAGGAAGGCGAACAGATTGACGAAGATGATCGCCTGCAAGGTCTTGAAGCTGGGATGCGTCGTGCAATAGGACGGAATGACGACGTAATAGTTGAGTTCGAGAACGGTGCCGTAAAGGATGAAGGCAAGAGCCGCGATGAGCTGCGCCCACACTCGCGGCAGAAGCACGCTGGCGACGATGATCACCAGCGGGTAGAGAAA
This sequence comes from Candidatus Solibacter sp., assembly GCA_035501655.1. Lineage (GTDB taxonomy): Bacteria > Acidobacteriota > Terriglobia > Terriglobales > Acidobacteriaceae > Sulfotelmatobacter. The sequence goes on from DATJVU010000006.1 coordinate 213,498, forward strand.
ATTCAGCGAGCTGTCCCATCCGCCGGTTTCATGGATCACGAGGCTGACCAGGAAAAGGTCGGTGAGGACCTGCATGGCGGCTTGCAGCCGGTGCTCCGGCCAGAGCGAAAGCAGCAGAACGTAGAACAGAGAGATGCTGAACCAGAAAAGGATGGTGCTGAGGAACAGCCGCATGGGCAGCTGCGACGGAGTGAACTGTGCGACCGCCAGCTCGATTGCGAGCAGCAGGGCCAGGATGAAGATCCGGACCTTAACCAGCCAGGTTAGCCAATTGCGCTCGTCGAACGTGGGTTGCATATTAGCAGGTTTCAAGGTGGCAAAGTGGCAAGGTGGCAAGGTTTCTAAGTTTCGATGTTTCAATGTTTCAAAGTTTCGAAGTGATTTCTCCTTGTCACTTTTCCACTTTGCCACCTTGCCACCTGCTATTGCCTATCCCGCCAACTTGGCGATCATGGCGAACAACGGCATATAGAGCGAGATGACGATGCCGCCGACGCTCACGCCCAACATGGCGATGATGGCTGGTTCGAGCATGGCCAACATGTCTTTGGTGGCGGCGTCGACTTCTTCTTCGTAGAAGTCGGCGATCTTCTGCAACATGGAGTCCATAGCGCCCGTGGCTTCGCCGACGCCGATCATCTGCGTCACCATGTTGGGAAACACGCCGCACTCGCGCAGCGGATCGACGATGGTGCGGCCCTCTTCGATCGCCTTGCGGACTTTCATCAGAGCTTCTTCGAGGACCGCGTTGCCCGAGGTCTTGGCGGTGATGGTCAAGCCTTCGAGAATGGGCACGCCGGATGTAATCAAAGTGCCAAGCGTACGAGTGAAGCGGCCGACCGCGATCTTGCGCAGCAGGTTGCCCATCACGGGCAGGTGCAACAAGCCTTTGTCGAAGTAGTACTTGCCCCGAGGATGCTTGCGAATCTGCTTGACGCCGAAGAACAGGCCGATCCCACCCACCAGGAAAATCCACCAGAAGCTTTGCACGAAGGCGCTGAGTCCCATGACGATACGCGTGGGCAGCGGCAGGTTCACGCCGAGTCCGGCGAAGAGATTGGAGAAAATCGGCACGACCCACTTGAGCAGCGCGCCGACGATCAAAACCGCGATGCTGACGACGGCGACGGGGTAAATCAACGCCGACTTGACCGCAGAGCGCAGGCGGACGGCTTTTTCGACGTAGGTCGCAAGGCGCTGCAGAATGATGTCGAGAATACCGCCAGTTTCACCGGCCTCGATCATGTTGGTGGTGAGGTCGTCGAAGACCACCGGATACTGACGCATGGCGTTGGCCAGCGTGGCGCCGCCTTCCACCGTGGTGCGGACGCCGGTCAAGGTCTTCTGGAAGGACTGGCTCTCCTGGTTGGCAGCGAGAATCTCCAGACACTGCACCAGGGGCAGACCGGCATCGATCATGACCGAGAACTGGCGGAAGAAGACCGCGATATCCTTGGTGCTGACTTTGCCCGAACCAAACGTGGGCAGGGAGAATTCCTTGCCCTTTTCGCGAATCGCGCCCGGAGTGATGCGCTCGCGCCGGAGTGCCTGCGCCAAAGACTGCTTGTTGGCCGCCATCCGCTCGCCGGAAATTTTCTGCCCGTTCGCGTCCTTGCCGGAAAATGTAAAGACTGGCATGGTTATTTGCCTCTCCTCACGTACCTGTCTCGAAAAAAGTTTCTACTCGTTTCAATCAGTCGGCTCTCAGAGTCAGCCCGCTCCTCGTTACCGCTTGGAGGGAGCCGCACCGCGCGCCAGAGTCGTGCCTGCCGTGGTCGGCCGGCTCAACAGGCTGGCGCCGCGATTGATCATTTCCTGCAACTCGTCGACGTTGCTCGAGCGCGCCAGCGCGACTTCCAGAGAAATCTGCTTCTGGAAGTAGGCCGTGGCTAGCGCCTGGTTGAACGTCTGCATGCCGAATTTCTCCTGACCGGACTGCATCGAGGAGTAAATCTGGTGAATCTTGTCTTCGCGGATCAGGTTGCGCACCGCGGCGTTGGGAATCAAGATTTCCATGATCATGGCGCGGCCCTTGCCGTCGATCTTCGGCAGCAGGCTTTGGCACATGATGCCTTCGAGCACCAGCGAAAGCTGGGCGCGAATCTGCGGCTGCTGGTGCGCCGGGAAGACGTCGATAATGCGGTTGATGGTCGACGTAGCCGAGTTGGTGTGCAACGTGCCGAAGGTCAGGTGGCCGGTTTCGGCAATGCGCAGCGCCGATTCGATGGTTTCCAAGTCGCGCATTTCGCCGATCAGCACGACATCCGGATCTTCACGAAGGGCGGCGCGCAGCGCGTCGGTAAAGCTCTTGGTGTCGGCGTGGAGTTCGCGCTGGTTGACCACGCAGTTCTTGTTCATGTGCACAAACTCGATCGGGTCTTCGATGGTGAGGATGTGGTCGTGGCGCTCGCTGTTGATCTTGTCGATCATCGAAGCCAGTGTGGTCGACTTGCCCGATCCAGTCGGGCCGGTGACCAGAACCAGGCCGCGCGGCTTTTCGCAGAGCTTGCTGACTACGGGCGCAAGGCCGAGCTGGTTGAAGTTCTTGATCTCGAAGGGAATGACACGGAAGACGGCAGCCGTGGCGCCGCGCTGATTGAATACGTTGGCGCGGAAGCGGGCCAGGCCTTTCAAGCCGAAGGAGAAGTCGAGTTCGAGACTCTCTTCAAAGCGGTGCTTCTGCGAATCGGTCATGACGCTGTAGGCCAGCTGCTTGGTTTCAGCCGGCGTCATCTGCGGCAGATCGAGCGGCACCAGGTGACCGTGCACGCGAATCTGGGGCGGCGAGTTGGTGGTGATGTGCAAGTCGCTGCCGTTCATTTCCAGCATTCGTTTAAGCAGATCGCTTAATGACAGACCCATAGCAAGATTTTCCTTTTCTTTAGTCCTGAGTCCCGAGTCCTGAGTCGTGAGCAACCCGCTATTCATCTCGGGACTCAGGACTCGGGACTCAGGACTGCTCTAATGAATCGTTTCGCGTGCGACTTCTTCCAGCGTGGTCATTCCCGCGGCCACTTTGATCAGCCCGCTGCGGCGCAGCGTGATCATGCCGCGCTCGATTGCTTTCTTCTTCAACTCGACCGCCGAGGCGCCGACCAGTACCAGTTCGCGAATTTCATCGTCCACTTCCATGACCTCGTACAATCCGCAGCGGCCCTTGTATCCGGTGTTGTTGCAGACGCCGCAGCCCTTCCCCTTCTGAATCTTTACCGTTTTGGCTTCCTCGGGCGAATAGCCCGCGTCGATGAGCGTCTGCACCGGGACTTCCATGGGCTCGATGCAGTCTTTGCAGATGCGGCGAACGAGTCGCTGCGCGCAGATCAGGTGCACGGAGGTGGCCACAAGGAATGGTTCGATACCCATGTTCATCAGTCGCGTAATGGTTTCGGGCGCGCCATTGGTGTGCAGCGTGGAAAGCACGAGGTGGCCGGTGAGCGCGGCCTTGATGGCGATTTCTGCGGTTTCGAAGTCTCGAATTTCGCCGACCAGGATGATGTTGGGGTCCTGACGCAAGAACGATCGTAGAGCGGCGGCGAAGTTCAAGCCGATCTGCTCTTTCATCTGCACCTGGTTGACGCCGCCCAACTGGAATTCGACTGGATCTTCGGCGGTCATGATGTTGGTGTCAGGCCGGTTCAGCGTGGAGATCGACGAATACAGCGTGTTGGTTTTGCCCGATCCCGTAGGCCCGGTGACCAGCACCATGCCGTAGGGTTTGAGGATGGCTTTCTCGAATTTCACCAGCGACTCGGGCTCGAAGCCGAGTTTGGTCATGTCGAGGCGCAGGTTTTCTTTGTCGAGCAGGCGAAGCACGATCTTTTCGCCCCACAACACGGGCAGCGTGCTGACGCGGAAGTCGAGCTGTTTCTTGCGTCCCCCAACGTTCATTTTCAGCATGATGCGGCCGTCTTGCGGCAGCCGCTTTTCGCTGATGTCGAGCTTGGACATGATCTTCAAACGCGACGTGATGGCGTCTTTTAGCTTCATCGGCGGCGACATGATCGACTGGAGCACGCCGTCAATACGGAAGCGGACGCGGAATTCTTTTTCGTAAGGCTCGATGTGGATATCGCTGGCGCCGCGCTTGACCGCGTCGCCGAGAATCACGTTCACGAGCTTGACGACCGGGGCTTCGTCGGCGGCTTTCTCCAGCTCCGAGAGTCCAACCTCTTGCTGCTCGGCCTGCAGTTCGACGTCTTCGTCGCCCATCTCCGACATCGACTGCATGACGGATTCGAGGTCTTCTTCTTTGCCTGCTCCGTACGCTTTGTCGATGCCCGCAATGATGGAACTTTCCGATGCGACTACCGGCTCGATATTGAAGCCGGTCATGAACTTGATGTCGTCCATGGCGAAGACGTTCGTCGGGTCGACCATGGCGATGGTCAGCGACGCGCCTACGCGGCTGAGCGGGAGAATCTGGTAGCGCTTGGCCGTTTCAAAAGGGATCAGCTTGACCACGGCAGGGTCAATTTCGAAATAGGAAAGATTTATGGCTGGGACGCCATATTGACGCGACAGAAAGTTGGTGACGTCTTCGTCGGTCAGAAAGCCGAGCTTCACCAGCGCAGAGCCGAGGCGGCAGTTCTGCTCTTTCTGCGTCTTAGTCGCTTGTTCCAACTGCTCTGCGGTGATGATCTTCTCTTTGACGAGAAGGTCACCCAGCCGTTGAGACATACGCCGATCTCCTATGCACGCGGGTGCAACGACGCCTGATAAACATGCAGGCCATGGCGCAAACGGCTGCCAAGCGTTGGGAGAGCAACCCAGCTCGTTCGCGTTGACATAAATTGTCAGCGCAAGCCGATTACCGCACCACTTACTTTGGTACTTGCACCTGACGGAGAAGTGAGCGAAAGCAGCGACAATTGCCTTAAAACCCACGCCAAACGCCGGTTTTGGCGGCGCGGTTCGAGGAAGAAACGACCCAGGTACATGGACTTCAGTAAGCCGGAAGCCACTGAGAGCCGGCCACCCCATGGGACGTAGAAAACTCGATTAGACTCGGAATGAGGAAACTCTCAGCTTGCCGCAGATTCGAGCCCAGCGAATACGGAAAGAACAGGAGCGAAGGGCAGACGAGCGAAGCCGATCGGGGCTGCGCCGCTATTACGACGCGCTCTACCGCGAGTGGGGCGCGCAACACTGGTGGCCGGCGGAAAGTGCGTTCGAGGTCATCGTGGGTGCGTACCTCACCCAGAATACAGCTTGGGGGAATGTAGAGCGCGCGCTCGAGAATTTGCGCCAGGCAGGAATTCTCAGCGTGGAAGGGATTCGACGAGTCACGATTGCGCGCTTAGAGAAACTGATTCGGCCTTCGGGATACTTCCGGCAGAAGGCGGCACGGCTGAAAACGTTCGTGAAGTTTCTCGACAAAGAATATGGCGGCTCGCTCGAACATTTGTTTTCTCAGCCGACGGAAAAGCTTCGCGAGGAATTGTTGAAACTGAACGGCGTCGGTCCGGAGACGGCGGATTCAATTCTTCTCTATGCTGGGAACCATCCGGTATTTGTGGTCGATGCTTACACGCGGCGGATTCTGGAGCGGCATGAAATTTTGCCGCCGAACGCGGACTACGAAGAGATACGAGAACTTTTTCAGACGGCGTTGGCGCCGATCGCAAGTGAAGAGGTGATCGCGCCGGTTATCGCGGCTGCGCCGGGTGCGATTCGTGGAGCGGCGCATCCGCCTTCGGCCATGAGCACAGCGAAGCGCACCGCACTGGCGCAGGTCTACAACGAAATGCATGGGCTGATTGTTGGGGTGGGAAAGACGTATTGCAAGAAGAAGGTTCCCACGTGTGAGGGGTGCCCTCTGCACGCGTTTTTACCCAACGAGCGCTGATTCCAGTGGAAGGGGCGGACGCATTTGTCCGCTGCGCGGATCGAAGAGTCCGACCTCCAATTTCGCCCGCGAAAGGTCAATTCCCTTTCTGGTCCTTTCCCGCGTTCTCGCGCAGACCTAGAATTTCAACTCCACCAAAGGAGATTGACATGAAGATTCAGGGCATCGAGGGCATGTCGACCGATCAGTTGCGATTTGAGTTGCAGCGCGGTGCAAAGATTGTGTGCTACCACTACTGCATTTCGGTTGTGCTTATGACCTTCCGCCGGTCGTCGGATGCGTACTTTATTCCAGCCGGTGAAAGCACCGTCACGAAAGGCCTTCCCTGGACCCTGCTGAGTCTCGTCGCGGGCTGGTGGGGGATTCCATGGGGACCGATCTTCACGATTCAGTCCCTGGTCGTGAATCTGCGCGGTGGCAAGGATATTACTGCCGATATCAGCGCGGCCATGAACCGGAATGTAGCAACCCCCGCGCCTGTACTTGCCCCGACGACGTAAGGCGGGTGACGTAAGATGGTCTGATGGTTCGGACTGTTGGTCTCGCAGGCATCGTGCTCGCCTCTTCCCTTCTCGCCTCAACACCTCTCGCATCACCCGCTACAACCCTGCGCGAAGCGGCTGACTCCTCTCATGTTCTTGTCGGCACGGCGGTGCGACCGTCTCTGTTTTCGGAAGCGGCTTACTCCGAAACGCTCTCCCGCGAATTCAACATGGTCGAACCGGAAGACGTGATGAAGTGGTCCACGATCCGGCGGAACGAGGTCCGGCAGAACGAGGGGAGTTTCGACTTCCACGACGGCGATGAGGTCGTTCGCTTCGCGCAAGCGCATCGCATGAAAGTTCGAGGGCACTGCCTGGTTTGGGATCACCAGAATCCGGATTGGCTGACGCACGGCCACTTCACACCGGAGCAAATGGCGGCCTTGCTGAAGGAACACATCGCTACGGTGATGAAGCACTATGCCGGGCAGGTGTTTGCATGGGACGTGGTGAACGAGGCGCTCGACGAGGACGGTAAAGTCAGGGACTCTCCGTGGTTTAATCAGCCGGGCATCGGGCTCACGGATAAGGGCCTTTCCTATGTCGAGCAGGCATTTCGCTGGGCGCATGAGGCAGATCCACACGCGCTGCTGTTTTACAACGACAACGGAGGTGAGGGCGTGGGCAAGAAATCTGACGCCATCTACGCGATGGTGAAGGATTTCAAGCAGCGTGGAGTGCCCATTGATGGCGTAGGTTTGCAAATGCACCTGTCGCAATTGGATCTTGACCCGGCTCCGGTCGCCGCGAATATCGCGCGCCTGACCGCGCTGGGCGTGCAGGTTCACATCACGGAACTCGATGTTTCGCTGCCAGTGGATGCCAGAGGGAATCCGGTCTCCAAAGACGATTTCGCCCGCCAGGCGGAGACTTATCGTGCAGTGGTGAGGGCCTGCCTCGAGAATCGGGGATGCACGGCAATCCAGACCTGGGGATTCACCGACAAATGGTCGTGGATCGGTTCGCACTCCCACGACACTCGCGGCGGCGCGCTGCCCTTTGATCGCGCATACAAACCCAAACCCGCCTATGATGCCATGCGCGACGAGATTGCGCGGCGGGCGCCGCGAGAGCATTGAAGCGGGTTGTGCGGGAATCCGGTTCCAACCGAGCATCCCGGTGCATGTCGATGCATCTATAATGACGTTCATTACGGCGTACTGATTTCTCGTGGCAGAAGCTGCGCCAATCCGACCCCGGAAGACCTCCTATCGCAAGCGGGTGATCATCCTGCTCACGGTTGCTGTGGCGATTCTGTTTGCCATCCTGGTCTCGCAAACTGCCTTCGACAACACGATTTTGCAGCCTGAAACGAACCAGCAGACGGTTGTGTTTTATGCGCTTTCGCTGCTGATCTCGCTGCTCTTCGTTGCGCTATTTTTCGTGCTGGCGCGCAATCTGCTGAAACTCTTCGCCGAGCGGCGGCTGGGAGTGCTGGGCTCGAAGTTTCGCACGCGCATGGTCGCGGGGGCTCTGCTGCTTTCCTCCGTCCCCGTCATGTTCATGTATTGGTTTGCGTACGGGCTGATGAACCGGTCGATCGACAAGTGGTTCTCGACGCCGGTGGAAGAGGTGCGGGCAGACACGCAATCGATCGTTTCGCTGCTCGCGAGTTATGCGATGCAGAATGCGCGGGCGGAAGCAGCGGCAATTGCGGCCTCACCGGAGATCGAGCATGCGTTTTCAGGACACGGATTTTCCGGTGTTGTAAGCGAGTTTCAACATCACGAACTGACTCTGCAAGGCGGATTTGCGCTGGCGCTGCGGGATGGAAACGAAGAAGCCAGCTTCAACGCGCCGGCGCCGTGGTCGGTGCTCAAGACGCGACTGCCGATCAGCGACGCCAAAGCGGGGCCTCCAGCGCAGTTCACATGGCAACAGACGGAATACACGTTGGGCAGCGCGACCGTAAAAGATGGCGGATTGATTCTGGTGGCGATGCCGCTACCCAGCGAATTCTCGCCCACGGTTCAGCAACTGGAAGCCAGCCAGCAACGCTATAACGAACTGGCGCGCGCACGGCGCATCGTGCGGCGGACTTATATGTATCTTCTGTTGCTGCTGACCATGGTGGTGTTGTTCATCACCACGTGGCTGGCGCTCTTCCTGGCGAAGATTGTAACCCGGCCGCTGGCCGCTCTGGCGGAAGCAACGCAAGAGATTGCGCGCGGCCGCCTCGACCACCGTGTGGATGTCACAGCAGCGGATGAAATCGGCGATCTGATCCGTTCGTTCAACCGCATGGCTGAAGACCTGGAAGGCAGCCGGCGGCAGATTGAAGCCTCGAGCCGCGAACTCAGCGCCGCCAATGCCGAACTCGATCAACGACGGCGCCAGACGGAGACGATTCTGGAGAGCATTCCCACCGGCGTGTTGTCGCTCGATGCCGACCAGCGCGTGAACCACGGCAACCAGGCCCTGCTGCGCATGTTCCATCCAGATAGCGGGAGCGACGACGCTAATCCGATGCCGCGTGGAGCAGCTTTGGCCGACGTGTTCCCTGCCGACGTCCTCGAAGACTTTGAGCCGCTGCTGCGGCGCGCCGACCGCATGGGCATGACAACGAGCCAGATGGAGATGCAGCTGCCGCGAGTGTCGCTGAACGTCGCAGTCACCGTGGCGACGCTGCGGCATCAGGGAGAGCGGTCGGGATACGTCATCGTGTTCGAAGATCTGTCGGACTTGCTGAAAGCGCAGAAGCAAGCGGCGTGGCGCGAAGTGGCGAGGCGGGTGGCGCACGAAATCAAGAACCCGCTGACGCCGATTGCACTGTCGGCGGAACGCATCCGGCGGCATTTGGACCGCGGCGCGTCACCGGACGCGGCTTCGCTCAACATTGTGCGGTCGTGCGCGGATACGATCGCAGGCGCGGCCGAAACTGTGCGGCGGCTGGTAGACGAATTCGCCACGCTGGCGCGCTTTCCGGTGGCTCGGCCGCAGCCGGTCGAGATCAACGAAATTGTGGAGCATGCGCTGGACATGTTCAGCGGACGCCTCGAGGGAATCAGTTTCCACAAATCGCTCGGCGCGGACTTGCCGAAAGTCATGGCCGACAGCGACGCCATGAAACGCGCGATCGCTAACCTCGTCGACAATGCCGCGGAAGCGTTGCAGAACTCTATGGTGCGCGAGATTGAAGTCTCGACTGCGCTCGTCGCGAGCCGCGACGCGGTCGAAATCACGGTGGCGGATACGGGCCACGGTGTGACCCGCGAGTTGAAAGAAAAGCTCTTTCTGCCTTATTTCTCCACAAAGAAACGCGGCACCGGCCTGGGCCTGTCGATCGTGAGCCGCATCGTGGAAGATCATCACGGCTCCATTCGCATCGAAGAGAATCATCCCGTGGGAACGCGCTTCATCGTGGAACTTCCGGTCGTCTCGGAACCTGCGCCCGCAACAGCCACCGTCCAACATGCATAACATCCTGATCGTTGACGATGAAGCGGGAATCCGTGACTCCCTGGCGGGCGTGCTGACTGACGAAGGCTATTCCGCTTCTTCAGTCGACAGCGCGGAGGCTTGCCTCGATCTGCTGCAGAGGATCGGCTTCGACGTAGTGCTGCTCGACATCTGGCTGCCGGGAATGGACGGAATGGAGGCGCTGCAGCGCATTCGCGAACTCGATAACGCGCCCGAGGTCATCATGATTTCCGGCCACGGAACGATCGAAACGGCAGTGCGCGCGACCAAGCTGGGCGCCTACGACTTCCTCGAAAAACCTCTGTCCATCGAAAAAACCCTGATCCTGGTGAAGAATGCAATCGAGTCGAAGAGACTTTATCGTGAAAATGTCGAACTAAAAAAACAGCTGCACGCCAAGAGCATCATTGTCGGCGACAGCATTCCGATGAAGGCGCTGCGGCAGCAGATTGGCCTGATGGCTCCGACAAACGGGCGCGTACTCATTTACGGCGAGTCGGGAACGGGCAAGGAACTGGTGGCGCACGCCATCCACTCGCACAGCCTGCGCAAAGACGAAACCTTCGTCGAGGTAAATTGCGCGGCGATTCCCGAGGACTTGATTGAAAGCGAATTGTTCGGACACTGCAAGGGATCGTTTCCGGGAGCGGCAACCGACAAGGAAGGCAAATTTCAGCGGGCCGACGGCGGGACGCTATTTCTCGATGAAGTCGGCGATATGAGCCTGAAGACGCAGGCCAAGGTCCTGCGCACGCTGGAAGAGCAACGCTTCACTCCGGTGGGAGGCGACGAACCCACAACGGTTGACGTGAGAGTCATCGCGTCAACGAACAAAGACTTGGAGGAAGAGATTTCGCGCGGAAATTTTCGTGAGGATCTGTTCTACCGGCTAAACGTGATTCCGTTTTTCGTTCCTCCGCTGCGGGAGAGGAAAGAAGATATTCCGCTGTTCGCGCGGCATTTTCTGAAAGAATTAGCGGCGACCTACGGCCGGCGGCCGCGCGAGATCACCGACGAAGCGATTGAAGTGCTGATGCGCTACTCTTGGCCAGGAAATGTGCGCGAGTTGCGGAACGTGATCGAACGTGTGGTGATTATGAATCCCACGACGTCAAAGTTCGATTCTAAACACTTGCCGCCGCTGGTCTATCGCGACGGCAGCCGCCGCACGCCCAAGATGGAGTTTTCCACGCTTCATCAGGCGCGCGACGCCTACGAGCGCGACTACATTCTGAAAACACTGGACCAGAATCACGGCAACGTCAGCCGCACGGCCGAGGTACTCGGACTGGAGCGCAGCCACCTTTACCGCAAGATGAAGACGCTGGGGATCGCGGCGAAAGAGTAACTCTCGCCGCGATCGCACGAAATCTTACCAATTCAGCGGAACACTCCTTACTGGTTCATGGGAAGCAACGCCTGGCAGGCCGCTTCACTGGGGATAGCAGCACCCGAAGGCTGGACTCGAATGACCGCGTCTTCAAACGAGCAGAAGCTGCGAATCCCGGTCTGGTTCACGGTGACCGGAACCGCGGTCGCGAAGTATGAAGTCGAGGGCGGACCACCTGCGCCGACGGCCGTGAACGTGTAGCCGCTCTTCGTTCCGTTGGCCAGAACGCTGTCGATCACGCAGGCCGTTCCCGAACTCGGAGTACACGGCGTGGTGCCGCCGAGATTGGCGAGCGTCGGCGCGTAGCCGATGGTTGGGTAAGTCGAGCTGTAAGTGATCTCCCCGGTGTTGATGGTGCGGATGGAAGCGACCGCCGAAGATTCATTGGCCGCCATCTTGGCCCGGAGCAGGTTGGGAATGGCGATTGCAGCAATGATGAGAATGATTGCAACCACGATCAGCAACTCGATCAGGGAAAAACCTTTTTGTTTTCGCATTGTTGTCCTCCGTCGAACCTGAGACGGTACACAGCACACACGAGGGGAGACTGCTACCGCTTGACCATGTGAATTTCCGTACCGTTTTTGTGAAACTCCACTTTGTCCATCAATTGATTGATCAAGAAAATTCCCCGGCCATGATTGGAGTAAAGGTTTTCACCCATCGTGCAAGTGGGGATGTGCTGGGGGTCAAACCCTTCGCCGGGATCGCGCACGATGATGAGAATTCCGCGCTGGTCATCGCAGGCTACCAGGCACTCCACGGTCTTGGTCGGATCTTCTTTCGCGCCGTGAACCACGGCGTTCGCCAGCGCCTCGTGCAACGACAGCTCGATCGCATCTTCTTTGCCGTCGGCGCAGCGGATCTGGCGGACTGCCTCCATCACCTGCTGAACCACTGGGTCCACCGCTTTGCGATCAGCGGCCAGAGTGACCCGCACTCGCAGGCTGAGCTTGTCTGGATCGAAGTCGTGCTCCGGGAAGTGTTCCTCGGAAGAGGCCACAGGTTCCATTGTGGAAGGTCCGTTCGTCTTGTCGGCCCGGGAGCGCGGCCCTAACGAATTCTAGTCTGAAATCGCGAAATCCCGCAATGGGAGAGAGTTCCCATATCGCCGCTCACACAGAACTTTAATGCAATGTCTAGCGTCAGGCTGTGCCAGAATTTGCAGGCTTCGCAAGTTCTTGCATTCGGTTCTCGAGTTGGCGGCGCCAATCCAGTTCCTCGACGAAGCTGCGCGAGTCGCGCCAGCCGGGCTGGGCCTTGACGTAAAGTTCGAGGAAGACTTTCGTCCCTAGCATGCGTTCGATCTGGATGCGGGCGGCCGTGCCGATTTTCTTGAGCATCTGCCCGTGCTTGCCGACCAGGATGCCTTTTTGTCCATCGCGCTCGCAGTAGATTGTGGCGGCGATGCGTGTGAGTTTCTTGCCTTCTTCGAAGTTGTCGACGATGACGGTGGTGGCGTAGGGGATCTCTTCGCTGGTATTGAGCAGCACCTGCTCGCGAACAATTTCGGCGGCCATGAAGCGTGCCGGCTGATCGGTAATCTGATCGTCGGGGAAATAGGCCGGGCCTTTCGGCAGGGCAGTGACGACGAGCTTTAAGAGTTCGTCAAGTCCACTTCTCTTGAGGGCGGAGACGGGGATGACTTCAGCAAAATTGTAGAGCTGGCGGTACTCTTCGATCAGCGGAAGCAGTCTTGATTTCTCGCGGACGAGATCGATTTTGTTCAGGATCAGGAATGCTTTGGCTTTCGACTGCTTCAACAGATCGAGCGCGAACTGGTCCCGCGGATCGAATTTGTGCGTGACGTCCATGATGACGAGCACGAGGTCACAGCCTTCGAGCGCCTCGCGGACTTCGACCATCATCTTGCGGCCGAGTGAAGAGTCGGGCTTGTGCACGCCGGGTGTGTCGATGAGGATGATCTGGGCAGCGTCGCGGCCCTTGCTCTTGGGAAGATGAACCACGCCCTGAATGCGATTGCGCGTGGTTTGGGGCTTAGGCGAGATGATGGCGAGTTTTTCGCCCACAAGCGCGTTCAGCAGCGTGGACTTGCCCGCGTTGGGGCGGCCGAGAATGCAGACGAAACCGGAATGCATGGGGAAGCAGACCTCGGACCTTGGACGTCAGACCTTGGCGATACACTTCGATTTTAGCGGAGCTGGGGGCTTGGGTGTGGGTCTTGGGTGTTTGGTGTTGGGATCTTAGACACCGGAGTCTTAGAAAGCCAAGACCTAAGACCCAAGACCTACAAGGCCGAGGTCCGCTCTTAGATCAGCTTCAGCTGCTCCGGCTGAACCGCAGTCACTCGCACGCGCTCGACTTTGCGATCAGTGGATTCGATGACTTCGAAGCGGAGGCCGTCGTCCTCGACGACTTCGCCTTTGCGCGGAATGCGGCCGGCGAGTTCGCTGACTAATCCCGCGATCGTGGCGGAATCCTTGCCTTCGGGCTTGGTGCCGAAGAGTTCGTTGAGGCGATCCAGGTCCATTCCACCGGAGACGATGTAGGAGCGTTCGCCTTCGCGCACGATCTCCGGCTTGTCGTGATCGTCGCGGATTTCGCCGACTATCTCCTCCACCAGATCTTCGATGGTGACCAGCCCGGCGACGCCGCCATATTCATCGACCACGATCGCCATACGGACGTTCTGCTTCTGCATCTCGCGCAGAAGGTCGCTGCCCAACTTGCTTTCGGGGACGAAATACACATCGCGGCGCATGACGGAGTCGAGGGTGCGGACGTGGGCTTCGGTGTCGGGAACTTGCAAGACATCCTGCGCGTAGACGATGCCTTTGATGTTGTGAATGCTGCCGTCATAGACCGGAACGCGCGAATAATGCTGCGGTCGCAGCATTTCGATGAAGCGCTCAACGGTCGTGTTGGTGGGCACGGCGAAGATGGCCGGGCGCGGCTTCATGGCCTCGCGAACCGTCTTTCCGCTGAATTCGACCACGGACTGGATCAGGTCGCGGTCACCCTCTTGAATGATTCCTTCTTCTTGCCCGGCTTCGATGAGAGCATCAACGGCTTCGGAAGAGGTCTCGGGTTGTTCAGCGACGCCTTGTTTGGTGAGCGAGGCAACCGACTGCAGGAACCCGAGGACTATAGTCACCGGCAGAACCAAATAGATGAGAACTTTGAGAACGAGCGTCCAGCGAATCAGCCATTCGCCCTGGGTACGCGAGAAGAACAGGAACGGCAGAAAACGATTGCAGATAATAACGATGAGAATCAGGCTGATGGTCGCCTGGAGGACTTCGTAGACATTCCATGGCTGCTCGCCGAACACGATGAAGCCGACGGTCAGGGCGATGGCCGCCATCGACAACTGGGTGAGCACGGCCATGGAAAGTGAAGCGCGCGTGCGGCTGACACCCAGGCCGGGCTCGACTCGCTGCTCAAAGGCATCAATGTTGTCTTGAAACTCGCGGGAGAGGAACTTGCCGATTTCCTGATAGACGCGGTCGACATACGAAACGAGCGTGAGCAAACCCAACAGAAGGAGCAGCATGAAGGCGAGGATCAGGTTCATGCCGTCCTCCGGGAAGCAGGGCGCGGCGAACCGCGGCCTTTCGCAGAGTGACTGGCGGCGGGCGTAGCGCGTTCGATCAGGCCGACGGGCAGGCCCAGAGCCCGGCGCAGTTTTTGCTCCTTGCGCGCCATCGTTCCATTATCGCGCTCATGGTCAAAGCCCGCCAGATGCAGCAGACCGTGCAGGGTCAGAATCTTGATTTCCTTGGTGGGCGAGTGGCCGTAGCGGAAGGAGTTTTGCAGGGCAATATCGGCGCATATAGCGATTTCACCCGCGAGTTCAGGGGCTTTACCACGCTGGCCGGCGCCCGCGAGCGCGGGAAACGACAGTACATCGGTGGCTTTGTTCTGGTCGCGAAATTCGCGATTGAGCGCACGAATCGCGGGGCTGCTGGTGATCAGAACGTTTACTTTGCCACGAAGTTTCACGGCTCGGCGGGCGCGAGTGAGGAAACGGTCGAGCGAGGCCTGGCTGATTCCTGCGACGCTTTTTTGCAAAATTACCAAGTTCTTGTGGGCGCCTTCCCGCACGTCTTGCGAGAGTAACAGGAGGGAATGGGGCCCTCCCGGTGCGGCTCTTCTTTCCCCCGCCTTAGGCTACGCCTTGGCTTCGATCGAAGCGGCCTTCTGTTCTCCCGCGGAGTTGGGATTTTCAGAATCTGCTGCGGGCTCGGCCAGTTTTTGTTCCGACTTGCCTTCTGCCAGCAGGAACATTTGCTGCTCCGCCACTCTTGCTTTGTGTTCGTCGTAGGCGCGCACGATGCGCTGCACCAGTTGATGCCGGACGACGTCGCCCTCATCGAAGTTTACGAAGGCGAGTCCGTTCACATTCTTTAGCACGTCGATGGCCTCGAGCAGGCCGCTGCGGCGTGCGTTGGGCAGGTCGATCTGCGTGATGTCGCCGGTGATGACCGCCTTGGATCCGAATCCCAGGCGCGTGACGAACATCTTCATCTGCTCGGAGGTCGTGTTCTGCGCCTCGTCGAGAATCACGAACGAGTCGTTCAGCGTACGGCCGCGCATGAAGGCGATGGGCGCAATTTCGATGACGTTTTTCTCGAGATAGCGGTCGACCTTCTCGGGGTCCAGCATGTCGTAGAGGGCATCGTAAAGCGGGCGCAGGTACGGGTCGATCTTGTCCTGCAGCGTGCCGGGCAGAAAGCCAAGGCGCTCGCCGGCCTCGACCGCGGGCCGCGCCAGGATGATTCGATTTACCCGCTTGGCGACAAGAGCTGAAATCGCCATGGCCACGGCGAGATAGGTCT
Organism: Candidatus Solibacter sp.; assembly: GCA_035501655.1. GTDB lineage: Bacteria > Acidobacteriota > Terriglobia > Terriglobales > Acidobacteriaceae > Sulfotelmatobacter. The sequence goes on from DATJVU010000006.1 coordinate 229,494, forward strand.
TGCCAGTTCCCGCCGGGCCGACACCGAAGACCATGTCGTGCTTCTCGATGGCTTCCAGGTACCGCCGCTGGTTACTGCTCTTCGGTTGCACGCTGCGCCGTCCGAAGGAGCGCTGGCGGCCGGCTTCCACCAGGCCGCGGAGCGTCGTGTTGGGATCGGACATCAGCACGCGCAACATGCTGTTGAGGTCGCCGTTGTTGAAGGTGTAGCCAGAGCGTTGTAGCGATTCGTAATCGGAGAAAACCTGCTCGGCTCGGGCGACATCCTTGGCCGCGCCTTCGAGTTCAATTGAACTCGAGCGCAGATTGATCGTGATATTCAGGCCGGCTTCGAGCAGGCGGATATTCTCGTCGCGGGTGCCGAACAAAGTTTCGATGTTGGGACTGATCCCGATGCTCTTCTTCATGCGAGTAAATTCAGCCGAGCGTTGCCATTCACGGGCGAAGCAGGATTTGGCTCAGAGACGGGATCATTCGAAATGCGGATGCCCAGAGGGCGAATCACAACCATTGGGTAAAGCGTACCCCGGTTTTAGAGGGGTAGTCAATGGCGCTAAGGGTTGCTCCGGGACTGTACCGGGAGATGCAGGCCCCTATTTTTCCACAGAAAAATTTCTGCCCTAGTGACAAATGACCGTGACTTTGGTGACTGTGAGAGAGTCGAATGACAGGATGCAAGATTTTAGCAATTCGAGGGACAAATGCCGGGGTTCGGTCTCTACCAGCCCTCAAGGTTTAGCGAATCCTGCCGTTGTTTTCGGTGATGCGACCGGGGGCGTGGGTACGTCGGATACAGGGAAGGGTCGAGGAACACTATTTGCTAGTGCTACCCGGACGAGCGGTAATTGACATTTTCGAGCTGACAAAGGTGGTATAAAATGAGGTCGGTAAGCAAAAGGCGACGAATGAAATCTCACAAGCCCAGCACGAAAAAAAGCGCACTGGTCAGAGAAGCTGAAAGAGTTTTCCCGCCTCAGCAACAACCAGTTCCCCACGGATATGAGTCACATTTCCCGTATATCGGTGAGCCGACGGTCGTTCAAACCTTCACCACGTATTCCGTCTGTGAGGATCCTATTCCGAACCCATACAAAAAGCAGTGATGCCTGATTGGGGTGAAGTTCTAAAGGAAATCCAAGGCCTGACCCTGAAAGCTAGTCAAACCGCACAGGGGGCGATGGACTTGGTGCGTCGCCAATACCTTAACAAGCTCGCTGAAGATACTGGACGAAACGTCATCGCTTACTACTCCGGTTTCTTGTCTAAGCCCGACGTGCCTTCAGACATCACGGACGAAGACAAGAATGGGTTCATGATGTGCGTTCACAGTATCGGCCATCAGCGGAAGAAGGGTCTCGACCTAATTCTTCACACCCCAGGTGGCAGCATTGCGGCGACGGAGTCCTTGGTCGACTACCTTCACCAGATTTTCGGTAATGACATTAGAGCAATCGTTCCGCAGATCGCGATGTCTGCGGGAACAATGATTGCTTGTTCTTGCAAAGAAATTATTCTGGCCCGACATGGGAATTTGGGGCCCATTGACCCCCATCTCCGGGGCTTCCCGGCTTACGGAGTAAAGGAAGAATTTGCAAGAGCATTAAAAGAAGTTCGGAACGATCCAAGCAGCATTCCAATTTGGCAGTCGATCATTGGCCGCTATGGTCCCGCTTTCCTTAGTCAGTGCGAAAACGCAATTCTATGGTCCAAAGCGTTTGTGGAGTACCAGTTGGAACACTCCATGTTCGAGGGGGAGGCGAGCGCACGTAAGAAGGCAAAAACAATAGTCAGGAAGCTCACAGATTACAAGGGCAACAAGACCCATCAACGCCACATCGGTTTTGAGGAACTAGCCGCGATGGGACTAAGGATCACGAGACTAGAAGACCTTCAATGGCACCAAGATCTGGTACTCACAGTGCATCACTGTTATATGCATGCCTTGATGAATACTGCTGCTTTTAAGATTATTGAGAGCCACATCGGCTCGGCGTTTGTGAAGCAGCAGATGGTCCAGCAGTTGTCGATACCGCAAAGGTAGTTCGCCCGCCAATGACGTTCAGAGATGATCGTGACGGCTTCGCCCGCGGGAGCGCCTGCTAGCACGACAATAGCCTAAGCCCTTGCCGGATTGGCCTCACGCGTGGCGGGGACGGCACGTGAGCGGGCCCAGTCGCGGAGAGCGGTGATCTCTTCGGCGCGGGTGGTGGAGAGCGGGACGGTTTGGGTTAGCGCATCTAGAAGCGATTGCGTGGTGAGGGGCTTTTTTTCGGAATACGCAGCGTAGAGCGCGCCTTGCACCGCGGCGTCGATTTCCGCGCCGGAGTATCCCTTGGCGGCAGCGGCGGCTTTGTCTAAATCGAAGTCGGCTGGGTTGCGTTTTCGGCGGCTTAGCTGAATCGAGAATATTTGCTTGCGCTCGTTTTGGTTCGGCAGGTCAACGAAGAATAGTTCGTCGAAGCGGCCTTTGCGGATTAGTTCGGGCGGAAGTACCGTTACGTTGTTGCAGGTGGCGGCTACGAAGACGGCGGACTTGCGGTCTTGCATCCACGAGAGGAATGAAGCCAGCAGGCGTGAGGAAACGCCTGCGTCGGCCGAGGCGGAGTCGGGGCCGCTGCCCGCGAAGACTTTTTCCAGTTCGTCGATCCACAGGACGCACGGCGCTAGCCCTTCGGCTACTTGAAACACTTTGCGGATGCGCTTTTCGGTTTCGCCGATGTATTTGTCGTAGACCGCGGACGTATCGAACTTTACGAGCGGCAGTTTCCATTCTCCGGCGACGGCTCGGGCGCAGAGCGACTTGCCGCATCCCTGCACGCCGAGAATGATCACGCCTTTGGGCGGCTCGAGGCCGAAGTCGCGCGCGGAATCTTCCCAGGCGCCGCGGCGCTGCTGTAGCCAATGCTTCAGATTTTCGAGTCCGCCCACGGCGGCCATGTTGTCGGAGGCCTCGATGAACTCGAGCATCCCGGAATGGCGTAGAAGCTGCTTTTTTGCTTCGAGCACATCGGTCACCGTTTCAGGGCAAAGCGCGTAGCGCGTGACCAGAGCCTGGGAGGTGGCGCGTTCGGCCTCTTCTTCGGTCAGTCCGCGTAGATTGGCCGACATGGCGTCTACCCCGGCGGCGTCGAGTTGCAGCTTGAGCGAATAGGTCTTCGAGAGGCGCGTGAAGGTTTCGTGAATGATGTCGTGCAGACGGTCGCGATCGGGAAGTGGCAGATCGAAGTATTCGACCAGCGTGGTCAGCTCGGGAGGTACGGAAATCTCTGGCGCTGTGATGATCACCGTGCGCCGGTTGGCGGAAAATTTCTGGCCTACGTCGCGCAGGCGCCGGATGACGATCGGGTCATCCATGTGGCGATGAAAATCCTTCAGGATGAAGACGGCCTCGACCGTCATCGATTCCATGTTAGCCAGGGCCTGCACCGGTTCGCGCGTGTTATAGATGGCCCCGCCAGCGGACAAGGCGGCTGCGGCAGCTTCGCTGCCCATCGACGACATAACCGCGCGTGTCAGCCGGTCGGCTTCTCCACCGCCGGGACTGAGTGAAGTGTGCGGCTGGGCCAATCCGCGGCTGTTTTGGTTCCAGACGGTTGTCGTGGGATCGGGATGCGCCAGCGACGGGATGCGCTGCTCGACTGGGGCATTTGAGCCGGACCGCACGAGACCGTCGGCGATCGTCCATTCGAAAGTCGCCATGTTGAGTTCGGTACAAGCCGCGCGCACCGCGCTCACGGCGCGCGTCTCCTCTGACGTCTCCATCACGACGATGGGCGTCGAGGAGTTGATGAGAACTTTGAGGCGATCGAGTCCGTTGGCCATGTCGACTGAGGCACGACTCTCATTCAGTCCCGCGCGAGATCCTTCGCTACGCCTGAGAAGCGGCTCCGCTCAGGATGACGCCGGTTAAACGGTTGCGTTGACCGGTCAAGAGTTGCTCCCCTATAATAAGTAATTCGGACCCACCCGAATATCTCTCTAGACACACGAAGGTAACGAACCAGACATGGCCAATCATCTTTCGGCGCAGAAACGCGCCCGCCAGACCGAACGCCGTACGACGCGCAACCGCGCCAACACCTCCAGCCTGCGTACTCAGTTGCGCGAGCTGCGCGAGACCATCGCCAAGGGCGACAAAGCCGCAGCCGAGCAGGCGTATCGCAAGACCGTCTCCGCGCTGGACAAGGCCATCCAGAAAGGCACGTTGCATGAGAACACGGCCTCGCGCTACAAATCGCGCCTGGGCAAGCATGTCACCGCGATGAAGTAGGCTTCCCCTTCCAGTTCAGAAATATCACGGCGGACCGACTTCGGTCTGCCGTCGCTGTTTCCTGGCCAGTTCGGGAGCTAGATTTTTGGCAGCAGGAAGCCTGTGTGCCGGATGTGCTCCTGAAAGGCTTCGCCAAATTGCCCCGCCAGCAGCGCCTCTTCCCTTTTGGCCTTGATCACAAATCCGATCATGATCACAGCTACTCCGACCGCGCATCGCCAGTGATTGATTACCAGCGCAGAGCCGATCGCCGCCAGAACAAGTCCGGTATAGATCGGATGGCGCAGCCGCGCGTAAGGCCCGGTGCGAATGAGTTGATGGCCTTCCTTGAGCGTGATGCGTCCGCTCCAGTACTGGCCCAGGTGAAAGCGAGCCCACATGGCGAGGGCGATTCCGGCCCAGGTCAGAACGATTCCTGTCATCGCCGCTCTGTCACTGGGCGGGAAGATGTGGCGGCTAAGCACGCCGACATCGGCATCTCTGTTGAAGAGCAAGGTGAAGCCGATGACCTCGATCAGCATGACACCGTAACGCGCGAAGAACGGCTCGCGGCGCACGGTGGCGCGCGTTTTGAGCGCGCCGATCGCCCAGTACGCGGCAAAGGCCATCCACGGAATTTCGAACCAGTAGTGGGAGATCATGACACAAGCTTCATCGTGTCCGGATCCCATCTCACCACTGCTCCCCGCTCGATGCTCAGATTGCTCAGCAACGCGGCGCCGGCGGCGCGGTAGCCGAAGGTGGCATCTTCCACGACAGGCTGGCGCGAGCGGACGGCGGCGAAGAAGTTCTTGAAATGGTCGTAGCTGTCGCGGTAGTGCTCCGGGGCAACGAATTTTTCGTAGCGGGCGGCGGGTGCGCCGGAGGGCTGCACGACTGGGTACTTCTGGCGATAGTCCTCCACGATGCGCTTCTGCATCGCCTCAGGAAAGCTGTCGATTGTGTAACCGGGTGCGGTTTCGCGCGGCGTACGGCTGACGGTGACAGAGTTTCCGGCAATCTCCATCGTGCCCTCGGAGCCGATGAACGACAGGCCTTCGCTCTCCTCGCCTCCATCAACGAAATTCACGCGCAGGCTGAGATTGAAGCCTTCACGGTAGTCGAACAGTCCGAGCAAAACGTCGAGCGCGTCGCGGCCGTCTTTCCAAAAGCGCAGGCCGCCGGTCGCCATGGCGCGAGTCGGGCCGTTGCTGCCAGTGATGAAGTGTGTCCCGCTGAACAGGTGCACGAAAAGGTCACCGGCAACGCCGGTTCCGTAGGCCTTCCACTTGCGCCATTGGAAGAAATGCTCGGCATTAAATGGGATTTTTGGGGCCGTGCCAAGAAACCGAGGCCAGTCGCAGGTTTCGGTCGACGCATCGGGCGGGACGGTGTAGCTCCACGCGCCCATGGTCGAGTTGCGGTCCCAGTGCGCGTTGACCATGTTGAGTTGCCCGATCGCTCCGGAGGCGAGCAGTTCTTTGGCTTTGGCATAAATGATGGAGCTGACCCGCTGGCTGCCGAGTTGCAGAATTTTTTTTGTCGCCCGTGACGCCTCGATCATCTCAGGACCGTCGGTCTGTGTGTGCACCATGGGCTTTTCGCAATACACGTCTTTGCCGGCATTCATGGCGTCAATCGAGATTTGTTTGTGCCAGTGGTCGGGCGTGCCTACGATGACGGCGTCCACATCAGAACGCGACAGGATTTCTTTGTAGTCGCGCGTCGTGAAGACATCTTTTCCCCAGAGTTCTTTGCTGTGCTCGAGGCGGCCGTCGTAGCAGTCGGCGACGGCGACAAGTTTGATCCCAGGCACCTGAACCGCGACCTTCGTATCGTACTGCCCCTGGCCTCCGGCTCCGATCAGCGCGATCTGGATGTGATCGTTCGGGGATATGGTGGCGCGAGGCTGGTCGTCTTCGGCGAGGGCGATCACTTTCGGCCCGAGGAAACTTGCGGCGGATGCCGATCCTGCGACTTTCAGAAAATTTCTGCGATTGAGCACGAGGTTGTCTCCTTCAGTTAGGGCGGCTTCCAGAGGAGTGAAGCTTACACCGGCAGCTGATCCTGCATCCAGCCCGGCGCTTCGACTTTGGGCTCGGTCGTCAGATCCATGACCAGGCGCTCGAGCACCATGCGCTTGCTGACGGGATTCGAGCGCAGTGCTAAATCTGCTCTCGCGACGAGGCGAATTGCGCGCGTCAATTCGCGCCGGTTCTTATAGCGGCGCGCCTGCTTGATGATGTCGTCGGCGGCGAATGGAGGCACGCGGAATCCCTGCCACAGCGCGGCCCACAGCATGCGCTGATCGCGCACATTGCGCTCGAGAATCACCAGCATCTGCCGGAAAGTTTTCGCCAGCATGTAGATGTGGCCGATGGCGGCTTCTTCGCCTTCACCGGAGGCAAGAATCGCGTCGAGCACTTCGAGCGAACGGACGCGGTCTTTGCTAGAAATCGCGTCGGTCAATTCGTAGAGCGAGCGCTGCTTGGCCGCGAGCACCATGGTTTCCACATCGCCCAGCGTGATGCGCTTTTTCTCGCCGACGTAGAGAATCAGCTTCTCCAGTTCGTTGGAGATCATCATCATGTCGCCGCCCAGTGAGTCGACGAGTTCGCGAGCGCCATCGGCCTCGACCTTCACGCTTTGGCTGGCGCAGTAATCGGCGATCCAGCGCACGGCTTCGCCTTCTTCCACGCGCGCCAGTTCGACAATGCCGCAGTACTGGCCCATGGTTTCGCGGATGCGCTGGTAGCGCTCTTTGTCCTGCATCTCCATTTTGCGGACGTCGGCGGGGATGCTGATATGGTCGGCGACGAAGACAATTAGCGCGTCGGGATTGGGATTCTTGCAATAGTCTTCGATGGCAGCGAGCTTTTCTTCATTCGATCCGCGGCCAAAAAGATTTTTCACGCCGCGCACGAAGAAAACCTGGAATGGAGCCATGAGCGAAGGTGTGCGGGCGCGGTCGAGCACCTCGGCGAGGTCGTTTTCGCCGAGATCGAATTCGAAGAGGCTGAACTCGCGCAGATCGGCGGGAACGAGATGTTCGAGGATGGCGTCGCGAAAGCGCTTGCGGAAAAAAGCCTCGTCGCCGACGAATATGTAGGCTGCGCGCAGCTTGCGCGATTCCAGCTCGCTGACGAAGCGCTCGGCTTGGGCAAAGGCGCGCATGAATTGGGTGCTGGGCGTTAGGTCTAAGGCTCAAACTTGCTTCCAACTGGCCTTTTTCAACGAGATTAGCGTAACGGCGAATACTTAAGATCCACGACCCGACACCCACGCCCCAACTCTACCATCTAAAAGCCTTCCAGAATATTCGACACCAGGGTTCGGGCGAAATCCTGCGAGAGACGGCGGAAGGCGGGCGAGTCTTCCTCGAAGAAGCTGGCCAGGTCCTGCGAGACTTCGTACTGCTCGCGGAACAAGTACGCCGGATTTTGATAGAGCACTTTGCCCTGCCGGTCGGAAAGGGTGACTTTCATGCTGACCACGATCATCACGCTGGCGGCGCGTCCCGTGGGCGTGTCGTAGGCCAGCGGCGAGGCCGTGGTCGAGAGCACCGTGCCGCGCAACGTCGCGTCAGCCGCTTCGCTGGAGTCGTTCTGAATGTGGTAGTGAGTTCGCGTGGTGAATTCGCGCACCACTGACGACGTGAGCATCTGCTCGATGCGGTAAGTCGACGTTTCGTTTTTGAACGTCGGAATCGCGATCGTCTTGACCGCTTCAGGAAGCTGGGCCGCGTGCCCGGCAGTGTGGTAGCCGCAACCGGAGCTGAGCAGGGCGAACAACAGTACCGAGTACTGAGTACCGAGTACCGAGAAAAAACGAAATCGGCTCCGCGGCTCCGGACTCGCGACTCGGAACTCGGGACTCATTGAATCTTTCCGGTTGGGCGCGTTGCGGCCATGCTCTCGGCGCATTCGACTGCGGTCAAGGCTGAGATGCGCAGATTGTCGGCGGCGGCCCAGATCCAGACGGCGTTTGGTTGCGTGGCGTCGCTCTTTACGGATAACAGAATGTTCGGCTGCCCGGCTGAGGTAACGTTGCTGGGAGCGTCTTCTTGCGGGGAAGGGATGGCGACGTGATCGCCCGTCAGCGCCTGCGATAGATTTCGAAGCTCGATCGCGTGATCGAATTCCAGAAAAAGCGCTGCGGTATGCCCGTGGAAGATTGGCGCCTGCATCAGCATCAGAGATAGCCCGGGCGCGTCATCGCCGGCAATTTTGCCATAGTGGCGCAAGATGCGAGCTTCGACCGAATCGAGCGCCGGCTCGGATTTTTGCCCGTAGCGCGCCACCATATTGAAGGCGACCTGCGCGTCGAATACTTCTTTGGGCAGCGGCTGGAATGAAAGCAGATTCACGGTTTGCTGATGCAGTTCGTCCATGCCGCGCTGGCCGTGCTCTGAGGCGGGCTCAGAAACGGTAGCGATCGCACGGCGAATCGCGCCGGCCTTCTTTGCGCGTAGCAGCAGCAAGGCAAGAACGACCGAAACCGGGTGCGCCGTCACGCAAGGTCCTGGCTGCAACTCCGGTGGGGCGATCTGCCCGCGTTCACGCTCCACCCAGAGCGAGCGCACGCTGGCACCCGGTTCATTTTCGAGTGCAGAAGAGAGATCGATGATTGTGCTGCCGGAGTCTCGGACGCGCTTCCAATTCTTGCGCGTGCAATCGGCATCGGAGGCGAAAAAAGTGAAATCGACGTGCTCGAACTGCTCGGCGCGCACACTCTGTATGAAGCTGATCTCGTCGCCCATGGCTTCGAGCTGGCCGAGAGCTTCGTCATCATCGAGCAGGCGAATGTCAACCGCCGGGAAGTTGCGCTCGTTGAGCATCTCGGCGACTTCCTTGCCTTTGAGCGAGGCTGCGCCCACGATCGCCGCGCGGTAGAGATTGGGGCGGGACGCGGGCACGTGCGGCGCAGAGACCGGCTTCAGCGATTCAGTCATGATGCCTGTGATACCTCCTGATAGGGCGGAGGAGGTGGGCCGGTACGCCGCCGGAAGATCCATTGCAGCCGCCAGAAGACGCCCGAAATCATGTACAGCAGGGCGACGCCAAACAGCACTGGACCAGAGAACAACCAGATGGCGTAAAAGAGAGCGCCCAACAGAAGAATCAAGCGGAAGGGATGGCGCGAGCGGAAATCGATGTCCTTGAAGCTGTAAAAGCGCCATGTGCTGACCATCAGATAGGCGACGGTGGCCACCATGGCGATCCAGGTTAATGCGGTGTACCAGGAAATAACCGGGTCTCCGGATTCGAAGTGCACAACTGCTGCGATCACGCCTGCACCAGCTGGAATAGGCATACCCACGAAATATTTTTTACCTGGACGCCCGGGATTCGACGGCTGCGCGTTGGTCGTGATGTTGAAGCGCGCCAGGCGACTCGCTCCCGCCACCAGAAACAGAAAGCTCGCAATCGCGCCCAGTTGCGTCAGCTTGATATGCCAGTCAGTCAGTAACACCGGGGGCATTAGCCGGAAGCCCCATGTCCAGGCAAGCATCGCGGGAGCGACGCCGAAGGTGATGACATCGGCGAGTGAGTCGAGTTCGCGGCCGAAATCGCTGCTCGTGCCGGTCATGCGGGCGATGCGGCCGTCGAGGCCGTCGAACAAGACGGCGAATCCGATGGCTTTGGCGGCATTGTCGAGATGCCAGTGCTCCGGGATCGTAGCGCGCATAACTTCGAGAATCGCGTAGAACCCCAGCGCCATGTTGGCCGTCGTGAACAGCGAGGGGAGAATGTACATCCCTTTGCTGAGGCGGCGGCGCGGTTTGGGTGAGATTTGATTCATGCGGTGTCCGGTTAGCGAACCTGCGAAGATACTCCGGCAGCCGCGCCGGCCTGCGCACCGACGGACGCGGGCTGAGACAAAACGTGGGCGAGCACCGTCGCTCCGCCCTGGACCTTGTCGCCAATCTTTACATCCACGCGCGCCGAAGCATCGAGCACAACGTCCACGCGCGAGCCGAACTTGATCAGCCCGACGCGCTGGCCGCGCTCCAGGCGGTCTCCAATTTTGGGATAAAAAACAATGCGCCGCGCGAGCAGTCCGGCAATCTGCTTGAACACCACGCGATGGCCGTCGCCTTCGACCGTGACGATATTCTGCTCATTCAGCTCGGCGCAATTCTGGCTGCGCGCATCAAGAAACTTGCCGCGCTGGTAGCGAATGTCGCGAATGACACCCGAGATCGGCGAACGGTTGACGTGCACGTTAAAGACGCTCAGAAAAATGCTGATCCGCGTCTGCTTCTCGTTGCCAACTGTGACCGGCGAAATGTCAGTAACGGTACCGTCGCCGGGGGAAACGACGGCATCAGGATCCTGCGGAATTGCACGTTCGGGATCTCGAAAAAACCACAGGAAGAAGAACGCCAGCAGGCAAGGCAAAATCGCCCAGACCGGGCTGGTCAGCCAGCCCAGCAGCACTGCGGCTGCAATCAGTGGAACTGCATAAAAGTAGCCGTCGCGAACCATAGGGGAGAAGCTGCGAGCTATGAGCTGTGAGCTACGAGCCGACGACAAACACGTGACTCGGCAGCTCGCGACTCAGGACTCGGGACTCGGGGCTCACAGCTAAGTATAAATAAAAAAAGGCGCTCAATCGCGCCTTGTGATGAATGCAGTAATCCTCAGGCGGTTGTCGCCGCCAAAGGGTTTGGCAAGAAGTTAGGCTACGTTAACGCCGTAGTGCTGCCGATATTCGCGCTCAATGGATTCCATCTGGTCCTTGAGGCGAAGTTTCAGCTTCTTCAGACGAACCTCTTCCAGCTTTTCGTCTTCGCTGAGATAACGTTTTTGCGTGAGTGAATCGAGACGTTCTGAGTACTGCGAGTGCTCCTGAGCCAGCTTGCGGAATTCCTCGTGGCTGGTCAGGAGTTGGTCTCTCGGAGTCAGCATCCAGCAGACCTCCAAACCTTGATATGCCGTCACGTTAACACAGCTGTAACACGCCGGACAATGCCAAAAAAATGGTGCAATCTCAAGATGAGATGACTCTTAAGGGAGATTCCGGCGATACAGCAGGGCATCCTCCGAAGGAGAGGTGTAGTAGCCCCGTCGGCGTCCAATCTGTTGAAAGCCCGAGGTTTGATAGAGGGCGCGCGCGGCCATGTTCGATTCCCGCACTTCCAGAAACACGGCATCACTGTCTGTTTCCCTGGCTCGCTCCAGAAGAGCTTCCAGCAGCCGCTTGCCGAGGCCTTGACGGCGCTCCGACGCTGCTACCACGACGTTCTCGAGCTCCCATTCGGGTGGAACCTGCGCTGCTACGAGGAATCCAACGGTCTTTTTCTCCTCCGCGTTCCCTTCCTCGGCGACCAGTACCAGTCGCCTGCCATTCGCGATCTCCGAGACCGCAGTGCGGTACTGATCCTCGCTCCAGTGGGCGGTAGTCTTCGAAGAATGCGCCAGCGCGATGACGGCGGAAACGTCGGTGGGAGCAGCTATGCGAATGGTTAGCATGGTCGCGGATTCAAGCACTCGTTGGCTGAACCCAGGCTATGTGCCGGATGGGGGCTTCGCGAAAATCTCGGCAGCGGTGTGGCGGATGTAATTGGCCTCTAACTGCTCCGGCGAAACCGTCTGTCCAGCGCGAAGCCTGGCGAGACCACGCGCGGCAACCACCGCCGCGTCAGGACGTTTGACGAGCGTTACGGCTATGCCCGCCCCCTGCGCGATGGCAGCGACAACTTCATCCGGCGTGCTTATTTTCGATGCCGCGGCGGTCGAAAGAAACTCTTCCTTCGACAACAATTGCTCACGAATGAGTTGAGCCGCATGCGCACTCACTTCGTATTCTCCGGCATAGACTTCCCCGCGTCCAGCATCAAGAGCTGCCATGACCGTGCCTGTAGCCGCACTCCTGAGCGCCACTGCTTCCAGCAGAGACACCGGCACAATGGGCTTTTGCAGAATCTCCGCCAGCGCCTTGATCGCGGCCAACCCCACGCGCAATCCGGTGAACGAACCAGGACCGGAAATCACAACGAACGCCGCGATGTCGTGCTTGCCAAGCCCATGGCGGGCCAGCATGGCGGCAATCTGCGGAACGAGTTCCGCGGAAAAGGCTCCTCCCGCGAGCGGGACTTCCTCGATCACGTCGGTTTCGATCACGTCGATGGGCTCCGCGCCTTCGGCATCCTCCGCACGAGCCAGGGCCACGAATCCATTTTTGCCGGACGTGTCGCAGAGGAGAAGCAGCATGTCTAGGCCTGCACCAACTCCAACAGCACGCCGCCCGCGCTCGAAGGATGGACGAAGACATAGCTATGTCCACCCGCGCCAACTTTGATCTCGTCAGAAACGAGGCGAACCCCGTCTTTCTTCAATTTCTCGACTGCCGCGGGTAAGTCCGGTACCTTCAGGCAGACGTGATGGAGCCCCTCGCCGCGCTTGGCGATGAATTTCGCGATTGTCGAGTCGTCTGAAGTCGCCTCCAGCAGTTCCAGCCGCGATTCGCCCACCGGGACCATCACAACGCGCACCCTCTCGTGCTCAACAGTTTCTTCCGGCGAAACGCTGAGGCCGAGCGTTTGGTAAATCGACTTGGCCGCCGCCAGCGACTTCACAGCAATGCCGAGATGATCGATCTTTGCCATGTATTCCGTGCTCATGGAGCTACAGACGCATTCGTCCGCACCGCTGTTCAATTTCAAAACCAGCCCCGAACGAATGCGTCCGGGCTCCACGGTTTCTGCGGGCTACGCGTTTCGTGCCTTGCCCGCGATCTCCTCAATCAGCGTATACGGATCGCGTTTATGCTCGGCCACTTCGGCCGCCAGCCGTGCCACGTTTCCGTCGCCCAGTTGCTCGCGCGCTTTTTCGAGCATGCGGTCGCGCAGCATCTCTATCAGCCGCTCCTGCCAGTTGTGGATGCGCTTTTCCGCCGCAAGATTTCCCTTGTGAAGATAAGCCTCGTACTCCGCGATGGCCGCAGCCAGGTCTTCGACGCCTGCGCCTTCGCTGGCAACAGTCTTCACGATCGGCGGAGTCCACTTGTCCTGCCGGATCGCCAGCGACTGCAGTGCGCGAATCTCGCGCTCCACGCGCTCGGCGCCTTCGCGGTCGCTCTTGTTGATGACGAAAATGTCGGCGATCTCCATGATGCCGGCCTTAATCGTCTGGACATCATCGCCCATGCCGGGCACGAGAATCACGATCGTGATGTCGGCGAGCCGCACGATATCGACTTCATCCTGCCCGACGCCAACCGTTTCGATGAGAATCACGTCGCGCCCGGAGGCGTCGAGCACCGTGGCCACATCCGCCGTGGTGCGCGCCAGGCCACCCAACGAGCCGCGCGTAGCCATGCTGCGAATGTAAATGCCCAGGTCGGAAAAGTGCTCCTGCATGCGGATGCGGTCACCCAAAATCGCGCCACCCGTGTAAGGACTAGTCGGGTCCACGGCAATAATGCCGACCGTGGGCGCGCCGCTCTTATCGCCGGGTGCCCCATTCAAGCCGCGCTCTTTGCTGTTTGAGTGGGGATTCCTCGTTGTGCGGTAAAAACGCGCCAACTGATCGACCAGGGTGCTCTTCCCTGCGCCCGGCGCGCCAGTCAATCCGATCACGCGCGCGTGCCCCGTGTAAGGAAATAACTCTTTCAGCAGATCAGACCATCCCGGCGTCCGGTTCTCGACGATCGAAATAGCGCGCGCCAGCGTCCGCACATCGCCGGAACGCAATGCAGCAACTGTCGCCCGCATGTCGTGAGTGGTGGCTTTACCCAAGAGACCAGTGTAAAGCAATCCTCGGTGACTGCTCTGGTTCGGGCTCACCGCTGGGACTCACCAGCGCTCCGCACCGCATTGCGGACACGACCATCTTGCTCCCGAGCCGGCGATCAGCGGAGTCGCGCAGAATGGACAACTCATATCCGAGGCGGGAGGAATCGCGACCAGCCTCTGCTTGAGACTCGGCTCGGCGCTGGTTCGCAACAGTTGAATCAGCAACGCCACGGCTCCGGCCAGCGGGGCGAGACGCAGCAACCAGCCGAGCCAAGCAACTTCCGCGTCGATGGGAGTCGCCCAGAACATCGCCGACAGCAGGACGAGGCAAACCAGGCCGATCCACTTGAACGGCCGGCGGGTTTTGGTGGCAGCGTGGGGATCACGGCGGCAGACTGCACACGACCAATGCTTCCAGAAACCAACGGGAATCAGCGGCACCCAGAAGATGTGGCCCACATCGAAGGTGCGAGTGGCAATCGCACGCCGTGGCGCCTCGCACGACAGGCAGTAGTCGTTGCGAAACGCAACCCGCTTGGGCCACCAACGGTAGACACCGTGGATGATGATCATGCGCCTTGCAACTCTCCGTCCGCCCACATTGTAGTAGCAGACACTCTCGCTAAGACTGAATGGATGAATTTTTCGAAGCAGCCGAAATGAGCGGCCGAAACGAATTACCTGCGTTCATTGCAGAGCGCGTGTGCAGCGGGTAAATTCAAATTCGGACGAAAAAGATTACGGCGTGCATACGCTCTCACAGGACGCGGTCGCTCCATCGGTCAAGCCGCCACTCTGGGCGGGATGCTTGCCCTTGCTCCTTCTACCCGCTGCACCGATCGTGTTTCGCGACCGCATGGTGCCCTGGGTGTTCATGTGGACGTTGTCGTTCGCCCTGTTCGCCGGACTCAAATGGATGACCTGGTGGCAGGCACGCTCGTTCATTACTCATACCGCTGCGCGCTCGGCCGCTTACATGTTCGCCTGGCCGGGAATGGATGCCGCGGCCTTTCTCGACTCGGGCCGGCATCCGCAATCTCCGCGAACCAGTGAATGGCTTTGGGCTGCCACAAAGACAGCGTTAGGAATAGCGCTGCTCTGGTTCGTGGCGCGGCAGATTCCAGCGCAGCAGGCTCTGCTTCGCGGATGGATTGGGCTCTTCGGCCTGATTTTTCTTCTCCACTTCGGCAGCTTTCACCTGATCGCGCTTTTTTGGCAGTCGGTGGGGATTGAAGCGCAGCCGATTATGCAGCAACCCATATTGGCGAGGTCGCTTAGCGAGTTCTGGGGCAAGCGCTGGAATCTCGGCTTTCGTCAACTCGCCCACGAATTTGTTTTTCGACCGGCACAAAGAGTTTTTGGAGCGACCGCGGCGGGATTGCTGGTCTTTCTGGTTTCAGGCCTCATCCACGATATGGTGATCTCACTACCAGCCCGCGGCGGCTACGGGCTGCCGACGGCGTACTTTCTCTTGCAAGGCTTGGCAGTGGTTTTCGAGCGATCGGACTTTGCCAGTCGAATCGGACTGCGCCGTGCGCTGCCCGTGCGGTTCTTTGCTTGGATCATTGCCGCGGCTCCGGCGTTCTGGCTGTTTCATCCGCCGTTTGTGATGCGAGTGATTCTGCCTTTCATGCACGCCATTCATGCCTTATGACTTATTCTGCCGAGCGCTGCTTCGATCTGATCCTCTGGCTCGCAGGGGCGGGCCACTTCCTCATTCTTGCAGCGAGTTTCCAGGTACCCTCGCGCCTGCGCTGGAAGCAAGATTTGGCGCAGCTGATGCCTCTCAATCGCAAACTGTTATGGGTGCAAAGTAGCTTCACAGTCTTGACTATCATCGCCTTTGGCACACTCACGCTGGTCCTGCACGCCGAATTGTTGCGCGGCGATCGCGCCTCCATGGCACTGGCATGTTTTATCGCAAGTTACTGGACGGCCCGCATCCTGGTCGACGCGTTCTACTTTTCACATGAAGACTGGCCGAAAGGAAGGTCGTTCGTCGTCGGACATTTTCTGTTGACGAGTCTTTTCGTCTCGCTCGCCGGAAGTTATTGGGCGTTGTTTGTGTGGCAGCTTGGGTTGAGAGCTAAATAAGAAAAATCACTTCTCGATCCTTTTGGTGTCTCACACCACCGAGCCGCCGCCTGGTCCAATCTTCAGAACAGACCGAGCCCATCCTCCTACCACCGGTATCTCAGCCCATTCGCCTCGTCCAGCCTTAATAGAGTAAATGACCGCAACCACGATTTTCGAGATCCAGACGAACATCCATACGAGCCAGAATATCGGAAAGAACAAGAACAACGCGGCCGGAATACCATTGCTGTTCTCATGCGTACGAGAAACGATTAGAAGAACACCGGCGATCCAGAATGTCATCGTGAACATGGTCACGGCGAGGTAGGCGAGCTCCAGAAAAAGGACCTGCAGCGAATGAAACGAGACAAACCGGGATTGACGCTTGACGAAGAAGATGATCAGCGGCGGGATCCAACCTCCGACGACCTGAAGCGCATGCGACAAGACGGCCATGCTGCGTTCGTCGGATGTCGTGGCCGCGAGGTCGGGCGAGCCAATGTACGTGGTGTCGGCCATGCGGACTGAAACGATATCACACACCAACAAGCAAAGGCGGCCTTAAGCCCGAGCTAATCCCGCAGCAACTGGCGCGCGATTACCAGCCGCTGAATCTCGCTGGTCCCCTCACCGATGGTGCACAGCTTCACGTCGCGGTAAAACTTTTCCGCAGGATAGTCCTTGATGAAACCGTATCCGCCGTGAATTTGCACGCCCTCGTTGGCGCAACGCACCGCGACTTCGCTGGCGTAGAGCTTGGCCATCGACGATTCCTGCGTCGTCTTCATGCCCGCGTCTTTCATCGAGGCCGCGCGCATAGTGAGCAACATAGCAGCGTCGATCTCGGTCGCCATGTCGGCCAGCTTCCACTGAATCGCCTGAAAATCGCTGATGGGTTTGCCGAATTGCTTGCGCTGCTTGGAATACTTCAGCGCCGATTCGTACGCGCCTTCGGCCATGCCGAGCGAGAGCGCCGCAATCGAAATGCGGCCGCCGTCGAGCACTCGCATGGCATCGGGAAATCCCTGGCCTTCGCTGCCAATCAGGTTTTCGGCGGGAATCACGCAGTCTTCGAAGATCAACTCAGCGGTGTCGCTGGCACGCAGGCCCAACTTGTTTTCTTTTTTGCCGGGGCGAAATCCCTTGGTGTCTTTTTCCACGACGAATGCTGAAATGCCATGCGTATGAGCGGTCCGGTCGGTCACCGCCAGCACGACCAGCACGTCGGCGTAGTGGCCATTGGTGCAGAAGGTTTTCGTTCCGTTCAACACCCAGCTATTTCCTTTGCGCACCGCCGTCATGCGCGCGCTGCCTGCGTCAGAACCCGAGGCCGGCTCGGTGAGTCCCCACGCGCCGATGTACTCTCCGGTCGCCAGTTTGCTGACGTATTTCTTTTTTTGCGCTTCATTGCCAGCCAGAAAAATGTGGTTCGAGCAGAGCGACGTATGCGCCGCCACGATGATGCCCACCGATCCATCGACGCGCGACAATTCCGCAATCGCCGTCACATATTCGACATAGCCCATGCCTGCGCCACCATACTCGGACGGAAAGATCGTGCCAAGCAAACCCAGCTTGCCCAATTCTTTGATCGTAGCCAGAGGGAATTCGCCGGCCTCATCCCACTCCATGACGTGCGGCTTGATCTCGCGCTCGGCAAACTCGCGCACGCTCTTCTTGAGCTGCAGTTGTTCTTCGTTCAGTTGGAAGTCCAAGGATCCTCCGACAGATGTTCGTTCCGCGGAGCGGAAGCGATTTCTGCTGTGAAAATCTGATTTAAACACAGCGTAGAGGATGGAAAAAGTTACGCCCGGAAGGAAATGACGAATGTGCGAATTACCGCATGAATACTGGCGATTCTTTGCACTATTGGGCCGAACCCGACCGACCGAATGGTAGGGGGATTCTTGCTGGAATTGGAATGATGCCCTTAAACTCGTGCGGTCGAGCTTGCCGGTGCCAGGAATGCCTGGAAGACTTCGTTCGACAGCAGCCGGCCGCGCGGTGTAAGGCGGACAACATTTCCGGATGCATCGATCAGGCCGCCGCTCTCCAAATGTTTGATCGTCGGAAAAACCTGCGCCACGGCCTCGCATCCGAATTCGTCAGCGACGTTGCGCAAATCTACACCGCGATTCAGTCGCAATCCAAGAAAGAAGCATTCTTCCAAAGCGTCGGCCAGTGAAACGGGAGTCTTTTGCGCGGGCGAACCGGCGACATACTTCTCAAGCGAATCGGTGGTCGCAAAGCGCACGGCTTCACTTTCTTCGCTCGCCGAGAACAGCATCGAGTGCGCATCCACGCCGAAACCGAGATAAGGCTGCCGCGTCCAGTATTTCAGGTTATGTCGCGACTCAAACCCTGCGCGCGCGAAATTTGAGATCTCATATTGCGGCACGCCCGCCTTCTTCAGCGTCTCGCACGCCTCGACGTAGAAATCAGCAGTCGCTTCGTCATCCGGCACAAAGTGCGCGTGGTAGCGCGTGCCTCCTGCGATGAGTTCGCGACCCAGCCGCGAATCTTCGTCCACCTCGAGCATGTAGACGCTGACGTGCGGCACGCCGCTGTCGATGGCAGAGGCCAACGACTCCTTCCAACTGGACGGCGTTTGATGCGGCAGTCCGGCGATCAGATCGACGTTGATGTTTTCGATCCCGCCACCGCGCAGGCATCCAATGTCATCAAGCACGGTCGAGCGCTTGTGCAAACGTCCTACTGACGCGGCTTCGCCGTCCACAAACGACTGCACTCCCAGGCTCACGCGATTCACGCCGCAGAGCAGCAAGCCGTCCAGCCCGTCGGTCGTCAACGTTCCGGGAGCGCACTCGACCGTGATTTCAGTATCGGGTTGCACCTCGAATTGCCCGCGGATCGCCCGGAATATTCGCTGCAACTGGCCAATCTCAAGCACGGTCGGAGTGCCGCCACCGAGATAAATCGAATCGACAGTCGGGAGCGCCCCCAAGCTGGGATGCCCCGTAGCCTGCCCTGAGCTTGTCGAAGGGTCTCGCCGTTGTTGCAAGACGTGGGAAAAATCAATCCTAGCTCCCATCTGGTGCATCGTCTGGGTCACACTTGCAACATCCGTGCACACGCGATCCACATAGCGCTCGAACACCGCCCGGGAAAACACGCCGGACGCGAAGTTGCAATAGCTGCACTTCGTGCGACAAAACGGTACCGAAACGTAAATTCCCAGAGCCACCTGATCGATTATCCCACTTCAAACCTTTTCCATCTCAGGAGCGGCCACGGCCATCTATAAGGTACCCTTGTGAAAGCGTCTGGCGCCGGGTCTCGCGGTACAGAGTCTCACGATTTAACGGTGCGCCGACCCACGATCCATTGCCCTGGAAGAACATGGCTCAGGAAGAAGAGATACTCGGCAAAGCTTACGACAGCCGCCTGATGCGGCGGCTGCTGACGTACCTGCGTCCGTATCGCTGGCAGGTCGCGGTGGCGCTGGCTTCGATCATCCTGAAATCTTTTTGCGATGTGCTGGGACCTTACCTCGTCAAAGTGGCCGTCGATCGCTACCTCGCGCCGGCTCCGGCCGCGACCACCGGCATGTGGAACTGGCTCAGCCCCGAGCCGCTCCAGGGCATCGCGCAAATTTCGGCGATTTACTTCAGTCTGCTGATCATCACTTTCATCTTCGAATTCCTGCAAACCTACTTCATGCAGTGGACCGGACAGAAAGTGATGTTCGACCTGCGCAGCCAGATATTCCGCCACCTGCAGCGCATGCACGTGGCTTTTTACGATAAGAACCCAGTCGGCCGCCTGGTCACTCGCGTCACCACCGACGTCGATGCATTGAACGAGATGTTCACCTCGGGCGTGGTTTCGATCTTCGAAGATTTATTCGTACTCGCCGGCATTCTAGGGATCATGCTGTGCATGAACTGGAAGCTGGCTTTAATTACCTTCGCCGTGCTTCCAGTCATTGTTGTCGCGACCAAAATCTTTCGGGACAAAGTGCGCGATTCCTACCGCCGCATTCGTATTGCCATCGCCCGCATCAATTCCTATTTGCAAGAACACGTCAGCGGAATGGTGGTGCTGCAGCTTTTCAACCGCGAGCGGCTCGCCTACCAGCGTTTCTCCGAGATCAACCGCAGCCACATGGACGCGTATAAAGACGCGATTCTGGCCTATGCGCTGTACTATCCCGTGGTTGATCTGTTTTCCGCCGTCGCGATTGCCTGCGTCATCTGGTTCGGGGGGCAGGATGTGATTCGCCGCATCGTCTCGACCAGCGTCTCTCTTGAGTTCAACCCGCATTCACTTGTGTCGGTGCACTTCGTGGCCACGGCGGCATCGCTGGGCGTGCTCATCGCGTTCACGCAGTACGCCCTGCGGTTCTTCCGCCCCATCATGGACTTCAGCGAGAAATACAACATTCTTCAAGGGGCGATGGCAGCGAGCGAACGCATCTTCAAATTGATCGACACGCCAGTTGATGTGGTTTCGCCTACTGTGACGAAAACGCCCGAAGGCCCGGGTCGCATTGAGTTTGATCACGTCTGGTTCGCGTATCGGGAAACAGACATGGAGCCCCGGACGCCTTCGTCCGGGGTTGTCTCGCATGTCCCCCCGGACGAAGGCGTCCGGGACTCCATGATCTCATCCACGCCCGACTGGGTTCTCCACGACGTCTCATTCGCCATTGAACCCGGAGAAACCGTCGCAGTCGTCGGCCACACCGGTGCTGGAAAAACCACGCTGATCTCGCTTCTGATGCGCTTCTACGACGTGCAAAAAGGCGCGATCCGAATCGACGGCGTTGATGTGAAAGAGATGGACCTCGCCGATCTGCGCAGCCGCTTTGGCGTTGTGCTGCAGGATCCATTTCTCTTCACCGGCACGATCGGCGGCAACATTCGACTCGGCACCGGCCGCATTCAGAACGAACACATCGAGCGCGCGGCCGAAGACGTCAACCTCGCCGAGTTCATTCGCACGTTGCCCAAAGGATACGACGAAGAAGTCCGCGAGCGCGGCTCGACACTCTCGACTGGACAGAAGCAGCTGATCTCGTTCGCCCGCGCCCTGGCGCACGAGCCAAAGATTCTCATCCTCGACGAAGCCACGTCGAGCGTGGATACCGAAACCGAATTCAAAGTGCGCGACGCGCTGGCGCGCATGGTCGAAGGCCGCACTTCACTGATCATCGCGCACCGGCTGTCGACGATTCAGCGCGCCGACAAGATCATCGTCATGCACAAAGGCCAGGTCCGCGAGATGGGCACGCACCAGGAACTCCTCGCCCGGCGCGGCATTTACTACAAGCTTTATCAGCTGCAATACAAAGACCAGGAATTATCCGATGTGGCGCGGGCGCCTTCGCCCGCGAATGCCAGCGAGTCTACGGTCAGTGCCGACGACTAGCGGTTGCCCAGGTGCTTGCTGCGCAGCGTCGCAGCTCCCAGGCACAGATCGGAAAACACCCGCGCGGTAAACATCGAAAGCGCGCCCGCCCGCTTCATCACTTCCGGAGCATTGCGGCGCAACTCGCGATACATCTTCATCATCTCCGGCACCGTTGGCTGATTGCCGGCGCTAACGAACGCATTGCATACCTCGCGGATCACGCCGCGCACAGTTCCATCGTGAATATACGCGTCGGTCCCGTCCAGATCGCTCAAGGACTTATTCAGACGGTGCCGTGTCGATTCAAAGACAAACCACTGATGTTCGCGATGTTCCTTTGCCCATGCAACCGCCAGCCCAAGTTCAAACGGCATGTTGAACCGCGGCGTCCGCGGCTGATGCGAATCGAGCTGCACCCGCGACAGGTCGTGAATCGAGTACTGGCAACTTTCAATCAAGCTTGCAATCCGGTCCAGACGTCGGTTTCCGGTAATGCCGAGCGTGGCTTTCGGCACAAATCCCATCGCGCTCAGCGCGGTAATGTAAGCAAGGTAGAGGCGGGTGAACTGGGGATCGTACGGAATGTTGAGGAAAACTGCTTCCTTCGCTTTCGCCATGGCGACCGGGTGTCACCAGAGGCCCATGTACAGAAACAGCTAACGAGAGGCCTTCGCCGACCGAGAGTGCGTTTTTGCCGTGTGCGGCCGACGGCTCACGCGCCGCCCATTTCGCGATGCTCCCTCTACTCCAAACATTTCCATGATTTTGAGCGCACGCTTGCGCGGGATTCCCAACTCTTTCGCGGTCTGTTCCAGCGAGAGCGGTTTGAAGTCGAGTTTGACGGGAGCACGCATCAAATTCTGATCTCGATCTTGAGTTAGTTTATCATGCTCCCATTTCTCTGCCGTCTCAGCTCGCAATGCTCAAATGCGTCTTCTCCTCTGCCAAAGCGCGCACGGCTGAGAGATATTCAAAGGCGAGACGTGTCTGCTCGTGCACATATTCAATGCCGACCGGCTTGCCATTCTGCAAGCCGGGATGGCAGAACTCCCAATCCATGTAACCCTGATATCCCGATGCAACGAGCGCGTCGACATACGCGGGATAGGCCACTTTGCGGCCCCAGAAGCGATCGTCGAAATAACCTCCGGCGACGAGTTCAACGCTGCCATCGGAGCGGCGCGCAAACTCGCCATTCATGTGCGAATGCACCTGCAATGCTCCGCTCGCGGCCGCCATCTCGCGCGCATGTTCGGGCGAATCGGCCTCCGGCTCAATGTTGATATCCATGCAGGCCTTGAACGCCGGCGAGCCGATCTCGGCAATCATCTCCAGCACATCCTGATAGCGGTTCACTATGTCCGGCCCGTGATTCTGCATGGCCAACACGATTCCTGAGTCCTCAGCCACCTTGCAGAGTTCGCGCATGGAGTCGACCACGAACTTTCGGCGGTCGCCCTTCCAGAAGCCGTACTGGATGTAGCCGTATGTCTCGTCGTAAGTCGCGAGGCCGTCATGCAGCGTGATGCCGCGCCAGGCGGCGAAAATCTTGCAGATGGGCGAGCCCAGGTCGCGCGCCAGCTTGATGCAGTCGCGCACATAGGAAATCATCGTCTCGCGCTGCACCGGCACCGGACTCGAAAGATCGCAATTCGGCGAGACGGCGCACAACTCCATTCCGCACTTGCTAGCCAGGTCACGCAAGCGTTTCCTGTCATCAGAAGACAAATCCATGGGCGCAGCATGGGGCCTCTCTGCATCGAGTTCGAGCCCGTCCCATCCCTGCTCTTTGGCCAGGCGCACCAGGCTGAAGAGATCGACGGCTTCACCGCGATACCACACGCCGCGATACGTAATGCTGTACAGTCCGATTTTCATGGGTGCCCTCCGAAATCTACGCGCACAAGTGTCGCACAGATTTGGATCGATCACTGCGCGCCGGCGAGACCCTCTGACATCGCTACTCATCTTGCAGTAGCATTATCCGTTTCAGGAGGCTCATTCTCCCGATATGACGCGAACCAGTATTCTTCTCCGCTCTGTCCTATCGCTCATTCTGCTCCATTCGATTCCTTTTATCGCGCAAGAAAAAGTCGCACCATACGACAGCACACCGAAATATAAGAATCCCGCGCTCTCCATCGACGACCGTGTCGCCGACCTGCTCTCGCGCATGACGCTGGAAGAGAAAGTCGAGCAGATTTGCGGCGGCTCGCGCGCCGAGATGCAAGTCATCGACACAACCGGCACCTATACGACCGAGAGCGCGCGCAAAGTGCTTGAGCGCTGGTGGGATCCCGATCTCGAGTTCACGCCGCGCAAGGCGGCCATCCTGCGCAATGGCGTGCAGCGCTACCTGCGCGAGAAGACGCGCCTCGGCATTCCCGCGCTCTTCATGGGCGAGGCTCTGCACGGCTTTATGGAGTACGGTAGCACCAGCTTTCCGCAGGCGCTTGGCCTCGCCAGCACGTGGGACCCGGCGCTCATTCACCAGGACTTTACCGCGGCGGGAGAAGAAGCCGGGTCGGCCGGTGCGGGGCAAGTCTTCAGCCCGGTGCTCGACATCGCGCGCGACCCGCGCTGGGGACGAACGGAGGAAACGTACGGGGAAGATCCATTCCTCGCCGCGCGCATGGGAGTTGCGGCGATTACCGGATTGCAAGGTGACTCTTTCCTGATCAATCGCCATCACGTCATCGCCACCGCGAAACATTTTGCCGTTCACGGACAGCCCGAGGGCGGCACCAACACTGCACCGGGAAACTATTCCGAGCGCATCCTCCGGGAAAATTTTCTCGTGCCGTTCCAGGCCGCGATCGAAGAAGCCCGCGCCGGCAGCGTGATGGCCTCATATAACGAGATCGACGGCATACCATCGCACATCAATCATTGGCTGCTCGACCGCGTGCTGCGGCAGGAGTGGGGATTCCGCGGTTACGTCACGTCCGATGGCGAAGGCCTGCAGATGCTCGTCAACACGCATCACGTCGCCGCCGACAATGCCGGAGCCGCGCGTCTCGCGCTCGCCGCGGGTGTGGACTTCGATCTCTCCGACGGTTCCGTTTATCGCACGCTGATCGCGCAAGTGAGGCAAGGCATCGTGCCGGAAGCAGAACTGGATCACGCCGTCTCGCGGGTGCTTTACACAAAATTTCGTCTCGGGCTGTTCGACAATCCATTTGTCGATCCTGACTACGCCGAGAAAGTCACGAACAGCGCTGGGCATCGCGCATTCGCGTTGAAAACGGCACAAGAAGCGATCGTCCTGCTGAAGAACGAGAAAAATCTTCTGCCGCTCGATCTCTCGAAGCTGAAAACCATCGCCGTGATCGGGCCCAACGCCGAAGGCCTTCACCTCGGCGGATACAGCCGCATGCCCGCGCATTCCGTCAGCATTTTGCAAGGGATCAAAGATCGCGTGGGGTCAAGAGCAGACGTGGTTTACGCCGAAGGCTGCAAGATCACCGACGCCAAGCCCGACTGGCACGGCTGGTTCATCGACGACGTCCATCTCGTCGATCCGGCCACGCAGCAGGCGAGCATCAAGGCAGCCGCAGAAATCGCGCGCAAGGCCGACGTCGCGATTCTGGTGGTCGGCGAAAACGAATCGACAAACCGCGAAGCGTGGTCCGAAAAGCACCTCGGCGATCGCGACTCGCTCGAGCTGCTCGGCGCCCAAAACGATCTGTTGAAGGCGGTCGTGGAGACGGGAACGCCGACGGTCGTGCTGCTTCTCAACGGCCGTCCGCTTTCGATCAACTACATCTCCGAACATATTCCGGCGATTCTCGAGGGCTGGTATCTTGGCCAGGAAGGAGGAACGGCCGCGGCCAATGTGCTTTTCGGTGACGTCAATCCCGGCGGCAAGCTGCCGATCACTTTTCCGCACTCGGTTGGCGATCTCCCAGACTTCTACAATCACAAACCGTCAGCCAATCGCACTTATGCTTTCAGCACGCGCAAGCCGCTATTTCCCTTCGGCTATGGATTGAGCTATACGAGCTTCCGCTTTGATAATCTGCGCGTCGAACCGCAGCAGATTTTGCAGGGCGGCACAGCGAAAGTCAGCGTTGATATCACTAACACTGGCTCGCGCGAGGGCGATGAAGTCCCGCAGCTTTATGTTCACCAGAAAGTTGCATCGATCACGCGCCCCGTCATGCAGCTACGCGGATTCCAGCGCATCACGCTGAAGCCCGGTGAAAAGAAAACGGTCGAGTTTACCATCACGCCGGAAGATCTTTCCATGCTTAACGTCGACATGCACAAAGTAGTCGAGCCGGGAGTTTTCGAGATTATGGTCGGCCCGAGTTCGGATCAAACCAGCACGGTGAGCCTGACCGTGGCCCCGTTCTCAACGGCTGTGGCGGAGAGCAAGTGACGCCGCGTGCTGCGATGCAGAGGACCAGGCGATGAAAATTCTGATCTCCGCCGGCGAGGCCTCGGGCGAAATGTACGGCGCTCAACTGATCGACGCGCTACGGCGGGCTGCCGCTGCACAACCACTCGAATTCTTCGGCGTGGGCGGCGACCGCATGCGCGCCGCCGGATGCGACACCGTCGTCGACGCCAAAGACCTGTCGGTCGTCGGCATCACCGAAATTCTCAACCATCTTCCAAAAATCTGGGGACTCTACAAACACCTCATTCGCGAAGCTGACCGGCGTCGCCCCGACCTCGCCATCGTCATCGATTCGCCGGCGTTCAACTGGCGTGTGGCACGGCAGATGAAAAAGCGCGGTATTCCCACGGTTTATTACGTTGCGCCGCAATTCTGGGCTTGGCGCCAAGGACGCGTGCGGCTCATCCGCGACTACATCGACAAAGCGCTGGTTATTTTTCCGTTTGAAGAAAAGTTTTACCGTGACCGCGGCGTCGATGCCACTTTCGTCGGACATCCGTTGGCCGAACTGCCCGCGCCATCAATTCCTCGAGAGCAGTTTGCAATCCGCTGGCGTCTAGACCCAGCTAAGACCTGGATTGCGTTGATGCCCGGCAGCAGACGTAAGGAATTTCTGCTGAACCTTCCCGAGATGCTCAATGCAGTCCGCATCCTGGGTCGCGGCGACTTTCAGTTTGTGCTGCCAGTGGCCTCTACTCTCGACATTACATGGGCAAACAGACAGGTCTTCCACAGCGGCCACTCGCCTCGCAATCGGATTGAACCTCACCTTGCGCTGACGCGCGACGCGCTGCCCGCTCTCCATCACAGTCGCGCCGGAATCATCGCCAGCGGCACCGCCACAGTCGAAGCGGCCATGATGAATCTGCCCTTCGTCATGGTCTATCGCGTCTCGCCACTGACGTACATGCTGGGCAAGCCGCGCGTGAAAGTGCCTCGCTTCGCCATGGTGAACCTGATTGCCGAAGAAGAAGTCGTCCCGGAGTTGGTGCAGCATAATTTCACGGCTGCGAACGTGGTTGCGGGTGTAAAAGAAATCATCCCCGACGGTCCCGCACGTACGCACATGTTGCAAGGGCTGGCGAATGTAAAGTTACGTCTACGCGGTGCGGATTCTATCCAGGTTTTAGAACATCCAGCGGATCGTGCCGCAAAAATTATTCTGGAAATGGCGCGTCAGCACGCATCTCACTAGTAGCAGACCTAAAGTTTTCCGATGGTTACAAAACAGTCACAGAAATATGAGTTAAGTTAGTGCAGGGGCCAGCCGCCAGCTGTTGTTCGTCACAACCGCCTAGGAGTTGATCGGCTCCGGGAAAGCGTGAGCATTGTTTTTATGTGGGGGATGTGTTTGCCGTCAGGCCAGACCGCAAGGTGGATCGTTTCTCTTTCCATCGCGCTCGCGTGTTTTGCCTGCCTTCCCTCGCTGGCGCAGACTGCGCAAAATCCATCGATAACCCCGATCACGGAAAAAACTCCAGCTGCTATCGAGCCGACTGCTAAACCCAAGCCGGGCAGCATCTCCGGCACTGTGACTGATCAGGATGGAGCGGTCATCACCAACGCAAAGATCAAGCTTTCCGCTCAAAGCTCAACCGCGCAAGAAATTTCTTCCGGCAGCGATGGCCGCTTTGTGTTCACAGGCGTCACTCCGGGGCCATTTGAATTGACGGTCGCGTCGCAAGGTTTCGCCACGCAGAAACGGTCCGGCATCCTGCAGCCCGGGCAGGACTACATCATCGTTCCTGAGATCGAACTCATGGCGGCCACCGAAGTCGAAGTCGTAGTCCGCGAAGACTCCGTCGAAGTGGCGCGGGAACAGATCCACGTGGAAGAAACGCAGCGCGTCCTTGGCGTCGTGCCGAATTTCTTTGTCAGCTACGTGCCCAATCCCGCGCCGCTGAACACCAAGCAGAAGTTTCAGCTGTCGTGGAAATTGACGATCGATCCGGTGTCGATCGGCATCGCCGCGGCCATCGCCGGAGTCGAGCAGGCCAACAATTCTTTCAGCGGATATAGGCAGGGCACACAAGGTTACGCCAAGCGTTTCGGCGCCAGCTATGCCGATATGGTCTCCGGCACATTCATCGGCAACGCGATTCTGCCGGCGGTCTTCAAGCAGGATCCGCGCTATTTCTATAAAGGCACGGGCAGCCGGAAATCGAGATTGTTTTACGCGCTGGGCAGCGCTTTCATCTGCAAGGGGGACAACAAGCGCTGGCAGCCAAACTATTCGAACATGCTGGGCGCCTTGGCGGCCGGCGGCATCTCGAACCTCTACTACCCGGCCGCCAGCCGCAACGGCGTGGGCTTGACCTTTGAGAATGCGTTCATCGCGATTGGCGGTGGCTCGCTCGGTGCCGTGGCGCAGGAGTTCTTCCTGCGTCACATCACGCCGCACGCCTCCGAAGCGCAGCCCGGATACTAATGCTCAGTTCATGAACACCCGGCCCTAGCGCCGTCATCCCGAAGGACCGCGCTTTTGCCAGCGGTCCGAGGGATCTCCCTCTCAACAGAACTCCGGGTCAAGATGCGCCAACCCCTGACACCCAATCCCTACGACCGGATGGCCGCTTGTGCTCCGCACATCTTTTGCGTCAGAATCTTCATCATACGAAATGGGTTATCATTCCTTGGAGATTCTCCTGAATGCAGATTGACCTCCGGCGCCTACCGAGCGTCCTTACCTGTTCCCTGACCCTGTGTCTGGCAGTCCTGCTGGCGACCCCGTCGCATGCCGCGGAAAAAACCCGTCTGCGCGTCGACGACTACCAGATCGAGGTCGAACTCACGCCGCATCTGCATCAGATGAAGGCGCGCGCCAAGGTCAAATTCACTGCATTACAGGACTTAAACGTCGCCGCCTTTGAACTGCACAACGACCTAAGGGTCACGAAAGTGACGGACGAAAAAAATCAGCCGCTCACCGCCGAACGGGTTACGCAGGATTCAACCATTCGCGTTCCTCTACCCGCAGGCCTGACCAAAGACGCCTCGACCACCCTGACTTTCGATTACGAAGGCCAGCTAGACAGCGGCGACAACAGCCCGGTTCCGGGCCTGAAACTGGCCTACATCGGCGATGACACAACCTATTTGCTCTACGCCGGACGCTGGTTCCCGGTGAGCGGCTTCGGCCTGAACCGTTTCACATCGACAATCAAAGTGACGTTGCCGGCACATATGTTGGCGGTCGGCACAGGAAAGATGACCAGCACCGACGCCGCCGCTTCAAAAAAGCCCACCGAGAGCGTGCTGCCGACGAAAACCTATACTTTCACGGCAGAGAAGCCGAGCTTTCCCGGCACCATCATTGCGGGCGTATTTCAGGAAGCCAAGAGCGACGAGGCTGGGCTCGATCTGCACATCTACTTCAAGCCGACGCATCAGGCTCTCGCCCCCACCTACACCACAACTGCAGTGCAGGAGTTCACGTATTTCATCACGCTCTACGGCCTGCCCATGTCGCAGAAGCTGAACGTGATTGAGCTGCCGGGAGACACTGTGCCTTACGCATGGGCTCCGGAAATCGCGGCATTGGCCGGACCGTCGATCACCGAGAAGACGAATTACCGCCTGCTCGCCGATGCCATCGCACACCAGTGGTGGGGTGTATCCGTCAGCCCGGAAACGAAAGATGACTGGTGGCTGACCGACGGCTTCTCGCGTTATTCCGAAGCGATGTACGTGGAAAACGCCGCCGGACAGGCAGGGCTGGAAGAAGCCGTAAAAGATATGTCGGTGGGCGCGCTCGCCTACGACACGGTGCCGCTCTCGAGCGCCAGCAAGCTGGATATTTATTCGACTGAATTCCAGTCGCTCGCCACCGACAAGGGTGCGATGATTCTGCACATGCTGCGCTGGGTGCTGGGCGAGGATAAGTACAACAAGACCATGCGCGAATTCGCCGCGCAGTACGCGGGAAAGTCGGCGAACATGGACGACTTCCGCACCATCGCAGAGAAAAATTACGGTGATCAGCTGACCTGGTTCTTCTCGCAGTGGCTCGATTCAACCGGGGCACCGGAATTCAAAGTGAAGTACACCACTTACCGACTCGGCGGCAGCACGGCGAAGCTGAAGGAACAATCGAAAGACGACAAGTCGCCCGGATTCCGCGTCAATGGCGAGATTTCGCAGGACCTCGATCTCTTCCGCATGCCGGTTGATCTGAGAATCGACACCGACGGAAAAACGGAAAACAAGCGCATCGAAGTAGTGGGCACGAATTCGCCGTTCTCGATCGAAACGTTCGGCCGGCCGCGCAGAATTTCAGTCGATCCCGATCACCATGTCCTGACCAATTCCAGCGATGTGAAGCTGCGCGCGTCGATCCTGCGCGGCCAAGCGCTGCAGCAGCAGGGAGATCTCTCCGCCGCGCTAACGGAATTCAATAAGGCGCTCGATCTGAACAAGAACAGTTCGCTCGCTCACTATCGCATCGCCGAAGTCTTCTATCTGCAGAGGAACTATCAGTCGTCGGCCAACGCCTACCGCGAATCGATCAACGGCGACGGCGAGCCGCGCTGGACCGAAGTCTGGAGCCGCATTCAACTGGGCAAAATTTTTGACATCACCGGCCAGCGCGAGCGCGCCGTCAACGAATACCGCCAGGCTCTGCAGACGAATGACAACACCTTCAACGCTCTGGAAGAGGCGCGCAAGTACTTGGCGAAGGCTTTCGAGCGTCCCAAAGCGAAGGAATAGTCGGTCCCCGCTCGCGCGAAAACTTTTTCTGCGCGAGCAGCTACTCCCTAACGGATTCCCCTTAAGAAAACCACCCGATGGTTCTGCGTCCGTTTCTATGCATACTGCCGTTCCGGCTAATTCATTGCAAAGAAATGACATGTCGGATACAAATCGGTGACAAAGTCACGCTTGAGGAACTCCTATCGTCGATAGGTTGGCGCGGTGTGCGCGCAGGAGAGCACCGGGGGGAGCACATGCCGCGGCGGCACAAATTCAGTACCAGGAGATTGCCTATGGTAGGCGTCATCAGGTTGGCGACGCGCACGTCTGCGGCCCTCGGACTCGCTTCCTTGTTGGTCAGCACAGCCTTTGCGCAGCACTACACTCGCACCGACTTAACCACAAACTCCTCCACCGTTTCATCAGCCCCGAACATCGATCCGAACCTTGTAAACCCCTGGGGATTGTCCCGCGCCACGGGCTCTCCGTGGTGGATTTCCGACAACGGCACGGGCCTTTCCACACTTTACGACGGCACGGGCGCAATCGTGCCCCTGGTCGTCACCATTCCGCCACCGAACGGAACCGAGGGCACTGCTGCTCCTACGGGCACCGTTTTCAACTTCACCACCAGCTTTGAAGTGGCGTCTGGCGAGCCTGCCGTATTTCTATTCGTCACAGAAGACGGAACCATCTCGGGCTGGAATCCCAATGTGAACAAAACCGCCGCAGTCGTCAAGGTCAACGCGCCCAACCAGGCAATCTACAAAGGGTGCGCTCTAGCTATGACCGCCGCGGGCCCGCGCCTCTACGTCTCCAACTTCAAAACCGGCAACGTAGAAGTCTGGGACGGCAACTTCCACCGCCAGCACGCTGAGGAGCGGTTCAAAGACAAGCTTCCGCCGAACTATTCCCCATTCGGCATTCAGAACGTGGGCGGCAACATTGTGGTTACGTTCGCGCACCGCCTCCCTGGCTCAGAGGACGAAGATCATGGTCCCGGGCTGGGGTTCGTGCGTGTCTTCGATACCAATGGCAACGTTCTGGTGCGCGTTCAGCATGGAACCTATCTCAACGCCCCCTGGGGCATCGCCCTGGCATCGGGGGACTTCGGCCCGTTCAGCCATCGCCTTCTGATCGGCAACTTCGGCGACGGTACCATCGACGCCTTCAACGCCTTCAGCGGCCAGTTTGAAGGGACGCTGCTAGACGCCAATGGAGCGAATCTTTCCATCGATGGACTCTGGGCCATCAGCTTCGGCGACGGAACCGGCAAAAACGGTGCCGGGAACTCGTTGTATTTCACAGCGGGTCCGGACGACGAAAGCAATGGCATTTTCGGCACGCTGACCGCGACCGACACGGAGCAGAGAGGCAATTCCGAGTAACACGGGGTGAGGGGGAAATCGGCTGGCGGCCCGGCTGCCAGCCGATTTATTTTGCTGCCTTGCCGATCGCTCGAACCGCGCTTGCTCCAGAAGCCGATTGGATCCACGCCAGAGCTTCTTTCTGCGATCGAAAGACCTCCAGGTTCTTGGAGATGCGTAAGGCTTTGTGCATTCGCGCGTTTTGATTCTGCACTGAGGTCCGGACGATGAATGCTCTCCTTGCTTCCGCAGCGAATGGGTCGACCTGGTCGGCGATCCGGATCATTTCATCCGGTGCCAGTTCGATTTCTTCAACCTCGGTAATGTCGACGATTTCGGAGAAGTTTGGACTGAAAATGGGATTGTTTCGCAGTGCGTTGCAGTAGCTCTCGATAACCGCAACGTTTACCTTTTTCGGAAACTTCACGGCAACGTGGCGCTGTTTCGCGTCGATCCTGTAAGTGGCTGAAGTCACAGATAAAATGTGGCCTGGAAAGTGCCCGAACTCCGAGGCGAAATGTATCCAACTCCTGCCCCCTTAACCTATCGGCCGACTTACGGAAAACCTTCAAACGAAGCTCCTTACAAACTCGTCCCGCCCAGCTAACCTTTTTCCCCTCAGCGGGGTCTAAGTACGTACATACCAGTAGGGAACTTTACCGATTTCCTCTGCGTATCTCTGATCAGATGTTAAGGCGGGATTGAGACCCCTCGCCTGAACGTTACCCGGGTGCCCCCACGCTCCTCCCCGGAGGCGTGGGGGCATGATTTCGAGAGACGCGAGAGCCCACCAATGCGCATGCTTCTGGACATCGTTCGGCAGTCGCTGTCGACCCTCTGGGCGCATAAGCTCCGTTCGTTTCTGACCATGTTCGGCATTGCCTGGGGCGTGGGTTCTTTGCTGTTGCTGGTGGGCTTGGGCGAAGGTTTCCGCAGCGGTCAGGAAAGGCAGTTGGCCACCCTCGGACAAAACATCATGTTCATGTTCCCGGGGCGGATTCCTGCCGTCGAGGGCAGCACGCAGTCCGGGCAACTTTACTACTTCACCTACAAAGATTATTTGGCGATTCGCAATGAAGCACAGCTTGTCGGCGCGTTGTCACCTGTGTTGAACCGCGAAGACATCCGCGCAGTCAGCGACTATGGCTCAACCAACGGCCAGGTTTTCGGCGTTGCGTCCGATTACAACCAGATTCGCAATGTGCCGGTCGAACCGGGCCGCTGGTTCAACCAGCAGGACAATACCGATCGCCGCCGCGTCGCGGTCGTTGGATGGGAAATGCTCAAGAATATGTTTCCCGGCCGTCCCGCCGTTGGATCGACAATTTTGCTCAACGGGATCAACTTCAACGTGGTCGGCGTAGTCGCCAAAGTCGGACGCGACGGAAACAACGGGACCAACTCGCGCATCTTCATCCCGATTGAGACGATGCGCGATCTTTTTCCGCTGACCAAGGCGAACTCGGAAGATGCAATCTCGTTCATCAACTACCGGCCAATCACGAAAGATCTGCACGCCGAGGCCAAAGAAGAAATTCACCGCATCATCGCGCGCCGCCACGGATTCAACCCCAAGCTGACCGACGCATTCGAAGATTGGGACACGATCGAGAACATGAAGCGCGTCGGACGAATTTTCGATGCGATGGACTGGTTCCTCGGAGTGGTCGGCGTAGTGACGCTGGGACTGGGCGCCATCGGCATCATCAACATCATGCTCGTGTCGGTCACCGAGCGCACAAAAGAGATCGGCCTACGAAAAGCGCTGGGCGCGACGTATCGTGCGATTCTGACGCAGTTCTTTATCGAAGGCGCGTTTTTGACAGCATTCAGCGGCGGCATCGGCCTGGCCATCGCGATTGGATTCGTAACGCTGCTGGCGATGCTGCCGTCACCCGAAGGCTTCGACACGCCAAGAATAATTCCGGCGTCGGCGCTGGCGGCAATTGGATCGCTAGCGATCGCCGGCATCAGCGCAGGTCTGTATCCAGCAAGAAAAGCAGCGTTGCTGCCGCCGGTGGAAGCGTTGAGGCAAGAATGATTGATTTTTGATTGCAGATTCAAGATTCGAAGGTTTAGCTCAAAGCTCATAGCTCACAGCTCACAGCTCACAGCTTCTTCTATGATCACCGACCTCGCCATCCAGGCCTACAACGCGCTGCGGCACAACCGCCGCCGCAGCCTGCTCACCATGCTCGGAATGGCATGGGGCATCGCGACGGTGGTGCTTCTTCTCGCGTACGGAAGCGGTTTTGAGCGCGGATTGTGGTCGGCGTTTCGTTCGTTCGGCACGAATTTGGTCTTCATCTTCCCCGGCCGCACCGAACTGCAGGCGGGCGGAACAAAAGCCGGAACGCAAGTCCGGCTCACGATTAACGACGTCGATTCGATCAACGCCGAAGTCCCACTGCTCAAGCGAGTCTCACCCGAATCATTCAAGAATTGCGTAGTCGCCTTCGGCACGCGCAGCCAGAACTACGGCGTCAGTGGCGTGTACGCAGCCTACGGCCGCATGCGGAAGCTCGACGTCGCCGAAGGCAGCTTCTTCAGCGAGGCCGACGACTTCACTCACACGCGTGTTGCCGTAATCGGCTACGACGCCAAGCGCAAATTGTTCTCTGGACAAAATGCCATGGGCGAAAACCTTCGCCTCGACGGCATCTCGTACAAGATCGTCGGCATTCTCAAGCATCAGGTGCAAAACGGCGACGACAACATCAACGAGCACGTCTACGTCCCGTACAGTGCCATGAGCGACCTGACCAACACCTACTACCTGAACTCGATCGTCATGGAATACGAGGGCGACCACGCCAAGGTCGTGCAGGCCGTCAGAAATTCCATGGCCTTTCATCACGACTTCGACCCCAAGGATCACCGCGCAATTTTCGTCTTCGATGTCTTCGCCGACTTGCTCGATCTGCAAGTGATTTCGACTGGAATCAAAATTCTGCTGGGCTTCATCGGCCTGCTCACGCTGGGAATTGGCGGTGTGGGCCTGATGAACATCATGCTGGTCTCAGTCACGCAGCGCACCCGCGAAATCGGTGTAGAAAAAGCGCTCGGCGCGCGCCGCTGGCACATCTTGTTTCAATTTCTGTCAGAAGCGCTGGTGATCACCGCGCTCGGCGGCTTGCTAGGCGTAGCGCTCGCGTACGTCGTTTCCTGGTCCGTAGGGTCACTCACCCTGTGGAGCGCTTTCGAAGAAAATGCCAGCGAAGGCGACATCCATCTCTACATTGACGCGGCAACGTTGCTCTGGTCGACGGTGATCTTGAGTTTCGTGGGAATCATCAGCGGCATGCTGCCGGCGATCAAAGCAGCTAGGCTAAATCCGATCGAAGCGCTGCGCTACGAGTAGCGATCCAAGTGCATTTCCTTCCTGCGTGCCATTCCACGATGCTGGCTTTTCACCGGGCCCTTACAGACATAGTTATTGCTGAAACCTCCGCGAAATGGTAGAAGTCCCTGCTGGTGGAACGTTTTAGCGTGGAGCCTCGAGGATGAAAATTCAATTGATCATGGGGCCAGCCTTGCTCATAGCGCTTTCGTCATTAGTGGTCGCGTGTGGCGGCGGCGATAGTTCAATGAATCAAAACATGATCGGCCCGAGCGCAATACTTAACGGAAGCAGTTTGGCAGGTTCCAACAGCTATTGGGCTGCCAGCAACTGCCCGGTGAAAATGGAACTTGCCGCGGACAATGGCTTCGTGTACTGGGCCGCCGACCGGACAGGCACGATCAGCGAGGGCTATACTACCTGGTCGCCATCCGGAGATAGCTCGCTAAGTACCGGTGGGGGAACCTTTTTGTGGATCGCAAGCGTCGGCAAAATTGAAGGGTCGACCTCGTCTAAAGTGTTTGCCGCCGATGTGCTGGTAACAGACGCCACCAATACTTCCCAACTTTATCCGGGGTGCTCGTTCTCATTGCAGGTCGGACAGTTGTGCAGTCAGTGCCTGCCGCATCAATGAATGTGAATTAAACCTGCAGCGCGGCATTCCTCCAGGTTTGCTCCACGACCGCTTAGTAGTGATATCGCGCCTGCAGAAAATCGATTCGATCTTTACTCACACGGTACACAACGCGATGCTCCTGAGTTAGCCGTCGCGACCAGCAGCCCGACCACTCACCTTTCAGCGGTTCGGGCTTTCCGATTCCCGCAAAGGGGTCGCGCAGAATATGTTCAGCAAGGTCAAGCGCTCGAATTGCGACGCGCCGGTCAGTTTCGACCCAGTAGCTCAGGTCTTGGCGGAATTGTGGATGGAAAACCGCCTCGCGACTAGCGGCCGCCGCCAAGTCCTAACTCCCGGCGGAGCTGATCGACTGTTTCCGGAGTTCCCTTTCTTGCCTTCGCCCTACGCAATGCGGCACGCAACCGCTGAGCATTCCTGGGTGAGCGCAGCAGATGCGCCGTCTCCAAGAGACCGGCGAGCTCATCGGCTGGAATCATCGCCACGTTACGGTCTCCCTTGCGGCGTACAATCACGACTTCGCGATCATCGGCTACCCGGTCCAGCACAGACGCGAGTTTCTGCCGCAGGTTCGTGTAGGTTGTTTCCGTCATTTAAATAGCGTACATGATTCCTGTACCTGTTTCAAGTTACCAGTTACAATCATCCCGTGCCCGAAACCGCCAACCCCCGCCTCGAACGCGTCCAAGCTCAGCTTCGCCTCTACGAACATCCGCTGCTGAACTTTTCCGCGAGAGAAAAAGGCCAGGGCGTCGAAGTCATCATTCAATTCAAGGACGAAAGCATCCCTGTCCACACCTACTACTTCGATCTCCATCCCCGCGACCTCGAAGATCCGCAATTCGAATGGAGCTTCCAGCGCCAACTCTACGACGCACTGCACGACTACTTCGTAGAAATGTTCATCCGCACGCCGCAGGACCGCGCCGCCCGCCAGATGGAAGCTCGCCAAACAGAAGACCGGCAGCGAAGAGAGTCGTGAAAGCCCTCCGCGAAAAAATCGAGCAGGAAATCTGCGCGCGCGGCCCAATTCCCTTCTCGCGCTACATGGAATTGTGTCTCTACGACGAAGAACTCGGCTACTATTCGCGCAACGCCGAGCAGTTCGGCAAGGCAGGAGACTTTTATACTTCGAGCGATGTGCACGCCGTTTTTGGACGCCTGCTCGCCCGCCAGTTCGAAGAAATGTGGCGCGCGCGCGCATCTCCAGAGCAAATCGAAATCCGCGAACTCGGTCCCGGCCGCGGCTTGTTCGCGCGCGACGTGCTCGACTGGTCAGAGAAGAAGTTTCCTGAGTTCTTCCGCGCGCTGCACTACGTGCTGGTAGAACGTTCGCCGGCATTGCGAAAAAGAATCGAGCAGACGTTAGAAGTCCATCTCAACTCACGCAAAGCGGAACTCTGCACTGCCACAAGCAACAGCCCGTCCGCGGAGCGGCAAAAGAATGCAGTCCACGGCGCCAGCCGTGGGCCGGGCGCAGAAAATGAGCAAGCCCCGACGGAGCGAAAGAAACCTGCTTCGGCCCCGATCATTCTCTTCGCCAACGAATTCTTCGACGCGCTCCCACTTGAAATCGTGAGCGACCAAGGCTCGGCGCGCATCGACGCGCGCGATGGCAGATTCGTCGAGACCTGGGCCGAATCCTCGCCCGAGGAACTCGAATTCCTCGATCGCTACTCGGTCCATCCCGAACCCGGAGATCGCATGGAAGTGCCTCTCGCCGCGCAACGCGAAGCCGCTCGAGCCTTCGCCGAAGTTGGAACCGGCTTCGCGGTAATCATCGACTACGGCTATACGCGCCAAGAACAACTCGCCGGACGCCATCGCGGCACACTAAAAGCAGTCCGCCAGCACGCGCTCAGCGCCACTCCCTACGAAGCCCCCGGTGAGCAGGACATCACCGCCGACGTAAACTTCACGGCGCTAGCCGCGGCCGCAGAACAACAGGGCTTCCACACGCACAAGCTGGTGACGCAATCGCAATTCCTGCTCGGCATCGGCGAGGCCAATCAATTCGCCGACGCCTTCGAAGAATGCCGTCTGCCGCAGGAGCGCGCCAAAGTCGCGCTGCAACTCAAGCATCTCGTCACACCCGCCGGCATGGGAGAGAGCTTTCACGTGCAAGTGGCGAGCAAGGGAGCCAAACCGGACAGATCCGCGGCGCTTGCAGGCTTGAATTTCGCCGTAAGCTAAAGCGGTCAGTGCTTAATTGCGCTTTGGAGTTGCAATGAATCCGTGAATGACGCCGTCTGTCGTCTGGTAGTAGCCGACGACTTCATCCCGGTCGTTGATTCCTCTCGCCTTCGTGATCGCTTCGGAAACTGGATAGCTGA
This sequence comes from Candidatus Solibacter sp., assembly GCA_035501655.1. Classification (GTDB taxonomy): domain Bacteria; phylum Acidobacteriota; class Terriglobia; order Terriglobales; family Acidobacteriaceae; genus Sulfotelmatobacter. Next base: position 267,695 of record DATJVU010000006.1, read on the forward strand.
CGATAGTAAATAAACCGTCGCTCAACACGAATGAGTGATTGGCACCGTCGTTGCACTGGCAGCTCCCGGCGATTTCCCCATGCTCATTAATTCCAAACAAGGCGCTCGAAGTAGCACCGGGATAATCCACTGTAATAAAGGTTGCTCCATCCAGCAGGAAGCCATGTGTCACGTCCGCATTCACAGCGTCAGTATAGAATCCCACAACCTGCAAGTTATCGTTGATTCCGTGCGGACCGGTGCTGTTGGGAGCCGAGCCGGGTACCACGAACGATGTGTAGCGCCCTCCCTTGGTGAAATAGCCGGCTTCGGTGCCGTCGCTTCTGCCGAAGGAACCGGTAATGTCTCCTCGCTCGTCTACTCCCAGAATGTCGCAGTCCGGCGAGTGCGGAAAATCCTTCCGCGTGAATTTTCCTGCACGCAGCACGTAGCCGTGAGCCGCGTCGGGATCATTGGCGGTGGAAAACGCTCCAACGATTTCGCCGGCATCATTGATCGATCGCGCGGAAGTGAGAATGGCGCCGGGATAGTCGATCGAACTGAACGTGCCATTGCTCAACAGGAAGCCGTGCACGTTTCCAGCAGAATCGGTATAGTCCCCCACAACATCGCCACGTTCATTGAGTCCGAACGCTTGTGTGATTGTGGATCCGGGAAAATCTATGGTTTGATAACGAAACTGCGAAATCGACCCGACGGCCTGTGATCGCGCAGTGCTGCCCAGCATCGCGGCTACACCAATCAGAAGGATCAATCGTCGCATGGCGCCCCTCCAGTCGACCGAATCCTCTTTCTTTCAAAAACGGCAGCAATTCTACACCTATTTTCGGAGCGCGGGAGATGTAAAGAGGATATTGGGTCGCGATTCGTAGGGAGTATTTAGTTAGGCAGGGCGCGTCTTCTAAGCCTTACTTACCTCGGGATACTCATACACCCCCCGCCCCGACTTCCTCCCCAGCCGCCCCGCTTTCACATACTGCACAAGCAGCGGCGCCGGACGATACTTATCTCCCAGCGACTTGTGCAGATATTCCAGAATGCTCAGCCGCGTGTCGAGGCCGACCAGGTCGACCAGTTCGAACGGGCCCATCGGATGATTGAGCCCGAGCTTCACCGCCTTGTCAATATCCGCCGCAGAAGCAATTCCCTCCTGCAACAGGTAGAAGGCCTCGTTGCCGATCATGGCGTTGATGCGGCTGGTGATGAATCCCGGCGACTCCTTGATCACTATGACTTCCTTGCCCATGCGCCTGCCAACTTCCACCGCGGCTGCCAACGTCTCTGCGTCGGTTTCCAGTGCGCGCACGACCTCGAGCAATTTCATTTTGTGCACGGGATTGAAGAAATGCATGCCCACGCACTTCTTTGCGCGATAGGTCACGCTGGCAATTTCGGTCACGCTGAGCGATGAAGTATTGGAAGCGAGAATCGTGGTAGGCCGGCAAATCTTGTCCAGCAAAGTGAAGATTTCGATCTTCGACTCCATCTCCTCCGGCACCGCTTCGATCACGAGATCGGCTTCACGCGCAGCTTCTTCGACCGAGCCCGCATACTCCAGCCTCTTAATAGCAGAGTGGGCTTCGTGAGCCGCGACCTTGCCGAGTTCCACCGCCTGGTCGAGATTGGCGCGAATCTCCGTCTCCGCCTTGCGCAGTGCACCAGGCAGCAGGTCTTCGAGAATCGTGCGATATCCGCCGAGCGCCGCCGCGTGCGCGATGCCGCGGCCCATGACGCCCGCGCCGATCACGGCGACCGTGTTCACGCTTCCGGGTTGCAGCTCTCCCGTTGGTACCTCGGCCACTTACTTGTCCGCCTTTTCCAGATCAGCGATCGCGGCAGTGACCAATGCGCCCGCGGCGCGGAGCTGTTCGGCCAGGCGCTTGCGCTCGTCGGAGTTCATGTTGGGAATATAGATGCTAATCCGGCGCAGGGTCGCCGTCATGTCCTCTACGTAATTCATCGCTCGAATCAGTTCACCCGTTACTACCATGATTGCTCCTATCTGTTTTCACGGCCGAGTGCGAGACACTTTGCACCGGACCTCTTATTTTGGACGTGCGCACGCATTTAGTAAAGGCGGCCACGGCTTTGGTCATGGGTCAGTGAGACGACGTGATCACCTTTTCGCTTTATGCAGAATTCTGTCATCCTAAGCGTAGCCGTTTTTCAAGCGTAGCGAAGGATCTCTCGCTTGACTGGCCTCACACGTAAGCCAAACTGCACCATTACCGCGGTTCTGTCTAAGAGTGGCCCAGTCTTGCGTTGTGGATCATGCACCTGTGCCCTACTTCACGCGTTCAACCACAAATTTCACCCGTGCATCGATGGAGACTCGCGGGAGTTCGACCAGATCGTATCCATACGACTGATAGGTCGCCACCAGCGCATCGCAGGTTCGAATGGCTTCCTCAAAATCTTGCTTGCGCTCTCGATCCTGGCGGAAAATTTCCTTCCACGGCGGTGCTACGAAAACGTGCTGGTTGTATCGAACAACTTCAGCGGCTTTCTTGATGTGCTCGGGCACAGGCTGCCCGAGCAGGCGCAGGTAGCCGGAGACGTCGGCTACTCCTCGATCAAAAAACACGATACCCTTTCGCTGTTGCGCCTCGCGGTACGAACGCATCTCCCGATCGAGCATCATCTCGGCGAAGAGCGTACGATCGTCCCACGGCAGGGCGTGCCCGCCGATCGACATCTGCTCCTGAATAATTTTGCGCCCCGCCTCGATCGTTCTGCCGTAGCCGGCGCGCTCCAACGCGTCGATGAGAGAGCTCTTGCCCGAACCCGGGCCACCGGTGATTACGTAAAATCGACCTTCCGTCGTCAAAGGCTGCAACCTCGCCTCTTGCCAAAGTAATTCAAGTGCTTCGAACAGAGCCTGCCGTTGATTCGCAGTCACTTAACTGAGTGGGCATATAATCGCAATCAATTCTTTTTATGAGCTACCTGGCGCGCGCCGGAATCGAATAGTCATATGGCAGACACTCTGAAACGCTACATCTTTGCTAGCGATTTTGACCAGACGCTCACCTTCAACGACTCCGGCTACGTGCTCGCCGAACTCGTCGGCATTCCCACGGAAGAGTTCGAACGCAAGGCCAAAGGCATGGCCCGGATCAATCTGGTGCAACAGGGCGCGGAGCTCGCCTATCTGCTGCTTCACGACCCGGAATTCAAAGCGAAGGTTCGCAAAACGCATCTGTATGAAGTGGGAAAGCGCATTCGCCTGAAAAGCGAGATTAAGCTGCTCTATGAAATTCTCAAGAACGGTATCGACGGCCACGAGTTCGATTTTTACGTGCTCTCGGCCGCACCCGTCGAAGTCATTCACTCCGCGCTCGAAGGCGTTGTTCCGCCCGATCACATTTACGGCACCGAGTTCCGCTACTCAGCTGCCGGCGAGATCGAAACGATTATCCGCGCGACGGCCGGATACGGAAAAGTCGCCGTGCTCGACAAGCTCGTCGAAGAGCACGTCGCCGGGCCCGATCATGTCATCTATACCGGCGACGGCAGCTCCGACATTCACGTCATGCTGCACATCAACTCGCGCGACGGACTGACCATCGCTGTTTCCGAGTCGCGCAACGTGGCGCAGATTGCCAAGCGGACCGTGCTAAGCAAAAGCGCTCTGGCCGTGCTCGCGCCGATTCTCGAAGAAGTGGCCGGATGGAAGCGCTCGCGCATCCGCAGCTTTTTCGAAACTAACGGCATGCTCATTCAGGAGTGGGAGCGCGTGCGCACCGACTGGCTCACCTTGCGCCCGACAGTCGAACCGTCGGAAACGCAGCCCGTAGAGACGTAGCTTGCTACGTCTATCAAGACTATGCTCCGCGATAAAAGCCTTATTCCACTCTCGCATCAGCACCAGCACGCGCTTGCGCTGTGTGTACGAATCGACCGCGCCTCTCCGATCGCAGAGGCAGACTTGGCTGCCTGGCAGGGAGAGATCTCACAGCATTTCCGCTCCGAGATTACATTTCATTTCGCAGCCGAGGAGCGAGTGTTGTTTCCGGCAGCGCGTCGATTTCAGGAATTGACCCCGCTGATCGACGACTTGCTGGCCGATCACTCGTTTCTACGCGCACGTTTCGCGGAAAGTGAGACCGCAACACTCTCCCCGCCCGATCTACACACGTTCGCGCAGCGGCTCGCGCAGCACGTGCGAAAAGAAGAACGCCAACTCTTCGAACGATTGCAGGAATTGCTCAGCGCGGAAGAGCTGGCCACCCTTGGAGTCCAACTAGCCGAACAGCTTAAAGATACAGAACAGGCCTGCCTGCTCCCCAACCAGGCCACGAAGCTGCGAGCCGCACCTTAGAGTTCTAACGAATCGGCACAGCGAGGTGAGATTCGCGAAAGCGGGCCGCGGCCTCTTTTCCCATATAACGGTCGAGCACCGCGGGTTCGGTCTGCCGCAGGTCCACAACCACGAGCCCATCGAGCACATTGGAAAACTTGCGGTCCACGTTGAAGGCGAGCATCTTGCCACCAATCTTCGCATATTGCCGCAGCAGGATGGGCAGGCCCTTGCCGTCAGCCTCCACGTCGGTGATGGGGCCTGTGAGTTCATCAAGGTCGCGCAGGGCGCGGCACATGCTGCGGCAATCCCAACGCCGCAGGCCGCCTGGACGAAACGGGCGCCTCGGCTCTGCCAGGCCGACCAGTTCGTCGCTCTGCGCGCGCGCTTCGAAAAATCGGTAGATCATTTCGCGCGAGGCGGCGTTGTAATCGTTGCTGATGCTGACCGCGCCAAACAGGACGGAAACATCAGGCCGCAGCGCAATCATCCGCGCAATGCCCTTCCACAGCAGCAACAGCGGCGCATATTGTCGTTGATACTCCGGCCGGACGAACGAGCGGCCGAGTTCGAGCGCCGGCCCAAGTTTTTGAAACAACTCGTCTTTGAAGCGAAACAGCGTGCTGGTGTAGAGCCCATTCACGCCGCGTTCGGGCAGGATCTCCGCCGTATACCCCGCGCGGTAAGCGCCAACCAGCTCGCGCTTCGCCTTGTGCCACAACAACAGGTGCCAGTAGTAGCCATCGAAGCGGTCGTTATCCAAACTCTTGCCCGTCCCTTCGCCCGCCTTGCGGAATGTAATCTCGCGCAGGCGTCCGACTTCCCGCAACAGATGCGGCATTTCGCTCGCCTGACCGAGATACACGGCCAGATCTCCGTTCTGCGCCAGGCAACGATCCTCCGGCAGCTGCGCCAACTCCTGTGCCAAGTCGTCCGCAGGCTCCGCAGCCGCAACCGGCTCCTGACGGCTGAGGAGAACCAAGGGCCGCGGCACGACAAGCCGCGACGGCTCTTTTCCGCTTCGTGCGATTGTCCGCCGCGCCAACAGATACGTTCGCCAGCGCAGATACTCCGTGGTTTCCTGGTCGCTACGAATCGCCGTCAGCGCATCGCCTGGAATCGCGCTTCCCACGCGCACTTCTACTGTACGTCCTTCCTGCTGCAAAAACTCTTGCAGCAGAAATGCCACGCGCAGCTTGGGATGAATCATGCTCAGCAGCTGGAATCCGACACTATTGTTTCCGCTGAAATACACCGGCAGCGCTGCCGCCCCGCTTTTTCGCACGAGACGCGCGGCCGCATCGTTCCACACCGGGTCGGCAATCTCAGCCGCGGGCATCTGCCAGTGCGAAACTTCGCCTGCGGGAAAAATCGCCAGCATACCTCCCTGCTGCAGCCAGGCAAGAGCCTCGCGCAGCGGCCTGCGATTCGCTTCGACGGAGCGGTCGGTCTCGAACGGATCTACGAAGATGCAGTGCCGCTGCAACTCCGGCACGTCGGCCAGCATGAGGTTGGTAAGAATCTTGACGTCCGCGCGGACGCGCGTCAGCAGCACGGTCAGGATCGCTCCGTCGAGCATTCCGTAGGGATGATTGGCAACGACCACCGCGGGGCCGGTGGCGGGAATGCGCTCCTGGTCGGCTGCTTCGACCTGAATGGTGACGCGCATCTCCTCGAGCAAATTTTCAAGTCGAAAACCAGATGGACTCTGCCGCACGCGCTGATAGAGTTCGCGAACTTTGTCGACGGGAGCGAATCGGCCCCCGAGTCCCGGCGCTCCGGCGATGCGCGACAGCACCGGCCGAACTTCATCCTGGCCGTGAAGCTGGTCCGACGGCATGTAACAGGAATACTGCACCATTTTTGCAGCAGTATGACGGGCAGGTTAAAAACGCGTGAAATGTGCGCGAGAGTAAGCGAGTTAGTAACCAGAGGTAATCAAACAGTTGCGGCGCCATCCCGAGCAGAGACGTTTTTCAGTCGGAGCAAGGGATCTCCCGCTCGCACGGTTGCGCAGCCCGGCGACATCCCTCGCTGCTCAGCGACCCCGACGCCCCAGACCGAGCGAGGAGGAACAAATTCACGGGCGAATGAAAGAAAGAAGCCGGCTTCTCCAACTTTGCAGAAGGATTCTGGGCGCAAACGAACAAGAATGAGGACAAACTGAGGTGCACCAGTCGAGTGCACCAGGCAACGCGATGAGATCGTCGCCATGCCGGAAGCCGCCACGGATGCTATAATTTCGGTTCGTCCTTCCAGCGACATCCCCCACCGTGGGCGCGTAGCTCAATTGGCAGAGCAACTGACTCTTAATCCGAAGGCTGCGCACGCACCGAAGCGCAGCGAAGAGCACCCACCTACAAAATCAACAGATTACGCACTAGAGAAGCGCACCGGAGTGCACGAGGATGCACTGAACTCCAAAACCAAGTGACACCAGAACTGACACCGCCCAGCAATTTCGAGAGGGAATGAGCCTCGCCTGCGGCACCGGTCAACGAGCGTGATAGGGATGTTTCACCAATAGTGGTGGAAATTGAAAACTCACAAGTTTAACCTCGTGGAACCAACGCTTTTGCTCGACGTATAATCCGCCGGAGGATACCTGCGTGCAAACCTTGCTGCAAGACATTCGCTACGCGCTCCGGCAGCTGCGCCATGCTCCTACATTTACGTTGACTGCATTACTTACTTTGGCCATCGGCATCGGTACGACCACCGCGATCTTCACCCTGACGCAGGCCATCATGCTGAAGTCTTTGCCGGTCGCCGATCCTGCGCAACTTTATCGCATTGGCGATACCGGGGAGTGCTGTGTCGAGGGTTGGGAAGACGATGACTGGAGCCTATTCTCTTATCAGCTATACCAGCGCCTCGCAGCGGCGGCGCCCGAGTTCGAGGAAACCACGGCTTTTCAGGCCGCGCCTGGGATCTACAGCATTCGGGAGGAAGCCAAAGACCGCGAGGCGCGTCCCCTGCGGGCCGAGTACGTGAGTGGGAATTACTTCCACGTTTTTGGCCTCGGGGCCTTTGCCGGACGGGTGATCAACAACTCGGACGATCAACAGTCGGCCTCACCGGTGGCGATGATCAGCTATCGCACCTGGCAGCAGGCTTACGGCTCAGACCCGCGGATCGTCGGGTCCACATTCTTCGTGCAAGGACAGCCAGTCACGTTGATTGGGATTACGCCTCCGGGATTTTTTGGCGAGACACTGCGAAGCGATCCGCCCGACTTTTGGCTGCCACTGCAACAGGAGATTTTGTTCGACGGCCAGAATGCGCACATGAGAACGAATCAGTCCCAGTGGCTGTATGCCATTGGCAGGTTGAAGCCGGATGCGAGCGTGCAAGCACTTCCCGCCCGGCTAACGCCGGTGCTTCAACGGTGGCTCCGTGACGAAGATGAGATGCCCGCCGAATTCAAACCGCAGATTGAACCCACGATTGCTCAAAAATTCATCCGGCTGGCTCCGGCCGGAGGAGGTGTCACCTCCTTAAGGGAAGACTATGGCGCGAGTCTGCGTATACTCCTGATGGTCTGTGGAACATTACTTCTCATCGCGTGCGCCAACCTCGCCAATCTTCTGCTGGCGCGCGGAGCCGCCCGCCGCGCCCAGACTGCGGTACGTCTGGCGCTGGGGGCTGCGCGAACAAGACTGATTCGCCAGCAGCTGACGGAGGCGGTACTGCTGTCGGTGCTGGGCGGCATCGCGGGATTAGGGGTTGCATACGCGGGAGCGCGTCTGATGCTGGCGCTGGCATTTCACAGCGCCACCTTTACGCCCATCAGTGCGACACCTTCGCTGCCGGTCCTGGGATTTGCGTTTGCGCTTTCACTTCTGACCGGTGTGCTGTTTGGTGTGGTGCCGGCGTGGCTGGCTTCGCATTCCGATCCGGCCGAGGCCCTGCACGGAGCGGGCCGCGGCACTCGCGCTGGATCATCATTGCCGCAAAAGATACTGGTGGTGAGCCAGGCGGCGCTTTCCCTGGTTCTGCTAGCCTGCGCCGGACTTCTGACGGCGAGCTTGCGGAATCTGGAGAGTCAGGACTTTGGTTTTGACATCCAAAATCGCATAAGTGTTGAGATCAATCCTCCTCTGGACAGTTACACACCCGAACACCTCGACGCGCTTTATCGCGCAATTGAGGATGCACTGGTGCGGTTGCCGAATGTGCAGAGTGCAAGCTTCGCGGCCTACAGTCCGCTCAGCGGCAACAACTGGGGCGAATTGATTGCCATAGAAGGGAGGGGCGCTCCAAAGGCTACGGAGTCGGAGACTGTGTCCTGGGACCGGGTGAGCCGTCAGTATTTTTCAACAATCGGACAGCGCATCGTGCGCGGGCGCGATTTTGCTGAGAGTGATTCCGGCGCCTCTCGCCCCGTGGCGATTGTGAATGAAGCGCTGGTCAGGAAATACTTCCCCAACGAAGATCCCCTCGGCAAGCACTTTGGCATGGACATGTCCCGATATGCGAGCACGTTTGAGATCGTCGGCGTAGTGCGTGACGCCAAGTACAATGATCCAGACCAGCCAGCAAGGCCCATGTTTTTCCTGCCGTTGGAGCAGAGGGTCCATTATTCCGAGGCTGATATACAGGGCAACGAAATGCGAACACATTTCGTAGGCAGTATCCAGCTGCTGGTACGCGGCGATACGCGCAATCTCGAGCCGCAGCTTCGTAAGGCTCTCGCCGAGATCGATCCCAACCTCACGATCATCACGGTGCACAGCATGAACGAGCAGGTAGCCTCAAATTTTGACCAGCAGCGCATGGTTGCGCAGTTGGCCGGCGCATTCGGCCTCATCGCCATGGTGCTGGCTGCCATCGGCCTCTATGGACTGACGGCCTACACGGTTGCCTGCCGAACCAGCGAGATCGGAGTCCGCATGGCTCTCGGAGCCGACCGGCTGAATATTGTGCGAATGGTGCTGCGGGGAGCATTTCTGCTAGCAGCGCTCGGGTTGTTGATTGGAATTCCTCTGGCCATCGGCGCCGGACGCCTCATGGCCACACAGCTATTCCAGATTCGCAGCTGGGATCCGCATGTGTTCGGGCTTTCAATTCTTGCACTCGGGGCTTGTTCCGCGGCCGCCAGTATTCTCCCAGCACGTCGAGCCGCTTCGACTGACCCAATGAACGCGCTACGCACGGACTGAGGTTATCTGTGTTGATTGTCGCGAACCAACCGGTGCACCGTTAGGGCATAGGGCCGGAACATCGCCTGAAATTCTAACGGCGTAGCACATAGTTGACGAAATCAGATAGCGCCCAAAATCCAGGTCTGGGCATTTTGAGTGAGATCGCGATGAAGCATTGAATTAGGAGTGCCTCATGAAAGCGATGTTCCTTCTACTTCTGGCACTGTGTCTCTTTTCCGCTGAGGCTCGTTCGCAAAGCCCCTTTGACGGTACGTGGATTATCGATACCGGTAAGAACGAGAACCTCGCGTCTGAAAAACCGAGGGTGCTTTCTGTCGCGGAAGGAGTGTTTCGCGAGGGTGATACGCAACTCAAAACCGATGGTTCTGATCAAAAGGTTCCTGCCACGGGATATTGGGATACAGTCAGCGTTCGCATCGTGGACGATCATACCGTCGAGGTAATTTCCAAAAAGGCTGGGAGACCGATGTTCACCGAGACGGACACTGTTTCAGCGGACGGCAACACGCTGACTCAGGTGATGAAAGACACAACTGAGTCTGAGGCGGTTACCTTCGAGAGTGATTTCAGACGTGTCGCGCCAGGTCCCGCGGGTGCCCATGTTGTCTCAGGCTCGTGGCAGGTCTTCAAGCAGAGCCGATCCGAGAACAGTACGATCATTAAATACAAATGCACATCGCAGGGATTCAGTGCCGAGACTCCTTTGGGAGAAAAGCTCGAAGCCAAGTTTGATGGCAAGCTATATGAAATGGAAGACGACCCCGGTCATACCATGGTCTCGGTGAAATTGATAAACCCCTACACGGTCGAGCAGACCAATGTGCGTGATGGCAAGGTTGTTTTTATCGTGACACTGGAGGTCACGCCCGACGGTACGGCCATTCACGCAACATCGAAGAGTAAGGACGGCGGAAGCGTGAAAACTTGGACATTGCACAAACAGTCTAAGTAGTTCCTTGCCGAATATGTTGCCCGAAAGCGATGACGAAAGATTGTGACTGTCGCGCTCAAAACCCCTGGCATTCCAAAAACGTTCTCACCGCTATTGCCCGAACTCATTGATTCGAAGGCATCGACGTTGGCCTTGCCGTCCCTTCCAGAAACACTTGATTTTGGAAGGTCGATTAAGACTACCTTGAGGGCGCGTCTTCACCATCTTCGATGCTCTCATTTCCAAGGGCCAGTTGATCGTCATCACTTTCGCTAAAGTAACTGGACTGAGCAAGTGTGGTGATCCCAAAAACACGCCTACCCTGCTCGCTTTCTGTACGCGTAACGAGACCGCGCTCTGATAGCATCTTGCCGCGCTTGCCGACCAATTGATATGACTTGTCGAGTTCCGCAGCAATTTCAGCCGCGTACATAGGCCGCTTTTCGGTCTC
>DATJVU010000007.1:0-78096 GCA_035501655.1 Candidatus Solibacter sp.
GACGGACGTGACGGGTGTAGCCGAGTTGCCAGCAGGCACGGAAATGGTGATGCCGGGTGACAACGTGAGCCTGGTGATCGAGCTAATCACGCCGGTCGCGATGGAGAAGGGCCTGCGCTTCGCCATCCGCGAAGGCGGCCATACCGTAGGCGCCGGCACGATCGCGGAGATTATTCAGTAGAGTCGCGAGTCCTGAGTCCCGAGCCGCGAGGAAAATCGGCTGCGATTCAGGCGTTGCGGCTGGCAGCAAGACGAAAAGCAGCCGCGAAGCGGCGAAAGAGTGCAGCCCACGGCGCAAGCCGTGGGTGAGGAAGAAAACAGAGAACCAAGTCCCGTAGGGACGACAGAAATCAAAGCGGCTTGCAACCTGCCGCCAGATCTTTTCCTCCGGATGAGCCGGAGGAGGTCAGAGAGAAACGACAGTGATTGGAAAAGAAAGAATTCGCATCCGGTTAAAAGCCTACGACTACCGCATTCTGGATCAGTCGACGGGCGAGATCGTGGAGACGGCGCGGCGCACCGGCGCGCAGATTGCCGGCCCCATTCCGCTGCCCACGATGAAGAACAAGTACTGCGTGCTGCGTTCCCCGCACGTGGACAAGAAATCGCGGGAGCAGTTCGAGATCCGCACCCACAAGCGCCTGCTCGACATTCTCGAGCCGACGCAGCAGACGGTCGACGCGCTGATGAAGCTCGATCTGCCGGCCGGCGTGGATGTGGAGATCAAGGCGTTCGGGAAGGAACATAAATAGCTTCGAGCTGTGAGCTTTGAGCTACGAGCAAAATCGCTCCTCAGCCAATAGCCGCCGTTAACGAACGACGCGCCACGCTGGGCAATGGAGAAGAAGATGGCAACGCGAGTTACAGGAATTCTGGGCAAAAAAGTCGGCATGACGCAGCTGTTTGACTCGAAGGGCGACGTTCGCCCGGTCACGGTGCTGCAGGCGGGCCCATGCGTGGTCACGCAGCACAAGTCAGCCGTAAAAGACGGATACGAAGCGGCCCAGATTGGCCTGGTCGAGTTTGTGAAAGAGTCGCGGCTCTCGAAGGGCGAGCGCGGTCATCTGGCGAAGAATAATTTGCCGCCGGTGAAGTTCCTGCGCGAGGTTCCGCTTGAGAGCGACGGCGCTGCCGCGGATGGCAATGGCGCCGTGAAAGTTGGCGACCGCGTGCTGGTCGAGATTTTCGATGGCGAACGGTTTGTCGACGTGGTGGGAGTCAGCAAGGGTCGCGGCTTTCAGGGCGTCGTGAAGCGCCATCACTTTGCCGGCGGTCCCAAGTCGCACGGTTCGATGTTTCAGATCACCGGCTCGATCGGCTCGTCGGCTTTTCCGTCGCGCGTGTTCAAAGGCATGCGCATGTCGGGCCACATGGGCAATCAGCAGGTGACGGCCCGAAACCTGCGCGTGCTCGGCGTCGACAAAGACGAAAACTTGTTAGTGGTCGAAGGCAGCGTCCCCGGGCCGCAAGGTGGATACATCGTAATCACGAAAGCAAAGAAACCGCCCAGAGAGCGCCGTGGATTCGCGGGTGCGGCGACGGTCGATCCTTTGAAGGCGGCCAAGAGAGCGGCGAAAAAGGCGTAAGAGTCACGAATCCCGAAACCTGAGCTGTTGCTCACGACTCGGGACTCAGGACTCAGGACTAAAGACAATGGCAACGATTGACATACACGATTTAAGCGGCAAAAAGGTCGGGAGCATCGACCTGGCCGACGAGATCTTTGGCGCGGTGCACGAAGAGCTGCTCTGGGAGGCGGTGAAGCACTACCGCGCCAGCCAGCGCGCCGGCACGCACAAGACCAAAGCCCGCTGGGAAGTGTCGGGCTCCGGCAAGAAGCTGTGGAAGCAGAAGGGCACGGGCCGGGCGCGTATCGGATCGATCCGCTCGCCGCTCTGGCGGCACGGCGGCACAGTGCACGGACCGCAGCCGCGCAGCTACGACTACACCTTCCCCAAGAAAAAGCTGCTGGGCGCGCTGCGCTCGGCGCTGGCCGCAAAGCTGGCCGACGGGAAGTTAATCGTAGTTAACGCCTTCGACGTGAAGGAACCAAAGACCAAAGAGTTCCGCAAGGCACTCGATGCGCTGAAAATCGATTCCACAGTGCTCATCGTCGAGGCGGCGAAGCACGAGAACCGCAACCTGGAATTGAGTGCGCGCAACATCGACGGTCTCGAACTGGTGCGGGGAAACGAAGTGCATCCCTATCACCTGCTGCGGCACGACCGCGTGATCTTCTCGCAGCCGGCGATTGAGAAACTGCAGGTTTCGCTGCAGGGCTCGGTTTCGAAGAAGCAGCGCAAATCGGGCAGCGGTGAAGACGAAGCGGCCAAGAAGCCGACGCACGAGCGGCGCCGTCGGGCGCGCACCGACAAAGCGGCGGAGGTGGCGTAGAAGATGAAGAGCGCATATCAAATCATCCGCCGGCCGGTGATTACCGAAAAAGGCCTGGCCATCAAGGAAAACCAGAACACGCTGGTCTTCCAGGTAGCGCCCAAGGCCACGAAGACCGAGATCAAAGAAGCAGTGCAGTCGATTTTCAAAGTGAAGGTGCACTCGGTGCGCACGGCCACTTATCCGGGAAAAGAACGGCGGCGCGGCAAGTTTGCCGGCTACCGTCCGGACTGGAAGAAAGCGTACGTACGCCTGCGTTCCGGCGAGAAGATGCCGGAGTACGCGCAGAATTTGTAAGGCCGTCGTTGGTCGTCAGTCGCTGGTCGTTGGCCATCGACAAACGACCAAAGACTAACGACGATTTAAGAGATTCATATGCCTATCAAGACATATCGACCGACGACGCAGACGTTGCGCTACCGCACGACCATCGTCAACGACGACATCACGACCAAGCATCCGCACAAGCCGCTGCTTGAGAAAAAGAACCGCACCGGCGGCCGCCGCAACTCGGGCGACACCACCATGCGCTTCATCGGCGGCGGGCACAAGCGCAAGCTGCGCATCGTCGACTTCAAGCGCGACAAGACCGGGATTCCCGCGACCGTGATCAGCATCGAGTACGATCCCAACCGCTCGCCGCGTATCGCGCTGCTGGCTTACGCCGATGGTGAAAAGCGTTACATCCTGCAGCCGGAAGGCTTGAAGGTTGGACAGAAAGTCGTCAGTGGTCCCGACGCGGACATTCTCGTCGGCAACGCGCTGCCGCTGCGGAACATTCCGCCCGGCACCGTGATTCACAATCTCGAACTCAAGCCCGGCAAAGGCGCGCAGATGGTGCGCTCGGCCGGCGGATCGGCGCAACTGGTGGCAAAAGAAGCCGAGTACGCGCTGGTGAAGCTGCCGTCGGGCGAGACCCGCAAGATTTCGCAGGACTGCATGGCGACGATCGGGCAGGTCGGCAACATCGACCACGAAAACGTAACGATCGGCAAGGCAGGGCGTTCGCGCTGGCTGGGCAAGCGCCCGCACAACCGCGGCGTTTCCATGAACCCGGTCGATCATCCGCACGGCGGCGGTGAGGGCAAAACTTCCGGCGGGCGCCATCCGGTGACCCCGTGGGGCCAGCCGACGCGAGGATATAAAACGCGCAACAACAAGCGCACGGATAAGTTCATCGTGAGCCGAAGAAGCAAGTAGTCGTTAGCCCTTGGTCGTTAGTCGTTGGCGATGCGTCGCCGGCGAACGACCAACGACTAACGACTAACGACTAACGACACGATTTAGCTAAAAGCTAGGAGCAAACAGCTAGAAGCTGACTTTATGGCACGTTCAACCAAAAAGGGCGCGTTCGTCGACGGCCACCTGATGACCAAGGTGGAAGGACTGAATTCGCGCAACGAAAAGAAAGTACTGCGCACCTGGTCGCGGCGTTCGACCGTGGTACCGGAGATGGTCGGGCACACGATCGCGGTGCACAACGGGAAGAAATTCATCCCGGTGTATGTGACCGAGAACATGGTGGGGCACAAGCTGGGCGAGTTCAGCTTCACCCGCACCTTCAAGGGCCACTCCATGAAGGCGGCGACGGAAGTGGCCGCGAAGCCGGCGGGTATCCCCGGCGGACCGGGAGCGGCAGCGCCGGCGACCCCGGCGGCAGCGCCCGCGGCACCGAAGGCGTAAAAGCGCTTTTGGCTTTCGGCTCTTGCCTTTTGGCCAAGAGCGGATAGCCAAGAGCCAAGAGCGAGTTGGAAACTATGGAATTTCGAGCGGAATTACGATACCTGCGAGTCTCGCCCCAGAAGGCGCGTCTGGTGCTGGATCTGATCAAGGGCCGTCGCGTGGAAGAGGCGCGCAACACTTTGATGTTTACCAAGAAGCGCGTGGCCTCGCACGTCGGCAAGCTGCTGCAGTCGGCGCTCGACAATGCGAACTTTCTCGCGACCGAGAAGGGGATCGACGTCGAGATCGACAACCTGTACGTGAAGCGCGCCATCGCCAACGACGGGCCGCGCATGAAACGTATCCGTCCGGCGCCGCAGGGCCGCGCCTACCGCTATCAGCGGCGCATCGCGCACATCGAACTGGTGCTGGCCGAGCGCGGCAAGTCGGATGAGTCGCTGGCCACCGTGGTCGGAGAAGAGTCGGCTCCCGCTCCGGCGAAAGCGAAGCGGCGGGCTCCGGCGGTAAAGAAGTCGGCGGGCAAGAAGAAGACGGCAGCGAAATAGCGGTGGCAACGTAAAGCAGGTTCCTCACCCGCGCTTTGCGCGTGTTCGGAATGACAGAGTTTGATTGAGGTTTAGGAGATACGGATGGGTCAAAAAGTTCATCCCTACGGTTTTCGCCTCGGCTACACCAAGCCGTGGAAGTCGCGCTGGTTTGCCGAGCGCGATTACGACAAGCAGCTGCAGGAAGACGTCAAGCTGAAGGCCGAGCTGAAAGACAAGCTGAAGTCGGCGGGCGTCAGCTCGATCGAGATCGAGCGTCCCGGCAACAAGCTGCGCATCATTATCAAGACGGCGCGGCCCGGCATCATCATCGGGCGCAAGGGCGCGGAAATCGACAAGCTCAAGGGCGAGCTGCAGAAGCGTACCGGCGGCAAGGACATTTTTGTCGACATCCAGGAAGTGCACAAGCCCGAACTCGACGCGCAACTGGTCTCGGAGTCAATCGCGCTGCAGCTCGAAAAGCGCGTCGGCTTCCGCCGCGCCATGCGCAAGGCGGTCGACTCGGCGTTGCGCTTCGGCTGCAAAGGAATCAAGGTCCGCGTCAGCGGACGCCTGAACGGCAACGAAATCGCCCGTTCGGAGTGGTACCTGCAAGGCCGGCTGCCGCTGCATACGCTGCGCGCCGACATCGACTACGGCTTCACCGAAGCGCGCACCACTTACGGCGTGATCGGTGTGAAGTGCTGGGTCTACAAAGGCGAAATTCTGCAGCAGAAAAAGCGCGAACCGCAATCAACGGTAGGCGGATTCTAGTAAGCAAAAAAGCAGGTTCCTCACCCGCGCCTGGCGCGTGTTCGGAATGACAGAGTTAGGGTTTTGCTAACGACTAACGGCTAACAGCCAAGGGCTGATTCTATGTTGATGCCAAAGAAAGTGAAGTATCGCAAGCAACAGCGCGGCCGCATGACCGGCAAGGCCTGGCGCGGATCGACGCTGTCGTTCGGTGATTTCGGACTGAAAGTTCTTGAACCCGGCTGGATTACCGACCGGCAAATCGAGGCCAGCCGCGTGGCTATGACCCGTTTCATCAAGCGCGGCGGCAAGATCTGGATTCGCGTGTTTCCCGACAAGCCGGTCACCAAGAAACCGGCCGAAACCCGTATGGGCAAAGGTAAGGGTGCGCCCGATCACTGGGTCGCGGTAGTGAAGCCGGGGAAGATTCTGTTCGAGATGGAAGGCGTGACCCACCAGGATGCGAGCGAAGCCATGCGTTTAGCGTCGCACAAGCTGGCGCTGCGCACCACGCTGGTCAAGCGCGAGGGAGCGCACTAAGAAGAGCTTATTTTATGAAAGCTGACAAAGTTCGAAACCTAACTGACGACGAGTTGCACCACCAGGAGCGCGATCTGGCCGACCAGCTGTTCAAGCTGAAGTTCCAGATGAACATGGGCCAGAGCGAGAGCCTGAAGAAGATTCGCGGCCTGCGCAAGGACATTGCGCGCGTCAAGACGATCATCGGCGAGCGCGGCCGCATGGCTGCCGCCGAGAAGAAATAATGGAGAGGACGAGAATGGCGGAAACACAAACGAAGCCGCAGGGCCGCCGCAAAGAAGTGGTCGGGGAAGTGGTCTCGAGCAAGATGCACAAGACCATCGTGGTGCAGGTGACGCGCAAGAAGGCGCATCCGTTCTACGGACGCGTGATCGCGCGCAACAAGAAGTTCTATGCCCACGACGAGAGCAACCAGGCGCACGTCGGTGACGTGGTCCGGATCGAAGAGACGCGGCCGCTGTCGAAGCTGAAGCGCTGGCAACTAAAAGATATTGTCCGCAAGGCCGCGCTGCTGCCGGAAGCTGCGGTGGAGCAGGCGAGCTAGAAGCGAAGCAATGAGCTGTGAGCAAGGAGCCATGGGCTGTGAACAATTGAAAATTCCGTTTTGCTCACCGCTCATTGCTCACTACTCATCGCTGAACGAGGGAGAAACACCATGGCTGTGATGATGAGATCGATGCTGGAGGTCGCCGACAACTCCGGCGCCCGCAAGCTGCAGATGATCCTGCCGCTGGGCGGTTCAACCGGATTGAATGCCGGCCTGGGCGACATAATCACCGCCGCCGTGAAAGAGTCGGCGCCCGAAGGCCAGGTGCAGAAGGGTAAGGTGGTGAAGGCGGTCATCGTCCGCACCCGCAAGGAGCATCGCCGCCGCGACGGTACCTATATCCGCTTCGATCAGAATGCTGCCGTGCTGATCAATGAAGCGGGCGAGCCGGTGGGCACACGCGTCTTCGGCCCGGTGGCCCGCGAGCTGCGTGAGAAGAGATTTTTGAAGATCGTGAGTCTGGCTCCCGAGGTGATCTAGGAGCTGGTTTCGAGGTTTCAAAGTTTCAAGGTTTCAAGGTGCCTTGAGATAAAGAAATCCCGAACGACTTTGAAACATTGAAACCTTGAAACTTTGAAACCTGGGATTAGAAATGGCAACTGCATCTACAGCACATCGGCGAGTCGACATCCGGCGCAATGACACCGTGAAGGTGATCACTGGGCGCGACAAGGGCAAGGAAGGGCGCGTGCTGCGCGTGTTTCCCAACGATGCCAAGGTTCTGGTCGAGCACGTGATGATGGTGAAAAAGCACGTGCGCCCCAATCCGCAGCGCAACATCAAGGGTGGCATCGCCGAGCAGGAGAGCCGCATCGCCATCTCGAACGTGCAACTTGTCTGCCCCACGTGTGGCCCGGTGCGCATCGGCCACGAAGTCCGCGGCGACCGCAAAGTTCGCGTCTGCAAGAAGTGTGGAACGACGTTGGACAAATAAGTAGTTGGCTCTTGGCCATTGGGCTTTTGGCCTGGAGCAAACAAACCGAAGATTCTGAGGTAAGAGCTAAAGGCCAAAAGCCAATAGCCAAGAGCTGATATGGCAAAAGAAAAAAAAGGACAGAAAGAGTCGGCGCCGGAGCAGAAATCGAACGAAGCTCCCCGGCATAGCGCGAAAGAGCGTCCGCGGCTGCGTTCGCGGTTCGAAAAAGAGGTTGCTCCCGCTCTGCTGAAAGAGCTCGAACTCGCCAACAAGATGGCGGTTCCGCGCCTGCACAAGATTGTCGTCAACATGGGCGTGGGCGAAGCGACACAGAACGCGAAGATTCTCGATCCGGCCGTCAACGAACTCGGGCAGATCACGGGACAGAAGCCGGTAGTGACGCGGGCGAAGAAGTCCATCGCGGCCTTCAAGGTTCGCGCCGGCCAGTCCATCGGCGCCATGGTCACGCTGCGTGGCGACCGCATGTACGAGTTTCTCGACCGGCTCGTGAACATTGTTCTGCCCCGCGTGCGCGACTTCAAGGGCGTTTCGAGCAAGTCGTTCGACGGCCGCGGCAATTTCACGCTCGGCCTGCACGACCAGCTGATCTTCCCGGAAATTTCCTACGAGAAGGTCGACAAGCTGAAGGGAATGAACGTCACCATCGTGACCACGGCGCAGAACGACAACCAGGCGCGCACGCTGTTAAAGCACCTCGGAATGCCGTTCAGGGCGTAAGTTTCAAAGATTCAAGTTTCAAAGTTTCAAAGTTTTCAAAGTTTTCAAAGTTTCGAACGAGTAACGGAATTGGCTGAGAGCTGACAGCGGAGCGCTGAAAGCTAGTAGCTAGTAGCCAGGAGCTAGAAGCTAAAGTGGCAACCACAGCAAAACGAGTTAAGGACGCGAAGAAGCCGAAGTTCTCCACGCGCAAGCACAACCGCTGCAAGCAATGCGGACGCCCGCGCGCTTACCTGCGCAAGTTTGGCATTTGCCGCTTGTGCTTCCGCCAGCTCGCGCTGCGCGGGGAGATTCCAGGGGTTTCGAAGTCGTCTTGGTAGGAATTGGGTCCTGGGTATTAGGTCTTAGGCTAAGCAGTCGGCAGTGCAGTGGAGCCCAAGACCCAAGACCTGACACCCAAGACCAGTTGTAGAAAGTTGAATGCCGCCGCAGGTTCTCCGTTGATGCATGAAACGACGCGGAGCGAACGGGCGGTTTAAGGAGAAGCAAAACGATGAGGCTGACCGATCCGGTCGCAGACATGCTGGCCCGAGTGCGAAACGCGCTCCAGGCCCGGCACCAGAAAGTCGACATCCCGGCTTCGCGCCTGAAGCTGGAGATCGCCCGCATTCTCAAGGAAGAGGGCTACATCTCCAATTTCAAGCCCACGGAAGAGGAAGGCCACAAGGTCATCCGGGTTTATCTGAAGTACGGCGCCAACAACGAGGCGGCGATCTCGAAGGCCGAGCGTGTGTCGCGCCCGGGTTGCCGCGTCTACGTGCGCCGCAGCGAAATTCCACGCGTGCTGGGCGGCATGGGGATCAACATCCTCACCACCCCGCGCGGCGTAATGACCGGTCGCCAGGCCCGCAAAGAAGGTGTAGGCGGCGAGTTGCTGTGCCAGATTTGGTAGAAGAGCAGCTGCTAGCTACTAGCTTCTGGCTACTAGCTAAGAGCGCTCGATCAGCTTGAAGCAGTTCCGGCGTAACCGGACTGAAAAACCAAAGCGGCCTAGCTAGAAGCTAGGAGCTAGAAGCTAGAAGCTCTTATGTCACGAATTGGAAAAAAGCCGATCGCGATTCCCAAGGGAGTCACGGTCAACATTCAGGGAAACACCGTGCTGGTCCAGGGCCCGAAGGGCAAGCTGGACACCGCGCTGCCCACCGGCATCAAGATGGAGCAGAAAGACGGCCATCTGGTCGCCATTCGCGAGAACAATTCGCAGGCCGCGATTCACGGCCTCGCCCGCGCCCTGGTCAACAACGCGGTCGAAGGCGTAACCAAGGGCTGGACGCGCGATCTTGAGATCGTCGGCATCGGTTACCGCGCCGAGATGAAGGGCAAAGTGACGGTCGTGTTCAACCTCGGCTACTCACATCCCATCGAGTATCCGCTGCCCACGGGTGTCGAAGCGGCCGTCGATCCGAAGCAGACGAAAGTCACGCTGACCGGAATCGACCGGCAAAAGGTCGGACAGGTCGCCGCCGAGATGCGCGCCCTGCGTCCACCCGATCCGTACAAGAACAAAGGCGTGCGCTACGCCGGCGAGCGCCTGAAGAAGAAGGTTGGAAAGACGGGAGCGAAATAGCAGCCGTCGGTCGCTGGTCGTTAGTCGCTAGCGATATGACCAGCGAATATAGGTAACGCGCGTCGTGAGCCTTTGGCCAATGGCCAACGACAAGCGACCAAGGACAGATTCGATGCTGACAAAGATTGGAAAAAACCAGAAGCGCGGATTCGTGCACACCCGCATCCGCAAGCAGTTGCAGGGAACGGCGGAGCGTCCGCGGCTGAACGTCTACCGTTCGCTGAATCACATTTACGTGCAGGTGATCGACGACCTCCACGGCAAGACGCTGGTTTCGGCCAGCACCGCCGAGGGCAAGAAGGAAGATCGCCGCACCGGCGGCAACGTGGCTTCGGCCAAGGCAATCGGCAAGACCATCGCCGAGCGCGCCAAAGCCAAAGGCGTCACCAAAGTAGTGTTCGACCGCGGCGGATATCTGTATCACGGCCGCGTCAAAGCGCTGGCCGATGCCGCGCGCGAAGCAGGATTGCAGTTTTAACAGCGCTCTTGGCTTTTGGCTCTTGGCTTTTGGCCAATCCAAAATTGAAAAGCCAAGAGCCAAGAGCTAACAGCCAAAGGCTAGTTTTCATGCCAACAGTAATCAAGAAACTCGACGCAGGTTCGTTTCAGTTGAAGGACCAGGTGGTCGCGATCAATCGCGTGACCAAGGTCGTCAAAGGCGGCAAGAATCTTTCCTTCGCCGCACTCGTGGTCGTCGGCGATCCTTCGGCGGCGGTGGTCGGCTACGGCTCCGGCAAGGCGAAAGAAGTTCCGCAGGCCATCCGCAAGGGAATCGAGTCGGCGAAGAAAAATCTGGTCAAGGTGAACCTGACCCAGACCAGCATCCCGCACCTCGTTCTCGGACGTTACGGCTCGGGCAAAGTTCTGCTGAAGCCAGCGCCGGAAGGAACCGGGGTAATCGCAGGCGGCGCGGTGCGCGCGGTCATGACGTCGGCGGGTGTGCAGAACGTGCTCACCAAGTCGATCGGCACCACCAACCCGCATAACGTGATCAAGGCGACGTTCGACGCGCTGAAGCAGCTGAAGAACAAAGAGAGCGTAGCCAACCTGCGCGGAAAAGTAGCAGAAGAGTTGTAGACGCAGTGGTCAGTGGTCAGTGACCAGTGGCCAGAAAATGCGAAATCGATTTGATACTGGCCACTGACCACCGACCACTGGCCACTGAGGTTAAGATGACGGCGAAGAAATCAAATTCGGGCGGCGGAACCATCCAGCTGAAGTGGGTGCGCTCCGCTATTTGCACCCCTGTGAAACAAAAGCTGGTAGTCAAAGGTCTGGGATTCACGCGGCTGAATCAGGTCATTGAGCGGCCGGACACCCCGGCGATCCGCGGAATGGTCGCGAAAATTCCGCACCTGATTGAAGTGGTGAAATAGGTGTTCGGTCTTGGGTGTCAGGTGTTTGTCCTAAGACCTAAGGCCCAGCACGCAAGACCCAGAAAGCAATTATGAACTTATCCAACATTCGTGCACCAAAGAAAGCGACCGAGAAGCGCAAGCGCGTCGGGCGCGGCATGGGCTCCGGGATGGGCAAGACATCCACCCGCGGCCACAAGGGCCAGCGTTCGCGCAGCGGTTCGCGCATGATCCGCGGCTTTGAAGGCGGCCAGATGCCGCTGCACCGCCGCATGCCCAAGCGCGGCTTCACCAACATCTTCCGCAAGGAATACGCCATCGTCAGCCTGGAGCGCCTGGCGGACCTGGGCGAGACCACGATCACGCCAGAAGTTCTCCGCAAGGCCGGAGTCGTAAAAACGAAGCTTCCCGTGAAAGTACTCGGAGACGGCGAACTCACCACAGCCCTCACCGTGAGCGCGCACAAGTTCTCCAAGTCGGCCCAGGAAAAAATCACCAAGGCCGGCGGCAAGTTCGAAGTCATAGTAGAGAAGGCGGCAGTGAAGGCAGGGCAGTAATGTTTGACAAACTGGCTAACATCTTTCGCATTCCGGATCTGCGCAAGCGCATTTTGTTTACGCTTGGACTGCTGTTCGTCTACCGGTTGGGCGGCCACATTCCCACGCCCGGCGTGAACGCCGACAAGTTAGCCCAGTTCTTCGAGCAGAATCGCGGATCGTTCCTCGGATTCGTCGACCTGTTTTCCGGCGGCCAGTTGCGCCGCCTCACCATCTTCGCCCTCGGCATCATGCCGTACATCACGGCGTCGATCATTCTCCAGTTGTTGACGGTCGTCTATGAACCGCTCGCCAAACTGCAGAAAGAAGGCGAACTCGGCCGCAAGAAAATCACGCAGTGGACCCGCTACATCACGGTGATACTCAGCGCCGTGCAATCGTTCGGCATCGCCGTCGGCCTCGAAAAAACCGGCGACTTCGTCATCAACCCCGGCTGGGGCTTCCGCCTGATGACCATGCTCACGCTGACCACCGGCAGCGCCTTCATCATGTGGCTGGGCGAGCAGATCACCGAGCGCGGCGTCGGCAACGGAATGTCACTGCTGATCTTTGCCGGCATCGTAGTCGGCCTTCCCCGCGGCGTAGTCGATCTCATCGACAAAGCGAAGAACGGTACCTGGGGCGCGCTTACGCCGGTGCTGATGGTTGGCCTGATCATCTTCATGGTCGCCGTCGTCGCGTTTATTGTCTGGGTGGAACGCAGCGAGCGGCGAATACCTGTGCAATATGCCAAGCGAGTTGTCGGCCGCAAAGTCATGGGAGGTCAGTCCACGCACCTGCCGTTGCGCGTCAACGCGGGCGGCGTGATGCCGGTGATCTTCGCCTCTTCGATTTTGACTCTGCCGCAGACCATCGGCTACGGCCTGCGCAACAACCGCTACTTCGGCGACCTGATTCGCTGGCTGGGTTGGGGCGAGCCTCTCTACACTTTGCTCTACGCCGTCGGCATCATCTTCTTCGCCTACTTCTACGTTTCGATCGTGTTCAATCCGAGCGAAGTCGCCGACAACATGCGCAAGTACGGCGGATTCATCCCTGGCATTCGCCCCGGCAAGCGCACCGCAGACTTCATCAACGAAGTGCTGACTCGCATCACGTTGGTCGGCGCGCTCTACCTGATCATTATTTCGTTCATTCCCGAGTGGATGATCACCGGCATTCACTTGAACCATCTCTGGGGTCCCATCGGCAGGCTCTTCGAAAATCTGCCGAACTGGATGACCAATGGCTTGGGCGTGAACTTCTACTTCGGAGGCACATCGCTGCTGATCGTAGTCGGCGTCGCCATGGATACGGTGACGCAGATCGAGGCGCAGTTGATCATGCGCCACTATGACGGATTTACGCCGCGCAGCGGACGCATCCGCGGCCGGCGCTGGTAGCAAAGCGGACCTCAGACCTTGGACCTCGGGCTTAGTCACCCGAAAGGATCGAAGGTTAAGGTGCAAGGCCGAGGGCTGAGGGCCGACGCCCAAGGTCCGATGTGGTGGGGTTGCTGCACCTCGGCAAGGGAATTGGGGCGCCGGGGAGATTGAGCTCGGAGGCGTTTGCCAAGCCGATGGCGCAGAAAACCTCGCGTGCAGTTGGTCCCGTAGTGCTGCTTGGGCCCCCGGGAGCCGGGAAGGGCACTCAGGCCAAGCGCGTTATGGAGCATTACTGTATCCCCCAGGTGTCAACCGGGGACCTGCTGCGCCAGAACGTTGCGCAGGGAACTGAGCTGGGGCAGTCCGCCAAGGCGGTCATGGCTCGCGGCGAACTGGTTTCCGACGATCTGGTTTGTAACATGGTGCGGCAGCGTTTGCTGCAGCCCGACTGCAAACGGGGCTACATCCTGGATGGGTTTCCGCGAACCGCGGCCCAGGCAGGCTGGCTCGATGCCCTGCTCGATCACGAGCTCTTTGACAAATCGCGTCCCACGCGGGCCTGGCCAATTGTCGTGCGCCTCGACGTGGACTATAATCAGCTCTTGCTCCGGATTACTGGACGCCGTTCTTGTCCCACCTGTGGACGGATCTATAACGTCCACTTTCATCCGGCTCGGGTGGATGAAGTCTGCGACGAAGCCCACGCAACCAAGCTGGTGACCCGAAATGACGACCGGTTGGAAGTCATCCAACCCAGGCTCACGGCATATCAGGAGCAGACTCGTCCGGTGGCCGATTACTACCAGCGGACGGGGCGTTTGATTTCGGTCAACGGCGATTTGGCGGTGGACGACGTCACGGAACAGATTTACCGGGTTCTCGAGGATCATCACGCCTGATCTTCGGAAGCCGTGATTTCGTATTACCGTGATTTCTTGATTCGGCTTTCTTGATTAAAGATGGCAATTGTCTGCAAGTCGGCGAGCGAGATCGAGAAGATGAAGCGCAGCGGCCGTATCGTGCGCCAGGTGCTCGATCATGTGCGGCCCATGGTGGCGCCCGGTGTCACCACGATGGACCTGGAGCGCGCCGCCGAAAGGAAGATCAAGGAACTCGGCGCAAAGCCCGCGTTCAAGGGATACTACGATTATCCCTGCGTGCTCTGCACCTCGGTAAACGAAGAGATTGTCCACGGCATCCCGTCGGAAAAACGGGTGCTGAAAGAGGGCGACATCGTTTCCATCGACTGCGGCGTGGTGTTGGACGGCTACTACGGTGACGCCGCGATCACAGTCCCGGTTGGAAATGGACTGAAGCCGGAATTACAGAAGTTGCTCGACGTAACCGAAGCATCGCTCTACCGCGGAATTGAAGCGGCGCGCATCGGGAATTCGATTGGCGATGTCGGCGCGGCGGTGCAAGAGCATGTAGAAGCTGCCGGTTTCAGCGTAGTGCGCGAGTTCGTTGGTCACGGAATCGGAACGCGCCTGCACGAAGAGCCGCAGGTGCCGAACTTCGGCAATCGCGGCCACGGAGCAAGGTTGCGCGAAGGCATGGTGATCGCCATCGAGCCCATGGTGAACTACGGCAAGCCGGAGACGCGAGTCCTAGGTGACAAATGGACGGCAGTCACCGCCGACGGCAGTTTCAGCGCCCACTTCGAGCACTGCGTAGCAGTGACAAAAGATGGGCCAGTGATACTAACGCAGTGAGGGATGAGCTGTGAGCAATGAGCAAAGCTTTTTCTCACTGCTCGTTGCTCATAGCTCACTGCTAAAAGGGGTGCATGAGTAAAGAAGACGCGATTGAAGTAATGGCAGTAGTGCTGGAACCGCTGCCCAACGCCATGTTCCGCGTGGAACTGGAGAACAAGCATCAAGTGCTGGCGCACGTATCCGGCAAGATGCGCAAAAATTTTATTCGTATCCTCCCCGGAGACAAGGTAGCGGTTGAACTCTCACCCTACGACCTGAACCGCGGAAGAATCGTGTATCGCTACAAATAAGATTTTGCTGACAGCTGAGAGCTGACAGCTGAAAGCTGGGTTATGAAAGTACGAGCATCGGTAAAGAAAATCTGTGACAAGTGCAAGATCATCCACCGCAAAGGCGTGGTGCGCGTGATCTGCGTGAACTCGAAACACAAGCAGCGCCAGGGATAAAGGCGAGCAATGAGCGTCGAGCCATGAGCAATGAGCGAAAGCAAGAAAGCCTGGTTTTGCTCACAGCTCACAGCTCACAGCTCATCGCTCATTGCTAAGCAGCACGGCAGCCGGAGGCATATAGAAATATGGCACGTATCGCAGGCGTGGATCTTCCCCGCCAGAAGCACATCAACATCGCGCTGACCTACATCTACGGGATCGGCCACCCGCGCGCGGGCCGCATCCTCGATGAAGCCAAGGTCGACCCGATGAAAAAAGTTCAGGACCTCAGCGAAGAAGAGGTCAACCGCATTCGTACGGTCATCGAAGAGCAGGGACTGGTCGAGGGCGATCTGCGCAAGGAAGTTTCGATGAACATCAAGCGTCTCATCGAAATCGGCTCCTATCGCGGATTCCGCCACCGCCGCAACCTGCCCGTCCGCGGCCAGCGCACGCACACCAATGCCCGCACCCGCAAGGGACCGCGCAAGGGAACAGTCGCCCAGAAGAAGAAGGCGACGGCAAAAACATAAGAACCAAGTTTCAAAGTGGCAAAGTTTCAAGGTTGCAAAGTGAAAACCTCGAAACATTGAAACCTTGAAACTTTGAAACCTGAGGTTTTGAATGGCTAAACCAGCAGCAGCGGGCGGCGCAGCAGCCACTCCCGAGAAAAAAGGCAAAAAGAAAACCTTCAAGAAGAAGGAGCGCAAGCACGTTCCGCACGGGCTCGCGTACGTGCAGGCTTCCTTCAATAACACCATCGTGACCATCACCGACATGAACGGCAACGTTCTGTCGTGGAAGAGTTCCGGTTCGCTCGGCTTCCGTGGATCGCGGAAAGGCACGCCCTTCGCCGCACAGCAGGCCGCATCCAACGCCGCGAACATGGCGCGCGATCACGGCGTTCGCAGCGTGGATGTCCGCGTGAGCGGTCCAGGTTCAGGCCGCGAGTCGGCCGTCCGCGCCCTGGCTGCCGCAGGCATCGAAGTGCGTTCCATCCGCGACACCACACCGATTCCGCACAACGGCTGCCGTCCGCCAAAGCGGCGCAGAGTGTAAGAAAGCGGAACGCCTGCGAAAGAAGTAGAGGTAGGCATGAGCGCTTCAGCGAAGGACGTTGAAGTTCAGGCGCCAGTAGCGCCCAAAGCAGTCGTAGCGCTGCTGAAAGTCGCCGATGTAGATCGCTCGATCGGCTTCTACGAAAAGCTGAGATTCGAAGCCGGCAACGAGCCGCTGACAGACGATCAGGGTGTTAAGACGTTCGCCTGGATGCACCATGGCAGTTCCGCGCAGATCATGTTGACCCGCGCAGGGCAGCCGCTGGATTCGAACTCGCGGCAAGTCATGTTTTACTTGTACGTTACCGACATGCCGGCCTATCGCGAGCAGTTGGTTGCGCGAGGAATTAACGTCGGCAAAGTAAGTTACCCGTTCTGGTCACCGAACGGCGAGTTTCAGGTTGATGATCCCGACGGTTGGGTCTGGATCGTTTGTTAGCGCATAGAATCTAATTCAGAGGGGTATTCTCCTCTGGAAAACGGATCGGGAAGAAGGGACGGCCAGTCCTGTAAACCGATCGCCACTTGAAGTACAAGGAGAAGAAACTTGGCACGTTATACCGATGCAGTCTGCCGTCTATGCCGCCGCGAGGGCATGAAGCTGTTCCTCAAAGGCGCGAAATGTTTCAGCGATAAGTGCCCCATCGAGAAGCGCAACTTCGCTCCCGGACAACATGGGAAAGACCGCAAAGCCAAAGTCGTCGGCTATGGTCTCCAGTTGCGCGAAAAGCAGAAAGCCAAGCGCATCTACTTCACCCAGGAAGGCCAGTTCCGCAACTACTTTGAGAATGCGGCTCGGTCCAGGGGGGTAACCGGCGAGCGTCTCTTGCAGCAGCTCGAGCGCCGCCTCGACAACGTCGTCTTCCGTCTCGGCTTCGCGCAATCGCGCCGCCAGGCGCGCCAGTTGGTGCGTCACGGGCACGTTGCGGTAGACAATCGCAAGGTCAACATCCCTTCGTATGAAGTAAGCCAGGGCGAAGAGATCAGCATCCGCGAGAACAGCAAAAAACTCACGGTGCTCGAACTGGCAAAAGAATTCGCCAGCCACGGCACCACGCCAAGCTGGCTGGAAATCGATCGCGACAATTACAAAGGCAGGATTCTGAATCTGCCCAAGCGCGAAGACATTCAGCTCCCGGTCAACGAACAGCTGATCGTCGAGTTGTATAGTAAGTAAGAAATTGAGTAAGAGAAATTGAGTAATTGGGGAATTTAGTAATTGAGTAATTGAAAATCGGAGAACTGGTGTTGGGGTTTCAATTTCCCAATTACCAAATTTCCCAATTA
The DNA here is from genome assembly GCA_035501655.1 of Candidatus Solibacter sp. Taxonomy (GTDB): domain Bacteria; phylum Acidobacteriota; class Terriglobia; order Terriglobales; family Acidobacteriaceae; genus Sulfotelmatobacter. The sequence goes on from DATJVU010000007.1 coordinate 17,427, forward strand.
CTCAATCAAGCTTTGCCCATTTCGTGCCAGATCAGCCTTCGGGGGCACTCGACCGGTTCGGGCAAAACCGGGACGCCTCCGCTGAGCCAAACGGCCGAAGGAGAGAAACACCATGCTTTGGAAAGGCTTTCAAAAACCGAAACGTCTCGCAACCGACACTTCTTCCCTCACCGACAAGTACGGCATGTTCTGGGCGCAGCCCTTCGAGCGCGGATTCGGAACCACCGTCGGCAACGCGCTTCGCCGGGTTCTGCTGAGCTCGATCGAAGGCGCGGCCGTCACCGCGGTGAAGATGGAAGGCGTGCTGCACGAGTTCCAGTCGATCCCTGGAGTCGTCGAGGACGCGACCGACATCATCCTCAACCTGAAGCAGATTCCGTTCAAGCTCTCAGGCGACGCGCCAAAAGCAATTTACCTGCGCGCCGATCAGCCCGGAGTCGTCACCAGCGGCATGATCGAAGCCGACGGCGATGTCGAAGTTCTCGACAAAGACGTCTACATCGCAACGGTAAGCGAAGGCGGCAAGCTCGACATGGAAATGCGCCTGAAGCGCGGTCGCGGCTATGTCTCCGCCGACAAGAACTTCGATGAAGACCTCGGCATCGGCTTCATCCCGATCGACTCCGTCCACTCGCCGGTCCGCAAGTGCAATTACACGGTCGAAGCTGCGCGACTCGGCCAGATCACCGACTACGACAAACTCACCCTCGAAGTCTGGACCAACGGCTCCATCACCCCCGCCGATTCCATCGGCCTGGCGGCGAAGCTGCTGAAGGACCACATGAACATCTTCATCAACTTCGAGGAAGAGATCGAAACCGGCACGTCGACCAGCGACGACCGCAAGCCCGAGATCCACAACGAGAACCTCAACCGTTCCGTCGAAGAACTCGAACTCTCGGTCCGCAGCTACAACTGCCTGAAGAACGCCAACATTCAGACCATTGGCGAACTCGTGCAAAAGACCGAAGCCGAAATGCTCAAGACCAAAAATTTCGGCCGCAAGTCGCTAAACGAGATCAAAGAAATCTTGTCCTCGATGGGCCTGAGCTTGGGCATGAAGATCGACGAGCACGGCAACGCCGTGCCCGGACCAACGTCAAACGTTCCGTTGCCCGCGTCCGCCTACGGACCGGACGATCAGTTATAGAAAGACCAGCTGTAACAGTAGCGCCGGCGTCTCGCCGTCCCACAAGATAAGTGGTCAGTGGCTAGTGGTCAGTGGTCAGAAACACAAACGACATCACTAGCCGCTGACAGTTTCAAAGAAGATTGAATACTGGCCACCGACCACTGGCCACTGACCACTGAGGTCCTATGCGTCACAAAGTTGCAGGCTACAAACTCGGACGGAACACGGCGCACCGCCGCTCGCTGCTCCGCAATCTGGTCACCTCGGTGATCGTCGAAGAGCGCGTCGAAACGACCGTTCCCAAGGCCAAGGCCGCCAAGCCGATCGTCGAAAAGATGATCACGCTCGGCAAGCGCGGCGACCTCGCCGCCCGCCGTCTGGCCGCTTCCTACCTGATGACCGACGCGTCGGTCGTGAAGCTGTTCGACACCATCGGCCCCCGCTTCGGCGATCGCAACGGCGGCTACACCCGCATCATCCGCACCGCCTGGAACAAGGGCGACGGCGCCGACAAGGCCTTCCTCGAACTCCTCGGCAGCGAAAAGGTCCTCGACGAAAAACGCGAGAAGCGAGCCGAAGTCCGCGCCAAAAAAGCCGCCGAAGCCAAGAAGGCGATGGAAGAGGCCGAAGCCCAGGCAGCACACGACGGCGGCATCGAACCCGCGAAAGAAGAAGACAAGAAAGAGTAAACGGGAAAGGCGCGACTTCAGTCGTGCCGAAAAAGCTGCAAAAATTCAAAGGGCTTTAGTCCCTTGAGTAAGCTTCGAAGGCGCGGCGCAGGCCGTGCCTTCTTTATTTCATCGTGCTCCAGCAGCCTTACCAAACGCCAACAACTTTGCTCCATCCCGCAACTCGTCGCGTCCGGAATTCGACTCCACCAACTTGAAATTTCTGACCAGGGTCTGCAGGTCCAGCGCAAGGCCCGACAAGTCGGCACAAGCCTTCGCAGTCTGCGTCGCGGCGGTAGCCGATTGCTGAATCGATTCCGAAATCCTCGTCATGCTCGAGTTAATCTGATTGGTTGCCGTGGACTGCTCGCCCGCCGCAGTCGCAATCTGCATGATCATCTCTCCTAGTTCGTCGCTGATCTTAATCAGTTCCTGCAGCGTCTCTCCCGATTTCGAAGTCTCCGTCACGCCAACCTCGACCGCTCGCGTGCCAACTTCCATCGCCTGAACCGCCTTCTGCGTGTCAGTCTGGATCGACTCCACCATCAGTGCAATCTCTTTCGTCGCCGTGCTCGTCCGCTCCGCCAGCTTCCGTACTTCATCCGCCACCACGGCAAACCCGCGCCCCTGCTCGCCGGCGCGCGCCGCCTCGATCGCCGCATTTAACGCCAGCATGTTGGTCTGATCTGCAATCCCGTCGATGACCTCGATGATCTTCCCAATCTGCTGCGAGCTCTTTCCCAGTTCGCTGATCCGCGCGCTCACGTTTTTCGACGACTCAGCCACGCTCTTCATGGTCGTGAGCGTCTGTTGCACAACCGTGCCTCCGCGATGCGCCGATTCCGCGGCCTTTCGCGCGGCCTCGGCCGCTTCCCGCGCATGTTGTGAGATTTCCTGCCCGGTCGTGGACATCTCCTGCACCGCGGTCGCCGCCTCCTGCGCCTGCGCCGCTTGAGTACGCGAAGCTTCCGACGACAAACTTGCCCCGGAGCTGATCTCCTCGCTCGCGCTCGCCAGCTGGTCACCGTGGCTCGAGAGTCGCAGAAGAATTTCCCGCACAGCCGCTGTGAACGTGTTGAACGAGTTCGCGATCTCCCCGAACTCATCGGAACTCGTCACCGCAATGGTCTGCGTAAGATCCGCCCGGCCGTCGTGGACGGCATTGGCCTGTTCTGACGTATGAGCGACCAGCCCCGCCGTCGACGCGGAAATTGATCCGGCGATGTAAGCTCCCAGCGCCAGCAGTCCGACATTCAACAGCGCAATGCCCGCAGCCAGCCACCGCGATGAACCGCGCACTTCCCGCGCATTATCTTCCTCCGTCTGCTTGCCCAGACGGCTCAAGTCCTCCACGATCGAATCGATCGCATCGGTGGGCGGCCGGTCTTTTCCCTTCACTTGCTTGTCGGCCGAAGCGAAATCTTTTCCGTGAGAATTTTCGAACATCGCAAGCGCGACGCCGTATTCACTGTCGAGCTGGCTGTGCGCCGCGAGAAATCCATCAATCTTCGCGCGCGTCTCAGAGTCCTGAATCTGATCCTTGAGCGCCTGTGCCCGCTCGTCTACCTCGGCCTGCAACCGCTGAAACTCACCCTTATATTTTGCCAGCGCCTCCGGATCCGATCCCCGCAGCAAAATGTCTTTCCACGCCTGCACCTGTTTCTTGAAGGTAAGCTGCACCACGCGCACGTCGTTCTGTTGCCGCAGCTGCTGGTCGGCAAACGCTGCGCCGCCTTCCGCAGTCCGGCTCAGCTTGAAATAGAAAAGCGTCGTGGAGCACACCATTCCGCCGGTAAACAAAATCAACATGCCATAGATCTTTGTCTTGAGTGTGAGCTTCATCATGCTCGACGAATCAGTCCTAGCCGATTGATCTGCGCTTCGGATTCTCTCCAATCGACTTATCGGCATCCACGCCATGTGCTTGAACCGGCTCGCGAATCCAGCAGAATCGGCGCCCCAAGCGCCGTTCATAAGCCCACTCGTACATGTCCACCCGAGTATCCCGCAGGTAATCTTGTAGGCCTGTTGCCTAATTCCTAAACTTTATCGAATGGCCTTCACCAAGACCCAAATCGGCATCGCCGTCGGCGCCGGCGCTCTTTTGGTCTTCATTTTCGTCGGCTATCTCTGGTGGCTCAGCAATCAAGGGCCGGTCCTGGCGCGTTCTGAAGATAAAGATCCCCTCACCGGATTGCCGATGACCATCAAGATGAATCCTCTCCGCGACCGCTCCACCGAACACGCCGCCAACAAGTTCTTGCGCGAACTCCGCGACGGCCACTGCGACGACCTGCTCGCCAAATGGGAGCACGACTACCACAAGAAATACGCGCGCTACATTTGCAAGTCCGAGGCCGATCATCCCCTCGTCACTTGGGAACTCGTCGACTGGGAAGACGCGCCGCCGCTGATCATCCTGCACTATCGCGGCAAGCGCCTCAGCAATGCCGGCCCGGCCCAGTCCGGAGTCGATCAGAACGATCTCTTCACCCTCACCATGGCGCACAACGCCGGCGACTGGACGGTCAGCAAGTACGACGCCATGTACTGAAGACCAACTCTTAGGCCTCCGCCTTCAGCCACGCGGATCGCACAAACCTGACATATGGAACAATCGCCAACCATCGGATCTCCGTGGAAGAGCGGCCCTTCAGGGCCGTGTCGAGCGACACAAGATTCACTGGGGCTTTAGCCCCTAGCTAAACCGGAAGAGCAATGCTTCTGGCAACTTTGTCCGCGGCCACTTCCACCTGTGCTGCTAAAGCCCAAGACACGCGGGCCTCACCCTGAGGGTCTATCCCGTTGTCTTCTCCGTGCCTCAGTGTCTCCGTGGTAAAAAGTTCCTATGCCCCCCGCGCCCCCTTCCAACCGCAACATCTACACCTTCGGCGTCACGTCCTTCTTCAACGACACCGCCACCGAGATGGCGTATTGGGTCCTACCGGCATTTCTGATTTCGCTAGGCGCGGGCCCAGCACAACTAGGACTAATAGAAGGCATCGCCGAGAGCGTCGCCTCCTTCGCCAAACTTTTCTCCGGATACCTCACCGACCGCATCGCCCGCCGCAAACCGCTAGTCGTCGCGGGATACGTCGTAGCCAACGCCGTAAAGCCCGTGCTCGCAGTCACCACGGCGTGGTGGCAAATCTTGTTGATTCGTTTTACCGATCGTCTAGCCAAAGGAGTACGCGGCGCGCCGCGCGACGTAATGGTCGCCGAATCAGTCGAGAAAAATCGACTCGGCTCCGCGTACGGGCTGATTCAATCCATGGATTCCGCCGGCGCGATCGCAGGGCCGCTGACGGCCCTCTTGCTCCTCCATCGTTACGGAGTGCGCAGCGTCTTCTGGGTCGCAGCGATTCCCGGCGCATTGGCCGCGCTGGTAGCGGCATTCGGCATCCGCGAAACCGCGCGCAGAAGGGACTCGACATCGAAGGATTCAACGCCAGGCGCTGCGAAACAGCAGAAATCAAATGCTCCCACGCGATCGCAGCACTTGCCCGGGTCGTTCTACTACGTCTTGTTCGCCGTAACACTTTTTTCGCTGGGCAACTCGAGCGACATGTTTCTGGTGATGCGCGCTCAAAGCATCGGCATCCCCGTCGCGCTCGCGCCGCTGCTGGGCCTGGTCTTCAACATTACCTACACGCTCGGTTCCTGGCCCGCAGGATCATTGAGCGACCGTTTTTCACGCCGCTGGATCGCAGCCGCAGGTTATGTAATTTTCGCAGCCGTCTATTTTGTCTTCGGGCGCGCGCCTTCAGCCGCAGCGATCTGGGCAGTGATGGCCGTCTACGGAATCTACAACGCCCTGACGCAACCTGTGCTCAAGGCTCTGGTGGTAGAAACGGTCGCGCAAGAGGTGCGCGGAAGAGCGCTCGGAATTTATTTCTTCGTCACCAGCGTAGCCACGCTGGCAGCGAGCCTGATCACCGGAGAACTCTGGCGGATCCGCGGCCCCAGGCTTCCATTCTATTTATCCGCCACTCTGGCCGCGGTCTCAGCGTTGCTCCTGATGTTCTCCGCCCGCCCGCGCGCTTCAAAAGCCGAATCGTGAGTGAGCTTCGCCCATCATGCAACTCTGTCATCCTGAGCGAAGCCGTCCTTCAGGCGTAGCGAAGGATCTCCCGCCCAACTGCCCCAACGCGTCAGCCAAACCGCACGCACAAAAAAACTCGCGAACGCCTCCGCAACGAAAGCGTTCGCGAGTGCAATCTACAAACTAGCGCTTCCACCATCCGGTTCAGGCTGCGCCTTGCCACTCTTAATCGCATCATCGAGCAGCTTCCTCATCTCACGCCCGGCCTTCTCGGCCAACTCGCCCTGCTGCTCACCAAGCTTTCCCTGCTGCTCACCGAGCTTGCCTTGCTTTTCGCCCAGAGCTCCCATCTCTTCGCCGATCTTCGACTGCTGATCGCCGGCATGAGATTGAATCTCGCCGATCTTGCTCTGCAACTCGCCAATCTCCGACTGTAGTTCCCCTACCTGATCCATCGTGGCGCCCGCGCTCAGCTGCTTCAACTCAGCACGAAGCTTGTCGAGTTCCGCGGTCATGTCCGGAACCTGCACTCTTACTTTCTCCATCTTGGCGGACAATTCTTCCTGCTGTTTGCCCAGAGCCTCCTGCTGCTTGCCAAGCTCCTCTTGTTTCCTTCCAAGCTCTTCCTGCGGAGCCCAAAGTGCCTTTGCCTGCTGCACCAGCGCCTGGTCGCGGATAATGTAAGACTTCTCGTCGCGCTGGAACCAGATGAAATCGCCGGAAATCTGCTTCTTCAACCGCTGCGCATGGCGCGCATCTCCAGAACTTCCCGACATCGTCACCGAGTCCGAGTTGCCGGAGACGATGACGTAACGCAGGTCGTCATCGTCATCGTCGTAGTTTCGACCGCGACCGCTTCCTCCCGAGTAGCTATAGCCATAGCCGTGACTGTAGGAGTGGCGCACGGCCTCCTGTCGGGCCACCTCCGCCGGAGGCACAGGCGGCACCATCGCTTGAACACGCGCGGCTGGCGGCGCAGGAACGCCTGCAATCACCCCGGTAATCGCCCGCGGCGCAACCGGAGCAGTAGTTGGCGCAGCGGTCGGCGCAGCCGATGGAATCGCCGGAGACGCTTCTGTTTGCTCCGCGGCCGGTGCAGGTTCCTGCGAAATATCCAGCGAGTCATGCGTTCGGCTCACAGGAGTAATCGATGCTGCGAGATACACAACCGGAATGGCAAGCGCCACAATTGCAACGATAAGTGACTTTTTCAAACCCATAGTAACGGCTCCTCTCCAAGCCAGAATTCTTTCCAGTCTTTGTTCCGCCTGGCCCGCCTTCGCCATCGCAACTCCCTGCCACCACACGCGCCCGGGAGCGGAGTGCAACGCTTCAAAAAAGCCAAGCAAAGTTCGCGCGTAATCATTGCGGTCGGCGCCGCAAAGCAGGGCAGCGTCGTCGCTGGCTTGTTCGGCCAGATCCGACAAATGCCGGGGAAGCCACCAGGCTAGCGGGCTGAACCAAAAGACAGCGCGATGCAGCAGCGACAAACGTTGCGTAAGCGTGTCGCGCCGCGCCACATGCGAAATCTCGTGCGCCAGCACCGCGTTCAGCTTCGCCTCATTCCAATCACGCCAGCTCTCCGGCAGCAGGATGGTCGGGCGCGTAACCCCGATCGTGAGCGGCACTGAAATCAATTCTGTTTCCGCAATCTGCGGCGCTAGCGCAAGCCCGGCGAACGATGCATGCGGCTTTAGCCTCGCACTGACAAGCGAGTCGTTGATCTCTCGCGAGCGCCGCACCAGCCGCGAACCAAATACGACGCCGATCGCAAACCTCACCAGCAACAAAGCAACCACGCCGAGGTAAAAGCCAATTGCTACTACACCCCACGGAATCGCTCGGCTTGGAGAAGCGTGGCGCACCGAAGGGGGAAGCGGAGTCGATGAAACGTCACGAGTCGTTGCGTCCAGACTCGTTGCGCTCGAAGTCTCTGCTCTGCGGCGCGTCTCGGACGGGACAGCCACCGAAGCGTCGGCAGTCCTGGAATGCGGATCAGGCGAAACGATAGCCACATTGGCCACTGCCGGTCGCGCCACCGATACGGCGCTGACAACCTCATTGCCGCTCTGCTGCAAGAATTTTGGAGCCGGAATCCCGACCGGAGGCAGCAACAATCCCAGCAGCGGCATCGCCAGCCCCGCATATAGCGCGCCTTTCCATGCGAACAAGCGAGCAGCTGCCGGCTTCACGCGGAATGCGGCCAGCAACAGCGCGGTCGCACCCGCAAGCAAGATGGCTCGCAGCGCCGAGCCCACCAGCAGTGTGAGAACGTAAGAAGATTCAACGACGTTCACGATCGTCATGGCTTGCCTTCTTTCGTGCGGCCCCGCTTCTCAGCGAAGCTTCTTTCGACCTTGGCCTCGTTTTCCGCGATCTTCCGGGCTAGCTGTTCCAACTGGTTCCGGTCCAACACATCGTTGTCGACCATTCCCAGCACCAGCTGTTCCGCCGAACCTCCGCAGAAGCGGTCAATGATGCCTTTGACGGCGCGCACCGCCACATTCTCCGGAGCGTCCGCCGCGCGATAAATAAAAGTCCGGCCCTGTGTTTCATGCGTGAGGTAGCCTTTTTCTTCCAGGCGGCGCAGCACCGTGCGGATCGTCGAATCCTTCATCGGCCGCGTTGCCGCCAGCCCCTCGCGGCAGGCCTCTGAAGTCGACGCACCGTGATGCCAGAGATAATCCATCACGCTCTGCTCCACCTCACCCAAGTTCTTTAGACGGCTATGTCGTGTGTTAGTCATTGTAGCGTTACAATATGTAACATTAGGCAAGGAGCCTGTCAACTGGAAAAAATGGCAGTGGAGTAATACGGCTTTTAACTCAGCTCTGTCATCCTGAGCGGAGCCGCTTTTCAGGCGTAGCGAAGAGCCTGCCCTGAGCAAGCGAAGCGCGCCGAAGGGATCTCCCGCGCCTGTGGCCTAGCGCGTCAGCCAAACGACATCACCACGCGCGGTCGCGCCGAATCAACAAGGAGAACAGCAGCAACAGAATCTGCGCGCCGATGCCGGCACACGTATCGAGTACAGCGTCCTGCCAACGCCCAGTGCGCGAGGGAAGAAAGCTCTGGTGCCACTCATCAAGGCTAGCGACCAGCGCCGTACCAAGCACCGCGATAAACGACCAGCGAATCGTCCATCTGGGTTGCCCTTGAATGGGATCGCCCGCAATCGGCAACGATTCGCGGAATGCTCGGAACAAAAGGATACTCAGCAGCCCGTAACCAAAAACGTGCCCACCCTTGCGGATATAGAAGTGCCAGTCCTCAAATTGCGCCAGATTAAGCCCAAAAAGATAGTGCAGCAGAGGGTAGAGAATGCGTGAAGTATTATGCGCGGAAAGCCACGTGCTCGACTCGATGGCAATGACGATCAGCCACAGAATCGCAGCGACCCAAGCCTTCAGGACATGATGACGGTCTGAGCTCAATCGTGCTGAGAGCAGCTCTCCAGTTCAGGGGCAACCAACGTCGATGATTGTCTACCTCGCGGCCTGCTACTCCACAGCATAGTTCGGAGCCTCGCGCGTGATCATGACGTCGTGCACATGGCTCTCGCGCAATCCAGCGCCACTGATGCGGACGAAGCGCGTCTTCTGCAGCAGTTCAGGAATCGTCGCGCAACCGCAGTAGCCCATGCCGGACTTCAATCCGCCCACCATCTGGTGCACGATCATCGCCACCGATCCGCGATAAGGAACGCGCCCCTCAATGCCCTCAGGAACAAGCTTAGCCAGCCGGTTCGATTCGCTCTCGGAGGCGCTGACCGCCGCGGACGACTCGCCCTCAGTGCTCTGAAAATAACGCTCGCTAGATCCCTGAGCCATCGCCCCGAGAGAACCCATGCCGCGATACGACTTGAACGACCGGCCCTGATACAGAATCAACTCGCCCGGACTCTCATCCGTCCCCGCGAACATCGAGCCAATCATCACCGAACTAGCCCCAGCCGCCAAAGCCTTCGTCACATCGCCAGAAAACTTGATGCCGCCATCCGCGATGATAGGCACGCCCGAATCTTTCGTCGCGCGATAAGCCTCAGCGATCGCCGTAATCTGCGGCACACCCGCGCCAGTAACGACGCGCGTAGTGCAAATCGATCCCGGCCCAATCCCAACCTTAATTCCATCCGCACCAGCGCGCGCCAGCTCACAAGCACCATCGAACGTAGCGACATTGCCCGCCAGCAGTTCCACCTGCGGCAACTTCGACTTCACCAGCTTCACTGCTTCAAGAACTTTCGTCGAGTGTCCGTGTGCGCTGTCGATAGCCAGCACATCTACTTTTGCCTCGGCCAACTCCTGCGCCCGCTCCAGAAAGTCTCCCGTAGCGCCGATCGCAGCGCCCACGCGCAAGCGCCCATGCGAATCCTTCGCCGCATTGGGATACTTCAGCTTCTTCTGGATGTCCTTAACGGTAATCAGGCCCTTCAGGTTGAACTTGTCGTCGACCACCAGAAGTTTTTCCACGCGATGTTGATGCAGAATCTTCTCCGCCTCATCGAGGGTCGTCCCCACCGGAACCGTGATCAGGTTCTTCTTGGTCATCACCTTGTCGATGGGAATGTCGAAGCGCGATTCAAAGCGCAGGTCGCGATTAGTCAGAATGCCGACCAGCTTGCCGTGCTCAGTGATAGGCACGCCTGAAATCTTGTACTTGCGCATCACCTCCAGCGCATCGCTCACCCGGTCCGTCGGATGCATCGTCACCGGGTCAACAATCATGCCGCTTTCCGAGCGCTTGACCTTGTCGACTTCGTTGGCCTGCTGCTCAATCGTCAGGTTGCGATGGATAATGCCCAGCCCGCCCTGCTGCGCCAGCGCAATCGCCATGTGCGACTCGGTCACCGTGTCCATGGCCGCGCTGACGATCGGAATGTTCAGGCTGATGTTGCGCGTCAGTTGCGTCTGCGTGCTGGCCTGCGCCGGAATCACATCCGAGCGCGCGGGCAGAAGTAGAACGTCATCAAAAGTAAGAGCCTCTGGAACAGGAAAATGAATCATGATGTCGGGATTCCCCCAGCCAAGCGGGTGGAAATTTCAATTGTAGAGAGCGCCAACGATTCAAGCAAACCGCCAGCAGAACTCCCGCGGTTGTGTCATCCAGAGCGAAGCCGTTCCTCAGGCGTAGCGAAGGATCTCCCGCAAATCAGCCCGAGCGCGTCAGCTAAACGGCACCACTTCCGTGGTGAGCAAAATGTTCCTGCAGGAACATATCGTCATGGCGAAAGTGACTGTACAGGTTCGTCATGACACCTAAGCCTAAGAAAAAAATGGGTTTGACTACTAAGATGCGCGAGGTCGGTCGCCCGAGCTCTCATCGGTGATAAAACCCGTACCCGCCGAGTTTCGCTTTGTGAACCCTTCTCACGATGTCTGCCTTTGAGATGGGACGCCACCGTCTTCGTACAAATTCCCGATGCCCGGAAAAACCAGCTTGAGAAGCATCGGTGAGCAGTGTCGGTTCCTGAATCAGATAGAGCATACCCGCCGGCCCGCTGCCCACATTCATTGTTAGTACTGCGAGACCGGTCGTTCCCCAGCGCGCCAGCGCGACCGGAAATCCCAGCAGATTGTTGAGCACGATTTGCGAGGTCCAGCCGTAGGTTTTTTCGTTGAAAGCCTGAATCGTGAAATTGGTCGTATTGGTCTGCGCTGCGGTCTGGCCCAAGATGAAAACGCGATTTAAGGTGGAGTCTGGAACCACTAAGCCGGAAGCTGCGTAAGTGCCAACGATCGCCTGTGTACTTGGGTCAGCCACGTTGCCGTCATCGCTGTAAATCAACCCGGTTCCAAAATCGGAGTGCATCGTGCCGGCGTTAAATGCGTCTGTCCCCGTTGCCTGCAGCGCGACGCCCATCGGGCTCACCTGAAATTCAGACAATGGCCCGCCCGAAGGAACATTGCTCGGAGCGCCGGCCAGAACGTCATCGGTTGCGCCCCATGCGACTGTGTCGTACCAGACCGGCGGGAAGCCTACCCAAGACTGAGCGTATTCTGACCGCACGACACTGTCGTCGTAGGCCACGACTCCAACTTCCGGTGTGGTGCTGCCGAAATTGAGTAGAACGACGGCTGAGGAATGGGGGCTTTGCGGCGCTGCCTTTAGATCACCTGCATAGAAAACTGCAGGACTGGAGGGATCGATCAGGCCCCAGGTTAATGGCGATACCAGGCCGGGAAGCTGGAACTGCGTCATGTTTGTCGACCCCGCGAATCCCGTGTACAGATACTGTCCGCCTGCGCTGATGCTCATCAGGTCGGGATCTGACGCGACGTTCTGTCCGTCGACGATCGCACCCATGGACCCATCAACCGTGAGAATCGAATTCGGATAGGCGCTATCCCAATCGGCAACCCCGACATAGAGAAGTTGGCGAGCGTCATCCCAGGCCATGTTCAGTCCCGAGAGGTTTATCGCGCTCACAGTACCTGTGTTCGCCACCGATCCGACAGTAACCGCCAAGGCATCGCTGGAACTCGTATTCGTCCCCGGGTCGAACACACTGAGCTGAATAGGCCCAGCCGCAAGGGACAAGCTCAAAGTCAGCAAGCTCGCAGGAATTGTCGCTTTGAGTTGCTGCGGACTGACATATGTCGTCGGCAAGTATTGCTGCAGAGCAAAACCGCAGTCGTAACAGACCGTGCTATCTTGCGGGAAATTCGTTCCGTTGATCGTCACGCTCAGGTCCGCGTTGGTCGACGATACCTGCTGCGGCGTCACAGATGTCATCCAGGAATAGGTGACGGCCACGGTTCCGGATGAAACGTCCGGCGCGACGTTTGGATTCACGGCTGCACCATCGATCAGGAATACTCCACCCTTTCCACGAGCGGTATCGTCAACTGTGACCAGTGTAAGCCCAGCATTTCCCCAGCGAACGATGTGTCCTGGAAAACCAGTTATGGGAGAAATCATCGCTCCTGCGGACAGCCCAAATAAGACTCGATCAACCAAAGCGTGGGTGCTCAAGTCGTAGACCCACAACTCAAATTTCTGCAGATCGGTGCCGCCGACGAAATACGATACGACACAGTAATAACGTCCGAGAGAACCGTCAGCGGTGCAGGCTGTGCCTATGACCGCGGGCAGGTCAAAGGAACTCACTAAGCTGCTGTTTGGCGGATTGTACGCACCGTCCAGGTTGTATAGCAGTCCAGTGCTACTAACGTATTGCGTCTCTGTGATGTCCACATCGCCTTGGGCGACATTTGTCACTGAGACGCCCGAGGGGGTCACAGTCAATGTGTTGATCGCGGCGTCGAATCCATTTCCATAGATGACCGAATCATCTGCGCCCCATTGGATCCAGTCGTTTCCGATCCCACCACCCGGTCCCGAGCCCGCGGCAAAAACAGGTCGCTGGGTGGCGTCGTCGTATACGTAAACACCATCTCCAGGTGGCGAATATCCGAAAGTGCCGGCAACGAGGGCGAGCGTATGCGGGTTTACAGGAGCTGCCTGCATACTGGTCGCCTGTTGGAGTTCACCGCGCCAGTTTAAGGGTAGCTGGAATGAGATATCGGTTGCGAGATTGGGCAAAAGGAAACGCTGCACCGACCCGATGGGACTCACCCAAAGATAAGAAGAGTCGGACGAGATCGACAACATGTAGGGGTCGTTCCCGGCGGCGACGGGCGTTCCTGGCATGCCAGTTATTGGATTAATCGGGACGACGGTATTCGGAATTATCGGATCGCTCGCTCCGACTGAGACGTAAAGATTGCTATGTGCGGAGTCCCACACAAGATCGTGGGCTTCGGCGACGCCGGAGACCGTTCTAACCCAGGTGGTGCCTGCAGGCGGAGCCGTGATCGTGAAAGTTTGAGTATCTGAAGTTGCGGTCCCGCCACCCGTGCTTCCATTCACCACACTAACTTTCGCGCTCCCAACGGATGCGAGGTTAGCTGCGGGCACGGCGGCCGTCAGCACGGTTGAACTCACCCACGTCGTTGTAACCGCCGGAAGCGGTGTTCCATTCCATAAGACTTCGAAACTGTCTTGGTTGAAGTTCGAACCGTAGAGAGAAAGTGTGAAACTCGCCGCGCCAACAGTCGTGGTGGCAGGTGCAATCGCGGAAAGTGTCGGAATCTTGGGAGGAGGCTGGCCGCCGCCACCGCCACCGCCACCGCCGCCTGAATTCCCGCCGCCACAGCCCGTCAAGAAAGCAGCGAGAATTACGCCGGCAAGACACAGATGCCCTGAGCGCCCGTGGCCCAGCTTTTCAGCCCCTGCTTCGATCACGTTTGGAATTGTAGCGCTCTCTTGGGTTCGATTTTCCTTCCCAATGATAAGGTTGTTGGTACCCTTGGGGAAATGTGGGGACCGGGGAAATGTGGGGACAGACGGGACGTTTACCTAATTTTGAGCCTTAGAAAACACGCTAAACGTTCGGTCCATTTCCTGTATTTCCTTGTCCGTTACCAAACAGGTCCTGTCCACAGTTTTCCCACACCCCCTATGTGACGCATGTCCTTGTCTTCCACAGGCAAGCTTCGCGATCATGGCTGAGGCCGTGACACTCGCGAAATGCGAAGTAATGCGGTGCTAAGTCCTTTGTTTCACGGATTTTGATATCTAAGTTCTTTAAACAGCGGATTTTGCCGGGAATTTCGTGCTAACTCTCTCATTCCAAAGATGGGAGGGGGGAGGGGGGAGGGGGATACCCCGAAAACTTGTGCCAGGTTCCCCAAAGACCTTGTCATTCCGACCAACGGGAGGAACCTGCTTTTCCCCGCCCGCACAAGTATCGTTGGGGAGCGGACAAGGTTCTAGGAGTTAGGCTTCTTGCGTCTGTGAACAAAAAGCAGGTTCCTCCACTTCACTTGCTTCGCTGCGCTGCGTTCGGAATGACAGGTTTTGGGGGAAGCTCAGGACTTTCGCAGAATGTGCGCGGGGTTTTAGCTTTCGGTCTCGCCAACCCGCAGAGTGGGGGATTCGGTTCGGCAGCAGACGCCGAAGTGTTGCCAGAGCTGGAACCAGGGGCTGTGCGCGAGCTTTTCGTCGTGCCTGCGATTGGCGGCGGAGATGTCACTTGCGGTGAGCGGCCGGATATCGGGCGCTTCATACATCTCCTGCAGTTGCTCGATGTCGTGAATGATGCGCTCAACGTCCATGGGTTCCCATCATGCGGCAGAGGGTGGGGAGCGGTCAAATGGAAGCGGCCTGGGTCCCGATGCTTGACCGCATCGAGGCTTTACAGGGATGAAAGCTGGTTTCTTGCGCTTCAGGCAAACAGCAGGTTCCTCCACTCCGCTCGCTTCGCTGCGCTGCGGTCGGAATGACAGGGCTTTGGGAGAACGAAAATCAGTCCACCGTGATTGGGGCAGTTACGCTGCCGACTTTGCCGGTTACGTTGTCGCGGACTACGAAGCGGACGGTGTAGGTTCCGGGCGTGAGTTCTAATGCGTTGCGGAAGGCTACGCCGTTGGTGCGGACGGTCGCCAGTTGCGACTCGGGGACTGGCTTCTCGAATCTTTCCGCGGAGTGGCTCACTTCTTTGCCGTTCTTGTCGTAGGCTTGGGCGGCGAAGTCGAAGTTCAGCTGGTCGCGACCGGCGGGATCGAAGCTGAGACTGCCTGGAGCCATGTGGGCATAAAAGACCGCTTTCTTTTTGTCTCCAGCGGATGCGATGGTGACCCACTCTACGGTCATGGGCACGCCGGTGCCTTCGATCGGCGATTGCAGAGCGTTGCGCATATCGGTGTCGCGCGTGATCAGCGGATTCATGGTGGCGTTGGTGACGAAGAATCCGGTACGCGCGCGAATCTCTACCTCCTTTCGCTCCATTTTTACTTTCAACTTGCGCCAGCCGGGTTTCGTGTCGCGCGTGTCGAGGTAGTACTCGAGCATGTAATACGATGCGCCGTCATCGGCGGCTTTCTTGAACGCTCCGGCTACGTCGTTAGTGTTGTAGAAAGCGCGGCCGCCGGTCATGTCGGCGAAGTCGTTGAGCGTGTCGAACTTCGATTGCTGCAGCCAGATTCGGTTGGTGGTTCGTTGCGAAGCCTGCAGGCCGCTGAGCGCGCCGCCGCGGTTCGCGTCGACGAAGCCGGGACTCGACATGAGCCCGCGAATGTCGACGGGATAGACGGAGACTTGCGCTTCATCGAGCGCGAGCATGGTGCGCTCGTAAAGCGGAGTGAGATTGCCGCCGGGGACGTTGTCGGGCGCAGTGATCGTGAACGGAAATCCGCCGGTCGCCCAGATCAGCGACTTTCTTCCCGGAACTCCCGATAAGGACCAGGCGATTCCAAGGAATGCGTTCATCGTGGTCTCGACGGCGTTTTGCTGGAAGAATTGCGCTTCCATGACATCGCCGTAGTCGACGAAATTGTTCATGGCGGTGATCGGATCGGCTCCGGAAAACATGCTCAGTTGCGACTGCGGGGCACTTCCGGTTGCCAGGTCAGCCTGCGCGTCAGTGCTCTGAGTCTCCATCGGAGAAATTTCGCCGCTGATTTGCTTGAGAATCTTGACCAGCGCGTCTGGGCTATTGGTGAGGCCCTGCACCACTCGCAAGCCGTGACTGGTAATCAGCATGAGCGCGAGCACTTCGTTGGGGTCGACGTTCTTCGCCAGAAATTTCACCAGTTCACGACGACCGTAAGCTTGATCGAGAAATGGAGTGTTGACTGTGTCGAGCGCGATCACGACCACGTTGCGGGGCTGCGAGCTCTCGATAGTCAAGTTACGAAACTTGCCGTCAGCGGATGGAGGAGGCGCGATGGGCGTGTTGTTGGAGTTGAATTCCTCGAAGTGCGAGATTGAAACCGGCTTGCCGTTTTCGAAGAGCGAGAAACTTTCTTTGGCGAGGCCGTGAATGTGGTTGCCCGATTTGTCGGTGACCACGACCGGTACCTGCACCAGCACGCTTTGACTGCGGAACTCGACTCTGGCCTCGTCGTTCGCTGAGGCGGGAACGATGATCGAGAGATCGTTGCCTTTTCCCAGAACGGCTGCGTTGCGGGCGTTGGTGGCCGGGTCGACATGGCCCCCGGTGCCACCGCCGCCGCGCGAGCCTCCGCGGGTTTGCGGCAGGGCAGGAATCACAAGGGAGAAAAGCAGGAAGAGAAGGAGAGCGGGGCGCACGCTGATCCTTGGCACAGCAACCTCCGAAAACCGTTCTAATTGCAGGGATGCTTCGACTCCGAACGAGCATCGCGTTTGCGCTGCTCGTTCTACGCTCAGCATGACAAATCGCAATAATTCTAACCCTGGCGCGGGATTTTTGTTTCCTGTTTCACTCGATTCCCCTTGGATTTACGCGTTTTTTGGCGGTTTGTTTTTTATTCGGGCGGGGCGTATATTAGGACATTGAGAACTGCTGTGTACCGGCATTTGGCGAAGCACACCAGTGGGCGCAAGCCCACTTTTTAGTTTCGGCCCTTCGGTGCTGGCTGCCAAAGTTCGTAAGCTATTGGATTCATGGCGCTTGACGTTGAACGTGTGCGGCAAATCGCGGATCGGGTCGCAGCGTCGAGTGGGCTCGAGGTAGTCGAGATCGAGTTTCTCGGCGGCGGCCAGGCGCGCATGCTGCGGGTGTTTCTGGATAAGCCTGCGGCTGGAACGGATCCGCTGGCGGGAGTGACGCACGAAGATTGCGCCAGCTTCAGCCGCGAATTTGGCACGATTCTCGATGTCGAAGATGTGATGCCGGGTTCGTACACGCTGGAAGTTTCGTCACCTGGGCTGGACCGGAAGTTGATCAAGGCTGCGGATTTTACCCGGTTCACCGGCAGCCGCATGAAGTTGACCACGCGGCAACCGGTGAATAACAACCGGCATTTTGAAGGACGGCTGGAAAGTTTTCAGGATGGGCGCTTAATGCTCGATCTGAGCGTGGCGAGTCACAAGTCGCGCAAGAAGATGGGCGAAGCGGCCGGGCAGAAGATTGAGATTGAGTTCGCCAATGTGGAGAAGGCGAATTTGGTGCCGGAGATTTAGGTGGCAAGGTGACAACGTGGCAAGGTGGCAAAGTTAAGAGCTTGAGAGTTCATATGACCTTGAAACTTTGTCACATTGCCACTTTGAAACCTTGCAACTTTGAAACATTGAAACCTGATTTTTATGGCTAGCGAGCTCTACAACATTATCGAAGGTGTAAGCCGCGAGAAGGGCATCGATCCGCAGATTGTGGTGAGTGCGGTGGAAGATGCCATCGTCATGGCTACGCGCAAGTATTACAAGTCGCAGGAAAATCTCCGGGCCAAGCTCGATAAGGATACGGGGAAGATCAACGCCTTTGCGGTGAAGACGGTTGTGGAGACGCCGGAGCAGGTGGAAGATCCCAACCTGCAAGTCACCTTGGAAGACGCACGCAAGGTCGATCCAAATCTGGAAGTCGGCGGCGAGTTGCAGATTCCGCGGGCGACAGAGGGCATTCTCGGGCGCATCGCGGCGCAACTGGCGAAGCAGGTCATTTTCCAGAAGGTGCGCGAGGCTGAGCGCGACACGGTTTACAACGAATACATTGGCCGCGTCGGCGAGATCGTGAATGCAACCGTGAAGCGGATCGAAGGTCCGGATGTGATCTTCGATATCGGCAAGGCCGAAGCGCGCATGCCTCGCAAGGAGCAGTCGCGGCTGGAATCGTTCGCGATGGGAGAGCGCGTTCGCGTGGTGATTGCTCGCGTGGAGCGCGCGGCGAAAGGCCCGGGAGTCGTTGTGTCTCGCGCTGCGCCGGATCTCGTGCAGCATCTGTTCCAGACGGAAGTGCCCGAAATTTACGACGGCACCGTGGTCATTCGCGCTATCGCGCGCGAAGCCGGTGAGCGCACGAAGATCGCCGTCATGTCGAAGGATAAAGACGTCGACGCGGTCGGCGCTTGCGTCGGAATGAAAGGCATGCGGGTGCAGTCGATCATCCGTGAGTTACGCGGAGAAAAGATCGACATTATCGAGTATCACGAGGATGCAGTCACGTTTGCCGAAAAGGCGCTGCAGCCGGCCAAGGTAAGCCGCGTCACTGTGGTTGACAGCGCGGAAAAGCATCTGGAAGTTGTGGTCGACGACAGCCAGCTCTCGCTTGCCATCGGCAAGAAGGGCCAGAACGTACGGCTGGCTGCGAAGCTGCTGGGCTGGAAGATCGATATCAAGAGCGAAGAAGAAAAGCGGCAGGAAGTCGAGCAGCAGATGGCTGCCATGGCTCCGCCGGCTACCACGCCGCTTGAGAGCGTTCCGGGCCTGGGCGAAGGACTCGTCGAGAAGTTGACGGCGGCCGGCATTACGACGGTCGAATCGCTGGCCGATATGACGCCGGAGCAACTTGAGGCGATCGAGGGAATTGGGCCCAAAACAGTGGAAAAAATCAGCCTCGCGGTGAATAATTACTTCGCGAGTCTGGATGGGGCGGTCCCCGCCGAAGCGTCGGCGGAGGGCGAAGCGCAAGAGTCCGCTGCGGTGGAAGACATTGCTGCCGCTGGTGAGGCTGTGACCGCCGATGCTGCTGAAGGCGAATCAGCCCCATCTGAATCAGCCTCAAATGAACATGAGCAGGGGCCTGAAGAAGGTTCCGCTCCCGAAAAAACCGAATAGACATGGCACGCGCGTACCAGTTCGTCGACGTGTTGGTGCAGAATTTACTCCCGTGAGGCTGCGATGAAGACTTAGGCACAACGCGGGGTACAGAAAGGCCGGATGAGTAAGGTTCGAATCAACGATCTCGCAAGAGAGCTCGAAGTCAAGAGCAAAGCCATTCTTGACGTACTCCCGCTTGTCGGAGTGACGGAGAAGAAAACGCACTCCAGTTCGCTCGAGGACCACGAAGCGGAGAAGGTGCGTATTCATCTCCGCGGTTCGTCTGAGGCACCCGCGTCGGCGTCCAGGCAGCCTGCCCGCCCGTTACGCGGCGAAGAAGAAATCAAGACCAAGATTGATTTGTCGCACATCTCCCGCCCGGGAGATGTGCTGAAGGCGATCACTCAACAGAAAGAGGCGGTAGCACCGCCGCCTCGCCCGGCCGTTCCTCCCGTAGTGGCGAAGCCGGTTGTTGTGCCTCCTGTTGCCAGACCAACTCCACCGCCAGTTGCGCCAACGCCGCCGGCAGCGCCATCTGAACCGCCCGCTCGTGCAGCGGTTGTATCGCCGTTTGTGGAGAAGCCAATTGCTCCTCCGATCCCGGCTGTACCGCCAGTGACTCCGCCGCGGCCCGTGCCGCCGGCGCCTGCAGTCATTGCCCCTCCGGTTTCTGCGCCGCCGCCGGTGAGCGCATCCGCGCCGCCGCCGGTGATTGTGCCGCGGCCGCCTGTGCCCCCGGTTGCTGGACCTCCGCAACCCCCTGCGCCGCGAATGATCGTCCCACAGACGGGGCCGCGTCCCGTCTACAAGGCTCCGTCGCCGCGTCCCACAGCACCTGTTGCGCAAGCCGGAGTGCCGATCGGCGGTGTTCGTCCCGCCCCTGGGCGTCCCGTTCCGGGCCAGCCAATTTTCCAGCGTCCACGTCCGGCTGCGCCGGGCGGCGTGGGTGCTCCACGTCCGCCGCTGCGTCCCGGGGAGCGTCGGCCGATGCATCCCACGCGCCAGGCGCCAACAGGTACGCGTCCAATCGGTGTCGGCCCGGGCCTTCCGCCTCCCGGACCGGTTCGCCCCGGCAGCCGTCCTGGAGCGCCAGCGCGACGCCCTGGGCAGCGCTACATTCCGCGAGGGGTAAAAGAAGGCCCGATGAAAGGCTACGTTCCGCCGCCGCGCATGGTGGTGTCGAACGAGCCGATGCCGATCACACGGAACATCACGATCACGGAAGGCATCAGCGTCAAAGACCTTGCCGAGAAACTCGACATTCGTGCGAAAGATTTGATCTCGCGGCTGCTGGCGCGCGGCGTCCTGGCCACGGTGAACCAGACGCTCGACGCGGAACTCGCCAGCGAGATGGCGCGTTTCTTTGGCGCGGAAACGAACGTCATTACGTTCGAAGAGCAGGCTTCGAAAGATATCGACGCAGCCGCGGGTGCGAGCGGGGAAGATTCCGCTGCGGGCGTGACACCACGCCCGCCGGTGGTTACCATCATGGGCCACGTCGATCACGGCAAGACCACGCTGCTCGACTCGATTCGCCTGACCAATGTTGCCGGTGGCGAAGCCGGCGGCATCACGCAGCACATTGGCGCGTATAAGGTTCGCATCAGCGATAACGAATCTCCCGCCTACGGGCGCGAGATAGTATTTCTCGACACCCCCGGCCACGAAGCGTTTACCCGCATGCGTTCGCGCGGCGCCAAGGCGACTGACATTGTCGTGCTCGTCGTCGCCGCCGATGACGGGGTGATGCCGCAGACGATAGAGGCCATCGATCACGCGCACGCCGCCGAAGTTCCGATCATCGTTGCCGTCAACAAGATCGATAAGCCCGACGCACTGCCTGATCGCGTGAAGAAGCAACTCGCTGATCGCGGCCTGGTGCCTGAAGAGTGGGGCGGGAAAACGGTGTTCGTCGACGTTTCGGCAAAACAGAAGACGAATCTCAACCTGCTGATGGAAATGATCTGCCTGGTGGCCGACCTCGCGGAACTCAAGGCGACTCCGGAACGCGCCGCAACCGGTGTGGTGCTCGAAGCGAAACTTGACCGTGGCCGCGGACCGGTGGCCACGGTGCTGGTCCAGAATGGAACCTTGAACGCCAGCGACAATTTCGTGGTAGGAAACGTCTATGGCAAGATCCGCGCCATGTTCGACGATCGCGGGCAGGCACTGCAGTCGGCGCCCCCGTCTACGCCGGTAGAGATTCTTGGCATGGAAGGCCTCCCGCAAGCCGGCGATCAGTTCGTTGTGGTCGCCGATCGCGACAAGGCCCGCGGCATCTCCGAATACCGCGAGCAAAAAGCTCGTGAAGCCGCACTGGCCAAGAGTTCGCGCGTGTCGCTCGAGGGACTTGCCGAGCAGATCAAGACCGCCGGCACGAAGGAACTCAACGTCATCCTCAAAGGCGACGTCCAGGGTTCCGTCGAAGTGCTCAGCGACTTGCTCACGAAACTCTCGAACGAAAAAGTTCGGCTAAAGCTGCTGCGCTCAGGGGTGGGTGCCATCACCGAAACCGACGTCCTGTTGGCTTCGGCCTCGAACGCGATCATTATTGGGTTCAACGTGCGGCCGGAGCGTAAGGCGCAGGAACTTGCCGAGCAGGAAGAAGTCGACATCCGCCTGCACTCGATCATTTACGAGTTGCAGGATGAGATCAAGCGTGCCATGAGCGGGCTGCTCGAGCCGACGATCAAAGAAACCTACCAGGGCCGCGCCGAGGTGCTCGAAACCTTCCGAATCCCGAAGGTCGGAACGGTTGCGGGGTGCCGCGTGATCGACGGCCTGATCAAGCGCGATGCCGAAGTGCGGCTGTTGCGCGACAACGTGGTCGTGTTCAAAGGCAAGATCGGCTCGCTACGCCGGTTCAAAGACGATGCCAAGGAAGTTACCAACGGCATGGAGTGCGGCATTTCGATCGCGAACTACGGCGACGTGAAAGTGCACGACGTGATCGAGGCGTTCGCCACTGAGCGCATTGCGGCGGAAGTAATTGCTTAGAGGCAGTGATCAGTGGTCGGTGGCCAGTTCTTGAACTCACAAATCAGTTTTGTCTAGCCACTGTCCTCTGGCCACTGACCACTGCTTTCATGATTGCTTTTCTTACGCTCGAACTCCACATCGAAGCGGCGCAGTCTCTTAAAGATCGACGCCAGGTTGTGCGCAGCATGAAAGACAAGCTGCGGACGAGTTTTAACGTTTCGGTTGCGGAACTTGATGCGGCCGAGCTTTGGAATCGCGCCACGATCGGCGTGGTCAGCATTTCTCACTCCCGCGATTATCTGGATGGCTTGATCAAGAAAGTCGAACAGGCAGCGACACGCATCGCTAACAATCATGGAGCGGACGTGGCGGATTCGTTTGTGGACTACTTCTGAGGGAAGCAAGTGGCAAGGTGGCAAAGTACAAGGTGGAAAGGTTTCAATCGCTTCACCGCGAATAGTCTTACAGCGTGGCGATTCTGATAGCGGGATACTGTTGTAAAACTCGCCATCTGCCGTTATTGAAACTTTGAAACTTTGAAACGTTGAAACGTTGAAACCTTGAACCTTGAACCTTGAAACCTTGTCACATTGCCACCTTTCCACTTTCCCTAACACCTTATTACCTCCGTACTTACCGCGGCCGCGAAAATAGCGCGACAATGGCGCTTTCGGGCGCAACACTTGTTCCCAATTTTCTGATATTCTCATGCGTTTTACCTGCGAGGCGATTGTGGAGAAACGCGGGGTTACGCATCACCGGGGCCGTTTAGGCGAAGCTCTGCGCGAGGAGATTGAAACTCTGGTGGAGGGCGAGCTCGCCGATCCGCGCATCGGTCTGGTCAGCGTGACTGGCGTGCAGTTGGCGGAAGACGGCCGCTCGGCGCAGGTGTTGGTCGATGTAGACGGCAATGACGACGAAGCCGAGCGCAGCCTGCAGGGACTCGACGCGGCGAAGGCGTACATCCGGCATGAAGTCGCCGACCGCTTGCGGTTGCGGCGGGCGCCAGAATTATTTTTTCGGCTCGATCGTTCGGAACACGAGAAGGCCCGGGTGGAAGAGTTGCTGGAGCGGGCCAAAAAGAGAAGCAAGGGACGCAGGGGAGCCAGTGGAGAGAACGCATAACATGCTCGAGGATGTGCTCCGGCAGATCGGGCAGCGCGAGCGCTTCGTGCTGACGTCGCACGCGCGCCCCGATGGCGACGCCGTCGGCTCGGCGCTGGCCTGCTGCCAGGTGCTCCGCGCCATGGGCAAGCATGCCGATGTTGTGCTGCACGATGGCGTGCCTCGCATCTATCGTTCGCTTCCTTTTGCCGACCAGGTGGTGCAGTCGAATCGCGTGATCGGGAGTTATGAGGCCGCGATTATCTTGGAGTGCGACAGCATCCATCGCACGCGGCTGGAAGGCCTTGAGGATCGTTTTCTGATCAGCATCGATCATCACGTGAGCGGCCGCCCGTTCGCGGATGTGAACTGGATCGATCCGCACGCGGTGGCAACGGCGGAGATGGTGTTTCGACTGGCGCGCGAGGCCAATGTCAAATTTTCCCCCGAGATCGCGACTTGCCTCTACACGGCGCTCATGACCGATACCGGCTCGTTTATGTTCCAGGGCACGAACGAGAACACTTTTGCTCTCGCTCGCGAGTTGGTTCTCGCAGGCGCGGACCCGGCGCATTGCGCTCGAGGAATTTATTTCGCGCACTCGATCGCGAAGATTCGTCTTTTGGGCGAGGCGCTGCGGAACCTCAGCGTGGAAGGACACATCGGTTACGTATGGGTCACGCGTGCCCAGATGGAGCGCTGCAACGCCAAAGAAGAAGATTGCGAGGGCCTGGTGAATTACGTGCTCTCGATCGGTGGAGTCGAGGCGGCGGCTTTTTTCCGCGAGATGCCCGATGGGAGATTCCGCGTCAGCCTGCGCAGCAAAGGGAAGCTGGACGTGGCCAGCGTCGCGGAAACGTTTGGCGGCGGCGGCCACGAATGCGCCAGCGGTTGCTCGCTGGATGGTCCGCTGGCAGAGGCTGTACGGCAGGTTTTGTCGCAACTTCGCCGCGGGCCTTCCGTGCAATGATTGTTGATTGATGATTTTTGACTGTTGATTGAAAACCGATCGACCGTTCAGGCCGCTCTTTTATTCAACAATCCATAATCAACAATCATCAATCATCAATTCCCCATGACCAATCGCACCCGCACCGATATCCTGCTCATGGCGGGTTTCTGTGCGTTTCTTTTTTTCTACGGCAATGGACAATTCGGCCTGATTGGCGCGGACGAACCCCGCTATGCCCAGGTCGCGCGCGAGATGTTCGATCGCCGAGGTCATCTCGATGGCTGGATCACTCCAACGCTCGGCGGCCAGCCGTGGCTTGAGAAGCCTCCGCTGTACTATTGGCAGGCCATGCTGGCCTATGCGCTTTTTGGAGTAAGTGATGTTGCCGCGCGCATGCCTTCGGCGATCGATGCCACTCTGCTCGTGGTTGCGGTGTACCTATTCTTCCGCCGATTCCGTCCGGAAGTCGCAATCGATGCCGCCCTGATCACCGCATCTTCGGCAGGGGTGATCGGTTTCGCCCGCGCAGCCTCGACCGACATGCCGCTCGCTGCTTTCTTTGGGATTGGCATGCTTGCATGGTGGACTTGGCGCGAGAACGAAAAGAAGATTTTCCTCGCGTTGTTTTACGTTTGCATGGCGCTCGGAGTGCTGGCGAAGGGGCCAGTCGCACCGCTACTTACTGGGTTGATCATCGTGCTGTTTGCCGCGTCGGCGGGCAATCTGCGGCTCGTTGTGAGAACGCTGTGGCCACCGGGCATCGCGATTTTCGTGGCAGTTTCTTTGCCATGGTATTGCGCGGTGCAGCTGAAGAATCCGGAATTTTTTCACGAGTTCATTCTCCAGCATAACCTCGCCCGCTTTTCGACAAATCTCTACCACCATCCGGAGCCCTTCTGGTACTACCTGCCCGTGATGGCACTGGCGCTCGTTCCGTGGCTGGTCTTCGTGGCGCAAGCATTTTATGAATGTGCTCGCGCCTGGTGGGCTGAGCGCGGAAGGGGCAGCGCAGAACGCGATCTCGAATTTGAATTTCCGCTGTTCGCCTGTTGCTGGTTGATTGTGCCAGTTCTTTTCTTTTCCATTTCGCGTTCCAAGTTGCCCGGCTACATCCTTCCGGCGGTTCCAGCAGGCGCAGTGCTGTTTGCGGACTTTCTTCGCCGCAGGATGGAAGAGGACGCGCCGCCCGCGCGATGGCTGGCAATGCTGCACTCGCTCGTCGCCGCCGCTCCGATTGTTCCGTCAGTGCTCATCGCTTACCTCGTCACTCTTCAGAAGCTCCCCAGCGGCCGGCCACTCTGGTTTGCCATCGCAGTCGCCCTTATCGTTTGCATCGCCCTGGCTTTGACATTGATGAGCCGGCTTCGCTTGCGCATGCTGCGATTCGTCACGCTGATTCCCGTCGTGCTTGCGGTGGCTGCGGTGCTGAAATTCGGCACAGGGGCAATCGATCAGTCGCTTTCGGCGCGTCCGCTGGCGGTGGAGTTGGCCAGCGTGGAGACCCATCAACTGCCGCTGGCCGTGTGCGGCGCGCCGCGCGAAGTTGAGTATGGCCTGGCGTACTATCGCAATCAGGCCATCGCCCGGTATGAATCCGGCAATGTTCCTTCGAGCGAGCATCTTGTGGTGGCGCCTCCCGCGTGGAAGGTCAACATCGCCAGCCTGACTGCGGGCCGCCGAGTTTCGTTCCTGGGCCACTACGCGCCGCAGGACCTCGATTACTACTGGGTTTCAGCGGCGTCTGCGGCGCGCTGAAGCTGCCTGTTGCTGCCCTTTGTTCACACCGTTTGCCTCCGCTCGTCAAAACCCACTACACTCGGATTCTTGCCATGATGGCCGCAGCCGATGTTCGGCCAGCGACATCAGGAGCCCATTGGAAATTCTCGATCTCAGGCACTTCTCCTCTGCGGACCTGCGTCCGCTGCTCGACGATGAGACGCAGGTTTGGTCGCGCCTGCTTTCCTGGGATTACACCGGCTCTTCAGAGATGATTCTGCGCTATGTGGACGCGAAAATTTTGCCGGGCTACGCAGCCGTGGATCGCGGACGGGTTTTCGGCTATTCGTTCTTTGTCTACGAAGGCAGCAAGGGAGTGATCGGCGACCTTTATGTGACCAACGGCAGCCGTCTGCCCAACGCCCGCGAAGTCGAGTTGAAGCTGCTAACGCATGTGATCGAGACGCTGCAGCAGTCGCCCGGCATTCACCGCGTGGAAGCGCAACTGCTCGCGCATGAAGCCAACGTGGTCTCGCGTCCTTTTTTGGAAACTGGGTTCCAACGGCATCCGCGGCTGTTCATGGTGTTGCCATTAGGAAAGATGCACACGAACGGCAGCGCGATACACTCCGACGTTGAGATTCGCGCCTGGGCGGAGGGCTATTACCAGCCGTCGGCAGCGGTGATCACGGCTTCTTACCGCGGGCATGTCGACGCGCAGATCAACGATCAGTACCATACGCTCAGCGGGTCGCTGCGTTTCCTCAATAACATTGTGCGTTTTCCCGGATGCGGCGTCTTCGATGGAGAGTCTTCCTTCGTCGCTCTCGATCGCAAGTCAAAAAACCTAATTGGATTGATCTTGTGTTCGCGCGTGCGCAATGACGTAGGCCACGTGACCCAGGTGTGCGTGCTGCCGGAGTATCGCTCGATGGGAATCGGAGAAGCTCTGCTGAAGGCGACAGCAGCAGATCTGCAGCGGCGTGATTTTTCTTCGCTTTCGCTGACCGTGACCGAAGCCAATGGCGGCGCGGTCGCTCTTTATCGCCGCTTTGGATTTGATTCGAAGAGAGTGTTTGACGCTTTTGTGTGGGAAGGATAATTCAGTTGGTTAGCGTCGCAGCAGCCACATCGCCCAGCCGGCGACGAATACACCGCCCAGGAACATCACAAAGCAATAAAGACCATAGCGGACCATATCGCGCGTATTGTCGCGGTGCGTAATGCCGAACACGATCGACGCGAAGAAGGCGAAGACGACGGCGGCGCTGAAATGATTGAGGATCAAAGTGTTCGTCCCCGAAGAGTCGGTTTCGCTGTCCCGTGTCCGAGAGTCGCGGTTCGCATTATTGCTTTTTCCCAATCGCAATGTGATAGGCGTCGGCTACCGAGATGAAATTCAGCAATCCCGCCACGATCATGAACTTGGTGCCGTAGTCGGCGGTGGCAAACGCGATTGCGCCCTGTCCCCAATCGTTGGCCAGCGTCAGAAGATAGAGGCCGCCGGACCCAACATCTCCCACGAAACCGAGAATGTCGAGAATGTCGCCGCCGTTCGCCTTATAGATGCGGCCCTGCATGGCGAGGCCGAGCAGAAACATGGTCACAATCGAAATAAAGAGAAGCGCGCCCCGGATCCATCTCTTCTGGATCATGTGCCCCGCCCCCGGAATCAGCCAGCCCAGGGCGGGTGCGAGCACGCTCATCATGCTCACGGGAGCCGCGTCTATCTTTGCTTTTTCTGCAGTGGAATTCGCCATTCAGATGTTCACAATCTCGCGTTGAATTTTGCCTGTTACTTCCGCCGATTTCGTCCGCACCAGGACGTTGACCTCGCTGCGTACCCCAAACTCTGGTAGATAAATGCCTGGTTCGATCGAGAAGCACGAGTTCGGCAGAATCTGCCGCTCGTCGTGAATTTCGAGATCATCCATGTTGGCGCCGTTCGAGTGGACATCGGTGCCAATGGAGTGCCCCGTGCGATGAATGAAATAGTCTCCAAAACCCGCTTTCTCGATATGACCGCGGGTAGCGCGATCAACTTCCCATCCGGCGATGCGCCGCCCTGAACCGACGGCATCGAGTACGGTCTTCACGCCGGCATCGCGCGCGCCGCGAACCACTTCAAAAACCTCGCGCATGCGTCCCGAGGGTGCGTTACCTACAAATCCCATCCACGTGATGTCGTAATAGACTGCGCCCGGCGTATTCTTTTTTCCCCAGACGTCGAGCAGCACCAAGTCGCCTTCGCGAATCGGAACCGGATGGTCGGCGCGCGGTTCGTAGTGCGGATTGCCTGCATTCGCATTTACGGCAACGATCGGCGGATCATCCGTGGCGAGGTTCTCCCGCCCGAACGCCTCCATGAACCACTGCTGAATCTCGTGCTCTTTTGTGCCGCCGTTGCGAACGCGCTTGCCGATTTCTTTAAAGGCTGCGGCGACGATGGAGTCGATGCTGTCTCGCGCCGCAAAGTGCGACTTGATCTGCTCTTCACTCCAAGTCGATTCAAACTGCGCCACCAGATCGGCCGAACTCACGATATTTTTCCCCAGGCCGCGCAGCAGATCGATGGTGCCGCCATCCACCAGCGAAATGGTGAAGACGCTGTTGTTGGGCGAGTATTGCATCGCTAGGTCGCGATATGGCGCCAGCATCGACTTGAGCTGAGCGAATAGCTCCTGCCAGCCCGAGTACTGATTTTTCTTGCCCGGCAGTGAGTCCAGATGTCCGGCTTCAATCTTGTGAACCAGCTTTACGGGCTCCGCTTCGGCGGGAACGAGGTAAAACCAGCGGCGCGTCACCATCAGGCTGGAAGGCAATCCCAGCACGCGGTAGGCAATGGGATCGCGATGATGATGATCGTAGAAAAGCCACGCGTCGATGTTGCGTTCGCGCAGCGCAGACTGTATGGCAGCGAGGTCCATGGTCAATCTTCTATTGTAAACAACAGTGTGGAGTTTGCGCGAATCCGGCGCCGGACTCGGCAACATAACATCTCAAGCAAGCGGACTGCGAAAAACTACGCCGGGGCGCTGCAAATCGTTGCTAAACTACGTGCCCAGATGTCCTCAGCCGCTGGAGCCATCGCCGCTGAAAGCGTCACAGCGCCTGCCATCGCGATGCGCGCACGCATCGAGTCGATTGACATCGTGCGCGGCGTCATCATGATCTTGATGGCCGTCGATCACACCCGGGACTTCTTCGGCACTCCGGGCATCAATCCCACCAATCCGGCCACCACGACTGTTTCATTGTTCTTCACGCGGTGGATCACTCACTTTTGCGCTCCCACCTTTTTTCTGCTCACGGGGACGGGCGCGTATCTCATGGGCCGTCGCAAATCCAAAGCACAATTGTCGAAATTTCTATTCACTCGTGGCCTGTGGCTCATTTTTCTGGAACTCGTGGTCTCGCGCGTCCTGGGATGGCAATTCAATCTCGACTATCGGGTAACGCTTCTGATTGTGCTTTGGGCGCTCGGATGGGCCATGATCTCGCTCGCGGCTCTGGTGCATCTGCCAACGAAGGTGATAGGCATCTTCGGCGTCGTGATAATTGCCACACACAACCTGCTCGATGCGGTGCCGTGGCAAAACTGGTTTTGGTCGATCCTTCATGTACCGACCCAACTGGTTGGAACGCCGCGATTCTCTGTGTTTGTTGCCTACCCACTGATCCCGTGGATTGGCGTCACAGCCGCCGGGTTTTGCCTGGGGCAAATTTACAACTGGGATTCAAGCCGCCGTCGCCGCTTCTTGCTGCGCTTGGGCCTTGGGCTCGTTGCGGCATTCTTTCTCTTGCGCGCGATCAACATTTACGGTGATCCTCTGCCGTGGAGTGCGCAACGCTCGTCCACTTTTACACTGCTGTCATTTCTGAACACGACCAAGTATCCGCCATCGCTGCTTTTTCTTTTGATGACTCTTGGCCCGTCGATTCTTTTCTTGTGGGCTGTCGACCGTCGCACGCCGCGCTGGCTTCATCCTGCGCTCATCTTTGGCAAAGTGCCGATGTTCTACTACCTGCTCCACATTCCCCTAATTCATTTGCTTGCTATTGCCTTCTGCTATGTGCGATACGGGCAGGTGCACTGGATGTTCGAATCGCCTGACATTCAATCATTTCCCTTCACACCGCCGCCTGGCTGGGGATATCCACTGCCCGTCGTGTATCTGATGTGGGCCGTGGTGGTCATCACGTTGTACCTTGCCGATGGTTCGCCGGCTTGCGTCAGCGCCGCAATGAGGCGTGGCTGAGCTACTTCTGAGATCGTGAGCAGGGATGTGACAGCTCGTCTTAGGGCAAGGCAAGAATTTTCTTTCGCGTCGACGCAGGTAACGTTTCGCACGCTGTGCGAAGGACCAGCCGGGGCGCCTGCGCTCGAATCTTCATCAAATACGGCACAGTGCGTTTCGCATCGAACTTTGCCGTCTCACGCAGCAGCCAGCCCAAACCTTTCTGCACCATGTCGTCCCGATCGTTGAGTAGAAACTTAGAGAGCCTCATGATCTCCGGGAAAAACATTCGCGCTCTTGTTCCTCGAATCAGGGCGACGCAGGCGGCGCGGCGCTTCCAGTGGCTCTTCGATTTTGCCCAGCGGAAGACGGAGTTTTTTCGCGACGGTTTCGCCACAATCATCGGCGCGATCAGATCGTGCACCAGCGCATCGTGATCGGCCCAGCTCCTGATCCGGTCCAGCCACGATTCGAACAACTTGAACTCGCGATCGCTGCACTTCGCGTCCAAGGCCTCGAGCAGAAATACTCCCGCGATTTTCTCTTCCAGGACCGATCCACGAAACAACTGATCTGCAACGTCGATGAGGAACTTAAAGTCACGATCGCGCACAATATCCCGGCGGCAATTTCGCATCGCACGGCGCAAATCCGCGGCGCGCCAGCCGTGCGACTCGATTTCTTCTTTGAAAAACCACTGCACTCCGGCGGCGTGTTCGGGCGAACCACCATCTCTCAGCGCATGACGAATCTCCTCGGCAAACGAAGCGGGCGTGTTGCTCGACTTTTCAGAGATCTCACGGCCCGGTTTGCTTGTTCGCCGCGTCATCTACTTCGCCTGCGTCTGTACGCGCGCGAATCGGTCGTAGATCCACAGGGCAATAGTGGTCGCCAATCCAACTCCGGTGACGCACCACCAGATCATCGCCGGTCGATGCTGAACCTCGCCGTAGTGATGGACGAGGAATCCTCCGAACGGTCCGCCAATCAAAGAGCCAATTCCAATGGGCAAGAACGCGAACCCCATATAGGTGCCTTGTTGTTCGGCGGGAGCCAACCTCGAGATGTAATCGTAATATCTCGGCGCCTGCGTGATTTCGCCAAGAGCCATCACGAACAGCGAGAGGACCGCGCCCCAGACCGTAGGCCGCAGGGCCAGTATGATCCACGAAATTGACGTTACCACCGTGCCGATAATCACAGCGGCGAACGGTGGAATCTTCTGTGTGAGCAGACCGACTACTAAGGTCAGGCAGATTACGGTCAGGCCATCGGTTACCAGAATCCGCTCGACGTCGGCCTGAGAGCTCACGTAATTGTGGATGTATCCCGGCAGGCTGATGTACTGCTGCCAGAAGACGACCCAATAGCCGGTGAAGATGACGAGAAACCACATGAAGCGGCTGATCCCGGCAAGGACGACAACCAGCAGCGCGACCCAGATCCACCATGGCATCGACCATTCCGGCCGGGCCCAAAGCGCAATACGCAAGATCAACGCGAGTGCCAGAATCGGCAGAACCACTTTCGCGTTTCCCAGCACGAGGCAAAAGTTGCGCCACACCTGGACGACGGAGGGCGGAGGTGCATTGCCGGATTGCCGCGGTTCGCGAAAGAAGAGCAAGACGACAAAAAACATGGCCAAGACGCCGATGGCGGCGAGCCGGTACACATTCTCCACTCCCAGGTTGCGGTGCGCCCAGGAGGCGTACAGGGGCCCTGCCGCGCCGCCAACATTCACCATCGTGTAATAGATGGAGTAGCCAATCGATCGCACATTCTCTTTCGACGCGCGCGCGGTCGTCCCGACCACGCATGGTTTTACCAGGGCAACACCCAGTGCCGGCAGGATCAGGATAATGCCGACGAACAGACCGAGAGGCAGGGCGTTCCGCGCCGGCGCAAGCCACGATGCACCAATCGACCCGATCAGGAAATACGCCACTCCCAAAATCAAATACGCGAGGGAAAGGGCACGCCGGAAGCCCAGCCTGTCCGCGGCGGCGCCACCAAAAATGGCGAGAAACCAGACCATCCCTCCGAAAATTCCAGTGAGGGTTCCAGTCTGCTCGGTTGAGAAGTTCAGTTTTTCTTGCAGGTACAACGCGAGCGAAGCGAAGGCGCCGTAGTAAGCCAGCCGCTCGAAGATTTCCGTTATGTTGGCGACCCAGAACGGCCGCTCGAAGCCGGTGCGGATTTCTTGGAAGCGTTCAGAAAAGGTCAAAGTGGCTCCTGGGAATGTAGAAGTAAGAAGTCAGACTGCAGAATGAACCCTGATTTCCGCAATCCGCGTTTTACTTCTGCATTCTGCCTTCTAACTTCTGACTTCGAAAATCTTGTTGCGCAAGTGCTCAGCGCTGATTCCGCTCACGCGAATCACTTTATTGCGGCTGGTCAGGCCGGACGCAATGGTAACGGAAGATCGCGGCACCTTCAAAAGTTTTGCGAAAAAATCGATGCAGGCTTCGTTGGCGCGGCCTTCAAGAGGAGGCGCGGTGAGGGAGAGTTTCAGCGCGTCGCCGACTTCACCGGTGATGGCGTTTTTCTTCGCTCGCGGATGGACTTTTATTGCGAACGCGATGGCGCCGCCGGATTCGTGGATTACGAACATGTCAATATCGCACCACGGAGGCACAGAGACACGGAGCGTAGCGAGAGATGTTCACCAGATTTCATTCTCCGTGCCTCTGTGCCTCCGTGGTGAATTATCTCTCTCCAAAAATCGCCGTGCCCACGCGCACGCAGGTTGAGCCCTCTTCGATCGCCACTTGGAAATCGTGCGACATGCCCATCGAAAGGACGTCTATCCTGATATTCGGCAGATTTCGTGCACCAAGGGCCTCGCGCAATGCGCGCAGCTTGCGGAAGAATGGCCTCGCGTCTTTGGGATCGTCGGTGAAGGGAGGGATCGTCATCACTCCGGAGAACTCCAGCGCCTCCAGCCGGGGAGCAGCCGCGAGAATGGCTTCGAGTTCCGGCGAATCTGGCGCGACGCCGCTCTTGGCTTCTTCTCCGCCTACGTTGATTTCGATCAGGACGCGCAGTTTTTTGTTCAGGCTTCGTGCCGACGCGTCGAGTTTCTCTGCGAGCCTCAAGGAGTCCACCGAATCCACCGCGCGAAACAACTCTGCAGCCTTGCCCGCCTTGTTGGTCTGCAAGTGTCCGATCATGTGCCAATCGGCGCCTGCAAGATCAGCCAGCGCGCCCGCTTTTCCCGTAAATTCCTGCACCCGGTTCTCGCCAAAGAGTCGCAACCCGGCGGCGTACGCCTCGCGAATCCGCTCCGGCGGATGCGTCTTCGTCACGGCCATCAGCGCAATCTCTTCTGGCGAACGGCTCGCCCGCCGCGCTGCCGCCGCCATGCGCTCCTGAATGCCTGCAATGTTTTCCACTATCGACATTTAAATAAATAAACCACAAAGGACACGAAGTTACACGAAGGCAATCAGAATTCCTTCGTGTAACTTCGTGTCCTTTGTGGTTGAAGAATTTACATGATTGCCGTCGGCGGCGCCGGATCCTCCGGCCGCCCCGCGTTGGCCAGCGGAACGAGAATCATGACCGCAACCAGAACCGCCAGCGCGACCAGGCTGGTCAACGGCGATTCTCCGATGGCAAGGTGATAGAGCTCGGTGTTCGCGTGAGGATCGTGCGCCAACCTGCGCGCGATCACGGCGGCCACCGCAATCCCGCATAACGCTTCTCCGGCGATCAGTCCTGAAGCCGTCAATACTCCGGCATTGTCCACGCGCGCCTTCTGCGCATCGTTAAGATTGCGTCGGTCGCGCATGCGATCGGTGACCCAGCGGATGACGCCGCCGACGAAAATCGCAAACGTCGTCCCCAGCGGCAGATACATGCCGACCGAGAACAGCATCACGCTCTTCACCTCGATCATGATCATGGAAATGCCGAGCAGGATGCCGACGACCACGAGCGGCCACGCCATGTCGCCGCCCACGATGCCCTTCGAGAGCATCGCCATCAGGCCGGCCTGCGGCGCCGGTAGTTCCGGTGTGCCGAAATGATAGACCTTGTCGAGCGTGGAGAGCGGAAAGAACAAGACCAGCGACGCAACGATGATCCCGAAAAAGTCGCCAATCTGCATCTTCGAGGGAGTGCCGCCGAGAATGTGCCCGACTTTCAAATCCTGCAGCATTTCGCCGGCAACCGCCGACGAAACACAAATCACCGCCGCCACGCCGAGCACCGCCGAAACTCCGCCCAGCCCGGAGACTCCCAGCGCCACCATGAGAAGAGCAGCAATCACCAGCGTGCAAAGCGTTAAGCCGGAGACCGGATTATTGGAAGAGCCGATCATGCCGACCAGATTTCCCGAGACCGCTGCAAAAAAGAATCCGACAATCACCATGACGCCGGCGGCGACCAGCGATCCGGAAATGATTTTCGAAGAGGAAAG
Source organism: Candidatus Solibacter sp. (assembly GCA_035501655.1). Classification (GTDB taxonomy): domain Bacteria; phylum Acidobacteriota; class Terriglobia; order Terriglobales; family Acidobacteriaceae; genus Sulfotelmatobacter. Next base: position 52,196 of record DATJVU010000007.1, read on the forward strand.
GCCTCCCGCGCCGCTGATGAAGTAGTAATAGAGAATAATCATGGCCACGAATACGACGGCCACGCCGAGGAACACAACTTTTGAACTGAGGTCGCGTTCCGTGCGATTGGTGGCGGCGTGCACGGCCGTCGACTTTCTCAGGTCGGAGATGGCGCGTCCCATGCCGACTGCCAACTGCTTACGCATCTTGAACAAGGTGTAAGTCGCGCCGACAAGCATCCCGCCCACCGCGATCGGCCGCACGACCGAGTAGTAGATCGCCCCGGCGAGCAGCGGCCACGAAAGCGTCTGTCCCGCCGGCTGCGCCGCCTGAATATACGGACCTACAGTAAACGTGAGAAGCGGCACCAGCAGTCCCCAGGCCAGCACGCCGCCCGCAAAATTCAGCGCTCCCAGCCGCGGACCGATGATGTAGCCCACGCCCAGGTACGCGGGGCTGATGTCGGGCGCGTTGAACAGCGTTGCTCCGCCTGTGATCGTCGTAGCGACACTGGGATTGGTGCCGGTGCGAAGCAGCAGCTTCTTTCCCAGATCGCTGATTTTTACGTGAAACGTGTTGCTTGGACTGAACAAGTTGATGGCACCCAGCAGGAACATGAAGGCGCCGAATCCCATGTTGGCGAACAGAATCTTCGCGGCCTTCGCTCCCTGTTGTCCGGCTTTGTGAATCTCGGAGGCGGCCACCGATTCCGGATACGGCAGCTCCGGATCTTCCACCATGACGCGCCGCAATAGCGTGACAAACAGAATGCCCAGCGTGCCGCCGATCATCATCAGCGCGACCGCTTTCCAGTATTGCTCGCCGGTAAGGCCCTGCCAGAGTCCCGCCATCACAAATGCCGGGATGGTGAACACTGCGCCCGCAGCCACCGATTCGCCGATCGAGCCCACGGTTCGGGCAATGTTTTCTTCGAGCAGCGAGCCCTTCATCAGCCGCAGCAATGCCATGCCGATCACCGCCGCAGGATAAGTGGCCGCGATCGTCATGCCCGCTTTCAGCCCGAGATAGGCATTGGCCGATCCGAGAATCGCCGTCATCACCAGCCCGATCATCAGGGCGCGGAAGGTGAACTCCTTCATCTCCATGGTTTCGGGAACGTACGGCGTGTGTTTCTTGCGGGGCTCAGTCACTACGGAAGTGCTCATAGGAGGAATCCTTTTTATGGCATGGGATGGGCGCAGTTGCGCCAGCGTTGCCTTCCCCGGACGGACGTGAAACTCCTGAAACTCGAAACTCCTGAAACTAACGAACGGCGCACGTTAGCACGCGGCAAGCCCGCATGACAAGTGCTGCGGTCACATGGGCCTGCCGACGTTCAAGGTAGTCTGGAGTTCATTTCCTCCCGCCGCGCTCGGCAATCAGCTGCATCGCCGGTTTGCTCACCCAGTTGTGGAATGGCTGCCCGTGAAACTGCTCGCCCCACGAGATCGGCGTGACGTCGCGATATTCGTGCATGGCCTCATCCGGCACAAAGCGCAGCTGCTTGCGGATGGACGCCCGCGCGTTCGGATCGGCGCCATGATCCAGCAGAAGCCGCGCGAATGCCGCATCGCGATCCCATCCGGATAAATACGCTTGCGACACGACGCACCCAAACAGCGGCGTGTGCCCGCCGACGCCGTCGGCATTGATCTCGGCTCTGGCGTTTACGTCCGCTCCGTGCTCGATCAGCCAACGGGCGATCTCGATCTCGAAGAAATCCACGCACATATGCAGAAGGGTTCCGCCCGCGAAGGGCGTGCCGACCAGTGCAAGGGAGTGATCACTGTTGCAGCCGAGAGCGGGAGGATATATCTCCTCGTGAGAGAAAGTCCGGCGAACCAGCTCCGGATCCCGCCGAAACAATGCCTCCAGCAGATCGATCCGTCCGCGATGAACCGCCATCGTCGGCGTATCCGGCAGTTTCATTACCTGGCTGTGGACGATCTCAAGAGACTTATGTTTTCCCGGAGGGTTGCGGCTGTAGGTTTCGAGAATCAGCGCAACGGGCGCGAGGCGGTCTCCGTTTTCATCGGAGAATTCCGCTCCCAGCTCGAGTTGGAACTGCAGGCCTTCGCCATGCAGAGTCTCGCACGGACCCATCACGATCCCCGGCGTGATGCGGGCTCCCATCGCTTTCAGGTGCTGCGCGGTCTCGATTTTGCCTTGCAGGCAGGCGCGGCTGAAGGCATGTTGCACATCTTCCGCTCCTTGCTCGCGCAACATCTGAATGATCGCGTCCGCGCCTACATTCGCCGCATAGCTCATGGGAGGGCCCCAATTGCTGTCCGGCACTCCGCTCGCTGATTCCTTTAGCAGCCTGGGGTCTCTCGTCACTAGCTTGCGAACGGTTTCAACATCACCCTCCCAAATTGCGTGGATCATGCGGCAGGCGGTGACGAGGCGAGGCCAACTCGCAACCTGGTAAGCCCGCGCCAAAGCAAGCTGCGCATCCGCCAGCTTGGCGTTCGCGGGATCAATTTTCTTCGGGTTATGTTTCTTCAACTCGGCGATCGCGTCGGCATCTCCCGCACGAATCGCATGCAGCAAATCTTTGGCTTGATGCTTGAGTTGATTGAGGTTAGGGCGTACGGGCAGGTAATAGTCGTAGAACTTCTTAGCCATCGCGGACCTCCTTCAGGTCGTGCCCACGGTCCGCAACACGGGCGAAAAGGAGGTTCGTTCGAACCTTGGTTAGAGATTTCTCAGGTGGACTCGGTCCTCTCCGCGGACGGGAGGCGTCCTGTACGCCGGAAGGCAGTATATCGCAAGGGCAGGTCCTTCTGGCGTGAATTGGCATCTTATGGCGCACGGCCCAGGCAGCCCGAGGTGTAAAATCGAACCAGTCGGTTCCCACCGCCCTTCGTGTCCGTTACCTCGAGGTGTCATATGAATCAGTCGCCCGACCGGCCTTTCATCGGACCGTACCGTTGCGATGACTGTGGCAGCGAAGTGGGGTTCCGCTCGCGCCGCCGCACGCTGACTGAACGCTTCATACTTCCCTTGTTCCTTTTACAGCCGGTCCGCTGCGGAGAGTGCTTCCGCCGGGATTACCGGCTGATCTTCACCAAGGTCCGCGACCGGCTTTCCGATACACCCAGAATTCTGCCAGGAAAGCGGCCGGTCAACCCCAATCGGCACGTTGCCTAGCAGCAGGGATGGCCGCTATACTTCCATAGTCAGCCTTGATCATGTCAGCTTGATCGAGGCAACTGGATCACCGCGGCTTCTCGGCCGCGGAAGTATGGGAGGCCGTCTTCAGCAGTAGCGAGGACCGAATCCGGGCCAGTGAGGCAAGCGCAGCAGTAGCCGGGCCTCGTTTTGTTTCAAGCAAGGTGGAAACTTTTTCCCGTCCCGAGCGGGATCACGACTTTTATCCATCCGGTTGGATCAAGCGCGTCGCTGAAGGCCTGTTTTCGGTTCTTTTCCCGGCCGATTGCCGCATTTGCAGCGAGCCTTTGCTGAATGTGTCTCGCCTGCCGGTCTGCCCGGAATGCCTGGCGCAGATCGATCCGATTCGTGGCCGCGTCTGCTCCATCTGCGGAGAGCGGGTCCTGTCCGCCTACGCGTTTGCAGATGCTGACGGCCTGTTGCGATGCCCGGTGTGCCGGCGCGTCGATCGGCCTTTCGAAAGAGCGGTAGCCTACGGTAGCTATGACGGCGGCCTGCGCGAGTTGATTCATTTGCTTAAGTACAACGGGGTTCGGCCCGCGGCGGGTGTCCTCGGAAGAATGTTGGCCGAGGCAATAGCACAAGTCGAGCCGTACTTTGAGCGTGGGCCGGTGCTGGTCATCCCCGTGCCGCTCCATAAAGGCAAGAGCCGCCAGCGCGGATTTAACCAAGCCGAATTGCTAACGAAGTCAGCGCTGAGGCACCTGGCAGACCCGCATTTGCGATTGAGTTGCGATGTGCTACGTCGCAGTCGGGAGACGCGCTCGCAAATCGGACTCACCAGCCACCAGCGCCGCGAGAATATGCGCGGAGCCTTCGCCGTCCGGCGTGCCGAGGAAGTCACTGGCCGCGAAATCCTGCTCGTGGATGATGTCTATACCACGGGCGCAACCGTTACCGAATGCGCCCGCGTTCTGCGGCGCGCGGGAGCTAAGCGTGTGTGGGTGGCCACTGTAGCCCGTACGCTAAAGTTGGCATCTAAGCACGAGTATGAGCAAGAGCCTGTGGCCGAAGAAAGTTTGGCGCAGGCGGTGGGAGCGTAAGTGGCAAAGTGACAAGGTGACAAAGTGGCAAGGTTGAAAAACCGCCGGGCAGTTAAGCTCTGAGAGAGCAATGGAGGATGAGAGTCTCTAGATCGAAATTCCGAAATATCGAAAATCTCGAAAGCGTGAGATTTTCAACCTTGTCACCTTGCCACCTTGTCACCTTGCAACCTTAGGTTCTATATGCCTCGGATGGAACACGACGCGACGCCAACATCCCGGATTGCCGCCGGCGTATTCACGTCGGCGGTTGCCGCAGCGCACCGTCCCGGAGACGGTCACGCTCTGCTTTCGCCTGTGCTCGTGCTGAATGCGTCGTATGAGCCCATCAATGTTTGTGCGGCGCGGCGCGCGCTGGTTCTTGTGCTTAAGGGCGTTGCGATGACCGAGGAAGAAAACGGACACTTCCTGCATTCTGCGCGCGTGGCGATGCGCTTGCCCTCGGTGATTCGCCTGCTCGAATACCGCCGCATTCCGCACCAGAGCCGGGCCCTTTCGCGCAAGAATATTTTGCTGCGCGACCGCAACACCTGCCAGTATTGCGGCACGGTGCTGCCGTCAAGCGAACTCACGCTCGATCACGTGATTCCGCGCTCGCGTGGAGGTTCGTCTACCTGGGAAAATCTCGTGGCCTGCTGTCACGGCTGCAATCGCCGCAAGGGAAACCAGTCTCCACTAGAAGCTGGAATGAAGTTGATGCGCGAGCCGCGCGCCTTCAATTTGCACACCAGCCGCCACATCATGCGGCTGATGGGGCGCTCGGATGATAAGTGGAGGAAATATCTATTTTATTGAGGTTGTGTTGCAGGTGAGTCGTACCAAACTCCCACGCTACAAAGAGTGGGCTTGTCACCCAGGCATGCCAGAAACAACTCGTCGTCTTTTGCCATCCGCATCGACTGTTTAAAGCTGAGAATGTGCTTGCTTCCATCCTTGAATCGAAGAAGGCAAGCCCTGCCGTCGTCACCCTGCTGCTTTGGGTATGACTCGACCTGGTAGCACACCAGGTTAGCGCCCTTGGAGACCTGCTTGTGATCGACTATATCCGGTTCCCCTGGTTGTCCTTGGCGGCTATGCAAAAACGGACGCCACATTGTGCGGGTTTCAGTCTGGCAGACAACACAATGGAGAGCGGATAGGCAAAAAAACAGTAGCAACCCAGAACGGTGATTCCTCATTGAATCCTCGACGACACAGTCAGGACTGGAAGGTGAAAACTAGGATCGTGATCACCTTAGTCTAATGGCCATTCCCGATATAAGTATTGCGTGCAATTAAGTCTTCAAGGTTTCGCCCCAAGTTGAGGGCGACTCGCGTCTCTTAGGTAACCACTGACCTACCATAACAAATTGAGCAATCTACGACCAAATAGCATTTGTTCGGATTTTGTGACAGATATCAACTTCTTGAGTTGCGTTAACGGGCACTTGGTTATTGTTCTTAGTTGAAGGCGATTCGTTGGTAACAACAGGGAGGAGAGCGCCATGAAATTGGAATTATCGTCCGCCGTTTGGCCGGCGCGATTCGGCCGATCCAGCCTATGTTACCCAACGGCACCCAGATCAACATGCTCATTCCAAGCGACGTGAATCTATACGCGCGGGTAAGTGAGGCCGGTGGCTCTTCGATCCATGAGCTGAGCTCGCAAGACGGGTCGGTTTTGAGGCGGTTCCAAGTAGGCAAAAACGAGTCTGGTGCTGCCGTGGCTTGTGTTAATGACGGGAAGTTCATTTCCTTCAGAGAAGTGGAAGGGAGACTGGTGCCGCTCAGCGGGATTCCTGAACTAGTCTCCGATCCGGTCCAACCGAAGCCAAATGCTAGTTCGACATTAGCGAAATAGTTAGCCGACCGCCGCGCGACTGATTTCCGATCTTACTTCTGTGGGTTCTTGTCGTCTGGCGGCTTCTGCCCCTGCGGCTGCTTCTGCTGATCCTTCGGTATTTCCTTGCCTTCGAACAAAATCTTCGTGTTGGTCCCGAAGCGCTTGTAGTCTTCGTACTTCACGATTTCTTTGATGTGCACGTCTTCCAGCTTGAAGTGCAGTTCGTCGTCGGCCTTGGTGTAGACCGGAAACCAGTATTGGCCGTCGATTTGTTGCCGCCAGGTCGTGAACTTGGGAAATAGATTTTCCTGATCGTCGCGCTTCTTCACTTCGTTGCAGGGCTTCCCGTGGCAGAGGTCAGGAACGGTTTTGCCATAGGTTTTTACGATCTGGAAGTCGTGATCGTCGACCCAGACGCGTCCCTGAAAATATCGTTTCTTGCCTTCGATCTTTTTCGGCGCGATATCGAAGACATAACAGTGCAGCTCGTCTTCCTGCTGCTGCCCGACATAGAGAATGTTGTATTCGGGGATTTCTTCGCTGGTCAGCACGAAGGGCAACCGGTGCCGAATGTCCTCAAAATCTTCCTGTGACATGAAAATCTTGGTCAGGTTCGATTGCGGCGCGAAGACGACATTTTCCATCCGCTTGCCCTTGTCGTCGTACAGCACGTCGAACACCTCGTGATACTCGCCGTCGACGGTGTCGCCCTCAAGCGTTTGCACCTTCACGTCCTGGCGATAGGTGTACTGGTCGCGCGCTTTGGCGAACTCGCTTTCCTTCGCGGCAAAGCGCTTGATGATGTCCTCAGGAGTCGTATCTTTTGGCGGCGTGTTGTCGAGGGCGCCCTCTTGTCCGAAAAGCGGCGCAGAAAGCGGAATGGCGGCGAGCCCGGCCGTGAGGGTCAGGCAAAGCAGGGAAGTACGGAAAGCCCGGTTCATATATTTTCTAGTTTAGCGGATTGCAAGGAGGCTTCGTAGAGGCGTCGTCGGCCACGTTTCCTGCGGCATCGCTCTTCTGACCGCCGCAAGCGGAGAAGAAACGTAGCGAACTGCGCCTCTACGGAAGCATACTGCGGCGTCCCCACCCTCCAAACCCCTCTCCGCTCAGTGAGGCTGGAGGGGAGGGCGCTGCAGTTCTGCCATTCATTTGGATGCCTCGATGGGCAAGAGGTTGCCGGGAGAAGCGGGTGGCAAAATTCAAAGTGGCAATGTGGCAAGGTGGCAAGGTGACAAGGTGAAAAACGCGTCAAATGCTGCTTTCCTCCAGATGCTGCTTTCACCCAGAGCCTGCCACCTTAAATGTTGTGGCTTTGTCACTTTGCCACCTTGCCACATTGCCACTTTGTCACCTGCCTTTGCTACACTCATCCGTTTGCCGCAGGAGGTTTTTATGCGCCGCCTTTTCCTGTCCTTTCTCGTTCTGACTCTCACTCTCCCGGCCATTGCCCAGGCCAAGCATCCCTTCACCTTCGAAGACATGATGAAGCTCAAGCGCGTCGGCGATCCGCAAGTTTCGCCCGATGGCAAGTGGGTGATCTTCAGCGTGGTCGATGTCGATCTCGCGGCGAATACGAAGACGCCGCACGTGTGGATCGTGCCGCTGAATGCTGATTCCCATGTCTCCCAAAACCACGGAGACATGGGGCACCCGGATTCAACCGAACGCGAACTCATGCCCGAACAGGACGCCGACCGTCCGCGCTGGTCGCCGGATGGCAAGCGCTTCGCGTTTCTCTCCAACAAAACCAATGGATCGCAGGTATGGATCGCTGATTTCGACCCCGAGACGGGAAAGGTAGTCGGCAAGTCGCAACTGACCACAACCGTAACCGAGGCGGGCGGGGAATTGTGGTCACCGGATGGGAAGAGCATTCTGTTCACGTCGGAGGTATACCCGCAATGCGACGGCCTGCCGAATGAAATTGCCTGCAATTTTACCAAGCATGCCGAAGAGAACAGATCAAAAGTAAAGGCGCAAATTTTTGATCACCTGCTCTACCGCCACTGGAATGCTTATAAGGAGGGAACGCGTACTCACTTGTTCTTGGCCAACATACGCTCCGCTGGAAACCCGAAATGCGTGAATGTGCCCGACCAGCCGTGCAGCAATCGGCAATATTTTGCGACCGCGTACCGCGATCTCACGCCCGGAGACTACGATGCGCCAGTCTTCTCACTTGGTGGGCAGGATGATTATGCCTTCTCTCCTGATGGGCAGGAGATTTGCTACGCCTCGAATCACGACAAAAATCCAGCGGCTTCGACCAACAACGATCTGTGGATCGTCCCGGTGGATGGAGGGGCAGACGCCTCGTCCGGCCCAACGAGCGACGCGGCGCGCGAGCTTACTCCGCACGATTGGGTCAAGACGGTTCTCGCCCATACAAAGAACATCACCGCCGACAATCCCGCCAGTGACACGTCGCCGCTCTATTCGCCCGATGGCAAATACATCGCCTACCGCGCCCAGCAGCGCCCGGGATACGAGAGCGACCGCTTTCGGCTCGTGCTCTACGACCGCAAGACGGGCACCACGGCGAACGCGACGGAGGAGTTTGATCATTGGGTTGGCACTTTTACGTGGGCGCCTGATTCGAAGCGGCTTTATTTCTCTGCGGAAGACACGGGCGAAGCGCCGATCTACGCGCTCTCGTTTGAAGCGACGGGTAAGAATCTCGAATCGCGTTCGAAGATCACCGAAATCGCGCGCGGCTTTAACGACGATCTCGCTGTTACGGCAGACGGACTCGCGATTGTCTTCACACGGATGTCGATCGGAGCGCCCACTGAGGTGTACGTTAACCGATACACCCCGGTAGGTCCCGCTAGTGATTGCAAGGCAACGTTCCCTTATAAAGGGCTGACGGTCGTGCAATTTGACTGTTCGACGAGGCTTGACTTGCAGCGGCTTAGCCACCTAAACGACTCTCTCCTTTCCAACGTCGCGATGTCTCCTCTCGAATCCTTCTGGTTCTCCGGCGCCCACAACGACAAAGTCCAAGGCTTCCTAGTCAAGCCGCCGAACTTCGACGCCTCGAAAAAATATCCCGTGAAATTCCTCATTCACGGGGGGCCGCAGGGAGCCTGGGGAGACGACTGGTCGTATCGCTGGAATCCTGAGCTGTTGGCGTCACCAACCTCGGCGACGCCCAGCGGCTACGTGGTCATCATGATCAACTTCCACGGCTCGACCGGATACGGGCAGAAGTTTATCGACGCCATCAACGGCGACTGGGGCGGCGCTCCGTATGAAGACCTGATGAAGGGCCTCGACTACGCTGAGCAAACGTATCCCTTCATCGACAAAAACCGCGAGTGCGCGCTGGGCGCGAGCTACGGCGGATACGCCATCAACTGGATTCTCGGCCACACCGACCGCTTCAAGTGCCTGGTTTCGCACGACGGCATGTTCAACGCCGAGTCGGCGTGGGGCACGACCGAAGAACTCTGGTTCAACGACTGGGAGTTCAAGGGCACGCCCTACGACAATCGCGCCAGCTACCAGCAGTGGTCGCCGCACCAGTACGCGAAAAATTTCAAGACGCCGACGCTGGTCATCCACGGCCAGCGCGACTATCGTCTCGACGTCAGCGAGGGCCTGCAGCTTTTTACCACGCTGCAAATGGAAGGCGTGCCCTCGAAGATGCTCTACTTCCCCGACGAAGGCCACTGGGTCCTGAAGCCGCAGAATTCGCAGCTCTGGTACAAGACGGTGAACGACTGGGTCGATCAGTGGACGAAATGAAATTGGGCGTCGGGTGATGGGTCTTGGGCGTTGGGACAAACGCTGAAATTCACATCTCCCCAGAACTGGGCCTGCGTCCCTTCCACAAAATTGTCATCCTAAGGCCTGCGTTTTTTGCAGGCCGAAGGACCCCTGCACTCCTTGACAGCTCCACCGCTGCCGGCAAGTTGCACAGGTCCTTCGCCGCAAAAAGCGCGGCTCAGGATGACAATTTTACTGCTGCACAACTTCCATTACTCTTTCTCCGCCAGGCCACACCGGCCGCTCAATCGGCGCTACAGGCTGCTCTCTCCCCAAAGAATCGCTCCCGCTCGCTGGTGCAGGCAAAAGCTCCAACAAGTCACTCAGAGCTGCCGTTGTCCCTGCCGTCGCCGCAACATTTACTTCCAATGGTGCACTAAACCCTCCGCTTGAAGGCGAAATGCTCACCAGTCCATTGATGTCGCTGACGGCCCCGCTTTGGCTCACGCTGAGGATCACCGGCATCCCCGGATTGCCCGAGTTCGTCTCCCCGCCTCCGCCGCCAGAGCCTGATCCTCCGGGACGAAACACTGTCGTCTGAAATGCGACCTGCGCTCCCAACACAGAATTTGGCGGCGATGACGAATCCGTCACCCGCATAACCAGCGGCTGAAAACTCGCGGTCGAAATTTGGCCTGCGCCCGAAATCGGGGACAGATTCAGGCTGGCCAACGGCACAGGATTCGCATAGAAAGCCTGACAGGGCGCATTCGCCGGCGCCACGCAGGCGCTGATCTGTACGAGCGATGCAAATTGCGTGACCGACAGTGTGACTGAAGCGTAGCCGTTTGAATTTGTTGGCGCGCTGGCGGCGCTGAGCGCACCGATACCCGTGACGACGGTGAAGTTCACCTTCGCGTTGACTTGCGGGACGCCCAGGCTCAAGACGCGCGCCGTCAGCGGAGTGCTGACTGTCGCGCCCTGAGCGATCCAGATGAGCGGTGAAACGACTCCGATATCAGAGTTCGACTCGGCGGAACTCAGCGTGGTAGTCACCGAGGGCGAAGTACTGTAGGCCCCAGGCGCCAGGGTAGCGGTGACGCTGGCCGTTCCCACGGAGGCGGGCGTGAGCCATGAGGACGCCAAGCCGCTTTCGTCGGTCGTGACCTTGCAAGAAGAAACTCCGCCGCAGGCAGAAAGCTGCAGCCCGTTGCTGGCGCTCCAGGCGATGGTCGCACCGGCGACGGGAGTGACGCCGTCGGCGGCCACGGCGCGGACAGTCATCGGATTCGGCGCTTGCGTCCCCACCGGTGTGGAGGGATTAACAGAGCTGAGAAGCAGGAGATTATCGGTCGACGCCGCGCCATACGTCAGAACATTCGTCATCACGCTGGAGGCGCCCGTAACAGGGTCGCTGATGGTGATGCTCTGAGGTCCGTCGGCGAATGCCGGTGCGGCGAGAATCATCTGCCCGGCATTAACGGCGAGCGGCGTGACGCCGTTGTTGCCCACGCTGACGTTGAGGCCGGGAGCAAATCCGGTTCCGAGCAAGGTAACCGGGCCACCGCTCACACTCAGACGCGGCGGAGCGGCCGAGTCCCCGTAGAGCACATAGGCCTGGTAACGATAGTCGGGCCGGCCGTCGCCCCGCGCATCGGCTACGCCAATCAGAAAATTTGTGGACGCTGCGATCTGGGCATCAAGCCGCGTAAGGCCAAAGCTCGACGTGTTGAACGCAGATGGCGTGAAGGCGGGCGGCGGAGTTCCCTCGGGATCCGAGGCAGCCCACATGCCGATCACCGGCTGCGCCTTGGATTCGCTTGTGCTGCCATATTCGTCCAGACTCGTGATCGCCACCGAAAGTGTACGGTTGCCCTGTGCGGGAAGAAGGAAATACGGCGAGGCGCCATAGCCGGAGATGGATCCCTGCCAGTTTCCAGTCAGAGGCGTGGACGCGGGTGCAATCCATGTAGAAGCCGAACCGGCGAGCGCTTGTGCGCTGCCGGTCATCATGATGTCCTGTTCGACGTCCTGACCGGCGGAGACAGAAATCGTAATCGACTGTCCCAATCCCGAAGGCGTCACCAACAACGGCGCGTATGATCCCACTCCGGCAGCCCACGTGGGGTCGAGCGGCTCGACGCTCAGCTGATATTGGGCCGGGCTCCCGTTCGGAAGCGGCAAGTTTCCCAGATCGAAAAATCCCTCCACGCTCGTCGAGTTCGAGCCCCATTCGCTGTAGGGATCGCCCAGCGCATCATTGAATCCGGTAATGGCATTGCCGGCATTCCCGGTGAACAAGAATCCTGAAACGCACGAGGCCGCATATCGGCGCGATGGCTGTTTCGTGGTGGGATCGATCCAGCGCGCAACCACATTCACGCCCTGCATTGGCTGGATGGCGTTGCCGCTGCTTCCCGTGAACCAAACCGATCCATGGATGCGGGCCGTGACTGCCGACGATATTTGCTTGCCGTTGAAGCTCGATTGATTCTGCGAATTCACAGGATAGAGCCGTGACATCGCCGCCGCATCGTCCGCGGCGAGTTGATATGGATTGGGATAACACTTGGTGATGGGCACGCAATTCCACGAATCTTTGAAGTGCATGACGGGAAATCCCGCGTAGTCGTCGCCGGTCGGCTGCGGGTTGCCTGTGAGCACGTTGGGATTGACCTGCGACCACCCGAGTCCGAAGACCGATCCGATCACGCGCACCAGGCGGTATTCCACATCGACCAGTTGCGAACTCTCCAGCGCGCACTGGCCGTTGATGACAATCAGCGCGTGCAGGTACGTGCCGGACGGCGAATAGTTGTCGTCTCCTCCGTAAACTGCGTTGAAGAAGCACTGGCTGGAGTCACCGGCGCCGCTGCCGATCAAAGCATCGGTCACGGAGCCGTCGTAATCGTAAACCACCCCAACCGGCGTGGTCGTCGCCGTCGACTGGATGTCGCTTGGCACCGAGATGCCGTTCGCACTCACGATCACGTTCGTCCCATTCACGTCTTCGGAGAGTTGCCCGCCGCTGCTGGCGGCGATGGCGGCAGTTGGAACCGAAGTCCATTGGCTGAAGGCATCGGCGACAAATGAATTGGCGTCTGCGTTGGGCAGTATTGGACTGAGATCTCCCTGATCGGTGTAATAAGTAATGAGCCCCTGCGGCCAGACGAGTGGCTGCCCTGCCATCGTGGATTCAAAGTAGCTCGTCCCTGCGACATTTTTCGGTTCGCCAGCGCCAGATCGCGTGCTGCACACAAAGATGATTGCGCCAATCAAGCCCAGCTTGATCAGCTGCCGCCAACTAACTGATTGAAATGGAGCGATCACGGTCACCTCTGGAGTTACGGGTTTGAGCTCTGTTCGCTGCGCCGGACCGCCAGGGCGAAGTCACTGATCGGGGCGCGTGTCTTTCCTCCAAGAACCGGGTCAGTGCGAAAAGCCGCGAGATGCAGAGCCGAGAGCAGAACCCGGCCTGAAGAATCGACAGGGAAGCGGCCGACCGGATAGGCGACGCAACTAGTCAGCCCCAGCTTGCTAGCCGGATAAAGAAAAAGTAGAACGCGGTCGCCGATGCGATAGCGCTGTCCGCCCGACCAAAGACCCATCCATTGTGAAATTGTGAGGCTCTCGCCAGTCGTTGCGCCGCGAATCGCATTTTCCACCTGAAAAGTAATGGCCACGGTTTCGAGCGCCGCGCGATGCGCCTGCGCCTTCGGGACGCGTTTGATCGCGGTGACGGTTCCGGAAAAGATCGTCCCCGCCGAATGGGCAAGTTGGGCGAAGCCAAATGTGCCTGGCGAGATAGCCTGCGCACCCGGGTGAGGCAAACCCGGCGCCGGATCAACCGGAGGGACGATCACGCGGGGATTCTGGATGCCGAAGTCTGGTGAAGCGAACTCCGGTGAACTATCGGCGCGATTCGCCTGGCCGTGGGAAGCGCCAGCCAACAAAACCACGAACGCAATGAGCAGACACAAATACCTGCTCCCAAACATAAAGGAGACCTCGCGCAGGAATGTCCGCTCGGAAGACGGCGCCTGGGAGGCGCCAGGAAACGACTCAGCCTAGCCGAACTGACAGGAAAGAATCTGTGACATATGTCACACATGACCTGTGGATTACGGGATCAAGCAGTGATTTTCAGGCAAGAATTCCCAACTCGGGAATTGCGAGCTGGATTTGGGGCCGGTCCGCGGCACGAGAACTCCATCAGCACGCTTTGACATCTCCGCATCAACGCGCGGCTACAATGCCGTGCGAGAGGACTCATGCGAAATTCGCGCAGAAAATTTCTTACGACATCTTTGGGAGTGCTAGGAGCGGCGGCTGCATTGCGTGGCCAGTCGCAGAACCCGGCTGGTCAAAATCAGAACGATCTGGCGCCGGGAGCGCCACCGGCGTTCGGAACCGGAATGCCCGTCGGACCAGAAATCTCCGCAACGACCATCGCTGAGGCGGAAAAGCTGGTTCAGTTCGAGATGACCGACGCTGAGCGCGCGGTCGCCGCGGCCAGTTGGCGCAAGACGATGGCGGGACTGTACGAGCGCCGCGTCGGCCCACGCAAACTGGCGCTCGAATCGACTCTCGCCCCAGCCACGCGATGGAATCCCGTATTGCCGGGTCAAAAATCGGGGCCACAGCAGGATCGCTTCGTCCGCAGCAAATCCGACCCGGGCCCTCTGCCCACGCGCGATGAAGATATCGCCTTCGCCCCCATCACGAAGCTTTCCCGCTGGATCGAATCCCGCAAGCTCACGTCAGTACGCCTGACCAATATTTATCTAAAGAGAATCGAGCAATTCGATCCCAAGCTGCACTGCGTGATCACGCTGACTCGTGGCTTGGCGCTCAATCAAGCAAAGCAAGCCGACGCAGAAATCGCCGCCGGAAAATATCGCGGCCCACTGCACGGCATTCCCTGGGGCGGAAAAGACCTGCTCGACACCGCAGGCATCCCGACCACCTACGGCGCTGAACCATTTCGCAATCGCATCCCAAAAGAAGACGCTGTAGTCGTGAAGCGCTTGCACGAGGCGGGTGCGGTTCTTTTGGCCAAGCTCAGCCTCGGAGCCCTCGCCCTCAACGACATCTGGTTCGGCGGACAAACCATGAATCCCTGGCTGCTCGAAGAAGGCTCCTCCGGCTCCAGTGCCGGGCCCGGCGCCGCCACCGCCGCAGGCCTCGTGGGATTCGCCATCGGCAGCGAAACCGGAGGCAGCATCATCAGCCCGTCGCAGCGCTGTGGTATCAACGGTCTTCGACCCACCTACGGCCGCGTGGCGCGAACCGGCGCCATGACCCTCTGCTGGTCGCTCGACAAGCTCGGCCCCATGACCCGAAGCGTGGAAGACGCCATGCTGGTCCTCCACGCGATCACCGGACCAGACGCCGGCGACGTCGCCAGCGTGCCCAGTCATCTCGACTTTGACGCCGGCTCCAGCGTCGCCGGCCTGCGCGTCGGCTATTTCCCCAAGTGGTTGAACGAGAATCCCGCCACCGAAGTCGACCGCGCGGCGGTGAACGCCGTAAAAAAAGTGGGAATGATTCCGGTGGAGGTTTCGATTCCCGACTGGCCCTACGATTCGCTCGACCTGATTCTGTTCGCCGAAGGCGCAGCCGCATTCGAAGAACTCACGCTCAGCGGCGGCTTGCGCGAACTCAAAGCCCAGGTCCCCGACGCATGGCCCAACATTTTCCGGCAGGCGCGATTTCTTTCTGCCGTCGACTTCGTGCAGGCCGACCGCTTCCGCCGCAAAGTCGCCGAAGAGATGGCCGAACTATTCTCGCAAGTCGATTTGCTGCTCGTGCCGTCGGTGCGCGACGAGATGCTGACCATCACCAACTTCACCGGACATCCCGCGCTCGAACTGCGCGCCGGATTCATCGAAGTCTCCAAAGCCCGCAGCGATTGGGCGCCCGATCCCAATCATCCTCTTCCAACGTTCTCTACGCCCCGCCGCGTGCCCCACGGCGTAACTCTGATTGGCCGCCTCTTCGAAGAGGGCCCTATGGTCAACGCCGGACTAGCCCTCGAACGCGCCTTCGGCGTAGTCGACGAGCGTCCACCGGGGTTTTGAGAGTCCACAGGATGGGGAAACCCAACCACAACGCATCTTTTATAATTGCGCCCGCAGCATGGCTCTAACCGCTGGCACAAAACTCGGACCCTACGAAATTCAGTCGCCACTTGGCGTGGGCGGCATGGGAGAGGTGTACCGCGCACGCGATTCACGGCTGAACCGCGATGTCGCCATAAAGATTCTCCCCGCCGCGTTCTCCCGTGACCCCGAGCGCCTGCAGCGTTTCGCCCAGGAGTCCCGTGCCGCCGCTGCCCTGAACCATCCCAACATTCTTTCCATCTATGACATCGGAGAGGCGCAGGGATCTCCTTACATCGTGTCCGAGCTCCTTGTGGGCGAGACGCTTCGCGACCGCGTGCGCACTGGATCTTTGAGTTCTCGCAAGGCCGTCGATTTCGCCCAC
Source organism: Candidatus Solibacter sp. (assembly GCA_035501655.1). Lineage (GTDB taxonomy): Bacteria > Acidobacteriota > Terriglobia > Terriglobales > Acidobacteriaceae > Sulfotelmatobacter. The sequence continues at coordinate 68,406 of DATJVU010000007.1, forward strand.
CAGATTTGCAAAGGACTCGCCGCTGCGCACGAGAAGGGAATCGTTCACCGCGACCTCAAGCCAGAAAATCTCTTCATCGCCAACGATGGCCGGATAAAGATTCTCGACTTCGGCCTCGCCAAGCTCACGCATCCCGAAGCCGATCTGCTCGGCGACGCTCCCACCCAGCAAGTCAACACCGAAACCGGTGCGATCATGGGCACGGTCGGCTACATGTCGCCCGAACAGGTGCGCGGCAGGCCCACCGATGCCCGCTCCGACATTTTTTCTCTGGGCGCAATCCTCTACGAAATGCTTTCGGGCAAGCGCGCCTTTCGCGGTGAATCCTCCGCCGACACCATGAGCGCGATCCTGAAAGAAGATCCGCCCGACCTCGCTGAGACCAATCGCAACGTCTCACCCGCACTCGAGCGAATCGTCCGCCATTGTCTCGAAAAAAATCCCGGCGAGCGTTTCCAGTCCGCGCACGACGTCGCTTTCAATCTCGAAGCGCTGAGCGATATCAGCAGCACCAGCCGTGGCGGCGTGCACGCTCTACCCGAACAGAAATCGCATGTTCGCTGGGCGCTGCCTCTCGCCGCGGGATTGCTCGTTCTTCTCTCGTGCATTCTCGTTTATCGCTTCGCCCGCCGTGCTGTCGTCACCAGCCCTGTGTTCCACGAAGTTACCTTCCGCTCCGGCGCGATCTGGGATGCCCGCTTTGCCGCCGACGGCCAGACCATTGTGTATGGCGCCGCGTGGGACGGTTCCCCACAGGAAATCTACACGACGCGTTACGACTCGACTGACTCCCGTCCGCTCGGCATTCGGCCCGCGCAGATCCTCTCCCTCTCTTCTAAAGGAGAGTTGGCGGTCGCCTTAAATCCAGTCGACAGTGGGCCATTCGTTCAGACCGGAACCCTCGCCCGCGCGCCGCTGGCAGGAGGTGCTCCCCGCGAAATGATGGAAGGCGTTTTCTGGGCTGATTGGACGCCCGACGGCGAGTCGTTAGCCGTGATTCGTTTCAGTAGTGTTTCGCTGGCTCATCTCGAGTTTCCCGTCGGAAACGTGATTTATGAGCCGAGAGGATGGGTGAGTCATGTTCGTTTCTCGCCCAACGGCCAGTATCTCGCCATCGGCGATCACATTGTCGGCGGCGACGATGGCCGCGTCGTCGTCATCGATACTCACGGAAACCGCAAGGCCGCCTCGTCCTTTTATTCCAGTGTGGAGGGTCTGGCCTGGGCGCCCGATGGCAAAGAGGTTTGGTTTACCGCTTCGCCCGTGGGCTCGCAACATGCCGTCTATGCCATGGATCTGTCGGGCGCGGAGCGGCTCATCTACAGTGCTCCGGGCGGAGTGACCATTCGCGACATCAGTAGAACCGGCCTCGTGCTGCTCACTGCCGACAAAAGTCGCGTGACGCTCTACGCCCTCCCACCCGGCGAAACGCAGGAGCGCAACTTGTCGTGGTTCGATTGGACACTGCTTGCCGATATGTCGAGCGACAGCAAAACCGTGCTGTTCTCCGAGACTGGACAGGCCTCCGGGGGGGAATACAATCTTTACCTCCGCAAAACTGACGGTTCTCCAGCGCTCAAGTTGGGTCAGGGCGGTTTTGGCAAGCTATCTCCCGATGGTCAATGGGTCGCTGCTGAAGTCGGATCCCCTCCAAAATTGATGCTCTTGCCCACTGGCGCAGGCGAGCCGCGCCTGTTACTCGGCGACAAAGGAGACCGCTTCGGCTGCCGCTGGCTGCCGGACGGCAAAGCGCTCGTCTACTATTCCACCGATCCCGGCCATGGCCCCCGTCCCTACTTGCTTGAACTGAAAGGCGGGCAGCCTCGTCCGTTTGCTCCTGAAAATACCGGAGACGGAATCGTCTCGCCCGACGGAAAATTCTTCCTCGCCACCGATCGCCAGCGTCAGGCCTGGCTCTATCCCATTGACGGCGGCGAGCCTCGCAAGTTGGCTTTCTCCCTCGCCCCCGGGGAAAGACTGAATCGTTTCCTGGACGGGGGAAAGACTGTGCTCATCCGCACTCGCAGCGTTCCCGTGCAACTCACGCGCGTCGACCTCGCCACTGGCCAACGCAATCTCTGGAAACAATTGACTCCTTCCGATCCTGCGGGCGTGCTAGGCGTCCCCTCGATGCTATTCAGCGCCGACGGCAAATCCTATGCCTATTCCGTCGGCCGCGTTCTGTCGGATTTGTATGTCGTTGACGGATTGAAGTAATCAGGTTTTGGCGGCAAAGTGCAGCCGGGAATCAAGAGCATTTGATCGCGGAGTGGCCCAGCGTGGACTTGGGGGACGAAGATCCGTCGTTGACTTTGTCTTCTCAGGAACCCTAAGATGGCTCACCAAAAATTTAGGGGATAGCCTAGCCACTAGCGCCTTGCGGACGGCGCCACTGGACGGAGAATGATCGGCCAAAACGTCTCTCACTACAGAGTCATTGAAAAACTCGGCGGTGGCGGGATGGGCGTCGTCTACAAGGCCGAAGACACCCGCCTCAAGCGTTTCGTCGCCCTCAAATTTCTTCCCGAAGACGTCACCCGTGACGCCGCTGCCCTCAGCCGCTTTCGCCGCGAAGCCCAGGCCGCATCCGCGCTCAATCATCCCAACATCTGCACCATTTATGACATCGGCGAAGAAGGCGAGCAGGCTTTCATCGTCATGGAGTACCTCGAAGGCGAAACGCTCAAGCATCTCATCGGCGATCGCCCCCTCGAAATCGAGAAGGTTCTCTCCATCGGAATCGAGATCGCCGACGCCCTGGCGGCGGCGCACGAAAAGGGAATCGTTCATCGCGACATCAAGCCCGCCAATATTTTCGTCACTCGCCGCGGGGCGAAGATTCTCGACTTCGGCTTGGCCAAAGTCACGCAGGACGCCACCCGCGCCCTCGATCCCTCGGAAGCAACCCGCACCGAAGGCGAAAGCGCACACCACCTCACCAGTCCCGGATCGGCGCTCGGTACCGTCGCCTACATGTCGCCGGAGCAGGTGCGAGGCAAGCAACTCGACGCTCGCACCGATCTTTTTTCCTTCGGCATCGTCCTCTACGAAATGGCCACGGGTACGATTCCGTTCCGCGGCGAGACTTCCGGAGTAATTTTCGACGAGATCATGAACCGCGCGCCCGTAGCGCCGGTGCGCCTGAATCCCAAGCTCCCGGCCAAGCTGGAAGACATCATCAACCGCGCGCTGGAAAAAGACCGCGATCTGCGCTACCAGCATGCCGTCGACATGAAGTCGGAGTTGATGCGCCTCAAGCGCGATCTCGAATCCGGCCGCAGCAACGCCGCCTCCACTTCCGATACCCACGCCATCGCCGAAGCGCAACCCTCCGGTGCAGCACAGCGCGCCAGCGGCTCTGGCCGCGTAGCCGCCGCGTCCTCAGGCAGCGTCGCAGTACAAGCGCCGGCGCAGAGCTCGCCACTGAAGTGGATCATACCCGTCGCAGCCGTTCTAATCCTCGCCGCCGTTGCCGGATGGTTTTACACGCATAAAAAACAGACCGTCCAACTCACCGACAAAGATCAGCTCATCCTCGCCGACTTCACCAACCAGACCGGCGACGCCGTCTTCGACTCCACATTAAAAGAAGCCCTAGCCATCCAGCTCGAGCAATCGCCGTTACTCCAACTGGTCAGCGACGCCGAACTGCACAGCAACCTGCAATATCTCGGCCAGGCCAAAGATCAAAAAATCACTCCCGAACTAGCACAGCAACTCGGCCAGCGCCTCGGCGTTAAGGCCTATCTCGCCGGATCGATCGCAAATCTCGGCTCCTCCTACGTGATTCAACTCAACGCCATCAACGTCGCTACGAGCGAGGTCTTTGCCCGCGAGCAAGTCACGTCCCCCGACAAAACTGGCGTCCTGCAGGCCGTCTCGCAAGCCGCCACCGCCATGCGCGCCCGCCTCGGCGAATCGATGTCGTCGATTCAAAAGCTCACCACGCCCTACACCAACGTGACTACCGCCTCGCTGCAAGCCTTCCACGCCTTCTCTCTCGGCGAAGACGAACACCGCGAAGGCCGCGACTTCCCGCAGGCATCATCGTTCTATCAGCAAGCCATTCAACTCGATCCCTCATTCGCCATGGCCTGGGCGCGTCTCGGCGTCGCCTACGGCAACGTCGGCGCAATCTCAAAAGCTCTCGAGTATCTGAAGAAAGGTTACGACCTGCGTGAGCGCGTCACCGAACGCGAGCGCATGTACATCGAGTCGCAATACGAATTGCAACTCTTCGACATGCCCAAGGCGATCGAGTCCTACAAGCTTTTTGTCGCAACGTATCCGCGCGACGCCGCTGCCTGGAACAATCTCTCCACCGCCTACGGCATCATCGGCGACTACGACCAAGCCGCCCAAGGATTCAAAAAAACCTGGGAGATCGCCCATTGGGACAACGTCGCCGCCAACAACGCCGCCGGCACGCTCCTGCAAACCGAGCGCATGGCCGAAGGCGAGCGCTATCTCAAGGAAGCTTTCGACCAGGGCGGCGGCGACAACACCAACTACCAGACCAACGCCATGATCGACGACCTGCTCACCGGCAAGCCCGATTGGGAGAAGCACATCCAGTGGGCTGCGGGACGGCCCGATGGTTTCGTGCTCGAAGCCGCCGCCGGAAGTTTCTATCTTTATCTCGGCCGCATGCACGAAGCCGATCTGCACTGGGAGCAGGCAGCCAAACGAGCCGAGCAGCAGAAGATTCCCGACGCCGCAGGCTCCATCTACGCGGTTAAAGCCATTCATGACGCGCTAGTCTCCAACTGCGGTCCCGCGCGCGACGCCGCCCACAAAGGCCTCTCGCTCGATCACTCCATTGCAACGCTACCCGACGCCGAACTAGCTCTAGCCCTCTGCGGCGATACCAACGGGTTACAAGAAATCGAGAAAGCCGCCGCAGCCGAGCCCGCAAACACGCTCTACAACGATCTTTATCTCCCCGAAGTAAAAGCCGCCGTAGCCATCGCGCAGCATCATCCCGAAGAAGTCGCAGGCCTGCTATCTTCGGCCACGCCGTACCCGCTGGTTTCGAAGACTCCGCATCTTCTGGGAATCGCGTCGCTCGCATCGAAAAAGCCGCAGCAAGCCGTCACGGACTTCGAACCCGGCCTCCGCTATCGTGCCGCCGCACTCGGCGAAGGCGGAGGCGGAGCCAGCCAGGCCCCAGACTACGTTCTCTGCCTGCTAGGCACTGCCCGCGCCCAGGCCCAATTCGACAAACCCGCCGCCACTAAGAGCTACCAGAAGCTCTTAGATCTCTGGAAAAATGCCGACCCCGACTTCATCCCCGCCCAGGAAGCCAAACGCGAACTCGCCGCCCTAAGTCAAAACAGTAAGTAAGGGCACCGACCCGCGCGGGCCAACAAAATCAAGCTTGTCATTCCGAGCAAAGCGAGGAACCTGCAGTTAGCCGGCTGGGTGCCCACTCTTCGCGTCTCGTGCGAAGGGTGGGTAAGATGGTGCCGACAGCGCCGGATTTTGGTTACGCCGGAAACCGGATCAAACCGGCGAGACCCTTGCCACCTTGTCACTTTGCCACCTTGTCACCTTAGCTCCCACCTTGCTCCGACAACAACCCCGTTACTCTCGTGCGACCGCCTGCGTTGCCCGTTCCTCATTCGCAATGGGACAATAGATTCATGGCAAAAATTTCAGCCCATCTCCTTCAACCTGTGCTGCTCTGTCTCTTCGCGTGCGGCATCGCCGCGGCGCAACAGCCTGCCGCATCTCAGCCGGCGTCGAGCCAGGCCGCTCCGGCCAAGCCTGCGACCAGCACGGCGGCGAAGAAGCCTGCCACTGCAGCCAAGACCGCGCCTGCTGTCGTGCTCAAGACGCCAAAGGATAAAGAGAGCTACGCCATGGGCATGAACCTGGGCACAGGCCTGCATCGCCAGGGGCTGACACTCGATCCGGCGCTGGTGGCGCGCGGCATGCGCGACGCCATGACCGGCGGCAAGACTGCCATGACCGAGGACGAAGCGCGCGCGGCCATGCAGCAGCTCCAGGGCGATGTGCGCCAGAAGATGGACGCCAAGGCGCACGAAGAAGGCCTGGCGAATCGCAAAGAGGGCGAAGCGTTCCTCGCCGCCAATAAAGGCAAAGAAGGCGTCGTGACGCTGCCAGACGGTCTGCAATACAAGATTCTCAAGGCAGGCTCTGGTCCGAAGCCAACCGCGAGCGACACCGTGACCTGCAACTATCGCGGTACGCTGCTCGACGGAAAAGAATTCGACAGTTCCTACAAGCGCGGCCAGCCTGCTTCGTTCCCTTTGGGCGGCGTGATCAAGGGCTGGACTGAAGCTCTGCAACTGATGCCCGTAGGATCAAAGTGGCAGCTGTTCATTCCGCCTGACCTTGCCTATGGCGACCAGCCTCCCACGCGCGATATCGCCCCTGGCGACACACTCATCTTTGAAGTAGAGTTGATTTCGATCGGCGAAAAGAAATAAAAAGCAAGGTGGCAAAGTTTCAAAGTGGCAAGGTGACAATTTCAAAGGTCGACTCTTGAAACCTTGTCACTTTGCCACCTTGTCACTTTGCCACCTTGCCTCTCACAGCGGATGCTGCAGATGCTCCTCGGCCGACAGGTTGGCTCCCGCGAGAAGCAGCAGTCCCGACAGGAACGCCCAGAACATCAGACTCACCGAGAGTGCAAACGGCCCGTAGACTTCCTGAAAATTCAGCCAAGGCAGCGCCAGAATATAAGCGTACTTCAGCGCCTCCGAAAGCAATCCCATGACGATTGCAGAGGGCAAGACGGCGCGCGCAGGAACTTTGCCGTTCGGCAGAAGCCAGTAGATGAGAAAGAAGATCGCAATGCTGGCGGCGATCGCGCACAGCTTCATGGTGAGAAATCCAACCAGCCGCACCAGCCACGTTCCATATCCTCGGAACAGGAACTGCATAAACGCAACCGGCCCCGCGGTCATGGCGATCGAGAGCAAAGCCAGCGCCCCGCAGGCGAAGGCGAGCCCCAGCGAGATCAACTGATTGCCGATGTAGGAGCGGTTGTTTTCGAATCGCCAGATGCGGTTGAGCGCAACTTCCAGTGGAAGAAATACTCCCGACGAAGTGACCAGCAGGATCAGCAACGAGACCACTTGCACGCGCTGGCGCGAATTCACCATGGCGTTGAGGTTGCGAATCACGAACTCCTGACCGGCCGGTAAATCGTCGCGGAGAAGTTCGACGACCACGTCCGACATGACTTGCGAGTGAAAGACGCGGCGGATCAGCGTCATCATCAGCACGACGAAAGGAAAGAACGAAAGGATTGCATTGGCCGCCACCGAAAAGGCGAAAGTGTGCACTTCGGTCCGCATCAGATATTTCAGCGTGGACAAGGCGAGTCCCGGACGTCGCCTGCGCCCGCCCGAAGGCTGCTCGTTTGCCGCGTTCGATTTGAGCGTGATCGGCTGGTTCGGCACGGGATCGGTTTCAATCGTACCAGTTTCCAATCCGTCGACCGTGTCGCGGCGTGATCCGCACTGTTTCAAAATGCAATGACCAGAGACCACGATTCCCCGGCGAACCCCAACGGTTTGAGAAAGTTAGCGGAAGATTTCTTTATCCGCGTTAAAGTAATGCATTTATGACCGATAGTCACATTTACGTTTTCTTACTAATTCTTCTTGCGAATCGTTTTAATAGTGCTTATGATCTGGTGCTCAATACCGGACGGTTGTTCGGTATTGATCCCGGAAGTAAACGTTTTACATCAGTTGGGTGTGGTGGAAATGCGCCAAATTGTCGGGCTCCGAAGGTTTGTTCCGCAAGCGGTTGCTCTGCGGCAGAACCGAGGAGTCTTTTCCTTTTTGCGAATCATTCCTTCCGCACATTGATAGGCGCCACAACAATTCTATCGGCTTCTTTGAGGGGGCCTCGGTCGACCGGGGCAAACGAAGATGCCGGAGAATCATTCTTCGCGATCAGTGAAAGGAGTAGTTTCCGTGAGAGAGAAAGGTACAGTGAAGTGGTTCAACGGAGCGAAAGGATATGGATTCATCCAGCGCTCCACGGGCGAGGACGTGTTCGTGCACTTCTCCGCGATCCAGGAGAACGGCTACCGCACCCTGAACGAGGGTGAGACCGTGGAGTTTGACCTGCTCAAGGGACCCAAAGGGTTCCAGGCGGCAAACGTCGTCCGCGCATAAAACCTGCGAACCATTCAAGAAGTCCCTCCTGTCGTCCCAACAGGAGGGCTTTTTTGTTGAGCGGGATGCATTCTCAGTAACTAGGGGTTCGGACACCCACTTGGAAGCGCTCAGAAAATACCAGGCAGGAGCTTCGCTGTGTGCTGCGAGTAAAGTTCGTATTCGTCACCGAAAAGTTTGCGCAAATGCGATTCTTCACGTTGAACTTGCCGTACCAGCAGTACGCTCCAAGGCAGGATCAACAGCCATCCCAAAAAACTCGCAAAGATGAGGGCGACGGAAACTCTCTCAAGTAAAGCGGCCGCATAGTAAGGATGGCGTAAGTAACGAAACGGGCCGGATTGTACCAACATTGGCGTCGAACTATCTTTGCCAAATGCGGCTCCCAGGAAGCTATCGGCCCACCTTTTCCAGAGAGCTGTTGCCAAGTGCAGAAGCAGTCCACACGCTTGCGCGGTTGGTTGTTCCAACCGAGGCATCAAATGAAAATGGCCGTAGTCGAGAAACACCGCGAAATCAGCCAGCATTAACACAAGTGCCCAGTTCACCCAGCCGGGCGCGGCGTTGCTTCCCCATCTTTCTTTGCGCCGCGCCTGCGTCACTGGAGTTCTGGCTCGGCGCAGTATCGACCACAGCAGCGGGAGTGCCCGCATGAGGAGATAGCCGCCGGAAAAAATGTCTACCCGCGACCACGGCGATGGCTGTCCCCATCGGATCAGGCAAGCCAGCGCTGCGATTAAGTATCCGATTTTAAAAGGCAGCCACGAGCCAGCTTTTCGTTCGCGAGTGCTTGACTCCTGTGACGCTACCGAAGTGGTGGGATTGCTGGACATGTGCGGTTTGGCCGCTCGTGTTCCGCTAAGTATACGTGGTGTCGCTGGCCACTCTTTGGCGTTTGGCTTGTTCTTTCCGTAACGAAAATGCGGTGCCCGTTTTGTGCAAGGGCGGGCGCGTTGCTGCTTGTTCCATGAGATTTTGGTGTATTCAAAAATCTCATGCTTTCGGCGGCACTTTGCCCACCCTTCGCACAAAACGCGAAAGGGTGGGGCAACCCGCCGTGAGATTTCGGCGTAAAGAAAATCCGATACTTTCGGCAGCACTTTTCCCACCCTTCGCACAAAACGCGAAGGATGGGCCACCCAGTTCATCTTGCTTCTGGCATTGTTAAATTTTGGGCTGCGAAGGCACTGGCGACCTGGCTAACTCTCCCACTCAAGCCAACAGCAAGCTTGAGTGGGCCACGCGTCGTCAGACTTCATCTACGTTGTTGATGATGAGCTTCTGTCGTAACTGGGGCGGTTATTCTTCTTCGCGCCGCCAGAGCAAAAGCCCATTGGCCCCGAGCGACAGCGCGCCCAACGTCGCCGGCTGTTGCGACGGTGCAAGCACTTGCTCTGGATCGGCGGCCCCGGTCTTCACAGGCCCCGATTTGTCGCCCGCCAGAATCGGCTGGTTGGCGTTGGTTTCGTACGCATAACCGGTAATCGTCTTGGTGTGCAGGTTCACACGGACCCAACCGTAATGAGTCCGACCGC
>DATJVU010000008.1:0-31433 GCA_035501655.1 Candidatus Solibacter sp.
GCCGCCACTACAAACCGAACGCGCTGTTCTTGAACATCCATCGTCTTCCACGCCATGCTCGCCCCCGCGCTCGCTGCGCTCGCGCGGGAGTGTAAAGGATGTCCCGAGACGTTTTGGAAAGGATGTCATGAGACTGAACACAAAAAGCGCAAGAGCGGGGCACCCACAGTGATGGTGGTATCAGCGACCTAAAGGCTGGGCCGCCGGTCAAGTTCCCCACTCAAGCCAAAGGCGGGCTTGAGTGGGCCACCCGCCCACTCTCCAAAAGCCCGAGTAACTCGGGCCGTTTGCTCAACCCATCTCAGAACGAAGCTCCGAACGCGGGGGCTTTCGCGCGCTGTGCCGAACGTGTAACAGTTCGACGATGCCCTTCTTCTCGTGGATTTGGTAATAGATGAGAAACGGACTATGGACGAGCTTGCGGACGCCGAGCTTTCCTGGGATTGAGCTGCCTAGACGCGGGAAGCGGGAGAGCAATTCAACATGGTTAAGCAGGGAGTTTCCGAAAGACGAAGCAGCCTGATCATCGTCTTCGGCGATGCGGCCGATGATTTCAGCCAGATCGCTTATCGCTTTTTGCGAGTAGTAGAGGCGGTAATCCACGTAGGCAGCAACTCGCGAACCTTCTTGGCGGGGACCACCCGGCCCGCTTCGGCGTCTCGGATTCCCTCATCAATCGCGGCGAGAGTTTCCTCGTCTTCCTCGTCGAGAATGGGCGCGGTGTCTTCGAGGTCGAATTTCTTGGCTTTGGCCATGGGTTAATCTTAGACGGATTTGCTGGCTATGCAAGGCCAAAGTCCCCACTTCTCGCGCAAAGGACGTGCGAGAAATGGGGTACCCGGCTACAGACGGTCGAGCGTAGAGCAGGCCCACCCTCCCGCACAGAACGCGGGAAGGGTGGGGCAACCCCGTTGGTGCCGCACCTGAAAAGGATGGGCCAGCCCCCCTTACTTCAGCGTGACCAGCCTCTCCACCAACTCCGAGTAATCCTTCTTTTCGATCCCGTGGACCTGCTTGTTGTACTCATCTACCTTTGACGAGTAATTCATCGAGCAGAATTTTGGGCCGCACATGGAGCAGAAGGCTGCTTCTTTGTAGTAATCGTCGGGAAGGGTTTCGTCGTGCATGCTGCGGGCGGTTTCGGGATCGAGGGAGAGGGCGAATTGTTTTTCCCAGTCGAATTTGTAGCGGGCGTAGCTGAGGGCGTCGTCGCGGTCGCGGGCGCCGGGGCGCTGGCGGGCGATGTCGGCGGCGTGGGCGGAAATTTTGTAGGCGATGATGCCGTCTTTCACGTCTTTCTCGTTTGGTAACCCGAGATGCTCTTTCGGCGTGACGTAGCAGAGCATGGCGGCGCCGTACCATCCGATCATGGCCGCGCCGATGGCGCTGGTGATGTGATCGTAGCCGGGAGCGATGTCGGTGACGAGCGGGCCCAAGGTGTAGAACGGCGCTTCATAGCAGAGTTCGACTTCTTTTTCGACCTGTTCTTTGATCTTGTCCATGGAGACGTGGCCGGGGCCTTCGATCATGACCTGCACGTCGTGCTCCCAGGCTTTTTTGGTGAGTTCGCCTAGCGTTTTGAGTTCGGCGAATTGGGCTTCGTCGCTGGCGTCGGCGACGCAGCCGGGGCGCAAGCCGTCGCCGAGAGAGAAGCTGACGTCGTACTTCTTGAAAATTTTGACGATGTCGTCGAAGCGCTCGTACAGGAAATTTTGCTTGTGGTTGTAGGCCATCCACTGGGCGAGGATCGCTCCGCCGCGGCTGACGATTCCCGTGATGCGCTTGGAAATCAGCGGCAGATATTGAATCAGGACGCCGGCGTGGATCGTCATGTAATCCACGCCTTGCGCGGCTTGCTCTTCGATCACTTCGAGCATGACTTCGGCGTTCAGGTCTTCGACGCGCTTTACGCGCGCGATGGCTTCGTAAATCGGCACCGTGCCGATCGGCACAGGCGAGTGGCGCAGGATGGCTTCGCGAATCTCGTGAATGTTGCCGCCGGTGGAGAGATCCATCACCGTGTCGGCGCCGTAGTGGACAGCGGTGTGAAGTTTCTTAAGCTCTTCGTTGATTTCGGACGTGACCGCCGAGTTGCCGATGTTGGCGTTGATCTTACAGAGGCTGGCGACGCCGATCGCCATGGGCTCGAGTTCGGGGTGGTTGATGTTGGCGGGGATGATCATGCGTCCGCGGGCGACTTCGTCGCGCACCAGCTCGGGCGAGAGCTTTTCTTTATGCGCGATGAACGACATTTCATCGGTGATCACGCCCTGGCGGGCGTAGTGCATCTGCGAGAAATTGCCGTCGGTGTTTTCGCGCCTGCGCCGCGCCAGCCACTCCGCGCGCGGTTTGGGGACGCTGTATCCGTTGCCATTTGTCGAAGTCATCAGTCGGTCCAACCTTCCTGGAATATGTGTTGATTATAAACATTCGCGGCCTGATGGTTCAGTTTGGGATCAAGGCCGAAAAGCTTAACCACAGGGGGCACAGAGGTTCACAGAGGAATTGCGCGCGGATTCGTGTCCGGTTCATCGCTGGAGGAAAAAGGCCAGCTAGACTCCGATCGTGAAGGGGCGGACGCATTCGTCCGCCCTGAGAGCGGCAAAGACTTATGGGCTAGAAGACTGTAAGGCGCAGCTGCCCGGACGAATGCGTCCGGGCCTCTTGCTTGTTTACGGCTTCAGCATGATCGGCTTGAGCCCCAGCTTGATCGATCCGTTGATTGTCGTGGTGGCATTGGTAACGTCGACGTACTTGCTATAACCAAACGGCGCGGTGTAGGGCGCGGTGGTGCAGACGCCGTTATTGCAGGTTTGCGCCGCATTCCACACGATCAGATTCGAGCCCACCACGCACGACCAGATAATGCTGTCGCTCGAAGCGCAAGGCTGGGGCATCTGGTTGACCAGCCATCCGTAGACGACGTTGTAGGCGAGACCTGCAGGAGTGGGCTGACCGGAACTGTTTTCGATCGTCCCGGAGAAGGCCTGGCCCCAGGTGAACCAGTCCTGAAAGGCCAGGTTGTTGCTGGCAGAGAGACCAGCTTGCAGGATTTCGTAGTGCGTGATCCACGCGGTCTGCTGGTCGGGATCGGATACGCCGTTGGTCCCCCATCCGCCTTCCGTGGTCATGATGGGCTTGCCTTGCATGCCGTTGCTGTCGGCAAGCTGCCGGAAGGTCGAGATCATCGTCATGATCGGCGCGTTGGTCGAGAGCGGGCTTTCGGGCATGGGCACGGGCTTGAGCGTACCCGGCCCTGTCTGGCTGGGATAGCCGTGGAAGGTGAGGCCATCAGCGAATGCGCCGCCGCCGGCTGCGAGATAAGCGGTCATGAATTTCACACCGTTCATCCAGACGACCGATGGAGTCAGCACCATCGAAAGTTTGTCCTGCTTCAAGATCGGGTAGGCAGTCTGCGCCATGGCGAGCATCTGAGCGACGGTTCCGGTCCAGAATTTTGTGTTGCTGGCCTCGTTCCAGATCTCGTAATAGGCGACGTGCGGAGCGGTCACGCCGTTGTAGTGCTGAATGACGGCGGTGACGAAGTCGATCCAGTCCTGCATGTTGTCGGGCGGAATGGTGCAGACGCCGACGCCGGAGGCGTTGTGGTAGCAGGTGGTGTGGTCGGTCACCGCCCACTCCGGCGTCCAGCCGCCGAGATCGATGGTGACGAGCGCGGCGCCCTGTGCATTCTTGGGAGCCTTGATCACAAAACCATCAATCGGCTTGAAGTTGAATTTGCCGCGGCCGGTGCCTTCGATCATGGTCCAGGCGACCGGAGGATGGCTGATGGTGCCGAAGCTGACTTTGGGCATGTCACCCGGGGTGGAGACCCCCATGCCAAAAAACTGCGGTTGAAGTTGACTCTGCGCTGCGGCGGCCAGCAAAAACACGACAGCGAACAACGAAGTGACGAAGCGGTTCATCTTTCCCCCAAGTTGCCAACCGAAATAAGTCCAAAGGACCCGGGGTTCCCTGCCTAGACTCTTACATCGGCCAGATCATTGTTGCTTCCCCACAAGCAACTGCCAGCGAATGTAGCTCAAACAATTGCAAAAGAAAATAGCACCGATGGCGTAAGCAGCTGTGCAAGAAACTGCTTCGTTAACGCCCGAGTTCTTCGGCACAACCGTCCGATCAAAATTTCGATCGAACGTCTACAATGAATAGTGCCCGCTGTTCTGTCTTCGTTTCATGCGCAGAAAACTGCGATGCAGGAGGGCGACAGCAGCACGGAATCGAGGTTTGCCATGCGAGAAGTTGTGATTGTTTCATCGGTGAGAACGCCCGTCGGACGAGCCTTTAAGGGCACTTTGCGCGCGTCGCGTCCCGACGAATTGGCTGCGGTTGCGATCAAGAGCGCGGTGGAGCGCGTGCCGCAGCTCGAGGCAAAAGAGATCGAGGATGTCATTCTCGGCTGCGCTATGCCCGAGGCAGAGCAGGGGATGAATGTCGCCCGTATCGCATCGCTGCGGGCTGGATTGCCTGTGGAAATCTCGGCGCTGACCATTAATCGGTTTTGTTCTTCGGGGCTGCAGGCGATTGCCATGGCAGCCGAGCGGATCATGAGCGGCAGCGCGGAGGTAATTGTCGCCGGAGGCACGGAGTCGATGTCGATGATTCCCATGGGCGGGCACAAGATCTCGCCGAATCCGTGGCTGGTGGATCATTATCCCGATGCGTATCTCTCGATGGGATTGACGGCCGAGCGCGTGGCGCAGCGATTGGGCATCACGCGCGAGGCAGCGGATGAATTTTCGCTGCACAGTCATCAGAAAGCGCTGGCGGCGATTCAGTCGGGAAAGTTTGACGATGAAGTTGTGCCGGTGCCGGTGAGTTTCAGCACGCCGAACGGGTCGAAGCCGAAGCGGCAGGAAATTGTCTTCAAGACGGATGAGGGACCGCGCGGCGACACGTCGCTGGAAGCGTTGCTCTCGCTCAAGCCTGCATTTCATGCCAAGGGCACCGTCACCGCGGGAAACTCTTCGCAGATGTCGGATGGCGCTGCGGCTGCGGTGGTGATGTCGGCGGAGCGGGCGAAGGCGCTGGGCATTGCTCCTTTAGTGCGCTATGTTTCGTTCGCAACTGCGGGCTATAAGCCCGAGGAAATGGGACTGGGACCGGTCTTCGCAATTCCGAAGGCGCTCAAGCTGGCGGGAATCCAGCTGGCCGACATCGATGTGATCGAATTGAACGAGGCGTTCGCGGCACAGTCCCTGGGAGTGATCAAGGAAGTCGGATTGGACCCCGAGAAGGTGAATCCCAACGGCGGCGCGATCGCACTGGGACATCCGCTCGGTTGCACGGGCGCGAAGCTGACGGCGAGCGTGATTCGCGAGTTGAAACGGCGCAAGGCGCGCTACGGCATGGTGACCATGTGCGTCGGCGGCGGCATGGGAGCGGCGGGAATTTTCGAGAATCTGTAAACCAAGAGCAATAACCACGAAGGACACGAAGGTGCACGAAGGAAAGCAAAGAGGGTTTTCCTTCGTGAATCTTCGTGTCCTTTGTGGTTATTGCTTTGCCTTCCCGTTTTGGTTCTTCATTTCTTGAGAACGTGACGAACGACCTAGACTTCTGACGTGCCTATGCGATACCTCTTGAAGTCTTATGGTTACAGGCGCTGTTCGCCGATTAAGCGCACAGGAGGTCAGCCATGCCGTCATCACCGCGGCGATGCGAGTGCATAACGAGTTGGGGGCTGGGCTTTTGGAAAGCGCTTACCTGGCTTGCTTGCATCATGAATTGACTGTGGCTGGCTTTCAATGTGCCTGCCAGGTCGGACTGCCCGTCGTCTATCGTGGGGTGAAACTGGAGATCGGATATCGCATGGACCTTTTGGTAGAGGATCTCGTGGTCGTCGAAGTTAAATCGGTGGATGCAATTTCTCCCGTGCATCAGGCGCAGGTTATTTCATATTTGAAGCTCAGCGGCAGAGGAATCGGGCTGCTGATCAACTTCGATGTTGTGCACCTGAGGGATGGGATCAGGCGTTTTGTGAACGGGACTGGTTGGAAATGACGGCAAAGGCATTAACCACTCAGGATACGAAGTTTCACAAAGGAAAGCTTTTGCTATCGGCGCTATAATTTGCGCATTGGAGGCCCCCCGTGCTTTCACTTCGACTTTCAGCGATTTTGCTTCTCGTCATCGCGATCCCTGCGTTGGGACAGCAGCAACAGTCTGATTCCAGGACTTCACTGGGCAACTCGGCGCCGACTGCAAAGCCCCCGGTTGTCGACGGCACACTGAATGTACTGAAAGACCTCGCCGACGGGAAACTTCAACTTCAATTGGATAGCCGAGGGTCGAATCTGCTGGCGGATCGGAACAATGGCGGGAAATTTTTAGTGGTCCCTCTGCAAGCAGATGACCTTGTGTTGCTGGGTGATGAAATCTGCTACACCCTTCGCACCTATGTGGTGGCGCGGGATACAAAGGATTCGGATTCGACGCATCCGGTTAAATCGACGACTTGCCAGATGGGGAGCCGGTTCCAGCTGAAAACAGCGATTGTGCACGCCGAAGATGGCAATCGCTGAATGAGAACGGAGGTTCCGTTCGTAATCACTGAGTAGCTTTTCTCTATCCTAAGGTAACAATTCTTTACCCGTTCTCACGCACTTTTACGCGGTCCGGAGTATGCTTTTTACGTACGGAAACGTCCAATATGTAGGGCATCCCCCCGCCCCGGTTGGTGTTGCGATAAGCTCTTCGTCCGGTTGGTAGGAGGTGCGTATGCGTCTCTCCGGCCTTTCGCTCTTCGCGGTACTACTGGTCTCTTCGGTTGCCTTTGCACAGCATCATGACGCGGGCAGCGCACCGAGTGCGCCGAGCTCGCCGGCGCCGACTGCGGCTCCGAGCGCGCCTGCTCCCACGCCAGTTGCTCCAGCCCCTGCGCCGAGCGCGCCGCCGACTCCTGCTCCGGTAGTGATCCACAGCAGCACGCCGAGCCCTGCTCCCACGCCGGAAACACATGTCGCGTCCGCGCCGACTGCTCCTAGAGTTTCGGAGCCTGGCGTTTCGCAACCCAGAACTCCGAACGCGCCGAATGTCCCCAAGGCTGAGACTTCAGAAAGAACTTTTTCGCCGACTCGGGCGCCCGAGCCCGAGCGCGTCGTTCCCGGCACCAAGATTTCCGGCGAAAACAGGATCGCTTCGTCGCCGCGCGTCGGAGAAGATCCTAAAAAGAAAGAGAGCGATGTGAAGCCGGGTGATCCCGACCTGCGGCGGAAAATTTGCCTCGATGGCCACTGCCGCGAATCGCAAACGTCCACCACGGAATCTGATTTGCGCCGCCACCTATGCATCGACGGGCGCTGCAATTGCCCGAGTGGCGAGACCGCGACCAACCAAGGATGCGTCCCAACGCAGGTGCTAATGGAGCAGAATGCATCGTTGACGTGTCTGCCGGGGCAGTACTCGAACGGCGTGGCTTGCGTTACAGCGGTGGCGGAGTGCGCCGGCGTCAACGGCCAGGCGGCTAACTATGTTGCGCAATTGCGCGGACTCCGCTCCCAGATGGATCAGGCCTGCGCACAGAACTCTTCCAGTCAAGACTGTGAAGACGCACAGGCAAATTTTCGGCAGACGATGCTGCTTTACCGGTCGCTTTGGGACGGCGCGCGATCGGAGTGCCGCGCAACGCTGGCTGATCCGGCCAGTTTTTGATTTGGTAGTCTCGAGATTCGACAGTTGGACCCAGGAGCTTGGTATGCGGCGCACAATTCTGGCTGTCGCTGTTCTTCTGATGTATTCGTCCGCGATGCTGGCCCAGCATTCAGGCGGAGGAGGCGGTGGAAGCAGTTCGGGCGGTGGCGGCGGCCATAGCTCGGGCGGATCTTCGGGAGGATCATCGGGCGGTGGATCACATAGTTCCTCGGGCGGGTCATCTTCCAGTCATAGCTCTGGTTCGAGTCACAGCTCCGGCGGCTCTGGCGGTCACGGATCCTCTTCGTCCGGGTCTTCTTCTCACGGGACTTTCTCTCACGGGTCATCTTCCCGCGGAGCCGGTTCGCACGGGTCAGCCTCTGTCGGTTCGGGCTCGCACGAATCAAGTTCGTTCATGAGAAGTTCGGCACGCTCCAGCCTGGCGCGATCCGAAATCCGGCGGCCTGAGGCTGAGGCCCTGCGCAACATTCGCGGACTTAATGTCGGAACGCGCAGCCCGGAAACCGAAAAGCCGGAGAAGCGATCGTTCTGGTCGGCGCTTCGTCATCCCTTCCGAAAACCGGAGCCGCGTCCAGTTTTGGATTTGCGCCGCCACATTTGCTTTAACGGGCCGTGCCAGCCTTGCCCGGGCAAAGGATGCACGACCGGCGTGGTGAAGCATCCGGCGCGCTATTTCAATCCATGCGCAGGCGGCGACTTCTGGCGCGGAGGCTCGTGCGTAGCACAAACGCATTTTCTGAGCGACTGCAGCGGACTGCGCATGGCATATGAGCAGCAGTTGCAGCAGTTGCGTGGCGCCGATGCTGAACTCCGCCAGGCCTGCGCGGGTGGGGTGTCGCCGCAATGCGACGACCTCACCGCAAAGTGGCAGGGCCAGTCCAATCTTGTTCGCGATTTGCAGAAGAGATATCTGCAGTGCCAGCGGCAGTCGGTCGCTTACCCATATGCCGGATTTACCTTTGGCAGCTATTCCTACGGGCATTCGTGGGATCCGTTGGGTACGGCGATCGAGATTCGCTGAGGTTTTTGTGTAGATTCGCAACGACGCAGGATTCTATCCAGAAAACCGGGAAGAAACACCTAGGAACGCCTGAATTACCGGCCTATCATTCCTACTTCTCCCGCATTAGAATTATGAAATGTCGCCGCACGCTTGCCGTGCGGTCTTTTTGAATCTGAGGAGTTCCGATGGCAAGTACCACGACAGCACCCAAAACGAGAATTTCCGGCGGCAGCTTTCTGTTGGAAACGCGCCAGCCCGATGAAGTCTTCACTCCTGAAGATCTCAGCGAACAACATCAGTTGATTGGGCAGACGGCGGAAGAGTTTGCCGTGAACGAGATCGTGCCGAACATCGAGAAGATTGAGCACAAGGATTTTTCGGTCACGCGCGATCTGCTGAAAAAGGCGGGCGATCTGGGGCTGAGTTCGGTGGAGATTCCCGAGGCGTACGGCGGCCTGGAAATGGATAAGGTGACCGCCGCAGTCGTGGCCGATCACATCGCGAAGTATGCGGGATTCGCGACGACGTGGGGCGGACACACGGGCATCGGGACGCTGCCGATCGTTTACTTCGGGACGGAAGAACAAAAGAAGAAATACTTGCCGCGGCTCGCGGCGGGCGAAATTGTGGGCGCATATGCGCTTTCGGAGTCGACCTCTGGCTCCGATGCGATGAACTGCCGCGCGCGCGCCGAGCTTTCGGCGGACGGGAAGCACTACATCCTGAACGGCGAAAAGATGTGGATTACCAACGCCGGCTTCGCCGACCTGTTTACGGTTTTCGCGAAGATCGGTGGCGAGAAGTTTTCGGCATTTCTGGTCGAGAAAACTTTCCCCGGATTTTCGGTTGGCGCAGAAGAGCACAAGATGGGCATTCGCGGATCGTCGACTTGCCCCATCATTTTGAATGACTGCAAGGTGCCGGTTGAGAATTTGCTGGGCGAAATCGGCAAGGGACATCTGATCGCGTTCAACATCCTCAACATCGGCCGCTTCAAGCTGGGCGCGATGTGCGTGGGGGGCGGACGGGTTTCTCTCGAAAATTCGATTGGGTATGCGAAGCAACGCAAGGCGTTCAACAAAGTCATCGCCGACTTCGGTCTGGTGCGGGAGAAGATCGCCAACATGGCGACGCTGCTTTATGTGGGGGAGTCGCTCGTCTACCGCACGGTTGCATTGATGGACGCTGCGCTAAGCGAGGTTGACAAATCGGCGGCTGACGCAGCGAAGCAGTCGCTCAAGGCAATCGAGGAATATGCGGTCGAGTGTTCGATCATCAAAGTCTGGGGCTCGGAGATGATCGACTATGTGGTCGACGAGACGGTGCAGATTTACGCTGGGTATGGATTCGTCGAAGAGTATCCAGCGGAGCGCGCTTACCGCGATGCGCGCATCAACCGAATTTTTGAAGGCACAAACGAAATCAACCGGCTGATCATTACCGGATTTCTGCTGAAGCGGGCGATGAGCGGGCAGTTGCCGCTGATGCCCGCGATCAAGAATTTGATGGATGAGGTGCTCTCAGGCCCATCAACGAGCGAAGACCTCGAAGGCGCGCTCTCAGAAGAACGCCAATTGGTGGCGCAGGCGAAGAAGCTGGGATTGTTTGCGGCGGGTTCAGCCACGCAAAAATATATGCAGGCGATCCAGGATCAGCAGGAGATCATGGGCGCCATCGCCGACATGACGATTGAAACCTATGCGATGGAGTCGGCTGTTCTACGCGCGCAGAAGATCGTCGAGGCGAAGGGCGAAGCTGCCGCGGCTCTGCCGATTGCGATGACGCGGGTGTATTTGTCGCAGGCGATGGAGAAAGTCGAGTCGGCCGCACGCAAAGTGATTGCCGCGGTGGCCGACGGCGACATGATGCGCACCCAACTTGCGATTCTGCGGCGACTGGCAAAGTATGAGCCATTCAATACGATTGAACTGCGGCAGACAATCGCACAGAGAATGATCGAGCGGGGGAAATACACGCTGGCCTGAGTAAAATCCATTTCCGTGCAGCCCCCGATTCTGCACAACAATGCCACTTCATGTCTTCTTCAAGTCGGATACTTCGTATTGCAGCGTCCAGCGCGGCTTTGCTGGGCTTGTGGCTGAGCGGGTGCGGATCAGGTTCTAACTCGGGCGGCGGTTCCGGCGCTACACCGCCTTCGATCACGACTCAGCCTTCCAGCCAAACCGTCAACAGCGGGCAGACCGCGACGTTCGCCGTAGCAGCGGCCGGCACCGTGCCGCTGAGCTATCAGTGGAAAAAAGGCGGCAGCATCATTAGCGGAGCGAACTCTGCCAGCTACACGACTCCTGCCACAACCGCGACCGACGATGGCTCACAGTTTTCGGTGCAAGTCAGCAACCCGGCGGGAAGCGTAACGAGCAATGCTGCAACGCTCAGCGTGGATTCGCCGCCGGCTATCACCTCGCAGCCCTCGAACCAGAACGTTACGGTGGGACAAACCGCGACCTTTACGGTTGCGGCCTCCGGCACCGCGCCCTTGAGTTATCAGTGGCAAAAAGCAAGCGCCAATATTGCCGGAGCGACTTCGTCGAGCTACACGACGCCGGCCACGACGCTGACTGACAGTGGATCGCAGTTCGACGTGGTGGTCAGCAATTCTCTCGGAAATACCACCAGCAATGCGGTAACGCTTACGGTGACGTCGACTGCTCCAGCCATCGATGTGCTGACTTACCAGTACGACAACACACGCGCAGGGGCTAATTTGCAGGAGACGACGCTAACTCCCAGTAACGTGAACTCAGGGACCTTTGGCAAAATCGGTTTCTATTCCGTCGATGGGCTGGTGGATGCGCAACCCCTATACGCGTCGCACGTCAGTGTTCCGGGCAACGGCACGCATGATGTTCTCTACGTGGTAACCGAGCACGACAGCGTCTATGCCTTCGACGCCGACACGGGCACGATTCTATGGCAGACGTCACTGTTGGGCGCAGGTGAAACCACAAGCGATGCTCGCAGCTGCGACCAGGTAAGTCCGGAGATCGGGATTACGTCGACGCCGGTGATCGATCGAACGAGAGGCGCCCATGGCGCCCTCTATGCCATCGCAATGTCCAAGGATTCGTCCGGCAATTATTATCAGCGGCTGCACGCGCTCGATATTGTGACTGGCGCAGAACTGTTCGGCGGCCCGAAGGTGGTTGAGGCGACTTTTCCGGGAACCGGCGACGGCAGTTCGGGCGGCAACGTAATATTCGATGCGAAGCAATATAAAGAGCGAGCTGGGCTGTTGCTGCTGAATGGCACGGTCTACACGACGTGGGCTTCGCACTGCGACATTCGGCCTTACACCGGCTGGATCATCGGATACGACGAATCCAGTTTGCTGCAGACGCAGGTTCTCAACGTCACGCCCAATGGCAACGATGGAGCCATTTGGATGGCGGGCGCGGCTCCGGCTGCCGATGTCACCGGCAACATTTACTTCCTCGACGCCAACGGGACCTTCGACACTACGCTCGACGGCAATGGCTTCCCCAGCGAGGGAGACTTCGGCAACGCATTTGTGAAACTGTCGACGTCAGGAACATTGGCCGTGGCGGACTATTTCACCATGGTCAACACCGTGGCCGAGTCTAACGCTGACGAAGACCTTGGCTCGGGCGGAGCGGTTGTGCTGGCCGACGTGATGGACAACGGCGGCCATACTCACCAACTGGCGGTCGGCGCGGGAAAAGATACCGATCTCTACGTGGTCGACCGCACCGCGATGGGAGAATTCAATCCCACCAAGAACAATATTTACCAGCAGGTCACCGGCGTGCTGGGTGGAAGCGTGTTCTCGAAGCCCGCGTTTTTCAACGACACAATTTATTACGGAGCTGTGAAGGATTCGATCAAGGCGTTCCCGATCACCGATGCACTGTTGGCGACGGCACCGGCTTCGAAGACGGGCAACACGTTCATGTATCCCGGTGCGACGCCCAGCATTTCTGCAAACGGGACAAGCAACGCCATTTTGTGGGCCGTTGAAAACAAGAATTCGGTTGCGGTCCTGCATGCGTTCGATCCTGCGAACCTGGCGACCGAGTACTACAACAGCACGCAGGCAGCGAACTCCCGCGACTCTTTGGGTCCGGACAACAAGTTCATTGTGCCGATTATTGTGAACGGGAAGGTTTACGTCGGAACGCCGACCGGAGTGGCGGTGTTTGGGTTGTTGCCGTAGGCGCTTGTCTTGCTTCTTGGTTCTTCGCGGCAACCTCTGATAAAAATGTGCCCATGAAAGTCTGGTTCGTGGGCCTCCTTGTTTTGGGACTGTCTGGATTGCTCGCAGCGCAGTCGACCTCTATTTCTGTTGTCTCCACTTCTCCCGACTCAGCAACATTCGAATCCGATCAGACTGCGCACATCACGCGCGTTGTTCCCATGCCGCAGACGATTAGTCCCGAGGCGCAGGAGTGGTTGGCGTCGCTCACGCACAGCACGTCCGGCCCGGAAAGCTTGGCCGAGCGCCGCGCGCACACGGATGCCTGGCGCGCCAAAGATTCGGCGGAAGCGCGCAAGCTCTACCCGGTGAATGTTGAGGAGACGACCACCGCAGGCGTGCGCACTGACATCATCACGCCGCTTGTGACGCCGGAATCGAATCGCTCGCGCGTGTTGATCAATCTGCACGGCGGCGGCTTCAACTCCGATTCGGGCTCGCTGATCGAGGGCGTGCCGATCTCGAATCTCGCGAAGATAAGAGTCGTTTCCGTTTATTACCGGCTTGCGCCTGAAAATCCTTTCCCTGCAGCGGTGGATGACGTTGTCGCGGTATACAAAGAACTGATCAAAGCTTACAAGCCAAACAATATTGGCATCTTTGGAACGTCGGCCGGCGCGATTCTCACGGCAGAAGTTACTGTGCGCCTCAAGCAGCTTGGCCTGCCGCTACCCGGCGCATTGGGAATTTTTTCCGGTCTCGCCGACTTCAGCCGGGTCGGCGATGCGCGCCAACTCTTTACGCTCAACGGCTTTCCGGGCCAGCTCACACCGACCGATTCGAACCATCTTCCGGACGACCAATATGTCGGCAAAACAGACCGCAAGGATCCGGTGCTCTCGCCGCTGTTCGCCGATCTGCACGGCATGCCTCCGAGTTTGCTGGTTACGAGCACGCGTGATCTGCTGTTGAGCGACACGGCGATTTTTCATCGAGCCTTGCTGCGCGCGGGAGACGATGCGCAACTCGTCGTCTTCGAGGCTCTGCCGCACGCGTTCTGGTATCACTTCCAGCTCCCCGAGACGAAAGAGACGCTGGAGTTGATGGCAAAATTTTTCGATGAGAAACTCGGGCACTAGAGAAGGCGCTAGCCATAAAGGACACAACGGTTCACGAAGGAAGGCGGATCGCTTGAAAACTTATCTGCGACTTTTATGCTCGCTGTTCTTGATGAGTATCGCGGCCATCGCCGAAGTTTCGTTGCCCGCTTTGCTGGCCGATCACATGGTGATCCAGCGCGACCAGCCAGTGCACGTTTGGGGCATTGCCGCGGAGCACGAGAGCGTCACCGTCACATTTCGTGGCGAGACCCAGTCCACTGCTGCCGACGAACTGGGGCGCTGGAGCCTTTATCTTTTGCCCGGCGAAGCGGGCGGCCCATTTCCTCTCACGGTGAAAGCGAGCAACACCATCACTTTGCAGGATGTGCTGGTGGGTGATGTGTGGGTCGCGTCGGGACAGTCGAACATGGAGTTCCCGATGACGGAGCTCAGCAACGCCTCCGCCGAGATTGCTGCCGCGCAGTTTCCGAAGATTCGCATTTTCATGGTCGAGCATCGCCCGGCAGATTTTCCCCGCGCCGACGTCGAGGCAAAGAGTTGGGTCGCATGCACTCCGCAGAGCGTCGCCAAATCTTCCGCGATCGCTTATTACTTCGCGCGCGAACTGCATCAGAAACTTAACATTCCCTTCGGCCTGATCGAAACTTTCTGGGGAGGCACGCCGGCAGAGTCGTGGACCAGCCTCGGCGCGCTCTCGGCCGATGCGTCGCTCATGCCGGTCTTCGCGCGACGCAACGATATGGTCGCCGAGCATGAATCGACGGTGCTACAGCTTCAGCGCGAGGAGCGCGAATATCAGAAAGCCGTCACGCAGGCCAAAGCCGAGGGGAAGCCTGAGCCCGGGCGATCGTGGCATCCGGATTTTGCGGCGTGGGCTCCGGCCGCGCTTTACAACGGGATGATTGCGCCTCTGACGCATTTTCCAATCCGCGGCGCCATCTGGTATCAAGGCGAGGCCAACGGCGGGCCGACGGCGCCGCTCTATGGACGGCAACTGGAGACGCTGATCCGCGACTGGCGCCACGCCTGGGATGTCGGCGACTTTCCTTTTCTGATCGTTCAACTCGCCAACTGGGAGACGAGCCCCGACGGTCTCTGGCCTGAAGTGCGCGAAGGACAGCGCAAGGCATTGGCGCTCAAGAACACGGCAATGGCGGTCACTATCGACATTGGCGACGCAGTCGACATTCATCCCAAAGACAAGCGCGACGTGGGCTTGCGGCTGGCGCTGGGAGCGCGCGCTGTTGCCTACGGAGAAAAAATCGAATGGTCTGGACCGCTGTATCGCCAGCTCACGCGCGAAGAGCACGCGTTGCGCGTCTGGTTCGATCACGCCAACGGACTCGGCGCAAAAGGCGGGCCGCTGGTTGGATTTGAAGTTGCGGGAGCGGATGGCAAATTTGTCACGGCAGAGGCGACTATCGACGGCGCAACCGTGGTGGTTTCGAACGCGCAGATCAAGGAGCCGGTTTCTGTCCGCTATGCGTGGGCTGCGAACCCCACGTGCAATCTCTACAATCGCGAGGGGCTGCCTGCCTCGCCGTTTCGCGCTCTGGAGTGATCGTGGTGAGCGCGCTAGTCCTTTGGCAGCAGCATGTAGCTCACGAATGCCAGCCGCTTGCTGTCCGGCGACCATGAAGGCACGTTGATCGTTCCCTGTCCGCCGAACAATTTCGCGAGGACAATAATCTTCTTGTCCGCGAGAGACATCAGCCGTAGCGTCACATCTTTCCCTTCGGGATGGCCGCTCACGCTCGCGTCGTAGGTGAGAAAAACCATCCACTGGCCGTCGGGCGAGATGTGCGGAAACCAGTTGTTGAGATCGTCGGAGAAGACCTGCTCCTGCTCGCTGCCGTCGGGCTTCATGCGCCAGATTTGCATGTGGCCGGTACGCTCGGAGTTGAAGTAAATGTATTTCCCATCCGGTGAATATTCAGGGCCATCGTCCAAACCCTTCGCGGTCGTGAGACGGATTTCTTCTCCACCTGATGCCGGAATTGCATAGATGTCGAACTCCCCGTCGCGTTGACCGACGAAGGCCAGCGTCTTCCCGTCCGGCGACCAGCCATGCCAGTACGAAGGAGTTTTGTGCGTGATCTGCTTCGGTGCTCCGCCTTCGATGGGGACGATGTAGACCTGAGACTCGTGGTCGCCCTGCGAGTTGTCGCTGATGGCCAGTTGTTTCGCATCCGGCGAAATGCCGTGATCGTTGTTGCAGCGAATCGCGAAGCCAGTATCAAGCTTCACCGTGGCTCCGCCCCCAAGCGGCAGGCGCTCGATGCGCCCGTCGCGATTGAAGAGAAATGCGTTGCCGTCGCGCGTCCAGTTGGGCGCTTCGAATCGCCCCGGAGCTATGTATTCCACACGGCGATCGATGGGATCGGTAGTGATGGTTTCGAGCGTGCTGTAAAGCATAGGCTCGCCAGACTTGGGCTCGGGCTGCGAAAGTTCCACGTTGGAGAAAACGGCTTTCTCGACCACGTCTTTGTCGTGCGAGCAAACGCCGATGCCGACGTAGAACGTTCCTTGCAGAGGAATACGAAGCCAGCCACCCGCAGGATGCGTCTCGACTCCTTCTTCCGAGAGCGCCATGTATACGTATTCGCCGCGCTTGGCGATCTGCAGACGCTTTGGGGCGGAGAGGCTGGATTGCACCTGGCGAGTCGGCGCTCCTTTATCGTCACGGAACTGGAGCGAAGTGAGGCCGCTGGCGTGCAGCGCCACGTCGGCGTAGACCGAATCCGCATCGAGGCTCTGGCGCAGTATCAGCACAGCTTTCTTGTGTTCATTGCCGGTTTTGGTGAGAAAAGAAATGTCGGCAGTCAGGGTAACGTCGCCCGATATCTTCTTCCATACCAATTGAAACGCATCGGCTGTCGACCACATATTTTCGCCGCTGCCGCTGATCGTGTAGCTGTGCGCCGTCGCATCGTACTCGACCGAGCCGGCGTGCAGCACGGTGCCGACGTCGGAGTGGTTCTCGAAAATGCCCACCGCGGTGGGCTGCGCAAAGGAACAGCACCAAGCTGACAACAACAGCGCGCAGATGGAGATGATCTGCCGGGTTGGCACTCGATTCATTGTGAGGCCTTCTGTAATTCGGCGTTTATGTGGATGTTGCTTCCGCCGTTAACCTTGAGCTTTCGTTCCCAAGGTGTGAAACCGGCCTTCTTTACGGCGATTGTATGTTCGCCCTCTGGAAGCTGAATGTCGGATGGCGTATTGCCTGTAAAACTACCGTCTACCTCGATATCAGCGCTATCAGGCGTCGAGGACACTGATATTTTCCCGGTTGAAACTGAAGGCGCCGAAGCGACGGCAGAGTTGCTTGAAGGGGCGGATTGCGACTTGTTTTGAGCCGCAGCGGCGGTCGCTGCGCGTATCTCGGGGCCATGCGCAGCCCAATCCTGGAGTATGGCCTCACAAGCATCTTGCACGGAGCCGCCAAGAGAAAGCGTCGACTTGCTGACAATCGAGTCGCCTGAAACCCGCGCAAAAACTGCCACCTTATTTTTGTGCCTCAGAGCTCCTTTTCCACCCTCGTGGTCGAGGAGCACGATGTAGTCGGTCTTTTCCTGAATATTATTGATCTTCACTTGCGGACAGCGTTCGCCAAAAGTTTTGATAATCTCGGCAGTTTGTGGTCGCGCACCTCCCGCCATGGTGCCCGCGAATGCGCCGCCTCCTCCTCCGCTAGATCCGGCAATTGACCAAGACTGGCTATCTGTAATGAATACTCGGGCAGGCTCCGGATTGTCCGCCGTTTTTGCAGCACCCTGTCCTTGCGACAAACTGGCGAGTGCGAGGAGCAGTGCAGACGATAGCAACGCAACTTTATACACGACAACCTCCTGTGCAAAGTCGCGTGTATCGTAGCACGTCTTAGAATGTCCCCTATAACGTCAACTCCACACTGCGCGCGATCCATCGCTGTTAACCTTTTCTCATTTCTGATACAACGTTCGCATGAAAATGTCACGGTGCTGGTTCCTCGCTCTTCCTTTCGTGCTTCTCCTAGCTTCGGCAGCGCAACAAAGTTCTCGTCCGTCAGCGGGCCTCGCGCTCACGCCGCCCATGGGATGGAACTCCTGGAACAAGTTCGGCTGCAACGTCAGCGAAGACATGATCAAGGGAATGGCCGACGCGGTGGTCAAGTCGGGGATGAAAGATGCCGGCTACGTTTACGTGAACATCGACGACTGCTGGCAGGTGAGCCGCGATGCCAACGCGAATATCGTGGTCGACCCGCAGCGCTTCCCGCATGGCATGAAGGCGCTGGGTGATTATATTCATTCGCTCGGGCTGAAGTTCGGCGTTTATTCCGATGCGGGAACGAAGACGTGCGCTGGACGTCCGGGCGGACTGGGGCATGAATATCAGGATGCGATCCAGTACGCGGCGTGGGGCGTGGATTATCTGAAATACGACTGGTGCAACACGAGCACGCAGGATGCGCGCGCCTCGTATGCCAATATTCGCGCTGCGCTCGATGCGTCCGGCCGGCCGATCGTGCTCAGCATTTGCGAGTGGGGCACGGCGAAGCCGTGGCTCTGGGGCGCGGAAGCCGGCGGAAATCTGTGGCGCACTACCGACGACATCAACGACCGCTGGGGAGGCAAAGAGAAGTGGCCCAACGGCAGTTGCTGTTCGAACGGTGTCCTCTCCATTCTCGATCAGGAAGTCGGGTTGCAGTCTTACGCAGGGCCGGGACATTGGAATGATCCCGACATGCTTGAGGTCGGCAACGGCGGCATGAATGATGTCGAATACCGTTCGCATTTCAGTCTGTGGGCGATCCTGGCAGCGCCGCTGATTGCGGGCAACGATCTGCGCAGCATGCGGCCCGAAATTCACGACATTCTTACGAACAAGGAAGTGATCGCCGTTGACCAGGACGCGCTGGGAAGGCAAGGCGAGCGCGTCGCGAAAAATGGCGATGCCGAAGTGTGGGCGAAGCAATTGAAAGATGGCAGCCGAGCGGTCGTGCTACTGAACCGCGGAAGTGCCGAACAACAAGTCACAGTGAATTGGGAAGACATCGGCTATCCAGCCAGCACGAGTGCTGCGGTGCGCGATCTGTGGCAGCACACAGATCTGGGAAAAGTCACTGGAAAATTTTCTGCACCGGTGGCATCCCATGGTGTCGTGATGGTGACGGTGAAACCGTAGCCCATTGCCACGCACAGTGCACGTCATTCCGAGTACCCGCAAAGCGGGCGCGAAGAACCTGCTTTTTCTTCTTGGTGAGAAAAAGCAGGTTCCTCACCGCCGCTTCGCGCCGGTTCGGAATGACATCGTTTTCAAGGGAGACGGCTATTTAGACGCGGCGGCCTTTAGCTCTTCCATCACACTCTGAATCAGCTCTTTCGCATCCGTGAGGCTCTTCATGATGATCTGGATGTCCATGGCAGGTTTGCCGAGTTGACGCTGGCTCTGGCAGTAGACGCCGTGCTGTCCGACCAGGGCCATTGAGTCGGTGATCATGTCCATGGTGACGGCGAGTCGACCGCGGGAAACGCCCATCATGGTTTCGTAGTGTTCGAGCTCTTCGTGCTTCTCGTCGAATACCGGCATCGCACGATTGTACCTGCCACTCTGTACGGAGCATAATTAGTAGCTGACAAAATCGATTTTCAAACGTCCATCACTCTTACCATGCAGCTTGCGCTGCTTTCACGGCAGTTCATCAAAACTGGCGCCGAAACGCAGCACATCAGACGCAACACATAACAAGGAGAGACCATGAAGAAACAGATTTCCATGCTCGTGGGCCTGATTTTTACTCTGACCATGTTTGCGGTATGCCAGGGCGGCAAGCCGAGTCCAGCCGCGTCTGCCTCATGCGATCTGGGAGGCGGCAAGTCGATCAAGACCGATTACTCCAGCCCGCGCATGAAAGGCCGTAAAATCTACGGCGGCCTGGTACCCTTCGGCGAAGTCTGGCGCACTGGAGCGAACGAAGCAACGACCTTTGTGACCAGCAGCAACATCACCGTCGGCGGCAAGGCCGTGCCCGCGGGAAGCTACACGATCTTCACCGTCCCCAACGCTGACAAGTGGACCCTGATCATCAACAAGAAAACCGGCGAGTGGGGCATACCGTACAAGTATGAGAGCGACGAACTGGTGCGTATCGACATGAAAGTTTCCAAGCTGCCATCGCCGGTGGAGAATTTCACGATCGGCTACGAGAAATCCGGCGGCGGCTGCACCATGAATATTGACTGGGAAACGACCCGGGCTTCGGCGGATGTCAGCGCGAAATAGGGTCAGAATGGTTCTCTGAAGTCACTAAGACCTTTGGCTCGGGTCGCCGACCCAGGCCAAAGGTCTTTTAGCGTACCGAAAAATCCCTTATCACAGGTTCCTCGGAGGTACAATTCCCCTGTCAAACGTTTCCCACGGGAGGTCCCCATGCCCGTTTATGACTATGTTTGTCTCGACTGTCATAAGCCCTTCGAAGTTATTCTTGCCTTGATCGAACACGACAAAGAGAATCCCAAGTGCCCGCATTGTGGGAGCAAGAATGTGGAACAGGAAGCCGCAGCCTTTTTCGCTGTGACCTCACGAAAGAGCTAGGCTTCAGTTCGAGAGAATCAAGCAGGATTCACTTCCGCGGTTGGCGGAGTGCGTCGATGGCTTGTTGCGCCTCGGCGAGATTTGGCGACAGCTTTAATGCTTCCCGGTAGGCGCCGATCGCTTCCGGCGCATGCCCCATTTGCGCCAGCAGGCTGCCGAGATGGAAATATGCCTCGGCCGTCGGCTGCAATTTTACGGAATGGGAGAGATCGGTGATGGCTTCGCCAAGCTCTCCTCTTTTTTCCGCCAATATTCCCATGCCAATCCAGGCATTGAATTGATTGGGATTCAAACGTAGGGCCTGGGCAAAGTCCAGGTGCGCCTGCTCGTCCTCTCCCAGTGTTCGATGCGCAGCACCCATGTTGGCGTAGCACTGTGCAAGGAGGGCGGGATCGGAAGTCAGTGAAACCACACCTTCATACTCGGCAATTGCCTCGCGCAAACGGTTGTGGGTTTGGAAGTACGCGCCCAGATTGCTTCTGCTCATCGGATCGTGCGGATTGATCCGCGCTGCCGCTTCGAAGTGAGCATGCGCTTCTTCCTCTTTGTCTTCAAGGATCAGCGCACCGCCGAGATTATCCTCGGCCACAAAATTATTCTGTGTGACGGCGAGCGCGTGCGTCCACAATTCGACGCTGTTCCGCCAATAACCGATCTGACGCCAGGAGAGTACGGCCAGCGCCAGCAGAATCATCCCGCCTGTTATGGCAAGTTGCCGACGGAATTTGGACGCTTCCACCGACTCCGCCACGCCGAACGCGATCATTATGAAAATCCCGATCAGCGGAATATAGGCATACCGGTCCGCCATCGCCGCTTCGCCGACCTGGACGAGGCCGATGACAGGAACCAGCGTCCCAAGAAACCATAGCCAGCCCACCAGCAGGCAACGATGGCTGCGGAATCTGATCACAAATGCGGTGATCGTAATCAGAACCAGCACCGCCATGGCTACTTGCCACGCGGCGAGCGAACTCCCGGGATGCGGATATAAGGGCGCAAGACGGAGCGGCCAGACCATCTTCCACAAATACATCGCGTAGGAACAAATCGCGTTTTCGAGGCGCAGGACGAAGGAGAATTCCGTAACGCTGCGAACCGCGCCGCCCGATTGTTGTGCGCCCATCGTTACGAGCGCGCTGCCGGCTGACAGAACAAGCAATGGCACTTTTTCGAGAATGAGTTTCGGCCAGGAAGCGGGATGAATGCCGGAATCCGAATCTCCCACTCTTCTTAACGGCCAGTAGTCCAGCAGCAGCAGGACAAACGGCAGCGTGATCACCATCGGCTTTGCCGCCAGCCCCATCGCGAATAATAGGAGCATGGCCAAATAGCGCTTCCAGTCTGGCTTTCGTGCGTACCATCCATACGCCAGCAGCGCCAGAAGAAAGAAAGTTGTGCACAGCACATTCTTGCGCTCCGCCACCCACGCGACCGACTCCACTTCGATAGGATGAAGCGCGAAAAGCGCGGCCACGAAAAAGCTTGGACCGAAGCGCTCCGTGAACCGAACAAGAAAGAGAAAAAGCAGAAGCACGTTAACTACGTGCCACAGCAGGCTGTTGAAGTGATGCCCTCCCGCGTTCAGCCGGTAAAGAGAGCAGTCGAGTGCATGCGACATCCATGTCAGCGGATGCCAGTTCGCCTGCTCGGTTGAGGTCAGCGCCCACTTCACCGTCGCCGCAGTGAGCCCTTGCCGCACATGCGGATTGTCGGTGACGTATCGGTCGTCATCGTAATTCACAAACGGATGGTGCGTGATTGGGATGTAGAGGACCAACGTGACCACAGCCAGAACGAGGCACGCGATGCGGACGCGGCTTTGGGGGGCTGCAGCGTCCACCGAGGATTCAACCCCGGGTAAGGTTTTCATTGTCAGTGGCAAAAAAGGATTTAACCACAGAGGGCACAGAGGAGCACAGAGGAAAGCGGATTAACTCGGCTTCCAGCGCAGAATCGGCTTTCTGGCTGCGGCGGTCTCATCCAGCCGCGAAACCCGCGTGGAATGCGGCGCACCAAGCACGGTCTGCGGATCTTCTTCGACTTCCTCGCCGATCGACTTCATCGCCTCGATGAAAAGATCCATTTCCTCTTTCGATTCACTTTCGGTCGGCTCGATCATGAGCGCGCCGGGCACGATAAGCGGAAAAGCCGTCGTGTAAGGATGGAAGCCATAGTCGATCAAGCGCTTGGCGATGTCCATGGTGCGAACGCCTTTTTTTGCCTGCACTTTGTCGCTGAAAACTACTTCGTGCATCGACGGCGTGTCGTAGGGCAGATCGAACACAGCTCCGAGCCCTTTGCGAATGTAATTCGCGTTCAACACGGCGTCTTCGGTGGTCTGGCGCAGGCCGTCGGGGCCGTTGGCCTGAATGTAAGCCAGCGCGCGAACGAACATCCCGAAATTGCCGTAGAACGCACGCACTCGCCCGACCGACTGCGGTCGGTTGTAGTCGAAGCCCAGCGTGCCATCGGGTTTCGTCATGACGACAGGAGTCGGCAGGAACGGGTCTAGATTTTTCTTGATCGCCACCGGCCCCGATCCCGGGCCGCCACCGCCGTGCGGCGTTGAGAAAGTCTTGTGCAGATTCAAGTGCATCACATCGACGCCAAAATCGCCGGGCCGAACTTTGCCGACCAATGCATTCATGTTGGCGCCGTCCATGTAGAGCAGGCCGCCCTTGGCGTGGAGAATGTCGGCGATCTTATGAATCTGCTGCTCGAAAACTCCCAGCGTATTCGGATTCGTCAGCATCAGTGCGGCGACATCTTCGTTCATCTGCGCTTCGAGTGACGCGATGTCGACCATGCCACGTGAATCTGATTTCAAATTTTCGACCGCGTAATTCACCATTGCGGCCGTTGCGGGATTTGTTCCGTGCGCCGAGTCAGGGATAAGAATTTTCTTTCGCGCATTGCCCTGCGACTGGTGCCAGGCACGAACCATCAGCAGGCCGGTCATTTCGCCGTGAGCGCCGGCGGCGGGCTGCAAGGTGATCGCATCCATGCCGGTAATTTCGATCAGCTGCTCGCTCAGCGTTTTCAGAATGCGCAACGCGCCCTGCGAAATTTTCTCTGGCTGGTAGGGATGCCCGTTCGCAATTCCCTCCACACGCGCCACCGCTTCGTTGACGCGCGGGTTGTACTTCATGGTGCAGGAGCCCAGGGGATACATGCCGAGATCGATGGCATAGTTCCATGTGGAGAGCCGCGTGAAGTGGCGGATAATCTCGATCTCGCTCACCTCGGGCATGTTGCCGAGATCTTTTCTTTCCGATGAACCGAGCAGCGCAGAGGTATCGATATCCGGCACATCGAGCGGGGGCAGTTTCCACGCAGCCTTTCCGGCGGACGACTTCTCAAAGATCAATCCTTCATTCTGATTGACGTGACGGGTGGCCTTGCGCGTCATGTGCTTCATCGCGCCACCTCTTCCACTTCTTCTTTCGCAGATCGCACCGAGCGCTCGCTCTCGGCGATGAAGCCCACGGCAGTGTCTATCGCAGAGCGCGTGGTCAATTCCGTGCAGCACCACAACGCCGCATTGCCCAGCTCGGGATAGAACTTCTTCAGCGGCAATCCGCCGACAATCTTGTGCCCCAGCAGGCGTCCGTTAATCGCATAAGGATCTTCGCTGGTCTGTACAACAAATTCGTTGAAACGCGGCGAGCCGCTAAACAAAACTTTGCCATGCTTACCGAACTGACTGGCGGCATAGGCGGTCTTGGCCAAATTCTGCTTCGCTAATTCCTTCAGCCCGACCTTGCCGTAGACGGTCATAAAAATGTTGACCATCAGCGCAACCAGAGCCTGATTCGTGCAGATATTTGAAGTCGCCTTCTCGCGGCGAATGTGCTGCTCGCGCGTGGCCAGCGTCAAAACGAATCCGCGTTTGCCCTGCTTGTCGACGGTTTGCCCGACTAGGCGTCCTGGCATCTGCCGCACGTTCTTCTCGCGCGTGGCAATGACACCACAATAAGGACCACCGAAACCAAGCGGCACGCCAAACGATTGCGCCTCCATGGCGATCACGTCAGCTTGTCGCGGCGGCTCGACTATTCCGAGCGAAACCGCCTCCGCGATCGAGACCACCAGCATGGCCCCGTGCTTGTGCGCGACTTCGGCGATCGCATCGACGTCTTCGATACCGCCAAAAAAGTTGGGCGACTGCACCAGCACGCAGGCTGTGTCGGGCGTGATGGACTTCTCTACTTCTTTCAAATTTAACCGGCCATCGTCGCCGAAATTAGCGATCGAAAGCGGCATCCCCTGGTGTGTCGCGTAAGTCGCCAGCACCTCGCGATATTCCGGATGTAGATTCCGCGCCACGACCACCGATCGGCGTCCCGTCAGCCTGACGGCCATCATCACGGCCTCTGCGGCCGCGGTCGAACCGTCGTACATCGAGGCGTTCGCCACTTCCATGCCGGTAAGTTCGCAAATCATGGTCTGGAACTCGAAGATCGATTGCAGCGTGCCCTGAGAAATTTCCGCCTGGTATGGCGTGTAAGCAGTGAGGAACTCGCCACGCGAGATCAGCGCGTCGATAATGACCGGCCGATAGTGAAAATAAGCACCCGCGCCCAGAAAGCTGGTGTAGCCGTCGCCGTTTTCGCGGGAGCGCTGGCGGAAGTATTCGACGATCTCCGACTCCGCCATCTGCCGCGGAATCTTGAGATCGCGATTCAGGCGATACTCAGCCGGAATCGGCGCAAACAGATCGTCAACCGAGCGCAGGCCGATCGCCTTCAGCATGGCTTCGCGATCAGCAGGGGATTTGGGCAAGTAGCGCATAAATTCGGGTTCGGGCGTCAGGCGTCGGGCCTCAAGCCTTCGGACCTCAGCAAGACCGGTTTGCCGAGGTCTGAGGGCCAGGGTCCGAGGCCCGCTTCAATGTCCCGCTTCTTCCGCGACGAACTTTTCATAGTCGGCAGCGGAGAGCAATCCATCCAGATCGCCGGGATTCTTTAGAGTCATCTTTAGCATCCACGAGCCGTGCGCATCGGAGTTCACTTTTTCCGGTGAGGTGGCCAGATCGCCGTTCACCTCGGTCACGGTACCAGACGCGGGTGCGAACAAGTCTGATACGGCCTTCACCGACTCGACGGTGCCAAACGTTTTGCCGGCTGTCAGCTCAGCCCCAACTTTTGGCGTCTCTACAAACACGATGTCGCCCAGCGATTGCTGCGCGTAATCCGTGATGCCGACCGTGGCCGTGTTACCGTTGACCTGAATCCACTCGTGCTCTTTGGTATATTGGCGGTCTGTCGGATAAGCCATAAAGCTTCTAGCTCCTAGCTTTCTAAAACCTCTGTGTTCCTCTGTGCCCTCTGTGGTTAAGCCTTTTTCGGGCGTTTATAAAACGGCGTCGGCACAACCACAGCGCCCGCGCCCTGCCCGCGAATTTCAACCTTCAGCGCAGTTCCCACTGCGCCGAATTCCACGGGCACATATGCCAGCGCAATGTTTTTCTTCAAAAAAGGCGCTGGAGATCCGCTGGTCACGTATCCAATCTCGCGGCCGCCGGGGTCGAGCACCTTGTATCCATCGCGGGCAATGCCCCGCTCGGTCATTTCCAAGCCAACGAGCGTTCGCTTCACACCCGCGGCCTTGGCCTTCTCAAGTGCCGCGCGCCCAACGAACTCCGGTTTGTCCATCTTGCAGAACCGGTCTAGCCCCGCTTCCCAAACATTAATCGTATCGGAAATCTCGTGGCCGTAGAGCGGCAGCTTGCCTTCTAACCGCAGCGTATTGCGTGCACCTAGCCCGCAAGGGATGACGCCCAACTCCTTGCCAACCTCCAGGATGCGATTCCATACCCAAGTGCTGGTCGGCTCATCCGAGGGCACATAGATCTCGAATCCGTCTTCAGCTGTGTAGCCAGTGCGAGCGATGAGTGTGTTCTGCAGAAAACGCCGCATCGACTTCTTGGCCAACAAAATCAGGCCGCGTGTCACCCAATAAAACTTCACCGCGCTCAAATCTGCGTCGGTCAGCTTCTGCAGCAGATTCACCGCTTTCGGCCCCTGGATCGCAATCTGCGTGTAATCATCGGAAAGATTCTCGACTGCGCAATCGAAATCGCGCGTATTATCGCGCACCCAGTTGAAATCTTTTTCGCGCGTCCCAGCATTAATGACCAGCAGATATTCGTCCTCGCCCAGTCGATGCACGATCACGTCATCAACGAACGTCCCTGCTGGATACAGCAGCGCCGAATATTGCGCCTGGCCGATGGCCAGCTTCGACGCGTCGTTCATCGAGATGTGCTGCACCGCGGCCAGCGCCTGCGGCCCGGCCAGGCGGATGTCGCCCATGTGGCTGACGTCGAAGATGCCGACGCCGGTGCGCACGGCCATGTGTTCGTTGATGATTCCGCAGCCGATCGCAGCGGGATATTCGACAGGCATATCCCAGCCGCTGAACTCCACCATCTTCGCGCCCATCTGGCGATGGACAGCGTTCAGCGCAGTTTTGCGGATGGTGGGCGCCTCAACCGAAGACAAATCAAACCTCAATTAACGAGCAGTGGCTGGCCTGCCGGGGATGTCGAATAAGCAAGTGTGACTGATTACCGTAACACGCGGTTTTTCAGCGGGTCAAACGCGGGGGATTTCACCACAGAGGACACAGAGGGTCACAGAGGAATTCGCGCTGATTCCTCTCTGTGTCCTCTGTGGTAAAAGACTTTGATTTACCGCCCGAACTGCACGGTTACGCGCGCGCCAGCTGCAACATGCGTTCCCGCGGCCGGCGTCTGGGTGCGAGCCACGCCGCTGCCGACGGGCTCGATCTCAAGGCCTGCATCCTGGGCGGCTTCAATGGCGCCTCGCACAGTCTTTCCGACAAACGATGGCACTTCAATTCCGCCCTGCTCGACATCGAGCACGACTGTACCGCTCGTGGGCTGTTGAGTTTCAGTTGGAGACGCATCGGCGGCTGTAGCTTGTGTGGGTGGTGACGCTGCAGGCGCATCCGCAATCCGTTCGCGCACAGCGGCCTGTACGACTTGGCCTTCACTGCTAGCATTCGCGGGCGTGGGCGCCCGCCCCACGCTGGGCTGCTTCGTCGTATCCGACGAACTGCCATTCACTTCAGCCGTCTCTAAAGGCTCGCCGGGATGATCGGGAGTGTCCTCGTCCAGGTCTTTGTCTTTGATCTTCGACTGCGCCAGCAGCAACTGATGCTTTGAATCCAGCGGCAGATCGTGCGGCACATGCAGGTATTCGAGCACTTGTTGCGTAATACGCTTGAAAACCGGCGCTGAAACCTGTCCGCCCTGATGAAGGCCCGATGGAGAGTCCAGAATCACGGCAACAACCACTTGCGGATTATTCAGCGGCGCAAATCCCGCAAAGGTCGCGTTGTACTTCGTTCTCGAATACGTCCCCGTCGCAGGGTCGATTTTCTGCCCGGTGCCCGTCTTTCCTCCTGCTGTATAGCCATCGAGCGCCGCCCTGCGCGCAGTGCCCGTAAGAATGACCTTCTGCATCATCGCGCGCATTTCAGCAGCGGTGAAAGCGGAGACCACGCGCCGGCCTTCGACCGGATGAAACGCCACACTCTGCACGCCTCCTTGCGGAGGCTCCGTTCCCATCGTGATTCGCGGCGCAACATAGACTCCATCGTTGGCGAGTGTAGAAATCACCGCGGAAAGCTGGATCGGCGACACGCCAACTTCCTGCCCGATCGAAATCGCCGCAATCGAAACTTTCGACCACCGGCTCGGCGGCTTGGTGATGCCACGCGTCTCGCCCGGCAATTCGATGCCAGTCTGCTGCCCCAGTCCGAACGCGCGAATATATTTGTAATAACGTTCTTCGCCCAGGCGAAGCGCGATCTTGATGGTGCCAACATTGCTCGATTCCGCCAGCACGCCCCACACCGGCAGCGCCCCATGCGGCTTCGAATCGCGGATGCGCATGCCGTTGTACACGATCGATCCCATCTGGCAGTCGAAGACTTCATTGGGATTCGTGAGTTTTTCTTCCAGCGCGGCAGAGATCGTGACCACCTTGAACGCCGAGCCGGGTTCGTACACGTAGCTCACCGCGCGGTCGGTCAGCGTTTCCGGCTTGATCTGCTTGCGCTGATTCGGATTGAACGTCGGCCGGTTGGCCAGCGCGAGAATTTCGCCCGTGTGCGGATTCTCGACGATCACCGTCCCCGCGATCGCCTGCGTGTCATGAATTGCCTGCTCCAGTTCTTTTTCGGCGATGTACTGAATGTTCTTGTCGATGGTCAGGACGATGTTATCGCCGGGGTCGGGCTGCGTTTCGACATCGGAGAACCACCTCTTGCGCGCGTCGACGGAGATGAACATCTTCCCAGCCTTGCCCTTCAACTGCTCGTCGAACTCGTGCTCAATGCCGCTCTGGCCGGAATCATCCATGCCGACAGAGCCGAGCACCTGCGCGCCCAGATCGCGCGCGGGATAAAACCGCTTGGGTTCCTTCTGGAAATGAATCCCTTGCAGCTTGAGCGAATTGATGCGCCCGATGGTCTCGTCGTCCGCCTTGCGTGCCACCCAGCAGAAGGTTTTGTGTGCGCGGCAATCGGCGAGTACGCCGTTGTAATCGTCGCCGGTGATGTGAGTAATCAGGGAAACGGCAGTGGGAAGATCTTTCACTTCTGACGGAACGGCGAAGGCCGAATCCACCATCACCGACATGGCCAGCTCTCGTCCTGCGCGATCGTAAATAATTCCGCGCTTAGCCGCCAGCGGAATGGCGCGCTGCTGTTGGTGCCCGGCCATCTTCTCGAACTTGCCGTAGCTGAAAATCTGCAAGACGATCAGGCGCCCACAGATCGCTACGCACCACAGCAACATCATGGCGCCGAGGAGGTAGAGGCGGGAGTTCTTGCCGAGCTTGGAATCGACTGCCATGAGATTCAAACGAAGTCATTCCGAACCGGCGCGAAGCGGCGGTGAGGAACCTGCTTCAACGCTGGCCTGAAATGCCGATAACGCTTGAGACAATTTCGGCGGCCCACTTACAGAAAGGCCGCCGCGAAAATCCAGCCGCGCTTCGCGCGGCGGACGGACGAATGCGTCCGTCCCTCCACTATCTTCCGAGCGCCAACTCCGGCGAGTTGCTCGCCATGACCGGCCCCTGCGAGTCAGCCGCAGCCGAATCCATGCGAATCACCTGTCCCGGTGCTGGCGGCACCAGACCCATGCGGCGCGCCATGACGTCGATCCGCTCAGGATCGCGCAACGATGCATCTTCCAGACGCAGCTCACGGTTCGTTTCCGTCAGGGTTGCCAGCTCGCGTTTGGCCGACTCGATTTGATATCCGTACTCGATCGCCTTGAAGTGTTGCCACGCATAAGTGAAGACCAGCAGAAACAGGCAAGCCAGCGCAATGCCAAAGTGTTTCATCTCGCGGCCGCGGCGCGGATCCTCGACTTTCACCAACCGTGAGTTGTCGATCGCCTTAGAGAAATAAATCTCCGGAGTTCCCGTCCAGAACCGCTGCCGCCCGGAAACCGGGCCCGCATTGCGAAGTGTCGCCGCCGCTGCCGCCATTACGCCGCCCCCATGAGTAACTGGTCGCTATCGCTGATCGGAATCTGCATCGCGAAAATCTCGTGCAGCTCTCGATCAAACGTACTCTGCTGCGCCTTCTCTTCCGCGCGCTGCACCGTCCTCATCAACTCAGCAATCAATGTTCCCGTATACATGTCCCGCTACCTCAAAGAAATGGATTCCTACCACGGAACCCGTAAATCCAGCTTTCAACTCACTGTTCTTAGCTTTCTTCCGCCCCAGCGGACTTTGATCTCGGTTCTTCAGTCCGCATTGGTCTTCTCTTCACCTGAACTCTGTATCCCGGCACCGCCATGACAGCCATGCCGGGAACTCCGGCAGGTTTTCCGGAGCAAACTCTTAAAACCGGGCGTCAGGCGTTAGCCATCGGCCCTTAGCAAATCAATTCCGCTCTTCTTCGGCTGATGCCTGAGGGCTAACGCCCGACGCCAGCCTTTCCGCGGCTCTCAACTTCGCGCTTCGTGCCCGCGGATTGCGATCGCTCTCTTCTTCCGATGCCGTTATGGGCTTTCTTGTCAGCACCCGGAAGTGCTTGTCCCGAATATTGGCTTCACGGAAGGCATCCTTTACGATGCGGTCCTCCAGCGAATGAAAGCTGATGACCACGATCCTTCCGCCCGGCTTCAGAATCTGCGGCGCCGCTGCGAGCAGCGCCTTCAGATCGTCCAGTTCACGGTTTACGAAGATTCGAAGAGCTTGAAAGGTTCGCGT
Source organism: Candidatus Solibacter sp. (assembly GCA_035501655.1). Taxonomy (GTDB): domain Bacteria; phylum Acidobacteriota; class Terriglobia; order Terriglobales; family Acidobacteriaceae; genus Sulfotelmatobacter. The sequence continues at coordinate 30,808 of DATJVU010000008.1, forward strand.
CGCGGGATGAATTCTCTCGCCTCGATTCATTGGCCGGGCCGCGGCTGATATCACGTCCGCAAGATGTGCGGTACTGCGTATCGGCCGCGACCGGCAAATGGCTCTGGCGATTCTCCGCGACCTCCTTTCCTCTCCGAATTCGTAAATCACATCGGCAAGCTGTCGCTCGTCGAGGTGGTTTACCACTTGTTCGGCGGTACGCTCTCCATTCGGGTCCATCCGCATGTCGAGCGGTCCATCCGCCTGAAAACTAAATCCGCGCGCCGCGTCGTCCAGTTGCAGGCTGCTCACTCCAATGTCGGCCAGGATGCCGTCGATGGTCGCTGGTCGTTGGCCGCTCGCGATTTCCGCAAACGAGCGGTTGATCAGCGTGATCTCGGGCCAATCGGGTCTTGGGTCATGGGTGTTAGGTCTTAGGTCTTGGGATTCGCCTAACACCGACGACCCAACCCCTAAGACCTTCGCAGCCAGCTTCAGCGCTGCCGGATCCTTATCGAGCCCAATCAAATGTCCCGGTGCGCCGAGGCGTTTTGCGATTTCGTAACTGTGCCCGCCAAGGCCCACCGTGGCGTCGATATAGGTCCCGCCACGCCGCACGGCTAAAAAGTCGATCGCTTCTTTTAAAA
>DATJVU010000009.1:0-111022 GCA_035501655.1 Candidatus Solibacter sp.
TGCGCTCGCCCTGCTCGGGTGTGTATCCCACCAGACGCCCGACCATGTAGCCGTTGAGACAACGCACGGCCGCAGCCGTAATTACGCCCTCCGGAGCGCCCCCGGTTCCCATCACCGCGTGAACGCCCGAGCCCAGCATCGAGGCCGCAACACCGGGCGACAGATCGCCGTCGGAGATCAACCGAATACGCGCCCCGGCTTTGCGGATCTCGCCGATCAGCTTTTCGTGCCGGGGACGATCGAGAATGATGATGACCAGGTCTTCGACTCGCCGGCCCAGCACTTTGGCGATCACATGCAGGTTGTGCGCAACCGGCGCCTCCAGATCGACCACGCCCTTGCACGATGGGCCGACGACAATCTTCTCCATGTAACAATCAGGGGCGTGGAGCAGGCCGCCTTTCTCCGAAGCCGCTAACACGGTGATTGCGCCGGGCGAGCCCGTGGCGCACAGATTGGTTCCTTCCAGCGGATCGACTGCGATGTCCACGGCGGGATAGCTGCCGCCATCCTGTTTGCCGACCTTCTCGCCGATGTACAGCATGGGCGCTTCGTCGCGCTCGCCCTCGCCGATGACGATGGTGCCGCGCATCGGGATCGAGTCCATGGTCTTGCGCATGGCTTCGGTGGCGACCTGGTCGCTCAACTTGCGTTCGCCCTGGCCCATGGTGCGGGCGGAGGCGATGGCGGCCACTTCGACTACGCGCAGAAAGCGCGACGCCAGATCGCTCTCGATGTTTTCTCCGTAGCTGCGGGCTTTGCCTTCCGGACGAGTCTGTGTGGCCAAGAATCCCTCCCAGGGTGAAAAAATGGCGATGGCGGACGTTGGATGAGAAAGTGTTGCGCCGGGTTGAGACTATAGCGCACTCGCGGAAGGATTGGAAAGTTACTGTGGGGCGAAACGGTATTGTGCGACGGATCGGGTCGTGAAGCTTCCCGGCGGCGTCATCCTGAGCGTAGACGGTTTTCAGTCGGAGCGAAGGATCTCCACCCATTGAGCTTTTGCCGGGAGATCCCTCCGCCCGCGAAGAAGAGCGCGGGCTGTCGGGATGACGTCGGGAGCGAGGAAGAGCTTTCACCACAGAGGGCACAGTGGGGCACAGATGAAAGACAATCACAGAGGAGCGACCACCCGATACCCGTGAGTTGCCCGGCGTGGTATTCTCCTAGCCCTGATTCGAGTGCACTTCTATGCCTGAGAGCCGACCGCTGACGTTTCTCTGCATCACGACCTACGAAAAAGGCCAGGAGTTCATGCGCGAGTGCAAGCGGCGGGGATGCCGCGTGATCCTGCTGACGGCGGAGAAGTTGCGCGATGCTGACTGGCCGCGCGAGAGTCTCGACGATACGTTTTATCTGCCGAATGAATTGCCGTTGAACGATATTGTTTCGGCGGTGTCGCATTTGGCACGCGGGCAGAAGATTGACCGCATCGTGGCGCTGGATGAGTTCGATATGGAGACGGCTGCGACTTTGCGCGAACATCTACGCATTCCGGGCATGGGGCTGACGACCATGCGCTACTTCCGCGACAAGCTGGCCATGCGCATGCGCGCGCTCGAAAAGCATGTGCGCGTCCCGGATTTTGTGCCGATCGTGAATCACGGCGACGTGCGCTATTACATGGAGCATGTGGCGGGGCCGTGGGTGCTGAAGCCGCGGCAGGAGGCTTCGGCGATCGGGATCAAGAAGATTCACGCGGCGGACGAGTTGTGGCCGATGCTGGAGCAGTTGGGCGACAAGCAGACTTCGTACCTGCTGGAGAAGTTTGTGCCGGGCGACGTGTTTCACGTGGATTCGGTGGTGTCGGAAAAAGAAGTGGTGTTTGCCAATGTGAGCCGGTATGGCAAGCCTCCGATGAATGTGGCGCACGGAGGCGTGTTTACGACGTTCACCGTGCCGCGTGGGAGCGAAGATGATGCGGCGCTGCGCGCGATGAACCGCGATTTGATCGCGGCTTTGGGATTGGTACGCGGAGTGTCGCATGCGGAATTTATTCGCGCGCATGCTGACAATGAATTTTACTTTCTGGAGTGCGCGGCGCGGGTGGGCGGGGCTTATATCAACGATATGGTGGAAACGGCGACCGGGCTCAACCTGTGGCGCGAGTGGGCGCGGATTGAGGTCGCTGGCGGCGACGGCAGCTACAAGCTGCCGCCGGTGCGGGAAGAATATGCCGGGGTGATTTTGTCGCTGGCCAAGCAGGAGAATCCGGATACGTCGACGTATAACGATCCCGAAGTTTCATACCGCATCAAGAAGCACCATCATGCCGGGTTGGTGCTGCGGTCGACTGATCCGAAGCGGATTCCGGCGCTGCTCGAAAATTATGCGCAGCGATTTGCGGAAGAATTTATGGCGGTGCAGCCGATGAAAGACAAGCCCACCGCTTGAGCGCCTGCTCTGCTAGTATTTGCGTCATGAGCACAATGACGGAACAAACTGCGGCCACCGAGCGGCAGGCGCCGGAGCGAAAAGAGCCAACTTATCTGTTCACCGAGAAATATGTCTCGGAGAAAAGCGAGATTGCGCGTCGCTTTCTGGAGACACGCACGCGGCTCAACGCCAACGTCGACAAGTCGAATAATTTTCTGGTCAAGCGCTTTTACAACGTTGACCACAACACTTATCTCGATGGCGCGCTGCCGGCGAAGATGAAGGAACTGATGGGGCTGGTAGCCTCGGCGTGCCTGCGCTGCGACGATTGCATTATTTATCATGCGATCCAGGCCTATCGCCTCGGCGTGCCACGCGTGGAGCAGGAGGAATCTTTGAATGTAGCGCTGGTCGTGGGCGGGAGTATTGTGATTCCGCATCTGCGGCGGGCTTATGAGTTGCTGGAAGAGTTGTATGGGTGAAGCTTCCCGCGTTGATGGCCCGACGAAAAAGCAGGTTCCTCTCCGGCGCTTCGCGCCCGTTCGGAATGACATCGAAGAAGTAATGCACCCGTCGCACTCTCCTTGTTAAGCATCGTTCGCAGCAACTTTGGGCGCCGAGTCTCGGCCCGACCGCATGGAACGTGCGCCAATTCCGATACCAACACCGCAGCCTGCGATCGATGGTTGGCTGTTTCTGTTCTGCTTATTGCTGACTGTCCTGTTGCCCTTTCAATCTCTCTACCAAGTTGTTTGGCACATATTTCCTGCGCTACTGAACGCTCATGATCCGAAGCGCACGGCTTTGTTACTCGTGTGTCTCACGCTGTACCTGAGTCTGGGAGTTTACAGTTGCATGGCCGGATTGCGCCTTTGGATGATCAAGCCCGGCGCTGTCAAATTCGCCAAGCGATATCTGCTCACATTCTTGCTGATGCACCTGGCGTATTTCGTCTTTTGGTTCTTGCTGTGGCGGCCGAGCCTGCCATCGAGCCTTGCGCGCACGTCTTGGTATCACGTGGCTGCGCCGCTGCCGTTTTTCTTCTTGTGGACTGCCTACCTCGAGCATTCCAAGCGCGTGCGCGCTACGTATCGCTGATCTGCAAGTTGTGTGAGATTCGTATCTTCACACTGCAGCCATTCTGGCCGACCAACTTTTCACGAATGCTCCGAAGCGGTCTAAAGCTTGGGGGAAATTGTCTCCCGCGGCCGCAAAGCCTAGGCGGAAGTGTGGCGGGGCGTCGAAGCAGTCGCCGGGGGCTAGCAGGATGCCTTGCTCGGTGGCGGCCTTGCAGAAGGGGCGGGCGTTTTCTCCGCTGGCTAGCCAGGGGAACGCGGTCATGCCGCCCTGCGGCGGAATCCAGCCGAGCGTTTCGCTGTGATCTGCCATGAAGCGTTCTAGCAGCTTTAGATTTCTCGTGGCTGTTTCCTGCGCCTTTCCTAGAATCGCGTCGCGATGGCGGACTGCAATTTCTGAAAGAATTTCTCCCGTGGTGGTGTTTGAGATCGAGAAGTAGGCTCGCGCGGTCCAGTATTGCTGGCGGCGTTTGGCGTCGTGTTCGATCATCCATCCGATGCGCACGCCGGGGATGGAAAACGCTTTCGACATGTCGGAGATGACTGTCGCGTGGGGCAGGCGCGCCGCCGATTTCGTGGGCCTGCCGTGATAAATGGGATGATAGACCTCGTCGCTCACCAGTTGAATGCCGCGCTCGGCGGTGAAGGTGTGCAGGGCTTCCATTTCGTCGTCGGCGATAGTTGTGCCGGTCGGGTTGTGCGGGCTGTTGACCAGGATGAGTTTTGTTCTTGAGTCGGCGAGGTGCTTGATTTCGTCGGGATCGATGCGGAACTTGTTTTCGCGGCACACGTTGTAATAACGCACTTCGAGGCCGAGAGATTCAGGGAGCGCCGAGAACGTGGTGAATCCGGGCCGCGGGATGATGACGTTCGCACCCGGCTCGGCAGCCAGCCACATCAGGGCTACCAGCGCTTCGGACGCGCCCGTCGCGATCTGAACGGCGTCGACTGGGACCTGCTGCATTTCGGAGATGGCCTCGCGCAGGCTGTCGGCGCCGGCGGGGCGGCTGTAGGTCAGCTTGTGGTTTAGGAAGCGGTGACGCGTGTCTTCATCGGCCAGCGCGAGGATTTCGTTTACCGTCCACTTGGGGCCGGTGCTGGCGGCGAGGTCGAAATCGATGTTGTGTTCGTACTGGTCGAGCCAGGCATCGAGCAGGAAGGGCTTGAGTTGCATTCGGGGTTCCTCGGCGGTCGTTGGGTCTTCGGTATGGATTCAGTGTGGGGGCTTCGGGATGAATTTTTGTTTGGGCAGGCCGGGCTTCCGCGCGAGGCCTAGTTTAAGGGAGATCCCTCCCTCCGCCTGAAGAACGGCTGCGGTCGGGATGACGCCATCATAGAGATGCCTGAGATGCCATTACAAGGCCGCTAATCTCGGCGGGCAAAAATTGTCGTGAAGATACCCACTAGAATCACGGCGATTCCGCCGCACAACTGAAAGCGGTGCGGAGGGTTGAGCGCGGCCCAGAGCGCGGCGGGAGGCCAGAACGAATTAGCTTCTTTCACCGCGTTCATGGTAGCGAGAACACCAAACAGGAACATCACGGCGGAAGCGGCACGGCGTCGTTTTTCTATGGGCATAATTGGAATCTCATTCATTTCCTTGACTTTTCTTGTGTTACCAAAGTCAGTCTTGCGGCTGCTCGCAAAGAGAGTCACAATCGTTTTGATAGAATCGAACCGGAGACGCTCCCATGGCCCTGGCCAAGCTTAAACGCCTGAAAGAAGACCGAATGGAAGACTTGGCCGAAAGACTCGCTGCTGAGATCGATGAGCGCGCCTCCAAGATGACCCCAAAAGAGCGGGCCAAAGCCGACTCCGAAACTTTGAAGATTGCTACTCAAGTGCAGCGTCGTACTCGCTGACAATTTTTTCGATTTCCTCCTGCGAATAGCCCCAAGTCTTTAGCAAGGTTTTAAGATCTTCTCTTGTCCCACGTCTTAGTATCTGCAGCACCGACTCGCGGCGTTGCTGTTGCGCTTTGGCCGCATCCGTATCAATCGGGCGCCTGCCCCGGCTTCGTTCCTCGCGAATCACGCGATCCAGATCGTCATCACTGTCTGCCAAGAACCACCTCAACAATTACTTAGTAGGCACGACCAAATGCGATCCGGCAGCGCCGACTTCCTAGAACGCGTCAATCCCCGTCACGCTCTGGCCGATGATCAGGGCATGCACGTCGTGGGTGCCTTCGTACGTCTTTACCGACTCCAGGTTCATCATGTGGCGCATGATGGGGTAGTCATCGGCGACGCCGTTGGCTCCTAGGATGTCGCGCGAGAGGCGGGCGCATTCAAGGGCCATCCAGACGTTGTTGCGCTTGGCCATGGAGATGTGTTGCGGCTGCACTTTGCCGGCATCTTTGAGGCGTCCGACTTGCAGGACGAGCAGCTGCGCTTTGGTGATTTCGCTGATCATCCAGACCAGCTTGTCCTGCACGAGCTGGTGCGAGGCGATGGGCTGATCGCGCCACTGTTTGCGGAGCAAGGAATATTGCAGCGCGGTGTCGTAGCACGACATGGCCGCGCCGAGCGCTCCCCAGGCGATACCGTAGCGTGCTTGATTCAGACACATCAGCGGCGATTTCAGGCCGCCGCTTTTGGGCAGCAGATTCGCTTCGGGCACGCGCACATCTTGCAGCGAAAGTCCGGACGTGACCGAGGCGCGTAGCGACCACTTGCCGTGAATGTCGTCGGCTTTGAAGCCGGGGCGGTCGCATTCGACGAGGAATCCGCGGACGCGGTCGTTTTCGTTTTCAACTTTGGCCCAGATTACGGCGACGTCGGCGATGGTGCCGGATGTGATCCACATCTTTTCGCCGTTGATGACGTATTCGTTGCCGACTTTTTTGGCGCGGGTGCGCATGCCGCCGGGGTTCGAGCCGAAATCGGGCTCGGTGAGGCCGAAGCAGCCGAGTTTTTCGCCCTTCTGCATGGCGGGCAGCCATTTTTCTTTTTGCTCGTCGCTGCCGAATTCGTAGATCGGATACATGACCAGTCCCGATTGCACGCTGACGAAACTGCGCACGCCGGAGTCGCCGCGCTCGAGTTCCTGGGTCATCAGGCCGTATTCCACGTTGCCCATGCCGGCGCAGCCGTAGCCTTTGAGCGACGCGCCGAAGAAGCCGAGATCGGCCATGGGCTTGATGAGTTCTTTCGGGAAGCGCCCGGCGCGGTTGCACTCTTCGATGATGGGGATGAGGTTGTCTTCAATGAACTGGCGCGTGGTGTCGCGCACAAGTTTTTCTTCGTCGGTGAGCAGGGAATCGTATTGCAGAAAATCGACGCCGCGAAATTTGATGGCAGGCATGAGAATCTCCTGAGGCTATGAAGTCGGCCCTCGGTCCGGTCGAAGGCCGGAAGATATAGGACCGGAAAGACCTAAGACCGGAAAGATCGATGTTTGCCGGGAACAGAACGGGCCGCGCACAACAGGGCAAACATATTACGGTAGCAGGGGCAGGGAACGGGGTCAACGCGGAGGAGTTAACTCTCGACTACAAAATGTAGCCTATACAAGCATCCAGATTGCAAAAATCCAACATCCTAAGTAGCGTTGTCCATGTACTTGATGAGTGCTCGATGCGAACTGCGCTTCTTCTGTCCGTTATGGTTCTGCTCCAAGCCGCTTCCGGACAGGATCGTTCGTATTTTCCTGCAGCGACGAAACCGGGAGAAGATGGAGTCTCTAAACTTGAAGCAAAGTGGTTCGGAACATCCCTGCAGCGAATGAACGAGCCTCACTTGGCTCCCCTCGCAGTGGAACCGGATGCCGAAGTCTATCGAATCCTGATTCTTCCTACCTGGGGCAATTCGATTGCCGTGAGAGTTCAAAAACATGGTGCTATCTATCGTCTGACAGCGCGACGCCTCAGTGGTCATGCAGGATATGATCCCGGCCGACTGGCTGAATCGCGAGATGTTGAACTCACTGCCGCGGATTCAAGAACGCTTGACGTACTGGTTCAGGATCTGGCTTTTTTTCAAATAGCGACCGACGATGATGTGCGCGGTTCTGATGGTGATGAGTGGGTTCTCGAAGGCGTCTCGAAGGGCAAATATCACGTCGTGGATCGCTGGTGTGCAACCGAATACGACCCTGATAAACGCAAGCTGAGGCCGTTCCTTGCTCTTGTCAAATTCCTGCTCGACAAATCGACCCTATCGCAACGCCCCTCGGATAAAGGTCGTAGATTGATGTAGTGTGCTGTGCGGCAGATCCCTCACCGCGCTCTGTTGCCCGGTCTAACCTTTGCGCACACTACGAGACATCTAGCGTGCGCTTCCTGTAAAATCGAGTGCGACGGAATCGTTGAAGACGCAGCTGCGCTGTCTTTGATTTTGCGCATCGTCCGAGTGGATCGTTTAGCTTCCGGATTGGTAATCCTCCACAACTTTCGGCGACAGAGTTGATGCGGACCGCGCTGCGCACACATCTAAAGATCAGGAGAATCAAGTCATGGCAGTAGGACCGAAGATCGCAAAAACAGCTGACCGCAAGAAGGTCATGGACACCACCAAGAGCACGGATTGCCCCAAGTGCGGCAAGCCGACGCGCATCGTGAAGCGAGTGAAAGATCGCGAACGCGGCGTCCCGGGCGGGATTTATATTTCGTGCTCGGCCTGCGAGTTTTTTGAGAAGCTGTAGTTCTTCGCCGCCCCGCGCGGTTCCCCGACCGCCGTTCCAAAATTAGTCTAGCGCGAGTGCGACCCGGAGTGCCTCATCCACTTCGGCGAGTTTCGACCCGGATAGCGAGCCCACGAATTGCGTCAGGTCGGACTTGCGGATGCTTCTTAGATTGTCACAGGCGATCCAACTCTCGTGCTTCAGCCCTTGCTCTGGTCCAATTCGCACTTGCGTCGAGAGTGCGTCACCCTGCGTGAAAATCGGGGCGCAGACGACGGTCGAGTAGGCGGAATCGATAAGGCGCTGTCTGCTGACAAGCACGAAGCTGCGATGGCGTGTGGTGTCGCCCTCGGGTCTCGGCACTCGATAGATCTCTCCGCGCCTCATCGGATATTCGTTTAATCCCTATTCCTCTGGAAACTCACCCAGCGGAGCCTGATACTCCAATCCATCCTCAGCGTCACGGTTCAACCGCGCCGCATTGCGGTTGATAATCTCTACGTCGCGCGCATCGCGTTGGTTGCGTGCCCGCTCTTTCAGATATTCCTGCAAAACAGATTCGATGAAAGCGGAACGCGATTGCTTGGTGCCGGCCATGCGATCAATGCCGGTGAGGATTTCTTTTGACAGTGTGAGCGATGTCTTCTCTTTCATGCTACTATCATACCACAGAATATACTACCACACTACTACCCTAAAAGGCCGCTTGCAACAGCCCAATAGCTTGGCCGAACGGGTCGTTGGCGGCTTCACGGGCGTCCCTCAGGCGCTAAAGCGCGGCCGTGTTAGAACGCGTTAGCGGCACGAGTGGAACTCGTGCCCTTCCCGGAATATCCGCCGTGAACGCTACCTTTATCTGATTTGGGCCAGGATCGCTCTGGCTTCGGCAGCAGGGTCTGCGGCTTCAGTGATGGGCCGTCCTACGACGATATGGCTGGCGCCGGAGGCGATGGCTTCGGCGGGGGTGACTACTCGGACTTGGTCTGCCACGTCGCTGCCGGTAGGGCGGACGCCTGGAGTGACGATGGCGAATTCGTCGCCGAGTTCGGCGCGCAGGTTGGAGGCTTCGCGGGCTGAGGTGACGATGCCCTGGCATCCGTTGGCGAGGGCGATGGTGGCGAGGCGTACGACGCTATCCTGCACGGTGCCGCGCACGCCAATTTTTTCTAGATCATTTCCGTCGAGGCTGGTGAGGACGGTAACTGCGAGGACCATCAGCCCCGGGCGCGATTGTGCCGCTTCGACGGCAGCGCGCAGCATTTTTCCGCTGCCGGCGGCATGCACCGTGAGCATGCTGACGCCGAGCTTTGCGGCTTCGCTGACTGCCGCCCCCACCGTGTTGGGAATGTCGTGATATTTCAGATCGAGAAACACACGACGGCCTGAGGCGACGAGATCCCGCACTACTTGCGGACCTTCGGCTGTATAAAGCCGCATGCCAACTTTATAGGTCAGGGCAGAGTCGCCCACCGCTGCAACGATCTTCTGCGCCGCAGCAGCCGTCGAGACATCGAGTGCGACGATCAGCCGCTCGCGCGGATCGACAACACCGCTACCGCCACGGTAATCAACGTTACCGTGAGGAACTTGTGGCAGGGTGGGGGGCATCCCTGCCAGTGTATGACGTTTTACGGGAGTTGCGCTATAGAAGGGTTGTTATAGGCAACGGTCTGGTAGCCTGGCTTCTGCAGCCGGGGGGTGGCAACCTTGGCTTTCAGTGTGGCCGGATGGACCACATCCAGGCGGACGCGCTGTAAACCGCGTTGGCGGAATTGCAGAGCCTGTGCAGCACCGTAAGACAGATCGATGATCCGTCCGGGGACCACGGGTCCGCGGTCATTGACGCGAACCACGACGGCCTTGCCGTTATGCAGGTTCGTGACCCGCACGTAGGTTCCCAGCGGGATCGTCAGCGACGCCGCGGTCATGTCGTACATTTCGTACGGTTCACCGCTAGCCGTCGGTTTGCCTTCAAAATATTCGCCGTACCATGAGGCCGTCCCAACTTGATACGGTTTGGGTTTAGCCTGGTTGCGGACTTCTGCTTGCTTTTGGGCTGAACTACCTGGAGCCTGTTTCGCCTCCGAGATGTTCGGTGCCTGAGCCGCTCCCAGGCTGGCGACCATACAGGCAAGCGCCAGTCCATGAGCTATACGTCTTCGCATTCAGTTCTCCTCGCATACTCAAAAGTTACTTTGGCCTTAAGGCTGTTTCGTGTAGTTCGTAGATGCTATCGGCGTGCCAAATGCCTGTCAAGGCGATTTGGGGGCCTCGGAGATGACTTCGGAGTAATAGAATTCTCACGTAACCTGTTGTCGATTTAGATACATGCAGGCAAGTGCCTTTATTTCTTGACGGTTACGTATTTGCAATTTGGTAAATAGCCCATCGGACTGCGCAGGGTAGAATTTACAAGCTGCCGGGAATCAATGGCTTACAGTGGGGTCCACACAAACTTGAGCGGAATCATGGATTTACAGGGCCGAACGCTGGAGCTGGCTTGAATTATTTTTCCTTAGCCTCAGCTTCCGAAGGTAACTTACGTCGGTGCAAAGTTGTGACCAGCGGATCTTAAACAGGGTAGTATCGGGTTCAACAAACACTGAGTCGATGGCCGAAAAACCACCCGTTGTCCTCACAATCGCCGGATTTGACCCCTCTTCGGGTGCCGGTGTGACCGCCGATATCAAGACCATTGCCGCCCATGGCTGTTACGGAGTGGCCTGCATCACCGCCATGACGGTGCAGTCGACCCGCGGGGTGCGAAGGGTAAGCCCGTCAGATCCGGAGCTGCTGACCGAGAGTCTGGAAGAGCTGGCTGCAGATTTGGATATCGCTGCAGTCCACATCGGCATGCTGGGGTCGGCCAAGGTGGCGCGGGCGGTAGCCGATTTCTTGTCCAAGCCGGTTGTTACGGCAAAATCATCGCAGCGGCCAGCGTCGCGGCTGCCGAATATTGTGTTGGATCCCATTCTTAAGTCGTCGTCGGGCGCGGACCTGCTGGATGCTCCCGGAACCAAGGTTCTGATTGAGCGTTTGATTCCGCTCTCCGACGTAGTCACGCCGAATACGGATGAGGCGGCTGCGATCACGGGGTTGAAGGTTGCAGACTTGGAGGATATGAAATCGGCCGCAGCGAAGCTGCACGAGATGGGTGCCCAGACCGTGGTGGTGACTGGCGGGCATCTGGATAAGGCGATCGATCTGCTTAGCTTCACGACGAAGCGAGGAGTCGAGCAGGAGATTTTCAAGGCGGAGAAACAACGGTCCAAATCGACGCACGGGACGGGATGCGCTTTTGCGACATCGATGGCCTGCCATCTGGCGCAGGATCGAGGCGTGGCCGAAGCGACGCTGCTGGCCAAGACGTACGTCACGGCTGCGATCTCAGCGGGGCACCCGGTTGGCCGAGGGACGGGTCCGGTGCACCATCTCTATCGCCTGGGTCAGCAACGGCGTGCGGTGGGATCGGGAGCGGAGTAAGGAAAGTTTTTCTCAGAAGAAACTAGTCGCGGTCGCGGCTGGATGACTTCTTCAGCAGGATTCCGGCGACGAACGAGGCGGTTGCCGCCAGCAGCCATTCGGCGCGGTAGAACTGAATCGCCTGCCAATCCACAAGGGTTTTTGCAGTCAGCAGTCCCACCAGCAAGGCTCCAGCCACGCAGCCCAAGCCAATCATGAATGCAATCAGAGAGGCGGTGGAAAGGCCGACCCGCGTCTTGATCTCGTGAAACTGCAGATAGCGCAGCCAGGCGGGAAACTTGAGCCGCGCAAGCGCGGAACAGGCGGCTTGCGTGCGCTCGACAACCTGCTGCCAGAGTCCGGCAATGACTGCGGCGTCGGCGCTGATTGCTTCGGGGCGGCGTCCGCCGCAGGAATGGCAGAAGCGCGAGCCCATGAGGAACTCGCGGCCGCAACGCGAGCAGACCTCGGCCATCGAAGGCAGGGCCTCGATCGCCGGGTGCACGATTTCAGCGGCGGTTAAGGGGGAGGGTGGCCGCCAAAACTCGTGCTGCGCTTCCTGTGCTACTTCCGACATAAGACTCCTACAGCAAAATCCCCAAGGGAGTATGGCATTCAGAACGCCAAAGGGTAATTTTGCTAAGTTCCTTGCAAAACAGCCACTTGCAAGCTTATTGACGACGGTTGCGACGATGTTTCGCGCAATTATTACTCGCGCCAGAGAGTAAAGATGAATCAGTTACGAAAGCCCCGGACCCGTTGAAATCAGTTGATGCGTTCTCTTGAATCGGCAGCCGCTGAACCGGTGCGGAAGGGATCTTTGAGAAGCTCGAAAGCGTCTCCGCGCCGCACGACCAGCCGAGCTCCATTCGGCTGGCCGGGCGCGAAATGGCTGTGTTCCTTCCGCACCCGGATCAGTTTCTGTGGCTGTGGAAATTATAGGGAGATTGGTGCCGGGCGCCAGTTGGCTAGCTTGGCACACCTGGATCCGGTCCTTTACCCCATTGGGTGTCAGAATTTTCGGGGAATGCTCACAAGCCACAGAGGACACAGACGAGGGAACAGGAAGACTCAGAGACACACTACGCTTGAAGCAGGCGTCTGCCACTTCCATTAGACTAGATCAATCGAGGCCAATCAGCTTGTGATCAGTCAATTGAAATGGCGGTTGACCGTCCGCAGAGGGAGCGCGGTTGCGTCTGCCCTTGCGTTGTGCCTGACGCTTCTGGGCACAACAGCTCCGGCGCAGATTGAGGCAGCCCCCGTTCCGTCGCCCCCTGCTCCGGCTCACGCCGTCCCGCATGATGCGCAGACCGATACTGCCTTCTTCCACTTCTACAACATGGAGTACGACCGGGCCACGCAGGAGTTCGAGAAGATCCTCGAGAAGCGGCCCAACGACGCGTTCGTGCTGAACCATCTTCTGACCACGGTGCTGATCCACGATCTCTACGACACGGGCGCGATGAACACCGGTGATTATGCCAATGATAGCTTTATTGGGCGCACTCCGCGGCCGACCGACCCGAAGATCAAGAACCGGATCAAACAGCTAGCGCATCGCGCGGAGGAGATCGAGGAGCAGGAACTCAAGAAGAATCCCAAAGATGTGGACGCGATCTATTGCCGGGGCGTGACACGCGCGCAGTTCGCGGTTTACACGGGATTGGTGGAGCGGGCGTGGTTTTCGGCTCTGCGCAACGCGGTGGGAGCCCGGCACGACCACGAACATGTTCTCGATCTCGCCCCTGATTTCACCGACGCCAAGCTCGTGGTGGGCACGCACAACTACGTTGTAGGCAACCTGCCATGGAGCGTGAAGGTGGCTGCGGCGCTGGCAGGGCTGAGCGGATCGAAGGAAAAAGGGCTGGAATATCTGCGCGAGGTGGCGAAAAGCGACGGCGAGAACGCAGTCGACGCGAAAGTCGTGATCACGCTCTTTCTACGGCGAGAGCACAAGTATGACGAGGCTCTCGAATATATGCAGGAGCTCTCTGCGAAATATCCGCGGAATCATCTGTTTTTGACTGAGGTCGCGAACCTGCTGCGATCGGCGGGGCGATTGCCGGAAGCAGAAGCGGTCTATCGCAAAGTGTGGCAGAACGGGCGGGATGGGAAGTACGGCAACCTGCACTACGAGATGGCGGCGTGGGGGTTGGGAGATTTGCTGCGCAGCAAGAAAGACATCGCGGGTGCAGCTGCAGCCTACGACCTGGTGAACCAGGCGCCCAATCCCGATCCGGACGTGATGCAGAAAGCCAATCTCGCGGCTGGGGAGATGTACGATCTGCTGCAGCAGCGCGAGCTGGCCATGAAGAAATATGAGACCGTGCTGGCGGGCAACGCCAATACGGGCCCAGCTGACCAAGCGCGAAGGTACATAAAAGAGGCGTACCGGGAATAGGGGAACCGAGTAAGGGAACCTGTTGAAGTCGGTGTGCGTATATTCAAGCAGGGAGGGTCACGCCATGTATTGCAACTACTGCGGAAAAGTGATTCAGGATGACGCAGCCGTATGCGCGTATTGCGGCATTCGGGTGGGAGCATCGCTGGCGCGACGCAAGCTGATCCGGCCCCGCATGGGACGCAGGATCGGCGGAGTCTGTCTGGGCTTTGCGGAATATTTTGACATCGATGTTTCGCTGGTGCGGGTGGTATGGCTGATCACGGCCATCATGACTTGTGTGGGATTCATCCCGTATTTCATTGCGTGGATCGTGATGCCGGAGGAGCCTTTGCTGCTGCCGGCGCCGGTGGGACACGTAGTCGCGCCGCAGGCTACGGGACCGCAGTCGACCTAAGAGCTGCTGAGTTATCTGTAATCATCCACAGTGGCCCGGACGAATGCGTCAGGGTCTAACATGTTTTCGGACCAAGCAGTCCCTCCAGCCCCACGCGCTCCGATGTGATTAAATTCTCGGCATGGAGCCGCTTTTCTTCCGCCACATTCGAAGCGACGACGCCGAGCTTGTCTATTGGGTGTTGGGCGACGGTCCACCGGTCGTGTTGCTTCATCCTTTCCCGGCCAACCATGAATGTTGGATGCCTGTGGCTGAGACGCTCTCGACGCGCTATCGGGTGATCTTGCCCGACCTACGCGGGCATGGCGAATCGGAAATCGGGCAGGGTCCGGCCACGATGGAGAAGCACGCCGCCGACATTGCGCGCATGATGGATGACGCCGATGTTGGGCGGGCACCGTTGATCGGAGTCTCGATCGGGGGATACGCGATGTTTGAGTTCTGGCGCAAGTATCGCGGGCGCGTGGCGGCGATGGGCCTGTGCAACACGAAGGCTCCCGCCGACAATGCCGAAGCCCGGGCGGCCCGGCTGCAGGCGGCGAATGACGTTCTTGAACGCGGGACGGAGCCGTTTTTCGAATCGATGATTCCGAAGCTGGTGGGAAAAACAACGCGCGAATCACGTCCCGATCTGGTCGACGGAGCAATGCGCATGCTGCGAAAGATGTCGCCGGAGGATGTCGCGCAGGTGCAGCGGGGCATGGCTGCGCGGCCGGATTCGCTTGAAACCCTCAAGATGATCAATGTGCCGACGTTAATCGTCACGGGTGAGGAAGATATTCTTACCGGAGTGAGCGAAGCATCTGTTATGCAGCAACACATTTCAGGCAGCCAGTTGAGGGTGATTCCGAAGGCTGGCCATTACTCGCCTTGGGAGCAGCCTGAGGAAGCGGCGAACCTTTTGCGGCAGTTTCTCGATGGGTTGTAGATGGTAGCCGCCAAGTTCAAAACCGTTCACCACAGAGGACACAGAGGAACACAGAGGAAAGCTTGGGTGAAAACTCTGCGCCCTCTGTGTCCTCTGTGGTGAACGGTTTGGGTTTGGAGCGCGAAGAGAATTTGGCTCTTTGGCCTTCTTAGCTCTTGCTCTAAAATCATCCCGCCATGAAGAAAATCGTATTTCTACTCTTTCTGTCACTGCTTTCGATTTGCTCTGTATCCCAAACCGCGCGTCCGCGCATCACGGGCATTGACCATGTCTCGTTCTACACGACGGCGCCGGATGGTGTGCGCAGGCTTTACACCGATATTCTCGGGCTTTCGGCCGGGAAGCCGGTAGAGGCAGGAGTTGCGCGATACATGGTGGGTTCGCAGTGGGTAGGGTATAGTCCGGCACCGAATGCGAAGGCGACCGACCGCATGGATCACATCGCGTTCACTACAGATCACATCGTCGCGTTAAGGAAATATCTAAGCGAGAAGGGAATCAAGCCGGGACAGATTGAGGGGCTCGGCGATCACCGTCTGGCTTTTTCGGTGACTGATCCCGATGGTCATCGCGTCGAGTTCGTGGAGCGTGGCAACGCCGAAGTTCCGGCGGTTCCGGCGACGGCATGCTCGCATCGTATGATTCACACCGGCTTTCTCGTCTACCACCGCGACGCCGAGGATCACTTTTACAAAGATATTCTCGGCTTTCGTCCGTATTGGCATGGCGGTATGAAAGACGACGTGGCCGATTGGGTGGCGATGCAGGTTCCCGATGGCAGCGACTGGCTGGAGTACATGCTGAATCAGCCAGAACATGCAGATTTGCAACTGACGGGCGTGATGAATCACATTTCGCTTGGCGTCGTCGGTATCAAGAAGGCGCAGGCGCTGCTTGAATCGCATGGATGGAAAGAGCACGGCGACGAGCGCGCGCAGATGGGCAGGGACGGCAAGTGGCAGTTGAACGTCTACGATCCAGACTTTACACGGGTGGAATTGATGGAGTTCAAGCCGGCGCAGAAGCCGTGCTGCAGCGAGTTCACGGCGGAACATCCGTCGGAGTGATAAGCAGGATTTGTTAAAATCTTTCGTCGGTGAGCACGCTATGAGCGAAGCGATTCTGGTTCCTGCAAATACTGCAGTTACGGCCAAAGGCGACGGCGCAGCCGTCGATGTGTCCGGCGCGTCTAATCGCGTGTTTCTGGTTACGCTGTCCATCACGAAGATCATCGAGCAGGAGTCGCTTGACGTCAGCATCTTCGCCTCGGCCGACGGCGCAACCTGGAGCGCGAAGTCGATCGCTGCCTTTCCGCAGAAATTTTATTGGGGCGAGACTCCGCTTTTGCTCGATCTCACCGAGCACGCCGACGTGAAGTTTGTGCGCGCGCATTGGGAAGTCGCGCGATGGGGTCGCGGCACGGAGACGCCGATGTTCGAATTCGGCGTCACGATGAGGGAAGTCCCGCCTGATATTTTGCGCCAGGCTACTGCTGAGGCGAAAGCGCTGGCTTAGCCTTCGTTGTTGATTTTTGATTGTTGACTAAGGCAACTGCTGGTGGCGATTCTGGTTTTAATCAACAATCATCAATCAACAATTCTTTTCCCCTCCCTTCCGATACTATTGATCTCACCATGAGCTCGGGTTCTTCGGTGATCGTTCGTCCGGCGCGTAACGTGCGCGGAAGTGTCGTACTTCCGGGAGATAAGTCGATTTCGCATCGGTATGCCATGCTGGCTGGCATCGCGGAAGGCAAATCGCGATTGTCGAACTACTCGAGCGGGGCGGATTGCGCGAGCACGCTGGGCTGCATCCGCGCGCTGGGTGTCGGCTGGGAACGGGTCGACGAAGCGCATAACGTGATTGAAATCCAGGGCAAGGGAGCGCATCTGGCGGCGCCATCGACACCGCTCGATTGCGGGAACTCGGGCTCGACGATGCGCATGTTGAGTGGCATTGTCGCGGCGCAGGATTTCACCAGCGAAATGACGGGCGATGACTCGCTGTCGCGGCGGCCTATGGAGCGCGTGATCAACCCGCTGACGATGATGGGCGCGCGCATTTCATCGCATGAAGGCAGGCCGCCTTTGCGCATCGCGGGCGGCAGGCTCAAAGCGATCGACTATGCGATGCCGGTGGCGAGCGCGCAGGTGAAATCGTGCCTGCTGTTTGCGGGATTGCTCGCGGACGGGGAAACGCGCATCGAAGAATCGATGCGTACGCGCGATCATGGCGAGGTTGCGCTGCGTGCTTTCGGGGCGGAGGTCGAGCGCAAGAGTGTGCAGCAAGGGAATGAAGTCCGAATTAGTGGTGGACAGACCCTGCGAGGGATAGAAACGCAAATTCCCGGCGATCTCTCGAGCGCGGCATTTTTCCTGTGTGCCGCGGCACTATTCCCCGAATCGCAACTTGTCATTCCGAATCTCCTCATGAACCCTACTCGCGCCCGCCTGCTCGACATTCTCATGCAAATGGGTTTGCACATTTCGGTCACACAACTGGATGAAGTTCACGGAGAGATGGTCGGCACGCTGCAGGTGCAAGGTGGAAAGCTGACGGGTGCGACGATTGCCGGGGCCGATTCGGCGGCACTGATCGATGAGATTCCAGTATTGGCTGCAATCGCACCCTACACCGAGCGTGGTCTGGAAGTGCGCGATGCGAAAGAATTGCGCGTCAAGGAATCGGATCGCATCGCCGCGATGGCAGAGAACATGAGGAGGATGGGCGCGCAGCTCGAGGAGCGGGAAGACGGCCTCAAGATTTCCGGCGGCCAGGTGCTGCACGGCGCCGAGATCGATTCCCTTGGAGATCACCGCATCGCGATGGCGTTTGCCGTTGCCGCGCTGCGTGCCGAGGGCGAGACGGTCATCACCGGAGCCGAGGCTGCGGCGATTTCCTATCCTGCATTTTTTGCGACGCTGGAGGATGTGGTCGAACGTTAGGGAGTTGCGAGCTTCGAGCGTGAGCTTCGAGCTACGAGTTGCCTGCAATAATTCAAGAAGTGTTGCGCCCCTCGAAAACTCGCCCTATGTTCAAGCCTCGTGCTCACAGCTCATAGCTAGTAGCCTCACGGAGTAACCACTCCTGTGATTACCGAAGTGACCTGTATTTCTCTTTCCCAGCGTTAAGAATTGCTGAGGAGTCAAAGAATCCCGCGCTCCCGTGCGGCTGGTCAAAATCTCTTTGGCTTCCAATTCCTTTAGGGGACAGTCATATGCGTTCGAAGCTGATGCTTTGTGGGTTGCTCGGCGTGGCATGCGCGGTGTATGCCAAGGAGCCCAAGGCTTATCAAGCGGGCAAGCTGCTGCAAATGGAGTCGGTGACCTGCGGCACCGCCGAAAAAGATGCGAAGAGTTTCGCTGGAGAAGTACTGGGCACAGATTCCGGCAGCAAGAAGACGCAGGAAGTGCTCTGTCAGGAATACGTACTGCAGTCCGAGCGAACCATCTTCCGCATTCGACCGCGGGACGAGAAGCATCCCGTTCTGCTGCCCGTTGGCGAGGTGGCGCAGTTCCGCCTGGAAAAAGACAAGATGCTGCTGCGCGTCGAAGATCTCGACAACAAAGAGCGGGAATACTTCGTAGTATCGATGACGCCGCGTTCCGACAACAGCACGGCAGACGCCACGCCGGCGCATCTCAACCACTTGCAATAAAGAAGTTGTAGACGAATTCACATGGGCGCGGAAACATTTCGCGCCCGTTCTGTTTCAGACAACTCGTTTCAGTAGATCTTTTGCTCCCGCTGAAACCGCAACACATCTCGGGGTCGCCAACCTCTCGTCGCCGGACCGCATCCATTTAGAGACTTGCCGTGATGTCCCTCCGCTCTATCTCCGCCAACGGCCGGGGAGAAGTGTGCGTGCATCCCACTACTAAGGAGTAGGAATCTAAATGAAACGCAGTCTGGGTCTGATTACTTTTCCGCTATTTTTGTTTTCCATGTTCTGCGCCACACCGATGCTGATGGCGCAGGATCATTCCACCGATCATGTTGAAGTAGGCGCCTTTGCGGATTACTTCCGCCTCTCCGACTCGACACCGGTCAGAAATTTTGTGGGTGTCGGTGGCCGCGCCGCATTCAACATTCGGCCGAGCGTGCAGATGGAAGCTGAAATGTCGTACGACTTCAAGCGGAATTTCACGAATACATTCAGCAACGGCGTCAGCACGGAGTTGGTGAACACCAGCTTTCGCACGCTACACGGGTTTTTCGGGCCGAAATTCCAGGCGGGCTCAGGACCGTTCCGCGTATTCGTAACGGGCAAAGTCGGCTTCGATAATTTCAGCATCAACAACCAAAACGCGCCCACCGGTTTCGTGAACACGGTTGGCTTGACGACCGGCACTACGGCGTTCGCCATTTATCCGGCAGGCGGTTTTGAAGCATTCGCTGGACCGATCGGCATCCGCGCCGAAGTGGGTGATGACATCTATTTCATCAATGGCGGGCACAACAACCTCCGTGTTACGTTTGGTCCGCAATTGCGATTCTAGTTTTGGGTACCAGGTGTTAGGTGTTGGGTCTTGGGACTAAAGACCCAACACCTAACACCTGGACCCAACACCTATCACCCACGACCCGGCACCCTGTGGTAGTATTTCCGTCCAAGAAAGCCGGGGACTGGGAAGCCAAATCCTGGTTCAAAGTCCACTCCAAGATTGCCGCATAAGGAGTCAGCCATGGCAACTCTCCGCGAACTGGTAAAAGACCGCAAAGTGTACTCGGTGGAAGCATCGCGAACCGTGCTGGAAGCCGCGCGCTTCATGATGGAGCACAACATCGGCGCTCTGCCTGTGCTGCGCAACGGGGAGCTGGCGGGGATACTTTCCGAGCGCGACATCATGAACCGCGTGGTCGCTGTCGGGCGGACTCCGGGTACGACGGCTGTGTCGGAAGTCATGACAGCGAATCCCCGGGCCGTGGCCTCCGAGGAGAGCATCGAAGACTGCCTGTTCATCATGCGCGAGTTCGGATTCCGCCACTTGCCGATTATCGATGGCCGTGAATTGAAGGGGCTGGTATCGCTGCGCGATGTGCTGATGCATCAGGCGGCCGAACTGGAGCGGCAAGCGCGTAGGGCCGCGTCGTAAGGACCGGACTTCAGACTTCAGCCTTGCGACTCACTGCCGCTTTCTCAGCATCACCTCGCCCGGCTTAGGCGGAAGCTTGAAGGGAAATTCGAACACTTTTCCGTCGAGCGGCAGGCGCAAAATGAACTCTTCCTGCTTCTTCCAGTGGCTGATCCACTTGCTGTCAGTGCTGAACAAGACCCAGCCGCCCGCCTCGGGATTTCCCGTGTCCAAGCGAGCCGGACGCAAACTGTTTTTGGTGACGAACTCCTCCAGCTGCGCTGAATCTTTTTGAAAAGCTCGCATCAGCATTTCTTTTTCCTGTTTTTTCTCGGGATGCCTTTCCACCTCGCGAGCAGTGGCATGATCGAGTTCGTCGGCGTCGTTCTGGATTTTCGCGGCGAATTCCTCCGGATCGAGCGCCGGCTGCGCCACTTGAAAATGTTTGAGAAACTGCAGCGTGATTTGATCGGTAGTTAAGTCGAGCGCACCCGGTCCGCGGTAGCGGATGTTCACCAGCAGGCTGAAAAATGGTTCGTGCCGGCGATGCACTTTTTCCAGTTCCTGCGAGTCGACAGTGACCGTGACTCCCAACTCGCCGGACCACAATCCATAGTGGAATTTTCCGTCATCGCTGCGCGAAAACGTACAACCTGGGTACTCTTCGTCCCAGCGGACAGCGGGCATTTTCGCTTTCTCTTTTGGAAGCGGCGCGGCACTGGCCGGGGACGGAATAAGCGCGGAAAGCAGAGCTAGCGGCAACAGTGGTCTCAACAAGGGGCAGGGGCGCGCCATGACTCACTGCGTGTTGGTTGGGGCAGTGACGGTGAGTGACACGGTGGGAGCGGTGTTGGTGGTGCTGGAGTTGCTGGAGACTTCGCCGTTCTGATCCACGCCGGTCAGCGTGATGGTGTACGTGTTGGCGGGTGTGACGACGTTGGTGTTCGTGTTTGTGGTGCTGTTGTAGTTATTGCATGCAGGCAAAAGCAGCACACAAGCCATGGTGACAAAAAGCGCGAGAAGCGCCAGACTCTTTCGCGCGCGCCGTCCACCAAGTGCGCCGATGCTGACGAGGGCGAGAGGCACGGGGAGCCAGAACGCGTAAAACACCCGTTTTTGTGCCACTGCTCCGGTGGGCGTAGGGCCGAGGGTGTTGATGGTGAGGGTGGTGGT
The DNA here is from genome assembly GCA_035501655.1 of Candidatus Solibacter sp. Taxonomy (GTDB): domain Bacteria; phylum Acidobacteriota; class Terriglobia; order Terriglobales; family Acidobacteriaceae; genus Sulfotelmatobacter. Next base: position 21,515 of record DATJVU010000009.1, read on the forward strand.
GGCGGGCCCGGCGGTGATCGGCAGACCAAGTTGTCCCGACGGATACGTAAAAGTGCAGATCGGAGGATAGACCACGACGGGCGTGATGGAACTACACGCCAGCGTGACCATGCCGGTGTAGCCATTGATCGGGTTCACGCTGATGGTTGCTTGCGCGCCCGTGCCCGCCGGCACGCTGTTCGGCGCGACCAGCGTGGCGATGGTGATGGTGAAATCGGGGGCGACGGCCAATACGGTGAACGTCAGCGACGCCGTATGCACCAGCGAACCCGATGTCCCGGTGACTGTGACGGTGTAGCTGGCGGAAGTGGCCGTGCCCTGGTCGGTTGCGCTGGTGACGATCGCCGACGCGCTGCCGGGAGGCGCCACAGTAGATTGGCTCACCTGGCACTCGGGAAAGACGGCTACGTCGGTTGCGGTCGTTGTGACTGTGCAGCCAAGGGTCACCGTGCCTGTGAATCCGTTTTCAGGATTCAGCGTGATATTTGAAGTGGCCTGGCCGCCGGGATTGACCGAGGAGGCTGGCAGGAACTTATCCATCGTGAGAGTAAAGTCCTGCCCGGCGGCCGGAAGAACCAATCCGTTCACCGCCAGGAACAGGCACACGGCGCCGATTAACCCGCGCAAGAGTCTGGATTTCAAGATGGATGTCAGCAACTGGGATGTCGGCATGAGCGGATATCGGTTCAAATATCTTCGATCTAAGGATCTTCGATTCACAGCGCGCGGTAAAGGCTGCCCGGATCGGTCCCACTTCTCCGATACCTGACAACGCACGCAGCCAATGGAATCTTAAATAGTACCATCCCAGATTGTGCGCGCGCCGGATTGCGAGCAATCCGGATTGTGCATTAGGGAAGAAAGGCCGCCTCGTGCTCCGAGGCGGCCAAGGCAAGAATAGCGGTTAGTTTACGGTCAGCGTCACTTGCGTGGAGTGCGACAGATTGTTCCCATCGACACCGGTGATGGTAACGGTGTAGTTGCCCGCCGGTGTACAACCGGAGCATCCACCACCGCCTCCGCCACCGCTGTTGCCGCCGCCGCAGGCCGGCAGGAAGAACAGCGCCATCATAACGATGCCCAGCAACAAGAAGCCGAGCAATTTCTGCCTCCGCCGACCGGTGCTGAGCCGCATGCCAAGCAGTGACACTCCCACGACCGGCAGCCACATGGCATAGAGCAAGCCCGACGGACGCGACAGGATCGCAGCGGATGCACCCGTCGTGGTGATGGTCAGCGTGGAAGTGTTCGTCGGCGTAACCGACCCAGGCGAGAACGAACTCGCGCTGCACGCAGGCGCAGGCGAGCCACCGCCACTCACACTGCAACCTAGGGTCACGCTCTGGTTGTAGGAGTTGAGAGCGGTCAGCGTCACCGTGGAGGTGCCCGAAGTTCCCGGACTCACCGCCGTGGGCGTCGTGGCGGCCACGGTAAAGTCGGGCGCGGTGGCGGGCCCGTAAGCCGTAACGAATGCGTCGGTGCAGGGAACGTTGTCGCCGATGTTGTCAACGCAAGTGCCGCCGCCGTATGTCGCCTGAAGCGCTCCGGTGATCGTCGGGAATGAGGCGGTAGATCCATTGCCCGATGTAGTATCGCCGGTCACATAGATTTTCTGGGATCCGTCGAGCCCGATGCTTCCCTCGAACTGATCCTCATCTGCGCCGCCACCCAGATACGTTGAGAAAAGCATGAGCCCCTGGCTGAGGCCGTATACGCTGACGAACGCATCGCTGCTACCGCTCGGAGTCGCCTGCGTCGGATTGACCATCGGGAAGGTTGTCGAGGTTGTCTGACCCGTGACGTATACGTTGTCACCTGAGTCCAGAGCGATGCTGAGGCCAACATCCGAACCGTTGCCGCCCAGATAGCTGGCGTAAGAAACTGCTGTACCTGTGCTGTTCAACTCTGCGATGAACGCGTTCAGCGAACCCGCAAGAGAACTCTGTAGTGGCGATTGCGTCGGGAAATCGGATGAGGCGGTCGTGCCGGTGATAAAGGCGTTCCCACCCGCATCCACTGCGATCGCCAGCGCGTCGTCAACATCGCTGCCTCCGTAGTAGGTCACGTAGTTATAGCCCGACAGATTTGCCTTAATGGCGACCACAAAGCTGTCGTCCAGCGGGCCTGACGCGGAGGCGTTGCAATTGCCGTCCGTTCCGCACTGCCCCTGTACTACGCTCGCCGTCACGGGCAGATCGGTCGAGATCGTTTCGCCGGCAACATAAATGTTTCCAGTCGCGTCGAGAGCGACACCGGTCGCCAGATCGCCATCCGTGCCACCGATATAGCTCACCAGCGCGTAGGACGTCCCCGATGCATTCAGCTTAACGATGAAGCCGTCGTCGAAGCCGCTGCCGGAGCCGAGATTGGGTGCGCTGCCATTGGGTAGCGGATTGACTCCGCCGGTTGCGCCGCCCAGATCGTTAGAAAAGGTTTCTCCGACTACGTAAATATTGTGGGCGCTATCGACCGCGATCGCCTGGCCCGAGTCACTGTCGCTGCCCGCGATATAAGTGCCCCAAAGAAAACCGCCGGTCAGTGTGAACTTGATCGCAAATGCATCATTTGCCCCGTTGGTTACTCCGCCCAGGAAAGTAGTTTGTCCCACGGTTGTAGGGAAGTCGCTGGAGTCCGTCGTTCCTGAAATGTAGACGCCCTGGCTGTCCACGGCGACGCCGCCCGGAAAATCGTCTCCGCTGCCACCGAATTCTGTGGTGTTTATCAGAGTACCGCTGCTGTTCAGCTTGCTCAGGAACGCATCAAAGCTTTGGTTGATCGTCGTATTCGGAAAGCCTGGGATGGCGTCGGAGTCGGTTGCTCCGGCGATGTAGGAGTTGCCACTGGAGTCAACTGCGATGCTGATTCCGTAATCCGCGAAGTCGCCGCCGAAGTATGTGGAATACGTGATGGTCGGATCGATCACGAGTTCCCGGTTGTGATCGTAGGGAGCAAGGCGAAAACTAACGCGGTGATCTTTATCGATCTCAAAATTCGCAGCAATTACCTCGCGCGTCTCGCCCTCTGTCTGATACGCGACGGGCTTGTGCAGCTCGACGCTGCCGGCCGAGGTCTGCAGTAACAGGCTGCCCGTGGGGTCCAAGCGAACGATGTCCGCCCCGCTGATTCCCACTTCGATGGAAGAAGCATCGCCGCCCGGACGGACGATGTAGTCAAACTCGAGGCTCTCTCCTGCGCCGTGAAAGGCAAGATCAATGCCAGGATATAGGTCGCGATATCGCACCCGTCCGAAGAGAGGAATATCGGTCCTCCACTTCGACCGATCTTTTCCTACAAAATAGTTCAGGATTCCCGGTTGCCGATCGTCAGCTTCTAGTTTCGAATTCTTGCTGGCGCCGACGAAGTTCATCCGCACCGATGCCATCGACGATCGTGACGCTCCTTGCATCCTCCTTCTAGCCGTTTTCCGAACGGCGGCTGCGCCACGGCGCTTGTTCAACATCATGTCTCGCACCTCAGATGCCCGCCGTTTGGCTGGAAGAGTCATGATCGCTTGCGAGGAAGTCAGAAAAAGTTTGTATCCACTGCCACGTGCCATGTACTTGACGCGCGAATCAACCTGCCCTTCATTGGCCTCAAACGCCAGCGGCAGCGCGGCGTATTGGGCTCGGACCCGGCCGCGCATCGCTGCCGTGTCTGCGTTTGCCGTCGCGGGCCGCTGCGCTTGTACGCTGGCGAATATCCCGGCCTTCTTCACTGCAATCGATTTGGCTGGTCTGAGCGCCACAACGGCAAGTGCAGACAGTGCCACAATGCCGACAGTCAAACTCCATAACGCAGGGAAGAGCATTCTGGGAGCAGATGATCTGGACACAGCGAATCCTCCTTGGGGTGACCGAAACCTGAACAACAAAAACTCGCGTGATTCAAAGACGAGCCAATAGGCGAGAACGAGAGGCCAGTCCTGCAAGACGAACGTTTAAACACGGGTCGTGAAAATAGACTCGGCCAGAGAGTGAATAGCCGCAGAAGAGGCGACGCCTTCCACCGTTGCCGGCCGGAATGCGCGTAGCGGTGAGTATGAGGCGGCACAAGGACCTTGTCAAATAGTGATGCCGAAGGGCTACGGGATAGTGATGATGACTCCGGTGCACGGCTTGGATCCCCGTCGACGATAGCTGTGCTGCACGGCAGAGTCGAAGTAAATGGCGTCTTCCGCATCGAGCGAGTGCTCTTCGCCTCCGATCTTGAGGATCATTGACCCCTTCAGGATGTAAAGAAACTCCACGCCGGCATGCTGGTGCGCTTTGATTTTCTCCGTCGGCAGTTCCTGGAATTCGGCAAGAAAGGCGTTGAGCTTTCGCTCGGTGGAATGGAAATCGAGGCACTCGAAATAGTAAGGGACGTCGTGCACGCCAGGGCGCTCGGGGAAACGCAGTCGTTCATTGCGCCGCACAATCCCGACCACGCGCCGTTTGCTTTCGTCGGTGAAGAAATATTCCAGACCTACTCCGAAGACCAAAGAGATGCGCAGTAGAGTCGGCAGTGTAGGAAACAGCTTTCCGCGCTCGAGTTTAGAGAGCAATGCCGCGGAAAGGCTGGTGTGGCGGCCCAGTTCGACCAGTCCCAGATTCTTCCGCAGGCGCAGAGTGCGCAGTTTCTCTCCGATGGAGTAGCGCCCGAGTCCCTCGAAAATCGTCGGGTTGATGCCAGCCATGATTTCCTGATACTAAATCAGATATTCCTGACGCTCAAAGCCAATGGAAAAGAAAACCGCGTCTCCTGGGGAGGGACGCGGTTTCTTTGGCTTGCTATTTCTGTTTCTTCTTGAAGAGTCCGCTCAGTCCACTTAGCGGATTTTGCTGGCCGTTACTGTTCTTGCCATTCAGCGCGCCCTGCAGAAGGCCGGTCGCTAGTCCTTTCACGTCGGGTACAAATTTGGGATCGGAGGTTGTGCCCTGGACGGAAAAAGGAATGCCCATTCCCCCCACAGCCGCGTTCATTTTGAAAGCCAGTTCGTTCGATGGGGTCACGGTGCCGCCGCCGGTCAGAACTCCGATGGCGGGAACCGTCAGGTTGATGTTGTTGGCTTGCGTGCCTTCGGGTGCTACGCGCACATCGGAACTGAAATTTTGAATGGTGGTGTCGTTCCCGGTGTTCTTTCCTGACAGCGCCGAAATGGCGGACAGCTTGGAGCCAAGATTGAAATTAGCCAGCGATGAATTCTGCATGCGAATCGTCCCGGTCGTAACCAGCTTGTCAACCGGGCCGACAATCGTCAGATTTGTATTGAGGTCGCCACCTTTCAGTGTTGCCTTGGGAGGCAATACGACCCCCAACGCGGGAAGCATGGCTTCCAGATCGTCAACTGGCATGCCCTCGCCGTTCAGTTTCAGGTTGACGGAAGTGACCTTGCCGCGTGCGTCATACGCGCCGGAAATGTGGGCGACCGCCTTGCCCATGGAGATATCGCCTTTGCTGATCGTGCCCGTCTGCTTGACCAGATCGTGCGCGACGGCGTAGTTCAACTCGACCGGGCGTCCTGCGGGAGAACCCTTCTGAACCACCTGCAATTTCGTGGCTTTTAGCGTGCCGCTCGTCTTGGCTTCATGCCCATCGGAAGTGACGGTGCCGTCGAAGTCGGCGATGCCGGAAATGCCCGACGCCGGATCGATGAAACCGGAGTCGGCCAACTTCATGTCTTTGACCGTGACTCTGGCTTCGAGCGGAGTCAGGGCGGCGTTGCTCGCGTCGATGGGGCCCGTCTTGCCATCGAGATTCAGGCTTCCACCCCCGGGCAGATCGGCGCTCATTTTGAAGGGAAACGAGGACGTCAGGGAAACGCTTGTTACGGTAATATTAACTTTATCGTATACCCGTGGCTTTTCTGACGAGCCTGCACGCGAAAGCGTCAGGCGTCCGTCGGTGACGCTCAGCTTCGCGACCGTGAAATTCGGATTCGTGGATGACTCACCGCTTGATTTTTCCGATTTGGGAGCTGAGGAGTTCTTGCCTCCGATGCTCGAAAAGTTCCAGGTCTCGCCATTCTCCGATTTCACCAGGCTGATTTCTGGCTGATCGAGAGTGATCTCGGTGACATTGAGACTCTTCGAAAAAATCAGCGGGATCATCTCCACGCCGACTTTGAACGACTTTGCCTGCACGAAAGGCGATTTGCTGAATGCCGGATCGTCAGCGATCGAAATGTCGTCGGCCTTAACGCCGCCGGAGAGCAAGGACAGAGACAAATTGCCGACTTTCACCGGGCGGCCGAGAGCCTCGGTCATCTCCGACTCAATCTTCGGGCGGAAAGTGTTCGCGTCGACGAAAAAGGGAATGGCAATCGCAATGACGACTAGGATTCCAACGATGATGGCCAGAATTTTAAGGATGCTTTTCATGGTTTTCTACCTCCTGCCGGAGCGGCCAATTACGGGTTGGGAGCGGAGATTTCGCCGGAAGCTCAAGTGTATCACCGCGGCTCCTCGATGATTTCCGGCGACGGTACGTTCTGCGATTCCTGTTTTTGGCGTAGACGCTCGGCTTGGGCTAATTCTTCTTTTCCTTCCTGCTTGCGGCCCATGTCCATCAGGAGGCGCCCACGCAAATAGTGAACGTCGGTGCGTTCAGGATCGATCTTCTTTGCAGCATCGGCCTCTTCAAGGGCTCGAGAAAATCTTTTTTGCCGCTGATAGATCTTCGCGAGGCCAAGCCGCGAATTTACCAGCCGCGGATCGCGACGCAACGCGGCGCGATAGCTATCTTCGGCTTTGCTGTCCTGTTGCAGCAGCCAGTAGACGTCGCCGAGTTGATCGTAGTTGAGCCCGAGATCAGGTTCGATTTCGGCGTCCTTTAGAAACTCGGCGCGCGCGTTGTCGTAATCCTGTTTTTTCACATACGTGAGTCCGAGATTGAAGTGCACGAATGCAAGGTTGGGATTCGCCTCCGCGGCCGTCCGAAATTCCTTTAACGCGTCATCCAGCTGCCCGAGATTGAGATGATATTTGCCGACGAAAAGATGGTATTCAGGCGATCCATCGCCTATTTTCATAAGCTGCGTGGTGGCGCGCTCGTCGAGTTCCTTCTTTTGAGCGCGATGCGCCGCATTCGAAAGCACGTAGAGATAGGGCAGGTGGCCGGACTCCTGTGCCCACAGAGGTTCCAGGATCGTCGCGGCGTCCGCCCAACGCTCCGCAAAAAAATAGCAAAGTCCAAGAAGATACCGAGGCTGCGACGCGTCTGGCTGCTCGCGCACCACCGACTCGAAGGGCGCGATCGCCTGGTCGTACTCGTTCTGCCGGTAATAGGCAAGTCCGATGTTGAGGCGGATTCCGGCAACCTGCGGCATGCGGTGCTCAGCCTCGTGCAACATTTCAAGGGCTTTTGCCCACTGCTTGCGGCGCATGTAGACCACGCCGAGATTGGCATAAGCCGCACCGGATTTCGGGTCGGCCGCCAACACCGCGCGGAAGTCGCGCTCAGCTTCGTCGAGTTTGCCGCTCGAGAGAGCCTCTTGCCCCAACTGGAAGCTGTGGGCGGGATCGGACGCCGGCGGCACCGTGGCACTCTGCCCCAGCGGATTTCGCGCGCGAAGCGGCACAACCGCGCAGGCCCAGACCAACAAAACAACCGTACTCAGCCGGATTCGCACGCTTGACACTGATTGCACTCTCTGCTGTAGTGTCCGCCAGTGTTCGCGCAAAATTCAAGCGCAACACTCGCGCGCACTTTACTCCAATGACATTTCTTAGGACGAGCGAAGCGGCCCAGCGCCAGCCCAAGGTCCGGCGATGGTAACCATTCGTGACGTGGCCAAGGAGAGCGGTTTTTCCTCCACCACGGTGTCGATCGTCCTCAATAACGCGCCCCTGGCCCGCTACATCCCGCCCAAAACCAAGAAAAAGATTCATAGCGCTGCAGAGAAGCTGGGCTACCGTCCGAACCAGTTTGCCCGCTCTTTGCGCAGCAAGCGCAGCCACACGGTCGGGGTTATGGTCTTCGACATGACCGACCCGTTCTGCACGCTGATTCTGCGCGGCATCGAGAATACGCTCTACCAGGCGTCGTTTTTACCGATCCTTACGGACGTTCACAACGATCGCAGCCGCTTCGAGCGATATCTGGAGATGCTGCTCGACCGCCGCATCGAAGCGTTGATCGTTCTGGCCAACTGGGTTTTTCTCGATATCAACTTGCTGGCCGATCTGGAAAAGAGCAGCATTCCTATCGCAATGATCGGCTGCGAGTTGGAGACGGATAATATCAGTTCCATCATCGTTGACAACGAAGTCGGCGGCCATCTTGCGCTCGAGCATTTGCACTCGCTCGGGCATCGCAAAATTGCCTTCATCCGCGGACCGAAGGCATTGACGGATACATCCCCTCGGTGGCGCGGCATTCGCAGTTGCGCGCGCCAACTTGGCTTGGAACTCGACCCGCGTCTCATCATGGAATTGCCCGAGTCGCGCGATCCCATGTCGAGCTTCGAAGCCGGCTACAAATTGACCGAAGATCTGATCAAACAAAAGCGGCCCTTCACGGCGCTGCTGGCTTTTGACGACATGAGCGCATTCGGCGCCATTCGCGCCTTGAATAAATCCGGAATCCGCGTGCCCGATCAGTGCTCGGTCATCGGCTTTGACGACGTTGCGCCTTCTTCTCTGTACACACCTTCGCTGACGACCGTGCGCCAGCCCATGGAAGCCATGGGGGCGTCGGCGGTGGGAATCGTGGTCGAGGGCATTAACGCGGTGCTGGAAAAGCGGGAAATGAATGCCAGCCATCGTAAGGTTGCGCCTGAGCTGGTGGTGCGGGAATCGACTCGCAGCCTGCTCTAGACATTAGTAATTTTCATGAGAAGAGCGCACGGACGGATTTTCACCAGGCGAAACGGTTTTGCCGGCGGAAGCGTGCTGCAAGGGGCTCCGGGCCCACTTTTTTCTTGACAGCGACTGCCCCGCAAACGCACTATTCATACGTTTTAATAGCCGGGTCTCGGGTCTCACACCAACCGGTGCGTTTGTGTCCGTCCTAAAGATAAAAGTCTCGGATCGAAAGGTTCGAGCGTGGTTTGAAACCGACTGAACCGGCGCGGGCGAAGATCCGCGCCTACGGGAGAGCATGACCATGAAATCTCAGCGAGTGCTGTGGCAGGTGGCGTTGTTGGTCGTGGCGTTCTGCGGAGCCGCTTGGGCGCAAACCGGATCGATCACCGGCACGGTGAAAGATCCCTCGGGCGCAGCCATTTCCGGCGCCACCGTCGTGGTCACCAGTCCGGAGCGCGGCATCACGCGCACCACCACCTCGAACTCTACGGGCGAATACAACGAGTCGGCACTGCAGCCGGGTTCCTATGACATCATCGTCACCGCCGCCGGCTTCAAGAAGTTCCAGGCCAAGAACGTCAAGCTCGACGTTGCCGAGAAGGCTCGCGTCGACGTCGCCATGGAAGTCGGCGCCGCGACCACGGAAGTCATCGTCGAAGGCGAGAACGTAGCCCAGGTCGAAACCCAGTCCTCTGAACTCGCCGGAACGGTCACCGGCAAAGAAATTACCCAGCTTCAGTTGAATGGCCGAAATTTTACGTCGCTCGTTACGCTCGTGCCCGGCGTGAGCAATCAGACCGGTATGGATGAGCCCCAGGTCGGCATCAATGGCAGCGTCGCGTTCAGCATGAACGGCGGTCGTACCGAGTACAACGCCTGGGAACTTGATGGCGGCGATAACATGGATAACGGCAGCAACGGCACGCTGAATGTCTATCCCAGCGTCGATGCCATTGCGGAATTTAAGGTGCTCACCTCGAACTACGGCGCGCAGTATGGCCGCAATGGTTCGGGCACGGTCGAAGTCGAAACCAAGGGCGGCACGAAAGCGTTCCACGGTGACGCCTACGAGTTTGTGCGCAACGACGCCTTCAACGCACAAAACTTCACCGACATGGCAGCGCACGGCGGTGCCGGAAAGGCCGCGCCCTACAAGAAGAATGATTTCGGTTACACTCTCGGTGGCCCGATATATATTCCAGGTGTCTACAACAAGGATAAGCAGAAAACGTTCTTCTTCTGGTCCCAGGAGTGGCGTCGTGAGAGAGTGCCGGCCAGCTTTAACTCACCCGTGCCCTATAGCGCCGAGCGCGCCGGAGACTTCAGCGATCTCTGCCCGAATCCGACCACTGGTTCATCCGACGACTGCCCCACCGATCCGAGAACCGGCTTGCCATATGACGGTAGCCAGGGCCCACTTCCCATCGATCCGGTTGCGTCAGCCCTTCTGCCCCTCATTCCGGTGGGGACGATCGATCAGCCCGGGGCATCGAGCTATGTGAGCAACACCACCCTGCCTACAACCTGGCGCGAAGAGCTGGTTCGAGTCGACCACAACCTGACCGAACACAATCGCCTGACTTTCCGCTATATTCACGACTCATGGAATACGATCGAGCCGGGCCCCATCTGGGACTCCGCTTCATTCCCAACAGTTCAGACCGCTTTCAACGGACCAGGCGTGAGCCTTGTAGCTCGCTTGACCAGCACGATCTCCCCAACGCTGCTCAACGAATTTGTGGCCAGCTACACTACGGATCACATCTCGTTCAAGTCGGTAGGATATTTTCAGCGCCCAGCCAGCTTGCCCATGGGTTATCTATACAACAATGGGTTCGGCGGAAAACTGCCGGCCATCAACCTTAGCGGCGGGATCTACGACGGAATCGGGGAGGATCCGGACGGAATATGGCCTGAAGGTCCCTACAACTCAAATCCAACATACACATACCGCGACAATATGACGAAGATCGTGGGCCGCCATAACCTGCAATTCGGCGCCTACTTTGTCGCTGCGCAGAAGAACGAATTGAGCAGCGTTCAAGTCAACGGGTCGCTGACATTCGACACGGGCTCGAAATACACCACTGGCAATTCCTTCGCAGATCTCCTATTGGGGAACATTGCCAGCTTTGGCCAAGGCAGCAATCAGTTGAAGTTCTACAATCGCTACAAGATTTTCGAACCATATTTCCAGGACGACTGGCGGGTTAACGATCGCTTGACCCTTAATTTGGGTCTGCGCATGAGTCTGGAAGGAACGTACCGAGACCGCTATCACCACGCGTACAACTGGGATCCTGCAGTGTACACCGCCGCCAGCGCACCTCAGCTTGACGACGCGAGCGGAACCATCACCGGTTCAGCCGGCGCTCTAATCCCCGGAATCGGAAACCCGCTGGACGGACTCGTCGTTTGCGGCGCCGCCGGCGGGCCAGTAAACATCGCCGGATTCCCCGACGCCGCGGTCGGCGGAACCTCGGTCGTCGGTTGCTCAAAGGGTCATCTGTTCAATCCCGCTCCCCGCATCGGTTTCGCTTGGGACGTTTTCGGCAACGGTAAGACAGCGATTCGTGGCGGCTATGGTGTCTTTTTCGAACATGCCAACGGAAACGAAGCCAACACCGAGGGCATGGAAGGGCAGACGTCGCCTCTGCTGCAGAGCGAAACCCAAAACAATATTTTGGGGTACACGGCTATCGGAGCTTCCGGAGGAAATCTTTCCCCGGCATTCCCAGCAAGTTTCTACTCGATCCCCACCCAGGTAGTCTGGCCCTACATGCAGCAGTGGCACTTCGATATTCAGCATGAGTTGCCAAGCCACATGGTGGTGACGGTTTCTTACGTCGGCAGCAAAGGGACGCATCTCGGACGTCAAACCGATCTAAACCAATTACACCCGGTCGCTGCTGGCCAGAATCCTTACACGCCCGGCGAGCCAATTACCGACCAGATTACCTATGCCAACGGTACGTCGGCATCTCCTGATTGCGGCGCGGACAATGGCTCCGGCACTTTCAGTCAAGATGCTCTTGGCGTGCCCACCAACGCCGTCACTGCGGGCGGGGCCCCCGTGCCCTACGGCGGACTGGGGGTCATGAGTCCGGCGGTCAACCTGGGGGTTGCAGGCTGCGGCGTGATTGCGGATTATTTCCGCCCGTTCTATGGCGTCTCAACGATCACTCGCCTCGAGGATAAGGCATCGTCCACTTACCACGCTCTGCAGGTTGCCGCCCGAAAGAGCATGGGAGCCCTCAACGTCAGCTTGGCTTACACCTACAGCCATTCCATCGACGACTCCTCCGATCGTTACAACGGCGACTTCGTCAACTCCTATGACATCGCTGCCAGCCGCGCAAGTTCGAGCTTCGATCAGCGTCACATGTTCAACCTCGGCTACGTTTACGATCTGCCGTTCTTCAAAGGTCATGGTTTCGCCCATACGGCGCTTGGTGGGTGGGAGTGGTCTGGCATCGTTGCTTACTCGACGGGCACGCCGCTGAACGTCACAAATGGCAGCACATTCGGCGACAACGCCGGAGTCGGAAACGGTGTAGGAACGGGATCATATCCTGATCTGATCGGGAATCCCAAGACAAACATTCCGCCTTCGAGCACCATTACTTCTGTCTGCCAACCCACAGGAAGCTGCGCGTACACATCGTTCCAGTACAACCCGAACGCGTTTGCCGTGCCTACCGGTCTCACGTTTGGGACCGTAGGCCGTAACTTCCTGCGAAACCCCAGCCGCACAAACTTCGATATGGCTCTCTTTAAGCATTTTGCCATTAAGGAGAACATGGCATTCGAGTTCAGGGCGGAAGCGTTCAACATTTTCAACCACGACGAATGGACCGGCCCGTCCGGAACTTTCGCCGGAACCGGCTTCCTGGAGATCGGTGGAGCTCACCTGGCTCGCGTACTGCAGTTGGGAGCCAAGTTCATCTTCTAAGCTGATTCTCCGTGCAAAAAGAAGCCCGGCCTCGCGAGAGGCCGGGTTCTTAGTTTGGTGTGTAGCTGTTGGAGCTCCGGGAATCGGGGTCCACGACTCGCGGCTATCCCACGGGTACACTCTGCTTCGCCCCCACGGCTTCCAGCGCGCGCTCCAGATCGGCGATCAAATCCTCCGCGCTCTCGATTCCCACCGACAGCCGCACCATCTGCTCGTTCACACCCATTTCTTTGCGCTGTTCGGCAGTGATCATGGCATGCGACGTCAGCACCGGGATCGACACCAGCGACTCCACTCCGCCCAGGCTGGTGGCCAGCTTGAACATGCGCATGGCTTCGCTGACCCGGCGCGCGTCGTCGCCAGTCCCCTCGACCTCAAACGTGACCATGCCGCTGCCTCCCGACATTTGTTCGCGCGCGGTTGCATATTGCGGATGGCTTTTGAGAAATGGATAGTAAACGCGCCGGACTTTTTTGTTCTGACCCAAGAACTCTGCAACGCGCAGCGCATTCTCGTTGTGCCGCGCGACACGCACGGCCAGGGTCTTCAGCCCGCGAATCAGCAGCCACGCCGCGTGCGGATCCATGCAGTTGCCCAAGGTCGTGCGCGTCTCCCAGAGTTGATCCATCAACTTCTGGCTCCCGCAGACCACGCCGCAGGTCAAGTCCGCATGCCCGCTCAAGTATTTCGTGCCCGAGTGCATCACCAGATCGATGCCATACTCCGCCGGATGCTGATTGATCGGCGTGCCAAACGTGCTGTCGACCATGCTGATGAGCCCGTGCTCCCGCGCCAGTGCCGCCGCTTTCTTGAAGTGGACCAGGCGAAGCGTTGGATTCGTCGGCGATTCGAGATAGAGCAACTTCGTATTGCCTCGAACCGCGCGGGCATGCTGCTCAAAATCCGTCGTATCGACAAACGTCGTCTCAATTCCAACCTTCGGCAGCCATTGCGAGAAAAATTTCATCACGCCGCCGTAAACCTCGCGCTGCGCCACGATGTGATCGCCTGCCTTCAGCAAGGCCAGAATCGTGCTCGTGATCGCGCCCATGCCCGAAGCGAAGACACGTGCCGCTTCGGTTCCTTCCAGGGCCGCGAGAGTTTGCTCGGCCTCGGTGATCGTCGGATTGCCCCAGCGCGTGTAGTAGCGGTCCGTAGTAGTGACGCGCTCCTGCTCGTCGTTGTCCGTGACCTCGAATGTCGAGGTCTGATAGATCGGCGACACAACCGGAGCATTCTTCTTCGCAAGATCGGACGCCCCGTGCACGGCAGCCGTCTCCGAACGACGTGGTTTCGTCATGATTCCCTCGCTGTGTTCAAGAGTACTTTCCCTGATTCGCGTCCGGCAAGCGCCATGTTGAGGCAGCCTGTGTAGGGACAGCCGCCTCGGCTGTCCATGCCGAGCGAAGCTCGACGGCGCCGCCAGCCAGGCCTCGCAACCATTTATAATTCCCCTTCACAAAAATAGGCTCGCATACACAAATGGATCTCGGCCTGAAAAACCGCGTGGCTCTCATCGCCGCATCCAGTCAGGGAATCGGCTTCGCTACTGCCGAAGCTTTCGCAGCCGAAGGCTGCCGCATCGCCATGTGCGCCCGCAACCACGCAACGTTAGAGGGGGCGGCGCAAAAAATCCGCAAGCAGCGCAGCGCAGAAGTTTTGGCCGAAGCTTTCGACGTCACCGACCCGAATGCCGTTGCGAGTTTCGTTGCGAAAACAGCGGAGAAGTTTGGCGGAGTCGATATCTGCGTCACCAACGCCGGCGGCCCGCCGGCCAAGGGATTTCTTTCTGCCACGCTCGACGACTGGAACCGGGCGCTCGATGCTAACTTTTTGAGCACGGTCTATTTCGCGCGCGAAGTCATCCCGCACATGCAGAAGAAGCGCTGGGGACGCATCGTTACCATCACCTCGATAACAACCAAACAGCCAGTGGCCGATCTGGTCCTCTCGAATGCAGTGCGCGCTGCAGTAGTGGGCCTGGTGAAGAGTCTGGCCAACGAATTTGGCAAAGATGGAATCCTGGTCAACAACGTAGGGCCGGGCTTCACCGCGACGGATCGCCTCAAGGAGCTGGCGAAGGCCCGCTCCGCCGCGTCTGGAAAGAACGAAAAAGAAATTTTCGATGCCTGGGCCGCCGACGCGCCCGTGAAGCGCCTCGGCGAGCCGCGCGAGGTCGCCGACACGATTGTCTGGCTAGCCTCAGAGCGCGCCTCGTATGTGACCGGCCAGACCGTGCTCGCCGACGGCGGAATGTATAAAGGATTGTGAGTGAGTCCCGAGTCGCGAGCTAAGGTTCAGCAGGAAGGCTTTTCCTCGGGACTCAGGACTCGCGACTCGGGACTAATACCATGCGATCAATCGCTTCCAGAATGTCCGTAATGAGCGGAGAAGGCGCACTCTCCGTCTTCGCGCGCGCCAAAGAACTCGAAGCCCAGGGCCGGTCCATCATCCACCTCGAACTTGGCGAGCCCGACTTCCATCCCGGACAATCGGTCATCGACTCGGCCAATCGCGCGCTCGGCCAAGGCAAAGACCGCTACTGCAACGTCATCGGAGTTCCGGCGCTTCGCGAAGAACTCGCCGCGTACCTCGCCCGCACACGTCACATCGATGTGAGGGCCGAAAACATTGTCCTGGCTCCCGGATGCAAGATCGCGCTTTTCCTCGCCATGATGGCTCTCCTCGAACCCGGCGACGAAGTTCTTTATCCTGATCCCGGCTTTCCCGGTTATCCCTCCATCTCGCTCGGGCTCGGAGCGGTGCCAATTCCGTTCACGCTCTCCGCACGCAATCGCCTTCAGCCCGATCCCGGCGAGATCGCACGCAAGATCACGCCACGCACGCGCATGCTGCTTACGAATTCTCCCGGCAATCCGACGGGGACGGTCTACACCGACGAAGTGCAGCGCGCGCTAGCCGAACTCGCCGTGAAGCATGATCTCTGGGTTCTCTCCGACGAAATTTACGCGCGCATCATTTACGGCGGCGAGTATCTTTCGATGTTGCGCTATCCCGGCATGGCGGAGCGCACGCTGATCATCGACGGATTCTCCAAAAGTTTCGCCATGACCGGCTGGCGTCTCGGTTACACAGTCGCGCCGCCAGAGGTCGTGCCGGCTTTGAGCCTGATGGCGGTCAACACTTACACCTGTGTCGCTGAGTTCACACAGTATGCTGCCATCGAGGCTCTGCGCGATCGCGAAGGCAACACACCGCGCATGGTCGCGGAATTCGCGCGTCGCCGTGAACAGTTTGCACAAGACCTCAACCGCGTTCCCGGTTTTCGATGTCAGCCGCCGGAAGGTGCGTTTTACGCATGGGTCGATATCACCGGCACAGGAATGACAGCCGAAGAGTTGTGCCGCATTCTGCTCGAAGAAGCGGGAGTGGCAGCCATTCCTGGCGCAGCGTTTGGGCCGGCAGGTAAGGATTTCATCCGTTTCTCGTTCGCGTCATCGATGGAAACGCTGCGCGAAGCGGCCGAGCGCATCCAAAAGGTTTCATCGGCCTGGGATCGAACGCCAGTGGCTAAATAGTCGGAATGAGTTACTTGAACCCGAGCGGAATGTCATCCTGAGCGGAGCAATGCGAAGCGCGAATCGCATCGCATTGCGCAGTCGAAGGATCCCTGCAATCGTGACGATCGCCCGAGGCTCCGCGAGCGATTCTCTCGGCATCGCAGAAGAAGAGGAGCAAGCTTTAGCTGTTCACCGCCATACCTCTGAGGAACTTTTATGAGACGAGTCGCCTTCTTACTAGTGATTTATGCCGCGGCCCACTTGCAGCAGGTTCACGCTCAGGCTCGCCCCTTCCCCGGCCCAGACGTTCAGCAGATTTACCAGCGCCTTCTCCCCCAGATCGAAAAAATACCCGCCTTCGATCACCATGCGCATCCCGGCTATGCCGACGATCCCGATGTCGACGCCATGGCCGCGCCGCCCAACGCTACCGAGCCCTTGCGCACGCGTGACGACAACCCGGAACTCGCGGTCGCCGCCAAGGCACTCTTCGGATATCCCTATACCGATCTCTCGCCCGAACATGGCAAGTGGCTGCTCGCGAAGAAAAACGAGCTAAAAAAGCAACTCGCCGGGCCCGCTTATTTCAATTCGATTCTCGACAAGATCAATATCGAAAGCTCGGTCGCCAATCGCGCCATGATGCCGGACTACCTCGACCCGAAGCGGTTTCCCTGGGTCTTCTTCGGCGACTCGTTCATGTGGCCGTTTAACAACGAGCGCGAGACCGCTCGCAATCCCGATGAAGGCGTTTTCATTCCGTTGCAGGAAAAAATGCTGCATCGCTGGATGCAGCTGGAAAGCGTCAGCAAGCTGCCAGTCGCGTTCGCCGACTACCTCAAGTTCATCACCCAGGTGCTCGAAGACAACTCCAAACGCGGCGGCATCGCCATGAAGTTTGAAGTGGCATACTTCCGGCCGACGACGTTCAGCGATCCCCTGCGTGCCCAGGTCGAGGACATTTATCAGCGCTTCGTCGCGGGCGGAATCCCCAGCGAAAAAGAGTACCGCACATTTCAGGACTACATTTTTCGCTACCTCGTCACCGAGGCCGGACGTCTGCACTTGCCAGTCCACATTCACACGGCCGTCGGCATTGGCGATTATTTCAACCTGTCGCAGAGCAACATCATGAATCTCGAAGGCGTGCTGCGCGATCCCCGCTACTCTTCGACAACTTTCGTCATGATTCACGGCGGATATCCGCTGGAGCGCGAAGCCATCTGGCTGGCAGCGATGAAGAATGTTTATCTCGACTCCTCGTTCGGCGAGCTGGCGCAGTATCCTTCGGCTTTTAAAGACACGCTAAAGATGTGGCTCGAGACGTTCCCCGACAAGATCACATTCGGCACCGATTGTTTCCCGTACAATGACATTCTGGGCGCGGAAGAAAGCTATTGGCTGGGTGTGCAGTCGTCACGAACCACACTGGCCGCTGCGCTCGCTGAGATGATTTCAGAAGGCGAGGTCACGGAGTCGCGCGCTCTCGAACTTGCCCACGCTTATCTGCACGACACTGCAGTGAAGCTGTACGGAGGACGAGTACACTGAGGGTGAAGGCGCGTAGCTGCGCTGCGGTTCAATCGAGTCCCGTAGGGGACGACACGACAATGCCAAAATCACAATCGAAATCCCGGACGAAATCGAAACCCGCTGCACGATCGAGCTCCAAGCCGCACGCTGGCCTGAAAAGCACCGTCTCCAAGGCCTCGGCGCGTCCCGCCGAATTGCAATACATTCCGTGGCACACCATTCCACTGGAAGATCTGACGCCGCTGCTGCAGCGCCAATTCGTAGTCGGCCAGGAAATCATGCTGGCGCGTGTGTTGCTCAAGAAAGGATGCATCGTCCCCGAGCATAGCCACCCGAACGAGCAACTCACCTACATTGTCGAAGGAGCGCTCAAGTTTTGGATTGACGGAAAAGTGATCACCGTTCATGCCGGCGAAGTGCTCTGCATCCCTTCGAATATGCCGCACAAGGCGGAAGCCATGGAAGACACTGTCGACCTCGACATCTTCGCTCCGCCGCGCGCCGACTGGATCAACGCAACCGATCAGTACCTGCGGGGCCAGAAATAGCCGCGCATGCCGCTTACTTCGACTCCCAAGGCGCAAGCTGAATATCGTTTTCGCTGTATCTCTTGCGGTCACGTCGCCGAGACCGCGAGCCAGGACTTCCGCTGCGCAAAATGCGCAGACCTGCTGGAAATTCATTACCCCGGGTGGCAGCAGGCTCCGCCCAATCCGCAGCATCTGCGCGATCTTTGGCAACAGAGAAAGCTCACGCAGAAGGCAGTCGACCTCAGCGGCGTCTGGCGCTTCCGCGAACTTCTTCCTGCACTCGACGCCGGTCTCGACGAAGACCAACAAGCGATCACGCTCCGGGAAGGCAATACGCCGCTCTACGAGCTACCGCAATGCGCCCGCATCACCGGCGTGCCGCGCCTTTTCGCCAAGCATCAGGGGATGAACCCCACCGCTTCATTCAAAGACACCGGAATGACAGTCGCCGCGACGTTCGCCCGCCGCGCTGGATTTCACTGGGTGGCTTGCGCTTCCACGGGCAACACTTCTGCTTCGATGGCCGCCTATGCCGCGCGCGGCGGCATGCGCAGCCTCGTCCTCGTTCCCGAAGGAAAAATTTCCTGGAGCAAACTTTCGCAGGCGCTTGACTATGGCGCCGTCACCTGCCAGCTGCGCACCGATTTCGACGGCTGTCTTCGCCTTCTGCAGGATCTCGTTCGCAACGCTCCCGTCTATCAACTGAATTCCATCAATCCTTTTCGCCTCGAAGGCCAAAAAACGCTGGCCCTGGAGTTACTCGAGCAACTCGACTGGCAGCCGCCCGATCACATCATCGTTCCCGGCGGCAATCTCGGGAACAGCTCGGCGATCGGCAAGGCTCTGCTTGAAATGGGCAATCTCGGACTGATCCCGCGTCTTCCCAAGCTGTCAGTGATTCAGGCTGAAGGCGCGAACGCCCTAGTGCGCACGCTGCGCGAAGCGGCGGGCAAGAAGCTCGTAAGCGTGCGGGCCGAGACTCGCGCTACGGCGATTCGCATCGGCAATCCGGCATCGTGGAAAAAAGCCGCCAACGTTCTCGAGGCAACGGATGGCGCGTGCGAACAAGTCAGTGAAGTTGAAATTGCGCAGGCCAAAGCCGAAATCGGCGCCGAAGGCATCGGCTGCGAGCCTGCCTCGGCGGTTACGCTGGCCGGGCTCAAGAAGCTGCTCAAGCAGAATTTCGTCAAGCCGGACGAGTCGGTCGTTCTGATTCTGACCGGAAACGTTTTGAAGGACCCGGAGTTCACCATTGACTTTCATCGCGGCGAATTGTTCAAAGGAACAAAAGATGAGGAGGCCATGCGCCCACTGCAATCGTTACGCCGTCCGCCCATAGTTCTAGATGCCAAGCTGGACGCCGTAATTCGCACACTGGAGCAAGCAGAGAAAACGTAACGCCACCGTCCCGGCGGCTGTCGTGGCGACAGTCACGCCGCCACAGTCAGCACCGCCGAAAGTCATCGTTGCCAATAAGACCATGCCATCGAGACCTCGCAACCCGAAACCGAATACCTTTCGCCTTCAACTCCCCGCGACATCGGCAAATCTAGGACCAGCCTTCGACGCTGCGGCCCTCGCCATGGACTTCTACATCAAAATCGACGCACGCCCAGCCCGCGATTTTTCCATCGAAGCGCGCGGCAAAGACGAAGCCATCTGCAGCCTCCTCGAAAATCATCTCATCCTTGAAACTTACCGTGATGTTCTCCAAGCTGCCGGCCGGCCGGTGACGCCGCTGCGGCTCAAAATTGACAACCAGATTCCCATCGGCAAAGGCTGCGGTTCCTCGGCGGCGGCGCGCCTCGCCGGAATCGCGCTAGCTAACCACTTCGGCAAGCTTCGCTGGAACGACTCTCGCACTGTCGGCGAAGCCTCGCGGCGCGAGCATCATCCCGACAACGCTTCCGCCTGCTGGATGGGCGGGCTCACCGTCGCGCGCATGTCGGGCGATGCCGAAGCGCAGGTTGCAGTCATCCGCCCGAAAGGGCTCTGGCCGCTACTGCTCGCCATCCCCGACGATCCGCTATCGACCGAAGAAGCGCGCAGAGTTCTGCCCACGCAGTATTCACGCGCAGACGCCGTCATCAACATTCAGAATTCCATGCTCTTGCTCGCGGCTTTCATGCAGGAGCGTCCTGATCTTCTCTCGGCGGCCCTCGACGATCGTATCCACCAGCCGTACCGCGCTCCACTCTGTCCCTTGCTGCCTCGCTTGCAAGAACTGAAAGGGAAACAAGGCATACTCGGCACAGCTCTCAGCGGCGCGGGCCCATCGGTGCTGGTCTTTCTTCACCCGCAAGCCAAAGTCAGTAGTGCGAGAAAACTCGTGGCAGCGCATCTCGCGAAGAACAAACTCAACGCCGAACTGATCACAACGTCGATCACCTCGCGCGGCGCGCGCCGCTGACAATACAGCGATCCCCTTACCCAGAACGGGCCATGACCTGGTTCGCGCGCAATCTTCTATTCTTGAACTGCGCCTCCAACCAGTCGAACCACAAAAACTAAGTCGCCACCGCCGGGTTTCTATTCCTAACAGGGAATGGGCGGATGTCTATCGTGAGATGTCAGGACATCCGGGGGTGTGCGATGAAAACGGGGAAGCGGAAAAGATTCGTGGAGGAGAGTTCTGTGCAGAACGAACGCGCTCGCACCGAGATGCAGACTCTCCTGCGAGCTTTGCATTCCTACCCGGAACAGTTCGTGCGCGACCCGGATGTCAGCTTTGCGGAATACTACAGAAATCTCATCCAAACCAAGGAAGACTCGCCGCGCAGCAACTCTTAGTTGCCCTACTGGCTGTGTTATCGGCTAGCGGGCGGAATGATCCCATTCATCCGCAAATATTCCACCATTTGCCCGTAGTGATCATAGCCATGCCACGAAATCGAAGTGGCCAATCCTAGCCGGCTCACTTTGCCCTCTCCAAACGGGCTCTTCACGGTTTCAACCAGGTTCGTCTCGTTGATGGTGGAAATCGCTTTGTGCGTGTAAGCGAATGAATCGTTCAGATATTTAATAATATCGGCCTTGGAATTGATCGAAGCTGGGCCCATTTCATCATTAATTTCCACCGGAGGTTTTTCCTCCAGGATCGCCGCTCCGATCTCATAGTTCACGGCGGCCACGTGTTTGATCTGTTGTGCGAACGTTCGAACGCCTTTGAATTCCCCGTTGGTCGGGGCGAAGCCGAACTTCTCTTCCGGCATAGCCTCCGCCGCCGGAACAAGTTCGTGCTCAAGATTGCTCACCGTATTGTTGAGCACCATGGTGACCGTGCGACGTTCTTCTTTTGGTTTGTTCGTCTGCGCCGCCGCTCCCCAAGCCAGCAGGAGCAACCCGCACACGACCAATCCCTGACGTCTTCTCATGAATTCCCCCCTCGATAAAGTCAAGACAAAACACACCAACAACATTAATCCCTTACGACCGCAGGAGTCATCTTTAATTGTGCTCCCGTCAGCCGATGTTTCCGGATCGTTCCCAGCCCCGCGATCATGGCCAGCGCCGACCACGTCAGCGCGTCAGGGACGCAATGCCGTGCGGCAAGTTCCCCCCAAATCGCGCTGCCCACTGCCATTCCGCCTTGCAGCATGAGCACGTACATGGAGAGCGCTCGCGCCCGCATATACGACGGACACATCGTCTGCGCCACCACGTTGAAGCAGGCCAGTATTCCGATCCACGCCGCACCCGCTGTAAACAACACCAGGCATAGCAACTCAAAGACGTGCACTTGCCCGGTGAGGAAGGTCATGACCGCGAACACGACTGTCGCTCCCGCGACCAATCCGTCCACCGAATAGCGGACGCGAAATCGCGGCAGGACCGCCGCTCCCGCCAGCGCTCCCAGGCCGAAGCAGGTTAGCAAAAATCCGTATCCCTGCGCCCCATGCGGCTGGCAGACGACCGGAAGCAGCGCCAGCAGGGAAGAGCCGCCAACGCTGAATGCTCCGGTGCGAATCAGCACCGACCGCACTTCCGGTGTCTGACGCACGTAGCGAAATCCGTCGAAAATGGCCTCGCTGATACGCCGCGTGCGAAGAGGTTCATGCGACGCACGCTTCCATCGGAACAAGAAGAAAATAACTCCAAAGAACGAAGCCGCGTTCAGCAGAAACGACCATCCGGCTCCGGCCGCGGCCACAATCAATCCACCCAGTGCCGGCCCAACTGCGCGCGCCACATTGAATCCCGCCGAGCCGAGCGCCACTGCGGACGCGTGCCGCTCCGGAGAAACAACCTCCGGCGTAATCGCCTGCCACGCCGGATCGTTCATCACCGCTCCCAGTCCCAGCAAAAATGTGAAGGTGAGCAGCACCCACGGATTCACCATATCGAGCAGCGTCAATATACCGAGCCCCGCAGCCGCAATCACCATCCAGCCCTGCGTGAACAGCAATAACCGTCGCCGGTCCACCATATCGGCGAGCGCCCCGGCCGGCAGAACCACAAGGAAAACCGGAATCGCCGCAGCGGCCTGCACCAGGCTCACCATAAGCGGTGAACTCGTGATCTGCGTCATCAACCAGCCCGCGCCGACGTTCTGCATCCAGGTCCCGGTATAGGAGACGACCGCCGCGATCCACAGCGACCGAAACAGCGGCTCCCCCAGCGGCGCCCATGCTGAATCGGGCCGCATCGCCACCACCGGAACTCTGACTTGATCAGCCATCCAAAAGATTTCCTTCCTGTACCTTCGTGTCCTTAGTGGTTAAAGACTTTCCTCTGTGTAACTCTGTGCCCTCTGTGGTTAAGCTTTTGCTCTTAACCCGAAAGGCCATTCGTGGTCTTTCCACGCCCGCACCAAATAAATAATCAAGCCAGTGAGCAGAATCAAAACCGCGTACCGCATCTCCTTCTGCCAGTTTTCCCGCTTGAACAAAATGAAGAGAAATCCCACCGAAGCCAGCACCGCAGGCACGGGATACAGCCACATGCGGAACGGCCGGGGCATCTCCGGCCGCCAGATTCTCAGCAGGATCACGCCCACGGCCTGCACCAAAAACTGCAGGATCAGCCGAATCACCACCAGCGCCGCAATCGCATCCTTCAATCGCAGAAAACAAAAAGCCGCCGCCACCACTCCCAGCGCGAGCAGTGAAATGTGTGGAAACCTGTGCACCGGATGCACTTTGGCAAAGGCCTTGAAATAATTCCCATCTTTCGCCGCCGCGTAAGGAACTCTCGAATAGCCCAGCATCAGCGAAAACACAGACGCGAACGCCGTCGCGATCACCAGTCCCGTTACCAGACGCGCCGCCCACGCGCCATACACCCGCTGCATAAACAACGACACAACATACAACCCGCTATTGTTTTGTCCGGCATGCAGCATCTCCCGCCAGGGCACCACCGCGAGAATGCAGATATTCATCAAGAGATATAGACAGGCCACCAGCAGAATGGAAAGCAACAACGCCCGCGGAATATTCTTCTCTGGTTCCTCGATTTCATCACCCAGAAACGCTACGTTGTAATAGCCCCAGTAATCGTAGGTGGCGATCAGCATCGCGCCGCCCAGGCCGGTCCAAAATTGATGAGAAAGAGCGAATGCGGCCGGTGGAAAATCGAACGCCAGCGCACGATTAAAGTGAGTGAATCCCGCGAAAATGATCCATCCGATTGTGCCCATCACGGCGAACCAGAGAATTTTCGAAAGCCGCCCAATCGCCGTGATGCGCCGGTAAAGCAGCAGCACGGTGAAAAAACATATCAATACAGACACGCCCGTTCCGGGCGTCACCAGCCAGTTCACCTGCAACGATCCCGCCCACGGAATATGCAGCGCCGCCTCGTGATGCGCGACAACTGTATCCAGTTCGGGCCAGTAATAAGCGGCGTAGCCCGCAAGACCGATGCAGCCAGTGGCAATCGAAAGCGGCGCCGAAAACGAAACCTGCCAGATGAACAAAAACGAAATCAGCCGCCCCCACTTCTGCGGCCCATAGATCTCGCGCAGATATCGGTACGATCCGCCCGAAGCCGGCAATGCTGCGCCTAGCTCCGCAGTGACCAGTCCATCGCAGACCGCCAACAGCGCGCCCGCCACCCAGCCAAGCAGCGCCTGAGGTCCCCCCATCGCGCTGATCACGAGCGGCATAGTGATGAACGGACCCACGCCGATCATGTCGATCATGTTCAGCGCAGTCGCGCTCCACAGCCCCATCCCGCGGATCAGAGTAGGAGAAGTTTGTGTGGAATTTTGGGAGTCTTGCATCGGAGAAGAATGTCAATGATCGGTAGCCAGCGGCCGGTGATCGTTTCGCATATCCAGAATTAGACTTGGCAATTGAGATTTCGTGTCGATGACTCGCGCAGATTACCGCAGGCCCGATATGTGGTCGTCTCAACTACGACTGGCCACTGCCCACTGCCCACTGCCCACTGCTCATTTCCCGCTTGCCACCAGCGCCTCATGTCCCGCGCTGAGCAGATTCACATACAGCCGCACCGCACCCGGCACGCCCGCAGGCAACTGGCGGAAGAATGCGTCTCCCGTATAGATGTAAGTCCCCTTGCCATACTGCGCCCGCAGCAATCCACCCTTCTGCGGATCCTCACCGGGATCATGGCATGCCATCAGCGCCTTAAAATGATCGTCCCACTTGTCCATGAAATATAGTCCGCGCTCCTGCACCCAGCCGTCGAAATCACGCGGCGTGATCTGATTCGGCGAATGAAACACGGAATCCTCCGGCACCAGAATCTGCACCGGGGCGTCCTCTACCGAAACCCGCGCCCGGCTTAGCTCTGCCGAGTACGGCGTAAGCTTCTCGCCGTTAAAATCTCCCACGCTCGCATTGTATTGAACGACCATCGTGCCACCGTTCGAAACCCAGTCGAGCAGCTTCTGGTTGTGCACGACCAGATCTTTCTGCGTGTCGTACGCGCGGATGCCCAACACGATCGTTCCGAACTTACTCAGGTCCTCGTTCGCAAGCTTGTCCGCTGGGATCGCCGTCACATCCATTCCCACCTGTTTCAGCACAGTGGGAATATCGTCGCCGGCCCCCATGATGTAGCCGACCTTCAAATCATGCGGAGCCTTCACGTCCACAATGCTCACGCGCTGCCGCGCCGGCTGATAGTAGTAGAAACTGCCCAGATCGTCTCGCCCGACCTGCGTGTATCCCTCGCTGAACTTCTCCCCGTCCGCGTCGAGCACGGCCTTCACCGTAGCCCGCCCCTCCTGCAGTCCGGACGGGAAGACCTTGAACTGGAAATCTTGTTTCTCTCCGCGTTTCTTGAAGGCCACAGGAATTTGCGCCGGTTCCGATCGCCAGCCTGCAGGCAGTTCCAGCCGCAGCGCCCCATTCACGTCGTGCGTGAAATTGCCGGTCACTCCAACACCGACAGTCGTCGTCGATCCATTATGCGTGGAAATCACCTGCGTCCCAGGCTCCAGCTCCACAGAAAACGCCGGCACAATCGCCAGTGGACGCGCGATCATCTTTCCCTCTTCATCCTTGATGTGCGTCACGACGGCTGCAGTGATCCCATTCCGCGCGGCGCCGGCTCCGCCCATGGAATACTCCACTCGCGCCCGCAACGCCGGAGGTGGGAAGGGAAGCGTCGCGTACTTCTCGTTATCGATGTGATTGATGCTCTCAGTGTCCGGATCATCGCGATGCCAATACGGCCGCGTGTAGGCCGTGTCCCGCGGCACTTTCAGCCGGAAGTTCGCATGCAGGTCGTCGCCCGCCTTTACCGTCTCCGGCCGCGTGTTTCCGCTGAGCGTGTTCCATCCCACCGGCACTTCCAGCTTGATGTGATCGATCACCAGCGGTTGCTTCGCCCCATTATGAAAGGTCACTGCGATCATGAATTCCTGTCCCGGAGAAACCGTCTCGACCGGCTCAGACTTCTCGCCTGATCCCAGGCTCTCGGTCACCTCGGTATCCAGCGTGACGTTTAACGCCAGATTGAGCGCTCTTTCGGCTTGTTGCTGCTTTTCCTCGATCTGTGAAAGAGCGTCGCTCGAAATGTCGGACGTCATCTGCGCGCCCGCCTTGTATCCGCGAACCTCATCCCGCACGCGCTTCAATCCAGCCACAACTTTCATCAATGGCGCAGTGGCCGCCCAGGGATCACTACCCTTGGCCGCATCCGCAGCTTGCGCAATCTCCTTAGCGATTTCAGCGAGCTGTACTCGCAAGTCAGAATTGTTCGGAGGAGTCAGTGCAGCCAGACTCGTATCGATTCCGTCAAAGAAATCTGTCTCGTGACCAACCTTGTCGATCGACCACGGCTTCACCGCATCGAACATCTTGTAGAACGTGAACCGGTCGCCGGGTTCCACAGTCCAATTCGCCGCACCCTGCGACATCTGGTGCCGCAGGCCCTCCATCGAAAATTGAATATAGGACTCGCCCAGAAGTGGATCCGTCGTCCCGGTATTAAACTTCACCGTCCAATCCGCATCCGGACAAGTCATCGAGCCCCAGGGGCACACATTTCCCCGGTAGAACTTCTTTGCCTGCCAGGGCTGCAGTCCGGCGGCAATCTGCTCCGGAAATCGCTTGGGATCGGCCGCCGCACGAAATGCTTTCATTGCCAGAATGCTCGATGCCTGATGGTTGCCGTGCCCGTCGCGGTCGGTCCCCGAAAAACGCGCCACCAGCACATCCGGACGGAATGTGCGAATCACCCGCACCACATCGGCCAGGGCCACATCGTGCCCGCCCCATTTTTCAAACGTTTCATCCGCGCTCTTCGAAAAACCGAAATCCGCGACTCGCGAAAAACGCTCTTGCACGCCGTAATAGTTGTCGGAAGCCAGTAACTCCTCGGCGCGCAGCACTCCCAGCACATCCGACAAATTGCTACCGATCTTGTTCTGCCCGCCCTCGCCGCGATTCAGCGTCATCAGCAGCGTGCTCACGCCGCGCCCGCGCGCCTGCAGCGTCAGCATCCCGCCGTCTTCGTCGTCCGGATGCGCCACTACCTGCATCAGCCGCGCCGTCGTTCCCAGCCGCAAAATCTCCAGCCGCAATCCGGCCATGCCCTGATCCTGCGGCAAGGTCGAGGGAACGCCCTGATACAGCAACCCCGGAGGATCGGCATCGAGTGCGTTCGAACTGTTGTTCGCGTTTGATGGTGAAGAGGTCTTTGCCGAATCCGCCCCAGCCGTGGTTGCCCCATCCTTGCGCGCCTTTTGCGCAAGGGTGGGTAAAACCGCAGCCGAAAGCGCCGCAGCAAAAACGATGACCGCAGCAAGGCGGACATCACGAATCACATCACGTATAAAGACGGAGAAGCCGCGTCCACTCAGCCGCGGCAATTTGGCAGGTCCGAAATATCTCACGCTACAAGGATGGGCCCTAACCGCCCTCCGACGCAAATTCTTTAACAGCCATTTTTCAGTGGAGCCCCGGACGCATTCGTCCGGGGACCGAAGAAACTCCTCCAGAACTGCTCATACATCACACAAATCCACAGCCTTCCGCAGCGATGTCATGGGATCCCCCGTCGGCACAAACTCATGCGCCACATATCCCTTAAATCCCGCATCCGCGATCGCCCGCATGACCCCATCCCACTGCACTTCCTGCGTGCCGTCCAGTTCGTGCCGTCCCGGCACGCCACCCGTATGAAAGTGGCCAATCCACTGCAGATTCTCGCGAATGGTCGCGACCAGATCTCCCTCCATGATCTGCATGTGATAAATGTCGTAAAGCAGCTTGACGTTCGGCGAATTCACCTCGTGCACTACGCTCACTCCCCACGCCGTGTGATCGCACATGTAATCATGATGGTCGCGCTTGCTGTTCAATAGCTCTAAGCAAATCGTGATGCCATAGTCTTCGGCGATTTTCTTCACCCGGTTCAGGCCGGCGATGGCATTCTTCGCGCCGTCTTCGTCTGACATCCCTGCCCGATTCCCGGAGAAAGTGATTACATTCGGCACGCCCGCCTTCGCCGCCAGAGGGATATTCTTCCGGAACCCCTCCTCGATCGCGGCATGATTCTCCGTCCGGTTCAGCGCCTTGCCAATGTCCCCGCCACCGGCGTATCCCATAGTGCAGATCAGTCCATACCGCCGCGGAACCTCATACTCCTCCGGTTGCAGCAAGTCGACGCCTTTCAGCCCCATCCGCGCCGCGCTTTCTGCTAGTTGTTCAAGAGGGATCTTCGAATAACACCAGCGCGAGACCGACTGCCGGATGCGCCCCCTCCGCGCTATTTCCTCCGCAGCGAAAGCCCGCGGCCCAAGCCGCACTGCCGCCGCGCCAACCAATGACGCCTTCAGCACTCCCCGCCGCGAAAAGTTTCCCATGAATTTCCCGATTGGCTCGGCCACTCGCCGCTGACCACCGCCCACTGGCCACTGCTACTGCCGCCCTTCCTGAAACACCGCCTGGCAATTGCTCGAAGCCGTCAGCACTTCATTGAACGCTGTCTCTTTCCGCAGATTCTTCAGCAGCGGATCATCCAGCAATGCCGAGTGCGCGCAATAATTCTGCTGCACCGCTAACTTGAGCAGATGCAGCGCGGGCTCACTCTGTCCGCACGCCGCCATCAATGCACCAATGTGATACCAGGCTTCGGCATCCGGCTCCGTCAGCACCGAGGCCTCTTGGTCGTGGACCATTTTCGCGAAATCAGCTGGCTTCTGTTCCGCGGTGCAGGCTTGCATCAGCGCCCGATGGTAAGAGGGGGCAGCGCCCATGTTCTTGGCCGCGTCCCGTGCCTCACCGATATTTCCCACTGCCAAATAAACATAGGGCGTTACCCACGCCGCCCACTCCGACCCCGAATCCATGTGGATGAAATCCACCGCCTGATCCGTCTTCCCCATCTCGACGAAGGTCCATGCGCATGAGCGGAATGCGAAATTCCCAGGATCGAGCTCCCGCGCCTGCTTGCACTCTTCGGCGGAGCGTTCCAGCATGCCGGCATAACGCAGGACATAGCTTAAAGCGAAGTGAGCGTCGGCGCTCTTTGGCCGCCGCTGTACCAGATTGCTGGCCGCATCATAGGCTCGTCCCAACTCGCCCCGCTCGACGCGATTCGTAATCAGGCTGCTTTGTGCCGTGACACGATTCGGATCCAGCGACACCGCCCGCTCATACGCCGCGTTCGACTTTTGGAACATCATCTCGCCGCCGCTGCCAAACACTGAGTCATAGTAATAGCGCTGTCCCAAGGCTTCCCATGCCGGAGCATAGTCCTGGTCGATCGCCACCGCCCACTGCAGCATCTTGATTGCTTCCTGGTTCGGCTTCGGATCGTGCGACTGTGCCACGCTGCGCAGGTAAAAATCGTATGCCTCCTGGTTTTTTGGCATGGATGCCGTTTCGATCGCCCCACCGCCGCCCCCTAGTACCGGCAGCAAGCCCTGCTGAATCTGGGTTCTAAGCTTCTCCTGCAGTTCGATCATGTTATCGGTCTTCGCCACCACCGTGACGCGCCACAATAGCCGGTCCGTCGGAACGTCGGTCGCTTCCAGCGTGACGCTGATCTGATCTCCCTGCTTCAGGAAGTGGCCCTGCAGCAGTCGCCCTACGCGCAACTCCTGCCCCACTTTTTTCGGATCAAGATCCACAGCCACAAACCGGCTCGTCACCGACGACGGTCGCACCTCCAGCGACCGCGAATAGGTCAGCACGTTCGTCAACTCATCAGCTAGCGCAAATCGCAGATAGTCGACGTTGAAATCCCCGTTCATGTTCTGCAGCGGCAGCACCGCGATCGCATTTTTTTGTTCGGCGCTCGTCACCTCGCGGTGCTCATACCACCACGCCCCCACCGACGCCAGCACGGTAATCAGCAAAGCCGCCATGCCCAGCAGCAGGTAGGTCTGCCAGTGCGTGTTGCGGCCAAACGTCTTCGTCGCCGCCCGCAGCTTGGCCGTGTGCGATCCGCTCTTGATCTGGCCCGATTCGTTCTCCCGCTTCAACAGGGTCAGATCCGACTTCATCTCCGCCGCGCTCTGGTAGCGATGGTTGCGGTCTTTCTCCATCGCCTTGCCGATGATGCCTTCCAGCTCGATCGGAATTTTTGGATTCAAATCCCGCGGTGGCACCGGCTTCGAATGCAGCACCGCGTCCAGCGTGACCAGGGAATTGGCCCCGGCAAAAGGTTTTTTCCCGGTCGCCATTTCGTACAGAACCACTCCGAACGAGAAAAGGTCGCTGCGCGCGTCCACCGTTTCGCTACGCGCTTGCTCCGGCGACATATATACCGCAGTCCCCGGAATCACTCCCACCGCAGTCAGCGAATTGTCGGCGCCCGCGTCATCTTCCGTGCCCACGTTGTGCATCAGCTTCGCCAGGCCGAAATCCAGTACCTTCACCTGCCCGCCCGGTGTCAGGAAAATATTCGCCGGCTTGATGTCGCGGTGCACGATGTTCTTCGCGTGCGACGCCACCAGCGCATCCGCTACCTGCACACCCACATCGAGCACCTTGTCGACCGGCATGGGTTGCCCGCCAATGCACTGCTTGAGGCTCTGCCCGTCGAGCTTCTCCATCACGATGAAGGGATGGCCGTTGTTGTCCTCAATGCCGTGGATGGTGCAGATATTGGAGTGATTCAGTTGCGACGCCGCTCGCGCCTCGCGCGTGAAGCGCTCCAGCGATTTGGGGTCGCCGGCCAGATTTTCCGGAATAAACTTCAGCGCGACGTGCCGGCCAAGCTTCAGGTCCTCAGCCTCGTAGACCACGCCCATACCACCGCCCCCCAACTTTCCCAGGACGCGGTAATGAGAAATCTGCTGGCCGATCATGAGAGCGAGAGAACCGTGCTCGGCGGTAATGTTAGGCCCACGGAGAATCCGGGTCAACTCCCTTATGCTGCAGTAGGATGCCTTTTTCGCTCCGGCGTTTGGGGCCATTTCTCCGAGGCTGGCCTGCGATAGAATCAAACCTGACTTCCTATGAAACCCCTGACCCGCGCCCTTCTCGTCTTCGCAATCTGTTCGTCGACTTTGGCCGTAGCTCAGCTCAGCGACGTCCTGAAGAAAGCCGATGAGGCACTCGAGCATCGCGACACCTCGGGGCTGAGCGAAGAGAAGATCATTTCAGGACTAATAGAAGCATTAGAGGTGGGAACCAGCAACGCCGTGGCTATTACCGGTCGCCACGACGGTTTCCTGAAGAATGAGGCCATCCGGATTCTGCTGCCGCCCAAGCTTCAGCCCATCGGCAAAGGCATGCGCCTGCTGGGGATGGGCGAGCAGGTCGACGACTTGGAAATCGGGATGAACCGCGCGGCCGAACAGGCCACGCCCCAGGCCAAGCAGATCTTTGTCGCCGCTTTGCGCAGAATGTCCTTCGAAGATGCCCGCCGCATTCTGACTGGCAACGACACGGCCGCCACCGACTACTTTCGCCGCGCGACATCCAACGACCTCACGACTGCCTTCTCTCCCATCGTCCATCGCTCCATGGAGCGCGTGGGCGTGGTGCGGCAGTACAACTCCGTGCTCAAAACCGCTCCTGGCGGCGCCGCGCTGGCCAGCGAATTCGATCTCGATAAGTATGTCGTGGGCAAGACGCTCGACGGAATCTTCCTGATGCTGGGAGAGGAAGAGAAGAAAATCCGCAAAGATCCGGCCGCTCAAACCACCGCACTGCTCAAGGAAGTCTTCGGCCGCAAATAGACTTAACTGCGATCGGTCGGTGACTCCACGATTTGCGGTATGTGCGCTGCCTCGGTCCTGGCACTCCGTACCCACTGCGCCACTAGGGAAGCCAGCACCACCAGAATCGTGGTCCAAATCACGTAGAGAATCTCCTGCTCGATCTCCCGATGCAATTTCTCCGTCCCCGGAATCGCTAGAGCCGTGAGCACGCTATCCACGACTCCATGCAATCCTTGCACTGCCTTCCATATGGTGCTGCCGTCATTGCGCAGACCGCTCAGGCTCAAGCCGCCAAGCAAGCCTGTCGCTCCCGCCTGAAATCTCTCGCTGGCCTTGGCCACTGCGATCACCGAAAGAACGGTCCCATTGAATATCCCGGCCAGAAACGAGCAGCTCAGCGGATACGGCACCTGTGTGCCCGCTGCCACCATAAGCACATTCACAGCCACCCACGCCGCCCCCAGAAGCGGCACCCACACGCTGAACGACACTGGCCCTTCCGGCCTGCCGACCGCCATCACACGTTCGCTTAATACAGACATAGACACCCCCAAGCCTAGCTTGAAGTGATGGTGAAGTTCGAAGGCTCATCGTTGCATCGATTTTGTGGCAAACACCCTCGAATGGGCGTGAAGGCCATTCGTAGCGATTGTGAACTTCTCAGCCGACTCGGCGGCCTGCCTCAGCGAACTCTGCGGTCAAAGCTTTTGCACCAGGCTGGAAATCAACAGAATCTGACCGCCAGGACGCTCTTCCGGATTAGCGAATTCCAATCTCGTCCACGTCCAATCGTTTGCAAGCCTTCTTCGTGGCCGCGCCTCGCGCGCTTAAAATAGGAGGGAAACGCAGCGGAATATCTCTATGTCAATTCAATCCGGATCATCGCCCTCAAGGCACTCGACAACCCCGCCCGCGGATTTGCACGAAGCCATCCGCCGCCGCGCGGAAGAGATCTACTTTCGCAACGGATGTATCCCCGGCCGCGACACAGAAAACTGGTCGCAAGCGGAAAAGGAAATCCTTCAGGAACTCTCGGCACGCACCAGCAGTCGCAAAGCAGTGGTCCTGAGAGTCAACGGCGTGCAGTACGTCGGCGAATACGATCCTCAGTTGGCTGACGGCTACGTACCCGGTGAACTGGGCAAGGGATCCGCCATCCCCGTTCGTTTCCACGGCGACAAGATGTTTGTAACTCGTCCCGATGGCCGCGAGCTCGAAACTACGATTGTAAAGAAAATTGGTCCGAACAATTCTGCTTAGAACAATTCTCTACGAATTCTTGCTGGTTCCAGAGATTTCAGATCCGTTTCACTTGATATATTGCGTGGATGTGGAACCTGCTCGCGCAGACCCAACGCCGTCGCTCCGGCCGCACGTTAGCTTCGAGCCTTGGTCACCTCGGCGCGGGAGGTTTGTTTCTCCTCGCCATCCTGGACAGTTCGCCGCTCCCGACCTTCGCCGGCCCCGACATTCTCACGGCGGTTCTCTCGGCCAGTCATCGCGGTCCCTGGTATGAGTATGCGATCGTGGCTACGGCAGGCTCGGTGCTCGGCGCATACCTGACCTTCCATCTCGCGCGTAAGGCCGGACAGGCTTATCTCGACAAAAAATTCAAGAAGGGACGAGTCTCTGCGACCCTGAAATTATTTCGCCATTGGGGTGCGGGAGCCCTACTGGCTTCCACAGCCATTCCATTTCCGTTCCCCACCAGCATGCTGTTCGCCGTTGCCGGTGTCTCGAACTACCGGCTCAGCAAGTTTCTGGCACTCGTCGCCGCCGGCCGCGCCTTTCGCTATGCCGCCGTCGCGATCATCGCCGACCACTACGGCCGCCACTTTACGCGCATCCTCCGCCACCCCACGCAATACTGGGGATGGCTGCTCGCGTTCTCGCTGATCATCTTCGCCCTGATTACCGGTAGCATTCTGATCAACCGCCGCCTGGTCGCCGCGTCGGCGGAGTAAGGTTGCGTGCGCGAATCCCCACACCCTAATGTGTCGATGCCAGGCGGCCATACGAGGGTTTCATCGCCATGTATTTCGTATTCGTCAGTTGATGAAGCTTGCCCTCGCTGTCGACCACGAACATCTGGTATTCCCCCGTCCACATCTCGCACTTCGGCAGTTCTTCGCCCACGGCGATGTATTGCGGACCGACGCGATTCAGCGCTGAGAATGCAATGTTCTTGCCATCCAGGGACCACGCAGGGAAGCAGAAGTCCTGTCGTTTCGAAAAAATCAGGCGCTGCTGTTGGGAGCCGTCCGGCCCCATCAAAAACAGTGCCGGATGTTCCCCGTCGCGGTCCGACACAAACGCGATAGCCGTTCCGTCCGGAGACCACGCGGGCGCCGACTCTTCCGCCTTGTTGTTCGTGAGTCGCCGTAGGTTTCTACCGTCCGCATTCATCGCGTAAATCTGAAACTTCCCGTCGCGGTTGGAGGCGAATGCGATCTGCCGGTCATCGGGAGACCACGTCGCTGACAGTCCATGTTCAGCCAGCCGCTTCATGTTTCCGCCGTCCGGGTCCATCACCCAGATCGCCGGATTTCGGCTCGGATGCGTCAGCGCAAAGCTGTAGAACACAATCCTTTTCCCGTCGTGTGACCACACTGGCCCGCACGAGTCTCCGGTCGTGATTTTTGTGATTCGTTTCTCGCCGCTGCCATCCGCATTGGCCACATAGATCTGTGAATACTGGTCCTCGCGCAGCGAACAATAGGCTACCTTGCTTCCGTCAGGCGAAATCGTCGGATCATACCCGTTGATGTGCAGTTCGGTAATCCCGCTGCCGTCTGGGTTCATAACGGCAAGTGAGTTTTTCTTCGCGTCGGAGGAAGCATGGAATCGCATTCCCGCATCGTCGACAGCGTTGATCGCGCCGCCCACCGAGTCGGCAGAAAGATGGACTGCCTCTGCCGAAGAAGTAATCACCGGATCAGGCTTCACGAAGATGATCTTCTCTGCTGCTTTTCCGCCCGCTTGTGTGATCGCCGCCGCGGCCAGCACCGCCGCGCATGCTCCCCATACAACTCCAGATATCTTCATCGCCGCCTCCAGAACAGCGAAAAAGTCTATGTCAATCCCAGTCGCATGTCACTCCAAATACAGCCCAGCTGACGCTCCCACCCACTCCATGTTTTTGTTATGATCCACGCCCATCATCAACCCGCGGCCCATGCGGATAATCGTCAGAACCGGCGTCAACTTGTCCAGCCAGATATACATCACGCGCACCTCGGCCTTCGTCCCGCCAAACGGTGTCTCGATCACCGGCTCAAAGTGCATCCGCTCCTGCAGGATGTAGTAAGGCCGCTTGTCCGCCGGGATTGCCGCAATATCTTCTTTCTTCGGCGCAATCACCACGCCCAGCCCAGCGAACGAATACAGCGGCTTCAATGCGTAATTATCAAGATCCGGAGGAATCTCTTCCAGCCGATCCAGAAACCAAGTTTTAGGCACTGATTCATGTTTCAGATAAGGAATAGAAAACTTACTGATTCTGAAATACCAGTTCGGATGCCCCGCCCACTCCACGTCAAGATCGTCGCGCCAGTCAAAATTCAGTTTGACGTTCTTGCGCTCCAGTTCGTCCACAATCGCGCGATTGTAGATTCGCTTGATCGGCACGCGCTTGCCCTCGCGCTCGTAGTAGAGCCGCGAGCCTTCTTTCTGGATGTCGACAATATCAACTGCCCGCACGCCCAGCATTTTTTCTGTGAGCAGGAAATCCGGCAGCGTCTTCTGATGTGCAGGATCGATCTCCATCAAAATCACATTCTCCGGATCATGCGACCCAACAATAGCCCGCCGTAAAAGCTCGCGATACGAGTCTTTATCTAGTCCGCCGAGAAAATACTTAAGCTCGCTCTGCAGATAAACTCGCGGCGTGACGCCCGACGGCTGAAGCCCGACGCCCGCCCCTCGCAGCCCATACACATCCAAATAAGCCTCCGCCAAATACCCCTGATACGCATACAACGAAGGAAAAGCCTGCAACTCCACCAGCTTCGGTTGCAACTCGCCATCCGCGCCGCGCACCAGCCCAAAATCCATCTGCACAAACATCGGATGCGGCGCCTCATTCGGCACCTTGAACTCCGCCGGCACCGCCTCTTCCGACTTCGCCCGATAAGCCGGATTGTCAACCAGCTGCCGAATCAACTCCTCTCCGTCGCGCGCCATCCGGTCCAGCAATTCCTTCGGGATAAAACACGGCGTCTCCGATAAACGAAACTGCACATGCGTTCCGCAGGCATCGTCGATCCGCTTCAAAAACGCCTGATATTTTTCAGGAGTAAACCGCTCGTTGAACCACTTGCGAAGAGAAGGAATCATGAGCCAAGAATCATAGTCTGAAACATGTCATCCTGAGCGCTTTTCGCAGTCGAACGATCCCTGCACCCGTACCAACACTATGGGACGACGGTTTTCAATCACCCAGTTACTCAATTACCAAATTACAAAATGCCCCTACGCCTCCACCAAAAACTTCCCCTCACGCATAATCTGCTGCTCATCCACCCAGATATTGAACTTCCGCCCCACCACATCAATATGCGTGGTCGAATCCCACTGCGCCCCCGTATGCGCCCCATAAGGATTCCCGAACGCAATATGAACGCCGGGATATTTCTCATCCTGCAGAATCTGCCCAATCACTTCTTTCAACTCAATATTCGTCCCAATGGCAAATTCGCCCACGCGGTCGCTGTTTTCGTCGGTATGCGTGTACTTCCAGAAATCGTCTTCCAGTTCGCGATTCTCCGAGTGCGCCTCGGTCAGCCGGTTGCCCTTCATGCGCACGGTCAGCGGAGTTTCTTTCAAATCGCCAAACTTCGCGCACAGAAAATCCCCCACCACGCCATCAATAACAAACGTCCCGTTCACTTCGCCGGGAGTCGTAAAAATTTCTCCGCCCGGCAAGTTCCCCCATTTTTCCGGAGTGATAATCCCGCTGGTCTTCAGCCACTTGTAATTCGGATTCAAATCCGCCGTCAGATCCGTCCCCGCGGCGGTAGTCGCGCGAACTCTCGACGCCTTCCGCACCATCTCCACAACTTTCTGGCTCAACCGGTCGACTTTCTTGAAATCCGCGCGCATGCCCTCCAGCATGATCTGCCGGTTGATGTTCACCATGTGCGCGTGGCGAATCTTGCGCCGGTTCACCACGTCCGTCATCTGAATTCGCGAGCGCAGTTCATTCCTCTGCACCTGCACCGCAAAAATCGAAACTTGGCACAGCTCCAGATCGTCGAGAATCTCCCGCGGCAAATCTCTCAACGGACGCTGCGCCAACTCCTCCAGCACCCACGCGCGATACGGTGTGCCCAGTTTTTCGAGTTCGGCCACAACCGACGCGGCAATCTCCATCGTCGCCTCGTCGGTAATCACGCACGCACGCTCGCTCGGCTGAACGCGCAGGCACACATTCACCGCGTTATAGGCGCCAGGCACGTATTCCGGATCAAAATTGATTTTGTTCAGTTGAATTGGATTCGGACCAACAGGAGTGCTCATTACCCTACTTTTCTAACGGCCTCAGGCTCCTCTTCCAGCCCGGCTTCCGTCTCTTCCACAATGTAATCGACCACTTTCTTCAAATCTCCAGTCTCCTGGAAGACGCGCAGCTGCCGGTCGGCGCCGCTGCCGCCATCCACAATTTTGTGGATGTACTCCAATTCCTCGCGCGAATCGAGTTCATCCACCACGTCGTCGATGAACTCCAGATACTCGCGCACCAACTCCCTCGCCGGAACTTCTTTCTGTTTGCCAAAGTCGATCAGCTTGCCGTCGAGCCCGTACCGCGCCGCCCGCCACTTGTTTTCCATGATCAAGGCGCGCCGGTACAAACGGAATCCCTGATTCGCCGTATAAAGCTTATAGAGTTTCGCCACGGTTGCCTGAATCAACGCCGCGATCGCGATCGTCTCGTCAGCCCGCATGGGAATATCGCACACACGAAACTCAATCGTGTTAAAAAATGGATGCGGCCGGATATCCCACCAGATCTTCTTCGCATTGTCGATGCAGTTGGTCTTGATCAGCAGCTTGATGAAATTCTCGTACTCGCCCCAGCTCGGAAAATAATCGGGAATATTCGTCCGCGGAAACTTGTCGAACACCTTGCACCGGTACGATTTCAACCCGGTATTCATGCCCAGCCAGAACGGCGAGTTCGTCGAGAGGGCCAGAATGTGCGGCAGAAAATACCGCGCATGATTCATCATGTGGATCGCCGTCTCGCGATCCTCAATTCCGATGTGCACGTGCAAACCAAAAATCAGGTTTGCGCGCGCCACCAGCTGCATGTCTTCAACAATATTCTTGTAGCGCTCGTCGGGATGAATATCCTGCGTCCGCCAGTCTGCAAACGGATGCGTCGCCACCGACGCCACTTTCAACCCATTCTCATGCGCCAGCCGGATAATATTCCGGCGCAGCGTCTTCACCTCGGCCCTAGCTTCCTTGATGTTCTTGCAAACCGAGGTTCCCACTTCCACCACCGATGCATGCATCTCGGCCTTCACTCGCTCCTGAAGAATCATCTTGCCCTTCTCCAGCAGCTCGGCCTGAATATGCGACCGCAGATCCCGCGTATGCGGATCGATGGTCTGATACTCTTCTTCAATTCCAATAGTAAAAGTCGGCAACATAAGAAATCAGATGAACATGTGGCGCGGGCGCCTCGCCCGCGCAATCTTGCCACAAGCAAGATCGCTGAAACTATCTGAACCCCACTCGGCTTGTCATTCCGACCGAAGGGAGGAACCTGCTTCCCCGCGAACCCCAAAAACGCGGGTAGCCATCCTTCGCTTTCAAGGCGAAGAACAGCCCAAAACAAGCCCAAACAGTATAACAATGGGTTGCAAATTCGAGGCAGGCGTTTTCGTCAGTCCCACTCCCGGTTTTCCTTCACCCGGGCACGGACGATCTTCTTGATCAGCGCGTCAGCCAAGGGCTTTTCGGGCGGAAATTGAATCGTTCCCTTGGAGGTGCGGTATCCCTTCAATTCCTTCTCAAACTGGTCCAGCACCCCCGACCCAGTCGGAAACAAGCTGCAATGATTCTTGAAAGCCGCGTAGCCCACGAGCATGCCGCGAAACTTGAACATCGGAATGTGATAGCTAATAACTTCGGTCGACTCTTTGGGCACGACTGACTGAATCACAGCGCGAATATGTTTTAACGTCGATCGTGCCGGCTCCGGCGTCTGCGCCAGATACTCATCCACCGTCTTCGGCACTTTTCCTTTCTTCATCTCTTCCCAATCTCAAGTGCTGTCATCCTGAGCGAGGATTGTTGATCGCGCTGAGCGCGATCAACAACCGCAGTCGAAGGATTTCTCCGAAAAAGGTTTGTCATTCCGACCGAAGGGAGGAACCTGCCTTTTGCCGAAGGCTGCACAACCGATTTGCGAGAACTATTTCGAAGCTTTTTTCTTTTTCCCCGCTCCAGCCGTCAGCGGCTCATTCCCCCTCAAAAACTCCGCCCACCGCAACTCCTTCACCGGATTCGCCCCGTACGTCGCCATCTTCACGGCCATCTCGGCCACGGCATTCACGATCCAGTCAAAATTCTCCTGCCCCACCGACGTAATCTCCGCGTCCGGTGCCGGATTCAAAAAGTCAATCGCATACGGCACGCCGCCCTCCACCGCGAACTCAACGGTGTTCAAGTCATATCCCAGCGCGCGACACAGCGTCACCGCATCCTTCTCGATGCGCTCACGCAACTCCGGCGTCGACGGCGGCGGATTCCCCTTCACATACCGTTCATGATGCGGCGCCTTCGGGTCGTACTTCATGATGTGAACTTTTTCCTGCCCCACCACATAGCAGCGGTAATACTCCTCAAACTCCACGCCATGCTGCAGCGTCATGCACAAGTCACCCGTCTGGTTGTAAAACTGAAAAAATTCCTCCGGCGAATGACACTTGTAAACATGCTTCCATCCACCGCCGGAATAAGGTTTCAAGAAAGCCGGGAAGCCGACGTAATCAAAAATGTCCTGCCAGTTCAGCGGATAAATCAAATTCCGCATCGACCGATCCGTAGTATCCGGAGGATGCGTGTGATGCGGCAGAATCACCGTCGGCGGAATCGCCACGCCAATCTTGTGCGCCAGAGCGTAATTAAAAAACTTATCGTCCGCCGTCCACCAGAACGGATTGTTCACCACAATCGATCCCTGCAGCACCGCATTCTTCAGCCAAGCGCGATAGAAGGGAATATCCTGCGAAATCCGGTCGATCACCACGTCATACTTCTTCGGCTCATCCATCCGGATGCCGCCAATCTTCACAAACTCGGCCTCGACGTCATGAATCTTCATGCCGTTAATGCGCTCCACCACCGCCGGCGGAAACGTGCTCTCCATCCCAAACAGCAACCCAATCGTCTTCATCGCCACTCCATGTTCATTTTGTCATTCTCGACCAACTGGAACCGCACGGAGCCGTTGTCATTCCGACCGAAGGGAGGAACCTGCTTTTAACCTCGAGCGCCGGTCGGGCATTCGGTCTCACGACTCACGACTCACGACTCAGGACTAATTAAAAATACTTCCCCGCCATCCGCAACCAAAGCGGCCAGTCATGCTTCGAATTGTCATTCCAAACATCCAGCCAGTGCGGAATCCCCTTCCCATTCAATATCGCCGAAAGCTTGACGTTGGCGTCTAGGCACATATCCCAATCCGCCGACCCCAGTACGATCTTCATCTGCCGGTAGCGGCTCAGAAACCAGTCATCCGACATCTGCGGCAAATAGTCCGGAGGATTATTGAAATAGCAATCGTCGTCGTAATACCCATCGAGAAACTGCTTGATGTCGAACGCTCCGCTCATGCTCACACAGTGCGTCACCACATCGGGATGCTTCAGCGCAAAATTCACGCAGTGATATCCGCCAAAGCTGCATCCGGTCACCGCCAGCTGCCACGCCGGATTCTTCCACTTGATGAACGGCACAAACTCATGCAGGATGTACCGTTCGTACTGGAGATGGCGCATCACTCGCACCCGCGGATGCACGTGCTTGTTGTACCAGCTCTCCAGATCGACGCCGTCGGGACAAAACACTTGCAGCTCGCCACGATCGATCTTATGGGCCATGGCGCCGATCATGCCACGGTCTTCATACTCAAAAAACTTTCCCATCGACGTAGGAAAAACAAGAATCGGCATCCCGGAGTGCCCGAAGACCAGCGCCTCCATATCCCGATGCAGTTCCTGACTGTAAGCCTTGTGATATTCGCGATTCATTGAAGTGGGAAGGGCACGGCTTCAGCCGTGCCGCTGAAGACCTCACGAGCCGGACTTTAGCCCCGGCTTCATGGCGCTCTCGCAGCCGAAGTATCTTACAAGATGGTGGGAAGAAATCGCTAACGTGAACTGGCAGGATTGGCGTGACATTGAATCATGTCATTCCGAACCGGCGCCAAGCGGCGGTGAGGAATCTGCTCTTTCCTAGAGCATGCGGCCCAGAACTCCCCTTCTGTAAAATCATCCCCGAAAATGCCCACCCCACTCCCCGAGTCCGAAGTCCGCCGCCTGCTCGACCCCGAACAACTCATCGCTGCGATCGAATTCGCATTCCGCAATCGCTTCCCCTCCATCACTATTCCCGATCGCACCATCGCGCATCTTCCCCACGGAATGTTTCTAACCATGTCCTGTTACGATGCCGCGACCCCAGCGCTCGGGATGAAACTCGTGATGCTTCACAACCAGGAACCGGCGCAAACCGGCCTGAACGCCGGTCGCGTGCAAGCCACATACTTGCTGCTCGATCCAGAAACGGCTGAGCCACGCCTGACCATCTCCGCCAATTACCTCACCGATCTGCGCACGGCAGCAACCTCCGCGGTCGCCACAAAATTCCTCGCGCGCCCTGATTCCGAAACACTCGGCATCTTCGGCACCGGGCGCCTAGCCCGCACCCACATCAAAGTGCTTCCACGCGTGCGTGACTTCCGCCGCGTGCTGATCTGCGGAAGAGATCCCGGCCGAACGTCGGAATTCGTTCGCGAAGCCTCCGTCGAGAGCTCGGCAATCCAAATCGCCGCCGCTGATCTCCGCACCTGCGCCGCCGAATCCGACGTGATCTGCACCTGCACCTCGAGTTCAACTCCAGTCTTCGACGGACGCGATCTGCGCCCCGGAACTCATCTCAACCTGGTGGGTACCTTTCAACCGCACGCTCGCGAGGCCGACACCGCAACCATGCAGCGCGCAAACGTGGTCATGGTCGACACCCACGCCACAGCTCAATCGGAATTCGGAGAGCTGCTCCTCGCACAAAAGGAAAAGGCGCTCCCGCACAGCCCAGTCACTGCAGATCTCCACGAATTAGTCAGTGGAAAGAAACCCGGCCGCAAAGCTCCAGAAGAAATCACGGTCTTCAAAAGTGTAGGCTGCGCCCTGGAAGACCTGGTCGCAGCAGAACTACTCCTGGCGGCACAATCGCATGAGCGAGTCTGACTTAAGGGCTGAAGAAACCCAGCCGCGAAGCGGCGAAAGAATGGAGCCCACGGCGCAAGCCGTGGGACTTCTGTGAGGGAAACGAACAAGCCCCGAAGGGGCGAAGGAAAATCTTCGCTGGAAAACCTCAATGGTGGTGAAAGAACAGCGCTCAGCGCAGTTATGAAAGAAACGCCAGAAACTCCAGCCCGCAAAGGCCCCGGCGCGTACACTCGTGCGCCGTCCGACGCCGTCGCAACGCTACGCTCCCAGAACTATTTCTTGTACCAGAAGATCGCCAACGCTACGAGCGCAACCGTAATGATCCACAACACGATGTCTTTACTGCGATTCTTTTCGTCCGCCATGGCAAGCAGTACACCACACCTGCACTCGGGGTTCAAGTCCGGACTTCAATTCCTCTTGACTAATTAGGGCTTCGCCGCCGCTCCCGCCTTCTTGTAGCCGGTGAACTTCACGACCTCGCGCAGGTGCACCGTCTGCACGTTGAAGTGCAGGTTGTCATCGACCCGCGCGTACGCCGGGAACCACAATCCATCTACCAGCTGGCGATAGCCCACAAACGTCGGCCGCATCTCCTGCGGCTGATGTTTCTTCACGTGAATCGTCTGCGGCTCGCTCTTGCCGCACAGTTTCACCACCTGCAGATCCCTATTGTCGACCCACACCCGCCCGTTGAAATAGCGCTTGTTCTTCTCCTCTTTTTTCGGCTCGACGTGAAAAACAAATGTGTCCAGATCGTCGACATGCTGCTGTCCGGCGTACGTAAGGTTGTATTGCGGAGCCTCGTCACTGGTCAGCAGCCACGGCATGAACAGCCGAATGTCGTCCATATCCTCCGCGGTCATCTGAACCCCGCGCAGGGTCGACTGCTCCGCGAAGTTCACCTTCTCAACCCGCTTGCCTTTGTCGTCGTACGACACCGTAGTGACTTCGTGGAATTGCCCGTCCACGTCTTTCCCGCTCAGCGTCTGCACCATCACATCCTGCGTGTAGGAATACTGTTCGCGCGCCTTCCGAACCTTGTCCTCCTGCGCCGTGATCTTCTGGATCAGCTGCGGCACACTCATATCCTTCGGCTGATCCGTATTCAGAGGATCGTTTCCCTCCGCGCAATCCGTCTGCGCCACCATCGCCCGGGCCATAAGACAAAGCAGCGCAACCCCGAATACTCGCGTCGATCGCAATCCGAAAAACTTCTTCATCCCTCGCTCCTTTTCGCGCACGATACACCGCGCGCAACGACGCCGCAACCGTCGCCGAGCTCGTGTGGTTGAGCATCGAAGTTCGCGAACGCCTGGCATGCCCGTACATTCCTCTGGAATGGGACAAAAAATGTCCCAACTCAGCTGTACCCGCGTGCTTCCCCAAAATGTGCAAATGATTGCGGAATAGCTTCATGAATCATCCGCAAACATCATTATTTAAACGAGTTGCATGTGGAACTGGCTTTGCACTTATCCCTGTCGAGTAAGGAACACATGCCCATGAAAACCATCTTCGTCGTTCTGTT
The DNA here is from genome assembly GCA_035501655.1 of Candidatus Solibacter sp. Lineage (GTDB taxonomy): Bacteria > Acidobacteriota > Terriglobia > Terriglobales > Acidobacteriaceae > Sulfotelmatobacter. Next base: position 65,419 of record DATJVU010000009.1, read on the forward strand.
GATGCTCTGTACCGCCTCCTGCTTTGCGCAGTACGGCTCCATCTCAGCCCAGGCGCAACCGATCGCTATTCCCGACCACCCGCAGCACGCCGACATTCACGAAATGGCACAGGAGCGCCCCATCGTAGGCGGCGGCACGTATGTCGTCGCGCAAGGCGAGCGCCCGCTCTATGAATTCGGCCCGGTCGGACCTCCGCCAACCCCGCTCGGCGATGTCGCCCGCGCCTACCGCAAAGAAAAGCAGGCAACCAAGAAGGCCGAGATCGTCTTCGAAAAGCAGGGTTCGTAACCAGATTTGCGGCAACTCGCCGCCACATTTTGTAGCTGTACCTCGTGCGTCTCGGATTGTTCTAGGGTGCCCCATTTCCCGCGAGTCTCCCGCTGGGAAGTGGGGATTTTTTATGTCGCGCGCAGGTTAGGCTCGCAGGGACCATGTGGGGCGGGCGCCCCCGCCCGCGGGAAGCCATATGACAGACACCCCGCCTCCAAGCCATACTAAAACCGATGTCATTCCGAATCGCCGCACAGCGGCGATGAGGAACCTGCTTTTTCGAACGCGCCTAGCTGGCCCAAGCACCCCGAGCCCACGTCTCGCGCATCCCACAAAAGCATCCCGAAGATCCGCGCCCTGCGCGCACCATCAGCGCCCGTGTAAACTTGCCACACACACTGGCGCACATACTCTGCTACCCAAAGGAGGCAACTGAGGAATGAAGCTTCGCCCCACCCACTTCGCATGGTGTCTACTATTTTTAGCCGCGATTCCGGCCTGGTCCCAACGCGGAAACCTCGGCATTGACGTCGGCCAGGTCAACGACAAATTCGGCGCCGTGCCCTCCACCAACGACCTCACCTTCAACGTGAACGGCGAATTCGTCATCCTCAAGTCGAAGCCCAAAGACAACACGCCCGACCTGGTCGCTGGAGGCGAAATCCGCCTGCCCTCCGATTCCAACAGCGGCGCCAAAGAATTCATGGTCTACGCCGGAGTTCGTTTCCATATCAAGAACCTCATCATCGGCGCCGACGGCCAGGTCCACAAAATGATTCTCCCCACGACCGTTTATCAAAACCAGGTCTTCATTCACGACACCATCGAAGTTTTAGAGATCGCGCCCGTCATCCGCTACAAATTCGGCTCCGGCAATCATCTCTTCCTCGAAGCCAAAGGCGCTCCCGAATTTTCTCCGCGCTTCAAAATTCCCGCCGGAGCGCTGGTCCTGCCCAACCCCAACCTCGACCACGGATACTTCGTCCGCGGCACCGTCGGCTACACCTACAACCACTACTTCATCCGCGCCAGCTACGAATCCCGCTACTTCAAATTCGCCCCCGACGCCGGCAACCCCAACGGCCTCTACAACTGGCTCAGCAACTCGATCACCGGCGGCGTAGGCGTGACGTTCTAAGAGTCTAAGAATTATGTGGCGCGGGCGCCCCCGCCCGCGTAAGGCGATCTGACAAACGTTGGCGCTAAAGCCATGTTTCAAACGATGTCATTCCGAATCGCCGCAAAGCGGCGGTGAGGAACCTGCTTCTCTCCCAATTCCGGAATCCCGCAAAAAAGATCCCCCAAAAACTCAATCCGCAAATCCCCCAATCCATCAAACTAAAACAAATGCCGCGCAAAAACACCAAAGTCACCGGAGAGCGCTCCGAGGCCTTCTTCCTAGCCCGCGCCATCCGCCTCAACCTCGGCATCGCCAAGCCCTGGGGAGACTCCCGCCGCTACGACTTCATCATCGACAACGGCCAGAGCCTCCACCGCATTCAAGTCAAGTGCACCGAGTGCATCCGCGCCCGCGCCTACGAAACCCGCGCGACTTACACCGTCGGCAAAAAGCGCGCCGTCTACACCAAGAAAGACATCGACTTCATCGCCGCCCACGTCTACCCGAGGTCGCTCGAATGAGCGTTGATGTGGATCGACTGTAGCCTCCCCCTTTGCTTTCAATGACTTAACCCCGTATAATCCTGCCAGCAACCTTTAAACCCTGATTTTGCACCATTCATTGGGATGTGGATGCTTCTTTTCCTGCCGATTGAATAGGATAGGGGCAGTTTATTTCCCAGGGATTCGTGTATGCCGTCCCACTGTTTGTGCGGGAATCTGGGACAGCTGTTCCTCGGGAGCGACCGTGGTAGTCTTCGCGGTCGTAGGGTTCTTCACCGGGCTTGGCCCGGTTCAGAATGACACGCGGCTGGGAGTGGTTTTAGAACCCGAGCTGCAACTTGTGGTAGGGGCCATTCGGCTTCGTTGTATCGAAGCGAATTGGCCGAACGTTAGAAAGCCAGGAGCCTAAAGCGAATGCGCAAGCCGATTAAGTACGTGGAAAAAGCAGTTGTCTCCGCCGCCAAGGGGGCGTGGGTGGTGTTTGACCGTTTGAACCGGATCTCACCGAACCCGTCGCCCACGCCGAAGTGGTCCGACAAGCCGCTGCTGAAGTCGTACGAAAAGTCGAAGCCGCCGCTGGGCTGGCCGCGCACGACCGATTCGCTCTGCCCGAAGTGTGTCCCGGAAATTCGCCAGCAGATTCTCGACGGCCATCTGCCGCACGAAGTTCTCATGAATGAGAAAGTCGGCGAGATCAAGGCCACGATCGTCGAGCGCGACGGAAAGATTTTGATGGTGAAAGACTGCCCCAAGCACGGGCACTTTGAAGACGTGATGTCGATCGACACTGAATTCTCGCAGCATCTGGAAGAAGTCTTCCCGGGCCGCGACATCGCGGCGCACAACGACGAGAAGTTACATCACCACGGGTCTTCGACTGTGAAATATGGCCGCGGGTCGGTTCTGACCATCGATCTGACCAACCGCTGCAACATGATGTGTGATCCGTGCTTCATGGACGCGAACCAGGTTGGCTTTGTGCACGAGTTGAGCTGGGAAGAGATCAAGACCATGCTCGACAACGCGATCACGATCAAGCCGCGGCGCCAGATGAGCGTGCAGTTCTCCGGCGGCGAGCCGACGTTGTCGCCATACTTCCTCGACGCCGTTCGCTACGCGCGCCAGGTGGGATACAACTCGGTGCAGGCCGCGACCAACGGAATCGAATTCGCGAAGAGTTTTGAATTCGCGCAGCAAGCAGTCGAAGCCGGCATGCGCTATGCGTACCTGCAGTTTGACGGAATCGGCAACGCCGCCAATGCGCACCGCATGGTCGGCAACCTGTTCGATGTGAAGCTGAAGGCGATCGAAAATCTGCACAAAGCTGGATGCGAAATCGTTCCGGTCGTGACGATCGTCAACGGCATCAACAACGAACAGGTCGGACGCATCATCAAGTTCGCGTTAGACAATCCCAAGACGATCAGCTTCCTGAGTTTCCAACCGGTAAGTTTCACCGGCCGCGACGAAGCCGTCACCGACGACCGCCGCAACGCGCAGCGCTACACGCTTTCGCACTTAGCGCACGACGTGAAAAACCAAACCGGCTTAGGCGAGCCCAAACGCGACTGGTTCCCCATCAGCTTCATGGGCACGTTCAGCGACTGGGCCGACCTGATGCACGCCAAGGACGCCAACAACGACTGGGGCCAACTAAGTTGCGGTTGTCACCCGAATTGTGGGACTGGGATGGCCGTCATGATCGACAAGGAGACTAAGGAAGCGGTGCCGGTTACGGCTTTCTTGCATGGGGATCAGTTGGCTAAGGATATTGCCAAGGTCAACGATGCCTCGCGCGGGAAGTTTTTGACTGGGCTGGGCATGGCGCTGTGCTTGATGAAGAACTACGATCCGTACCAGTCGCCTACGCACTTCAAGCTTTACGATCTGCTGAAGAAGTTTGACAAGAACTATCACATCACGGGGAAGAACTACGGCAAGGTTGGTCCGGACCGTACGATTGACGATGTGATGAAGCGGCGCACGACGGACCGCTGGAATTTCTTGTTCATCGCGGGGATGTGGTTCCAAGATCTGTTTAATTACGACTTCCGGCGGACCGAGCAGTGCATTATTCCGTACGCGACGCAGGAAGGTGAAATTTCATTCTGCGCTTACAACACGGGCGTGGGATGGCGGAACATCATCGAGAAGATGCACATGACGGCCACCCTCACCAAGTGGTACGAAGAGCATGGGCGGCACGAGATTTTCGCGGGCGGCAAGAAAGTGAAGATGGACGAGCAGCACGTCGACTATCTGCGACTGCGCGAAGAGATCGTGACCAATGAATTGCAGCACGATCTCGACAAGCTGGGCATCGCGAAGAACGCGCGCGAAGAGAAGAAGCGGGCGCGGGACGCTAAAATTCAGGCGTCGGGCGTCGGGCTTCAGGCGTCGGGTTATGACGGGGCGGCTCAGATGTCGGCGCCGTTGCCGGTGGCGGAGCATCGTGGTCCGCAGAAGAATGATGAGGCTTACAACGCGCGCATGGCTTCGCTTTATCGGGAAGTTGTGTTGAAAGAGAAGCCGGCGCAGTCGCAGGATGGATTTATTCCGCTGGGTGCGCTGGCGAAGGCGAACGGCGGCATCGCTCCGGCACCGAAGCCGGAGACTGAGACGCCGGAGCCGGTCGCGGGAGACTAGGAGGCGGGTGTCGGACCTCGGACCTCAGCAAAACAACACACCGGGCCGCCTAAAGGCGGCCCGAGTTTCATGGGTTGTAAAACGGTGGACGTTCCGTCTATCCCGGTCTTCTCATCGTCCTTACTCTTCTAGTCTCCAGTACTTTTTTCGGATGCGCGCAACGATTTCCTTGCTGCGCTCAGATTCGCGCCTTGCGCAGACTCATGCCTTGCAGTTGTCTTCCAGCGGCAACACCGTTCCTCCGGATTGGAGGGAGAGCAGGTGGAGGTAGCTGGTCAGGATGTGGAGGCAGACTACGTTCAGATTTAACAGTGGCTCGACCTTGAAGGGAATTAGTGTGACGTTCACCGGATTGAGGGGGAACTCGCCGAGGACGTGCTCATAAAGGGGCGGGAAGGGAAGATTGGGGACGACGTCGAGGCGGTTGGCGATGCGGGTGGTGTCGGGCACGAGATGGTTGTAGGTGCGAACGAATTGCGGGTCTCCGGTGCGCGGGCTGGCGTAGGTGTAGGCGCTGGGGAAAAAGATTCCGTTGACCGCGACATCGAGCGCGAGCAGCGTGGCCAGTGCGCCGCCGAGGCTGTGTCCGCAAATGGTGACGGAGGTGACGGGTCGCTGGAAGGACTGCGGCTTGATGAATTGTGCGACGGTGGGCGAGTTCGGGTCCGTACCGGTGTGCATCGAGAGATACATCGCCGTGAAACCGTCTTCGGTGGCGCCAGCGGTGGGCAAGATAGGACATGGCTTGAGCAGGAACTGCGCGTCGTGAATCCACTCGAGATAACCTTCGGTGCCGCGGACGGCGACAACGACATCGCCCGCGCCGGCGGCTTGAAGGACGAGGCCGAGTGAGACGAAATCGTTGCCACGCTCGGGATTGGCATCGGTCGAGAGGTCGTTACCGTAGATGCTGCTGACGACGTCATAGTTGACCGAGCCGATCTGCTGGCTGGTTCCGGCGCGATTGTTCAGATCATGCGGATCGATGGCGTAGGCCGCGTTGACGGCTTGTCCGAAGAGAATGGCTTTGTTGAGATCCATGGATGTGCACTCCTTCTTTTTCTTGATTGGCTAAAGCTTCTGGTGGATGTGGGCGCCTCGCGTGCTCAACCGCAGCACAGCGCCCCCTTTCTGTCGCAACGCCCGACTGCGAGCGCGATCGACAGAGCAGTTTTCTACGAATCAGTTTTGTGGGGAAGCAGCGAGCTAGGAATCCAGAATCCCGGCCCCTCGACGAGATCGTCCTGCTCGATGAGCAGAATCAAGGTAGACCTCGGGGTGGGCAAGTGTCAATGGAGTAGGGTGACAGAACTTTGTGAGCGCCAAACTAACCTACTGCCCGTGTGGATGGATGCGCGCCGGAAGATTGAAGGACGCAGCGGCAGATGAGCGCGCCTTGCAAGTCTTTGCACGTTGCACTCCGGCGCTTTGCACCTCAGTTACGAAATGTACAAATTGGTGACAAGTTGTTGACAACTACACTGGGATTGCCCGCCTAGCATGCGAGGGCTGGCGGGTCGGGCGGTTCGGGCAGACCTGCCTTGGACCCCGGTTCTGCACCCCAATCAGTTTCGAAATCAACGTTCTGAATCGACGTTCTGAAATAACAAGGAGAATCTCGCATGCAGCACTCTGTTCGTCGCATCCTTATTACACTTGTCTGCCTGGGAGTGGTGGCAGTGGGCGTGGCCACGGCTCAGACTTCCTACTTTGTCACCAATCTGGCCTCTGACATGTCGGGAAAGACGATGCACACCGATCCGCTTTTGAAAAATCCCTGGGGGCTGGCCTATGCTCCGGGCGCGCCGTTCTGGGTGAGCGATGAAGCTTCGGGATGGTCGACTCTGTATGACGGCAAGGGGAATATCCAGAGCCTGAAGGTGATCGTTCCTCCGGCTTCGGGTACGGGGGCGGGGACGCCGACGGGCATCGTGTACAACGGTTCGACAGAATTCAAGATCGATACGTGGACTTCGGTTTTTCTTTTCGCCACACTTGACGGGACCATTAGTGGATGGTCGACGTTTGATCCCAGCACGGCGCTGATTGGAGCGCATCAGGCGGGCGCGGTGTACACCGGGCTCGCGATCACGAGCAAGACTTCGGGCAACATGCTTTATGCGGCGGACATCGCCAACAATAAGGTCGATGTTTATGACGGAAACTTCAACCTGGTGAATTCTTTCACCGATGCCACGATTCCAGCGGGCTTTGGCCCGTTCGGCATTCAGGATATTGGTGGGAAAGTATATGTTGCGTACGCGAGCCAGACGGGCGCGAGCGGCGGCTACATCGATATCTTCACGGAGAGCGGAACATTGAGCAAGCGGCTGGTCTCGGGGCGTCCGCTGAACAACGCCTGGGGAATGGCGATCGCGCCCAGCAACTTTGGACCGATGAGCAGCGCGTTCTTGGTCTCCAACAACACCGCAAATGGAAACATTAACGCGTTCAACGCGAGCACTGGCAAGTTCCTGGGCGCGCTGAAGAATTCGGCAGGGAAGGCGCTGGTGATCAATGGGCTGTGGGGCATTGAGTTCGGCGGAGGCACGACGTCGAATGGGCAGAAGAATCAGCTGTTCTTTACCGCGGGTCCCAGCGACAAAGACGGGTATTTCGGATTTGTTGGGACTCACTAGAATGGACGCGTTATCTATGGGCCGCCTGCAGAAGGCGGCCTCTTTTTTTCGCGAAGTATATTCGATGGTTTTGAGGAATCAGGCTTTTTCTCGTTGCGCGCACGTTCATTGGCGGCGAGCGACAAATCCCGTTCTTTGGCAAAAATCTTCGAGAAGTGGGGCACTCCATTTTGTGGAACTCGATGCGCTAAGGTGCCCTTCAGTTGAGAGCGCCTATGTTAAATTTAAAGGAGGTGGGGCGCGTAGCTCAGTTGGTAGAGCAATGCCCTTTTAAGGCATGGGTCGCAGGTTCGAGTCCTGCCGCGCTCACCAAAATGATCGCCAAACGTTAAGGCTGCGAGAGTCGCTCCCTCGTCTTCTGCCCCTCTGGTCGCGGTCTACTCGATTCCTTTACTTCGAAATAAGGTTGGGCGCATGGGGCATTACTCTTCTGTACAATTCATGTCATTCGTTCGTCGTCGCTCGTTCATCTGTCGACACTTTCCTGTGGGGGCACCCTTATGCTGTTCAAAGCAGATCCGACTTTTTATCCGTCGCCGAAACTGGCCGGCCAGGCACCGCCTGAGACGCTGGCTTACGTAGCGGCGCTCAATGCCAATGGTGGAACACATCCGGATGCGCTGATGGTGGTAGACGTGGACAGCGGGTCCGGAAGCTACGCCCAGGTCGTGGGTCAAGTTGCCATGCCGAAGGCCGGGGATGAACTGCACCATTTCGGGTGGAATGCTTGCAGTTCGGCGCTCTGCCCTTATGCTCCACACCCACATGTGGAGCGGAGATACCTGATTGTTCCCGGATTGCGTTCGTCGAGAATTCACGTGATCGACACCAAGCCGGATCCCAGGAAGCCGCAAATCGTGAAGGTGATCGAACCCGAGTCGCTGCATGAGCGGACCGGTTACAGCCGCCCGCATACGGTTCACTGCGGCCCAGACGGCATTTACCTGAGTGCGCTCGGCTCGCCGAGCGGAGATGGGCCGGGTGGAATTTTCGCATTGGACCACGACAACTTCGAGCCGCTGGGACGGTGGGAGGTTGAGCGCGGGCCGCAACAGTTCGGCTACGACTTTGCCTGGCATCTGGGATACGACATTGCTGTTACCAGCGAGTGGGGCACGCCGAACATGGTGGAAAATGGCGTCATCCCTGAGCTGCTGCTGGCAGGGAAGTACGGTCACAATCTGCACTTCTGGGACCTGCGCAAGCGGAAGCATCTGCAATCGATCGATCTGGGCGCGGAGCAGCAGATGGTTCTGGAACTACGGCCTGCGCACGATCCAACCAAAGCGTACGGATTTGTCGGCGTGGTCACGTCTCTGAAGGACCTGTCGAGTTCGATCTGGCTGTGGCACAAAGCGCCAGGAAGTTCGAACGGGAAGTTTGAAATCAAGAAGGTGATCGAGATTCCGGCAGAGCCCGCCGATCCGTCGCAGTTGCCTCCACTGCTGCAGGGGTTCAAAGCGGTTCCACCCTTGTTGACGGATATCAACCTGAGCATCGACGATCGTTTTCTTTACGCTTCGTGCTGGGGAACGGGAGAGATGCGGCAGTATGACGTGGCCGATCCTTTCAATCCCAAGCTGGTGGGTTCGGTTCATATCGGCGGAATCGTGCGCCGCACACCGCATCCGGCGCGTCCGCATGAGGCATTGAATGGCGGACCGCAAATGGTCGAACTGAGTCGCGATGGCCGGCGCGTATTCTTTACGAATTCTCTTTACGCGGCGTGGGACAAGCAGTTTTATCCCGAGGGAATTCGCGGATGGATGGTGAAACTGGATGTGGCGCACGATGGAGGAATCCAGTTTGACCCGAAATTCTTCGTCGAGTTTGGAGACCTGCGTCCTCATCAAGTGAGGTTGCAGGGAGGCGACGCTTCGTCGGACTTCTACTGCTACCCATGAGCCACATGTGGCCGTGGGTGGTGCTCGCCGCGTTAGGGGCATATCACGGGCTCAATCCGGCCATGGGCTGGCTATTTGCGCTTGCCATTGGTTTGCAGGAGAAGCGCAGAGCCGCAGTGGCCGGAGCTCTATTCCCAATCGCTTTGGGCCATGCCGCGGCCATTGCGCTCACCATTGTCGTCCTGAACGTCGTGCAACGCTTCGTTTCAGGCCACGCGCTGAAGTGGACGCTGGCTAGCATCATTTTTGGGCTGGGAGTTTACCGGCTGGTGCGCGCCAGCCATCCGCGGGGCGGGGGCATGCGGGTGGGAGGCCGAGATTTATTCCTGTGGTCCTTTCTGATGGCGTCCGCCCACGGCGCTGGGCTGATGTTGATGCCAATCTTGTTGTCGCCGACGGCCGGCCTGCATCATCACATGCCTGATTCCATGAGCCTGAGTCCGGCGCCGCCTGGCGTTGGCCTGATTCTGTCGGCGACCTTTGTACACACGGTCGCCATGCTGATCGTCGCGGGAACTTTGGCCATGGTGTTTTTTGCAGTGTATGACAGGTTCGGATTGGGATTGCTTCGGCATGCGTGGTTCAACTTCGACCTGCTGTGGGCTATTGCCCTGCTGATTGCTGCGGTTGCGGTTGCTCTCTGACTTTCACTCGCGGTGGCCGCCTTATCCCGGCAACCAGGGTCCTCCACCCTTATCCGACGGTCCTTGCGATCTGTCCTTGCCACCCTTTAGGCTATATTCGGAAGCGTGAATACAATCTTCGTTCGGTGTTGCGTGGTCCTCGTTGGCCTGGCTTGCGCTGTCGGCAACGCGCAGACGGCCCATTCCTACAAATATTTCCGGCTGGGGAATAAAGGGGACGTTCAGACCAAGCCTTCATTCGGTATTGCGATGATGGGCGGCGGCAGCGACTTGGAGAAGGCGTTTCGTTGGCTTTGTAATAAAGGGAATGGTGGAGACTTTCTGATTCTGCGGGCGCGCGGCGATGACGATTACGACTCGTGGGTGAACGGGCTGTGCAAAGCAAATTCCGTGGCGACGTTGATTATTCCGGATCGCGCGGCGGCACAGGAGCCGGCGGTGGCCGAGATCATTCGCAAGGCGGAAGTTGTGTTCATCGCGGGTGGCGATCAGGCGAATTACATTCGCGGATGGAAGGGAACGCCGGTCGAGACTGCGATTAACGAGGGCATCGCTGCAGGCAAGCCGATCGGGGGAACCAGCGCCGGGCTGGCGGTGCAAGGCGAGTTTGTTTTCGGCGCGACAGGAGACAAGCCGGACGACAAGGATTTGGCGTCGACCGATGTGTTGCCGAATCCTTACTTTGAGCGCGTTATTCTCGATAGGGATTTTCTGAAGATTCCGCATCTTGACAACTTCATTACGGATTCGCATTTCGCCAAGCGCGATCGCATGGGGCGTACGCTGGGATTTCTGGCGCGCATTATTAAGGATGGATGGAGCGCGTGGCCGCGCGAAGTGGCGATCGATGAGAAGTCGGCTGTGCTGGTCAAGGCGGATGGCAAGGCAACCGTTGTCGGGTCAGGGAAGGGCGCGTATTTTATGCGTCCGACGCAGGCTGCGGAGGTTTGCGAGAAGGGAACGCCGCTTACGTTTCGGAATATCAGCGTGTATCGGGTGAAAACGGGTGGGCATTTTGATTTGTCGGCGTGGTCCGGTGAGGGCGGGACGGGGTATTCGTTGTCGGTGGAGAAGGGAAAGATTATCAGCACGCAGGCGGGTGGCGGGATTTATTGAGGTGCATGCGAGAAGCAGGTTCCTCCCTTCGGTCGGAATGACAAAACTTAGCTCGATTGCGAAGGATCATAATTCCGAACAACGAGCAAGACTGAGTTCTTAATTTCAAGGACAGAGTGAGCCCGTCAGTCGGTCTTTCGAAATTGGCTTCATCTGCCACATGTCGAATGAGGTGAGTTCGGCATCGCCCTCTAGCGTGAGGCGCAGCGGGGCTGCGGAGATTTTGTAAAGGCGCGCCGTGAGCGCTGTCGTTTTGTTGGCGAAAAGTTCGAGTACCGATCCATCCAGGAACATGTGCAGACGGACGGGCGAGCCGGGCCGACCGGCGAGCGGCGCGGTGACATCGTTCACGCGAATCTCACGGCTCTCGGACTTATTTAAAATCGTGATGGTGGCGAAGGCCGGGTCATTTCCGGAATTTGCACCCGAATTTGCCTGCAGGCGAAGAGTGCACTCGGCGCCTTTGGGGCGAATCTCGAACTGGAATTCTCCAGCGAGATCCTGGAGGGGGAGCGTATCGAGGATCTTGGCGTGCGTGGAGGCGCTGTCCTGCGGATTAAGCCCGACGTGCTTGCCGCGCAACATGCGGGCTGCGGGCGCGACGTCGGTCTGCAAGTCGTCGTTCGCGCTTAGCGACATGATGCGTGGGAGCGACATGGCTCCGGCCCATCCGGCGGCGATCAAATCGGCGTCGGGGCGCTTCTCCGGAATCCATCCCCACAGGATGCGATTGCCGTCTTTGTCGAGCATGGTTTTCGCCGCGTAGTATGCGCCCCAGTCGACGACGCCTTCTCGCTCCGGCCGGAAGATGTGATTCGCATAGGTACCTACCTTCCAGCGCACTAATCCCATCGTGGAGATGAGCAGCACATGCTTGTCGCCCAGTTGAAAAAAGTCTGGGCACTCCCACATCTCTCCGGTATCGACTGGGTTCGCGCCCTTCTCTCCGTTGCCGTGACCTTGCACAAGTGGGTGCAGATAGGTCCATTGCCGCAGGTCGGACGAAGAATAAAGAAGGATGGCTCCGCCGTGGTTGTAGAAGCCGGAGCCAACGATGAGCATCCAGTTGCCGCCTTCGCGCCAGACGTAGGGATCGCGGAATCCGGTGACGGGTAAGCCTGCTGGCGGCGTGGCTATGATGGGCTGCGGATATTTTTTGAACGTGCGCAAGTCGTCATCGGCTGCGATGGCGAGGCACTGGACTTCGCGCCAGGTGTGGACGCCGTCGCGCAACGTGGCCTCGGCGTCGTTCGTCGGCGGAAGCACGCCGGTGTAAATCATCACGGGCTTGCCGTCGTCGAGCACGGCACTTCCGCTGAAGACTCCGTCGCGATCATAACCATCCGGCGTCGGCGAAATGGCGATGGGCTCGTGCTGCCAGTGAATCAGGTCGGGGCTGGTGGCATGCGCCCAATTCATGTTTCCCCAAACGGCGGCCTGCGGATTGTACTGGTGAAACATGTGATAACGTCCGCGATAAAAAATCGGGCCATTGGGATCGTTCATCCAGTTGTGCGCCGGCATGAGGTGGTACTGCGGGCGCAGAGGGTCAGAGGCGAGTTTGCGGCAGAGATCGGCGTTGGCGGAGTCGGTGCGCGCTGCGAAAATGCGAGTGCTGCGTGACGCGAGCGCGGCAGCGCTGGAGAGTTGCAGAAACGCTCTGCGGGAAACTCGCATAGAGAATGGCTGGTGCTCGCGACGCCAACAGTAGCGAATCCGGGCCGCCTAAGTCATATCACACTGGAGCGCGTTCGCGCCTTGGATATAATTTCGAGAAAGGCCAACTCTTTTATTTCGCGTGTCCCGTCCACTATTCAAAGGCGTTTGCGTCGCGGTGATCACAGTCGCTGCGAGCGTCTTATTATTCTCCCTCGTGCTCTCCCCCGTCGTGTTCGCGCAGAGCGCCACGCCGGGAAAGTCGGCGGAGCAACTTGCTGTGCAGCGCGGGCAAGAGGCATTTCAACAAGGAGACCTATCGACGGCGAAAGCGCAGTTTGAGAAGGCGGTGCGGCTGGCGCCGAACAGCGCGCAAGCGCAATCGGCGCTGGGTGTGATTCTCGAGCAACAAGGTGATTTAGAAGCAGCCGTGCTTCATCTGAAGATCGCGGCGAAGGCGGCGCCGTCGTCGGCCGAGGTTGGGTTGGCGCTGGCGCGCGTGCTGGCGCAGCAGGGAAAAAGTGCAGATGCCGAAGAGGAGGTTCGTGCCGTCGTGAAGGCCTCGCCGCGAGATGCCGAGGCGCATCGCATCCTGGCCAGAATGCTCGCCCAGCGCGGCGCTCAGGATGAATCACTCGCGGAAATTCGCCGCGCCGTTGAACTTGCTCCGCAGCGCGCCGACTTGCAGGATGATCTGGGAAATATCCTGGCCCAGCAAAAAAACTTTGACGAAGCGCAGGGCGCGTTCCAGCAGGCAATCCGATTGCAGCCAAACTACGCGCCGGCGCACTTTCATCTGGGAGTGATTTATTGGCAGGCGAACAAAGTTGACGACGGCTACGCCGAGCTGTCGAAGGCGGTGGAACTCGCTCCACAGGATGCGGCCGCGCACTACTATCTGGCGAAAGTGCTGACCGCGCAGTCGAAGAATGGCGATGCGCTGGATCAACTGCGAAAGGCCGCGGCATTGCGGCCGGCTTGGTTTGAATTGCAAATCGATTTGGGGCTGGCGAGCCAGCGTGCCGGGGACGGCGATGCAGCTGCCGCGGCCTTCGGCGAGGCCATCAAACTTCGTCCGCAGGACGCGGAGGCCTACAACGATCTTGGACTGGCGCTGATTCAGAAAGGCGACGCGCAAGGATCGATCGAGCAATTCAAGACTGCAACCAAACTGCGGCCGGAGGACGGAGCCATTCGGGGAAATCTGGGGATTGCGTACATGCAGCGCGCTGACTTCGACGCAGCGATTACAGAGCTTGATGCCGCGATCAAGCTCGCGCCGGAAAACGCGCCGCTGCATTACAACCTGGGCCTCGCGTACAAACTGAAGGATCAGTTCGAGCCGGCCGTGGCTGAATTTGCTGCCGCCCTAAAGTTGCAACCTGAGTTGTCGGACGCGCACTACACACTTGGCGTGTTGTATTGGCAAAAGGGAGACTTCGACAAAGCGGCGGCAGAACTCAAGCTGGCCATTCAAGGGCAGCCGAATTACGCCGAAGCCCATTACACTCTGGGGACGGTTTATAAACAGCAGGGGAACCTCGCGGATGCGGCGGCGGAGTTGCGCGAAGCGATCCGGCTGCAGCCGGATTTCGCCGGCGCCCACACGACGCTGGCTGCAGTTTTGCGCCAGTCGGGCGATGCGGAGGGAGCGGCGCAGGAGGCGCGCGAAGGGGCAAGGATCGCGGCATCCACGAACAATCTGCAGGCCGCGACGTTTGCGACGAATTCCGGCAAGCGCTTGCTGGGCGTGGGCGATGTGGACGGAGCGATCTCGCAGTTTCGGTCGGCGATCAGTTCACAGCCGAATTATGCGGCGGCGCATTATCAGCTTGGGCTGGCTTTGAAACAGAAGGGATGGAAAGAGGAAGCCCAGGCGGAATTTCAGAAGGCGGTAGAGATTGATCCGCATCTGAGCCCGCCTAATTAGCGCGGTTGCGGACGGCGACCAGATCGGTCACGACCGGGACGCCGTGCGCGATTTTCACGTGCAGCAGAGCCTCGAAGGGTTTGAGTTCACTTGGCTTTGTGACCTTGAGGCGATGCAACAGTTCCTGCAGCGAGGGCTCGCGGCAGACATATTCCACCGCTGCCTGCGTGCCAAAAGTGGAGTTTCCGGCCAGGATCAGGATCGAGCGCGAGGGGTCGAGGCCGGGTAGCAAGCTGACGACGGCGTAATCTTCGACGGTGGCCTGGTTGGCCGGGGTGGCGAGAAAAATCTTTGGTTCGCCCGGTTCCGGACGGACATTCATCACGGCAAGATCGCCCTTGCGCGGACCGCTGGTCAGGCGCTGAAAAACAAAATCCTGCGTGCCCGGGATGTCGAGCAGGGTGAGGTTCTCCGAGGGGGAGCCGACGAAAATCAGATCGTTATACTTGGCGTCGTCGAGCGAGAATAATGCGCCGCGCTTCACTCCCACCGGGTGATTGAAGAGCGCGAAGATGCGATCGAGCTGGTGGATCGCGAGCACTTCTCCGACGCCGGTGTAGTGATCGAGAATAAAAGATTCTTTCGTATCCAATGCGGGATTGAAGTAGCGCATTCCCGTTTCTGGCCGGCCGACGAAACTCCCGTTGCTGAAGATGACCCAGGGCTGCTGCGGGCCGTTGACGAAACGATTCCAGAAAATCTGAAATGCGGGCGCGATTGGCTCGCCGGTGGTCGCGACGGCAGGATGGTTGCGCTGCGCCAAGAGAACGCCTGTCACCACCAGCGACGCGGCCAACAAGAACGAGAGCAGGACAATTGCAAGGGAGCTGGGTCGCGTCGTCGGTGGAGTCATCTCCGGAGCCGGATGCTCGACCGCAACCACCTGTGGCAGCACAGACTCGCCGGGGCGGGCAGCGCGCAGATGGAAGTTGAGCGCGTACGAACCCTTGGGAAGCTCGACGACGATCAGGTCGTTCGCTCCTTCTTGCCCGTAGTACTCCGCCAGCTTCACCCGAAGGCGCCCCGCCTGGACGCGCACGGTGGAATCACTTTGCGGATCGAAGCCCGGAGGACGCCCAAGAACTTCGGTGGCGATCTGGTATTCCTTTAGAGAAACGCCGGGGTGATCGAGCGAATGCTCCGCGAGATAACGAAGCAGTTTGCACAGGGACTCGGAACTGTGCAGGATATGACTATTTGTAAGCTTCTCTATTTGTTGGGAGCATTGCTCCCGACCCAGCGCGAAGGTGTGCGTTACAGCCATATAACAGGGAAGTAACGTCCCGGTCCAACCCCTTGCAAGGAAACTACTTTACACCTGTAACGGTATCAAACCTAGTGAAACTTTGGCTACGTAGTTGTTTTGTACTACGACTGCTTCCGATTCGACACAAGTCTCCTTCTGCATTTCTGGGGCAATATGTTGGCGCGTTCTTAGGAGGAAGTTCATGAAAAGGTCAGTGTGTGTTGCAGTGGCCGCATCCACCCTTCTGTTGTGCCTGTGGGTTCCCAGCGTGGTTGGCCAAGCGGTATACGGCAGCATTTTGGGAACGGTGACCGATCCGACCGGAGCGGCCGTCAACGGAGCCAAGGTCTCCGCTACCAGCCAGACCAAGAACGTGACCACCGAGGTCACCACCAACGACAGCGGCAACTACTCCGTCACGCACCTGATCCCGGATGTGTATACGATTCGCATCACGGCGCAAGGCTTCAAAGTTCTGGAATTCAAAGACATTCAGGTGTCGGCCGACACCGGTTCCCGCGTTGATGGACAGTTCCAGGTCGGCGGATCATCGGAAACCGTCGAGGTCACCAGCGAAGCTCCACAGTTGAAGACGGACCGCGCCGACGTCGCGATTGAGCTGAGCAGCCAGCAGGTGAACGAGCTGCCGGTGATCAACCGCAACTTCCAGAGCCTGGAATTGCTGACTCCAGGAACGCAAACGTTGACCGGATGGGCGCACGCCGCCACGGAAAATCCGCAGGGCAGCAAGCAGATTTTCGTAGACGGCCAGCACTTCAGCGGTACCGGATACGGACTTGACGGCACCGACAATCAGGATCCCATTCTGGGCATCATCATCGTCAATCCCAGCCTCGACACGATTACGGAAACCAAGATCGCTACCCAGAACTACGACGCCGAGTTCGGCAAAGCAACCGCCGGCATCATGACGGCGCAGACCAAGTCGGGCAGCAACGAGTTCCATGGATCGGGGTATTTTTATGATTTGGATCCTAAGGGTGCGGCGACCGATCCGACCTCCGGTCTCCCAGTCACTAACAATTGGAAGCAGTATGGAGCGACACTCGGCGGAGCGATCGTTAAGAACAAGCTGTTCTTCTTTGGCGGCTACGAAGGAACCCGGCGTAACAGCGGCGTTGCCATGACCGAATCGGTCCCCACCGCGTTGGTTAAGAGTACGTGCCTGACAGCTGGCAGCAGCATTTGCGACTTGAGCGACTATACGAACGCAGGCTTCACCGGCGGCGCCGGCGGCGGGTCGGTATTCAATCCTTATATGGCTGTGGGCTCGCGTACGAATTACACGACCTACAATGCTGGGTCCGATCCGAGCCAGCCCTGTTCGGTCACAAATCCTTGCACAACCCAGATTCCGATGAGCGATCTGCAGTTGTGGGATCCGACCGGAGTTGCGGAAGGCATCCTTAACCTGCTGCCCGCGCCGAACGCGGGGGGGCAGAACAATGGCACCACGAATAATTACACGGCCTCCGGGTCCGGAAGCTTCAACGACTACCAATACACCACACGCATCGACTACACCGTGACCCAGAAGCTGCAAGTCTTCGGACGTTACACTCACGCTCACTTCACCCTGACGGGAACACCCGTTTTCGGCACTTCGATCGGCGGTCCTGGCCTTGGTTATTTGGGATTGGCCGGCAACTCGAATATCAATAACTACAGTTTGGCGACAGGCTTTAACTACACGATCGGTACTTCGTTGCTGACCGATTTTCGCTTTGGGTATTTCCGCTATAACCCGCACTCGACGAAATGGGATCAGAGCAACACCAGTGCGGCAACTAATTTGGGTCTCGTAGGGTTGAACACCAGCGATGTGACCACCGCCGGTTTTCCGGCGTTGGTGTTTGATCAAACCATCGGCGTATCCAATCAGGGTGGCAGCTCAGATGGACTGGGCGAAGGCTTGAACGTGAGCCGCTGCAACTGCCCACTGATCGAAAAGGAGCAGGGGTACCAGTTCGCGAACAACTGGACCAAGATTCAAGGGAATCATCAGTTCAAGTTTGGCGTCGACCTGCGCCATGCAATCAACCTGCGTGTGCCCTCTGATGCCAACCGCACCGGCGTTCTCAACTTCAACCACTCCGGAACTTCTGATGGCGCGACCAGCGCAATCGGCGGCCTGGATATTGCGACTTTCCTGTTCGGCGAGGTCAGCAGCTTTAACCGCTACATTGGATCCTCTCTTGAGCCCTCCGACGAAGAGCGGCAAAATCGCTATTTTGTCTACGCGCAAGACACTTGGCGTGCGACTCACAAGCTAACCGTCAACTACGGTCTGCGCTGGGAATTCTACGGACCGGAATACACCAACGGCGCGAATTCGGGTGGTTATGCCGAGTTGCCGCAGGGTGTGATCGAAGTGGCCGGAGTCGGTGGCATCAGCAGCAACGGAAATACTGCGGCCAACTACAAGAATTTCGCCCCCCGCCTGGGCATCGCGTACGAAGTAAATCCCAAGACAGTGGTACGACTCGGCTACGGACGCAGCTTTGATATCGGCGTGTTCGGATCGAACTTCGGCCACACCGTGACTCAGAACCTGCCAGTGCTGGCAAACCAGCAGCTCACTTCATTGGCTGGCGATAACAAGACGGCGGCTTTTAACTTCGTAGGCACGTGTCTGCCTACCGGACTGGGATACACTGCCGGTAACTGCGGACCGGCTGATCCTTCTACGGCATTCCCCATCGTCCCCAGCAATGGAATCCTTCCGTTGTTTGGCGTTTGCGCCGAAGGGGCGAATCCTTGCGTCGGGCCAGTATCGCCGCACATTCGACCCGACAAGGTGGTCGTTCCCACGGTGGATGCTTGGAACGCCACGGTTCAGCGCCAGTTGACCAACACGACGAGTGTGGAAGTGGCCTACATCGGCACGCACGGTACGCATGTGTTCCGCGGCGACGGTCCGACGTACAACAACAACCAGCCCACGATTGTCGGCTTCGGTACATTGACACGCGACCAGCGGACTCCCTACTACAATGCCTTCTCGACTCCGTACACCTATGCCGACGGCACTACTGTGAACATGGTCTGCTGCAATGCCAGCCAGGGATTCGGTTATGCCGGTAACGATGGCACGAATTCCTACAATGCCTTCCAAGTGAAAGTGAATCAACGTGCCACCAAGGGCCTCACCCTCTTGGCGCACTACACGTACGCCAAGGCCTACGACAACGATGGCAGCTACGTTGCCAATTACAGTACGACGTGGGGTCGCTCCGATTTCAATCGCGACAGCGTTTTCGTGTTTGCCCCGATCTACGAACTGCCGTTCGGCCGCGGAAAGCAGTTCGCCGGAAATATCGGACGGGCTGCGGATTTGCTGATCGGCGGGTGGCAGGTGAACACGGCCCTCACGATCGGCAGCGGATTGCCCTGGACGCCGGGTTACGCCGAGTGTGGGCAGGATATTGATACCGGCCCATGCCGTCCGAACCTGGTGGGTGGATTCCACGAGGGAGTCACTGGAGGACCCGGCAACTTCTCCTACTTCACACCCGTTGCCCCCTTGTCTACAAATGGAGCCACGAGCGGGGCATTCAGCCGTCCGCAGGAAGGCACTTTCGGGAATATCCAGCGCAACTCCTTTACTGGACCGGGCGAGTTCAAGACGGACATGTCGTTTTTCAAAGCTTTCTCGATCACAGAGAGGGTTAAAGCGCAGTTCCGGGCGGAATTCTTTAATATCTTCAACCACCCGGTCTTTGCCTTCAACGTCAATCAGGGCGGAACCGGTACGAACATCGACCAGGCCGGCGCCGGCAAGATCAACTCGCTGGAGAGCGACACGACCATGCGCCAGTTCCAACTCGGCGTGAGAGTGCAGTTCTAGTACTCCCTGAGGCTAGTCAATCACGGGGGAGCCTGCGGGCTCCCCCCGATTTTCTGATAACCAAGTTCCCCCGCGAAGATTCCCGTGCGCCAAGATTCAGAGCGCACCCGCCAGGAATGGACCGATGAAGAAGAGAGTCGTGGGGCTGGGCGAGGTGCTTTGGGACCTGCTTCCCGCGGGCGCCTGCCTCGGTGGAGCCCCGGCGAACTTTGCCTACATCACCACTCTCATGGGTGATCAGGGCATCGTTGCCAGCCGCGTCGGCGAAGACTCGCGCGGCGTGGAAGCCCTGCGGCGCATGGAAGAACTTGGCCTCGACATCGACCACGTGCAGACGGATCGCGACCACCCGACTGGAACAGTGAAGGTGGATGTGGATGCAAACGGCATTGCGCGCTACGAGATCGCGCACCCGGTGGCATGGGATTATCTGAGCTGGACGCTGGACTGGCAGCATTTGGCGGAACAGGCAGATGCGGTTTGCTTCGGTTCGCTGGCGCAGCGCTCGGAGGAGACGCGTGCGACCGTCCGAAAATTTCTTGCGGCGACTCTGCCCGGGACGGTCAAAATCTTCGACGTGAATTTACGCCAATCCTATTATTCGCGGGAAACGCTCACTGAATCGATGAAGCTGGCGGACATCGTGAAGCTGAACGATGAAGAGTTGCCCAAGATCATGGGCCTGGCGGACCTGCCGCATAAGGATGAACTCAGTTCGGCGCAGCGGCTCGGCGCCGAGTACGATTTGAAACTGCTTTGCTTAACCCGCGGCGGACGCGGTAGCCTTCTGGTAAGTGGCAGGGAGGCGAGCGAGCATCCCGGATTTCGCGTGCGCGTGGCAGACACCGTAGGTTCCGGCGACGCTTTTACCGCCGGCCTGGTGCACGAATATCTGCAGGGCGCGTCGCTGGAATTGATCAATGAAGTGGCCAACCTGGTTGGAGCCTGGGTGGCCAGCGAAGTGGGCGCCATGCCCACGCCCAGGCGCGGTGCGCTGGAGCACTCGCTGGCGGAAATTCGCTAATCCATCCCGAAAATCTGCCCCTACTGTTGTATAGTTACGAAAGTTTGTGTTTTCTTTCGTTCTTTGCAAGCGGTTGGAGGAGAGGATATGAAACGCGTTCCCGCTGTACGCTCGATAAAGACTTACCGCTATTCCGTGCTCGCGGCCGCGATATGTTTCCTCGCCTTGGCTTGGCTTTCGCTGAGTTGCTCCAAACCCGCATCGCAACCTGAGCAGCCGAAGACCGGGCCGTCGCAACCGTCGTTTATTAAGGTTGAAGTGCGCAACGGCGGGCCGGTGGTGATTACGACGAGCACGGCAGAATTCCAGATTCTCCCCTCCGGTTTCTTGCAAGCGACTCTGGTCAAAGACGGCAAGCGCCTGACGCTGGACGAACCGGAGGCGGGATCTTCCGGGGGCAGCGACTCGATCGTGCATGAGGGCAAGGAACTGGATTTCATCCCGGACTTTTCAAAGGCTACCGTCCTCGAGAGCATCGGTAAACTGGGCCGCGGCAAACGGGTTGAGATTCCCGGGCATCCACTCGCCGCCTCAGGACTGCCGATCGAGCGCAGTCTCTTGGTTGAGGTGTACGACGATTTCCCCAACATTGCCCTGGTCAGTACGACCTACAAAAATGCTGGCACAGCGGATTTTTCTGTCGACCAGATCTGGATGCAGCAGCATCGCTTCAACGCGAAACAGGTTGATGACAAAGCTCAGCCCTATGACATGTGGTCGTTTCAGGGTTCGAGTTATGACTGGGGCAAAGACGATGTGATGAAGCTTACCAGGACTTCGGCGCAGCCCAACCTGATGGGCGAAGCGGTGAAAGGCGGCTACGGTGGCGGGATTCCGGTGGTTGCCTTCTGGACGGCGAATGTCGGAGAGGCCATCGGGCATGTGGAAACTTTGCCCTGGACCCTTTCCATTCCGGTGAGAGTCGAAAAAGACGGCCGTGTCAGCGCGCAAGTCGAAGTTCCAGTGAACGCTACGCTCAAGCCAGGAGACAGTTATTCTTCGCCGCGCAGCTTTGTTGCGGTTTACAGCGGCGATTTCTACGAGCCGCTGCGCGTGTGGTCGGGCGTGCTGCAGAAAGAAGGATGGGAAATTCCCAAGCCTTCGAACGAAGCCTACAACGTAGCGTGGTGCGGCTGGGGATACGAATTCAATGTAACGCCCAAAGAGATGCTGGGTACTGTGCCGAAGCTGAAAGAACTCGGCATCAAGTGGGCGACGCTCGACGATCGCTGGTTCGATACCTACGGCGACTGGAATCCGCGCAAGGAGACTTTTCCCGACGATTCTATCAAGCAGATGGTCGACGAATTTCACAAGCAGAACATGCTGGCGCAATTGTGGTGGCTGCCGCTTGGAGTCGAAGACGGGCAAGGAAAATGGGAGTCGCATAAATATATCGTTTCGAAAGTTGTGCAGGAGCATCCAGACTGGCTGATTCTCGACAAGAACGGCAAGCACGCCCGCATGACGCGCGATCTGGCGACGCTCGATCCATCGCTGCCCGAAGTGCAGGCGTATTTCAAGCAACTGACGGAGAAATTCATCCGCGACTGGGGCTTCGACGGATCGAAGCTCGACAATATTTACAGCGTTCCGGCGTGCTACAGCCCGGCGCATCATCACAAGTCGCCGCAGGATTCGGTGAACGCGATGGGCGAGGTCTACAAAATTATTTTTCAAACCACTCGCGCGATCAAGCCGGAGAGCGTGACGCAGGCTTGTCCGTGCGGCACGCCGCCGTCGCTGGCGTGGCTGCCATTCATCGACCAGGCCGTGACTGCAGATCCGGTGGGAGCGGTGCAGGTGCGGCGCAGAATCAAAATGTATAAAGCGCTGATGGGTCCCGAAGCCGCGGTGTACGGCGATCACGTCGAGCTTTCCGCCATGACACGCGTGGGCAAGGATGGCTGGAGCGAGCACGGCACCGACTTCGCTTCGTCACTCGGCACAGGTGCCGTGCTGGGAACGAAGTTCGTGTGGCCCGATCCCGGGCCGAAGTACAAGGCTGTGAATCTGACTCCCGAAAAAGATGCGATCTGGAAAAAGTGGATCGCGCTCTACAACGAGAAGATGCTCTCGAAAGGCGAGTTCCGCGATCTGTACACCTACGGCTACGATTCGCCGGAAGCGTACGCGATCGATAAAGACGGAAAGACGTATTACGCGTTCTTCGCGCCCGACAACGGTTCCTTCAAGGGCGAGGTCGAGCTACGCGGTCTGAAGCCGGGCAGCTACCATGTGGTGGACTATGTTGATGGCAAGGACTTGGGGAAAGTCCAGGCCGAAGCGAATTCAGTGCCAAAACTGAAGGCAGAGTTTAAGGAGCATTTGCTGCTTGAGGTGAGCCGGTTTTGAGTGAAACCGCCTGACAGCGTCAGTTGACTGGCAACTGCTCGCCGTTCGGAGTAAGGTGGTGCGTAGATGGCGGTCTGTCGGAGGACTGCCCATGAGAGTACGCCCCGATTCGGTCTTTATATCCAGTCTGCTCCATACCGTTGCGCTGCTTTATCTTATTCGACCATCTTTGTGGAATTCACCCTTGTGGAATTACTTCAGTCCCCACATTTTGCTGGCACCAATGGATAACGTGGTGTTCCGGGGAGAAGCTCAAGATGTCGCATCACTGGCAATTATTCTCATCGGGATGATTGTTGTATGGACGGGCCATGCGAAGCGCTCTCGCCCGGCGTGGTTCGTGATGTTTGTCATCGTGTGGTTCTGGGCGTTTCCACGTTTTATCCTTTCCGTCGTTCCGCTGCTGATCCGTGAACGTTCCATATTCACATTTTCCGAGTGGATCGGTGACGCGATTTTGGGACCGGGTTTCCAGCGGGATGTGGTCGAGTTGTATTTAGCTTTCTTACTGATGGTGATTGGGCTGGTTCTGCCGATGAGGAGGGTGTTTGTGGCAAGGAAAGCAGACGAACCACCCCACCTGCCGTCACGAAGGCTCGTCTGCTTCTTAGTCATTGGCGCGATGATTGCGATGACTGCGTCGTTGTTCTGGCTGCGCGTCGGTGTTCTCAACGAAATGCCAGTGGCGCGGCTGAATACGTTCTTAATAGCGCCGCCGCCTCCGCCGTGGCCTCCGACAGCCTGCAAATGCTCTGACGGAAACTAGCGGGTGAGTTGGCGAAATATCCCGATTACACTCAAGTGCGGGGCCGAAGGAACTGCTCGCGGTGCACCGCGTCCCGAAATGCTTCCGTGCCGCCGGGTCGCGTTGTAGAGAGTGCTCCCGAGCGATTGCCTGACTTCAGGCACGTCTGCAAATCCGAACCACGCACGAATTCATGCAAGAATCCAGCGTCGAAGCTGTCGCCGGCACCGACGCTATCAACGGGAACCACTTCTTTGGCTGGCACGACGATGCGTTCGTTTCCGCGCTGAGCCATCGCGCCCTTGCGGCCTAACTTGACGACGACCAGCGGCACTTGCTGCGACAGTTTCTTCACTGCTTCTTCCAAATCTTCCGTCGCTGCCGCTTTGCACGCCTCGCGTTCGTTGGGAAGGAACACGTCGACGTGCCGCAGCACCTCGCTCAAACCACCTTCCCACCGATCGTCGGGATCGTCGTTCGTGTCGAGCGAAATCGTCAATCCCTTGGCTTTCAGTTTTTGAAACAGTTCGCCTACGCGCGGCCGCAGGTTTTTCTGCAAGTAATACGAAGAAAAATGAAAATGTCGCGAATCGGCTAGATAGTCGAAATCGAGATCGTTCCACGACAACTCGGCGATCGTTCCAGAATAGGTAAGAATGTTGCGCCAATTCTGCTGATGCAGAATCACCGTCAGGCCGGTTGTGGTCGCGCCGGGAACCATGCGCACCTTCGAAACATCGACGCCGCCCTGCTGCAAACGTTCAAGAGCAATCTTGCCGAGTGGATCATCGCCGATGCGCGACTGAAATCCCACGCTGCTGCCGAGCGCCGACAGATTGTGCGCCACGATTGCCGACGACGACCCTAGCGTCAGCATCATGCGGTCGGCGAGCAACTCGCGCTCGGGCAAAAGTTGCTCGGGCAACCCGTAAAGGATGAGGTCGAGGTTCAATTCGCCGGCGATGGTGACGTCGAAACGGGCCATGGGGAAGTCAGAATGAAGAAGTCAGAATTCAGAAGTTAAGACGACAATAAGAACGTGGATTTCAAATTGCAGCAGATGGTGCAGCACACGGTTTTCATTCTGCATTCTGAAATCTACCTTCTACAATCGGTTCAGACCAGCGTCACCTCAATCCCGGCCTGCTTCAAAACTTTCAGATCGGATTTGGGCGCGGCGCGATCGGTGATAACTTCCTGCAGAGACGACGTGGGCGCAATCAACGACAGGCTGCGCCGTCCAAACTTGCTGGCATCGCAGACGGCAACGGTTTTCTTTGCGACCTCCACCATCACGCGATTCACCTTGGCTTCCAGCAAGTTCGGAGTGCTTAGCCCATAGTGAACATCAAATCCGTCGACGCCAAGAAAAAGCAGATCGGCATTCAACCGCCGCAGAGTTTCTTCGGCAATCGGCCCAACCAGCGAAAAAGAATTCTTGCGCAGCGTGCCGCCAGTCAAAATCACTTCCACCGCAGTTCCGGCAAGTTCCGCGGCAATGTTCACTGCATTCGTAATAATGGTCAGACTCTTAAAGTTGCGCAGCGCGCGCGCAATCGCGGTGGTCGTCGTGCCCGAATCGAGAATCAGAACCTGGCCTTCTTTCACTTTTTCGGCGGCGGCATCTGCAATGCGCAGCTTTTCCTGGCGATGCAGCTTCTCTTTTTCACGCAGCGTCGGATCTTCCAGTGCTCCTTCGCGCGCCGGCAGCGCTCCGCCGTGCGTGCGGTGCACCATTCCTTGCGCGTGCAGCACTTCGAGATCTTTGCGGATGGTGACCTGCGAGGTGTTGAATTGCGCAGCGAGTTCGGTGACCAACACGCGTCCCTGATGTGTGACCAGATCGAGGATGGCGCGGCGGCGTTCTTCGTTGAGCACGGGAACAGCTCTGGGCGAACTGAAATGCAAGCATTCAGTCCGCATTTCTTTTTATAGCGTTTTCTTTCGATTGTCCACTGGAAACGTCAGAATCGAAAACCGGCGTCGAGTTCGAGGCCGGCTGCTCCGCCAGCATGACTCGGATCACGTCCGGACGGCCCTTTTTGGCTCGTAACCCCCTGCATTTTGTAAAGCTTCGGCGAACCAGCGCGAGTGATAACAAACTCAATACCTGCCAACAAGTCTGATTGCTTTCGATACTCGATTCTGCCGTAATCTCAACTTGGGACGAAATCTGTCGGGTTTCGTTTGTTACGAAATCCGGAAGTGGGGTCGGGTATATGGCAACCGCCGCACAGGCAAGATCGCAAGACGCATTCGTCAGATCGCAATCCGTGGTCGCGCGCGTGGTCGCGGGAGAAACTCTGATCGTTCCCATTCGCTCAAAAGTCGGCGACCTCGCTTCCATTTACAGCTTCAACGGCACCGGTTCGCTGATCTGGAAGTTGCTCGACGCTCCCCGCACCGCTGCGGAACTGGCGATGGCCGTTGCTGAAGAATATGAAGTCGAAGTGGCGCAGGCCGAGCGCGACGTGATGGAGTTCGTGAACGAGATGAAGGCTGTTGGTCTGGTCGAGGTCCCTGCATCTGTGGCGATGGCGGGCGACTGACACCAGTGGGGCGGGAAGGACTGTAAGCGGCGGACGCTGACTCAGTGGCTTTGATCGCGTCCGCCGCTTTCAGAATTCGGAGGCGAGTTTGGAGCAACTCAGTTACGGAGCATTCAGCGCAGACCTGCACCAGCGACAGGCTGGTGAACGAGTTCCGCTGCAAGTTTCGATTGAAGTTACGCGCCGCTGCCCGCTCGAGTGCCTGCATTGCTACAACAATCTTCCCATGGGTGATCTAGACGCGAAGCAGCGGGAGTTGAGCAAGGAAGAACATTTCCGAATGCTCGACGAACTGGTCGAGATGGGCTGCTTCTGGATTCTCTACACCGGCGGCGAAATTTTCGCCCGCAAAGACTTCCTCGAAATCTACACCTACGCCAAGAAAAAGGGATTTCTGATCACGCTGTTCACCAACGGCACGATCATCACCGAGCAGATCGCGGATTACCTGGCCGAGTGGCCGCCCTTCGCCATTGAAATTACGCTCTACGGACGCACGCGCGAAACTTACGAAGCGCTGACGATGATTCCCGGTTCCTACGACCGCTGTATGAAGGGAATTGAATTGCTGCGCTCGCGCAAGCTGCCGCTGAAGTTGAAGACTGTCGCCACCAGCATCAACAAGCACGAAGTCGTTTCGATGCGGCAGTTCGCGGAAGATGAACTCGGTGTGGAATTCAAGATGGACGGCCAGATCAATCCTCGGGTCGACTGCTCACAGAGTCCGCTGGCGGTGCGGCTGGCTCCGGAAGAAGTTGTCGCGCTTGACATGGCGGCGCCTAAGGCTTCGAGCGAATATCTCAGGCTGGCAAAGCACGATCTGGAGAATCCGCCCAATCTTTCACAGATCGACACTGTGTATTTCTGTGGCGGCGGGATGAATGGGTTTGCCATCAATGCCTATGGTGAGGTCGGCATCTGCGTGATCTCGCAGCAGGAGACATTCGGCGTTCGCGATGGTGGCGTACGCAAAATCTGGGAAGGCGCTCTGCTAAACCTTCGCCAGCGCAAGCGCACAAAAATCACGAAGTGCGTCGACTGTCGCATTCAATCCCTATGCGGCATGTGTCCAGCGAACGGCGAACTAGAGGGCGGCGACCGCGAGAGTCCTGTGGAATTTCTATGCCACGTGGCTCACTTGCGCGCAGCCGTCGTAGGAATCGAGCCTCCGCCGCATGGTGAATGCGAATTCTGTGCCGGCGGCACGATGCACGAAGCCGTGAAAGAACAGGCCCACAGAATACAGAATCACGAAATCGACGTGGAGAGTTGGTCTGGCCCGCAGCACATTTTGCCGATACTGAATAACTCCAGAGCGCCTGCGGATGGGTGCGGGGGTTGTGGTGGACATTGATTTTCGGGGGATAGGTGAAATGAAATTCGTCGCAAGACTTGTCGCTCTCGCGCCATTATTTGTGCTGGCGCTATTCGGGCAAAGCTCAAACCCAAACAACAATCCAATTCAGTTGGCGCTCCTCCGCTGGTATTCAGCCAACACGGTAACGCAGTTCAGCACATGCCCAGCGCCGCAGGGCTTAGCGTTCGACGGAGCACATATGTGGGTAGCCAATGGCGGAGACAATACGGTTACAAAACTCCGGGCCAGCGACGGAGCGACGCTCGGCGTTTTCGTCGTCGGGATGAACCCGTGCTCTGTGGCGTTTGACGGTGCCAACATCTGGGTTGCAAACGCGGGTAGCAACACACTAAGCGAGCTACAGGCGACAAATGGCGCAGTAGTGGGCACTTATCCTGCGGGGCCGCCCGGTGCCCCATACGCCCAAGGGCTAGCGTTCGACGGTGCCAACCTATGGGTTGGCAATTCCGACGGCAACCTCGCCCCCGGAAGCGTTAGCAAGATCCGAGCCAACGATGGAGTGCTACTGGGCACTTTCGCGGTCGGCACGGCTCCAATCGGGGTGGCCTTCGACGGCGCGAACATTTGGGTGGCGAACAGCTGGGACGGCACCGTCACCAAGTTGGCGAGCAACGGGGCCGTTGTAGGAACGTACTCAGTCGGCGGCCCAAGCGCAAATGCCGGCGGGATTGCATTCGACGGTACGTATATTTGGGTGTCAAATCAGACGCCCAGCACGGCGACGAAGCTCAGTGCCAGCACGGGAGCAATCGTCGGTGTCTTTCAACTGGGGCCATCCACAAACACCCCGTTCGGGGTAGCGTTCGATGGCGCGAATATATGGATCGGGTACGGCCAGGGGTCGCACCTGCCGGCGGCGGGCGTTTACAAACTCTGAGACCAGCGTTGTCGGAGGGTGAATGATTCACGAGTCAAACGAACCTCAGTGCGGCAAGAAATACGAGCCCCCAAGACTCACGACGATTAGCTTGCGCCCGGAGGAGGCAGTGCTAGGGCACTGCAAGAACTCATCTGCCGCGGGGCCAGTGGCAGCAACCTGCATTACGATTCTCGGCCCTTGTGGCAGCGTCGGGTCGTGAATCGGGTTCCTGGGCTCTCTAAGCGCATGATGAGCGAAAACCTAGGTCTGAATGGCGAATCATTCGGCAAGAGCCGCGTGCCAACGTTTTCTTTTGCAATCGGCGGCGTGTCAGTTGGAGTCTCCGGGTGCGATGACGCGCTCCCCTTATTTCCGTCTCTGCTACCTTTTCAGATAGGTGAGGTAACTTGCGACGTCAAGATCGAGGTGAAATGGGCGCCGAATCTTCGGCCCGCTTGCGCCCGCCCGCTGTTCGATTCGGGAACAACATGGCGATTGTTCGAGAGTAAGGATGGTTTCCTGTTCGATTTTGGTTTGCCCCTTTTCCAGGGATTGCCATATCGCAGGCTACGGATTGACGGCCGATTCGAGCGAGCTGAGTTGACGATCAACCAAACCATCTATGGCCAGCTCTCTTCAAACATCTCGCCGCTCGAGTATCCTTTGGACGAGCTCCTCATCATGCATCGCCTCACGCAAGAGCGGGCGATCGAACTGCACAGCTGTGGCATCGTCACCGCCGACGGCAAGGGCAATCTTTTTGTGGGACATTCCGGGGCGGGGAAGAGCACGACCACGCGCCTGTGGACTTCGCTGGAAGATGTGGAAGTGCTGAGTGATGACCGGATTATTGTGCGGGCGGAGGAGCGGAGCTTGGAGCATTCCGTCAAAACTCCCCTCGATGCCACTGTTTGCGCAAGCGAACAGCAGGTCCTTCGACTACGTGAGAACTGCGCTTCGCGCATTTCTCACTCCGCTCAGGATGACAGAGTTAATAAGAAGACCATGCGCATGTACGGCACGCCCTGGCATGGCGAAGCCATGTACGCGTCACCGAACAGTGCACCGCTGTCGCGGATTTTCATTCTCGAGCACGGCCACGGCAATATTCTGACTCCGCTCACCCCCAGCCAGGCTGTAGCCGAGTTGTTTGCCCGCAGCTTTGTGCCCTTCCACCGGCACGAGTACGTCGATTCCGCGCTCGATTTTCTCCAGGAGTTGGCAGAGGCGGTTCCCGTGTACCGCTATTCGTTTGAACCTACACCGCAGGCAGTCGACAGGATTCTCGATCTTCATGACTAGCCCCTATGATTAGCGGCGCAGCCGGTTCGAAGCTTGTCGAAGCAACACCCAGCGCACGGAGGGCAGGCGATTCCCGACTCTTTGAAGACCTGATGCGCGACCTTCTGGGGCGAGGCTTGGCCGTGCGTTTTCAGGCGCGTG
Organism: Candidatus Solibacter sp.; assembly: GCA_035501655.1. Classification (GTDB taxonomy): domain Bacteria; phylum Acidobacteriota; class Terriglobia; order Terriglobales; family Acidobacteriaceae; genus Sulfotelmatobacter. Next base: position 95,315 of record DATJVU010000009.1, read on the forward strand.
GCGCGAGCATGTCGCCCGCAATTCGCGACGGTGAGATCGTTGAGGTTACTGGCGTAATCGTGAGCAAATTACGAAAGGACGATATCGTCTTAGCAAAGACTAAGGATGGCTTCCGGCTCCATCGGATTGTATTTGCCGACTCCGCGAGCGATGTGTTCGTGACGCGCGGCGACTGCGGCCCGGAAAATGATCCCATGCTGCGGGGAGCACAAATTCTCGGCCTCGCTCAGGCCAAGGAAGTGCGGGTAGGACGCAAATTGATGCAAGCCAGGTTCAGATCCGTGAGCGGCTGGGCGCTGCGGTGCGCGGCGCGCTCCCAGCACGTCACTAGTAAATTGCTGTGCTCGAGTATCTCGGCAAAGCGCATACGTGCCGGCCTCGGTCCTCTCGGACTTCTTCTCCTCGTCGCGACTTTTGCCGCTGCTCAGGTCGCCGTTGACTCCACAACTTCCAATTCGAATGAATTGACCGGCTCCGGCACTCTCACCATTGTGCACACCACGGCAGGCACGAACCGCCTGATGCTGGTGGGTGTTTCCATGAACATCAATCATGGAAATACCGCCAAAGTCAGCGGAGTGACCTGGAATGGTACGGCATTAACGTTGCTCGGCGCTCACAACGATGCGGGTGGGACGCGACGCGTGGAGCAATGGTATCTCCTGGCTCCTGCGACAGGTACGGCGTTAAACGTGGTTGTTTCATTTACGATTCCGGCTGGTGCGACGGAAGGCGTCGCTGCCGGAGTCACGACTCTTACCGGGGTTGATCAGACGACTCCGCTCGGTACGTTCACCTCTGCCGACGGCGCGGGCGGATCGAGCGCATCGGAGGATGTGCCGAGCGTCGTCAACGGCATGATCCTCGACACCATGGCGACCGGCGGAAACCGGGGAGCAACAGTTGCCGGCCCGCAAGTCTCGCAATGGAACCTGAACACCGGCGGCAGCGGCAACACTGACGTTACCGCGACCGGCAGCACGCGCACGGGAGCGCCCAGCGTTCCGATCTCAGAAGCGATCACCGGAGGCACGTCGAACTGGTCGCTCGGTGCAGTTTCCATCAACCCGTCGAACGCCGATATCAGCGTGACGACCAGTGTGAGCGCAGTCGCGCTCGGTCAGAATTCGACCTACAACATCACGATTACGAACAAGGGGCCGTCGGCCGCCAACAACGTCACCTTGATCGATACTTATGCTTCAACGGGGCTCTCGATTGTCTCGGTCACGCCGAGCGCGGGAACAGCCTGCACCACGTCGGCCACGATCAGTTGCACGCTTCCGACGCCGCTTGCCAGCGGGGCGAGCGCCACGGTTGCGGTGAAGGTCGCGACAACTGCTGCGGGATTCTATCCGAACACGGCCACTATCAGCGATTCGGGCACGCCTCCCGATCTCAACACGGGAAATAATACCTACGTAGCCCTCGCGCCGGTGGTTAGCCTGGTTTGTTCGTCAGGCACGCTCCCGGCAGGCGGAACGCTCACCGGAGTCGTCAATACGTATTATCCGGGCACGGCATCTGTGTCTGCCGGCGCAGTTTCCATTCCCATCGGTGCCGCCAATGGCACCGGAACAATCGCGGTTGGAAGCGAACTCCTCGTCATCCAGATGCAGGACGCGAGTATCAACGATTCGAACTCCGGTTCCTACGGAAACGGGAGTACGGGCACGGGTTTCACGACGATCAATAACGCGGGCAACTACGAATTTGTGACCGCGACCGGACCGATCAGCGGCGGCTCAGTACCGATTCTGGGCGCAGGTGTCGGCGGCGGCCTTGTTTTCGGGTACAACGCGGCTGCGGCTTCGGCCACCGCAGGGCAGAGCACCTATCAAGTCGTCCTCGTCCCGCAGTATTCTTCGGCGACTCTTGGGGCCGTTACCGCGGCCGCATGGAACGGATCAACTGGCGGCATTCTTGCTTTGGACGTTGCGAATACTCTGACCTTGGGAAGTGCAACCGTCTCTGTCAATGGTCTCGGCTTTCGTGGCGCCGCGGGCTTGCAGCTGACCGGCGGAGCCGGTGGGGCAAACACCGATTACTGGCAGACTTCGCCGGCAACCTACACCGGCGCCGCTGGCGGAGCAACGGGCGTAGACGGCTCCAAAGGCGAGGGCGTTGCCGGAACACCGGAGTGGGTGGAATCGGGGAATACATTTCTGCAAACCTCCACGGGATATCCCAGCGGATCTGCGGGAATCGACGGCAGCATGGCCAAGGGCGCGCCTGGCAATGCAGGTGGCGGAGGAACCGATGCGCACTCAGCTAATAACGATCAAAATGCGGGCGGTGGCGGTGGCGGTAACGGCGGCACCGGCGGATTCGGCGGCGACTCGTGGAATACGAACCTGAGTTCTGGCGGCGAAGGAGGCTCCCCATTCCCAGCCACGATTGACCGTGTCGCGATGGGCGGCGGTGGCGGCGCGGGATCGCGCAACAACTCCGATAACGACGCCCAGGCCAGCAGTGGCGCGGCCGGCGGAGGAATCGTTTTTATCCGCGCCTTCAGTCTTTCCGGAACTGCGACCATCACTGCCAACGGCGCAAATGCCTACAACGGCACCGCCAACGATTCTGGTGGTGGCGGCGGCGCCGGCGGGACGATCGTGATTCTTGCGGCGGGCGGCGGCGAAGGTGGACTCACTCTGCAGGCGAACGGCGGTACCGGCGGCAATGCATGGCACACGCAGGCGTACAGCCTGGCCGATCGTCATGGTCCCGGCGGTGGAGGTGCGGGCGGCGTGATCTTTGTCTCGGCAGCTCCCGCCAGTGCGACGGTTACCGGCGGCGCAAATGGCCTGACGCTGAATCCGGGCGTGGCTTATGGAGCCACCCCTGGAACCGCGGGAACGAGCACGACGACGGCAACCATGTCGCAGGTTACAGGCCTGCAGTCGGCGGAAGTTTGCATACGCCTGCCCGATGTTTCGGTCGTCAAGAGTCACACCGGCAACTTTACTCGCGGCACAATCGCCAGCTACACGCTGCAAGTCACCAATGTGAACACCGTCGCAACCGCGGGTTTGGTCACGGTAAACGACACACTGCCGCTAGGCGTCAGTCCGATCAGTGCCACCGGCACTGGTTGGACCTGCTCCGTGTCCGGACAAACCGTCAGCTGCACGCGCTCCGACGCGTTGTCCGGCGGCGCAAGCTATCCAAGTATCACGGTCAGCGTCAATGTGACACAATCTGCGCCCGCGACGGTGACCAACATCGGATCGATCAGCGGTGGCGGAGACATCAGCCCAATCAACGACACTTCAACGGACGTAGCAGGGATTTTCTCAACCGCGGACATGAGCGTGACGAACAGCGCGTCTCCTGATCCCGTCTCAGCGGGAAGCAATATCACCTACACGCAGGTGGTCACCAATAGCGGACCGAGCGCGGCCGATAACGCGACCATCGTCGCCACAGTGCCTGCGAACACGACGTTCGTATCCATTGCCGTGCCCGCCGGATGGAGCTGCCTTACCCCGCCGGTCGGAGGCACGGGCAGCGTCGTTTGCAGCAACGTAAACATGGCTGGACTCAGCTCAGCCACCTTCAGCTTGGTTGTAAACGTGAATGCCGGTACTGCGAACGGAACTGTCATCACGGAAACAGCAGCTGTCGGCTCTTCGGCAGCCGATCCAAACTCCGCCAACAATAGTGCGACCGCGACTACCGTCGTCGGCACGACTGCTCCGGATTTGACTGTAACAAATGTCGCTTCTCCCAATCCCGTTCAGGCTGGCAACAACATTACCTACACGCAAGTGGTCACCAACACCGGGACGACCGCAGCCACTGGAGCAACCTTTACTGAAGCAACGCCGACGAACACAACCTTCGTTTCCATCACTCCGCCAGGGGCATGGAACTGTGCCGGCTTCCCGCCGACCTGTACCAACCCGAGCGTTGGCGCAGGATCGAGTGCAACGTTCTCCGTGGTGTACAAGGTGAACGCGGGAACTGCCAGCGGCACCGTCATCACCGATACCGTCACAGTCAGCGCAACCAACCAGGCTTTCGGAGCGAATTCGGCAACCGCGACCGACGTCGTCGCGACTGGCACGCAGGCTGATGTGGCTCTCACGACGGCGGCGACTCCATCCAGCGTGTTCGCGGGGAACAACATCACCTACACCCAAACCGTCACCAACAACGGTCCAGCCGCGTCGACCGGCGTTTCCTTCAGCGAAGCTACCCCCGGCACAACAACCTTCCAATCCGTGCTCGCGCCTGTGGGTTGGACCTGCACGACTCCAGCGGTCGGCGCAACGGGAACGGTGACCTGCACCGATGGTTCGTCGCTCGCAAGCACATCTTCGGCTGACATCATTGTCGTCGTAAATGTTCCAGCAGGCACCGCCGCCGGAACTATCACTGCGACTTCGACGGTGACCGCAACGACCAGCGATCCCACGTCGGCGAACAACACTACGTCGGTGTCGACTCCGGTGACCGTCGCATGTGATCTCACCGTCACCAACAGCGGAACGCCGAATCCTGTTTCGGCGGGCTCCAACATTACTTATACGCAGACCATCACCAATCCCGGACCGAGCAGTTGCAGCACCGGCACGTTCAGTGAAGCTACGCCGGCGAACACGACGTTCCAATCGGTCGCATTCGTGAATTCAGGCGGCGCTACGTGGAATTGTCCAAACTTGGCGCCTGTGGCCTGTTCTGCGAGTTCTGTGCCGCCGGGATCCACGGTCACAATCACCGCGATCTACAAGGTGAATGCCGGTACGACCGCGGGAACGATCATTACTGACACGGCCACCGGAGCGACGACGAGCCGCGACACGAATACAGCCAACAATTCCGCAACCGTGAACATCGGGGTTGCTTCCGGAACACAGGCGGATCTGAGCGTCACCAATTTGGCGAGCCCGAATCCGGTGACCGCGGGCAACAACATTACCTATACGCAGACTGTCACGAATAACGGCCCGGCAACCGCCAATGCGCCGGTCTTGACCGAGACTCTTCCGGCGAATACGACATTCGTTTCACTCAGCGGATCCGGATGGACCTGTACCGCGACGTCGCCCTACACGTGCACGGCCCCTGCCGCCATGGCGGCCAACACCACCGCGAGCTTTACGTTCGTCGTAAAGGTCAACTCGAACGTGGCGTCGGGGACAAACATTACGCAGACGGATTCGGTCACATCGACGACCGGCGATCCGAACAGCGGAAACAACAGCGTCACGGTGGTCGACCCGGTCGGCGATTCTGCTGATCTTGCGATCACCAACTCCCCCAACCCTGTGCCTGTGCAGGCCGGAAACAACATCACCTATACCCAGGTCGTTACCAATAACGGCCCGAGCACCGCAACCTCGGTGACGATGACCGAGATCACTCCGCCGAACACAACCTTCCAGTCGCTCACATCTCCGGGCGGTACGTGGTCCTGCTCCACGCCGTCAATAGGTGGCACGGGAACCATTTCTTGTACTGATGCGAGCTTCGCACCGGGGACCGCCACCTTCACCATCGTCCTCAGAGTGACAGCCGGCACCGCAGCGGGCACCGCCATCAATGACACCGCAACCGTGAGTTCGTCAGTCAGCGACTCCAACTCGGCCAACAACAGCGCGACGGCCGCAGACGTGGTTGCGACTGCGACTCAAGCCGATCTCGTCGTTACCGACTCGGCATCGCCGACTTCAGTAGCGGCCGGCAGCAACGTGACGTACACGCAGTCAGTCACGAACCAGGGCCCGGCGGCAACCAGCGCCGGTATGACATTCACGCAGACGACGCCGCCCAACACGAATTTCCAGTCAATCGTCTCTCCGGGTGGGACCTGGTCGTGCGTTACACCGTCGGTCGGTGGCACAGGCACGATTACGTGTACGAACAGCGGTTCGCTCGCGGTCAACGGGACGGCAAACTTCACCCTGGTGCTGCAGGTGAACTCGGGAACCCCCTCCGGCACGAGCATCACGGACACCGTTACGTCGACCGCAGCGAATATTGTTCCTGGGCTAACGACGAACACTGCGAGCACCACTGTGATCGTCGCCAACGCCAACAGCGCCGACGTGGCGATCGTGAAGACGGCCACGCCAAATCCGGTGACACAAGACACGCTGCTCACCTACACGCTGGCGGTTAGCAACAACGGCCCGGCATCGGCGACGAATGTCACTGTTACTGACACGCTGCCCAGCACCGTCACGTACGAGTCCTCCACAACGACGCAAGGGACTTGCTCTGAAGCTGGCGGCACCGTGACCTGTCAGCTGGGAACGATGCTGAACGCGGGTACGGCAACCATCACCGTCGTGACGCTGCCGACGGCGTCTGGAATCGTCACCAACACTGCGACCGTTACTGCCGATCAAGCCGATTCGAACACGGCGAACAACACCTCCACATGGTCGGAGACAGTGACTGCTCCGACGAAGGTTTCGCTGGTATCGTTCTCGGCGCATGCCGCCTCTGGCAAGACTGGTGCAAACGAGGTGGTGCTGACGTGGAAGACGGGGGGCGAGTCACACAATCTTGGCTTCAACGTCTACCGCGAGCAAGATGGCAATCGAGTCCGCATGAACCCGTCGATCATCGCCGGTTCGGGGCTCCTGATGACCGGCGCGTTGCCGAAGCATGCCGGCAGGAGTTATGCCTGGATTGATCCGGCTGCAACCAGTGCCGGCGCGGCATACTGGCTGGAAGATATCGGTGTGGACGGCACGCGAACCATGCACGGCCCCGTGGGGCCGACGGCAGGCTCGGCCAGCGATACCTCGGTTGCCGAGACGCGCATGTTCAGCCAGTTGGTGCAAGCGCAGGCTGGTGTGCCAGCTGCAGAGCCGAGTCATGTGATCGAAACGCTATCGTCACAACCAGTTCCAACGGCGGCGCAGATCCAGAAACAGTTTGATTTGGCTTCGCATCCTGCAGTGAAAATTCAGGTTCGGCACGAAGGCTGGTATCGCATAGCGCAACCGGATTTGGTGAAGGCCGGGCTTGATCCAAATGTCGATCCATCGACGCTGCATTTGTATGCTGAAGCGACTGAGCAGCCCTTGCAGATCTCCGGAGCCAGTGCTGGGCCCGGTAGTTTTGGCCCGAATGCAGCGATCAGTTTCTACGGCGCTGCGATCGACACAGAGTTCTCCGGCACGCGTGTCTATTGGCTCGTGGCTGGATCGACTCAGGGCGCGCGCATCCCGCAGATGCAGGCTTCCTCCGGATCGAACCAGCCGCCCGCGAATTTCATGACGACGGTCGAACTCAAGCAGCACACGACGTACTTCGCGGCGCTGCTCACACCTGACGGCGACAACTTCTTTGGCGCTCTCGTCTCACCCGCGCCGGTTGATCAGGTGCTGGCCACGCCGCATTTCGACACCAAGTCGAATCAGCAGTCGCAACTGGATATCGTGCTGCAAGGCGTGGTCGTAGCTTATCCGCATGATGTTCAGATTGCCTTGAATGGGACGACACTCGGGGATCTGACATTTACCGGCCAGGACAAGGGCAAGATCAGCCTGCCGATCCCGCCCGGTCTTCTGCAGGATTGGAGCAACACCGTCACGTTAACCGCGCAGAACGGCGATTACGACACGAGTCTGGTACAGTCCATCCGTATTACGTATCCGCACAAGTACGAAGCGGATGCCGGATTGCTGAAGTTCACCGGCCGTGCCGGCGACGAACTCAATGTCACCGGTTTCGACAGTGCGCCAACCGTGGTCGATATCACAGATCCGAACCATCCGATGCAACTGACAGGACAAGTCACTGCGAACAACGGCAAATATGCCATGGCTTTGCAAGTGCCATGGACCACCTTGACTTCGAACAAGGCGGGGGTATCGCGTCACACGCTGCTGGCCGTCGCGAATGACCGCATCTCGAACGCCGCTGCCGTGCGGCCGAATCATCCATCACACTGGCACAGCCCGCAAGCCGGCGCGAACATCGCGATGGTCACGTACGATGAACTCGCCGGAGCGCTGGCTCCACTTGTGCGTGCTCACGAGGCGGAAGGGAAGTCGTCGGCAATTATCTCAGTCAACGATCTGTACGACGAGTTCAACTTCGGAGAGCGCAGTCCGTTCGCGGTCCGTCAGTTCCTGCAATCCGCAACACAGAATTGGAAAACGCCGCCGACCTACTTGTTGCTGAACGGCCGCGCTTCGCTCGATCCGCGCAACTATCTCGGCTTCGGACATCTCGATCTCGTGCCGACGCGAATCTTGCCCGCGACGAGTCTGATGACAGCATCCGACGACTGGTTCTCCGACTTCAACGACAGCGGCCTCCCGACGATCGCGACGGGCCGTTTGCCGGTTAGCACCGGCGACGACGCGAAAACGGTGGTCGGCAAAATCGTCGCCTACATGGGGCAATCCACGAATGGGCCGTGGACCTCGCAGGCATTGATCGTAGCCGACAATGACGACACGGAAAGCTTCACCCAGGACAGCCAGCGCGTGCAGAAGCAGTTGCCCGCTGCCATCCAGGCGACGGATGTGTTCACGACTTCTCTGGGAGTCTCTGCCGCTCAGCAGGCGATCGTCAATGGAATCAACTCAGGCCAGTTGCTGGTGAACTACCTGGGCCACGGTTCGGAAGAACAATGGTCGGGTTCGAATCTCTTCGATACGAGCTCCGTAAGTTCGCTGACGAATTCCTCTCAGCTGCCGGTCTTCCTGATCATGAATTGCCTAAACGGATTCTTCCAGGACGTTTACCAGCAACCACTGGGCGTGACGCTGTTGCTCGCGCCGAATGGCGGCGCGGTCGCAGTCCTTGCTTCCACAGGCCTGAATCAGCCGTCGCCACAATTGAAACTCGATGTGTTGGTGGTGCAGAATGCGCTGAGCTCCGCACATCTCACGCTGGGAGAATCGATTCTTAAGGCGAAATCGCACATCGGCGACACCGCAGTTCGCCGGACGTATGTTCTGTTCGGCGATCCAGCCATGCAACTCAAGCAGCCCTCGAGTGCGACGCACAAGTAACCGTCTGCAGCGGTATGCTTATCTCATCATTACGAAGCCGCCGGAACACTGCTCGCTAGGCCGGCCGTTCGCCGCAGAGGCTCGGCCAACCCACGCATGACTTTGGCGAACCCTTCAAAATCCAGCGATTGCGGACCATCCGACAGCGCGCGCTCCGGGCACGGATGCACTTCAATAATCAATCCATCGGCGCCCACGGCCACGGCTGCGCGCGAACACGCTGCAATCAGGCTCTGCTTGCCGGTTCCATGCGAGGGATCGGCGATCACAGGCAAATGCGAAAGATCGCGCGCCAGCGCCACCGCCGCCAGATCGAAGGTATTCCGCATTTCCGTTTCAAACGTCTTGATGCCGCGCTCGCAAAGCACAACCTGGTGATTGCCGCCCGCAAGCAAATATTCCGCCGCCAGCAGCCACTCCTTCACCGTCGCCGACGGCCCACGCTTCAGTAATATCGGCTTGTTCACCGTTGCCAGCCGCCGCAGCAGAGCAAAGTTCTGCATGTTGCGCGCACCGACCTGCAGCATGTCGACGTGTTCGCAGATAATGTCAATGTCTTCCGTACTCATCACTTCTGTCACCACGGGCAAACCGGTTTCCTCTCGCGCTTCGCGCAAAATCTTCAGGGCTTCGATTCCCAGCCCCTGAAAATCATAGGGAGACGTGCGCGGCTTGTAGGCGCCGCCACGCAGCATCGCGGCGCCCGCCTTCTTTACCGCATGTGCAGTATCGAGCAACTGCTGGCGCGACTCAACCGAACAAGGCCCGGCGATCACCACCACGTCAGGCCCGCCAATCTCAATGCCGTTGATATTGACGACAGATCTTTCCGGCCGCACCTGCTTGCTGACCAGCTTGAAAGGCTGGGCGATCGCGACGACGTTGTCGACGCCGGGCGCAACCTGCAGCGCCTCAATCTCATGTCGCCGCCCGCTGCCCACCGCGGCGACGATGGTGCGCTCCGTTCCGCGCGTCACGTGGGGTTGATAGCCCGCCTCGCGAATGCGCTCGATCACGTGGTTGATCTGCTGCTCTGTTGCTTTCTCTGACATGTTGACGATCATGGGGCTCTCCTCGGATTCTCGATCAAAAACAAAAACCGCGATCCTTGGATCGCGGCTTGCGTCGATTGCTTGCTGGTTTGGGTTACCTTTTTACTGGTTCCTCTTACCCTCAAGCTGCGACCAAGCCGCTTCCCTGGTAAACCAGTAGTAAGCGGTAAATCCCGCAACTGAGGTAAATCGTGTCATAGTAATTCGCTGTGCACTTTCAACTGCAAGACAAAGTGGCCTTTTGAGATAACGGAGTCGAGTTTACGAGAGTGAGCTGGCTACGCTCGAGAATGCATTGTTGGCATTGGAGCCGATCAAACGCACCGTCCCGACCACCAGCACCAGAATGACGGCCAGCATCACCGCATATTCGGCGATGTCTTGTCCCGCATCCTCTGACCAAAGCATACGAATCAACTTGGACATTGTTTCTCCTCCAGGCCTGCTGTTCAGTTCCTTGAGAGGTAAGGACTGATTGATCTTTGCACACATGATGCACGCGCTCCAAGCCCCTTGTCAAATGCGTTTTTCACGCTCTTTCGGGAAAAGTCAGTGGTCGGGGACTGGAGTCGGCGGTTGAATTTGAGCCGCGTTCGTGCTGCTCGAATTGGATGATGAAGGCAGCAACTCCTTGGCCGAATCCTGCGTATATTGGAGCACCCGATTCGGAAAGAGCCCCAGATAAAGCGTAGCGATGACACTGACTGCCAGTGCCAACGCGAGGCTTGGTGAGATTCGCGGCGTAGGAACTTCCTTGCGCGCGTCGTGCATGTACATCATTACGATAATGCGCAGATAGTAGTACGCGCCGATCGCGCTGTTCACCACGCCGATCAAAGTCAGCCAGATCAGGTTGGCCCGCACCGCAGCACTGAACACGTAAAACTTGGCGAAAAAGCCGCCGGTCATCGGAATTCCGATCAGCGACAGCAGGAAGATCGTCAGCGTAGCCGCCAGCAGCGGCGAGGATCGTCCCAGACCTTCATAGTCTTCGAGCGTGACAAAGCGCTCGCCCGCGTTGGCAAAATGGCTCACAACAGCAAACGCTCCCACGTTCATCGCCGCATATGCCGCCGTATAAAACATCGCGCCGGAAATTCCCAGCGAATAGTTGTCCGCCGTCGTCATCGCGAATGCAACCAGCAGGTAGCCGGCGTGCGCAATCGAGGAATAGGCGAGCAGCCGTTTTACGTTGGTCTGGACCACCGCTCCCACATTGCCGATCGTCATGGAAAGTGCGGCCGCAATCCAGATCAGCCAGAAGCGTCCCGGCGCGTTCATCGCGAAGATGACGCGCAGCAACACAGCGAAGGCCGCAGCCTTCGGCGCCGTCGACATGAATCCAACAATCGGCGCCGGCGCGCCCTCATATACATCAGGCGTCCAGATATGGAATGGGGCCGCGGCTACTTTGAATCCGAGCCCGACGAACATCAGCGCCACCGCCGCGTAGACCAGCGTCTCTGCCGGCGACGCCTGCAGCTTGCGGCTGATTTCGTCGACATTGGTCGAGCCCGTCGCTCCGAAGATCAGGGCGACGCCATACAAGAAAAACGCCGTGGCGAAGGATCCCAGCAGGAAATACTTAAGGGACGATTCGCTGCTCGAAGCCTCGCGTCGCCGGAACCCTGCAAGGATGTAGGTCGAGATCGACGAAATTTCCAGTGCCACGAAAATCAGCACCAGCTCGATCGCCGACGACATCAGCCCCATGCCGACCGTGCCGAAGAGGATCAGCGCATAGTATTCTCCGGCCCGAATCCGCTGTACTGCCATGTACTCGAACGAACTCAGAGTCACGACCGCTGCGATTGCAATGACCAAAAAGTGAAAGAACACGGCAAAGCTGTCGACCTTGACCATGTTCGAAAAAGCCATTCCGGGCGACTGCGCCATGTACCATGTCGAGCCCAGTCCCACGACCATGCCAACCAATGCAATCAGCCCTAGCGTCTTCTGGCTCTTCTCTTCATCGACCAAAGGATCAAGAATCATCACGGCAATGCCGAAAACCGAGAGCACAATTTCAGGCAGAATGCGAACGTAGTCGGTGCCCTGCGGAATCGCCTGCGCGAAATCGGCGAGCCAGTGGATGCTCATTGCCCCACCATCCTGCTCGCCGTTTGCACAAACGGTGTCAAAGCCGCGTGCACCGCGGGATCAATCGCTCCCAGCCACATAATTGGAGCCACGCCCATGATGAGTGCTGCCACAACGCAAGGCCACACGGCGGCTTTCTCGACCGCAATCATATCTGCCATCGAGTTGTTCACAGCGTTCGTAACTTTGCCGAAGAACACGCGCTGATACATCCACAGCAAATATCCGGCGCTCCAGATCACTCCGGTCGCCGCGAGAATTCCATAAATCGCCTTAGCCTGGAACGCTCCGCTCAAAACCAGAAACTCACCGACGAATCCATTCATCAGCGGCAGGCCGACCGATGCCAGCACAATGAAGAGAAAAGAAGCCGCATAAATCGGCATGGGAGAAGCCAGCCCGCCGAACTCGGCAATCTCGTAGGTATGCCGCCTCTCGTGCAGGATTCCAGCCAGCATGAACAGTCCGCCAGTTGAAATTCCGTGCGCCAGCATCACGAACATCGCACCGTTCAGTCCCGCCTGTGTAAAGCTGAAGATGCCCAGCACGACAAATCCCAGGTGGCTGACCGACGAGTACGCGATCAGCTTTTTCATGTTCGGTTGCACGAGAGCCACCAGCGCGCCATAAATGATTCCGATTAGCGCCAGCGTGATGATCCATGGCGCGTTGCGGCGCGCCTGCTCAGGGAAGAAGGCCAGGTTGAACCGGAGCATCCCATACGTGCCCATCTTCAGCAGCACGCCGGCCAGCAAAACAGATCCAGCAGTCGGTGCCTCCACGTGGGCGTCAGGCAGCCACGTATGAAATGGAAACAACGGAACCTTCACAGCAAACGCGATGAAGAATCCCAGGAACAGCCACTGCGCTGCGGCCGGAAACGCGGGTAGGGAACTGATGTGGTCTCGAATATAGACAAAATCGAACTGACCCGTCTGCGCATACAGCCACAAGATCGCCGCCAGCATGAACACCGAAGCGATCATGGTGTACATGAAAAACTTCACCGCTGCATATACCTTCCGCCCATGCCCGAACACGCCGATCAGCAGCGCCATCGGAATCAGCGTCGCCTCCCAGAAGAAATAGAAGAGGAAAAGATCGAGCGAGGTGAACACGCCGATCAGCGCGGTTTCCAGAATCAGCAGCAGGATGAAAAATTCCTTCACCCGGTCATGCACCGACTTCCACGAGATCAGCACACACAGCGGCGTGAGGAATGTCGTCAGCACCACCAGCCACAGTGAGATGCCGTCGATCCCCATGTGGTAGTGAATATTCGGAGTCGAGATCCACGCTTTGTCGACTTCGTACTGAAAGCCTGCCTGGCTGCGATGGAAGTACACCGGCAGATGCAACGACAGCACGAATGTGAGCAAGGAAATGACGAGTGAAAAGATGCGAATATCCCGGTCTCGTCGTGGGAAAAAGATCAGCAGTAAGGCTCCCGCGAACGGGGCGAACGTCACGAGGGAAAGAATGTGGTGGTCGAGGGTTATCATCGTCCCACCCCCAACCAGATCATGTAGGCGATCACGCAAGCGGCCCCCGCGGCGATCCACCCCGCATAGGAGCGCAGGTTGCCCGACTGCATCTGCCGCACGTTATCTGAAACCTGCCGAACTCCATCGGCAGCGTCATTAACGGAGTCGTCGATGACCTTGCGATCCACGCCCTGCCACAAAATGCTCGTCGAGCCATCGACCAGCGGCTTCACGAAAACTTTGGCGTAGAGTTCGTCTATGTAATATTTGTTCAGCACTGCGTTGTAGAAACTGCCCAGCGAGTCGGCAATTTTCTGCGGCAGGTACGGTTTGCTCACATAGAGCACGTAGGCAAGAATCGCACCCGCGGACGAAAACAGGACCGAGATTCCCATCAGCAGCCATTCCGTATTGTCCGTGCCCTCGGTGATTGCCTTCGGAAATTCTGATCCGAATACCGGCTCGAGGAAATGCTCAAACCCGTTACGAATGCCGACAAGCCCGCCGACGAGAGACAAAAACGCAAGCACAACCAACGGCCCGAGCATCACCCACGGACTCTCATGAGGCAGGCCGTGCCCATGATCGCCGTGGCCATGCGTCGCGTGGGCATGTCCATGTTCGTCGACTTGAATCCCTTTGTAATCGCCCCAGAACGTCATGAACAGCAGGCGGAACATATAAAAGGACGTAATGAACGCCGTGACAACGCCGATCACCCAATACACCGGATTGGCTTCGTACGCTTTCCACAGAATCTCGTCCTTGCTCCAAAAGCCCGCCAGGGGCGGGATTCCCGCGATCGCAGCAGTTGCGATCAACATGGTCGCGAATGTTATGGGAATGTAAGTCTTCAACCCACCCATCTTCCGCATGTCCTGTTCGCCGCCGACGGCGTGAATCACCGAACCAGCGCCCAGGAACAGCAGGCCTTTAAAGAATGCATGGGTCATCAGGTGGAAAATTCCCGCCGAGAACGCCCCCACGCCGCAGGCGATAAACATGTAGCCCAGCTGCGAGACCGTCGAGTAAGCCAAAACTTTTTTGATGTCGGTTTGCGTGATGCCGATCGTCGCCGCAAACAGCGCCGTCAACGTTCCAATGATCGCCACCACTGTCAAAGCAATCGGCGCCCGCTCAAAAATCATGTGCGAGCGCGAAACCATGTACACGCCGGCAGTCACCATCGTCGCCGCGTGAATCAGCGCCGAAACCGGCGTCGGGCCTTCCATCGCATCGGGCAGCCAGACATACAAAGGAATCTGCGCCGACTTGCCGCACGCCCCGACCATCAGCAAAATCCCAATCGCGGTCAACAGTCCTGCGCCAGCCGTCTCGGATGGCAGGGGCGCGACTTTCTCAAATACTTGGGTGAAATTTAACGATCCGAAATGCTGGATGATAAGAAACAGTCCGATCAGAAATCCGAAATCGCCGATGCGGTTGACGATGAAAGCTTTCTTGCCCGCGGATGCCGCCGAATCTTTCGTGAACCAGAACCCGATCAGCAGATACGAAGCCAGCCCCACGCCTTCCCACCCGATGAACATCAGCAGGTAGTTGTTGGCCAGTACCAGGTTCAGCATGAAAAACAGGAACAGATTCAGGTAGCAGAAGAAGCGATAGTAGCTGGGGTCGTCCCACATGTAACCCACAGAGTAAATGTGGATCAGGAAACCGACGCCTGTGACCACCAGCAGCATCACCAGCGAAAGCTGGTCGAGATAAAAACTGAAATCGGCGGAGAAGCTGCCCGAGCGGATCCAGTGGGCGAAAAACTCCTGGTAGGGAAGGGTGATCGAAGAAAATCGCAGCGCCACCTGCAGCGCCCATGCGAACGCCGCTCCCGAAAAGAACAAACCGATTATGCTGACCGCGGTCCGCGAGGATCTCTTCCCGAGGAATCCATTGATCGCAGCGCCCGCCAGTGGCAGAACCGGGATCAGCCAGAGATTGAGAGATGACGTCATAGTTTGAGCAGGTTCACCTGGTCCACGTTCAGCGTTTGCCGGTTGCGGAATACAGCAATAATGATCGCCAGGCCCACGGCAGCCTCCGCCGCCGCCACTACCATGACGAAAAACACGAACA
>DATJVU010000010.1:0-575650 GCA_035501655.1 Candidatus Solibacter sp.
GCTCGACATTTTGCCCTTCAACGAACTTGAACAGGCGTTCGCGGTATCCGCTCACGTCGCCGCTGACTTCCGTGAGGGTAGCGAGTTCCTTGCCTTCGGTCTGGGTGACGTCGAACACGTATACGGCGCGGAATCCAACAAGCTGCGGTTCCTGCTTGCGTTCATCGCTGGTGTTGTCAGTGTTGATGTCGGTTGCGATTTCGTTCTGGCGCGACCGACGAAAGCCGATCATGGGAGCCAGAATGAAGATGCCTTTTTCGCCGCGTTTCACGAAGCGGCCAAGCGAGTTCCACGTGCGAATCCCGGCGACGTTGGTGGCCTCGGGCTTCTGGCGTGCGATGAGCATGACATTGCCAAAGCTGTAGGTGTGGAATTTGGCCATAGCGGAGAGGTAGGCGGTGAGGACTTCACTGTGACCGGACTCCAAAGCGGCCACCAGAAAATCGACCGCCTCTTTGGTGCGTTGGTTGACTTCTTCTAATTTCATGTTTTTTCCCTTTCTGCCGTTTCCGGCTTGTTTCTTTCTTCACCTGAGCGGCAGCGGGAAGAAACAAGGCGGAACGGTGAAAGGGACAGAACGGAGTCCGGGGGAGGGTGGCAGGGCGTGAGTGAGAGCGCGGTGAGTGCCAAACGGGGTGGGGGTTAGTTTGGCGCGAAACCGGCGCCATCCGAAGCGCCCGAGCGAGCCGCGGCCGAGCGGCGTCCACCTGGAAGAGGACGCAGTGGGAGAGATGCGAAGCCGCCTAGTTAAATTAGCGGATTGGAGCAGCGTCGATTAAGAATTGGATAGCAGAAGGATTGAGGGCTGAAATCCGCACACAATTGGCACAGCAGATTTCGAAAAAGACTAAGAAGACGATCGTACCCAAGTGTCCGACAGTTAGCCAGAAGGTTTTGTGAACGCAGATCTGGAAGGTCCTGCAAGGTATCACCCGATCGCAGTTAGTTTCAGAGGGCAGGGTATATGGCGGAGGCTTGCACAACGAGCGCAATCAGACATTCGCGCGGCGCCCGAGCGCGGGTTGGGGGACGCGGATACTCGTCGATTTTTGACCGGCGGGTGTTCGTGTCGGTGCAGATTCCGGAGCGAACGCGCCCACGTGATCTCTACGACGTCGTTAACTTATACAGGCACACTGATAGTCGGCCAACTGCCACGGTGCTGCTGGAGGTGCTACGGCAGAAATGCGATCACAAGGCAATCCCGGTATCCGCAGGGTGCGATCACACCCGTCACACGCGATGCCAGCAATTACCCTGAAATCAGCATGGCGCGCTCGGCATCCGTTCTAGCCGCCGTTGAAACCGAGGAGCGCTGGGATTTGCAGGTTGCAGCTTCATCAATGTCCATCCCGGTTAGCGATGTGAAGGAAGTCGTGAAGTCCGAGGAAGGTGCCTTGCTAAGCTGGACTCCGGACGGCAAATTGATTACCGACCACGACAACCG
Source organism: Candidatus Solibacter sp. (assembly GCA_035501655.1). GTDB lineage: Bacteria > Acidobacteriota > Terriglobia > Terriglobales > Acidobacteriaceae > Sulfotelmatobacter. The sequence goes on from DATJVU010000010.1 coordinate 1,448, forward strand.
CGTTGACGTGGCTGACCCCGAAACCGGTACGCGAGCGATTTTCGGGAACGATCCCGGCACGCCGGAGTTTCACCCGCAAAGCTGCCGCGATGGCCGCGTCGTTTTTACCGGCTACACGCCCGCAAGCAAACAACTCAACATTTTCAGCCTCGATGTTTCCGGCCAAAATCGGAAGAAGTTGACCAATGGGTCCCTCGACTATTACGGCCAATGCTCTCCCGATCTCCAGTGGGTTTATTACCGGGATCAGTCCACCAATCTATTGATGCGTGCTCCCCTTGATGGCGGGGCAGGCCAACAGATATCCGACTTGCAAGTACAAGGACGATTCGACATTTCGCCGGAAGGGTCGGTGGCGCTCTTCTACACGTTGAGCCACACCGAAGGCCACAAAGAAAAAGTGCTGGAAGTCTCGGTCGACAACGGACAGGTCAAGCGGGAGATTCCCATGCAAAAGCAGCACGCTGGCCGCATCCAATATTCGCTGGACGGCAAGGCGCTCGAATACGTCGTGCGCGAAAATGGCGTGGATAACATCTGGCGCCAGCCGCTCGACGGCTCCGCCGGCAAGTGGGAGACGGCGTTCAAGAGCGAGCACATCGGCCAATTCCGCTGGTCGCCGGATGGCAAGCAACTCGCCATCGTCCGCGGCCACACCGATTCCGACGTGGTGCTGATGCGAAGCACGCAGTAGCGAGACGGATCATCGACTAGTTCCGGGAAGGGCACGACTTCCAGTCGTGCCGCTAGAATCGTTACAAATTGCATCCGCGCTTTAGCGCCTACATTCGATTTTGGATGGCGCAGCGGTTCACCACTGCGATAAGAACATCTGATACCTTCGCGGCTTTAGCCGCCGAGGTGCACTCCCGGTGAGTGTACTAGCGCCATGGAACTACGATCCAACATGAACAGGCAGCCAATCTGGACACAAACCTTACTGATTCTCCTCGCCGTGATCTGCCCGGCCACAGCCACCGCGCAACAAGCAGCCGCCAATCACGACTGGGCGATCTACGGCGGAACCCCCGAGAACAATCACTACTCGCCGCTCGCCCAGATCGACCGCCAGAACGTCACAAAGCTAGAAGTCGCCTGGACCTTCGACACCGGAGAAAACGACCTCGGCCTGCAGACCAGCCCCATCGAAGTCGACGGCGTCCTCTACGGCCTGACTCCCACGCAAAAAGTTTTCGCCCTCGATGCCGCGACGGGCAAGCTGCTCTGGAAGTTCGACTCCGGCATAAAAGCCTCACAACCCAATCGCGGCCTTGCATATTGGAGCGACGAGCCCCAGCGCTACCACCCTCAATCTCCGGCGGAGTTCAAGAAAACGCGTGCACCAGGCCAAGACCGTCGCATCATTTCGGCGGTACTCAACTTTGTGTACGCCCTCGACGCGACAACCGGCAAACCAATCCCAACGTTCGGCACGAACGGTCGCGTCGATCTCCGCGACAATCTCGGCCGCGATCCCGAACATCAATCGATTTTCCTGACCAGCCCGCCCGTGATCTACAAGGACCTGATGATCGTCGGCGGACGCGAATCCGAAACTCTGCCCGCATCTCCCGGCGACGTGCGCGCTTACGACGTGCGCACTGGCAAGCTGCGTTGGTCGTTCCACACCATTCCGCATCCCGGCGAGTTCGGCTACGACACCTGGCCGAAAGATGCTTGGAAGTCGAGCGGCGCAGCCAACAACTGGGCAGGAATGACGATCGACCAAGCCCGCGGCATCGTCTACATTCCCACCGGGTCGGCCGCATTCGACTTCTACGGCGCCGACCGCGTCGGCGATGACCTCTTCGCTAACTCACTCATCGCGCTCAATGCCGAAACCGGCGAGCGCATCTGGCATTTTCAGGCCGTACATCACGATCTTTGGGACCGCGATTTCCCCGCGCCGCCCGTCCTGATCACAGTCGATCACGATGGCAAGAGAGTCGACGCCGTCGCACAGACCAGCAAGCAGGGATTCGTCTATCTCTTCGACCGCACGAACGGCAAGCCGTTGTTTCCACTTGAGTGCCGCGACTATCCGCCGAGCGATGTTCCCGGCGAAGCCGCCGCAAAACAGCAATGCCTGCCCACAAAGCCCGCGCCGTTCGCACGCCAGCTTTTCACCGCTGACATGCTCAGCAACCGCACGCCTGAAGTCCACGCGTGGGCTGTCGACAAATTCAAAACCTTTCGCAGCGAAGGCCAGTTCGTTCCTTTCGGAGTCCGCACCGACACGGTCGTCTTCCCCGGATTCGACGGCGGAGCCGAGTGGGGCGGAGCCGCGGCTGACCCTGAAACCGGCATTCTCTACGTGAACGCCAACGATCTTCCGTGGACCGGCGGCCTCGCCGAAAACACCACGGAAAATACTCCGCAGGCGCTGTATCAAAGTCAGTGCGCGGTCTGCCACGGCGAAAAAATGGCCGGCTCGCCTCCGGCAATCCCCGCGCTGACCGACCTCAGTAAGCGCATATCAGGTACGGACGCGTTCGCCGTAGTCGGCAAAGGAAAAGGCCGCATGCCCGGATTCAATAATCTCGACGACGAGGAGATCTGGCAGCTACTCGGCTACATCATGAGTGGGGGCAAGGGAGAGCAGAACTCGCCGGATATTTCCACAAAAGATGCGGCCACAAAAAAAGAAGTCGCGGGAGCGGCCGGCGCCTCGCCCGCCATGAGATATCACTTCACCGGCTACCACCGTTTCTACGACCCCGACGGATATCCCGCAGTCGCGCCGCCGTGGGGAACGCTGAACGCCATCAACCTCAACACCGGGGAATATGCCTGGAAGATTCCGCTGGGCGAATATCCCGAACTCGCCGCGAAAGGGATGAAAGACACCGGCACCGAAAACTACGGCGGCCCGCTAGTCACCGCCGGAGGACTGGTCTTCATCGGCGCAACAAGTTTCGACAAGAAGTTCCGCGCCTTCGATAACGCGACTGGCAAGCTCTTGTGGGAGGCCACGCTGCCGTTCTCAGCCAACACTACACCCATCACCTACGAACTCAACGGCCGCCAATTCGTGGCCATAGCCGCCGGCGGAGGCAAAGACGCAAAATCAAGATCCGGCGGAGTCTACGTAGCGTTCGCCCTGAAAAAGTAGGGTGCGCTAGTCGAGCACATGGCCTAGAAGACGCAATGTGCAGCGCCGCAAAACCGCAGTCGAAGGATCCCTGTAATTGATACACGTCTGGAAGGATAAGGAAGCGACCTACTTCGCCTGCGTGCAAACGCTCTTGCTGACCAGATCAGCAAACCCATGTTCAGGAGCTTTCCCAAACTCATCGTCGCGCGCGGCTTTCTTGCTGACCACGAAGCGTCCGCTGTGGTCGCGGGAGTAGAACCATTCTGAGGTAGGTGTCGCCACGCCGTTCGAGCAGTTGAAGCGTACCCGGGCGCGCATCTCAACAAACGGGCCGCCCTGAGGCAGTTGCGCCGGTTCTTTATATTCCACGCGCACCAGCGCCAGCCGCTGGTTGCTTTTCAGCACTTTGACGGAGCTGATCGAGACTTTATCGCCGGCGTCGGTTTGTCCGACTGAGCGCCAGTCGCTCGCAGCCAGCACAGCCAGACTGAGCAACAGGACGCCCACTACAACAGCGGCAAGGGTGAGGAGGGCTCTTTTCAACGCTTGTTTTCCACAGGCGTAAACGGCAGCAACACTCTGGGCCAAAAGCGCGATTCTGTCAACTCCCTGGGACTATGATTAATTATCCGCCGCCACCGGTTCCCGGGTAAAGGTCCGGCCTCGTCTAGGCTCCACAGATCGAAAGCCACAATCCCACATCCGCCCGTGTTAGGTTAGCCGAAGGGCACAAACAAAAAAGGGGTGCCCCACGTCTCGCCGCTGTTGCGAGACGTGGGAAGACAAGCCTGAAATCTCATGGAAACACTTCATTCCACGATATTTAACTCACCGATCGGCCCGCTCTTTCTTGCCGCGAGCGCCAAAGGTTTGGTCGCTCTGGAATTCGACGCCCGGCAACCGGGCCAGCAGACAATCCGCCCCAATCCGCGCGACCTGCGCGCAGAGAACAACCGCGTCCGCTTTGAAGAATCGAAACAGGCGCTGCAGCCCTACATCGATGAACTAAAAGAATATTTCGCCGGCCAGCGCCGCGAGTTTACCTTTGCCCTCGACATGCGTGGCACTGAATTTCAGATCGCTTGTTGGCAGGCATTGCTGGCCATCCCCTACGGCGAAACGCGCAGCTACGCCGACATCGCCCGCGTCGTCGGCCGCCCGCAAGGGTTCCGCGCTGTGGGCATGGCCAACAATCGCAATCCGATCGCGATCGTCGTGCCCTGTCATCGCGTGATCGCCTCCGACGGCACGCTCTGCGGATACGGCGGCGGCCTCGACCTCAAGCGCAAACTGCTCGAACTCGAAGGCGCGCTCAGCGGAACGCTCGTTGCCTAAGTTGAACGAACGGAAAAGTTGCTTAGTCTAATTTCCGCTGACGCGGTACAGCACGACCCCATGCGACGGAACCCTAGCGCTAATCTTGCTGGTCGCTTTCTTCGACTCACCACTCCACAGGTCGCGTAAGGAATAGCCGCTGTCCTTTGCGGGCAGGTCAAGGGTGGACGCCGGAATGGAGACTTCTTCATATGGCTTGCCGCCGGTATTGAACAACCCAACGATCGCATCTCCGTTCGGTTCCTTTTTGGCGAACACCTGCTGGCTGCCGTTCTTGAGAATCCGTTTCGCGGCGATCGCATCCTGGTCGACCGCAAGCACATCGGAATTCTCCAGATATTTCTGCAAATCCGTTGCATCTAGGTGAGTCAGATCGATGCCGAGGATGAGCGGCGCCGCTCCCAGCGCCCACAAGCTGATCTGCGTCTGGCGCTCGACGGGAGTCAGGCCATTATCGCTGCCATTTCCCACCTCGAGTGAGTCATAGTCGTTGAAACCGCCAGGACCGGCGTAAGGCTGCCATTCCGCCACGTAGTCAAATCGTTTGGCAACATCGCCCCAACTGGTCAGGGGATAGCTGCTGCCGCCCTTCTCGCAGCGATAGCATTCAACGTCGGGCGCGAACTCCCATTGGTTGGCATACTTCATCAGGGTCGGCGCCAGTGCGGTTGTGTAGTGCCCCTGCGTTACGTCCAGCACCATGGGCCGCCCGCTATGCCGGATCGCATCCGACCACGCCTTCACGTCAGCGGCATTGCTGTCAGTCATGCCGTCAATCTTGATGTAGTCGATACCCCACGCCGCGAGCATCTCTACCCACGAATTCGTATACTCCTGCGCTCCGGGTTTGCTGTAGTCCACCCGCACCATGCCCTTGCAGTTGTAGTTTTCTTCCTTCACCGCGGGTTCCGCAATCTGCGCGGCTGTGTACGATGTGCCTTTGATCGCCGTGTTCCGGCTGACCGCCTGCTTCGAAATACCCGGCGTAACATAAATTCCAAATTTCATCCCCAGACTGTGGATGGAGTCAGCCACTACCTTGATGCCATCGCTATCGCCCTGTGGCGGGAATATCGCTGGGTCGGTGATCCAGCGACCGTAAGAATCCACGTTCGGGCCTTGCGCTCCCGGACACTGATACCAGAAGTCGTCGAGATTTACGTACTCGTACCCGAGTTCCTGCAATCCGGAATTATGCAAGGCGAGTGCCTGAGTCTTCATCTTCTCCGCCGTAGGCAGCTTTCGGAGAAAGCTCCAACTGCTCCAACCCAGAACCGGCGTGCGCTCCAGCCCGTTGTCTTCTGCGCCGGCGTAATGCAGCGTCCCGCCCGCCAATAGCGCGATTAACAGCGCTGCCTGAATGCTCCGTCTCCATTTCCTCAACCGAATCATGCGTGTTCTCCTCACAAGCGGTGTGACAAAAACAATCGTCTATCATTCGGCTTTCTCTGCTGCGTCAAGCGATTTCAAAAGATCCTTCAGCCGATCCTTTTTCACGAACGGCGTTTGGAAGAAGTGGTCGACGGTGCGGCTAAACAACTCAGGATCGTCATACGGAATCATGTGCGTGGCCGCCGGAAAAATGCAGAGCTCGCCATTCGGCAGATGATGATAAATCTCAAGCGTGTGCTCGTCGCGGATTGCGTCATGATCGCTGGCGAGAACCAGCGTTGGGGCCGTAATCGCTTCGAGCGCCTTCGGAGCGATGTGCGGCTCGTCCAGCATCATCTGCAGCAGCTTCGCCTCCCGCTTGCCGTCTTCTGTTTCTTTCGCGGCCGGCGTGATCGAAGCTAACGTCGTCTTGATCCAATCGAGGATTTCCGGAGCCAGCCCCGGGGGATCGAGGTTCGCGGCCATGGCTGCAATTTTCTTTACTTTGTCAGGGTGCCGAATACCAAGCAGCAGTCCCTCGATCCCGCCATCGCTCCATCCCAATACGTAGACCGGTCCGCTTTTCAGATGATCGAGCAGCGCCGCCAGATCGTCGGTCATCTTCTCGTACGTGATCGTGTCCGTGCTGTCGCCCGATTTGCCCTGGTCGCGGCTATCCATGGCGATGACTTTGTAATGCTGGCGGAAGTAATCGATCTCGGCCTTGAAACTGCCGATGCTGGCGCCATTGCCATGGATCATCAGAACCGGCTCGCCCGAGCCATAAACTTCGTAGTACAGCTTGATGCCGTCGTGGGTGAACGTGCTCCCCGCCGCAGGATTCGAGCCATACTTCACAGGCGCCTGGGCGTGCAGTGCGACGCTGAGACAGAAGAGAAATGGGCATAACCAAAGAGTGACTCGCCGCATGGCAGTCCTCCAGTCGAGTGGGAATGTGCGCATCGAAAATGCGAAGAAATTGTACGACGCAGCCGGATGATTGGCGAACCCCGCAGTTTTATTCATCGACTGGGGCGATCACGCAATTGCGAGTGAGGATCGAAGATTCATCGGAAGCGCCTCACGGCGGAGATTTGAGCGCAGTCCCTGATTACGTCAGTCACGAATCAAGGCCGGATACATACGAGATAATCATCTCGATTACGGGCATGAAAGGCCAAGCCTCAATGTTTACAAGTCAACTAGCGAAAAGGATGCGCTTAGTTGTTTTTCTCGTTCTTTTGGGAACCGCGATTGCACAAGTCTCTCAAGAGGGCCGTCACTTCTCCACGAAGGAGGGAATGCGTCTTCGGATGCAACCGTCGGGAACTGCCTTCGAACTACCCGCAGGCCCTTGGGACGATTGGCACCTTGATCGAGCGGACTTGGACAAAGTGAAGCGGGGAAAAGGGGAATGGTATACGGAGTACGCGAGAGTAGCCAATGCTGTACTCCCGTTTGAAAACTGCTCTGTGCAAGCTGGTACAACCTATTGGAATGGGGCCAGCGTTGCCGGGGTTACTGTGCGCGGCTATTCTTTGGATTCATCGGTTGGTGAAAGCGAGGGCCGTATTGCGTCAGGAGCGCTCTCCGCGGCCAGGCACCTTCCACGGAGAACGGTGCGAAACGCATCTCTGACAAAGTCGCGCGAGAAAGAATGGGACAGACTCTTGATCGCATACGACGTTTGGTATGGGGACTATGGCGGCAAAGCAAACGTCGATTTTTATGTCACTGAAGCCGGAGGCAAGACCGTCGTTCTAGTTTTTATGTATGCGAGCGTAAACAACAATGCTTCAGTAGTGCAGCAGATCCTCGAATCCTTCTCACCACGTTAAGGCGTGAGGGTCAGCGTGACGTAGCATCCCGATGACACCTATTGATGGTTGGCGCTGGCTCCAGCAAAGCCCAACCCTTCGTGGTCGTAGTGTACTGCTCTCTCCCGTAACCTCCGAAAGACGTCCCACCGCATCAGGAAAGCGGAGTGCCGTCGGCCTGCAAACCGCAGACCGCTTTTCAATCTGCAATCTGCCATCTAAAATCTGCAGTCGCGAATCGCGCTCACTTGATTGTGCGAACCAATTGACGACTCAATCCAACGCCACCCTCCGCAAAGCCGGCCTCTTCTATCTCGTCTTCGTCATGTTTTCGTACACGACCGGCGGGCCGTTCGGGCTCGAGGACATGGTCACGACCTCTGGCCCCGGCATGACGCTGCTTTATCTGCTGGTGCTGCCGTTTTTCTGGTGTATCCCGGTGTCGCTCGTGTCGGCCGAACTCACCACCGCCATGCCGGTCGAGGGCGGCTTCTATCGCTGGACCCGCGCCGCCTTCGGCGACTTCTGGGGATTCCTCGCCGGATGGTGGAACTGGTCGGCGTCGTTTCTTCTCGGCGGCGCCTACGCCGTGCTCTTCACCGACTATCTTGGCTACTACTTCAAGATGACGTGGTGGGAGCACTATCTCATCTCTATCGCGCTGATCGCGCTGCTCACCTGGATCAACGTGCGCGGCATCGAAATGGTCGGGCAGGTCGCCACAGCGCTGGAACTTTTCATCTTCATCCCAGTGATGACCATGATCGTGATTGGCCTCAGGCATTGGCGCTACAACCCGTTCACGCCGTTCGTCGTTCCGCATCAGGCTACGTTCAAAGTATTCGGCGTGGGGCTGGCGCTGGGATTGTGGCTTTACTCCGGATACGAACAGCTCTCGACCGTCGCGGAAGAAGTAGAGAATCCGCAGCGCTCGTATCCGCGGGCGCTCGCACTGGTCGTGCCGCTGTCGATGGCGGCTTATTTTCTGCCAACGCTCACGGGACTTGCCTCGGCCGGTAATTGGGAGAAATGGCACACGGGATTTTTTTCTGACGCCGCGGCCGCGATCGGCGGAGCGTATCGCGGGCACGCGTGGCTGGGCACCTGGATGACCCTCGCCGCGATGATCGGCAATGTGGCCTTGTTGAACTCGACCATCCTCACCACGACGCGCATGCCATTCGCAATGGCCGAAGACGGATACTTGCCGCATGGCTTGACGCGCAAGCACGCGCGTTATGGCACGCCGTGGCTGGCGATCGTGATCTCGGCGTTGATCTATGCGCTGCTCGCCTGGCAAAGCCTGGGCCAGCTCATTTCGGTCTACATCTGGCTGCGCTCGGCCACGACAGTGCTGACGGTGCTGTCAGCATGGAAACTGCGCCGCACTCAACCGGACTTGCCGCGCTCGTTTAAAGTTCCAGGTGGCGCCACAGGATTGCTCTATGTGGTCGGTGCTCCTGTGATGATGGCGATGTTTGCGCTGCTCGGCGGCGACCGCTTTGCCACCATCGGCGGTGCGATTGCGATTGCAGTGGGGCCGGCGGTGTATTTCGCCCTCAGGAGGAATCCCCTGACCTAGAACAGGCCGCCTTGAATTCTAGTTGGAGTCATCTTGTCGCCAGATGTGAAACGTCCCAAAAACGCTATCATCGGGTTGCCGGATAGCCGTCTGCCGCATCGTGATGAGTTCTTCCGGAAAATCAGCTTCGCCCATTCTCTGCTCAAGCAGTTGGACGTTCTCGAGTTCGACTAAAATGCAGTCAATCCCCTCTACGTGTCGCTTGACCTTTTTTTCGAATGCAGCTCGAGAGGGAGCCCACGCCGCAATATTCACGTAAGCTCCCTTTCCGTCGCCGAAACGACGAAAGTTCTTCACCTTGGGGTTTGCTTTGAGACACGCCAATCCAACCCAGATCGCGGGATCAGTGGTGACCATTATGGCTTAGTGTATTGCAGCAGCCCGGGAAGGTAGTTCTGAGGAATGCCCAATGCGGGCAAAGCGGCCGCCGCCTGGCCACGAGGAGGCGGCCAGCCGAGCCATTCTCTCCAAGTCCATCCGCGGCCCTCTACAAGGTACTTAAAACGATCTAAACCCCGAGATTATGTGGTTTGTTTTCAATAAGATGCGGCTGTATTTTTGCACAGGCGGAAACTACCCCAAGCCATTAGTAGCAAGCTGCATATCGCGAATTGCACCATCTGCGGTGCAGCCAATCCTTTAGCTGACCCAGTCCAGCACCTTATACCACGCCCCCGCAAACGGCAGGAACCACGGCTTGCCGTTATACAACCCGAGCGGCGCACCGGGGAATGGGATGCCGAGAAAGGGATTGTCGGGTTTTTCGCCTGATGGATCGGAGGCGATCAATTCGGCGATCTTCTGGCCTTGATACGTGGCCATGGCCACGCCGTGTCCGGCGTACCCGAGAGCGAAGTACATGCCGTCGATCTGTCCGGCGTGCGGCATGATGTCGAAGGCGAAGTCGAGCGTGCCTCCCCAGACGTATTCGACGCGGGCGTCGCGCAGTTGCGGATAGACACTGATCATGCCGCGCCGCAGGATTTCGGCGCTGCGCCGAATGGTCTGATCGTTCTCCGGGAAAAACGCGGCGCGGCCGCCGAACAGCATGCGGCGGTCGGGCGTGAGGCGGTAGTAGTAGAGATAGTTTTTCGAATCGTAGATCATGCGGTCGCGCGGGCTGAGCTCGCGGGCGAGCGCCGCAGGCAGAATTTCCGTGGTGATGATGAACGATCCGATGGGAATGATTTTCTTTTGCAGCGCGGGCGTGGCTGGGCCGGTGTAGCCGCTGGTGCCGACAAAGACTTCGTGTGCCCATAGCGAGCCGCGGGACGTAGAAATTCTCCAGCCTGATTCGCCGTTGTGCGATTCGCGCTGAATGCTTTCGACGCGCGTCTGCTCGCAGATTTCCGCTCCGGCTTTCATAGCGGCGCGAGCGAGTCCGGCGACATAGCGCGCCGGGTTCAGTCCGGCGCTGACTTCGTCGACCATGCCGCCGTAGTAGATGCTCGATCCGATTTCGGATGGCAGTTCATGCCGCTCGACGACGCGCAACTTGTGGTCGAAGTCACGGTCGATGACCTCGGCCTGGCGGGCGTAATCGGCGAAATGTGTCTGCTTGCAGGCGACTTCGAGGTGGCCGCAGCGCGCGAAGTCGCAGTCGATCTGCTCTTCGCACACGATCTGCTCGACGCAGTCGATGGTCGCGAGCGATGCGGCATACATCTGTTTGGTGCGCTCGCGTCCGTACATTTTGATCAGCTGGTTTACGCCCAGCTTCATCCCGGTGAGGACCATGCCGCCGTTGCGCGAGCTGGCGCCCCATCCGATGGTGTGGGATTCGAGCACGGCGACTTTCGCGCCACGTTTGGCCAGCGTTCGCGCGGCGGAGAGGCCGGTGAAGCCCGCTCCGATCACCGCGACATTCACAACTTCGGGTACGGGCCGGGACGAATCTGTCGTGGGAAATTCTGCCGTGGTGAGCCAGTAATTTTGTTCTTGCAGGGGCATAGAATGCCGCCGATTCGCCGCCGGGATGGCGGCGCTACTGCGACCGAGCATTCTAGCTGACCGACTGCGCGGTCGTACATGTACTGGCGGTGCCGCAGCGGGGCTCGCGGGCTCCCCCTCGGTAATCTTGCCGGGGTTACCGGGTGACCCTAGTCTCAAGGAAATGGCACTTCGTTCTCTCTTATTTTCCTCCGACGCGGGGATCGCCGAACCTGTGTGTCACGCTCTGGCCGATCTCGGCGTGGAAGCGGAGTACTGCGCGGAAGCGGTCCCCGCAGTGCAGAAGGTCACGCAGACTCTCTTTCAAATTGTCATCATCGATTGGGATAACCAGCCCGAAGCTGGGCTGCTTCTTCAGGCGGCGCGCGAGCGCAAGGCGAACGAGCGTCCGCTGACGCTAGCCATTGTGAGCAGCGATCCGGCCGTGCCCAAGGCGCTGCAGGCGGGCGCGAATTCAATTCTGCGCAAACCCTTGATGATCAATCAGGTCAAAGAGACGCTGAGCACGGCTTGCGCCCTGCTTCGCGCGAAGGCCAATGCAGCGGCTACGGGAGCGGGGGCTGCGTCATCTTCGGTGGTCATATTACCGCCGGTTGCACCGACAACTCCTGCGAGTTCTGGCAATGAGAAGGCGCTGCGGGCGGGAGAGTTCCTGAATACGCCCAGCTCGATGCCGGGGACGCAGATCGAGACCGACTCCCAAGTCCCCAGCGAGCAGGATGAGACGCCGGAACCTGTCGATCCGCTGAAAGATCTGGAGACGGTCGCGGCTCAATTTAGCCAGCGGCGGCCCGAACCGGTCAGCGGGCCCCCATCCGATTCCGATGAACCGCGTGGCCTCGAATGGTACTTGAAGAAGAAAGGCATCGCCCGCCAAGCGCAGCCGCAAGCGCCCGCACCGAAGCCGGCAGCCGCTCCGGACAAGCCCCAGTTGCTGGGCTTCGATCAGACTCCGAGTGAATCGGCGCAGTCTTCTTCCGTGCAATCCTCGTCTGTGCATTCTTCGGAAGACGCAAAAGAATCGAGCGAACAGAAGGAGTGCGAGCAGCAGGCAGAAGGAAAGTTATTTGCCCACATGGCGGGCGAGAGCGAAACGGAGAAGGAAGAGAAGAACTCGCGCCCGGCGTTTCGTCTGGGCAAGGGAGCGATCATCGGGGCGCTGACTTTGGCGGCGTGCGCGATCGTGGCGACGCCGCAGGCACCCTGGCATCCGCAGGTGCAGAAGCTCTGGAAGCATGGGCAGCTTTCGTTACATGCGTGGCTGAATCCGCAGCCGGTAACGACGGCTCCCGCGCCGGCAGCGCACGAGAGTTTCCAGCGTGCGGGCGACGAATACAAGCTGCCGGTCGTGGAAAACATTCCGGACGCGACGACCGATCCATCGCAGATTCAAGTCGTGCCGATGGTCGATCCTACAGCTAAAAAGCCGAGTAATGGTGCGGCCGATCCGAATGCAGCTCCGGCCGATGGAACAGGGACTACTCCCGCGGATCAGACAACGCAACCCGGTGCGCAACCTGCGCAAACCCCAGTACAACCCAATGTTCAGGTGCAGGAGAATCCAGCGCCGCAGAGCTCACAACCTGCCGGAACGGGCGCCGCGGCGAGTTCGCCGAGCGGTACCGTTGCGACTCCGGCGAACACGAGTTCTCAGGCTCCGTCAACGACGACTCCGGCACAGGCTCCGGCTCCGTCCGCTGAGACTCCGCGTGCGCAGGCGATAACGACCGTCACACCGATTCCTCTGCAACCGGCGGCGCCAAGAAATGCTCCGCAATACGTGGCGGCGAACACGCATGTGCCTTCGAGTTTGAAATCGGACATGACGTCCATGACTCCCGAGGCCAGCGGCAATAAGCCGATCGAAGCGGCAATGCCTTCGATCGAGCCGGTCGCAGTTTCCGAAGCCGCCGAGCGCGCGCTGCTGGCCGATCAGCCGGCGATTGCTTATCCGGCGAACGCTAAGGGGCAACAGGGCACGGTGATTCTGCAAGTGCTGATCGGGCGCGACGGTAGCGTGCAAGACGCGAAATTTCAGCAGGGATCGCTCGCCTTTGCCAAAGCCGCCATCGATGGCGTGAAGCTGTGGAAGTTCAAACCTTATACGATGAATGGGCGGCCGGTTTCGGTGGCCGCCACCATGACGCTGATCTTCAAGCCGGGGGCGGTAAGATAAGTCGTTTGTTTTGTTGCGCAAAATGCTGTTCTAAGCCAGCTTTAATCCTCTGCCCTGACAGATTGTTCGGTTACACAACCACGCTCCATGCGTCTCTCTCAATGCCGTTACCTCCGAGGCTCAAAATTGGCAGCCGAGAGATGGAAAGCGGCATCTACAGAGATATAATGAAGGAAGTTTTGCAGAACGCAGTTCCTTCCGGAAGAGACCAAGCGGATGTCCATGAAAATTAAAGCAGCGATTCTTGTCAGCTCCTTTGCGGTATTGCTCTTTGTCGTAGTCGGTTCGATGGGCGGAGTGCATGCCTCGTCGAATGACGGCTCTTACCACCAGATGCAGGTTTACAGCGAAGTCTTGCAGCGGGTGCGCAGCGAGTACGTGGAAGAGCCGAACATCCCCAAGGTAACCGACGGCGCATTGCATGGACTGCTGGAGTCGCTGGATTCGAACTCGAGCTACATGACCGCCGACGCCTACAAGGCCTATAAGGCGCACAAGATGGAAGGCAAGGCCGACATTGGCGCGGTGGTCTCGAAGCGCTTTGGCTATGCGGATGTGGTCGCGGTGTTGCCAGGCTCACCCGCCGAGAAGGCTGGTATTGAGCCGACGGATATTTTTGAATCGATCGAGGGCAAGAGCACGCGCGACATGTCTCTGCCGGAGATTCGCAGCATGCTGACGGGAACTCCGGGCTCGCAGCTGAATGTGGCGGTGGTGCGGGCGCGCAAGGCCGAGCCGCAGAAGGTCGTGATCACGCGCGACATGATCAGCATTCCGGCGGTGTCGGAAAAAGAATTGTCGGACAGCATCGGCTACGTGAAGGCCGAGGTGCTGACCAAGGGCAAGGCGCAGGAGATCACGGGCAAGATCAAGTCGCTCGAGAAGTCGGGCGCGAAGAAAATCATCCTCGACCTGCGCAACTGCGCCGAAGGCGACGAGAGCGAAGGCGTAGCGGTTGCCAATCTGTTCCTGAATCATGGAACGATCACGTATCTGCAGGGGCAGAAATATCCGCGCGAGGCGTTCAATGCCGATCCGGCGAAGGCCGTTACCACGCTGCCGATCGCAGTGCTGGTAAACAAGGGCACGGCGGGTGCAGCGGAGATTGTGGCGGCTGCGATTCTGGAGAATGCGCGCGGCGACGTGGTCGGCGACAAGACGTTCGGCGACGGATCGGTGCAGAAGACGATCGATCTGCCGGATGGCGGGGCGCTGATTCTATCGGTGGCGAAATACTATTCGCCAAGCGGCAAGGCGATCCAGGACAACGCCATCACGCCGAATGTGGTCGTGGCCGACGTGGACGATGCCATCGTTTCCGACGACGACGATCAATCGAACGCGCCCGACGACGACCAGGCCAAGCCCAAGAACACGGTGGACGATCAGCTGAACAAAGCGGTGGAAGTACTGAAGAGTCACGCCAGCTAGGATTGGGTGATCGGGTCATTTGGTGATTGTGTGATTTGGAAAGTAGAGTCGCGCGCCTGAAGGCGCGCGATTTTGTTTGGAGCGACAAAATTCGGGGCCGAGAATTGCGGCGCTTTCTCCCCGGACGAGGCGTCCGGGGCTCCATGGCGGTGTGGTCTCCGAACGTCCTTCATCTTCGAAGTGCTATTCTGACGTTCTAGTCCCATGCGGACTCTCTACGAAAATCTTCCTGACGTCGAAATTGGCGGGCGCAAGGTTGTGGGGCGGGTGCTCTTCGGCCTGCTGGTGCTGGTATCGGCGCTGGTGGGTGCAACAGCGGGATTGCTGCTGGTTTACACCACCGATCTGCCGCAGGTCGATGCCCTGGAAAACTACCGGCCGAGTTCGATCACAGAAATTTATGACGACCGCGGCCGCGTGATTGGATCGTTCGCGCTGCAGCGGCGGGTGGTGGCGAGCTACGACGATTTTCCTCCTGTGCTGCGCGATGCGCTGGTTTCCATCGAAGACAAAGATTTCTACCGTCACTCGGGAATCAATTTTTTCCGCATCGTGGGCGCGGCGTATCGCGACATTGAGTCGGGCGGCAAAGTGCAGGGTGCATCGACTTTGACGATGCAGCTGGCGCGAAATCTTTTTCTCTCTCCTGACCGGCGGTGGCAGCGCAAGGTGCAGGAGGCGATGCTGGCCATCCAGATCGAGCGGCGATTCACCAAGCCGCAGATTTTCACGCTCTACGCCAATCAAATTTTCTTGGGCCACGGCGTGTACGGATTCGAAGCCGCGTCAGAATTTTATTTCAGCAAGCTGGCCAAGCAACTCACGCTCGAAGAGGCGACGTTGCTCGCTGGATTGCCCAAGGGCCCCGCTTACTATTCGCCGATCGTGCATCCCGATCGCGCGCAGAAACGGCGCAATCTGGTGATCAACGCGCTGCTCGAAGATGGCAGAATCACGGCAGCCCAAGCGGCTCAGGCGCGTGAAGCGCCGCTGGTGCTGCATCTGGCGCACGATCCGAATTCGCTGGCTCCATACTTCGTAGAAGAGATTCGCCGCTATCTCGAAGGCAAATATGGCACCGACCAGGTGCATGAAGGCGGGCTGAAGGTTTATACGTCGCTCGACGTCGATCTGCAGAAGGCGGCGAATCAGGCGGTGCTCGACGGTCTGGCCGTGTATGAGCGGCGGCATGGATGGAAAGGCCATTTAGAAAATGTCGTCGCCGACGGCTTTGTGCTTGAGAAGTATACGCATCCCGATTGGGACGACGAGCCCGAAGTGAACGGATATGTGCACGCGCTAGTGACGTCAGTCGGAACCGGAATCGCCACGCTGAAATTTGGACGCTACACGGCGGCCCTGGGCCAAGCCGATGTGGCATGGACGCAGCAAAAGCTCGCCGACATTCTGAAAGTCGGCGATGTCTGCTACGTGAAAATTCTCTCGCTCGGCACGAACGGCGCGGCGCGCGTGAGTCTTGAGCAGGACTCCGGCGCGCAGGGCGCGCTGCTGGCGATCGACAACGCGACCGGAGGAATCAAGGCGATGGTGGGCGGCCGCGACTTCAACGTGTCGAAATTCGATCGCGTCACGCAGGCGCTACGGCAGGTGGGGTCGTCGTTTAAGCCGTACGTGTACACCACCGTCATCGACGGCGGCGCCAGCCCGGACGACACGATCCTCGACGAGCCGATCAGTTTCGAAACAGCCTCGGGCCCCTACTCGCCGCATAACTACGACGAAAAATTCGAAGGCTTGATCACCCTGCGGCGGGCGCTGGCGCAATCGCGCAACATTCCGGCGCTGAAGCTGGCCAACAAAGTCGGCATCAAGAGCGTGATTGATTATGCCGGGCGCTTTGGGATCACATCGAAAATTCCGCCATATCTGCCGGTTGCGCTGGGCTCGGCAGAGATCACGCTGATGGAGCAGACTTCGGCGTATAGCGTGTTTCCGAATGATGGCGTGCGGATCACCCCGCGCTATCTCACGCGCGTGACGGATTATGAAGGGCGTGTGCTTGAAGAGGACTTCCCCGATGTGAAGGATGTGATCAGCCAACGCACGGCGCGGATCATGACGTCAATGCTGCGCGAAGTCGTGCTGCACGGGACTGCTATAGCCGTGGCGAAGCTGCCCTTTCCGGTCGCCGGAAAAACTGGAACGACCAACGATTTCACGGATGCGTGGTTCGTGGGATTTTCGCCCTCGATGTCATGCGGCGCGTGGGTCGGATTCGACGAGAAGAAATCGCTGGGCGCGAAAGAGACAGGTGCCCATGCCGCGCTGCCGATCTGGTCGAGTTTCATGACGGCGGCGATGGCGGGGAAAGATGCGGGAGAGTTTCAACCGCCACCGGTTGTGGCCCATGCCGCGGAAAAAGTCGATACGCCGGATACGGCGCCGGCGAGCGAGGAATCGCATTGAAGGAAATATCCCTTCGAAAGATCGTGAACGATGTTCTCCGCGTTCTCTGCGGCCGTACTCTGCGATCTCTGCGGTTAAAAGCTTTTCAAACGGACCAATCAAAAGCATTTGACCGCAGAGGGCGCAGAGAAAGTCGCGCGGAGATCGCAGAGAAAATCGGACATTATGCGAACGAAACAAGTTTCCATACCGTGACTGAGAATCGAGAGTTTATGAATCGTTTCCTCGTGAGTGGCTTCGTTGTGTCGATCGTGCTTGCGAATCTGGGCGCGCAAGCGGCAGCCCGCGATTCGGAGGATGGCAAAGTCGCGGTCGAACATGTGCTGCACGTGCAGCAGGACGCCTGGAATCGCCACGATCTCGACGCATTTATGGCCGGTTATTGGAATTCTCCGGAGCTGACTTTCTTTTCGGGCGCCAGCGAACGCCACGGCTGGCAAGAGACGATGGACCGCTACAAAGCGACGTATGCGAGTCCAGGGCATGAGATGGGGAAGCTGGAGTTTGCTGGATTGAAAATTGTCATGCTGAGTTCGGACTCGGCCTTCGTGCGCGGGGAGTGGCACTTGACGATGCCCGACGGGAAGACCCCGCATGGGCTGTTTACGCTGGTGTTCCGCAAGTTTCCGGATGGATGGAAGATTGTGCACGATCATACGTCGGCAGCGGAGTAGGGTTTTCCACTGACGCTGTCAGCCAAGACGTCCCAAACGGCTTCCATTGGTTTCGAAAGTGCAGTAACATCCTGTGAAATTTCCCATCCCGTTCGGAGGTGTGTCATGTCCGGACCGACGATCCCTTCTACTATTCAGCCGGAAATTTGTGAGGCCGCGCGGGCGCGAAGACTTGTGATCATGGCAGGGGCGGGAGTATCCGCGGGGAATCCCTCGGCCCTGCCTAGCTGGAAGCCTTTAAATACGGCGCTGGTCGGTGTATTGCGAAAGCGGCTGGAGTCTGCGCTCGATGGTCGCTTATGGCTGGAGCAACCCGAGTCTTTGCTGAACGCGGCCCGAGGTGCAGACCGATTCCCTCCTGAGTATCAGGCTCAGCTCATCGAGGAGATGTGCGGCGAGCGCTATTTCAGAGCGTTGCAATCGCTCGATGTCGACGCCTACAACTCCTCACATGAGGCGATTGCATCACTAGCCTCCGCAGGCGTTGTGCGCGCGATCGTCACAACGAATTTTGATCGTCTCATCGAGCGGGCTCTGGAGAAGTACGGCGTCGCCTATCAAGTCGCTTTTGATACTCCGGGATTTGAAAAAATGGGCGAACGCCTGCAGGACGACGGGTCCCATTTCCTTCCTCTCATCAAGATTCATGGCTGCGTGAGCGAACCACTCTCGATGGTGGACACTCTGAAGCAACGCAAGCTGGGACGATCTCGAAGCCTGGAGCTTTGCCTGGAGGCGCTCTACAAAGATTTCTGGCTGTACCTTGGCTTTTCCGCCGCCGACCTCGAAAGCAATCCCAAGTACCTGGGGCTGGTTGACGGTGCTGCCACGAGCGTGGGGGCGGTATACGTGGCCTATCCCGGAGATCCGAAGCTTGGGACCGGAGCAAAAATTCTGATGGACGCGTACGGCGATCACGGGAGCATCAGCGTGGCTTTCACTCCTGAGTATGTGGGTGAACTCTGTCAGGCCTTGCATCTGCCGGCGCCGGAGAAAATACCCGCGGATGAAAGCCTGGGTCTGGCCCAATTCCACCGGCAGTTGGAACAGTGGGCCTCTCAATTGTCGCTTGCGGCTTCTGGATTGTGCTTCGCGGCGATTTTGGAAGCAATTGGAGAATCAGAGCCGGCCGTGCGAATCATGGACCGGCTGGTGAGGAAAGAAATCTACGACGAACGCGAGACACCCGAGTATCGGCTGCTGCAACTGCATTACGGCCGACTTGGATGCGCCTATGGCCGCTTCTTCGCCGTGCCTGATCTGAATGGCATGGCCAGTAATGCCAGCGTGGAGACGACGCAAAGCCTGTTGCGCATCTGCGACACAGAACTGGGATTCGCGGCAGCGTCGTGGCTGGCCTGCATGTATCTCTGGATGAACCAGGGAGCCCAAGCGATGGCGGTCGCTGGCTCCATTCTGCGCGGCTTCCTTGATTCGAAGTGGGAACCGCGGTCTCCCCGGTGCAAAGAGGAGGTGGTGGACGCATGGTGCTCCGCGGCCCAGGCGATCTTCCTCAATACGCACGTGGATCCATTCGAGGCTGTGATTGCAACTTTTCCAGCCTCACTCGCAAGCGCTCGCGAGAGCGGCGATGTGGTCCGGACGGCTCGAGTAGCGGCGTTATACCTGCTTCCGTTATCCGAAACATCGAATGATGTTCCAGCACTGGCAGGAAAATATTCTGCCGATTTTGCTGAAGCTGCTCGGGTCGGAGACGGCGTCTCGCTGGGCTTTCGCGCTCTCGCCCTGGGACGATGGCATGTCGGTGTCGGAGGGTTGGCTCTCGGTAAGCAGACGGGCGATCGAGAAAAAGTGGCGAATCAGGCACTCCAGCATCTTCAGGCAGCGATTGGGTATTTCAACAAACAAGGTATGGATCCATGGAGCTATTACGTGTTGCTGCAGGCTGCCAAAGCGCTCGCGGACCTGAATCGCTGGGACGAGGCGCAGGAGAGCGTTAACACAGTCAAGGAGGGCTTGAACCGCTTCCCCATCCTGGCGTCTCACCTCTACGAGACTGCGGGTCAACTGCAAGCCATGTTTAGAAATCCAGAAGCTGAGCAGAGTTTCCGCGACGCCATTCAATCCGCTCAGGAAAGCGGCTTGGGTGCTCGTGCAGAGACCCTCACAAAAAATCTGGAACATTATCTCCAGTCGCTATCGGCTGTACCGCAATCTTGATCGGCCGAACCGAGAACTACCGCTTGATTCTCAGCTCTACTCGCGTACCATCCGGCAGCGTGCCGTTGAGTAATTCCACTTTGCCGTTTCGCACGACACCTTCGAATTCTTGCTGATCGGACCTGCCCGCGGCCGAGGGCGCCCGCGCCACATTGGGCGTGCTGCGTCCCATGCCTTTGTCCATGGCTTGATTGGCTAAGCTGTCGGCTTCCTGATTTTGCTCGCGGAGGGCATGGCCGATCGAAAACCAGTTCATTTGCGCGATCAACTCTTTGGCACGCGCGTGCAGGTCTTGCAATACGGCGTTTTTCACTTTGTAGATGCCTTTGATCTGGCGCACCAGTAGTTCGGAGTCGCTGACGAGTTTGAGCGCCTTGCCGTGCTCGAGCGCGTATTCGAGGGCCGCGATGAGTCCCTGATATTCGGCGAAATTGTTGGTCTGGTGGCCGAGATATTCGCTGAGCGCGGCGACTTTGCGTCCGGTTTCGTCTTTGATGACGACGCCGTATCCGGCGGGGCCGGGATTGCCGCGCGCGCCGCCGTCACTGTGCGCGACGAGATAATGCTGCGGGGGAGTTTCGCGCTCGTTGAAGAGCGACGCCGGCCGCGAACCGTATGAGGGCATGAGTGAGTTTACAACGCCGAGCGATTTTGCCCACGGAGCATTGGCGCGGGAGATCCCTCCGCCCGCTAGAGAAAACGCGGGCGTTCGGGATGACGCTCTCCTGAAGGATTCAAGAAAACTAGGTGTGGCGTTTCCGATTACTGATCACCGACCACTGGCCACTGCCTCTAGTACTTTGGCACTTTTGGATCTACGCGGTCCGACCAGGCGGTGATGCCTCCGGCCAGATTCAGCACTTTCTTGAAACCAGCCTGCTGAAGGAACGCTACGGCCTTCGCGCTGCGGCCGCCCATTTTGCAGTGGACCACGATTTCTTTGCTGGAATCCAGTTCGTTGACGCGCTTAGGAAGATCGTTTAGCGGGATGAGATATCCGCCGAGATTGCAGATCTGGTATTCGTGCGGCTCGCGCACGTCGAGGACGAAAATTTCATCCCTCTTGTCGAGACGCCGCTTGAACTCTTCTACCTGAATCTCGGGAACGCCAGCGCCCACGGGCTTTTTCTCCTCTCCACGAATGCCGCAAAACTCGTTGTAGTCTATCAGCTTCGTCACCGTGCGGTGTCTGCCGCAGGCGGGGCAATCAGGATTCTTACGCAGCTTGAGCTCGCGGAACTTCATGCCGAGCGCATCGACGAGCAGCAGGCGCCCAATCAGCGGGTCGCCAATGCCTAGAACGAGCTTGATCACTTCCGTGGCCTGCATTACGCCCACGAGGCCGGGAAGAATTCCCAGCACGCCGCCTTCCGCGCAGGACGGAACCAGTCCAGGCGGTGGCGGTTCAGGATACAAGCAGCGATAGCATGGGCCGTCTTCGGTCGCAAACACGCTGGCCTGTCCTTCGAAGCGGAAGATCGATCCGTACACGTTGGGTTTGCCCGTAAGCACGCACGCATCGTTCACCAGATAGCGCGTGGGAAAGTTGTCGGTGCCGTCGGCGATGATGTCGAACTGACGGAACAGTTCGAGCGCGTTCGAGCTGTTGAGCATGGTGTCGAACGTGCGCAGGTTGATGTAGGGATTGATCGCCTTGAGCTTGTCAGCCGCCGAGTCGAGCTTCTTGCGGCCCACGTCGGCGGTCGAATGGATGATCTGGCGCTGCAGGTTGGTGTAGTCCACCACATCGAAATCGACGAGTCCCAGCGTGCCCACGCCTGCCGCTGCGAGATAGAGCGCCATCGGCGAACCTAGACCTCCCGTGCCAATGCACAGCACACGCGCGGCTTTCAGCTTCTGCTGACCCTCCATGCCCACCTCAGGCATGATCAGGTGGCGCGAATAGCGCAGGATTTCATCTTTATCGAGGGTTACCGGAATTTCTGTGGTGGTGGCCATAAATCCTTTTCGTTATGCAGGTGTGAACAAAATCGCGCGCTAGCGACAGGCAGGGCAACAGGGACAACAACAGCGCGTCTTTATCCGGGTCATTCTGGGGGTGGGCGACATGTTGAAAGCGGCGTTTGGCATGGTGAAAAGCCCTGTCAGATCGCGCCTCCGGCGATGGAAGGCACAATGGAAATGTTATCACCGTCGTTGAGCGCGGTGGCCTCTTTTTGCAGATAGCGGATGTCTTCGTCGTTGACGTAGAGGTTTACGAAGGCGCGCAGCTTGCCCTCGTCGGTGTAGAGATGCTTCTTCAGGTCGGGATGCTGGGCGACCAGGGCGTTCATGGCTTCGCCTACAGTCGCTCCCTTGACCTCGACCGAAGACTGCTTGCCCACGTACTGCCGAAGGGGCGTCGGGATATGGATTTTGCTCATAGCAATACTGTAAGAGATGCGGCGGGGTGCGGGCAAGATTCAGGGGGCAGTGGCCGGTGGTCGGTGACCAGTGGCCAGTTCGCCATTTAGCTTCTAGCGCCTGCGTTTTTGCCGCCGCAGGCAAGCAGCAGGTTCCTCGCGCCCGCCTTGCGGGCACTCGGAATGACAGATTTAATGAATAAGCGCAACTTTAATGAATAGGCACGACGCCCCCCAAGACCCACGACCCAAGCCCCAACACCTCGACCCCGACAAGTCACTTATCGCCTGCTCCTCACGCGCCTAGAATTTTTTCCAGGAGAATAATGCCATGACTATCTTTGATCCGGCGCGGGGGCGTGTGATTGATGGAGGCGGCCGCGGCGGCAATGTTTTGCGGCTGATCGGATTGGGAATTGCCGCGTTCCTGCTTGTCATTCTTATTTTCAGTTCGATCACGCGTGTTGGCACCGGCCATGTCGGCGTGCTCACGCTGTTTGGAAAAGTTACGGGCGAAACTCTGGGTGAGGGGATTCACCTCATCAATCCGCTGAAGACGAACAACGAGATGTCGATCCAGACGCAGACGATTAAGGAATCAGCCAGCGTGCCTTCGAGCGAAGGCCTGATGATGAGCCTGGATACGTCGCTTATCTATCACTTGAATCCTGATCGCGCTGCGGAGGTGTTTCAGCACATCGGCGCCGACTATGAGAATGTCGTGGTCGAGCCCACGCTACGCTCCGCGATCCGCGAATCAACCGCTTCGCACACGGCGAACGCGCTCTACACTGGCGAGCGGGAGATGGTGGGGAAGCAAATCTTCGAACAGGTAAACGAACAACTCACGAAGCGCGGGCTCACGGTGGAGAACGTTTTGCTCCGCGACATTCAATTGCCGGCGACGTTGAAAGCTTCGATTGAGGCGAAGCAGCAAGCCGAGCAGGAGGCGCTGGCCATGAATTTCCGCCTGCAGAAAGAAACGCAGGAGGCGCAGCGCAAGCGCATTGAAGCGGCCGGCGTGCGGGATTTCCAGCAGATTGTGGCGCAGGGCATCACGCCGTCATTGTTGGAGTGGAAGGGCATTGAGGCGACGGAAAATCTGGCGAAGAGTGCGAACTCGAAAGTGGTTGTGATTGGGAATAACAAGAATGGGCTGCCGCTGATTTTGGGGCAGTAGCGCGGTGCTGGAAGCGCCGATGCAGCTTTCTGCTGATTCGCGGATCAATTTATTTTCCGGAAAGTGATGCCGCGTGCCGGTTGTGAGAAAAGGGTCCATCCCGAGACCTGACGATTGGCGCCACTCTGGAATACGAATGTTCCAAGATCACCAGCCTGAAACTCATTTGGCGCGACTGGGCTTAGGTCCACTGGAGGCCGGTCGCTGGTTCTCAACTTCAGAGCTCCGTTCATGACAGACAGGCTGTAAGTCGCCTCCAGTTCATCGCTGCGGTAATCGCCCGCGAACCGCTTGAGATCAGCTTCGGCCAGATAAATCGCAGGCACCCTGGTGCCGGAAAAATATATTTCACCCTGCAGGGTGAGCGTGGCGGTCATGGCGCCGTCGACGGTCTGAAATACGATGGGATTTCCGACCAGGTCGGAAAACTTGTTCGCTCCTAAGCGCCGCAACGTGGCACCCCATGCCGTCAGGTTTCCGTTCACAGAGGTGAACGTGTAGATCATGTGCGTGCGGAGATCGAGATAAGCACCCGCGAAGGAAGCAGACTCGAGCAGGGTTCCGGACGGCAGAGTTTCGCTGGCTCCAGATTTCAGCTGCTCTTCGAGATAGAGATCCGATACTTTGCGGGCGAGGCCTTCGACATCGGCATTCTCGACATTGCAAAGCGTTATCACGCTGAATCGCTGCTCGGGAAAGCGCAAGAGCTCGGTACGATATCCGAACGTGCCACCGCTGTGTTCAACGGTCCTCAAGCCACGATACTCACCCAGCCACAGGCCAAGCCCATAGTTGATGCGGTGCCCGTTGTTCAACATGCCCGGAGTTTCGAGTTCCCTGACCAGCTTTCCCTTTCCGAGCTTGTTGGAGTAGAAGTTTCGATCCCAGAGAATGAGGTCGTTCACGCTGCTCATCAGCCCCCCGCCCCCAACGATGTCGTAAAGAGTGGACCAATCGACGAGGAACTGTCGTTCCTTTCCGGGGTCATCTTTTCCTGCATCGTAGGCTGCGGCCCGGTAGGGTATGACGGTGGTGTTGTCATCGTAGAAAAAAGTGTGCGCCATTCCCAGTGGCTCAAAGATGTTGGCGCGCGCGAATTCTGCGAGAGATTTTCCGGTTGCACGTTTGATTACGACGCCAAGCAGAAAATAATTTGAGTTGCTGTAGACGAACTCTTCTCCCGGCGGATTGTTCAGTCCCTTCTGGCGGGTAATCAGCTGAAGCACTGACTGGGCCGAAGAGAGCGCTGAAGTATCGCGGCCCGAAAGATAGGTCAGGGCCAGAAAATCGCGCAGGCCGCTGGTATGGTGCAGCATCTGCCTTAGCGTGATGGGGCGACTGTAATCAGGCAGTTCCGGAATGTACTTGCGAACGTTATCGTCCAGAGAAAGCGATCCCTGCTCGGCGGCCAGGACAATACTCGCGGCCGTGAATTGTTTCGAGACTGAAGCCATGTAGAAGATGGAGTCTGTGGTCAGAGGGACGCTGAGCTCCAGGCTCGCCTCGCCGTAAGACTTTCGAAAGATAAAGTTGCCATCGCGAATCACGCCGACCGAGCAGCCCGGCGTGTGCTGGCTATAAGCGGCGAATACTTCGTCGATTTTCTGTGGAGCTACATTAGTGGAGGAGGAAAGGCTCGGCGTGAGCAAAAGAATGATTATCGTCAAGGTCCGCATTGAGGAACTCGTGGCTGCGGTTGAGTATAAACGCCGAATCGCCGACGATCTCTGGCTGCTAGTATGAATCTGTGGCGCCGCTGCTCGACGTACGAAATCTGAATGTTGAATTTTCAGGGGCGGGGCGGACGAATGCGTCTGCCCCTCCATTGCTTGCTGCGCGGGATCTCAGTTTTTCTATTGCTCCTGGCGAAGTTCTCGGGTTGGTTGGCGAATCCGGCTCGGGGAAATCCATTACATCTTTGGCGATCATGCGCCTTCTGCCGCAGCAGGCGCGGGTCTCGGGGAAGATTGTCTTCTCCGAGCGCGAATCGAGCCGCGATCTGACCGCGCTTTCTGACGACGAAATGCGAGGCTTGCGTGGGTCTCGCGTCGCGATGATTTTTCAGGAGCCTATGACCGCGCTCAATCCGGTGATGCGAGTGGGCGAGCAGATTGCCGAGGCGGTGCTGGCGCATGGCGGCGCCTCGAAAGGCATGCCGAAGCGCCTTTCAAAAAAAGAGGCGTGGCAGCGGGCCGTCGAAGCCATGAACGATGTCGCGATCCCCGATGCGGCGCGGCGGGCGCGCGATTATCCGCACCAGCTTTCGGGCGGCATGCGGCAGCGAATCATGATTGCGATGGCGATCGTGAACCGTCCGCAACTGCTGATTGCCGACGAGCCGACTACTGCGCTCGATGTGACCATCCAGGCGCAGATACTTGATCTGCTTGGCGAACTGCGCGCGAAGTTTGGGCTGGCCATGCTTTTTATTTCGCACGATCTAGCCGTCGTATCGAAAGTTGCCGACCGCGTGGCGGTGATGTATGCGGGCAGCCTGATTGAGCTGGGCGCGAAGCGCGATATTTTTAATGCGGCGGCGCATCCGTATACGCGCGGATTGTTGCAAGCGGTGCCGGACTTAAAGACGGACCGCGGGCGGCCGTTGCAGACGATCGAGGGTACTGTGCCATCACTGCAGTCCATGCCGCCCGGGTGCGCATTTGAGCCGCGCTGCGGATTGCGCATTGCGGCGTGTGCCGAAGCGTTGCCGCCGCTGCTGGAAGTTTCGACGGGACATTGGGCGCGCTGCCCTGTGCTGAATGCGCCAGCGTAACTATTCATCCGCTTAGCGCTTCGACTCAGCCCGACTTTTCCAGTTGATCCCGATTCACGAACAGCAGGACTGCCAGGATCAGGATCAGCGCTATGCCGATCCAGCGTATGTCGAGATATGTGCCGAGCAACTGCGAAGTGAAGTAGATATTGCCGTCGCGGAAGGGCAGACGATAGGAGTGCGCGATGTCGGGCCGGGGCTGAGCCCAACTGGAAACCGTGGCGAGCAGCGCGACATGCACGGCTGAATCGACGAGGACAAGTCCCGCCGTGAGCATGAACCACCACGGAGTCTTGCCTTTGAAGTGCCATCCGCTGCGTTGGGGCGTCATACGTCTGGTCTCCTCTAAGGTACACGAACGATTCGCAAATATTCGAGTTACGCGCCCCCGCGGGATTATCCGGAACTCATCGCGGTTTCCGGCACGACCCAAGCCATGCTCTTCCCGCTACATAGCGGCGGCTTGGTCTATAATCGGCACTTTGTCCGGTGAACCGTGCGCATACTGCTGCTTAGCGACATCCATGCGAATTTAGAAGCGCTTGATGCGTGCATGGCCGCGGCCCCCGCCTTCGATGTGGTCGTAAACCTCGGAGACATAGTGGGTTACGGAGCCAGCCCGAATGAAGTGACGGAACGCTCGCGTGGTCTGGGCAAGGTGTTCGTGCGCGGCAATCACGACAAGGCCGCGACCGGGCTGATGGATCTGGACGATTTCAATCCAATGGCGGCGGCAGCCGCGATCTGGACGCGAAATGAGTTAACGCCGGATAACCTGCAGTGGCTGCGCGAACTGCCGCATGGCCCTATCGCGCTGCCGGACTTTCCGCAGGTGCAACTGGTTCACGGCTCACCCAATGACGAAGACGAGTATGTAGTTTCCTTGGGCGATGCGCTGGCGCCACTGATTACTCTCACTTCGCCGCTAACATTTTTTGGGCATACGCATCTGCAGGGTGGATTTTTCGCCAACGGCTCGGCGGCCGATGGATTCCGTCCGGAATATAAGACGGTGGGACAGCCGGAGTCGGCGGCGCTGCACTTGAAGCGAGATGCGCGGTATCTGATTAATCCGGGATCGGTGGGGCAGCCTCGCGACGGGGACTGGCGCGCCGCATTTGCGCTTTACGACACCGATGCGCAGATCGTGCACTTTCACCGCACGCCTTATAACTTGAAATCGGCGCAGGACCGGATCTTCGAGGCCAAGCTGCCTCCGAGGCTGGCGACGCGACTGGCTGCGGGACGGTAGTGACGGCGTGATTGTGATCACAGCTGCACCTTTTACAATTTCTTACTGTGGAGCGGACTGTACAAGAGGATAATGCAGAGTTATCTGGCCTCGCCCCCACGAGAGTATGTATTCGACTGGAGGGTCGAATGAAAAAGCGCTTCGTCTTGTTGTTTTTGTCTTTCTTTGCCTATTTGGTTCTGGCCGGTTTTTGCTTTGCACAGAATGAGCCTGCTCAGAATTCTCCAGCGCCGCAGCAAGGCGCACAAACTCCGGCGAATCCGGCACCGGCCAACGCGGCGCCTTCCGCATCACAGGCGCCCGCTCCCGCGAGCACTCCAACCAGCGCACCCAAGCCGGATGAATCTTCGGGCTCGGCGAACTACACGTCGGCGAAAGGATTCGTGCTGGAGGACGGAACGCCAGTGAAGATGCGCATCAACCGCACGGTTTCGTCTGCCGACGCGCATGTCGGCGACACGATCGATTTTGAGGTACTGCAGGACATCAGCGTGAACGGGACGCTGGTGATTCCGAAGGGCGGACTGGCGTTCGCCACAGTAACCGAGGCGCAGGCGAAGAGAAGGATGGCACGCGGCGGCAAGCTCGATATCAATATCGACTACGTGAAGCTGATCAGCAGCGAGAAGGCGGCATTGCGGGCCGTGAAAGATATGAAAGGCGGCGGACACACCGGCGCGATGGTCGGCGGAATGGTCGCAACGAGCCTGGTGTTCTTTCCTGCGGCTCCATTTTTCTTGTTCATGCACGGTAAAGACATCAGCATTCCGAAGGGCACTGAGGTTACAGCGTATATCAATGGCGACATGAAGCTGGACATCGCGAAGTTCCAGCCGGCTGCTCCGACGCAGACTGTGGCCGCCGCCGCGAGCGCGACAAATTCCACGTCGGCGAAACTGCAGCTCGAGTCGAATCCCGCAGGCGCTGACATCGAGGTGGATGGCAGTTTTGTAGGTAACACGCCTTCCGATGTGCTAGTGGAAGAAGGCGACCACACCATCACGGTGAAGAAGTCGGGCTTCAAGGATTGGGAACGGAAGATGAAGGTGAGCGCCGGAAGCAGTGTTCATTTGAGTGCGGAACTGGAAAAGGTAGAGGCGCCGACGCAGTAGGCTCTAAGATACGTTGAAGCCGAAGAGGCAATTCCGCGAAGGCATGTCGAGGCAGTTATCGCAGGCTGTCTCCAGATGATTAACTTGCGTTCTTGCCCAAAGTTCGGATAATAGCGATTCCTTCCCCCCGGAGGATCCTATGCCATTGTTCGTCTACCCCCTACGGTCGCGGGCGCTCGTCTGCCTGAATCGCGTTCCTTCACTTCTTGTAATACTCATCATCACCGGGGCGCTTTTCGAGGCGTCCGCGTTCGCGCAAGCTGCGCCTGCAGCCGGCTCCGATCCGACCTACCAAGCGCTGCGCATCCTTGCGCTGGGCAGCGAGTCGGTCAGCGTGAACAATTTTGAATTGAAGCGCGACGCCGGCACGTTTCATCTGCGCTTGGGGAATGTGTGTTTTGTCGCGCCGGTAAACGGAAAGGTGACGGAGGCAGTTTTTTCGGGAGACGGAAATTTCATTCTCGATCCGCCGAGCGCGAGCGAGAAAAAGTCACTCAAGCTGCTCACCAAAGAAGACGAGTTCAGCGAGAACTTTAGCCAGATGGTGATGTTGTTCACGGACTCAACTTATGACGAAATCAAGAAGGCGGGTAGCGCAGCTTCGGGCGGATGCGATGGCGGCGCGCTGAAAGATATTCAGCACACCACGCGGCACAAAATAAAGACCAACATCGAGGCGCGCCTGCTGCAGGATGTGCTGAGCACGGAGCAGGGCGGATACTTCGCGGCTTTCATTCACGGAAAAAAATACAACGGGCAGGAACTCTACGAGATCGATCCTCATGACAGCCACGATCAGGTGATCTTCACGACGTACGACGAGAACAAATTCGGCCAGTGGGCGTCGTTCCCCATGGGGGGCGAGCACAAGAAGGGCGTTGTTGGGCAGTCGATCCAGATTGTTCACCAGCAACTGGATACGACGTTTGAGAAGAATGCGAACCTGATTGGAAAGGCGAAGACGGAATTTATTGCTGAACTGAATGGTTTGCGCGTCGTACCGCTGGACCTGTTTCCGTCACTGCGAGTGCGAAGCGTCAAGGCAGACGATGGGCAATTTCTGCCATTCATCCAGGAAGACAAAAACGCCGACGCCGACTTCGCCGTGATTCTGCCCAAGGCGCTGGCAGTTGGGGACCACTACACGATCACGACGGAATACGAAGGGAAAGAGGCAGTCAGGAATGAGGGCGGCGGAAACTATTATCCAATTGCTCGCAACGATTGGTATCCCAGCGGCGTAGGAATCAGCGAATACGTTAACTACGACATGACATTTCACATTCCGAAGGGAATGCAGTTGGCGGCGACTGGCGCGCGTGTGAGCGAGAGCAACGAAGGCGGACAGAACGTTACAGTATGGAAAAGCGAGTCTCCGCAAAACATGGCGGCATTCAGCTTCGGGCGTTTCAAGATGGAGGAGGCCAAGCTCGACAAGCCAGAGTACGTGCTGCAGTCTTACGCGAATCAGGACCCTCCGGACTGGGTGAATGCGCTCAAGCACGAGGCGAGTGGGGACGACTTGCCGACGATGGGTTCGCACGGATCAGATGTGGCATTAGGCAGCATGAATACGACCGGGCTTAACAAGAAGTCTCTCGCTGAAGCTGAGATGGCGGTGCAACTCTACACCAACTACTTTGGACCATCATTGTTCAAACATTTGAATGTAACCCAACAAACTGCGTGCGACTATGGGGAAGCAGCGCCGGGACTGGTATGGATTCCGATCTGCTACTACTTCGACACTACAGTTCGGCATCAGCTCGGGCTTGATCTGGCAGACAGCGCGTATTGGAAAGTTGTGACTCCGCACGAGGTCGCGCATCAATGGTGGGCAGAGACCGTGGGCTACAGCTCCGGCCGCGACCAATGGATGAGCGAGGGGTTTGCCGATATGTCAGCCTCGCTGTATTTGACGCTCGTCGAGAAAAACCCCAAAAAGTTCATAGCATTCTGGAACGACGAGAGAGAGCTGCTCTTGCAGCGCAATGCCGAAGGCTTTCGCGCGATCGACGCCGGGCCGCTAACCATGGGATATCGCGCCAGTAATTCGCGCACGGGATTCGATATCACGCGCAGACTGATTTATCCCAAGGGCGCTTACGTTCTGCACATGGTTCGCATGATGATGCACGACAATCAGGCTGGGGACGCGCTCTTTAAAGAGACGATGCAGGATTTCGTTAAAACATACTCCGGGAAGGCGGCCACCACCGAAGATTTCAAGGCCATGCTGGAAAAGCACATGACGAAAGACATGGACATGGAGGGCAACCACAAGATGGATTGGTTCTTCAATGAATATGTGTATGGAACGCAACTACCTGCTTACAAGCTGGATTCGACCTTCGACGTTGGCGCCGACGGAGACGTGGTTCTGAACCTGAAACTGGCGCAGTCCGGCGTGGACGAACACTTCCGCATGCTGGTGCCGCTGTACCTGGAACTGGCGGACGGCAACGTGGCGTTTTTGGGGCGGGCGCGTTTGAACGGCAATTCGTCATTCGAGCAAAAGATTCCGCTGAAAGGATTGAAGACAAGACCACGGCGCGCGATGGTGAACTACTACGACGACGTGCTGGCGTCACCGAACTAAAGAAGCTGTCATCTCTCAGCCGTCAGCTTTCAGCCCAAGGCAATCCGTGAAAAAAGGGGAGCACTTGCGTGCTCCCCTTTTGGCTAGATTGAAATGTTACCAGTTACTTGCTCGATCCGGCCTGGATGCCGTCACTGGACTCGCCGAGTTCAATGGCAAACTTCTTGCCTTCGAAGCGTGCGCCTGCGAGAGACTTCGTTCCGTCGTTGTTTTTGGTCACGACTGCGGCGGAGTTGGCCGCGGGAGAGCTGAGATCGACTACCTTCGCCGGAACCTTGGCGACGACATTCTTTCCCTGCATGATATTGAGGTCAACGTTCGGGCCGGATCCATCCCACTCGAGCTTGTAATCACCGGCCTTCAACGTGGTTCCGTTCACATTGGTGGCATCGTTCAAATGGAGGCTGGCTTTATTGCCGGCGGCGAAGGCGCTGGAAGCCAGTACCAGGGACAAACCAAGAATAGCGCTTTTCGTAACTGTCGCGAACTTCATAGCTGCTCCTTTTTCTCTCCCGAAAAATCGTCGGGAAACGGTTAGGGCGGCCCCGCTCGCGACCAGCGCGAGAAAACACTTGTGTTTCCTCACGAATCGCCTAAAATGCTGGCGCCGGGGTTGTGCAGCACGGGCTCAAAGGCTCGAGCTGCCACGATTGGGGGTTTTCTCATCTGGGCCGCCAAACCGAGTTTGAGAGAATCCCCAGGCCCCGCAATAAATTTCGATAATCCGTCCGCCAAAGTCACCTCTGCTTTGGCGAACCCACTTCACAGGCTACGTAACTGCCGCACTCAAAGTTCCCTTATCGGAGTACGTTCGCCTTCACGTTGCATTGGACGATCAGATAGCGCGCGCGATAGCAAGAAATTCCGCGCAACGCGTTCCCATGCAAAGGACATGCAGCGTATGTTTTGTGCTGGATCTTTCAGACAGAACAGCGAGTGTTTCTTCAGTAACTTCTTATCATTTGTTGTGGGAACCCAACGGCACTGTGCACCGCGAACAGGAGGGCGGATCTGAGATGGCTGCGCTGGCCCAGGATCTTCGTTATGCGTTGCGGCAGCTGCGCAAAAATCCGGGATTCGCGGCAGTCGCGGTGCTTACCCTCGCGCTGGGAATCGGGTGCGCCTTGACGATGTTCAGCACGTACGAAGGCGCGATCCTGAATCATCCTCCGGTGCGGGACTTGCATCGGCTCGCGAACGTGTGGGGTGTCAACTATCAGACTGGGGCTGACCGCGTCTATCTCACGGTACCTGATTTCCTCAAACTCAGAAGCAACATGACGGCTTTTGAGGAACTTGCTGCGTTTGCCCGTACGGACCATGTTCTCTCTGGCGTTGGCGAGCCGCGGCGAGTAGAGACGATGACCGTGTCCACAAATTTCTTTCACTTGCTGGGCGCACACCCCAAGTTTGGACGCGTATTCACTGAGAACGACACTCAGTCAGGGACGTCTACTGTCGCTGTCGTCAGCGAGGGATTGTGGCGCAGAGATTTTGCGGAGAAGGTGGACATTCTCGGACGGATCGTGCGTTTCGACGGCACGCCATACACAATCATTGGCGTGATGCCGGACAGTTTCTGGTATCCGACGCAGGGCACGGAAGTATGGATGCCGCTGGCGGTTGATCCCACAACGAATTACGCAGCGGACGCGGTCATGGTCTTTGGCCGCCTGCGCAAGGAAGGCACTGTCGAGCAAGCCAACGCGGAAGCCGCAGTTCTTGCCCGAACCCTGACTGCTCAAACTTCTGCAACCGGTTCCTTGGGAATGCGCGTGGTCAGCTACGACAGTGAGCAGAACAAGAGGATCGGTTTGGTTCTGGCATTCGGGATTGGTCCACCCATACTTGTCCTCTTGATCGGATGTTCGAACATCACGAACCTTCTCCTGTCGCGTGGACTCAGCCGCCGCATGGAATTTGCCACGCGCGCAGCATTGGGCGCGGGGCGGCGCAGAATTGTTCGGCAATTGCTGACAGAGTACATGGTGCTCGCATTCGCGGGCGCATCCGGCGGAATGCTGGTTGCGTACGTGGGGGTCAAGGCTTTGCGGCGCGTGTTCGAATCTCGGGTTCCTACCGCCGATGCCATTCACTTGAACTGGCATACTCTCGTGTTAGCGACCGCCAGCGCATTGCTCATCCCGGTACTTTTTGGATTGAGCCCGGCGCTGCGGGCCTCAAAAGCGAATCTGAATGAGGCTCTTCGGCAGGGTGGGGCAGCCTCGGGCGCGCGCATCACTCTGAAGCGGTTGCCGCTCGTCGTATTTGAGATCGCAATGGCCATGCTCCTGCTGGTGGTTTGCGGTCTCTTCATACGGACACTGTTAGGTATCGAGCGCAATGCGCCTCCGAAGATCGATGCGACTAACTTGGTGACCTTCAACGTTTCGGTACAGAACGGGCAGGATCGGAATCGGTTGTTGACCGAACTAGCCGCTCTGCCTGGCATTACGGCTGTGGGAGCAACGTCGGATTTGCCGCTGATCGTAGCCGGCAGAAGCGAACGTCCTCTCGAATTGGACGATAATGCGACACACAAGCAGGTATCAGCGATCCAAATGGACGTGAACGCCGGGTTCTTCGGTGTGTTGCAACTTCCCGCGCTGCAAGGACGCCTGCCGCTTCAAGACGAGTCATCGTTTGCAGTCGTGTCCGAAACATTTGCAGGGCAATATGGCCGCAACGTGGTTGGGATGAGAGTCCGCCAAGGGGAGAACTCTTTATTTCAGATTGTGGGCGTTGTGCGGGATTGGCTGGTTGACGCAAAGAATGGCCAGTCACTGCCCACCGTTTACTTTCCGCTCTCGACGAGCGCAAAGACGTTAGACATTGTGACGTGGGCCCAAAGTGGCGCATCTGTGATCCCTTCGTTAAAGCACGCCGTTCACGCTTGGAATCCTGAAGAGCCCGTGGCGAATTACAAAACTATTGCTCAGGCGTTAGACGACGAATTCGCAGAGCCTAGGCTCGTTATGTACGTGTTCGAAGTGTTTGCGCTCATCGCTCTTGTTCTGGCTTTGATCGGGCAGTACGGCGTTATGCACCATTCCACGGCGCGACGGATTCACGAAATGGGTGTCCGCATTGCGGTCGGCGCGACCCGGCGCGACATTTTCGCGTTAGTTTTGGGAGAGGCGGCGATCGTTATGGTTGTGGGGATCGCACTGGGCTGGCTTGTGGGGATTGGTGCTGGAAGGATTGTCAGTCACGAGCTGGTCGTAACGCCGGCTGATCCTCTGACTGCGATCGTTTGCGCTTCCGTCATGCTCCTGACCGGCTTTGCGGCAACTTATTTCCCCGCACGCCGCGCGGCTAAGGTTGATCCTATGGTTGCGTTGCGCTACGAGTAGCTGGTCGCAAAACACGCCAGGAACGCGACGTTAGGATGGGCGACTGCTTCGAGTTTGACTCCGAGTTTCGCGGGCGGGGGCGCCCGCGCCACATTCGTTCGTCCCGATCAGTCGGCGTCGCCGTGCTGGCGCTCTGCTGACCACACGCTCGCTTGATCTTTTTCGAACGGGTAGACGTGGACCATCCAGTTGAAGATGATGGGGAGGAAACGCCCGCCCGCCACGTCGCATGCGGCCTGGTTATCGATCGATCCGCGCAGGCCGAATTTCGCGTTCTTCCCTAGATAGGCTTCTTTCTTTTCCGCGGGCGTCATGCTTGATGGAGCCACGCAGAAATTCACGTGCTCATGCCACTGCGCCACGCTGAGCGGAATGCGCTCGTCGAGTTGATCTTCGGTCAGGCGCTTGGGTGCGGTGTACATCACGCCGATCAGCTTGTAGTCGTCACCGTGCTTTTCATAGAGCAGCGAGGTCGGATGCTCGGGATTGAAACGGAACGCGGCTTCCATGGCGTAGCCGTAGTTGGTGAAGTGGTACATCTTCTGCGGAATTTCCGGATGAAAAATTTTGAAGCCGTCGTTGAGCGCGACGTGATAGTCGAGATATTTTTCCGACGCCTTGCGGGCCGCATCGGCGACTTGCTTCGCTCGTTCGGCGTCGCCAGGTCTCGCCGGCCGCAGCGCCGTCATTTTCATGTGCGGGCCCATGTCCATGTGGCCTTCCATGGAGTGCATGACGTGCTCGCCTGCTTCGCCTTCGTCTTTGTCGGCAGGGGCGTCTTTCATGCCGGCCATATCGTGATGCATGCCGGACATGTCCATACCCGGCATGGAGGGTTGGCTGTTCGACGGGCTCCCGCTTGAGGGCGGAGTCGACGACTGTCCCCAGGCGATGCTGCAGAGAAGTATTGCCACGACAAGAAAAATTCGATAACGCATGAGTGATCCCCCAAAGGCTCTTAGAAAATATTAACCCCTCGCCGTGGGAGATGTTTCTGCGCGACGCTTCTTTACCTGTGGTTACAGAGGTAATACAAAGGGCGCGAATTCAGGTGCGCCGCTTATAGTGGATCGGCCACCGCACTTGCCAAGTCTTTCCACCATCGGTGGAAGCCTCCCAACTCCAATCGAATTCAGTGGGCGTGATGTTTTTCCAGACCATGCGCTGCAGGGTCTTCGCGCCGTTGATGACGGTCTCACGCTCGAGAATCATCTGGCCATTTTTGAATTCGCCGACAAAATCAAGATAGCCACCTTCGTTGTCGACCCAGGTCTGCTTCCATTTTCCGGACTTACCTTCGAAGGTCGAGACACTTGTGCCGCGCAGGTGAGCGGAGTCGCCCCCGGAGAAATTCTCCTGCACCACGCAGCCGTCGAGAATGCGGCGAATGCTGTTGGTGCCGTGGGCAGTCTCTCCGGCTTTGGCGCCTGGCCAGGTCGCGTCCCATTCGCCGACCCAGAACTCGAGTTGCTTCTGCTCGGCGGCAGCGCAGGCACCGGTCGGCGCGGATTGTTGCGCGAACAGCGGCAAAGCAGAGAGAGACAGCGACAGTAACAATAACGACGAAAGCACCGCACCCCAAGGCTTCCGCATGATTCGTAATTCCTCCTGCGTATCCGACGCGAAGCCAATGAAAAGGTTGGCGAATTTGGCTGCTCTCGGCGATTTCTGTTACACCTAACAGCTTGACTCCGGAAAACATCGTGTTTCTTTTTGTGGCGGGCGCGCTGGGCGGAGCGCTGAACTCTGTGGCCGGAGGCGGCAGCTTCATTGCCTTTCCCGCGCTGCTGTTCACCGGCGTACCCCCGATTCCCGCGAATGCCACCAACACGATCGCGCTCTGGACCGGTGCGGCAGCGAGCGGCGGAGCATATCGCAAGCAACTGGATGTTCCGCGGCGGGTGTTTGTGCCGTTGCTGGTGGCCAGCCTGGTAGGCGGATTGATTGGCGCCTTTCTGTTGCTCAAAACTCCGGCGCATACTTTCATGCGTGTTCTGCCCTGGCTGACTCTCGGAGCCACGCTGCTGTTTGCCTTCGGAAAAAAGCTCGCGCGCGGCCGCAAATCAGTCGTGGGGCATGAAACGACCGGCTCGGCTCTGGCCGCGGCGACGTTCTTTCAGTTAGCGGTGGCCGTCTATGGAGGCTACTTCGGCGGCGGTATGGGAATCGTGATGCTGGCCATGCTGGCAGCGCTCGGCATGAGCGATATCCACGCCATGAACGCGCTGAAGAGCGTGATGGGATTTGTGATCAACGGGATTGCCGTGGTTACGTTTGTCGTGGCCGGGGCGGTGTACTGGAAGCATGGCGCGGCGATGATTGCGGGCGGAATCCTGGGCGGATACCTTGGAGCGCACTACGCACTCAAGGTGCCGCAGGCGTGGATCCGGACTTTTGTTGTTTTGACCGGCGCGGGGATGACGGTCTATTTCTTCTGGAAGTCGTACTAGGTGCACACTCCTAACGGCGGAAGTTGTCGAAGAATCTAGAGTTTGCGCGCGGGATAATTCGCCGTATTTTCGTGACGAAATGAGGACAGCGACTGCCGCGGATGTGGGGCATTTTCGCTGCCAAAGCGGAAGAACGATACACTCCCAAGAGTGTTCTGTTTCCCCTAAATCTTTGCTTCTGAAGCACCTAGACGACACAAAATATCCCTGTACAGCCTATAATTTCTGCTCACGGTTCCCCTGATTCTTCGTCTATCCCTGTGCAAGCCCGAAGACGGCAAAAGCCGGGCAAGTAGAGGACACGACGACACATGCCGGCCGGTGTATGGGTAACACCCTTTGCGGTTGGCGCGCGGCCCCGCTCGATGGAGAAGAGCCAGCGAGTGGAGAGAGTCAGCGGTAGTCAGAACCCGCAAGACCGCATGGCCGGGCTCGAACGCCACCAAGATCGTCGCATTGACGACACGATGTTGATTCGCGAGGCGCAGCAGGGAAACCGCGCCGCCTTCGAGGAACTCGTACGCCACTACGACCAGGCGGTGCTGCGATTGGCGCTGCATCTCACCGGCACGGAGCAGGACGCGCAGGATGTTTACCAGGACGCGTTCCTGAAGGCGTACAAGAACATCGGAAATTTTCGCTTCGAGTGTTCCTTCTACACGTGGATTTACCGGATCGTGACGAATTTGTGTCTCGATCACCTGCGCAAGAAAAATGTGCGCAAGGAAGATGCTCCGGTCGCCAAAGACGCCGATGGTGGCGAGTACGATCTGCTCGATCAGGTGGCCGACGGGCGGGCGGGCGCGAATCCGGAACGTGATCTGATGCGGCGGCAGCTGGGAGCGAGAATTTCCGGCGCGCTGGAAAAATTAACGCCGCGTGAACGCATGGTTTTCGAGTTAAAGCACTATCACGGATTGAAATTGCGGACCGTGGGCGAGATTTTGCATACGACGGAAGAGACCGCCAAGAATACGCTGTTTCGCGCTACGCAGAAGCTGCGCGGGGCATTGGCGGACATGAGATGAGGTTCTGGGGGATGGGTGTCAGGTCTTGGGCTTTCGGTTTTCCTAAGACCCACGACCTGACACCCAAGACCCGAAGGTAACGCTTATGAAATGTGAATGGGTACGAGAAAATATCGTGCTTCAGGTTTATGGCGAACTGGCCGACGATGCCCGCTACGAACTGGAGCAGCATGTGGCGCGCTGCGCCGACTGCGCCGCCGAATTGAAGGCCGAGCAGGAGTTTCATGCGCTGCTCTTGCAGGATCGCGCCGCCGAGCCCACGCCCAATTTGCTGGCCGCTTCGCGCATGCGCTTGCAGGAAGCGCTCGAGACCACGCAACAGGGCAGCTTCTGGAGCCGCCTGGCTTTCGATCCCGCGAACTGGCTGCGGCAGATTCGCTTCTCGCCCGCGCTGGCTTCGGTAATTCTGATTCTTGGCTTCGCTGGCGGCGTGGGAACCACGTACAAGATTTACGCCTCTCACCCCGGACAACCTGGAGTTGCAAATACGGCAAGCAACACGTCTGGCGTGCCATCCAATGACGCCGCCATCGCAGGCATCAATTCCATCGTTCAGGATCCCAGCACAAATCAAGTCAGCATCAAGTACAACACGGTTTCTTCCGCGGAGTATTCCGGCGCGCTGAACGATCAGAAGGTGCAAGAACTGCTGCTCTACGCCGCGCGCAATAACTACAACTCGGGCGTGCGCGTGGACTCGGTCGGATTGCTGGCGCAGCGCAGCAACGACCAGCAAGTGCGTGAAGCTTTGATGTATGCGTTGCAGAACGATACCAATCCCGGCGTGCGGCTGAAGTCGCTGGGCGCGCTGGGCAATTACGTCAAAGAAGACACCAATGTTCGCGACGCTGTTTTGCGTGCGCTGGTGAATGACGACAATTCGGGCGTCCGCATTGAGGCGCTCCGCTTGATCGAGCCGGTAAAGGCCGATGGCAGCGTGCGCGGTGTGCTCATGGCGCTGGCCGCGAAAGATTCCAGTCAGTACATCAAGTCGCAGGCGCGGACCATGCTGGCACAGTTGCCGGAAATTGACTAAGAGGCGGTCTTAGGTCGCAGGTCTTGGGTCTTAGGCGCGAACGATAAGCCAAACTCCCAACACCTAAGACCCAACGCCCAAGACCCCAAGAAACGAGGTGAGTTGAATTGAAACGTGCGCTACAAATCGTCGGGTTGGCCAATGTGCTAGCACTGCTTGCGCCACTTGGCTTTCTTGCACAAGCCCTGTCGCAGGACACAAAGGTAGTCCGCGAGGGCGGAGCCTGGGGGCAGGAGATTACAGGTTCACTCTCAGCCGTCAAGAATCTGCGAGTGAAAGTTGACATGGGATCGGTGGTGGTTCACGGCGGGCAACAGCAAGGCATCAATTACGTCATTCATACTCGCTTTGGCAATACTTCAGAGCAGGATGCCCGCCGGCAGTTCGAGCAATACAAGATTACTGCTTACGTGAAAGGCGACACCGCGTGGATCGTGGGAGACTGGCAGGGCGGGCGACAGCCACGCCATTGCTCGTCAGAGTTTTCTGTCATGGTTCCACGCGAGATGGCACTGCTGAAACTTGAAACCGACGGCGGCAATGTGGATGCAACCGGCGTCAGCGGCCGTGTGGAAGCGCAGAGCGGTGGCGGCACGCTGCATCTCGACGACATCGGCGGCGGGGTCTACGCCGAAACCGGCGGTGGAACGATTGACGTCGGCACGGCTGGCGGCGAACTGGGCCTGCACACTGGTGGCGGTGGTATCCACGTAATGCACGCCAACGGCAAGGTTATCGCGGAAACCGGCGGCGGTTCGGTTGAGATCGGATCGGGCGCACAGGGTGCTGTTATCGAAACTGGTGGCGGCGGTGTCGAGGTTCGCCAATGCAATGGCAAGGTGAAGGTTTCTACGGGCGGCGGCAGCGTGGACTTGAGCGATATCGGTGGCGGCGCTGAGATCGAAACCGGCGGCGGCAGCATTCGTCTGGCTTCGGCCAAGGGCCACGTGCACGCCGAAACCGGCGGCGGCGGCATCGAGCTTTTGGGTGTGCCTTCGGCGCAGGCGGAAACCAGCGCGGGCGGAATCACTGTTAAGTTGGTGAACAACGGCGGAGACCGGCGCGACTCTGATCTGGAAACGAGCGCGGGAGACATCACGGTCTACATCGCTTCCGACGTGGCGATCAATGTTCGTGCCAGCGTCGATCTCGCGAATGGACACAAAATCTACTCAGACTTCCCAGATATTCACGTTAACAGCGAAGGCGGCCAATATGGCCCCAAGACATACACCGCCGAGGGAAAGCTGAACGGTGGCGGGCCTTGGCTGAAGGTGCACACTTCGACCGGCGACATTACCTTCAAGCGCGCCGGACACTGACGAAGACTTAAACAGGGCCTGCCCAGCAGGCCCTGAGTTCTTTAGCGGATTACTCCGCAGTTCATTGGGGGTATAGCCATGCGCAACTACGTTCTGGCAGGCATTGCGGTCATGCCGCTGCTACTGGGTTTCTCGCAGGCAGCGCAAAATTGGTCGGTCGATCCGCCGACGCAGCCGTGGGTGTTTTCGAGCGACGAAGGCGGAACCAGCTCCTACCTCGGTGTCGACATTGCCGACATTAGCGCTGAGCGACTCAGCGCGCTGAAGCTGAAGGAAGAAAAAGGCGTCGAGGTCACCATGGTCGACCAGGATGCCCCCGCGGGCAAGGCTGGAATCAAAGAGCACGACGTTATCTTGACCATGAACGGCACGGCGATCGAGAGCGGTGCGCAGTTGCGGCGCATGATCCACGAAACGCCCTCGGGCCGCGTCATCACTCTCGGATTGAGCCGCGATGGCCAACCCATGTCGATCAAAGTTCAACTGGGCGACAAGAAGCAAATGTATTCGTTTGCCAGTCCCAAGCCGGATTTTCACGTGCAAATTCCCGAGATTCACGTCATGCCGGATATCGACATTCCGGCGATGAACATGGTTGTGGTCACTTCCTCCGCACGGAGTGGACTGATGGTCGAAAACATTACTCCGCAGTTGGGAGAGTTTTTTGGCGTGAAAAACGGCGACGGAGTTCTGGTGCGCTCCGTCGAAAAAGGCAGCCGGGCGGAGAAAGCCGGCTTCCGCGCCGGTGATGTGATCGTTAAGATCAACGAGCAGCCCGTACACGATACCAGCGACTTCTCGCATGCCGTCAAATCGCGCTCGGAGAATACCGTAAAAGTCGGTGTGATCCGCGACAAGAAGGAACAGTACCTGAACCTTGCGCTGCCGGAACGTAAGGAGTCGGGCTGGTTGGAAGAAGACAGCCTGGAAGAGCCCACGGTGAATGCGGAATCGCTGCTCGAATACAGCCGCTTGCAGGACGAGGTAGCGAAACTGCGGCCGCAGATGGAACTCGCCATGCAAGACGCGCGCAAGGCCGCTGCGGAAGCGCAGAAGACCTACTGCCGCGAGCAAAAGAGGTATGAAGAGAGGGCAAAGGAACAGGCCGAGAGAGCGCAACGCGAATTCCGCCGCGGGCAGGAAAAAATGAAGAGGCAGATGGAGCGCATGCGCCAGGAACTGAGTGGCGTCTGGACGGAGATCTGATTCCTGCGGCCCCGACTAGCGTCCGTTCGAGGTCTTTCGGCTCAGAGTAGCCAGGCAGACGCGATTCCGGCCGTTCTGTTTTGCGGCGTACAGGCCGTTGTCGGCGGCACGGATCAATTCGTCGCGCGCCGTGCCATGTTCGGGAAAAGCGGCGACTCCAGCGCTCAGCGTGACGGTTCGCGGCACTCCGGGAAATTGAAATCCTTCCACCAGCTTCCTGAGTTTCTCGGCAACTCCCAATGCATGCTGAGCGTTGGTCTGCGTCAGCAAAATGGCGAATTCTTCGCCGCCATAGCGGCAGACGACATCGATCTTTCTTAGCTGCTGGTGAAACAGTGAGGACACCTGGCGCAGCACCTCATCGCCGAGCAAGTGGCCGAATTCGTCATTCAGCCGCTTGAACTGGTCGATGTCGGCCATGAGGACTGCCATTCCAGCCCCGCTGCGGCGCGCCCGTTCGATCTCCTCCATGATACGCAGCTCGAAGAAACGCCGGTTGAAGATGCCGGTGAGCCCATCGAGGTAAGAAAGCTGGCGGATGCGCTCGACGTAATGTGCATTCTGAATGGAACTGGCGCAGATGTCGGCGACTGATTCGAGCGTTTGCAGTTCGCAGGCGTGAAAGGCGTTGATCTTGTCGCTGTAGAGCGTGAGCACGCCCAGCGTCTGTCCAAAAGAAATCAGGGGGATGCTCAGGCGCGAAGCACAGTCGCTGAAGAGGCGAACCAAGTCCGGCAGCCCCGTCACATCCTTCTCGATAATTGTCCCGCTGGTCGCCAGAAGGCTCGCCCAGGGCTCGTTTCCAATCGGAAGACGCCCCGTCACCTTGACGCAAGGCGTGAGAGTGCCTTGATGCGCGCGCAGCACGAGATCGCCTTCATCGCGCAGGCATAGCGAGACGTGCGGCACCTGGAAGGCATGCTGAATCACGGAGCAGACACGGGCCAGCAGATCTTCGATGTCCATCACCGCCGTGCTTTGCTGCGCGATCGCGTTGATAGCCTCAAGTTGCCGCGCCCGGGCGCGTTCCAACTGGTAGAGCCGGGCGTTCTCTAAGGCGATGGAAGCCTGAGTGGAGAACAGAGTCAGCAGATTGATGGTTTCTTTATCGAAGTGGTCGAGTTCGCGGCTCTGGCAGTCGAGAACGCCCACAACTTCCTCCCGCACCATCAGCGGAATTGCGAGTTCGGAACGGGTGGACTTGGCAGCGCAGACGTACCGCGGATCTTCAGAGACGTCGGCTGCATAGACCGGCTGCTTCTTGAGAACCGATGCGCCGGTCAGGCCTTCCTCGTAGCTCAGCCGGATCATGTCTTGCCCTGCATCCCAGCCGACCTGCGAGCGGACGTACAAGTGCTTCGCCTCCTGGTCGAGCAAGAGGATGGCTACATTCTCCAGATGAAAATAGTCGCGCGCGATGCCCAGGATGCGCTGCAGCACTTCGTCAAGATCGAAGGTCGACAGCACGGCCTGTCCCGCATCGTACAGGACGGCGATTTTCTGCATTTGGAATGGATTCTATCGTTGGTGGTAAGAATGACCGAGGTGCCGAAAGTAACGGATTTCTCGGCCACCCGTTGCGAAATTCAACGCCATCTCCGGACCGTGCGGATAATGCCGTAGGCGACCAGGCAGAACCAGAAGTCAACCACGGTGCCCAGATCGACGTGAAAGCGGTGATGCCTGGCGGCAAGGGGAAGTGACGGCTCGATCAGGAAGTAGACGAGATTTCCCGCCACAATGGCGGCCAGAGCCTGGAGAAAGTTGACGACCACGCTTGGTTTAGACACCGTATTACCCCGGATAAGATGCCGCCACAGGACCGGAGGTCATTGCCTCCTGCTAACATTCCTGCTTCTCGTTCATTACGGATAGGCAGAAAGAAAAAGAAAAGAGAAAGACAGGATGCCCCACCTTTCGCGTTCTTTGGGTGGGAATCCGTGCAGCGGGAAGTATATCTTTCCTTGTATCTGTAAACTTCAGCCGCATGCTCGAACTTTCCACTCCCGTGCAGTACGTGAAAGGCGTGGGCCCGCGCATCGCGGAAATTCTTGCCGGCAAAGGTATCCACACCGTCGGCGACCTGCTCCATTATCTGCCCTTTCGCTACGAAGACCGGTTGAACCCGCGCGGCATCGCCGAACTGCGTCCCGGAGAGATGGCCACAGTGATCGGGGAAGTGCGCAACTCCGGGCTCTTTCGCACCCGGCGCATGCCGATTTTTCAGCTTACCGTCGGCCAGGGACGCTCCAAGCTGCGCTGCCTGTGGTTTAACGCGACATATCTGCAGGGCAAGTTCAAGCCCGGGGAGATGATCGCGCTCTACGGCAAGGTCGAGGAGGACCAGAGAACGCGCGAGTTGCAGATCGTTCAGCCGCAGTTTGAAATGCTGGGCGAAAGCGACGGCGGAGAAGATGGCGCCGCAGAAAAGAAAGCCGCCCAGTCGCTGGAGATCGGCCGCATCGTGCCGATTTACGAATCCGCCGGGCAGGGCAAGCTCACGCCGCGATGGTTTCGCCGCGTAATCCGCACAGCGCTTGACAATCTCACCCCGGA
The DNA here is from genome assembly GCA_035501655.1 of Candidatus Solibacter sp. GTDB lineage: Bacteria > Acidobacteriota > Terriglobia > Terriglobales > Acidobacteriaceae > Sulfotelmatobacter. Next base: position 45,716 of record DATJVU010000010.1, read on the forward strand.
CTTGCCCGATCCGATCCCCGCCATTGTCCGCTCGCATCTTGGGTTGATCGGCCCGCGTGCCGCGTTATGGAATGTTCACTGGCCCGAGCCCGGAGAAAGTTTTCAGGATCTGCAATCCTCGCGCACGCCGGCGCACATCCGCCTGATTTTCGACGAATTATTTTTTGTAGAGCTTGGGCTCGAGCTCAAGCGCCGGCAGCAAAAGGCGCAAACCGGAATTGCTTTTCGCTTGGACGATCAGGTGCGGGCCGCGATCAAGAAGATTCTACCGTTTCATCCCACGGCGGCGCAGAAGCGCGTGCTCAAAGAAATCGCCGGCGACATGGAAAAGCCTTATCCCATGCGGCGTTTGCTGCAGGGTGACGTGGGCTCGGGTAAGACGATCGTTGGATTTGAGGCAGCCATCATCGCCATCGAAAACGGATGCCAGGTTGCGCTGATGGCGCCGACAGAAATTCTGGCGCAGCAGCACTATTTTTCCGCGCGCCGGATACTTGAGAATGCGGGTTACCGAATCGTCCTGATCACCGGCTCGCTCGAAGCCGACCGCAAGCGCGAAATCCGCCGCCACATCGCACAGGGTAACGCGCAGCTTGTGATCGGCACTCACGCTCTGCTCGAAGAAAAGGTCGAATTCGCGAATCTGGGGTTGGTCATCGTCGACGAACAGCACCGCTTCGGCGTCATGCAGCGCCTGAAGCTGATGAAAAAATCCGGCGGAGGGACGGAAGAAATCCGTGTGGAGACGGGCGACTCGCCCGTCCAAGCAAAGGCGAAGCCAAGCGCTCCGGTCGAGGTCTCCCGAGCCGAGCCGGATGTCCTCGTCATGACCGCTACTCCAATTCCCCGGACGCTAGCCCTCACCCTCTACGGCGACCTCGACCTCAGCGTGCTTGACGAACTCCCTCCCGGACGTACTGCCATCGCCACGCGCAGCGTCTCCGATGACGAGTCGCCCAAAGTCTGGGATTTCGTCCGCAAGCAGATCGAAAAAGGCCACCAGGTGTACGTTGTCTACCCCGTGATCGCCGAGAACGAGGAGAGCGAACTCAAGGCCGCGATCAAGATGTATCGCGAACTCAGTGGAAAGGTTTTCGCCGATCTGAAAGTTGGCCTGCTACATGGGCGCCTCGATTCCGAGTTGAAGGAGCAGGTCATGCGGATGTTCCAGAAGGGCGAGTTGCAGATTCTCGTCGCAACCACCGTCATCGAAGTCGGCGTCGACGTGCCCAACGCAACCGTCATGGTCATCGAACACGCCGAGCGCTTCGGTCTGGCTCAACTTCATCAACTCCGTGGGCGCATCGGCCGCGGTGCGGCGCGTTCTTATTGCATCCTCATGACCGGCGGCAAAATCACCGAAGACGGCCAGCGCCGCCTCGATGCCATGACCGAAACCAACGACGGATTTAAGATCGCCGAACTCGATCTCGAACTCCGCGGCCCGGGAGAATTTTTCGGCACGCGACAGGCCGGCATGCCGAACTTCCGCGTGGCGAACATCATCCGCGATGGGCAGTTGCTCGAAGCGGCTAAACGCGAGGCCGCCGCCGCCCTGGCCGGTCCGAACGGCGAAGTGTCCTCTGAAGAAATCAGCCGCGCACTCGTGCACATGCGCACGCTCTGGCGCCACACTTACGGATTGGTAGAAGTAGGGTGATGTCATCCTGAGGCGGCGCCCAGCGCCGCCGAGGGACCCTACGTCGGTAAATCCATCGATGCAGCCTCAAAGGTCCTTAGCCAATCTTCGATCTGCCTTGGGATGTTGCCCTTCGCTTGTGGAATCCCATGTCTCGCAAAGGCGACGAGACGTGGGGCGCCCCCGGCCACCGTGTGTCCGAAGAATCCCCCGAAAATTCTCTGGAACTTTTTCCCCTCCAGCGGTGAAGACAATGTAAGACTTCCTCGTCCAAATGACAGGAATCTGAATGAACATGAGCCCGGAAATTCCCCCGGACCGTTCCGACGCCGACCTGCTGCGCCGCGCCCTCACCGGCGATGAGAGCGCATTCGTCGCGCTATATGGACGGTTGAAAGATGGAATCTTCCGGTACGCCTTCTATATGACCAATTCGAAATCGGCAGCGGAAGAAGCCACGCAGGAGGTTTTCATTCTCCTGCTGAAGCAGGGCGGGAACTATCGCGAGAGCCGTGGCGATGTGGGAGCATTTGCCTTCGGCATCGCGCGCAATCTGGTCCGCCGCATCGAACGCCGCGAACGGCCATATCATCCGCTTCCGCCTGATGAGTCGCTGGAGAATTTCTCCGCCGGACTTATTTCGGACGGGCTGGTCTCAGAATCGCCGGCCGGAGAAGTCATGCGCCGGCAGATTACGGAACGCGTGCAGGCGGCGATTGCTACATTGCCCGAGCATTATCGCCAGGCGGTTGTGCTCTGTGATCTGTGCGAATTGAGCTATGAAGAGGCGGCATCGCGGCTCAGGTGCGCGGTAGGGACGATCCGGTCGCGTTTGAATCGCGCCCACGCGCTGCTGGCCACAAAGTTGAAGCCTCTGTGCAAGGGGCAGGCAATGGAAACGGCCGGGCCCGAGGAGTGCCTGATATGACGTGTCGCGAACTACATTCCCGATTTGAGGGTGGCGCATCGGACTCCGCCTGGCATGAGAGCAGCGAGGTCACTGGACATATCGCGTGTTGCGTAGCCTGTCGGGCCTTTATTGAAGAGCAACGGCAGTTGCGTGAGGCGCTGTGCCTGGTTCGTGAGTCTGCAAGTTCTGTACCCGAATCGTTGGACGCGGCGGTGCTCGCCGCCTATCGCCGTGAATGGGCAAAAGATCGCCGGGCAGAACATGAACGGCAGAACCCGGCGGTGATGCGTACGCCGCGTCTGCGAGTCGGGCTGAGATGGGCTCTTGCCGCGGCTGCAGTACTCGTTGCAGTGGGCTTATTTTTCATCGCGCGGAAGCACAACACGACTGCGGGTGTGAGGCCGACGCCCGTGTCTGCAAGTCCGGCCGCACAACTCGAGGCGCAAAAGATTGCCATACCTTCTGTTGCCCGGGCGACCAAGCCCAAGGCTCCCTCGATGAAGAAGCCCTCGCGGCTGGCAACTGCCTTGCCTGTGGGAACTGCCCCAGTCCCCACGCCGGCCGCCGACTTCCGCAGCCTGATGTACTGCGACCCGCTGATCTGCACGCAGGAGATGGACGTCATTCGCGTGCAATTGCCGGTCGCCTCGATTGGCCGCCCGGTGGATTTCGCGCCCTCCGGCGGAATGGTCAACGCCGAAGTGCTCGTGGGACCTGACGGCATTGCCCGCGGCATTCGAATTGAACAGTAAAGCTCAGTGAAATTCAGATAGCTTTCTTGGAGGAAATACAAACATGCGATTCGCAATCTCTGCACTTGCCTTATCGACAACTCTCTGGCTCGGCGCCAGTTCATCCGCGCAAATGGTGGCCGATTCCGTCATTCGAATGGGCGGCGAACCCGGCGCTGCGTTTCAAACCAAAACCGCGACCGTCGATCTTAGGGTTGAGACCATGGACGCCGCACCCATAAAAGGCGCGCCGTTCTGTGCCACGGTTTCGACCGAGCACACGCAACACCTGTCCGACGGCAACCGGATCCACACGAGCGAGGCCTCGCAACTCTGCCGCGACAGCGAAGGCCGTACGCGCCGCGAGGCTGGACTGAACCTGCTGGGTGCAGCGCCTCAGGCGTCGGCTTCAAAAATGATTACGATTGTCGATCCGGTTGCCGGCTATCGCTACCTGCTCGACACCGGCAGCAAGACCGCGCAGAGGATGAAAATCGGCGGTGAAGGCGATCCGGTCGCGCCCGGCCCTCCCGGCAAAGGAGAACATGTGATGGTCATCCAGCGCGACGGAGGTGCGGGAGCCAATGTCTTCTACAACAAGGTCATCACCAAAAAAAGTGATGACGAATCGAGCGACTCCGCCAATACTGAAAATCTTGGCGACCAGACATTCGAAGGCGTTCACGCCACCGGGACGCGCGTGACCACCACCATTCCCGCAGGCAAGATGGGCAACGACAAACCCATCACCGTAACTTCAGAGCGCTGGTACTCGCCGGAGTTGAAGGTTGCCGTGATGACCAAGCATGACGATCCCTGGGCGGGCGAACTCACAACCGAGTTCAAGAATGTCAGTACGTCGGAGCCCGACTCTTCTCTGTTCACCGTGCCTGGCAACTACAAAGTAATTGATGACAAGGAGGGGCCGATCAAGATCAGGCTGTCTGGGCCCTCTGCGCCGCAACAGTGAGGACGCAAGTCAAGTCGAACACGCCAGCCCCGGTTTGATTGATTCAGCCGCCGGCTGGCGTTTCGTTTGCCCTCCGTTTTCGTGTGGTCCGGAGGTGACCTGATAAAATCGAAAGGATGGCCGGCAGTTCCCAACTGATCCAGATCGAGCTAAGTCCTCCGCCGCGCATGCCGAAGCCTTCGTGGCTGCGGGCTAAGGCGCCCGTAGGCGACAATTTTCACGATCTGAAGAAGCTCGCTCGCGGCCTCGGCCTCCATACTGTCTGCGAGTCGGCCCAATGCCCGAACATCGGCGAGTGCTGGAATCATAAGACCGCGACGTTCATGCTGCTGGGCGACATCTGCACGCGCCGCTGCGGATTCTGCGCCGTCCCCAAAGGCCGCCCCGAGCCCATCGACTGGGAAGAGCCGCGCCGGGTGGCCGAGGCCGTGGCCACGCTTGGCCTGAAACATGCGGTGGTGACCAGCGTGAACCGCGACGACGACAACATCGGCAGCGCTCGCATTTTTGCCGAAACCATTCGTGAGATTCGCGAACTCATTCCTGAGTGCCGCATCGAAGTGCTGATTCCCGATTTCCAGGGGCTGGAACAATCGCTGCGTATCGTACTCGCTGCCCGTCCGGACGTGCTCAATCACAATACCGAAACTGTGCCGCGTCTTTATCGCGCCGTGCGCTCCGGAGCCCGCTATGAGCGCACGCTTGATCTTCTCGCCAGCGCGAAGAAGTTTTCTCCCGACATGGTTACCAAGAGCGGAGTCATGGTCGGCCTTGGCGAATCCACTGAAGAGCTCGTCGAAGTCTTCCGCGACCTGGGCACGCGCGGCGTCGACATCCTAACCGTCGGACAATACCTGCGCCCCTCGAAAGATCATCTTCCGATCGCGCGTTTCTACGAGCCCGAAGAGTTCACCTATCTGCGAGACCAGGCTCTGCGCTTCGGTTTCCGCCATGTTGAGTCCGGCCCGCTGGTTCGGTCCAGCTATCACGCGCACGAGCAAGCCGACGCCACTGCGTCGCCGCGGGCGGTGTTTTAGCTTGCGCACGACGGGTTTCTCCGCCGCGTTTCCGGAGAGCGCGATGTCCAGCCTCAGCATCCCCCTAGAGCCAATCGGAAATCGGAGCGTGCGATCGGCATGGTGACCGTACTTCTGGTTGTTCTGGGATTTTTCGCCGGTTTGCTGGGAGCGCTCACCGGCATCGGCGGAGGGGTGCTGCTCTCGCCGATTCTCGCGCTCTACTTCGGAGTCCCGCTTCGCCAGGCGATTGGAACCAGCCTCGTCGCGGTCATTACGACCTCGGCGGCCAGTTCCTCCGTTCATCTGCAGCGCCACACCACCGACATTCGTCTCGGTATGACGCTCGAGCTGGCAACTTCGTTCGGTGCGGCCGTGACCGCCTACCTTGTGGGATATTTCAACCGCAATGCTCTCGAAGGCTTGTTTGCGGGATTTCTGCTTTACAGTGCCATCACCATCCTCACTCGCGGAGGGAGGGTCAAGCCGGAGGATGAACCGCTCCCGGCCGCTGCCGGCGTGAATGGCGAGGTTGCGATTCCACCTTACGAACCGCAGCGCTACCCGCTGGGGCTCAGCGCGTCTCTCGTCGCCGGAGCGCTCTCCGGACTTCTTGGCATCGGCGGCGGCCCTATTAAAGTGCCAGTCATGTTTCTCTTCATGGACGTGCCGCTGATGGTGGCGACGGCGACCTCGAACTTTATGATCGGTGTGACCGCCGCGGCCAGCGCGATCGTTTACTACCGCCGCGGAGACATTCTGGTGGAGTACGCAGCGCCGCTTGCCGTCGGCGTCTTCATGGGATCGTTGCTAGGTGCGCGGCTGGCGCCTCGTGTTCACACGAAGGTCGTCGTCTATCTGTTGGTGGCCGTCATGTTTTATCTGGCTGGGCACTTGCTGTTTCATTTAGCGAGGGTGGTGCTATGAGCCAAGTCCGCGAGCCCGCCTTCGATCGCGCCGTGGCCCTGGTGCTACGCGTCGGCGCGTTCAGTTGTTTCTTCATCATGCTCGCGGGGCTGATTGTCGGCCTGTTTCTGCGCGGACGAATTCCCCTCGCGATCGAGCAGACCGGCGTGCTCTTGATGCTCGCGACCCCCGTCGTGCGCGTGATGGTCGCCTGCTATTTGTTCTTTAAAGAGAAGGACAACAAATACGGATGGATTTCACTGGGAGTGCTGGTGATTCTAATGCTTGGTGCGCTGTTTGGGATTGGCGAGCACTGAGCTTCTTCGCTGTTTCTGTAGTGAGATCGTGCTAGAAAATGTGTAGCTTAATGCTCAGGTATTTCTTGGGATCCTGTCGGACCGCTTTGACCAAATCGCGGGTTTCTACAAGCATCTGGTTGGCGTTGTTGTAGAGGGTCTCATCCTTGAAGAGTTTGCCCACCGATCCCTGGCCCGCTTCCATTTCGGTGGTGAGTTCGGAGAGCTTGGTGATGGTGATATCCAGCTTCTTCGCTAACTCATCATCCTTCGAGAGTTTGCCCAGCGTTCCCTTGCCGGCGTTGACGTCCTCAGTGAACTTTTTGATATTCGCGATCGTATCGTTGGCGTTGTCGTAAAGCGAAGGATCCTTTATGAACTTGCCGGCGGTGCCTTTGCCCTGCTGAATGTCGTCGATGATCCCGTTCATCTTATCGAGCGTTGAGATGAACTTGTCGTACGCATCATTGCGGCTGATGAGAGCGCCGAGGCTCCCCTGGCCCTTACTGATCTGTTCGACGATTGTCTGGAACTCCGCCACCGTGGCCGAGAAGCGGTTATAAAGCGTGGGATCGTAAATCAACTTGCCCAGCGAACCCTTGCCGCTCTCGGCGAAAGCCAGGATGCGGTCGGCGCGCTTCAGCAGCGCATCCATGTTTTGCAGCGTGCTCTGGCTGGCGCGCACCACCTGGTTGAAGTCGGGATGCACCTGGGTTGGCAGCGTGTCACCGTCCTGTGCGTCGGGGCCGAGAGCCTGTGAACTGTCAATGTCGAGATAGGTCTCGCCGAGAACCCCGGCGGTCTCAAGCGAAGTCATGGAATCGCGGTGCAGCCCGAAGTGGTATTTCGTACTCACCTTCAACGTGACTTCCACGGGCGTCAGCCGTTTGTCGGGTTCGTTTACGATTCGGATATTGGTGACATTCCCAATGTCCACGCCGCTCAATCGCACCGGCGCTCCCTCGCGAAGGCCCTCGGCGTTGTCGAAATACGATTTCAAAACGATGCGGGGGGTAAAGAGACCGGAGGTGCCGGACATGAGGAACAGCAGCAGGGCCAGCACCAAACTGGCTGCGATGACCGTGATCCCGACGCGCAGTTGCGACCACTTGAGCTGCTTCTGGCTAGGCAATAGTTGTCCTCATGATGCCACTCTGGTGGACATGAATGAACGCACCCACAGCTCAGAATCGTAACCGCAACCCCGCGACACGCCCACGGCAGCATGATAACAAAACCGCAGCGAAAGCTAGGCCGCTTTTGCCTTCAGGGCGGGCATGAGTGCCAAAGCGAGTAAATATGCGACCGCACCGCAGGCTAGAGTAGCCGTAAGGCCGAACTGAATCGCGATCACCATGGCCAGCACCGACCCCAGCACGCTGGCTGCCGCGTTCATGGCCCACGCCCATTCGACCGCATTGTCTGACGAACTTTCGCCTGCCGGATACTCCGGCGCCGGCGCTGCCGCCAGGGCGCGTAAGCCGGTGGGAAACGGCATCCCCATGATGAATCCTAGGGGAACCAGCAGAACGCCGCTCACCACCAGGCGGTAGCCGAAGTCCAGACCAACCAGCGCCACCAGCCGGTTGGGCAGAAAGAAAACGTAGATCACGATAGTCGCTGCTGCGAGAAGCAGCGGCACCCAGCCCATTTCTGCCTTAGGCAGCCAGAGCCGCGAAAACAGGCTCCCGGCGCCACTGGAAAGCAACAGTAGAAATATCACCACGGTGAGCGCGTACGTCGGATGGCCGAGAAACAGCACAAAGCGCTGGATAAACGCAATTTCGACGAGAATGTATCCTAATCCGACGGCTACGAAATAGAGCAGCGCCAGCGGCGATTGCCGTGCCCGTCCACTCTTGAGCGCGAGCGGCAAAATCAAGAACGCCAGCACCGCAATGAAAGAAATCACCAGCACCAGCAAAAGCACGAGCACGCCCAGATTCACCTTCCAGTCGATGCCCTCGCGCAGCCCTTTCTCGCCCAGAATCTGCCCGATTTTGAGCGTGAAAAAGAAAAATGGAGCATTGTCGCTGACCGGCGCCACGTTATACGCATAGCCGCGCGCGAAAGCATAAGGGTCGTTGCTCGCGATCAGATCGCGGAACGGATTTTTCCCGGCCTGCGACGGCAGATAGAGCGGATCGAGTTCCCAATAGCGGTCGAAGTGCTTGATGACGGTCGTTTCTTCCTCGGGAGTGAAAGGCGTCTTCTTTGCCAGCACCACCACCGGAATTCCATCGGCATCCAACTCGCCCTGCGAAGCCACGATGAAATTCCGCGCCGGATTTGCGACTCCCAGGTGGTGCAGCGCATCCATTGCAACCGCAACCACCCGCAACGCCTCGCGCGGATGCCGGAACTCCCAACGCGTAATCGCGATCATCCCCTCGGGCTTGAGGTGCTCGAAGTACTGGCGGAATGCTTCGACCGTGTAGAGGTTGTTTTCGCTGAGCGCGAATGCACCGGCGGCGGTGGAGGCCCAGGTGTCGACCAGCGTCATTTGCACGACGTCGAAGCGTTGCGGCGTAGAACGCAGAAAAGACCGGCCATCGGTGACGTGAATATGCACGTCAGGCCGCTGGTAAAGATGCTGCGAATAATCGGCATAGCGCTGGCGCATGATCGTATCGGCGATGATCGGATTAATCTCGATGCCGGTCACGCTATTCGCGCCATTGGCAACCGCGCGCAACACGTCGACTCCGCCCCCCGGGCCGATAATTGCGTAGTCTCCATGCGGCCTCAGCACGTTGGCCAGCGCCGGAGGAGCCGACATCAGATTGTGTTCCCAAACCGTACCGTTCCAGTTCGCGAGGTCCGCATTCATGATGTAGGTGGAGGCATCGGCGTCGATAACGATGGCTTTGGCCTGTCCCTGGCGGTCGACCTCGACACGTGACAGCGCATTCCAGCTGGCGTACTCCACCCATGACGGATCGCGAAACATGCCTTTGGCATAAACCACGTCGATCAGTCGTCCGGAATGGTTTGCTCCAATCAGAATCATCAAGGCCAGCAGAAGAAATGATGCGTTGCGCCGACGGGTTGCCGCGCGATCGGACCAGACCATTGCCGCCACGGCCAGCACGACTCCGGCGACGAGAACGGCGTTAGGGCCGCCGAGCATGTTCAGCAACGGCACCACGGCTAAGCACGCCAGCGCTCCGCCGCATAAGTCAGCGCCATACAGACGCGGGATGCGATGCGTCTCGCGCGCGAAGACCACCGAGAACAACAGGCCTGTCAGAAAAAATGGCACGGCGGCAGCCAGATAAATTGCCGTGAGCCGCAGAAAGTTCTTGCCCGTGACATCCAGCGTGACCGGCACATGCAAAACGATCTCCAGCATCGCCACAACCACGACTGCATTCAGCATGCAAATGCGCGCGGCCAGCGCTCGCGTGTCGATCCGTTCCAGGCTGGACTTCCACAAATATGCGAAGACGCCTCCCGCGCCCAGGCCCAGCAGCGCGATCGAGATCGCCAGAAACGCGAAGTGATAAAACAAAACGACTGAGAACAAGCGGGTCAGGGCAAGTTCCAGCAGCAGGGCGGCAAAGCTCGTGAGCCCCAGCGCAACCAGCAGAGTTCTCTCCGGGATCTCGTTCCGGGTTGTTGCGGGTGAAGGAGTCGATATGATAACGGCCATAAGGGAATTAGAGGCGACAGTCTAGCAGATGCCGCGGCGCGGCAGCCTCGCCGCAAAGCGGCAATTCGGCCGCTCAGGATTCGAGAATCACTTGCGCCATCGCCTGCTCGGCAGTATGCGTGATCGACAGCGCAATATTCTTCACGCCGAGTTTGGCTGCGAACTCGCCGGCCTTGCCGTGGAATTGCAATGTCGGTCTGCCGCCAGGATGACGAACCACTTCGCAATCGCGCCAGCGCACGCCGTGATCCCACCCGGTGCCGAGGGCTTTCATCGCGGCTTCTTTCGCGGCGAAACGCGCGGCATAGCGCTCGACCCGGTTGGCTTTTGAATCGCAGTAGCGAATCTCGCCCGCCGTGTAGACGCGCCGGAGGAACCGATCGCCGAAGCGCTCAATGGACTGCCGAATCCTCGGAACCTCCGCGATGTCAATTCCAGTGCCGACGATCATACGAGACCTTAGAACAACCGGTCTCCACGATAAATCAATTTGCCCTCCGTGAGGCGCGCTTCGGCAGTCAGCTTGTGCGATTTGACCGGTCCGGTGCCATCGATGTGCAACACCTCGTGTCCATGTGCCACGAGCCAGTCGGATACGAGCATGCGGTGACAGTGAAAGTAGACGCGCTCGGCGCACATGTAGGCGGCGCGAGATTGTTCGGCGAGTTTGATCAGTTCGTCCGCGGCTTGCTCGAATTCCGAGGAGAGCATGTAGTCGGCGTAGTTACGAAAGCTTTGGTTGCGTAGAGCGACGTTGGGTGAATTTTCCAGAGTCTTCTTGCGATATCCGCCGAGGGCCTTCATCCAGACGTAATGGATTCCGGCTTCACCCATTGATCCCTCCAGCGACTCGCGGTTGAACTGCGGCAGGCGGCGCGACATGGGAAAGGCGCGAATGTCCACGAGCGTCCGAATCTGGTGCGCTTGCAAGGTTGCGACTAGATCGTCGAGCGAGCGGGTGGAGTGTCCGATAGTGTAGAGGGTGGCCACTGATCTGCCGTGCGAAGACTTACTGAGCGACTCCTGCAAGAGCGGAAGCGATTGCACGATCCTGCTCGGGGAAAACGGTGCGCAGATCGAGAAGCACGCGGCCATCTTCCACGCGAGCAATGATCGGCGGATCGGAAGCGCGGAGCCGGGTCGCCAGCTCGTCGGCGCTGAGATCCGCGCAGGTGATGGCCAGCAACCGAGTCGGCAAAGTCGAAGATGGCGCGGCACCGCCTCCGATTACCGATTCACCGTCGATGACCTCTGCTTTGATGGTTGATCCGCTCTGCCGGATGCCCTTGGCCACGGCTTCGGCACGCCGCCCGATTTCATCCTTCGTCGACCGCATCATTTTCAGCGCTGGAATCGCACCATGGTCGCGCCTCACATACGCGAGCAAAGTGGCCTCGAGAGCCGCGTATGTCAACTTGTCCACACGTAGGGCACGGAATAACGAATTGCCGCGCATGCGTGCGACCAAATCAGCTCGTCCGCTGATCAGCCCGGCCTGCGGACCGCCCAGCAACTTGTCGCCGCTGTACGTGACGATATCCACGCCCGCGCGCAGGCTGTCGAGCACGCTGGGTTCGCCGGTAATGCCAAAGCTCTGCAAATCCACCAGCGCGCCACTGCCCAGGTCTTCCATCACGGGAATGGATCGTTTGCGCGCCAGCGCCACGAGTTCCGCCGTCGAGGCCTGCTCGGTGAAACCGGTAATTTCGAAATTCGACCTGTGTACGCGCAGCAGCAGCCGGGTGCGATCGTTGATCGCCTTCTCGTAATCGGCCGCGCGCGTGCGATTGGTCGTACCCACCTCGCGCAGAATCGCGCCCGACTTTGCCATCACATCGGGAATGCGGAAAGATCCGCCGATTTCAACCAGTTCTCCGCGCGAAACCACGACCTCGCCGGCATCAGCCAGAGTGTTCAACGCGAGCAGGACGGCGGCGGCGTTATTGTTGACCACGATCGTTGAAATACTCTGGCCATTGCCTGATTCGCCGAGCAGCTTGCTCAGCAATCTCTGCACGTGCATATCACGCTTGCCGCGCTCCCCCGATTCGATTTCAAATTCGAGATTCGAGTATGTCCCGCTCACTTCGCGAACGTGATCGAGTGCTGCCGTGGATAGCGGCGCGCGGCCAAGATTCGTGTGGAGAATCACCCCAGTCGCATTGATCATCGGCCGCAGAGATGGCCGCAAAGCACGCTGCACTTGTTGCTCGATTGCTTCGGCAACTCCGCCGAGCGCTAGCCGGAGCGCGGCTTCGTCGAGCAGACCAGACGAAATTTCCTCGCGCAGCCGGGCGAGCACGGCGCGTGCTCCGTCCGTAACAGCAGGCATGCCGTGCGTCACGACCAGCGCGGAGACGCCATCAGAGCGCAACAATTCATCGACCGATGGCAGTTCGCGAAAAAGCTCCGGTTTGGCCGTTTGTTTCACAGCAGACTGCTCCTCACAACGTGTGCATATACGCCAGCAGATCGTCGATCTCCTGCTGGCTCAGCTTTTGACTGTATGCGGGCATTTCTTTGCGTCCCAGCCGAATGATGTCGGTTACGCGCTCGTCGTTCGCTGGGAGCCCGCTGATCGGTAGATATTTATTCTGAAAAACTCCCTTGAGGCCCGGCCCCTTCTTGCCTTTCGTCGAGTACGGTTCGTGACAGCGATCGCATTCCGAATCGTAAGTCTTGCGGCCGGCGGCCTGCTGGGCATTCAGCCCGAGTTCGGCATCGGACTTGCGGCGCTCAACGTCGCACGCGCAGAACATGACCACTAGGAGCATGGCGAGCGGACTGACCCGCACTGCCAGCCGAGGCGCCACTCTTACCCTTCTGCCTTCTTCCGGCAATGTGTTTCCCTCGCTCCCTGGAGTCGGCATTTCAATGCGCGCGCATTACAATAATAGAGCAGTTACGACTTTCTAATCGATGAAGGTCGCCACCAAACGCGTCTATGAGCCGGCCGCCCGTGCCGATGGGACCCGTCTGCTGGTCGACCGGCTGTGGCCGCGCGGCCTGACCAAAGAGCGCGCCGCCGTCGATGAATGGCTGCGCGATCTCGCGCCCTCCGACGAGTTGCGCCACTGGTTCCACGCGCGCCCGCAGCAGTGGGCGAGCTTCCGCAAGAAATATTTGAAAGAGCTCTCGCTTGCGGAGACCGAACCGGCGCTTCGCCATCTGTACGAACTTTCTCGCATGAAAAAGCGCATCACACTCCTTTTCGCCTCGAAGAACGAAGAGCAGAACAACGCTACGGTGCTCAAAGAATTGCTCGAGGGAATGCGCAAGCCGCCCACCGGAACCGGTCCAGGCGGCGCCGCGAGTTTTCGCCGGCAGGCGGCAGCAATGCGACGCCGGTAACCTTCTGCGGGCGATCACCATTTAAAATCTTCACGCATGCGACCGGTTTTTCAATGGAACATCGGACAGCGCACGCTCGAACTGGGCAAGCGCACGCTGATCATGGGCATCGTCAACGTGACGCCCGATTCTTTCTCTGATGGCGGCCAGTTCCTCGATTGCGGCCAAGCTGTCTCTCATGCTGAGCAACTGCTCGAAGACGGCGCCGATATTCTCGACATTGGCGGCGAATCCACGCGCCCCGGTGCGCCCGTAATCGCTCCAGATTCAAACCACCAATCAGCCGTCTCTAAACCGTCTGGGGTGCCCCACGTCTCGGTGCGGTTGCGAGACGCAGGAACGCCAATTGCCAGCGCAGTGAGTGCTGAAGAAGAGCTGAAGCGGATTTTGCCTGTAATTGCCGAAGTGAAGAAAAAGCATCGGCGCTCAATTCTGTCGGTTGACACGTATAAAGCCTCTGTCGCTCGCGCCGCGGTTGCCGCCGGCGCGGAGATCGTGAATGACGTCAGCGGATTTCGCTGGGATCCATTGATGACCCGAACCCTGGCCGAACTCAAATGCGGGGCCGTGCTCATGCACATGCGCGGACGGCCGGAAGAGTGGCGCACGCTGCCGCCTCCCGGAGATGTTGTGTTGCTGGTGAAGCGCGAACTGAAAGATTGGGCTGAAAAAGCGATCCTAGCCGGGTTGCGCCATGAACGCATGGTTCTCGATCCCGGCTTCGGATTTGGGAAGAGTTTTGAGCAGAACTATCCCCTGATCGCGCGATTCGATGAGTTACAGTCGGCCGGCCTGCCGCTTCTCGCGGGAACATCGCGCAAGTCGTTTATCGGACGCACGCTGGCGCGCGACGGAAAAGATGCTCCGACGGAAAGTCGCCTTCACGGAACTTTGGCCACAGAGGTCGCGCTCATCATGAAAGGCGCACACATTATCCGCACGCACGATGTAAAAGCCTCGTCAGAAGCGGCGTCCATCGCCGACGCAATTTTGCTCGCACGCTAACTCGCTACAATGCGAGTGCAGATTTTTTCGCATGGACGCTCTCAACCAACTCTCTCAAGATCCCCGCATCACCATCCGCCGTTCCGGTCCGGCCTCTGACGATGGAGCCTGCGTTGTTTACTGGATGCAGCGCGCGCAGCGTGGCTTCGATAATCCCGCACTTGATGTGGCCATCAACGCCGCCAACGCCCTGCGCAAGCCGGTTGTAGTTTTCTTCGCGCCGGTTCCGTTTTATCCGCACGCGAACTTGCGGCATTATGCGTTTCTTAATCAGGGGATTCCCGATATTGCTGCCGCGCTGGCCAAGAGAAATGTTGGATTCGTGCTGCGGCGCTTTCCAGAACACAGCCTGATGCGATTTTGCGACGAAGTGAAGCCGGCGCTCGTTGTTGGCGACGAGAATCCCATGCGCGGGCCCGAGAGCTGGCGAGGCAAGGCGGAGAAGGAATTGCGAGTTCCGTTCTGGACAGTCGATGCCGACGTGATCGTGCCTTCGAGGCTGCTTGAGAAGGCGCAATACGCCGCACACACGATTCGGCCGCGCCTGCAGGCGCATGTGAAAAAATTTCTCAAGTCATCGGCAAATCCGAGCGCGCAGGTTTCATGGAGGAAGCCGCCGCAACTGCACTCACTCGATTCCGACATTGACATCACGAGGGACTGGGAACTCGATCGATCCGTCTCGCCCGTTTCGCAGTGGCGTGGAGGAACAAACGAGGCGTTACGCTTGCTCAAGGATTTCGTTCGAAACAAACTTCGCGGATACGGGACGCAGCGCAACAAGCCCGAGATCGACCACACTTCTCGGCTCTCGCCATATCTGCACTTCGGCCACATCAGCCCGATCACGATTGCACTTGCGGTGCAAGCGGGCGACGCACCTAGAGCCGACAAAGAAGCTTTTCTCAATCAGATCATTACGTGGCGCGAACTGTCGGTGAATCTTGTGAAGTTCAACGAGCACTACGACAGTTTTGAATGTGCCGAACCGTGGGCGCATCGCACCCTGGCCGAGCATGCGAGCGATCCGCGTCCAGTGCTCTACACCGAGAAACAACTGGAAAACGCCGAGACTCACGACCAGTTGTGGAACGCCGCGCAAATGCAAATGGTCAATACAGGATGGATGCACAACTACGTGCGCATGTATTGGGCGAAGAAAATTCTGGAGTGGAGCCGCTCGCCCGCGGAGGCACACCGCGTGGCCGTGTATCTGAACGACAAATATGAACTCGATGGACGCGATCCGAATGGCTATGCCGGGATTGCTTGGGCGATCGTCGGCAAGTTCGATCGCCCGTGGTTCGAGCGGCCGATCTTCGGCCAGATTCGCTACATGTCTGGGGCGAGCACGGGAAAGAAATTCGATAGCAGAGCGTACATCCATCAAAATCTCTCCCCGGCGTTATCCTGACGGGAATTTTTCCAGAAACCAATCTGCGCCAAATTATTGCGCCGGCCAGTGGGCGCTCCGAATGACATCGGCCAGCGGACAGCAGTTCCGCATCTTTTTCAGATGGTCCAGAGCCTCGTCCAGGGGCCAGTTCATGCACCAATGCAGATAAGCAGCCGCCACGGTTGGCGACCGGCTTACACCAGCAGTACAGTGCAGGTAGATCCTTTGCCCTGCCCGCACCATCTCATCTAGGACCTGCACGCAGCGCGGCAGGCGCAGCTTCAAATCCAGCGAATCAAAATCCATGACCGGAACGTTGCGGAAGGCGAGTCCGGCGGCCTGAGCGGTCGCCGGTTCCCATCCAGCATCATTTTCCACATCCTCGGCCGATTGCAGGCTGAGAATCGCGCTGATCCCGCGCAGCTTCAGTTCTTCGAAATCCGCCACGTCATCCGGACAAGGCCCAACCGAGAGGTTCGTGGTGACGAAAGCACAGTCCATCCCGGCTCACTTCACTCCTTCCATCGCCTCAGCTACTTCTACGATTCCCGGTACCACGGGAATGTGCGTAAAGATCATTAGCTTATGAATCCAAAGATAGTTAAAGACGAAGCACACTATTGGCTGGACAGTTCCGCAATGCGAGCGTCGCACTCGTTCACGCCAGCCCGCACTTCAACCGACTCATACAGTCGCCTCGCCTCCTGCCACGACGATCTCGCCTCTTCGCGTGCACCAGTATTCTCTTTTAGCAGGGCGAAGCCACGGATAGCATTGGCCAGATCGAGTGGAGTAGTGGAGTGATGATCCCGGTAAGTTCTCAGCGCTTCTTCATAACAGGATGCCGCCTCTTCGTAGGACTGCTCATGCCGCAAAATGTCTGCCAGATGCCGGATCGTATGAGCGAACCCGAGCCGATCCGCTCCACCTCGCAAGATCTGCGCTGCTTCCCGGTAGCATTGCAAGGCGACGAGATTGTTTTTCAGGTCGCGCTCAATCTGTCCTAAACCGGCGAGCGACGCGGCCAGCGCTGTTGGATTGGCAGCCTCCCGCGACAATCGCACCGACTCGGAGAAAATCTGTCGCGCTTCGTCGAGTCGGCTTTCTCGCCTTGCCTGGTAACCGAGAGGGATCAACGTTTCGGGAGTATTTTGCAGACTAGCCATAACCCACCTCAAAATTCTTTCTTCGAATCGAGCAGGATCGTCACCGGGCCTTCGTTGACGAGTTCCACCTGCATCATTTCCTGGAAGCGTCCGGTCTCGCAGCGCACGCCGGCGTCCTGAATGCCCTTCACGAAAAATTCGTAGAGTTTCCTCGCCGGTTCGGGCAATGCGGCCGCGTCGAATGACGGACGCTTGCCGCGCCGCACGTCGCCATAGAGCGTGAACTGCGAAACCGCCAGCACGCTGCCACCGACGTCCTGCACGCTGCGATTCATCTTTCCGTCAGAGTCCTCGAAAATCCGCAGCCCGGCAATTTTCTCAACGAGATACGTTGCATCGGCTTCGGTGTCGGACTGGCCGACTCCCAGTAGCACGAGCAGCCCGTGGCCGATTTCGCCGCTGATCCAGTCGTTCACGGTGACTCGGGCGCGGCTCACGCGTTGTACTACGGCGCGCATGTTCTCCTACGCATGTTCACCTACGGTTGCTTCGGAAATAGCGATTCATGCCCGGCCACACACTGCCAGCGGCCATCGCGATATACATATATGTCGGTAAATCGGACCTTCGCCTTAATTTTTCCGTCGGGCGCCATCGCCTGCGCCACGCCGCGAATGTAACCGGTATCGCCTAGGATATGGGCATGCAAGTCCGATAACTCGTGATGCGATCCCGGGCCCTTGGCGGCTTTTTCGAGCGTTGCTGCGCGGCCTGTGACCGCACCGCTCGGGTCGGCGTCTTCAAACTCGTCACCGAGGATGCATCCCAGCGCGGCTACGTCTTGCTTCTCCAAAGATCGCGCCCACGCCTGTTCGATCTGCCCCAGCGTGGCTTCATCTTTGGCTTGGCCGGTCGGACACGGCGACGCGAATGCGAGCGGACACAAGACGAACATCCAGATTAGGTATTTCATTGCGATCTCCGCAGACCGCAATCTTAACGCAACGAATCGCGAGCCGCTGCCGATCACACACCATGCGGCTAGCACCCAGACCGAACGCCCGGTCAGATTCACGCCTCGCAGGTTTGACCACGCAACAGCCAAACGTTAGGATTTAAAAGTGATTCCCAAAATTAACTGAGGCTCTGCCGCAGCCTGCAGCGGCCTTCCTTTACACTGATTCACCGGGACCATTACACTAACACTCGCCTTTTTCCGAATCACAACGCGTGCCGTATCGAGGGCCAGAGGCTTGGGCCGGGAAACTGCGATTGCGTCAACCGAAGGATCGAAATTCAAATCTAATCGAGGCAAGCGAGGAGACACATGGCAGCCGTAGACGAGAAAGTAAAGCAAATTATCGTTGAGCAGTTGGGAGTCGATGAGGGCGAAGTCACTGCGAGCGCGTCGTTCGTCGACGATCTGGGCGCCGATTCGCTCGACACCGTCGAACTGGTCATGGCTTTCGAAGAGGCCTTCGACATCGAGATTCCCGACGAAGACGCCGAGAAGATTCGCACCGTGCAGGATGCCGTCGACTACATCGGCAAGCACGCCAAGGCGGGGAAATAATTGAGGCCCGAACCTCATTTTCCGGGTGACGTGGGACCGGATTCTCTGGACGTGGTCGAGTTGGTGATGGCTTACGAAGAAGCCTTCGACGACGAAATCACTGACGAGGAAATGAGTCGGATCAGGAAACTCCGTACTACCCAAGAGGTGCTGGATTACCTGCGAAAGCGTAAGAAAGGCGGCCATTTAAATTGAGTCGCAGGGTCGTAGTCACGGGCCTCGGCCTGATCTGTGGCGTGGGCAATTCCACCGACGAAGTGTGGAAGGGGCTCCTGGCTGGTAAGAGCGGCGTGGGCCGCATCACCGGCTTTGACGCCGGCAATTTCGCCTGCCAGATCGCCGCCGAGGTCAAAAACTTCGACCCGCTGAATTACATCGAGAAAAAAGAAGTCAAGAAAATGGCGCGCTTCATCCACCTGGCCATCGCCGCCTCGGATGAAGCTATGAAAATGTCCGGCCTGAAGGTCACGCCGGAAAACGACGAGCGCGTCGGGGTCCACATCGGCTCCGGCATCGGCGGATTCGACATCATCGAGCGCGAGCACTCAGCGCTGATCGAAGGCGGTCCCCGCAAGATCTCTCCATTCTTCATTCCATCCGCAATCATCAATCTCGCCGCGGGCCAGGTTTCCATGCGTTTCGGCGCCAAGGGACCGAACGAAGCCACGGCGACAGCCTGCACCACCAGCGCGCACTCGCTCGGAGATTCTTACCGCATCATTCAGTACGGCGACGCAGATGTCATGATTGCCGGCGGCGCTGAAGCCGCTGTCACTCCCATGGGCGTCGGAGGATTTGCCGCCATGCGCGCGCTTTCCACGCGCAACGACGATCCGGAAAAAGCCAGCCGCCCTTGGGATAAGGACCGTGACGGATTCGTCATCGGCGAAGGTGCGGGGATCATGATCCTTGAGGAATTGGAGCACGCCCGCAAGCGCGGCGCACCCATCCTGGCTGAAGTCGCTGGCTACGGCATGTCGGGCGATGCTTACCACATCACTCAGCCCGCGCCCGAGCACGAAGGCGGATACCGCGTCATGCGCAATGCCGTCCGCGACGCCAAAGTCGAACCTAAGGCCGTAGGCTACGTCAATGCTCACGGCACTTCCACGCCGATCGGCGATACGCTAGAGGCACATGCGATTCGGAATTTTTTCGGCGAGCACAAAGTCGCGGTCAGTTCTACGAAATCAATGACCGGACACCTGCTGGGCGGCGCTGGAGGCCTGGAAGCCGGCATCACCGTGCTCGCGCTGCGCGACCAGATGCTGCCACCGACGATCAATCTCGAAAGTCCCGATCCCGACACCGCCGGCATGGACCTGGTCCCCAACCAGGCTCGCAAAGCCGACGTCGAATACGCCATGTCGAATTCCTTCGGCTTCGGCGGCACTAATGGCGCACTGCTGTTCCGCCGCTGGCAAGAATAAACCGGCTGCAACCGCTCTCCCGGCCGCGCACTGCTTTCCTCGTGGCAACCCGACTAAGTGCGACCTCGGACCCGGCACAGCCCGGAAGCGAACGCCGTGGGGGTGGAATCCATGTTCCTAGAATTCCGCTGAGAATCCGCTAACAAAAAGACGCATCCATCCGCCGCATTTTCAGCCACTTGCACAGGCAATGTCCTTTCTCTCCTGCCGTCATGTACCTGCTCGATTCCGTTCACTGTCCCTTCGGGCTCTTTCCTGTGTCCAGCGCGGGTTTCAGAATGCTTCTGAAAGTGGAGTCTACCCCTCTCATGGATAAAGCTTTCGCCACGTCTCTTGCTCCAGTCCTCCCCCCACGCAAAGCCGCAGCCCGAACCGCGCTGGTCGGCCTAAAAGAACCGGCGCGGTCCCTGCTGGTTGAGTGTTTTAAGCAATTCAATATCGAAGCGGTGACTATTTCGAGCGATGCAGCGGAACGTCTCGCGAAGGAAAAGTTTGAAGCCTGCGTTCTAAATCTGGGCGATGGCGCCGACACCGTTATGGAAGCGGCCCGCGCTTCGTCGTCGAACAGTCGCTGCGTGATCTACGGCGTCGGCGGAAACGCGCGCGAGGCGATGCGCTACTCGAAGTACGGCATCAATGCCATTTTCCACACACCGCTCGAGCGCCCCGCCACGCTCAAACTTGTTCGCGCCACGCGCATGCTCGTGCAGCACGAGTTCCGGCGCTACGTGCGCATCCCGGTGATCACGGAAGTCGTCATCATTGGCGACGGACGGCGCGCCGTGGGCAATACCGTCGAGATCAGCTCGGGCGGCATGTCGATCCAGAGCCACGAAGATTTCTCAGTTGGCGTTCCAGTCGAAGTCTCGTTCGCCATGATGACCCTCCCCCGAGTCATCCTGCGCGGCACGATCAGCTGGCGCAAGCCCAAGTCAATCGGCGTCAAGTTCGATCCCACCGACGAGCGCCGCCAAAAGCTGAAACTCTGGATCGACTCGTACCTGGAAAACTAAATCCGCTCAGCGCACCCTCTGTGCTCCTCCGTGCCCTCTGTGGTGATCTGCTTTTTGCGAGTCCGCCAATCCGCTGGCCCGCTAAAATGTCCTCGTGCCCGAAGCAGTCACTCCTCCCGTCGCAACAACTGCCGAGCCAGCCTCCGGGCCGCGCAAGTGGACCCTACGCCAGCGCTTCGTTCTAAGCATGATCGTCGGCGCGGGATACTCGTTCATCCGCCTGCTAGGCCCGACGCTGCGAATCGCCGTTTCTTACGAAGACGGCGGACAGAAAACGCTCGACGAACGTCCGCTGGTCGCCTCCTTCTGGCACGAATGCATGATTCCTGCGACCTACATTTTTCGCGACATGGGCATCCGTGTCATGAGCAGTTTCAGCTACGACGGCGAATACATGGGGCGCATCATTCGCAAGTTTGGATTCGTCGCCGTAAAAGGTTCAAGCAGCCGCAATCCGATTCGCGCTCTGCTCGGTCTGCGCCGTGCCCTCGAAGACGGATGGACTGTCGCCTTCACGCTCGACGGCCCCCGCGGCCCCCGACGCAAGGTCAAACCGGGTCCGGCCGGCTTGGCTCGCTCTGCTGGACTTGCGATGACCGCCTTTCACGCTACGGTCGAAAAAGGCTGGACTCTCAAGAGTTGGGACCGCATGGTAATTCCGCGGCCCTTTTCACGCGTGCTTGTGCGCGTAGGAAAGCTCATTCCGGTTCCAGCCGGTGCAACCGATGACGATCTGGCCCGCTATGCCGACCAATTGCAGGCCACGCTCGATCGCGTCTGTGAGTTCGCGGAGCAGAATGTCGGCAAGGCGGGGACGGCCGAGTTCCCGTTCTACAGGCGCGGCGGGTGATCGACTGCCGGCCGTCAGTTCTTGGGCGCCGCAGGAGAGACCAGATTCTTCAAGCCGTCAACCAGCGCAGTCACGGCGAGGTTGTAGTTCTTTTCGCGATTTGCCGCGCGTCCCGCAATGTCCACGGGCTTCCAAAGCGTCCAAAGTGTTGTGTGGGTCTTGAGCTCGATAATCCGCAGCATCAGGTACGCTTGCGGCTGTGATGGCGCGACCTGGTCCTGCTGCTGGATTTCGAAAATCAGTTCCGCGTCGCCGGGAGTCGAGACCAGTTCATACCGTCCCCAGCTTTTCATCGCGGCATAAAACTGGTTGTATGCCCGAGCCGGCCCGCCAGGGTACCAGTGGTTCCTTTCAGCCAGATAGCCGTTCTCTTCGCCTGCGTTGGAAATGAAAATCGCCTTCGCGGCCGCGATTTGCGACGGCAGCGGGGCGGCAGGCACTTCTTGTGGCGTTTGACTCCAGCCTGCAATACTCAGCAGAACGGTTGCGACCGCAAAGGCAGCGAATTTGAAGGGTCGAGTGGCCATCGATCGCCTCCTGAAATTGCCCTCACTATTTCGACTCGGTTGAATGCAGAATGTCCCGCCAAGAAGGGTAATATCCCGTAGAGTTTTGTAACGCTGCGCCTACTCGAGCGACGAGCCCAGCGGCTGGTAGCGGTACTTTTTTCCATCCCAGAAAATCACGGATGACGTATCCTCACCCTCGCCGGTTTCCTCCATGTAAACGCCAAGAACGATCTTCTTCTTCAGCGTGAGCCGCTTCACTGAGAGCGTCTTGAAAGGCAGATTAATCAGCAGAAACTTCGCCTTGGGCATTTCCGCGCGCCACGCATCTTTTTCCGCGCCGTGAATGATCAGCAACGAAATCCCACGCCGCTCCGGCGCGTCCGAAGCAAACGTCGACGTGACCTTCACGTCGCTGTAGCCCAGAAAACTGTCGTATGGGTCGGCAACCGCAAAGTTGTATTCATCTTTATCCGCCATCGGGTTCTTGCAACGTGCTGCCACGACCAGATCGTCGACACCATCGCCATCCATATCGGCGACGAATTGCGCGGGCCCGTCGAGCAGCGAGCAATTATCGCCAAACTGCTTGTGAATCAGTTCGTCCGTCACTTTCGGCGACGGAGACTTGGCGTGCTCGGGAGGCGGAGGCGGCTGCTTCTTGCTTTGCGCAGCGGACGAGAGGACCAATAAAAAGGCGACGAGCAGAAAAAGCACGGCGGCTGGGAGAAATCTTCGCAACGGCATGGATTTACTCTAGCCCGGTTTGATGCACGCGGGTAGAGACAGACTAGTGACGGAGGTAATAGTTCGCGGTTAGAGGCGGACACCGGGGTTCTGTCATCCTGAGAGGCAGCGTAGCTGCCTTGAAGGACCTTATGACGGCCCACGCTATGGTGCAGCGAGCGGGATCACGTTGGCGCGTGATCTCGTGGTAGGCCTATCCGCGCCACTGACTCAGCATGCGGCCGTAAGGTCCCTCACCGAGGCTGCGCCACGGTTCAGGATGACATCTCATCGAAACTCCTCAAGAAGTCAGATCTGAATTAGGAACGGAAGTGTTCCCAGCCTCGAGGCCGCAGTTCCTTTGACGCGCCATCAGGATCGACTGCGAAAATCTTTCGCCGTCGCGTGATGCACCCGATCTGACTAATCGGAACACCCGCAACCTGCTGTGGAATCCGTTTCGCTGAAGGAACAGTGAAGAGCAACTCGTAATCCTCCCCGCCGTGCAAAGCCAAATCGAGATCGACCTCGCCCGCTCGCTTGCCGACACTCGCAAGCGGAATCGCATCCAGTGAAATCTCCGCCCCCACGCCGCTCTCTTCGCAAATATGCGCAAGATCCGTCGACAGCCCGTCGCTGACATCGATCATCGCCGAAGCCAGCCCCTTTTCGCGCAAAACGCGCCCCATGGCCAATCGCGGCTCCGGATAAAAATGCTGCTCCCATTCCCGTGGCTTTAATTTCTGACCCGCCTCCATCTGTTTTACCGCCGCAGCCGAACCGCCAAGCAATCCGCTGACACAAATGCGGTCTCCCGGCCGCGCGCCCGAACGCGTGACCGCCTCGCCTTTCGGTACGCTGCCTACCACCACAATGTCGGCCAGGATGCCGTGTGGCGACTCCGCCGTGTCTCCGCCCGCCAAGGGCACGCCATGCTCCCGCGCCAGCCGCAAAAGGCCCCGTGTGAACTTCGTCACCCAGGCCTGTGGCACATCTCGCGGCAGCGCCAAAGAAAGAAACGCCGCCACCGGATCCCCGCCCATCGCGGCAATGTCGCTCAACCCGCGCGTCAGGCACCGATGTCCCACCGACTCGGCCGGATGCCACTCCCTCCGAAAATGAACACCCTCCAAAGAGAAGTCCGTTGTGACCAGAACGTCGTGCCCCGGCGGCGTGCGCAGCACAGCGCAGTCATCCCCGATCCCGGCCAGCACGCCGCGCGAGCCGCGGACCCGAGCCATCGTCCGAATCTCCGCAATTAAAGCTTTTTCAGTAAGCGCCATGACCAACCCATGATATTGGATTCCCTCTGTCTTCCTCTGTGCCCTCTGTGGTGAAAGATTTTCCGAAATTTCAAGCGTACCCACCCCATGAGAATCCACAAATCCGTCCAAGCGAAACTGGCCAAGCCGTCCACGAATCCAGCCCCCTGAAAGCGCCCAACCGCGGGCCAGGTAACCTGTCCCCAGGTGACCCCTTGATTACCCCTCTTCGGTAATGGGAATCGGACCCGCCGGATCGTTGACAGGGGGAACCCAGTTTGTTACCGTTAACCAGTCATTCACATAACCCTTTGGCCGAGCATAACTACTGCAACAAGTTGGCGTTGCAGATGCTCTCAAATTTCAAGGCTCTGTCCGGCAGGTGTAGGGCACGCAAAAACTCCGTTCCCGACATGGGACGTGACCCGAAGAATCAGGTGGTCCGCACAGGCACTCTTTGCAATTCTTTAGAAACTAGCCTGGAATTCCGGACCTGATTGCAAAGCTGGTTGAACAATTCGAGGTCGATTTGCAGAAACGCTTTTACATACTTTTTGTCGCCCGTGGAGACGACGGGCAGTTACGAAAGATTTCTATTCCCGTTCATTATCTGTACGTGTTTGTTGTCGGCGCCGCTATCGGATTCCTCAGTCTAACCGGCATCGCCAGTTCTTATACCCGCATGCTCCTCAAAGTTTCGCGCTATAACGAGCTGCGAACCGAAAAAGATCAATTAAAAGATAATTATTCTCGCCTCGAGCAAGTTGCCAAGGAGCGCGACGTCCAGGTCGCCTCGCTCGGCTCGATCGCCGGCGAAGTCTCCGCTCTTTACGGTTTGAAGTCGCAACCGACGTTGGTCACAGCAACCACCGATCAGATTCAGGCCGCTGAAATCAGTTCTTCGCTCGATCAGTTACACGCCCTGCGCTCCTCCGCGTTATCCGGAGCGACGATGGTCGGCCTCACCATGGGCCTGACCCGCAACGCGACCACCGCCGACTGGGCCAAGGCGAATTCAGCTCCGAATCTCTGGCCGGTCGAAGGCCAGGTCACCGGCAGCTTCGGCGAGCGCATCGATCCCTTCAACGGTGAAGGTGCATTCCACAGCGGCGTCGATATCGGCAGCACCTACGGCCACCCGATCGTGGCTCCCGCCGATGGCGTGGTCACGTTCACCGATCAGATGGGCGGCTACGGTCGCGCCATCATGATCAGCCACGGCAACGGCATCAGCACGCGCTATGGGCACCTCTCCGGCTTCGCCGTAACAGCAGGCCAGTCGGTACACCGCGGAGACGTGATCGGCTACGTCGGCGACAGCGGACGCTCCACCGGCCCGCACCTCCACTACGAAGTTCGCATCAACGACACGCCAGTCAATCCGTACAAATACCTCCGCATCACAGTCGCCCACAGCGGCGGCTTCGCAGCCGGAAGCTAGAGAGCTTTCAGCCATCAGCTATCAGTGAGTCACCCAACGTCCCATTGAAGCGGGTGTCATCCTGAGCGCAGGCGCTTTGGTAGACCCCCGGCTTTCAGCCGGGGGCGAGCGAAGCGAGGCGTAGCGAAGGATCTCCTCCACCACGTCTTTTCGGGATCATCCCAAATCTCTGTGCCACTGGCTCTATAATTCACCGCAGAGGACTCCCTTGGCCGCAGCGACCATACCCAACGACAGAACGTCGACCCGCATCGCTCTCGTCGAGGAGCACATTCTTCTGGAAAATGCCCACGACCTGGAAGGCGTACTCCGCACCTTCGGCGATTCCGCCCGCTACGACGACGAAGCCTGGGGCGAGCACCACTTAGGCAGCGCCGGTGTCCGTCATTTCTACGAACAACTCATGGGCGCTTTGCCCGACCTGCAGATCGACATTCAGCGCCGCCACGTGACCGACGATGCGATTCTCGTCGAAGTCATCATTCGCGGCACTCATCTCGGAGCATGGCGCGGTCTCCCGCCCACGGGACGCCGCATCGCGTTCCCACTATGCGGCGTCTACACCTTCGACTCCAACGATCGCCTCGCTGGAGAAAAGATCTACTACGACCGCGCCACCGTGCTGCACCAGGTTGGCGTCTTTCATGAGCCTGAAAGCTTCACCGGACGCCTCGCTACGCTCGCTACCCACCCTCTGACCATCGCCGGGGCACTCGCGCGCAAGCTTTTTCGGCGGTAGCCCGCTAGCACGTCCCCGTCCATCCGTCACAGCGCTGCGTTACCGCCGTAACTCGCAACCCCACGTTCCATGCGGGTTTCGCCATCTCCCGGCGATACCATAGTAGAACCCTCCCTCCGCCAGAACTCTAGGGCAGGCGTGTGTCAAAGGCAGACAAGGGGCGATCAAAAGAATGGAAAACCCCCCGGTCAAACGGTTTGGAAGATACGAGATCGTCGGCGAGCTCGGCCGCGGCGCCATGGGCGTGGTCTATCAGGCGCGCGATCCGCAGATCGATCGCACCGTAGCCCTCAAGACCGTTTCGCTGCGCGGCCAGGAGCCCGAAGAAGAAACCGAATTCCGCCGCCGCTTCCAGAATGAAGCTCAGGCCGCCGGACGTCTGCATCACCCCGGCATCGTCTCCGTCTTCGACGTTGGCGAGGAGGCGGAGAGCAACGAACCGTACATCGTCCTCGAATACGTCGCCGGCGAAGCTCTGAATAAAATTCTGGCGCGGGAAAAGAAACTGCCTCCCGCCCGCGCCCTCAAGCTTGCCGAAGAAGTTGCCGACGCCCTCGAATATGCCCACGGTCAGGGCGTGATTCATCGCGACATCAAGCCCGGCAACATCCTCATCACCAAAGACGGACGCGCCAAGATCGCCGACTTTGGTATCGCCAAGCTCAACCTCGCGCACTTCACTCTGCCGGGAAAAGTTCTGGGCACGCCCGCCTACATGGCTCCCGAGCAACTCGCCGGCGAAGGCGCTGACGGCCGAGCCGACCTTTTTTCACTCGGCGTCATCCTCTACCTGATGGTCACCGGCCACTCGCCCTTCCAGGGCAACAGTGCCACGACGGTTTGCTTTAAAGTCGCGAACCGCGACCCGCTCCCAGCCAGCGCCCTCGAATTGACCCTCCCGCCGGAACTCGATCTGGTCATCGCTCGCGCCATGGCGAAAAATCCCGACGAGCGCTATCAAACTGGCGCCGAATTTGCCCGCGATCTTCGCGAACTCCAAACCGTGTTCAAACCCGGTTCGACCACGACTTCGCTGGCGTCAGTTTCCGCCAACGGCACGAAAGCAACATCACTCGGGAAACTGGACGGAAACCCCATCGTCGGAGCGGCCTATGCGGTCGAACTCGTCCGCCGGGTCCTGAAAAAAGCTCCGCTGCGCGATCTCATCCTCGGCGCCGCGACCATCGTGATGTTGGTCATCGTTGGCGTGCAGTCGAAACTATTGATCTGGACCCACGACGAAGCCGCCGACCCGGGCCAGATTCGCGCCGAGCAGCTTCGTGCTACCCAGGCACAGGCTCCCGGAATCCCTGTCACCACGGTTGACACCACGCCGCCGCCCAAACCGGCGACCCGAAAGGCGGCCCGCAAAACTCCAGCCAAGACTGTGCAAAAGCAAGCCGGCACCCCGCCCGTCACGGTCGTCGTCGTGCCTACGTGCGCCGTCGAACTCGCCATTCGTCACCAGTTCAAGGACGCCACGCTGACCGTCTGGGTTGATGACGGCGTCGCCCTGACACGCGCGCTGCATGGCGGCGCGCAAAAGCGCCTCGTTGTCTTTAACGGAGTTCGCGGAGTCGAATCGGAAACCCTGAAAGTCCCCGCCGGGAGGCACACGCTGCGCTTCTCAGCTCAGACCGCCGATCAGACCGTCAGCCTCTCCAAAACCATCTCCGCCGATTTCGTCGGCGGTAACGACCGCACCCTCCAGATCAGCTTCGACAAACATAACTCCGCCATGAAGCTCGATTGGCAATAGGTAGAGCCGCGGACGGGATTTTCCGTGGAAGAGCGGCGCTTCAGCGCCGCGTGAGAGCGACCAACTATTCACGCAGCTCCGGCCCTACTGCCGCAAACCCATCCAATTCTCCGACACCACCAGAGAATTCCCCGGATTCTGCGGATCGTACTTCACGGAAGTGTGCAGGCCCAGCCGGCAGGAGTGCAGATTGATCCAATGCCGCAGGTAGGTCACATCCTGCGAGCATTCATAGGACACGCCCGCGACGTCGTACTTGTAGATCAGCATGACCGCCGAGTTGCGGTTGGTGCGTTCGAGTTCCTGTACGTCGATCACGGTGCCATCGGTGATGCGGCCCGTGCCCTCGAGCCAGGCGCGGCGCTCGCGCTCCAGTTCGTCGGCGGTTTTCGGCTTGCGCCGCAGCAACGCATATGCGCCCAGCAGCGCCACGCTGCCGGCGGTGATTAATCCATAAAGTCTGAGCGAGTCCATACCCGGGGAGTGAACTGGCGTCCGCCGATTTCAATTTCAGGATAAGCCGAAATCGCATTCGCATGGAAGTAGTAGAGAGGTTACGGAGGTCCAACGAGACTTGGACTGAGAGATTTTTCGGCTAGACCAGAGCGCCAAAGAAAAAACAAAGGGCGGCCATTTCTGGCCGCCCTTTTCGGATTGTGCAGGTAAAGCGGTTTAGACACCCTTGACGTTTTCTGCCTGCCAGCCCTTGGGGCCCTTTACAACGTCAAACTGCACTTGCTGACCTTCCTGCAGGCTGCGGAAGCCGCTGGCCTGAATGGCGGAGAAATGCACGAAGACATCCTCGCCGTTCTGGCGGCTGATGAAACCGTAGCCTTTGGCATCGTTAAACCACTTCACTGTTCCTGTTTCCATGTTGTTGCACTGTTCCTTTTCTTCTGATGTAGCGCTGAAACTTTTCGGGATTCTTCTGCAGGCAGGTCACACGCCGGTAAGCGGAGATGCTTGTACTGCGAAGGAGCTCTAAAGATCAAACGCATCTCTATTGTATGCAAAATTGTGCAAAATTGCTAGGAAAATCGTAAAGCTCTACCTGCAAGCAGCTGAAATTAGGCGAGTTATGGTCTGACCAGAGGGGTGTCCAGGCGGTACCGCCAAGATCAGCTTTTATCTGCGTTCTCTGCGGACCTTCCTCAGCGATCCCTGCGGTAAAAGGCTCTTCGACGGCCGAAATCACCGCGAAGATTCTCAGCTCGTCGCAAAATTGCGCTTACCCTGAGCCTGCCATTTGCTACCTTTTGGCAAAAAACTCATCATTAGAACATGCGTCTTCAGAGCATGCGTCTTCGGATTTTCTTATTCAGTCTGGCACTCACAGCTTCGTCCTGGGGACAGATCGTCGACAACGTCCGTATCGCATTGTCACAAAACAATTTTTCAGCCGCCGAGTCTGCGCTCAATTCCTATCGCAACCAGCGCGGAGTCGATGGCGAGTACCTCGACGCCTATTCGTGGATGGCTCGCGCGGCCTTGGATAACCGCGAATATGACAAAGCCGACGCCTACGCCAAACAGACGAAGTCACTCGCTCTCGACCTGTTGAAAACGCGTCCTCTCGATGCCGAGCCGCACCTGCCGCTCGCGCTGGGTGCAGCGTTTGAGGTGCAATCGGAGGTGCTCGCCGCCCGCGGCCAGCGCACGCAAGCACTGGCGGTGCTGCAGGCGGCGCTTCGTCAGTACGGCAGTACGTCGATTCGCGACCGGCTGCAAAAGAACCTGAACCTGCTCACATTTCAGGGCAAGGTGGCGCCGCCGCTAAAAGAGGATCAGTTTCTCGGAGCCGAACTTCCCACAGCCACTCAATTAAAAGGCTCGCCGGTCCTGCTCTTTTTCTGGGCGCATTGGTGCAGCGACTGCAAAGCCGAAGCCCCGATCATCGCGCAGTTGCGTTCGGAGTATGCGCCAAAGGGATTGAAAGTGATCGGTCCGACCCGGCTTTACGGCTACACGGCACAAGCCGACCACGCCGCCCCCGCCGACGAAATGAAATACATCGACGCCGTCCGCCGTCGTTTCTACAGCGGACTTCTAGACATGCCAGTCCCGATCAGCAAGGTAAACTTCCAGGTCTACGGCGCCTCAACCACACCAACGCTGGTGCTGTTAGATCGCACGGGAAAAGTAGCCTGGTACCACCCCGGCGCAGTAATGGCTGACGTGCTGCGAGCAGAGATCGACAAGGTGGCGCGGTGATTGGGCCGTCCCTAAACAGGTCTGGCGATGCCGAAGAACTTGGCGGCCTTGTCTGCTTCGAGGATTGCTCTTGCAAGTGCACAGCTAATATCTTCCCGAAACTCCGGATCTGCGTTCCATTCGAAGTCCTCAACTAGGCCCCGGATTTCTACCGCGAATTCGACGACCTTTGTGTTAAGTTCACTTCCCGCTCCTCCTGAATGGGTGGACCGATTGAATACGAGGTGGAAAACGCGTTTTTGAGCTGGCTTGCCAGTCTCCATATACCGCTTGTATAGCTGACTCGTCGGGGCCTTCCATCCAGTGTTGCTGGCAAAATCGCTGGCACGCGCATCATCGCCATTATCGCGTCTTTTGCCATAGAAAAATTCGTATAAGCTTCTCGCCTGTACGAGGCTTGTGAACATTCCAAATACTTGTTGATGCCGCCGATCCGGGTTGGGTTTCGTCCGAGCCGCCTCCCATGCGACGGCGCCCTCAAAGAGCCACCGCAGACTGTCGTAAAGGTCCTTTGTCAGGAAATCGTGAAAGTCGTTGCGTGGGGCCACAAAAAACCGCCGCTCCCTATTCCGATTTTACTTCCTTCAGCCGTCCCGTCTTCACGTCATAAACAAATCCCCGTACCGGAATATGCTTCGGAATCCACGGGTGCGACTTCACTTTGAGCACCTGCTGCCGCACATTCGCCTCGAGATCATCGAACGCATAAAAATGAGCCGGCTCGCTCGCGACCGTCCCCATCTTTTCAGTTAGCTTCGCGCGTAACTCGTACTCCTTTACTTTCAGCAACCCGCAATCCGTGTGGTTGATGATGATGAACTCCTGCGTGTCGAGCAGATGATGCGACACAATCAGCGACCGAATCGCATCGTCGGTAGCGATCCCTCCCGCGTTGCGAATCATGTGCGCATCGCCCGGACGAAGCCCCAGGCAATGCTCAAACAAAATGCGCGAGTCCATGCACGCCAGCACGGCAGCATGCCGTCGCGGTTGCACTTTCAAATCACCCAGATCAAAGCTGCGGGCAAACATCTCATTAGCGGCAAGCAGATCATCGGCTACGGACAATTGTTAGCTCCTTCAGGTAGCAGGTCTCAGGTAGTGGGTCTTGGGAATTCACCATTAAGAACTTATCTCATAGATGATCCGGGAAGGGCACGGCTTCAGCCGTGCCGTTAATCGCCGAGAAATATGCGGGCTTTAGCCCCTGAGGGCCTGCGCGGATTGTCTAGTCGTCCACTAATAAGCCGTATCGGAAGCTGCGTGTCTTGCCTAACACCCAACACCCGGAACCCAGCACCAACGCTAGTTTACCCGTTACAATCGCCCCGTGAGCATCGGCCCAAATTTAGATGACACAATCGTAGCGATCGCCACGCCACCAGGCCGAGGCGGAATCGGCGTCATCCGACTCTCTGGACCGGACGCACGCAGCATCGCCGAGCCAATGCTGCGCCTAAAGCACGAACTAGAACCCGGCCGCGCGATCTTCGCAGAACTGGTCGAGCCATATCAATATCAATGTGGCGCGGGCGCCCCCGCCCGCGAAAAAGCGTCAATCACAAATGCACAAGAAGGAATAGCTTCGTCGTCGATCAAAAATCCCGGCAACGCTGAACCGAACCCGCGGGCAGAAACTCCCGCTCCACCCGATCAACGCATAGACGAAGTAGTAGTCACCTACTTCGCCAAGCCGCATTCCTACACCACCGACGACATCGTCGAAATCTCCGCCCACGGATCGCCCGTAGTCCTCCGCCACATCGTAGAACTCTGCGTTACAGAAGGCGCCCGCCTAGCCGAGCCCGGCGAATTCACCATGCGAGCCTTCCTCAACGGCCGCATCGATCTAACTCAAGCCGAAGCAGTGCGCGACCTGATCGACTCGCAGACGCTCTATCAGGCGAAAGTCGCCGCCCAGCAACTCGACGGAGCCCTGTCGCGCCGCCTGCAGCCCATCAAGCAAAGGCTGGTCGAACTAATCGCGCTCCTAGAAGCCGGAATCGACTTTGCCGAAGACGATGTCTCCGTTCTTCCCAACCCGCAAATTCTCGACCGAATCGATTCCGTTCGCGCGCCGC
Organism: Candidatus Solibacter sp.; assembly: GCA_035501655.1. Classification (GTDB taxonomy): domain Bacteria; phylum Acidobacteriota; class Terriglobia; order Terriglobales; family Acidobacteriaceae; genus Sulfotelmatobacter. The sequence continues at coordinate 78,285 of DATJVU010000010.1, forward strand.
TGGCCCAACTCGCTGCCACCTTCGCCTACGGAAAAATCGTGCACGAAGGCCTGACGCTAGCCATCGTCGGCCGCCCCAACGTAGGCAAGTCCTCGCTCTTCAACCGTCTAGTCGAAAGCGACCGCGCCATAGTCACGGCCACTCCCGGCACCACGCGCGATCTGGTAAGCGAAACCGTGTCGATCGAAGGCATCCCGGTCAAGCTGGTCGACACCGCCGGCATTCGCGCCGCCGTCGACGAAGCCGAATCCATCGGCATTCGCAAATCCATGGAAGCCCTGGCCGACGCCGATCTGGTGTTAGTCGTGATCGACGCCTCGCAGCCGCGAACCAAAGAAGACGAAGAATTGATCGCCCAGGCTAGCCAGCGCGCAGCCATTGTGGTCGAGAACAAGTGTGACTTGAGGGCGCTAGATAAAGCGGCAGCAGCACGAATTCCCAATTTCCGCAAAAACGGCGAGAAGCGGGGCAACCCAGCGGAGGGAACTCCTTTCGTTTGCACCTCGGCACTAACCGGGGCCGGCATCGTTAAGCTTCGCTCGGAAATCCTGCGCCACGTCGGAGGAGAAGTGGGCACCCAACGCGAATCCGGCTTCCTAACCAACATCCGCCACGCCGGATTGATTCAAGATTCACTGCAAGCGCTCGGCGCAGCCGAGGCCGCCGTAGCCGCCAAAGTCCCGCACGAAATGCTGCTGATGGATCTCTACAACGTCCTCCGCCCGCTCGACGCCATCACCGGCGCCACGACAACAGACGGCATCCTGAATCTGATCTTCAGCACATTCTGTATCGGGAAGTGAAGGGAAGAAGTGAAGGGAACTATCGCAGCGCCCTCATAATCATCGCGTAGGCCGTGCCCACCATGCTGAGAAACACGAATCCCGCAGAGTAGATGTAGTAAACGATCTTTATCTTTGGCCAAATCCACGCCGGCCATCGGTCTGCAAATTTGTCTGCAAAGGTATCGCCCATCCTCGGCGGCAGAGCGGCCTCTTCCGAGTCCGGTTTCCAGTTTCCCGCGATCCACGTCGCGCGCAGATTCGAGAACAGAAGAGCGATGATGATAATCCGAACGACAGCCATCCCCGGCGAGTTCAGAAACAGAAAAACAATCGAGACCAGGAAGTCGGCGACGTAATAAACCAGCGTGACAGCCGCCGCGAAGGCGTTGTGTTCCCGCACGCCAATGCCACCAAAGTGAAATAGCAGGAGAACCAGCAATCCCGTTATCGGTGCGCCGGCGAAAAACGTCATGAACGCGAACGACACCGCCCCCACAATCGTGCAAACCCAAAAGCCCTGCACGGCCAGATAGTCCACGTCCGCGCCGCTCTGAATCGACGGCCAGAATAGACTCTTCAGCCGGCTTTCGCTGCGAGTCGTCGAATCGGATAGGCCAAGCGTTTGCATGGCCGAGCATTAAAGCCCAAAGCTAAGCGCCTGTCCAGAGGAAAGTTCACTTCGACAGCCTGCCCAATACGCCGCGAAATAGAACATCAAAAGAATCCTTCGTCCCCTCCTTGGTCAGCGTGGCCAGCGCCTTCTCCGCCGCCGCCCGCTGGTAGCCCAAATTCACCAGCGCCGAGAGCACATCTTCCTCAACCGCTGTAATCGTCGAAACCGCCGGCGCCGCGCTTGGTCCAGCCTCAGGCAACTTGTCGCGAAGCTCCAGCACCATGCGCTCCGCCGTTTTTCTCCCGATACCCGGAATGCGCGTCAGCCGCGCCACATCATTTCCGCGAATCGCCCCCACCATTTCATCGGCGGCCATGCCGCTGAGGATTGTGATCGCCAGCTTCGGTCCGATTCCACTCACCGAAATCAGCTTTTCGAACAACACCTTCTCCGACGGCCGCAGAAATCCGTAGAGCGCGATCACGTCCTCGCGCACATGCGTGTGGATATACAGCGCCACCTCGCCCCCCGCCGATGGCAGTTCCGAAAAAGTCGGCACGCTGATGGTGACGTCATATCCCACGCCGGCCGTTTCCACAATCGCCTGGTTAGGATGCTTGGCCAGCAGCTTTCCACGAAGGTGTGCAATCATGCGCCCATTGTAGCGGGTCAGATTCGGCGGCAGATTCGATGGGAGCAGAACGGGTTTAGAATTCTGATTGCGAAAGCATTTGACTCGAGACCGCCACGATGGCATCGCCCCCGCGAAATCGATGCTCCGCCGGATTCTTGCTGACAGTCCTGTTGGCGCTTTCTGCGATGGCGCAGCAGTCTGCCCTCGATCTCGACGGAAAGCCGGTCGATCCGCTCAAGGCCGCAAAGGGCAAAATAGCAGTGCTCGTTTTCCTGCGTCGCGATTGTCCTGTCTCCAGCCGCTACGCTCCTACGATTCAGGCGCTCGCCCGAAAATTTTCCGATACCGCAACTTTCTGGCTCGTCGATCCCGACAAGAACGATTCTCCCTCTGACATTCGCGCGTACCTTGACCAGTATCAATACCATCTGCCGGCCCTTCGCGATCCCGCTCACGCGTTAGCAAAGTCCGCGCATGTGCAGATCACGCCCGAAGCCGCCGTCTTTAATCGTGCCGGACAACTCGTCTACGACGGCCGGATCGACGACTGGTTCATCGAAGTGGGCCGGTCCCGCCCCGCGCCCACGACTCATGAGTTAGAAGACGCGATCCGCGCCGCTGCCGCCGGCCAGCCCGTCGCCAGAAGCGAAGTCAGGGGAGTGGGATGCTACTTGTCCGACCTGGAATGAAACTCCGGCGGATCCACGTTGCAACTCTTTCCGCCCTTACAGCGCTGAGCCTCTGCGGCGCGCCCCTCGCGCGCACGCAAAATTCTCCTTCGCCAACGCCGCAAGTCACATTCAATCGCGACATCGCGCCCGTTATCTTTCACTCCTGCTCCATGTGCCACCGGCCGGGCGAAGCTGCGCCGTTTTCGCTGCTGACCTATTCCGACGTGAAACGCCACGCGCGCCAAATTGCCGATGTCACCCGCGCCCGAACGATGCCGCCCTGGCTGCCCGAGCCCCAGCCGCTGAAGTTTGCCGACGAACTTCGGCTGACCGCTACCGAGATCAGCCTGATCCAGCGCTGGGTCGATGACGGCGCTGTGGAGGGCGCGGCCTCCGATCTTCCGCCCGCACCGAAATTTGTCGAAGGCTGGCAACTGGGCCAGCCCGATCTCATCCTGAAAGCTGCAAAGCCGCTCACACTTCCGCCGCAAGGCACCGACACATATTGGAACTTCATTTTCCCGGTGCCCATCCAGGAAACAAAGTGGGTCAAAGCCGTAGAGATTCGTCCCGGCGACAAGCGCTACGTCCACCACGCGAACATTCTCGTCGATCGCTACGGCGCCTCGCGCAAGCGCGAAGCCGTGCCCGGCACAGGTTTCGGCGGCATGGAGATTCGCATCGAGTCACAGGTCTTCGATCCCGACAGCCATCTTCTCTTCTGGAAGCCCGGTACCGTTCCCGTTCCCGAGCCCGAAGGGATGGCGCTGCGCCTCGACAAAGGCACCGATCTAATCCTCAACACGCATCTCCAGCCCTCGGGCAAAACCGAAATCATCCAACCCAGCATCGGCCTCTACTTCACGTCGCAGCCGGCCACGAAGCTGCCTATGCTGCTGCAACTGGAGAACGACGCGAAGCTCGACATCCCGGCAGGCGAAAAAGATTTTGTCGTCACCGACGACTTCACCCTTCCCATCGACGTCGATCTCATGGCGATCTATCCGCACGCGCACTACCTTGGCAAAGACATTCAAGCCTTCGCCACTCTGCCTGACGGAACGAAGAAGACACTGATCCACATCCCGAACTGGAATCTGAATTGGCAGGCCGTCTATCGCTATGCCGAGCCCGTGCGTTTGCCGCGCGGAACAACTGTGAGCTTGCGCTACACCTACGACAACTCCGAAGACAATCCGCTAAATCCGAATCATCCGCCCGAGCGCGTCGTGGGCGGAAATCGCTCGAGTGACGAGATGTGCCATCTCTGGCTGCAAGTCTTGCCGGTAAATTTCGATTCGACAAAGGGCGATCCGCGCATGATGCTGCAGGAGGCGCTCGCTCGCCACAACGTCCAGAAAAACCCTGCGGACTTCGAAGCGCACTACAACCTCGCCGCCATGCTGCAGGCCAGAGATCAGTTGGACGCAGCCATCGCCGAATACGAGGCTGCCGTGAAACTCCGCCCCAACGACGCGACTGCAAATAACGCCTTGGGCGCGGCGTTAGTTGCGGCGGGACATCCCGACCAAGCCATTCCTTATCTGCGAGCCGCCAGCAATAACCATCCCGATTACTTCGACGCCCACTACAACCTCGGAATTGCTCTGGCCACGCAGAATGATTTCTCCGCAGCACTGCCCGAATTCCGTCTCGCTCTGAGATTGCAGCCGCACGACGCCGGAGTCGAAGCCAATCTGGGAGCAGTCCTGGCTCAAATCGGCCAGTATGCCGAAGCCAAGTCGCACTTCGAGCGCGCCCTGCAGATCGATCCCAACCAGGAACTGGCGAAAGAAAATCTCGAGGCCCTGCAAAGGCAGATGACCAGCCATTGAGAAACTGGTCCACACGATTGTGTTCTAATCGTCAGCATGGGAGCGCTCGCAAACATTTTTCGGCTTGCGGCCTTTTCGATTCTCGTCGCCGCTTCCTCTTTGATCGCCTTCGCACAACAGCCTCCAGACGCGCCGTCCGCAACCGAAAAATCTCCCCCGGAGTTTTCCCAGGCGCGCAAGCTTTCGCAGCAGGGTAAGTTCGACGAGGCGATTGCTCAATTGCAAACTATCGAGTCCGCCGATCCCAATACCAAAGGCTTGGCGCTCGAACTGGGCACCGCATACTACGCGAAAAATGATTTCGTAAAAGCAATTGAATACCTGAAAAAAGCAAACGCCGCCGCTCCCGCCAACAGCGAGGCCACGCAGATGCTCGGCCTCGCCTACTATCGCGGCGGGCATCCCTCCGATGCCATTCCTCTGCTGGAAAAAACGCAAGGCTGGCTGCCCCGCGCTAACGTCGACGGCGCCTATGTTCTTGGAATTTGCTACATCCAGACCAAGGATTACGCAAAGGCCCGCGCCGCTTTCGGAAAAATGTTCGATGTCCCGCCTGACTCAGCCGCCAGCTACCTGTTTACCGCGCAAATGCTGCTGCGCCAGGAGTTCGATCCCGTCGCCGAAGAATACGCGCAGAAGGCGATCGCGCTCGATCCCAAATTGCCGCTCGCTCACTATCTGCTCGGCGAACTCTACACCTACAAATCACGTATCCCCGAAGCGATCTCCGAATTTCGGAAAGAACTCGCCATCAATCCCAGCCACGCCGCGACCTACTACAAGCTGGCCGATGCCCTCTCTCGCGCGCAAAAATACGAAGAGGCCGAGCGCATGCTGCAGCGCTCCATCTGGCTCGACGCGTCCTCCACTGGCCCGTACATCTTGTTGGGGAAAGTTTTGCAAAAACGCGGCGAGTTCGATTTGGCGGTGAAGTACCTGCAACGGGCCGTCAGCATGGACCCCAACAACGCCATGACCCATCACCTGCTAGGCGAGACCTACCGCGACCTAGGAAAAAAAGAAGAAGCAGAAAGTGAACTGAAGTTGGCCGAGCAACTCCAATCATCGCAAGACAAGCGCCAGTAAAAATTTAGTCCTACGCCGATGTCATCCTGAACCGCGGCAAAGCCGCGGTGAGGGACCGTACGGCTGATGGCAGCGCCAATGCGGCAGACGAGAACACCGCGAAACTCTACAGCACCGCAGCCTGGTCCCGCCGCCGCGCCTGAATCTCAATATACACATTCACCAGCGACACAGCCGCAGGCGTCACTCCCGGAATCCGCGAGGCCTGCCCCAAGGTCCGCGGCTGCACCCGGCTAAGCTTCTCCTGCATCTCGCGCGACAAGCCACTCACCGAGCGATAATCGAACCAATCAGGGATCGCGTGCTGCTCCGACTTCTTCAGCCGCTCCATCGCCCGCTGCTGCTGCGCTAGGTAACCTTCATATTTTATTTCCGTCTCGACGGACTTGAGTTCGTTGCGAACCTCAGAAGAAATGACAACCGCAGAGGTCGCCGTGGACGCCGAGCCATTTCTTTGGAAAAATTCCGGATTCAGAGTTCGCAGGATTGGAGCGAGTTGTTCAATCACGATTTCGGGTCGCTTCAGCAATTGAGCGAGCGTCTGCCCTGCGCCCGCTCGAACAGCAGTAATGAATCCGCTGCCAACGCCAGGTTCGTCACCGCTGCTTTGCAGCGATTCGGAATGACATGCGCTCAAGCTTTCCATCAATTCCGACGTTAGCCGAGCCTGTTCCAATCTCTTTTTCAAAACGCCCAGCCGTTCTTGCTTCGACTGAAAATCTGCCCACGCTGTATCCGAAATCAGTCCAACGCGGCGCCCGTGTGCAGTCAGCCTACGGTCGGCATTGTCGATGCGCAAATGCAGCCGGAACTCCGCGCGAGACGTGAACATTCGATAAGGCTCGTTCGTGCCCTTCGAAATCAAATCGTCGATCAGGATCGCCGTGTACGCTTCGGTGCGGTCGAGAATCAGCGGCGCCTCGCCCTTCACTTGCAAGGCCGCGTTGATCCCGGCCATCAATCCCTGGCATGCGGCTTCTTCATATCCAGACGTGCCGTTGATCTGGCCCGCGAGAAACAGCCCAGCGATTTTGCGTGTTTCGAGCGTGCGCTCAAGCTCCGTCGGATCGATCGAGTCGTACTCGATCGCATATCCGGGCCGCAGCATCTCGGCGTTTTCGAGGCCGGGAATGGACTTCAAAATTTCCAACTGAACCTCAACCGGCAAGGAAGTGCTCATGCCGTTCACATAAATCTCGTGCGTGTTCAGCCCCTCGGGCTCGAGGAAAAGCTGGTGCACCTCCTTGTCGGGGAACTTGACGATCTTGTCTTCGATCGACGGGCAATAGCGCGGCCCAATCGACTGGATCTGACCGCTGTACATGGGCGAACGATGAATATTTTCGCGGATGATGCGGTGCGTCTCAGGTGTCGTGTAAGCGATGTAGCACGGCACCTGCGAATCATGATGCGCCACGCGCTTCGTGCGAAAGCTGAACGGCGTGGGATCGTCGTCACCCGGCTGCACCGGAAATTTCGACCAGTCGATCGTTCGCCCGTCAAGGCGCGGAGGTGTTCCGGTCTTGAGCCGGCATCCGCGCAGGCCAAGTTGCTTGAGCGCTTCGCCGAGCAGAACCGCGTTAGGCTCTCCCGATCGCCCCGCGGGATATTGCTGCTCACCGCAATGAATCAGCCCGTTGAGAAATGTCCCGGTAGTGATGATCACAGCCCGCGCGCCAACAGTGCGGCCGTCACGGAGCTTGATTCCCACAACCTGGCGTCGTGCGTCGGGCATCGGGCGTCGGCCTTCAGCCAAATCGGCCTCTTTGGAAGACATTTCATCAAAAGTATTGGCGGCGTCTCCGTTGTTTCTGTCTAGAATTGCCTGATGCCCGCCGCCCGCCGCCTGACGCCACTCCGAAGCGTCACCCAGAATTAAATCCGCCACCTCGGCCTGCTTGATCTTCAGATTGGGCTGCGACTCCAGCACCTCGCGCATCTTCAAGCGGTAGCCCTGCTTGTCGCACTGTGCCCGCGGAGACCAGACTGCCGGGCCGCGCGACGTATTCAGCAGCCGGAACTGGATGCCGACCGCATCGGTGATCTCGCCCATGATGCCGCCGAGAGCGTCGACTTCGCGCACCAGATGCCCCTTGGCGATGCCGCCCACAGCCGGGTTGCACGACATCTGCGCGATCAAGTCGACGTTGAGCGTATAAAGCGCGGTCTTCAGCCCCATGCGCGCCGAGGCCATGGCGGCCTCGCATCCGGCATGCCCGGCCCCGACGACCACAACGTCGAATTGCTCAGTGAAATTCATCGTAGAAACGGCGAATCCACGCTTAAATCTGTTGCGAATCGCCCTTCCATTCTAGCAACTTACGCCGTGGAGTGATTTGCATCACTTGCCGCGCTGCGCCGCCAACCGTAGTATGGACAGGTCTTCATAATCGAGTCTTCATAAACGAGTCTCATAAAACGAAGCGGGGGGCTTATGGACACGCGCACTTTTTTCCAGGAACTGGACGCTCGAATCGCGAAGCATGACCTGTTGTGCCATCCGTTTTATCAGGCCTGGTCCGCCGGCAAACTGAGCCGCGAAGATCTGCGCGAATACGCGCAGGATTACTACCATCATGTCGACGCCTTCCCGTCTTATCTAGCCGCATTTGCGCTGCGGCTGGAAGAAGGCGAACTGCGCTCGGCCGTGCTCGCCAACATGTGTGACGAAAAGGGCGTCGACGGCCGTCCCGGAAAAAATTCCGTGCCTCATTCTGAACTTTGGCTGGATTTCGCCGAGGGCATGGGATCGAGCCGCAACCTCGATTGGCACAATCCGGTGCCGGAAGTTCGCCAGCTCATTCGCCACTTTCATCAGACCGCAAACGACGCCACGCCGGAAGAGGCACTGGCGGCGTTTTACGCCTACGAATCGCAGGTTCCGCGCATCGCGAAGGAAAAAGAACGCGGCCTGCGCCAGATGTACGCCGCCGATGACAAGACCTGCGGCTACTTTTCCCTGCACGCCACCGCCGACGTCTACCACTCGAGCGTCTGGCGCAAGCAACTGGAAAAACGCATCGCCGCCAACCCAGACACGGCAAACGCAGCCCTCGCTGCCGCAGAGAAGGCCGCCCACATGTTGTGGAAGGCGCTCGACGGAATCGAAGCGCGTCGCACGGCAGCGGCTGCGGCGTGAACGAGAGAGACTCTGTTCGAACAATTTTGAGCCATTGATTCGGCTGAATCACTGGCTCATTTTTTTGCGAGGACGATGTGGCCAAAGCAATTTCCATCGGAACGAACGGCCGGGCTGAGGAGACAGTTGCGTTCGAGCACACGCTGACGGCGCATCATTCCGAGCTGCCGCCGGTGTATTCCACACCGGACATGATTCGGCTGATGGAGACGGCGGCGTTTCATGCGATGCAGCCTTACTGCGAAGGGGATGAGATAACGGTGGGAACATCGATCAACGTTGAGCACCGCGCTGCCAGCGGCATCGGATCGCACATTGTCGCCGAGGCTACGCTCGAATCGTTCGATGGCCGCTTTTATACGATGCGCGTGACCGCCCGCGACGACTCGAAAGAAATCGGCCGCGGAACTGTGGGCCGCGCCGTGGTGAGCGTCGGGCGCTTCACAGAAAAGATGAAGACCGCGGACCGCTAGCGACATCGAACGTTGTATGCCGATCTCTGAACAGCCAGTTTCTGAACAGCAAAAGCAAGCAGAAGTATTTCGATCCCTGCACCATAACGACAAACCATTGTTGCTGGCCAATGTGTGGGACGTGGCCAGTGCGCGCGTCGTCGAGCAAGCCGGATTTCCCGCGCTTGCCACGACCAGCGCGGGCGTTGCGTTTGCCCACGGTTTTCCTGACGGCCAGAAAATTCCGCCGGAGCTGATGTTTGCCGCAATCGCCGAGATTGCGCGCGCGGTTGCAGTTCCCGTTACTGCCGACGTGGAAGCCGGATACGGAAACACTCCCGAGGCTGCGGCCCGAACGGCGCAGGGCGTGATCGAAGCCGGTGCTATTGGCATGAACTTCGAGGATGCAACTGGCGATTCGGATCGTCCTCTTGCCGAGTTGCCGCTGCAACTGGAAAGGCTGCGCGCCATCCGCGAGACGGCCAACAACTTTGGCGTGCCGCTTGTGGTGAACGCCCGCACCGACATTTATCTCGCACAGGTGGGCAAGCCGGAGAGCCGCTACGATGAAACTGTGCGCCGGCTGTCGGCTTTTCGCGATGCCGGTGCTGACTGCGTCTTTGCTCCCGGACTCGGCGATCTTCCCACGATTCGACGGATAGTTGCCGATCTGCAATACCCGGTTAATATTCTCGTTGGTCCCGGTTCGCCATCGATCGCGGAACTGGCTGCTGCGGGCGTGAAGCGCGTTAGCCTGGGTTCCGGGCCGATGCGCGCGACGCTCGGCTTGCTGCGCAGACTGGCTCACGAACTGATTACAGCTGGAACGTACACGGCGATGCAAGATTCGCCTCCTCACGCGGAAATAAATCGGCTCATGAGCGGGATCAGGAACTGAGGCAGCGCATCATCATCGGCGTTATCTCCGACACGCATGGACTGCTTCGGCCTGAGGCGGTTGAGGCGCTGCGCGGGAGCGACCGCATCATTCATGCTGGCGATGTGGGCGCGCCGGAGATTCTCGAGCAGCTGGCGACGATCGCACCGCTCACGGCGATTCGCGGGAACATCGACAAGGCGGCCTGGGCGCGGCGTCTGCCCGAGACCGAAGTGGTGGAAGTCTGTGGGGTTTCGATCTACGTTCTGCACGATCTGGCTGCGCTCGATTTGAAACCGCAGGCTGCTGGATTCGCGGCCGTCGTCTATGGGCACAGCCATGTGCCCAAGCACGAGACGCGCGATGGCGTGCTTTACTTCAATCCCGGGAGCGCGGGGCCGAGACGCTTCAGGCTGCAGATCGCTGTGGGGCGGCTGAGAGTGGAGCGTGGCGAAGTAAGCGGGGAGATTGTGGGTTTGGCGGTAAAGTCCGAGCCCAAGAAATAAGCTATGCTCGCGCGAAATTTTTTCTGGATCAAGACGCGCAAAATATTGATTCGTCAGGACTTGCTGACTTCGGGATATCTCGATGTCAGCTAAAATCTTGAACACATTGGACTTATTCGCAAAATATTGAGAATGAACAAGTTATGGTCTTGACTTTGTGGTCAGCCATCGTCCGCTTGTGCGGGCGCTTCTATGTTCGAACGTCGGGCCTGTGGAAGACAAGGACATGCGTCACATGTGGGCTGTGGATTTTCTTTTGCGACCCCTTCGGGACTCGGTTTGGCTTCTAGCTGCTGTCCGGCGCTGAAGCGACAGGGCTGGCATCTTTCGCCCCTCCGGGGCTGGGTGTCATTTCCACCGCTACCCACGGCTTGCGCCGTGGGCTGCATTCTTGCGCTGCCTTGCGGCTCTTGGTCGCAGGTCTTTGCCGAGCAATGCCGCGTTGGCGTGTCTCGCGAAGATTCCTCCCCACGTTAGAATGGCCGTTCATGCCGGAACCCTACTTTGCGGTTGAAAAAGTCAGCGGCAGTGCTCGCCTGGGCAGGCTGCGAACGCCGCATGCGGAGATCGAGACTCCCGTCTTCATGCCAGTGGGTACGGTGGCTTCGGTGAAGGGCGTTCCGCAGGAGATCGTGGAGGAGCTTGGGGCGCAGATCATTCTTGGTAACACCTACCACCTCTATCTGCGGCCCGGCGTCGAGACCGTGCGGAAGATGGGTGGACTGCATGGTTTCATGTCGTGGCGGCGGGCGATTCTGACGGATTCCGGGGGGTTCCAAGTTTTCAGCTTGAACGATCTGCGCAAGGTGAATGAAGAGGGCGTGACGTTTCGTTCGCATCTTGATGGGTCGTCGCACTTTTTCAGCCCCGAGAGCGCGATGGAAGCGCAGATCGGGCTGGGCGCGGACATCATTATGGCGTTCGATGAATGCACGGAGTTTCCGGCGGATCGGGAGCGCGTGCGGTTGTCGATGGAGATGACGGCGCGGTGGGCGGCGCGGAGTAAGAAGTATTTTGAGGAGCACAAACACAAAGTTCCCTGGAGGCAGTGGTCAGTGGCCAGTGGTCAGTGGCCAGTCTCGGAATCGCCGTCAGTTTCTCCACCCAAAGACTCTGGTTTGACTGGCCACCGGCCACTGACCACTGACCACTGTCTCACGCAGTCTTTGTTTGGGATTGTGCAGGGTGGGATGGATCGGGAGTTGCGGCGGGAGTCGGCTTTGCGGACGGTTGAGATTGGATTTCCGGGGTATGCGATTGGCGGGTTGAGCGTGGGCGAGCCTCGGGAGTTGACGCGGGAGATTGTGGAGTCGACTTTGGAGCATCTGCCTAAGGACAAGCCGCGGTATCTGATGGGAGTGGGTACTCCGCAAGAAATTGCGGAGTATGCAAATCTTGGCGTGGACATGATGGATTGTGTTTTACCCACGCGCGCGGCGCGGCATGGACTGCTGTTTACGTCGGAGGGCAAAGTTTCGATCAAGCAGGCCCGTTATGCGCAGGATGCCGGGCCGCTGGATCCCAACTGCTCTTGCCGCGTGTGCGGGCGCTATTCGCGGGCTTATCTGCGGCATCTTTATGCATCGAATGAAGTGTTGGCGCAGGTTTTGAATACGATTCACAATTTGAGTTTTTATCTGGAGACGATGCGGAGGGTGCGGGCGGGGATTGCGGGAGCCAGCGCGTGAACCCATAATTTTGTGACGCGGGAGATGCTTCGCTCCGCCGGAAGAACGGCTGCGCTCTGCATGACGCCGACTTAAATTTGGACTCGCCGTCGGCGAACTTGCGCAAACCTCGCTCGGAACGCGCATCAGATTGCAGGGATGCTTCGACTCCGCAGGCGGACCGCTTTGCGGTACGCCTGCTGCGCTCTGCATGACAACCTCGAAATTTTGATTTCGTGCAAGGAGTTGCAGGCGCGGCTGAGGGAATTGCGTCCTTGACACTATGCGCGGTGTGCGGCATGCTAGTTCACTTGGGAAGAGTCCAGTTTTCTTTCTGACAGGTCTCGGATTAGCATCTCTAGATCCCAAGGAAGACCTCCCCGGATTCGAACCTAAATCGTTTCGAAGCTGAAACAAGAAAGAACCCGGCCGAAGGCGTTCCGAGCCCCCGCGGCAAATGAGATCCCACTGGCGCTAACCGGCGGCAGGTAATTGGTAACGGGGCAATTTTGGCGGAATCGTCCGCTTAGACCTCAAACACATGCAATATTGGCTTGCTTTACAGACCGGCGGCGGCGGTATGGGATGGCTTGGTATCGCCCCCATCATTTTTATCTTCGCGATCTTTTATTTTCTATTGATCCTGCCGCAGCAGCGCCGCCAGAAGAAGTGGCAGGGCATGCTCGATCAGCTCAAGACCGGCGACAAGGTGACAACCAGCGGCGGGCTTCGCGGTACGATCATGGCGCTTAAGGATGACGCGATCCATCTGCGCGTGCCGCCCAACAATTTAGTGGTGGAAGTGACGAAGGCCTCGGTGGCGCATGTGTCGACTGCCGAGGAGGAAGCGAAGAAGTAGGTTGCAGGTGGCAAAGTGACAAGGTTACATGGGGTCAATTTGCCGCTTTAGGACTTCCCAAGTTTTCGAGAACCTTGTCACTTTGACACTTTGCCACCTTGCCACTTTGAACTTGGATTTCTTATGAATAAGACTCTTCTCTGGAAAGCCGTTCTCATTCTGGCGGTGCTGGTTGTATTTCTGTTTGGGATCTTTGGGGTTCCTGACAGCCTTTCGGGCTCGGGCCTAGTCGCGGCCATGCGGAAGCATATTCACCTGGGTCTGGACCTGCGCGGCGGAACGCACCTGATTCTGCAGGTTAAGGTCAACGACGCCGTGAACGTGGATGCGCAGAATGCTCTGGAAGTGTTGAAAGAGCAGATGCGCATTCGCAAGATCGATTACGCCGACCTCACGCAGACCGATCCGCAGAATCCCGATCACATCACGATCAAGGGAGTGCAGCCCGGTTCGCGGAGCGACCTGCTCAGCATCGTGCAGGACCGGCTGCCAGACTATGACATCACCGGCGGCGCGCAGAACAGCTACAACCTGGCGATGAAGCCGTCGAACCTGGCCGACATCAAGAACAAGGCGGTTACGCAGGCGATCGAGACGATTCGCAATCGAGTCGACGCGCTGGGCGTGAGCGAGCCGACGATTGAACAGCACGGCGCGGCGGGGCAATACCAGATTCTGATGCAGCTGCCGGACGTGGACGATCCAGAGCGGGTGAAGGATATTGTGCAGTCCACGGCGATGCTGGAGATCAAGCAATCGCTTGGTGGTCCGTATTCGAGCGAGCAGGCGGCATTGCAGGCGCAGTCGACGCCGGGCGTGCTGCCGCCGGATGCGTTGGTGCTGCCTGGCCACAGCGCTCCGGGTGCTGAATCGGAGGGTGGCGCTTACTACGTGGTGTCGAGAGTCTCGGCGGTGAGCGGCCGCGACTTGCGCGATGCGCAACCCAGCCGCGATCAGAACGGCCAGCCCAGCGTGCACTTCAACTTGACGGGCGAAGGCGGGCAGCGCTTCTTTAAATTCACTTCGGATCACGTGGGCGACAGCCTGGCGGTTGTTCTCGACGGCAAGGTGCAGGAAGTCGCGAACATCAAAGAGCCGATCCGCGATACCGGCGAAATCAGCGGCGGAAGAATGAGCGAGCAGCAGTCGAAGGATCTGTCGATGATCCTTCGCTCAGGCGCGCTGCCGGCCGGCATCAAATATCTGAATGAAGAAGTGGTGGGAGCCTCTCTCGGCGCCGATTCCATTCGAGCGGGCGTGCGAGCCGCAGTGGCCGGCATGCTGGCGGTCCTGATCTTCATGTTGATTTACTACCGCGGCGCGGGCATCAATGCCGATGTGGCGTTGATTCTGAACCTGATTATTCTTCTGGGATTCATGGGCTTCTTCGAGGCGGTGCTGACCTTGCCCGGAATCGCGGGAGTGATTCTTACCGTTGGTATGGGGGTCGACTCGAACGTGCTGATCTTTGAGCGCATCCGCGAAGAGTTGCGCAACGGCAAGACCCCGACCTCGGCGGTGGATCAGGGTTTCAGCCATGCCTGGATCACGATCGTGGATACGCACGTGACGACGATCGTGTCGGCGGCGATTCTGTTCCTCTTCGGTACGGGCCCGGTGCGAGGATTTGCCACGACCCTGACGTTCGGTCTGCTGGCGAACCTGTTCACGGCGGTGTTTGTTTCGCGTGTGATCTTCGACTGGATTCTGAGCAAGAAGCACGTGGGGGATGCGTTGAGCATTTAGGGATTGAGTCATTGAGAGATTTAGTCATTAAGTCATTGCCGACTGAGTCATAGATAAGGGGCTTAAAACGCGTGGAGTTCTTTAAGGACGTAAATTTCGATTTCTTAGGCAAGAAGTGGTATTTCATCGCCTTTTCGCTGATCTTCAGCGTGGCGGGCGTGCTCTCCATGTTGTTCTGGCATGGGATTCCGTGGGGCGTGGAGTTCCGCGGCGGAACCCTGGTGTATGTGAAGTTCTCGCATACGCCCGATCTGGGTGCGGTGCGCGCCGCTATGGATCATGCCGGCCTGAAGGATCCGAAAATTCAGACGTACGGCAGCGCCGACAACAATGAGGTGCTGATCGATCTCGCGCAAAAAGAAACCAATGAGCAGACGCTCGACCAGGGCAAGCGGACGATCATCAATGCGCTGGAAAAAGATATTCCGGCGGGCAAGCAGGACCTGAACAATGCCAGTCTGCTGAGCGTCAAGAATTATCTGATCGACAAGGACCCACTGCACGTCAGCGGCGACGACAAGAAGTACGCTGCTGAGGCGCAGGCGATGGTTGACTATCGCGATAAGACTCTGGGCGGCGTGCTGAAGTCGATTGACGATCTGAAGCCATCGGGGGCTAGTGCTGCAGCGGTGGACTCGTTGAAAGATTCGTTCTTCTTGTCGGATTTCCGGGTGCGCGACGTGCAGATCGTCGGTCCGCAGGTTGGAGCTGAGTTGCAAAAATCGGCGGCACTGGCAACGATGTATTCGCTTGCCGGGATGCTGGTCTATCTGGGCTTCCGTTTTGAGTGGATTTACGGTGTTGCCGCCGTGGTAACGGTGTTTCACGATACGTTAATCACAGTGGGCGCATTCTCGCTTCTGGCGCCCCGCTATGAGATCTCCCTGACCGTGATCGCGGCCATCCTGACCTTGATTGGTTACTCTAATAACGACACGATCGTGGTATTTGACCGAATCCGGGAAAACATTAAACTCATGCGGCGTGAAAAGCTGTCTGAGATTGTCAACCGGAGTATTAATCAAACTCTTAGCAGAACGATCTTGACAGCGGGCTTAACCTTCCTTACCGTACTGGCACTCTTTTTATTCGGTGGCGAGGTGCTGCACGGATTCAGCCTCGCGCTGGTGATTGGCATCTTAATCGGGACGTATTCCTCGATCGCAATTGCGGCTCCGATCCTGGTGGCATACCAGGATTGGCGGATTGAAAAAGGCAAGCGCCCGGTAGCCATGCCGGTAAAAGGTAAGGCTAGGTAGGTTACCCGGTGGCGCCGGTCGAGTGGTTGCGATAGGCCTTATTTTGTAATCAGTTAGCAGGGCCTCGGCCAGAGGCCGCCGGGGTTTCGATATTTCAGGGTGGCTGGCGGGGGGACTGGGAGCAAATGAGGAGTCGTCGGTGTCTAAGCTTCCGTAGGGTCTGCTGTTAGGGGAGATTCACTATGTTTGAAGACAGCCTTATCGAGTCCGGGGGCAAGCTGAGAACCAAGCGAGGTCGAACTACTACCGTGGCCTTCCTTCTGGAGGTCATGGTCATCATCGTGATGGTGCTGATCCCGCTGATTTTCACCGAAGCGTTGCCCAAGTCCGTTCAGCTGGGATTCCTGGTGGCGCCGCCACCGCCACCGCCGCCACCACCGCCGGCCGCAGCGCCGGTGAAGGTTGTGAAAGTCATCCAGACTGACATCGTCAATGGTCAGCTGCGCACGCCCACCAAGATTCCAAAGAAAATTGAAATGATCAAAGAGGAGGAAGCTCCTCCGCCGGTCATGGCGACCACGGGTGTCGTCGGCGGCGTCCCGGGCGGAGTTCCGGGCGGATCGATGGGCGGCGTGATCGGCAGCGTGCTGAGCTCGACGCCGGTTGCGGTGCCGAAGATTGCCACGCCGCAGCGCGTGCGCGTATCGTCGGGCGTGCAGTCCGGCCTGCTGGTTCGCCGGGTGCAGCCCAACTATCCGCCACTGGCGCGCCAGGCGCGCATCCAGGGCGTGGTGGTGCTGCAGGCGCAGATCAGCAAAGATGGCAACATCGAGAATCTGCAGCTGATCAGCGGGCACCCGATGCTGGCTCCGGCCGCGATCGAAGCCGTGAAGCAGTGGAAGTACAAACCGTATCTGCTGAATGGCGAGCCGGTCGAAGTCGAGACGCAAGTGCAGGTCAACTTCACGCTCTCCGGGGGCTAGACTCCCCGGGCAGTTGGCGCGAGCCTAGTCGTTTGTAGTAGTGTGTGATGGCCCTTCCCCAACCCATCCTAACTGAGGTGGCGGGGAGCGGTTTTTCAAAAGACGCTCGGATGAAGGCCACCGTACCGTAAACATCTTCTTAGGCAACGGAGCTTTGCTAGGCAATGAGCTAGCGGTTTCGGGCGTCGTAACGGCGATGCCGTTACTGCCGGCTTTCATCTTTTTGCCTGCGGCTGGCACAGCAAAGCGCATCTCAGTGTCTAACGTTTTATGGAAGCGTTCCACCGCACGAGTTCTGAGAGAGTTCCGAGGAGGAAAAGCAACTCATGTTTGCAACTCACGTAGCAGCTATGCTTCATCACATTCCGGCCGCGGCAGCCTGGGTCGTCCAGGAAGGCGGCGGTGCGATGGCGACCGATCCCCTTGGCTTGTGGAAAGCCATGGGCTGGGTCGCCCGAACCGTAGTTATCATTCTCTTCATCATGTCGGGCTGGTCGATCGGCGTGATGATCGACCGCTGGATGGCGTACAGCGCCGCTCGCAAGCAATCGCGCGCGTTCGCTCCCGCCGTTGCCGGCGCACTGCGCGACGGCCGCATTGACGAAGCCATCAAGGTTGCCGAGCGCAACAAGAAGAGCCACCTGGCCAAGGTCGTCACCGCAGGCCTGATGGAATTCAAGGCTCACCAGGACAGCCCGGGCGCAATTCCCGGCGAGACGATCGAAGCTTCGAAGCGCGCGTTGGAGCGCACCGAAGCCATTGTCCACGCGGAACTGAAGCGCGGATTGGGCGGCCTTGCGACCATCGGATCGACGGCCCCATTCGTCGGACTGTTCGGGACGGTGATGGGCATTCTGAACGCCTTCATTGGCATCAACAACTCGAAGGCTACCGGTCTGGCGGCAGTCGCCGGCGGTATCGCGGAAGCGCTGGTCACGACGGCTATCGGGCTGCTCGTCGCCATCCCGGCCGTCATGATGTTCAACTACCTGACCGGTCGCGTGGAAGCGTTCGACGTTGAAATGGACAACTCGTCGAGCGAACTGATCGACTACTTCCTCAAGAAGCGCGGAGACCGGCGGTAATTCCGTCGCCGGTCGACGCTGTGAACTGGTTTCTGCCGTGAGTTGCTTGTCCGGCGCTGGAAATCTGGCGCCGGACCTTCCCAACTTAGCGCAGGGGCAGTAACCGGATCGCGGGAGAAATCAAAACCATGGCATTAGCGAAACGAGACGAAGGATCGAAAGTCAGTTCAGAAATCAACGTCACGCCCATGGTGGACGTGATGCTGGTTCTGCTGATCATCTTCATGGTGGTCACGCCGATGTTGCAGAAAGGCATCAGCGTGGACATGGCAAAGGTGAACAATCCGGAGCAGATGCCGGACGCAGATAAGGAAGACGCGCTGCTGGTCTCGATTACCCGAGACGGCAAAGTGTACTTCGGCACGGACCAGGTAGCCGACATCGACAGCCTCACCACCAAGGTGAAGGACCGGCTTGCCAACAAACCAGACAAACGCGTGTATGTGAAGGCAGACATGCGGGCCCGCTTTGGCGGCGTAGTGAAAGTCGTGGACAGCGTGCGCGCTGCCGGCGTGGATGATCTGGGCTTGCTCACCGATCAGCGGAAGACAACTCCAAGCGCCCCGCCCGCTCCAGCGGCGCAGGGACAATAGAGGAGAACGACCATGGGAATGAGTTTGGGTTCGAAGGGCGGACAGAGCGCGAACATTAACGTAACGCCGCTCATTGACGTGCTGCTGGTGCTGCTGATCATCTTCATGGTGATTTCGCCGGTGACGCCGAAAGGCCTGGATGCGCTGGTTCCGCAGCCGCCACCGCCGAACGCGCCAAAGAACACGCAGCCGGATCGCACGATCGTCGTGCAGTTGATGGATCGCGGCCCCGGGCAGGAACCTGGGGTGAAGATCAACGATGAAGACGCGACCTGGGACAACCTGCAGGGGCGTTTGACCGACATTTACAAGCAACGCGCGGAAAAGGTTATGTTTGTGAAGGGCGACGACTCGATTCCTTTCGTGAATGTAGCCAACGTCATCGATATTGCCCACGCCGCGGGCGTGGATAAGGTCGGTCTAATTACCGCGAAGATCGAAGCCGGCGGCTAGAATGGTCCGTCCGGGACCGCCCGGAGTGCGCATTTTCAGATTTTGACCCGTGGCACCGGAGCACGCCTGCTCCTGGTGCCGCGGGACTCGCGCTTAGCGCAGGGTGATGCACTTGTCAAATAGCTGTCTCTGGGCCTAGGATGCTGTGGCGAGGGAGACTCATACCGCAATGAATAAGATCGTTCGACTGCTCACGCTGGCGGCAGTGGCGCTGGCGCTCTGCTCCTCCATGGGCTGCGACAAACTGCGCGCCCGCGACCAACTGAATAAGGGCGTGAAGTCCTACAAGGACAATCACTACGAGGAAGCGATCAACCATTTCCAGCAGGCGGTGCAGTTGGATCCCCAGCTCATCAACGCGCGCATGTATCTGGCCACCGCCTTTGTCTCGCAGTACATTCCCGGGGTGGACGCGCCCGACAATCTTCGCACGGCGCAACAAGCGATCGACGAGTATCAACGCGTGATCGATATGAATCCGTCGCGCGACCAGAAGGTGAACGCGGCCAAGGGCATCGCCTATTTAATGCTGAACACGAAGAAGTGGGACGATGCGAAGAAGTATTACCGGATGGCTTCTGACCTCGATCCCAACGACGCCGAGCCTTACTATTCCATCGGCGTGATCGACTGGACCGCCTGCTACCAGCCGCGCATGGAAGAGCGCGCCAAACTCGGGATGAAGCCCGACGAGCACTTGAGCGCGAAGAACAAGGATCAGAAAAAGGTCTGCGAAGAACTCAAAACGAAAAACAGCCCCGCGATTCAGGAAGGCATCGACAGCCTGAACAAGGCGATTCAACTCCGTCCGGACTACGATGACGCAATGGCTTATATGAACCTCATGTTTCGCGAACGCGCCGATGTGGAATGTGACGACGAATCCGCACGGACCGAGGACTTGAAGACTGCCGACCACTGGGTCGACGAAACGTTGCGAGTCAAGAAGGCGAAAGCGGAGAAAGCAGCGCAGAGCCAAGGCGGCATCACGATGGACCAACAGAAATAGCGGATTCTCTTTTATTCTTCTAAAGTCTGATTCTCTCAAGGCCTCCTGAAAAGGAGGCTTTTTGAACTTGCGCGTGCCTTCAGCGGTGTTCCTCTCAGGATTGGGCTACTTGCTGTAGAGACGCACTTCCACCAGCGGAAATTGCCAGCGCTTCATGTTTGAAAATGATTGTCCGAGAATCTGCGTCAGGATGACCGTTGTCGGATCCGGATTCGCCAGCGTGCCGTTATGCATGAGCATAATCCACACTCTTGGGTGAGTCTGAGCCGCGGAGCGCACCAGTTCGCCGGAGGGCTTGCCGGTAAAGTCGCGATAGTCGAGCCCGGGGCCGTGGCGGGGGAAGACGATTTCAGGGCCCAGAGTCGAGAGGAAATCCGGGCTGGCAGTGTTCGTTCCCGCGCGCAAAGAGCGGAAAAACTCGTAGGGCACACGCGTCTCGGCGATGTGAAAGAGAATGGCGTCCCCGGGCTGCGTATGGTCGAGAATCATGGCAACCGCCGCGTCCGACGCGTCGCGCTCGCTGTCGAAATCGTGGCCCAAGACGAAAGAGATTCCCTGGGACGACAGGAACAAGACTCCGGCGAGTGTGAAGGCGAGTATCCATGGCGAGCGCAGGCGCGCCAGACCGGCAGCGGCAAGCGTGAGCAGAGCAGGGAGGCAGAAGATCATATAACGGGCAAGAAAGACGGGCCGCGCGAACGAGAGTAAGACGGTCAGAGCGACGGGAAGCACAAGCCAGACGACGAGAAACTGGCAGCGCCACGTGTCCCAGCGCGGGGTTTTGCGGAGAAGGAGTTTTCCACTCGGGGCCAGCGCAGTGGCGCACAAAACGAAATAGATGATCGGCAAGGTCCAATCCTTGCCGCCAGCGAGGTTCTCGAAGAATTGGAAGAGACCGGCGAAGCCTGGCCGGGAAATCCACTTGATCGGTCCGGCACCAGTCTTGGCCACAAAAACGAGAATCGGCAGAACGGCAAGGCCAATCGCGATCCAGGCTTGACGAAAGCCGGGTAAGCCCCCTCCGCTTGATTTCTCCGGCCGAGCGGCTCCGAAGCAACGCAGAGTCAACCAGTGCGCGGCGACGAGCAGGAGAGCATAGAAATGGGCGTAAACGGCAAGCGCGCTCGCGATGACATAGCCAGCTCGGAGCCTGGGATCGCCCCGCTGCAAACAGGCTACAAGGCAGACCGAAGAGAGGATCGCCAGCAGCAGGAAGAGGCTGTAGCTGCGGGCCTCCTGCGCATAGCGAACGGAGTAGGCGTTAAATGTGAGCAAGGCGGTTGCGATCAAGGCAACGCGGCGGCCGTAGAGCAGGCGAGCCAGCCAGTACATCGCAGGCAAGGCCGCAACTGACATCAGCACCGAGAGACTACGAATGAAATATTCGCTCCGGCCGAAATGCAGCCACGCGCGCAGCAGCGCGTAGTAAAGCGACATATTGGCTTCGCGCCACCACAGCAAGCGAAAAAAGTTTCCCCAGCCGATGCGGGCGACCTCAACGCTGAAACACTCATCGAACCAGAAAGGCTTGTTGACGAGGTGAGCCAGGCGGAAGGCGGCGCCGCCCACGAACAAGAGACACATCGTGATCCAATGAAGCGCGTTTCCGCGGGACCGTGGAGCCTCCGAAACTTCGCTCTGGTTAGCGGCAGGTGGCGGCATGAAATGTAAGTAGAGAATTTCAGATGATACTATGCTATCGATGTGAGAGATTTCAGGCCTTGACCAGCGTGGAAGCTGAAGTCGTTACAACCGCGCCGGCGACGTTTGATCGCTGGAGGGGATGCGTGTCGGTAATCGTTCCCGTCTACAACGAGGTGGCGCACATCGACGAACTGCTGCAGGCCATTCAGTCGTCGCCAGTCAAGAAAGAAATCATCATCGTCGACGATGGCTCGACCGATGGCACCCGCGAGAGGTTGCGGGCCCTGCCCGCGATCGACGAACTCACGATCGTCTTCCACGAAAAAAACTGCGGTAAGGGCGCGGCGATTCGCACGGCCCTGGCATACGCGCGCGGTGAGTATGTGCTGATTCAGGACTCTGACCTGGAGTATGACCCGCAGGATTATGCAGCGCTGCTGGAACCGCTGGAATCAGGCAAGGCGAATGTGGTGTATGGCGTGCGTCCCGACCGGCCCGAGCGGGGGCTGCGCTTTTTTCTCGGGGCGAAGTTGTTGACGTGGCTCACGAACCTTCTTTATAGAGCCGGCATTCACGACGAGGCCACTTGCTACAAAGTTGTCCGCCGTTCGCTTCTCGGACGGATTCAGCTGGAGTGCCGGCGGTTCGAGTTCTGTCCGGAGATTACCGCGAAGCTGTGCCGCATGGGGGAAAGAATTGCGGAAGTTCCGATTTCCTACCATCCGCGGTCGGCCGTGGAAGGGAAGAAGATTCGGCATTCGGATGGGTGGCAGGCGATCTGGACGTTGATTCGCTATCGCTTCACTTCGCGCAGCGGTTGGGAGCGCGCCTTGGTCGAAAAGCCGCAAACCCCTTTTGCGGTCAGCTTTTCGCGCTTGCCGACGAAATAGGCGAGTGATCGAACCCACAGCACCGAACTACCGCGCTCCAGTAAAATATCCCGTTTGGCTAAGGCAGTCGCACTGTTAGCCAGCTTCGCATGTTCAAGAAAATTCTGATTGCAAATCGCGGCGAGATTGCGGTGCGCGTTATTCGCGCTTGCCATGAATTGGGAATCGCCGCGGTTGCGGTTTATTCCGATGTAGATCGCGCCTCGCTGCATGTGCGCAAGTCTGACGAAGCCTACCCGATTGGCGCCGCCGCGGCTAGCGAGTCATACCTGAACATGGCGAAGGTTCTCGACGTTGCAGCGCGCTCGGGTGCGGATGCCATTCATCCCGGCTACGGCTTTCTTTCGGAAAATGCGAAGTTCGCACGGGCCTGCGCCGAGGCGGGCGTGAAGTTCATTGGGCCGAGCGCGGCGGCGATGGATGCGATGGGCTCGAAAACCCGCGCCCGGCGGTCGATGGAGCACGCCGGAGTTCCTTTGGTCCCGGGCACTTCGCGCGGATTCGAAACTTACGAGGATGCTGGGCGAGCGGCTGAGCGCATTGGCTATCCGGTGATGCTAAAAGCTGCCGCGGGCGGCGGGGGAAAAGGCATGCGCCTGGTTCATGCGCCGGAGGAGCTAAAATCCGCGCTCGACGGCGCACGCAGCGAGGCCGAGCGCGCCTTCGGCGACGGAGAAGTGTACCTCGAGAAGGCGATCGTCAATCCGCGCCACATTGAAATGCAAGTTCTGGCGGATGAGCATGGAAATACGGTTTACCTCGGCGAGCGCGAGTGTTCCATCCAGCGCCGCCATCAGAAAGTTGTGGAAGAGGCCCCTTCACCCGTTGTGGATACAGATATGCGCCGCCGCATGGGCGAAGTTGCGGTGCGGGTCGCGCAGGCTGCGGGTTACACAAATGCAGGCACGGTCGAATTCCTGGTGGATTCGCAGAAGAATTTCTATTTCCTCGAGATGAATACGCGGCTGCAGGTGGAGCATCCGGTGACTGAACTTGTCACGGGGCTGGACCTCGTGCACTTGCAGATTCGTATTGCGGCGGGCGAGCCCTTGCCATTTAAGCAGGAGGACGTGAGCATCCGCGGCCACGCCATCGAGTGCCGAGTTTACGCCGAGGATCCCGACAACAATTATTTTCCGAGCCCGGGAAAGATTACTTTGCTGCTGCAGCCGTCGGGGCCGGGAATCCGGCGGGACAGCGGAATGTATGAAGGCTGGACGGTCCCGATGGATTACGATCCGCTGCTGGCCAAACTGATTGGGTACGGCACCGATCGTGACCAGGCGATCGGCCGCCTCACGCGGGCGCTTGGAGAGTATTTTGTCGGCGGCATCAAGACAAATATTTCGCTCTTCCGGCGCATTTTGCGCGATCCGGATTTTCGCACTGCAAAGCTTGACACGGGATTTCTCGACCGGCTGCTGAAAGAGAAGGATGCTGTCGCTTCTCCGGGTGAGAAGACGCAAGCGCCGGAAATTGCAGCAATCGCCGCCGGAATATTCGAGGCCATTGGTGCTGCTACCGCAGGGCAGAGTTCCGTGGGAAATCGCTCGGACGGCGACGGCGTTCGCAGCGCTAACTGGAAAAGCTCGGCGCGCAGAGAGTCGCTGCAATGATCTACGAGATCAAGATTGACGATCGGGAATTCCGACTTGAAGTGAGTCGCGCCGGCGACGCCTGGTCTTGCCGACTCGACGGCCGCGAAGTGGAAGTCGACGCCGTGCTCGCGCGGCCTAACGTTCTCTCCCTCCGCATCGGGAATCGGGCCTATGAGGTGAAATGCGAGCGCGTGGCAGGAGAGATGCATCTGTGGGTGGGCAGCGCGCGTTTTGCCGCGGAAGTGCGTGATCCGCGCTCGTTGCGTGGGCGTTCGCGTGCCGCCGACGATCATGGCCCGAAGAATCTGACTGCGCCCATGCCGGGAAAGATTGTACGCGTGCTGGCTGGGCAGGGTTCTCCAGTGGAGGCGGGCGCGGGCGTTCTGGTCGTGGAAGCGATGAAGATGCAGAACGAGATCAAGTCGCCGAAGAAGGGAACGATCCAGAAGATTCTGGTTAGCGAAGGCGCTGCCGTGAATGCGGGCGATGTGCTGGCGATCGTTGAATGACTACTTTTCGACTCCGTTGCTGTCGAGCACCTTCTTGGCGTAGAAGTTCTCAACCTTCGCAGTATCCCGCA
This sequence comes from Candidatus Solibacter sp., assembly GCA_035501655.1. Lineage (GTDB taxonomy): Bacteria > Acidobacteriota > Terriglobia > Terriglobales > Acidobacteriaceae > Sulfotelmatobacter. The sequence continues at coordinate 103,189 of DATJVU010000010.1, forward strand.
GAACCTCATAGTAAGCCGACTTCAAGAGTTGCTCGCGGCGGTCGTGCAGTTGCGAGCGGATCGCCTGCTGCACCCGGGGATCGGCCAGTTCCCGCTGCCCGGCGGGCTCTTTGGCGACGAGCTTCACAATACGGAATCCCAGGGATTGCTTACTCGCGGGGTTCACCACTCCGATGATAGAGCTGTACTGGCCGGGCTTGAGACGCATGACCGCTTCGCGCGTCAGGGGGTCGGTATTGCGCAGCGAAGACTCGGGCACCGTGCCCAGATCGCCACCATTGCCTGACGTTTCCGGGTCTTCGGAGTATTTCATGGCCAGTGTGGCAAAGTCGTCGCCGCTGTCGAGACGATTCGCAATCATCTGGATTTTCTTTCGGGCGTCGGCTTCGTTCTGCGCTTTGTCGTTCTGGTTGTGAGCCTGCGGATTCGGGGCGGGTGTCACGAGAATCTGGGCGAGGTGGTACTGCGGCTCGATGAGGTTGAATTCGCCTTTGTGCGCGTTGTAGTAGTCGGTGATGTCCTGGTCAGTGACGTTGATCTTTGACGACACTTCCTTGTTCATCACCTTGTCGACGGTGATGGAGCGGCGGATGTCGCGCTTGAAATCGGCCAGGGTGATTTTCTTGTCCTTCAGCCGTTGGTCGAATTGCTCCTGCGTAAACGGCGCCTTGAATTCGTTGAACTTGCGATCGACTTCCTCGTCAGTGGCGAGAAGGCCGAGTTTCTCGGCCCGGCGCATCAGGATTTCGTCGTCGATCATCTGGTGCAGAATCTGCAGGCGCAGAGCTGTGGCTTGCTCGCCAACCGGCGCCTGCTGCGTAGAAGAGGCCTGGTAGTTGTCGTAGTACTTGTCGACGTCGGAGCGGAATATCTTGCGGCCATCCACGGTGGCCATTACGTCGCCGCCAGGTTGCGAGTTACACGCGGCCAGGCTCGCCAGCAGAACACCCGCCGCGACCGCCCAAGTTGAGCGGGCAAGGATCGAGAGTTGTTTCAAGGGAATGTCTCCGTTTCCGACCTGCGAAAGAAAATTCGAAGCCAAACGCATTCGTTTCATAGGCGCGGCCGCTCTCTACTTGGAAGCGGGCGCGGCGGCCTGCGATGTATGTTCCGGCACCGGTACTCCGGCGTCTTTCAATGCGTTGTCCAGGGCGGCGCGAATTTCGCTGACCGGAACTGCCCCGTCAATCTTTTGCCCGTTGATGAAAAGCGTGGGCGTGGCGTTGACACCAAGGCCGTCCGCTTCCTTCATCGATGCGCGCACCGCGTCCTCGTTCTGCGTTTTCACGCACGACTGCAGTTTCACGACATCCAGATTGTGCTTTTGCGCCTGCAGCATTGCGATCTTGTCCACGGCCTCAAAACGCGACCCAGCCGTCTTCTCGGTGTCGACGTCGTGTTTGTTGGCGTGAATGTAGTCGGCAAAGTCCCAGTAAGCGTCCTGGTTCTGCGCGGCGAGGCAGTTGGCATCGACCGCGGCATGAATCGCCCAGGGATGAATCTCTGCCAGCGGATAATCCTTGTAGATAAACTGGACGCGATCCCCGTACTCCTTCTCGATCTCCGGGAAGAGCGTCTTGTGCATGGCGGCGCAATACGGGCACTCGAAATCGTCGAAATTCACGACCACGACCTTAGCGGACTTTGCTCCGCGAGTAGGCCGGCCTGTGGTGTCGATCTTGCTCATGAGTTCCAGGTATGGATCTTTCGTCAGATCGAACTTCGTGACCCGCAACATGCTCAAGCGGTCTTTCGAGATCAGAAACTTGTACTCTTTTTGTTTGCCGTCCCCGTCGAGGGTGACGGCCACGCTGTCGTATTCCGGCATGTCGCTGCTCGGGCTGATGGAGCCCACACTCACCTTCACTTCGGCGGGAAGGTTGTAGAAAGAGCGCACCTGGCGCTCGATCTTCCGGGCGAGGTCGGGAGGTGTGGATTGGGCTACGCAACCTAGGCAAATCAGGAGCAGGACGAACAGGGAACGTCGAATTAAGATCACCAAAAACCGCCTTAACATTGCAGGTTTACCCGTTGATTATCTCACAGGGAGCGCGCTGAGCCGCTCAAAGTCGGGGTGGTAACGCTGCTGTTTGGCTTACGCGCTGGGCTAGTTTAAGCAGGAGATCCTTCGCTACGCTGAAAAGCGCTCCGCTCAGGATGACAGAATTGTGTAGTACGCCAAGGTGCCCCATTTACCAGGCTGCCAAACTACTATCCGGCGCGGTGCAACTGGTCGGCGGGCAGCAGGGAATTCATCGAGCCCGAACGGAAGCCTTCCAGGTCGAGAGTGACGAACTTGAAGCCGAGAGTCTTGAAAATGCGGGTAAACTCGGCGGCCATGGCGGGATCGAGTGCGCGTGGAAGTTCTTCGAGATCGATTTCAATGCGCACGATATCGCCGTGATGGCGTACCCGGAATTGTCTAAAGCCGAGGGCGCGCAGGGCGTCCTCGCCCTGTTCCACCATGGCGAGAGCCTCGCGGGTCACGGGGCGGCCATACTCGATGCGAGAGGAGAGGCAGGCAGAGGCCGGCTTGTCCCAGATGCGCAGGTCCGCCCGGCGAGCCAGTTCGCGGATATCCTGCTTCGTAAGTCCGGCTTTCAACAACGGCGTCAGCACGTGATGTTGGCGCGCTGCTTCCTGCCCGGGACGGAAATCGCCTTGATCGTCTACATTTACGCCATAGGCAATGGCATCGAAGCCGCGTGCGGCGCGGAGGCCCTCCATTACCGCGAAGAGCTCATCTTTGCAGTGAAAGCAGCGTTGGCTGTCGTTGCGGGCATACTCGGAGCGATCTAACTCGGTAGTGGAGATGACTTCGAGTGGAATGCCTTGCTCGCGCGCAAAATCGACGGCATCGTTGAGCTGTGTGCGGGCGAGACTGGGTGAATCGGCGATGACCGCCAACATTTCTGGTCCCAGTACACGGTGGGCAGCCCATGCAAGGTAGGCGGAATCGACTCCGCCGGAGTAGGCGACCAGCAAACGTCCCAACGGACGCAACTCTGCCAGGAGGCGGGATTCTTTCGCGATCAGGTCGAGAGATTCCACGGCATCTATCGTAGCAGGGATGAACCAAAAGGCCTGAGCGAAGGCGGCGTTACACGGGAAATTGCGCTCCACGCGAGACTTCTTGCGCCGCTGATGAAGAGTCTGTTCCGAAACTCGGTGCCGTCCGCTGTAGCGGACTTGGTTCTTCTCACATCGCCTTCCCGCCACTTACGTGGCGGGTTAATGAATGCCGTCGCTTTCGCGACTGGAGCGAATTTTGTTCCACCGAGCTGCCATTTCCCGCCGTTTCGTAACAGACTGTGAAAGCGCCGGGCTTGGGAATGACGCCGTCATTCTGCGCCGCACTTTACAGTCGATGCAATGTTAGTAGAGCCGTTCCTGGCGTTTCAGGTTTCCGAATGAGCCGATGTTGGCGAGACTGAAGGTGAAGCGGAAGAGGTTTTCATTCCTGACGTTGGCGATCGCGTAGCGGCGGTATTCGAGGGTCAGGCCGCAGCAATCCCAGTTGTAGGTCGTCTGCGCTGTAGCGAACTGCAGTTGCTTGGTTTCGGCGTCGAAGCCGAAGCTGCTGGCCGCGCTGAATCCGCGGCGCGTGAGCCCGCCAAAGCCCAGGGCTACGCGAAACTGCTGGAATTTGCAGGTGGCTTGCACGGCCGTGGAATTCGGTGAAGTGCAAACCCCGAGGTTCTGTGAGTTCACGGAATTCTGCGCCGCCTGCTGTGGAATCTGCAGGAACGCGTCTCCGCCTCCGAGCGTGAACGGACCGACGTTGTAATTGACCAGCAACGTGCTGGCATTGATGCGGCTGAGCTGGAAGTCGTAGTCGAGATCCCACTCGGTGTCAGTCCGGCTACTGGTGGCGACGCGCAGCCTCGACACGATTGGCGAAAGGTGACGCTCCTGGGTAATGAAGGCAATTCCGGTTAAATCTTCCGTCGTAGTGAAGACGTTGCGCTGGTTGGGGATGAGCGCGCCGCCGAATTTAGGATCGAGGAAGTACTTCTGCGCCAACTCCCAGGTGGCTACTTCGCGGGACTGCGGGCCGGGGGCACAAGGACCGTGGTCGAGATTGCTGATCCGCTGCCAGGGCACGATTTGCTCTGGCGCCGCCGCGCCGACGGCCAACCCAGTCATAGGTATTTCGCACTCCTGAATCGAGGACGATGAATGCTTGGCATACAGCCGGGTGATGAAGCCGTACTCGACTTCATGCGTGTTGCTGAGAATGTCGCGCTCGTCGAAACGCAGCACATTGGCGAAGTCGTTTACGCCGGTCACGATGCGGTATTTTGCCCAGGGCTCGATTACGTGCTTCCATTTCCGACCAAGGAATTCTTTGTCGAAAACTCTCTCAAGTACGGGCGCGCGAACTTCGACCGATCCCTCGATCGCCTGCCGGTTGGTCGGATCGCTTTTGGCCGCGCCGTCGTCAAAGCGCTCGGTGTAATACGTTTCGTGAAGAGCGAGCGCAGGACGGAGAGACCACCCATGGAAGAGCAGCGGCATAGAGAGTTCCGGGTTGAAATCAAAGCGCCCGAGGAGGTTGCCGGTGTGAAATCCGGGCTCGCTGCGCGACAGGCCGGCGAGAGAGGCATCGAAGGACCAGAACAAGGGCAAATGGCCGAATTGGCGGTCAGCGCTCGAGGCGTCGACACTGGGCGCGTGCAGGATCTGCACGGAATCGAAGACAATCGGAGGAGTCGTGTTGGTCGGCGTGAGCGTCTGGAAATAGTTCTGGTAGAGCTCGGACATGGCGCTCAGCGAAAAGCCGTTGACCGTTTTGGTCAGAAACATCTGCGATTTGACTTCAGAGTTGACCGCCTGAGTGAAGGCGTCGTTGAACGCCAGGCGGAAGAGAAACGAGCTGAGGTAATCCACGTCGGCGACACCGCGAAAGCCGTGGGAGTTTGTCTCGGCACGCAGGCGAATCTCCTGACCTCCTTCGGGTAAGTTCTTGTCGCCTTCGGAAGTCCCGACCGTGATGCCCCGGTCGACGACGCCGAAATAGTTCAGGTCGACGTAAGAGCTGTCAGTGGGCCGGGCGCGGAATTCGCCCCGTTGCGACCAACCGCGCTTGGAAAAATACTCCGCGCCGAGCGTGGCATCGAGGCTGCGGTTGATGGCCCAGTAAAACGCGTCGCCGATTTCGTTGCCGTTGGTGGAGGAGCGGCCGGCTGTTGGCACCATGAATCCCGACTGCCGGGCTTCGCGATCGACAGGATGCGTGGCGTATGGCAGGTAGAGGATGGGGAGACCGTGGAGCAGGAAGGCGCTCGAGTATATCTGTGCATTCCCGCCGACGTCGACGACGATCCGGCGCGCCTGGAACTGCCAATTCGGCTTAGGCAGTTCGCAGGTTGTGATTGTGCCATCGTAGACGAAGTAGTGCTCGGGGGTAGTCTTGGCGACTTCCTTGCCCGAGAAAGCGAAGGGAGCGGTGGAAGTGAGGATGGCGCGGTTGCCCTTGAAGTGATAACCCGTGGTCGCGGTGACGTCGTAAAACCGGCCGGTTTCCGCGGTTAAGTTGTAGGTGCCGTGGCTGGCCTTGATGTGGTCGTCGTTAGGCCCGCCGTCGACGGTGAAATGGCCGGTGGCCACGGCCTCGCCCGTGTCCGAGTTGTAGGTGACGTCGTCGGCGCGCAGAACGTAATTGCGGTAGTGAATTTCAACGTCACCGTGCAGTTTATACACGGCGCCGTCTTTTTCCTGCTGCAGCGCGCAGATCACAGTCGAGTCATTGTCGGATGTGGCTGCCTGGCTGGCACAGGGAGTGGATGAATTCTGAGCGGTGGATGGATTTTGCGGCTTTTCTTTGGAAGAATCGGCCTGCAGTAACTCGCTGTGAAAAAGCAACTGCCTGGTAACTAGCGCGCCCACGAGTTGCTGATGACAAAGCAGCAACGCCGTGATAAGGAATCTAGAGCGAAGCGTCATCGGGGAAAGAGCAGCGGAAGAGAATCGCTCATCGCAAACTTGGGTGTCATGATTGGCCGACCGGACGTGGCAAACGTGAACTTAGCACGGCGCCAGCGTTCAGGAAAAGTGGCGAAAGAGGCTAGGATTCCGCGGGAAGATTCCCGGTTGCACGCCCAGGTACTTTGTTCGATTTCGCAAGATTGGTTTTCATGAATTGTCCTGTGTGCGGAGAGGTTTCGTTGGAAGAAGTTTGCCGTTGCCACCCGGAGCCCCCTCCCCCAGTTTTGCCACAGCAGACGACCGCTGCGGTTGCGTCAGCGGCCCCAGCGCTCTCGTGTGAGACGCCGGCGGAGCCAACGCAGGGGCCGCCGGAAGGGATTCTAGCCATGGCTGCGGCCGCGGAGGCGAGCCCGTCGGCCGGCATTGGAGATGCAGTTGACAGCGCGCCTGATCCCGATGCGTGGCGTGGCGAATTGTCCGCGCGCCTGAATCGTTACCGCGCCCGCCGCAAGATTCATCCACCGCGCTATCCCTCACTGAGCCTGCCCTTTGGCCCGATCGATGCGTCGTCGGAGCCTGACACCTACGTGAACTCCACGGTGTCCCGAGGTTTCGTGAACTTTTCCGACCGGGCACTCGCTCTGGACGGCGACGCTGCCGACTTTGAGGCCAAGGCCGTTACTGCCGACGCTCTTACCACAGACGACCCAGCGAGTGCCGAGACTGAAATTCGGCAGGCCGCCACATCCTCGACAACCACCGCTAAGATTATCGAATTCCCACGATTTGCCTGGGGGCCGCCTCCACCTCCGCCAGATCAACTGGCCGAACCAGTCGGAGATTTCCCGAGAATCCTTGAAGCGCCCGAGATCGCGCCACCGCCACCTGCGCTGGGTGGCATTACTATCGAGGCCATCGAACCGGCGGAGATGGAAAAGCGGCCCGGCATCGACATCCCGCTGCAGAGCGCGTCCTTGACTCGCCGGATCGTGGCCGGGGTTGTCGATGGGCTCATCGTTGGCGGCGCGTCGGCGCTGTTCGGCGCGATTTTTTGGAAGGTGGCGGAGGTGCGTCCGCCGCAGATTCAGATTCTCGAACTGGCCGCCGGCATTCCGAGTCTGTGCTGGGTGGTCTACCAATATCTGTTGGTCGTGTATGCGGCCAGCACGCCAGGCCTCTGGGTAGCAGGGCTGGAACTCTCCCGCTTTGATGGCAGCGCCACAAACCGCACGCTGCGGCGCTGGCGAGTTCTCGCGGCTTGCCTCTCCGCGGTCTCGCTGGGCATGGGGTACGCCTGGGTTTTTCTCGACGAAGACGCCCTGTGCTGGCACGATCGCACCACTCACACCTACCTCGCACCCAGAAACAAAGCTGCCTAACCCGTTCGGCGAAAAATCTGCGCTTGCCAGGATTTCCTCTGCTAGGCTACCTAGCCATGCGCATTGCTCGAAGCCTGCTCCTCCTCGCAGCAGTTCCGTTCTTGGCCTCGATTGTCGACGCCCAGGCCGCGAAGCCCGCTGCCGAACGCCTGGCCGCCCAGAACACCCTTTTCGACGAGCAGTATGAAACCGACCTGCGCAACTTTCCGGAGCGCGCGACCGCTTTCGGCGACTACCGTTACAACGACCAGCTCAATGACCACTCTCTGGCCGCAATTGCACGGCGCCACGAAACCGACGAATCTTTTCTCGCCCGCATCAAGGCCATTGCCACCGAGGGTTTTGGCGGTCAGGATAAACTCTCTCATGATCTCCTGATCCGGGTCCTCGAGCAGCGCATCGCCGACTACAACCTCAAAGAGTACGAGATGCCGATCAATACGCAGGGCGGCATCCACACCAACCTCGCCGACCTGCCGCTCGCCGTTCCGCTGGATTCAGTCAAACACTACGAGGACTACATTTCCCGCCTGCACCAGATCCCCCGCGCACTGAGCCAGGAGACCGAGGTCCTGCGCGCCGGCATGAAAGACAAGCTGGTGCCGGTGCGCTTTATTGTGGAGAAGATTCCCGGCCAGTGTGAAGGGATCATTGCAGCAGATCCTTTCTTGAAGCCGACGAAGAGTTATCCAGCCAGCATTTCGCCGGAAGATCAAGCGCGGCTCACGAAAGAGATTACCGATGCGGTGAACAAGGAAGTTTTGCCCGCATATAAGGCCTTCGCCGAATTCACGCGCACCGAGTATGCGCCGCAGGGCCGCACGAATCTTTCCATCGAGTCGCTGCCTGACGGCCAGAAGCGCTACGAAAACGACATTTACGCTCGCACGACAACACACATGTCGGCCGAAGAAATTCACCAGCTTGGCCTGCGCGAGATCGTGCGCATTGAAGCCGAGATGACTGCGATTGCAAAGAAGAAGGGTTTTGCAGACCTCGCTGCGTTTCGTACGTCGCTGAAAGATAACCCGAAGTACAAACCCACGTCAGCTGAACAGATTCTTGATGACTACCGCCGCTACATCGCCCAGATGCAGCCAAAGCTGCCCGAGCTTTTCACGTTGCTGCCCAAGTCGCCGGTGACCGTGGAAGCCATCCCTGAGTTTCAGGCTGCTGCCATGACGCATTACGTTACCGGAACACCCGACGGAAAGCGGCCCGGGCGGGTGGTCGTCGCGACTTCGAATTTTGCCGAGCGCTCGCTGATTGATAATGAAGCCATCGCCTACCACGAAGGCATTCCGGGACATCACATGCAGCTTTCCATCCAGCAGCAACTGGAAGGATTGCCGAAGTTCCGTCAGCACGGTCTCGGCTTCAACGCCTACATCGAGGGATGGGCGCTTTATGCCGAACAACTGGGCAAGGAAGTCGGTTTCTATCAGGATCCCGTCTCCGACTACGGGCGTTTGTCGTCGGAGCTGTTTCGCGCGGTACGCCTGGTCGTGGATACGGGGATTCATGCCAAGGGCTGGAGTCGCGATCAGGTTGTCGAGTTCTTCCGCAAATCCGGCGCGGTGGATGAGCCTACGATTCAGTCGGAAACTGATCGCTACATCTCGTGGCCAGCGCAAGCATTGAGTTACAAGCTCGGCCAGCTGAAGTTCCGGGAACTGCGGGAGCGCGCTCAGAAAGAGTTAGGGCCGAAGTTCGACTTGCGCAAATTCCACGACGAAATGCTCGATGGCGGCACGCTGCCCCTCGATCTGCTCGATGCGAGAACGAGTCAGTGGATTGCGGAGCAGAAGACGAAGTAGTCGCGCGAGATCCTTCGCAACGCCTGAAAAAGCGGCTACGCTCAGGATTACGCCATCCCAAAAACGCACGTGCCAAATTGAAAACCACTCGGCGCAAGTACGTCTCTACTGGTGCAAATATGCTATCTTCATTGGGTTTACCTCATACGTCCTGATACGCACTCGTTCGCTCGATGGCTACTTCGGTAGAGGGTTCCAAACCGGCCGTAAAGGTCTTCGTCGCCACCACGGTGATGTTGACCTTTATCTCGTTCTGGCGAGCCTCCGCCATCGTACTGTCTGATCTTGCCTCCTCCGCCTATTACGCGGGCGGTGACGCCGAAAAAGTCATCGGCAAAAGCGCCCCGTGGTTCATCCTCGCGGTCATGTTGTTCAGTTACGCCGTGCGCGCGCTGTATATCGAGTCGAGCAGCATGTTCGTCCGCGGCGGCGTTTACCGCGTAGTCAAGGAGGCCATGGGCGGCACCTTGGCCAAGTTTTCGGTTTCGGCGTTGCTTTTCGACTATGTCCTGACCGGACCCATCAGCGCCGTGTCCGCCGGCCAATATATGGCCGGCTTCATAAAAGACATTGGCGTGTATTTTCACCGCCCGCTGAATTTTTCCGATGACCATTTTGCCGCCGGACTGGCGACGATCGTTGTCATTTATTTCTGGTGGAAGAATACGCAGGGGATCCACGAATCCAGCGAGCGCGCACTGCAAATCATGATCATCACCACTGTTATGGTCGTGATCCTCATTTTGTGGTGTACCGTCGCCGTGCTTCGGGCGCCGGTGCAATTGCCGCCCAGCCCGTTCAGCGGCGCCGGCGCCATCCCGCTTAACAAAGAGTCGCTGGGCTGGCTTAACGGCACATTCTTCGCCCACATGACCTGGATCATTCTCTTCGTCGGCTTCGGCCACTCCGTGCTGGCCATGAGCGGCGAAGAAACTCTGGCCCAGGTGAACCGCGAAATCGAGCACCCGAAGCTGAAGAACCTTGAGAAGACCGGGCTGGTTATTTTTATTTACAGCCTGCTGTTCACGTCTTTGGTTTCATTCTTTGCGGTGATGATTATTCCCGACAGCGTCCGCCCGAACTATTTTGCGAACCTGATCGGTGGCATTGCAATGTATTTACCGGGCGCGGAGATTCCTAAGCTGCTGTTCCACGGATTCGTAGTTTTGGTGGGCGTGCTCATTCTCGCAGGTGCGCAGAACACGTCGATTGTCGGCGCCAACGGCGTATTAAACCGCGTTGCCGAAGATGGCGTGCTGACCAGCTGGTTTCAAAAACCGCACAGCCGCTTCGGCACCAGCTACCGCATCATCAACCTGATCGTCGGGATGCAGTTGCTCACGGTGTTCCTAAGCCTCGGCAACGTTTACGTTCTGGCCGCGCTGTATGCGTTTGGTGTGATCTGGAGCTTCGCCATGAAGTCGATGGCGGTGCTGGTCTTGCGCTTTACCGAGCCCGGCAATCGCGAGTGGAAGGTGCCCGGCAATCTTCACGTCGGCAAGACGGAAATTCCCATTGGACTGGCTGCCATTTCCGGTGTGCTGTTCGTCACTGCCGTCGTCAACTTGTTTACTAAATACGAGGCTACGATTGCAGGCGTGATTTTCAGCGCATTCTTCTTCACCATCTTCACGCTCTCTGAACGCCGCGTCGCCAAAGAGCGCCACGGCAAGCCCGAGCAACTCGATCAGTTCCGAGTCTACGGCAATCAGGAGCTGGGCAGCGGGGCCATGGGCGTGCGCCAGGGCAATATCCTGGTGGCCGTGCGCGATCCGCGCAATCTTTATTACTTGCGCCACATTCTCGGACATACCAACACCGCGAAGCAGGATGTCGTGGTCATGAGCGCCCGTCTTTATCACCGCGAGCACACTTTCAGCGGCAGCACGGTTTTTGAAGCGACGCAAGTCTTCGATCACTACGAGCAGGAGCTTTTCACCGCTGCGGTGGCCGTGGCGGAAAAAGAAGGCAAGCCCATTTCGTTGCTGGTGGTTCCCGCGACTGACGTTTTCGAAGCGATCATGGTGACGGCGCAGCGGCTTGATTCCAGCCGAGTCATTTGCGGACTCTCCAACAAGCTCACCGCCGACGAGCAGGGCAAGCTTACTGGTGACGCGTGGGAGCGCCTGCCGGAGCCGCGTCCCCGGCTGACGCTTGAAGTCTGCGCCCCCGACGGCGCTGTGCGCGAATACGCGCTCGGCCCGCACACGCCGCGAATGCGTCCGCAGGATGTTGAACTTATGCACAAACTCTGGCTCGACATCACTGCCGACCCAAAGTACGCGGGTGCGCACCACTACCACATCGTCGCCCTCGCCCTCGAAGAGTTGAAGCGCGAACTGACCACCGAACAGCGCGCCCAACTGCTCACGAAGCTGCAGGAAGAGATGAACCGCTCCAACCCACTGAGCGGCGAAAACTAGATTCTGCAGACGGAGAGTCCGCTCCTCGTGCCTTACTTTTACTCGAGAAGCGCGGTCCTGTCTGAAGAGCTGGAGATGCCCCACCTACCCGAGATTCCTGTCGCCGCAGCAATTCTCGGCAGTCTTCTCGCTCTTCCTGTCGTTCTTCTTGTCAGGCGAGCAGCAACCCTGGACGTTCCTGGAGCAGTTGCCGCCGCAGCACGAGGCCATTGCCGCTTTATCGATAGTGCACTCTATTTCTTAAGGTGATGCTCCAGCGACGCTCGCAACTCGCCAAACCGGAAGGGATACCCGCTCTCGATCAGCCTCATAGGTTCCACGCGCTGGCTGGCTAGAAGCAATTCATCCGCCATCTGGCCGAACGCCAGCCGCGCCGCAAACGCCGGCATGGGGAAAATTGCCGGTCGCGACAAAACTCCCGCCAGGATCTTGGTGAACTCCGCATTCGTGACCGGCCTGGGTGCTACCACATTGACCGGACCGTTCACCAGATCAGAACGCAGCAGATGGTGAATCGCGCCTACCACGTCCTGCAGATCGACCCAGCTCATCCACTGTTGGCCGCTGCCAACCTTCCCGCCGACCCCCAGTTTGAACGCGGGCAGCATCTTCGGTAGTGCTCCGCCGTTCGTTGCCAACACGATGCCAGTTCGGATCTGCACCGTGCGAATCCCCGCCTGCGCCGCGGCCGTGGTCGCAGCTTCCCATTCGCGAGCCAAATCGGCGGCGAATCCTGTGCCAGGTGCGGCTTCTTCGGTGAGCACTTCATCCGCACGATTGCCGTAATAGCCAATTGCCGACGCCGAAAGAAAAACGGCAGGTCTATCTTTGGCTGCGGCCAGCGCCTTTGCGAGATTAGTCGTCGCGGGAATGCGGCTCTCACGAATCCGCGCCTTCTTGGCCTCGGTCCAGCGGCCGACGATGCTCTCTCCTGCCAGATGGACGACTGCGTCAAATCCCGAGACCGCCTCGGGTGCCAAGGGCCGCGATGGATCCCACGGAATGCGTTCATCGCCGCCGTTTCCCGCTGCCGCCCCCGGTCGCGTGAGCCGCACCACGTGCGCGCCCGCCGACCTGAACGCAGGAACCAGCGCCGATCCGACCAATCCCGACGCGCCGCTCACCAGCACTCGCGCCATGTGAACGTTTACCATGCCTCGCACTGTAGCAGAATCGGCACCGCTATCGGCGCTCTATTCAGATTATGAAAGGGAGAATTTTCCCGAACGGAAAAATAAGAATGAAACTTTTGAAAATATAGGGCGCACGAATTAAATCTTCCAGAGCTTTCGTCTGTGACCTCAGCGGCCTCTGTGGTTCAAGATTTTTTACAGCCCCTGGAGTAACAAGAAAAGGCCCCCGTCAGTTGTTTCCCAGCACTGACCACGACTCGCCTAGACGAAACTCCTCGCGTCGCTTCGCTCCGGCTGTGCTGTTCCAGTTCCTCCATGCCGCCGGATCGTTTCCCAAGTGTTCATTCGTGATCTCACGTAATGCCTGATACACCCACGATCGCGTCGTAGCATCGAGCGACGGATCATCCGCCAGTTCGATGAGCCCCGGCACCGCCAGCATTCGCTGTTCGCGCGTCAGCATTCCTGATTTGGCCAGGCTGCATCCTGCCCGTTCTCGCACTTCGAGCGACGGATCGTTTCGGAACACATCCAGAAAATCCTTGATCGTGTCATCGGTTCCCAGGTGTGCCAGCCCCTCGACCGTCCAGTGTCGCGTCTTCTCGTTTGCGTTGTGCAAATAGAATCGGAGATAGTCGTGAATCTTCTCCGGTTCGACGCCGCGATTCGCCAGCATGCCAAGCACCCACATGGCGAACGGCCGGTAGCTCGGGGATTTCTCCGCAGAAGCCATCAGCTTCTCGGCGGTCTCCTCCGTCTTTGGCAGGTTGTCCACTGCGAGGGTAATCTCGATCGCCGCCGCGCGGACCCGCAGATCGTTGGAGTAGAGCGCAGTCATCGACAGGTCGTCGAATTTCTGCGAGTAGTGCACCTTGCCGTGCCAGTCGTCGACCATCTTGTTGATCATGTCGGTCGCGCCGCGATCGTGATTGATCGCCGCTCCCAGCAGAAATTCCGCCTGCACTTGCGCGGGCTGCTGCATCACCCATTCGAGGTTGTGCTCAGAGAGCTTTCCGTAGTCGGCGGGCACCGAACGTCCGGGCACGGGGATCTGATCGCCCGAAGTGACCGGTGGGGGAGGCGGCATGGGGCTCTGCGCAGTCGACTGCGGCGCAAACCCAACCACGAGAACAAATACGTATGCAAGATGAAATCGACCCATAACCAACATACCGAAAATGAGACTAGGCCGTACTGCGACGCACTGCAAATTACGGCAGTCATTCTTTAAACGGTATAATTTCTTCAGCATCCCCTCTGCCCGGAGCCCCTTTCCTCGCGGGTATAATCGTACATGGCGAGCTTGCGCCAACAGATCGCGACTACTGCCCTTACGCTCACCAAGTTCCGCGACTTGATGAAGCGCATGCAGGAAAACCGTCCTAACGACGATCTGACCATTGTTAAGAAAGCCTACGACTACTCCCTGAAAAACCATGAGGGCCAGACGCGCGCGTCTGGCGAGCCGTATCTCGTCCACCCTCTCGAGGTGGCGCTCGTGCTCGCCGAGATGAAGATGGATCCGGTGGCGGTTGCCGCCGGCTTGCTGCACGATTCGGTCGAAGACACCTCGGTCACTATTGAGGACATTCGCAAGGAATTCGGCGAGCAGGTGGCCCATATTGTCGAGGGCGTGACCAAGATCAGCAAGATTGACTTCGCCACGCGGGAAGAGCAGCAAGCTGAAAATCTGCGCAAGATGATGCTCGCAATGGTCGACGACATTCGCGTCGTCCTGATCAAGCTGGCCGACCGCCTGCACAACATGCGCACCCTCGAGCATCTGCAACCCGATCGCCAGCACAAGATCGCCGAAGAAACGCTGGAGATCTACGCGCCCATCGCACACCGCCTCGGCATGGGCAAGATTCGCGGTGAGCTGGAAGATCTGGGCTTCCGCTTCCTCGATCCCCTCGGCTACGAGCAGGTTGAAAAATCGGTGAACGCCAGGCGCAAGCAAGGGGAGGCGTTCCTGGCCAAAACGCAGCAGATCATCACCGACAAGCTGAAAGAAGCGGGCATCCAGGCGCGCGTGGAAAGCCGCATCAAGCGCCTCTTCAGCATCCACAAGAAGCTTCAGAAACAGCGCATCTCCGTCGATCAGGTTTACGATCTCTGCGCCATGCGTGTGATCACGCGCTCACTACAGGATTGTTATGCCGTGCTGGGCATCATCCACAACCTGTGGAGGCCGGTTCCCGGTCGCATCAAAGACTTCATCGCCATGCCGCGGCCGAATTTTTACCAGTCGCTGCACACCTCGGTGATCACTGACGACGGCACTCCCTTCGAAATCCAGATTCGCACCGAAGACATGCACAAGATGGCGGAAGAGGGCATCGCCGCGCATTGGAAGTACAAAGACGGCCCGGTCTCTGCACAAGATGAGCAGCGCCTCGCCTGGCTGCGCCAGGTCGTGGAGTGGCAGCGCGACGTCAGCGATCCCAACGAATTTCTTTCCACCCTGAAAGTCGATCTCTATCCCGAAGAGGTCTACACTTTCACCCCGAAAGGCAAAGTTGTTGTCCTTCCGCGTGACGCGACGCCCATTGACTTCGCCTACACGATTCACACGCAAGTCGGACACACCTGCATCGGCGCCAAGGTGAACGGACGCATGGTTCCTCTGCGCCATAAGCTGCACTCCGGCGACATCGTTGAAATCCTTACCCAGCCCGGACACAAGCCCAGCCGGGACTGGCTCGGCCTGGTCAAGTCTTCGCGCTCGCGCAACAAGATCAAGCACTGGCTCAACGTTCACCAGCGTGAACGTGCCATCGAGATCGGACGCAAGCTGATCGAAAAAGAAGCGCGTAAATACCGCATCGCGCTGAAGGAAATCAAAGACGAGGAACTACAGCGGGTCGCTTCCGCGTACGGCCTGGGCAAAGCCGACGACCTCATGTCGGGCATCGGCTACGGAAAATATTCCGCGCGGCAGGTTCTTGCACGCCTGCTCCCCGCGGGCGCGACACCGTCCATCGCCGGGGACATTGAATCTGAAGGTCTCAATGCGCAGCCCGGCGGCATCGCCAGCGTGGTGCGCCGCGTCTTCGGCGACCACAACGCCATCACCGTCCGCGGCCAGGGAGACATGCTCGTCTATCGCGCGCGATGTTGCAATCCCATCCGCGGCGAAGGCATCGTCGGCTACATTACGCGCGGCAAGGGCGTCGCCGTGCACTCCGTCAATTGCCCCAACGTCACCAATCTCATGTACGAACCCGAGCGCAAGATCGAGGTCGAATGGGCTCGGGACGACAGCACGCCCACGGCTTATCCCGTGAAGCTAACCGTGTTCTGCGACGACCGCTTCGGCATGTTGAAAAGCATCACCGGCGTCATCGGCGATGCGAAATCGAATATCCGCAACATTGCCGCCCATACCTCGAATAGCCAGGCCAGTGTGGAAGTGGTCCTCGATATTGCCGACCTGAAGCATCTCGAGACCATCATCGCCGGCCTGCGCAAAATTCCTGGCGTGCATGAAGTGCAGAGGCTGCAGAAAATCTGAGAGCAGTGGGCGGTGTCAGTGGTCAGTGACCAGCGGGCCATCAGAAGAGATTGTCATCCTGAGCGAAGCGAAATGATCTCTGTAACTGGCCGAAGACTACCTAAGACTCTGCGGCTGCAGAACGACGCGTAATGACAACGCCGTAATTCCTGTGTGTTACTCTGTGCCCTCTGTGGTTTAATTTTCAACCAGCCACCGGCAGCTTTATAACTGGAGTTCCATGCGCGAAGTCATCTCTACCAAAGACGCTCCCCAGGCTATCGGCCCCTATTCCCAGGCGATCAAAGCCAACGGATTCATCTTCGTCTCCGGCCAGGTCGCTATTGACCCTGCGAATCAGCAGGTTATTACCAGCGACGTAGCGGCGCAGACCGACCGCGTCCTGCGCAACTTGTCGGAGATTCTCGAAGCCGCGGGCAGCGGCCTCGGCAAAGTTGTCCGCTCCACCGTATTCCTGAAAAACATGAATGACTTTACTGCCATGAACGGCGTATACGGAAAATATTTCAGCTCCGCGCCGCCCGCCCGGTCCACCGTGGAAGTCGCGCGCCTGCCCAAGGATGTTTTGGTGGAGATCGACGTGATCGCCCTCGCATGACGAGGAAATGAAAAGCTCAACGGAGCAGGTTCTGGGCAAAAACTTCTCTGGAGACCGCATGACCAGGAATTTCTTCGCAATTGCAATTCTGTTTCTGGCAGCCGCTCTGGCTGCTCAGACCGCGGCTCATAAAGTTCAGACCGTTCCCAACACCAAAGCTCCCACCAAGGTCACGGGCGACGGCGTGAAGACCGATTCGGGCCTGCAGTACTGGGACATCAAGGTCGGCACCGGCCAAGTCGCCAAAGATGGCGACCACGTGAAAGTGCACTACACCGGATGGCTCACGAACGGAAAGAAATTCGACAGTTCGGTCGACGCTCACTCGCCCTTCGATTTCACCATCGGCAAAGGCAAGGTCATTAAGGGATGGGATGAAGGCGTGACCGGGATGAAGGTCGGAGGCAAGCGTCAGCTGCGCATTCCACCAGAGCTGGCCTACGGCGAGTCGGGATACGAAAAAATTATTCCCCCGAATGCCACGCTCATCTTCGACATCCAACTGCTCTCGGTCCCGCCTTCGGCAAAGTAGGGATGTCTGCAGGTTATCTGCCGGCGAATTCGCTGCGGTGCCGGCTGTAGAAGATGTAAATCAGCAGGCCCAGTACCAGCCAAACAATAAAGCGCAACCAAGTGATGACCGTTAGGCCCGTCATCAGCCCGCCGCAAAGAACAATTGAAATCAACGGGAACCACGGCACAAAGGGCACGCGGAAGACGCGTTTGCGATCCGGTTGCGTGCGCCGCAGGATAATTACGCCCAGCGACACGAGTGCGAATGCGAAGAGCGTGCCGATGTTGGAAAGATCGGCGGCGTCGCTGATGGCGAAGATTCCCGCTGGAACTCCGACGGCGAAGCCTGCGATCCATGTGGAGTAGTGCGGCGTCTGGAACTTTTTGTGGATGGCCGAGAAAAATCGGGGAAAAAGCCCGTCGCGCGACATGGCGTACCAGATGCGCGCTTGACCGTACTGAAACACGAGCAACGACGAGATCATTCCCGTGAGCGCCCCAATCACAATCACCGAGCGCGACCAGCGGCTGGCGCCCAGCATCTGCAGCGCATAAGCGACCGGCGCATCGGCTGCCGGGCCCGAGACGAAGGTCGTGTACTTCATCATGCCTAGAAGCACAATGGACACACCGACATACAAAACGGTGCAAACGATCAGTGATGCGATAATCCCGAACGGCAAGTCACGCTGCGGATTCCGCGATTCCTCCGCCGCAGTCGAAACCGAATCGAAGCCGATGTAGGTGAAGAATACGATTGCGCCACCGGTCACGATGCCGCCGAATCCGGAAGGCGCGAACGGCTTCCAGTTGCTCGGATTGACCAGTGCTCCGCCGACGACGAGGAATACCAGGATTGCACCAATCTTGATCGCGACCATGATGTTATTGGCTTCAGCGGACTCGCGAATTCCGCGCACTAGCAGAACGGTGAGGATGAAGATAATCAAAAACGCCGGCACATTGAAATACGAGCCAGTCCAGTGACCGGCTTCCCACACCGGAGTCGACCATTTGTCCGGCAAACCAATGCCAAACGATGCCAGTTGTGCCTTGGAGTACGCACTGAATGCTATGGCTACGACCACATTGCTGACGACGTATTCGAGGATCAAATCCCAGCCGATAACCCAGGCGAAAATCTCGCCGAGCGTCGCATAGGAGTATGTGTATGCGCTGCCTGCAATCGGAATCATCGACGCCAGTTCTGCGTAGCAGAGACCGGCAAAGCTGCAGGCCAGTGCGACCAGAAAAAACGAAATCGCAATCGAAGGCCCAGCCGGCGGGCGCCCGTGCATCAGCACCTGCGCCGTGCCTCCGCCGCGCAAGAAGTTCACAATGATGTCTAGCACCTGGGCGTGCAGGATGGAAGGCGCCCTAAAGTATTCTCCCGCAGCAGCTGTGCCCGTGAGTACGAAAATTCCCGAGCCGATTACCGCGCCGATGCCCAGCGCCGTCAGCGACCATGGCCCCAGCGTTTTTTGCAGGCGCTGGCCGGGCGCTTCGGACTCGGAGATCAGCTTGTCGATGGACTTGCAGCAGAACAGTTGGTTGTCGGAGGTGCGGACTGGATTGCTGGCTGGGGGCTCAGTCGTGGATGGTTGTGACAAGCGGTTGTGGTCTCCTGAACTTCAGCATTCAGCACTTAGCAGTCGGCATTCAGCCCTTCAGCATCTCCGCCGTTTCCAAAAAAACTGAACGGCTGAATGCTGAGTGCTGAATGCCGACGCTGTTCTTTACCGCTTCGCCTGGCCGCGGGCCAACTTCTTAACCTTTGGCTTCTTCGAGCCGCGTGGATAATCGCGGGCCTTGAGCGGCTTTTCCGCCTTGCGTTTCTTGCGCGATGCGCGCTTTGCCTTCTTGCGTTCGTCTCTGCTCAGCTTCGATGTATTCGCCATGAATGCCTGTATTTGTCCTCTTTTTTCTTTTTGTTACGATTCGTATTTCAGAAAATTCCTGCCACCCGACCGGGGAATCTGGCTCTCCCCGCAAACGTTACTCGTCAGAACGGCGGGAACCGATCCCGCGATCCCCAGCACTGGATGTCGTCGCTCCAGAATACCTGACCGTCTTCATTGGTCTGGATCGTGCGAGCGCCTTGAGCCACCGTGAATTCCACGTACGACCACGTCGGCGAACTGGAGTTCCGGTTCTTCATCTCATTGGTGACCAGCCCGTTCCAGCTCTTGCAGTCGCGCGCATTGTTCGGGTTCGGCGCCGTATTCGGATTCACCGCTTTGGCCGTGTAGTAGTTGTGAATCTGCAGGCCCTCGGGCTCGAGGTTTCCGTCAGAGTTCATCACCTGCAACTCGATCACGAACATGTACACATCGATCGGCTTGTTGGTGCCGACTTCGGTGTCGTGATGCAACTCCAGCAGCATCGGCATGCCGTCGAGAATTGAGAAATAGTCGTAGGCCGGTTGTTTCGGCTCTGTAGTTGTGGCCGCGGCCGAATCCGGCAACGCCGGCGGACGCCGCTCATGTTTGATCTGCTTCACCTGCGCCAAGGCCGAACTCGCCAAGAGCGCTGCAAAAATCACCGAAATCAGTCTTCCCATTTCTTTCCCCGTTTGTTCCCTGGGTTCGATCGCCCGTGTAGTTCGCTACGCCCGCTCCAGCTGGGCATACTTCTCCACCAGCTTCTTCAGACCGAAGCGTGGAAATTGTACAGTAATCTTGGCTTCTTCGCCTTCTCCTTCGCGCTGATAAACCGTGCCCTCGCCATACTTCGGATGCCGCACCTTCTGCCCGGGGCGGAATCCACGCATCCCTGCAGGCGCCTCGACTGGAGTCTTCGGTACGGAGAATTTCTTACCCCGGCTCGCGAAAAACTCTGCAATGTTCTCGATCGAATTATAGGGACGCGCTGGGGCTGTCGGCTTTGCCGCAGGGTCTCGCCGATTTTCCGAGACGTGGGAATTCCGCGAATCCCGATCCCACGACGCGCTCTGGTCTTCATCTTCGTACGAATAGTGTGTGGACTCCCCGTATGCGGAACTTCGCCCCGGACGGGCGAAGGCGCCCGTCCCCACACGGCTTATTCCAGACGTTCCGGTGCGAGCGCGGGTCGTGCCTAACTCTTCAATCAAAGCGGCCGGAACTTCCTCCAGAAAGCGCGAGGGGACGCTCGCTTCGGGCAGATCGGTGCCGTAGCGGCGGCGATAGACCGCGCGGCTGAGAACCAGTTGATCCATGGCGCGCGTCATGCCCACATAGCAGAGCCGCCGCTCTTCCTCCACGTCGTCCGGCACGAGCATTGTCCGCGAGTGGGGGAAGAGCCCTTCTTCCAGGCCCGTCAGGAAAACTAGCGGAAACTCCAGGCCCTTGGCGGCGTGCAGGCTCATGAGCGTAATCTGCGCGCGCTCGTCGTAGTCGTCGGCGTCGGCAATCAGAGCGGCGTGATCGAGGAACTGATCGAGCGTCTCGGAGCGGTCGCGCGAGTCCATGGCGGCGTTGACCAGTTCGTGCAGGTTCTCGATGCGAGAGTACGCTTCGGGCGTGTCTTCCGCCTCGAGCAGCTTGATGTAGCCGGTTCGGTCGATCAGAAACTTGAGCAGGTCGGCGGTGGAAACGGTTGGAGTCGGAAACGATGCAGGCACAGTCCCGATCTCGGGTTCAGGCGGCGGTCCGTCACCGGTGGAATCGGTCGCACTGGGGTCTCGCTGGACATCCATGAGGCGTTCCGCCTCCGATGTGGAATCAGCCGGAGAGTCGGGCGCACCCGGATCGGCAACCCCGAAGTCGAACGAAAAATTCTCAAATTCATTCGGATCGAAAGCGGTTGCGTCTTCGGACTGCGATTCGTTGTCGGCGGGTTGCTCGGCTTCGGCCTGGGCGAGAGCTTCCGGGTTCGCGGGCGAGTCGCCCGCGCCCACACTTGCTGCAATTGCTTCCGCAAACGTCCCTGCCCGCATCGCACGGGCATCTTCGATCAACTGCTGGAAGCTCTTCAGCGAAGCCAGCGCTCGCGGCGGCAGAAGCTGCCGCCGGGTCGCTTCACCGATTGCGCCCCACAGCGATAATCCGGTCTCCAGCGCAATCTGCTCGAGCGTATCGAGCGTGCCCTTGCCGATCCCGCGCGCCGGAGTGTTGATCACGCGCAGGAGCGAAATCGAGTCATCCGGATTCTGGATGACTTTCAGGTACGAGATCATGTCTTTGATCTCGGCGCGCTCGTAGAAAGAAAACCCGCCGACCACGTGATATTTCAGGCCGTAGCGCCGCATGGCTTCTTCGTACAAACGCGACTGCGAATTCGTGCGGTAGAGCACGGCCGCTCGCGGTCGGTCCCCGCGGTCGTTCTCGGTTCCATCCGCTTCGCGCACGTAGCGCGCAATCCAGTCGGCCGCAAAGAGCGCCTCGTTTTCTCCGTCCGGTGCCTCGTAGTAGCCGATCTTCGCGCCGCCCTGACGCGAGGTCCAAAGATTTTTGCCTTTGCGGCGAACGTTGTTCGCCACCACCGCTGACGCGCCCTGCAGAATGTTTTGCGTCGAGCGATAGTTCTGCTCGAGCCGGATAATCTTGGCCTCGGGGAAATCCTGCTCGAATTCGAGAATGTTGCGAATGTCAGCGCCGCGCCAGGAATAAATCGATTGGTCTTCATCGCCGACCGCGCACACGTTATGCCGGTCGCCCGCCAGCATACGCATCAGTTCGTACTGCGGCCGGTTCGTGTCCTGATATTCGTCGATCAACAGATATTGAAATCGCCGGTTGTAATATTCGCGCACCGGCGCCGCCGACTTCAGCAGACGCACCGCCTCCAGCAGCAGATCGTCGAAGTCGAGCGCGTTCGCCTTACGCAGTTCCTTGCGATACTCCTCGTATAGATGCGCAATTTTTTCGGTCTTCGGGTCCGCCGACTGCAGGTAAAGCTCCTGCGGATCGAGCATGTGATTCTTCGCCCAGGAGATTCGTCCGAGAACGATGCGCGGCGTGAGTTGCTTGTCGTCGACTCCCAATCGCTTCATGATCGACTTCACTACCGACTGCATGTCGCTCTCGTCGTAAATGACGAAATTTTTCGTGTGGCCGATGGGCGGCTGGCCCGGAACAGACGAGGGAATGCGTAGCGCTTCAATGTCGCGGCGCAACATGCGCACGCAGAACGAGTGAAACGTCGAGATTACCGGCTTGGCAATGCTCAGGCCGCCGACCAGTTTCTCCACGCGTTCGCCCATCTCGGCGGCGGCCTTGTTGGTGAAGGTCATCGCCAGAATCGACTCCGGCATCACGCCCTTGTGCTCGATGAGATAGGCGATGCGGTAGGTGATCACCCGCGTCTTGCCGCTCCCGGCACCGGCGAGGATCAGCACCGGCCCTTCGGTGGTTTCGACGGCCTCGCGTTGCTGCGGATTGAGTTGATCAAGAAAAGACAAAGAAGAAGCGGCTCCGAGACAGATAGCTCGATTTTACAGGATCGCCGTTGGCCCGAATTGGGCCGCGACACGATGATGGAAGTCAGCGCGGAGCATCCGGAGCCTGAGAACGCGATTGAAGAGGACCGGAAAGCTCGCCCAGCGAAGTAACCATCCTGGCCAGCTCCTACGGTTTAGACAGGATTCCCGCGACAGGACCCTGGACTACACTGCGTGCGCCGCCCTGCACTCGTCGCACGGGCAAATCTCGCGCAAATACCGCCACGAATAGATGCCGAGGTCGTGGTCATCGTTCCAGACGAACTTGATCGCGTATTTGCCGACGCCCTCGGCCGAGACCGGCTTGGCGTGCGGCTTGAAGATCAGCAGGGCTCCTGGCGCTGCCGTGGCCGGCTCGCCCGGACGCCTTCCGGCCTTCTCGCGCTCTTCATTGCACATGGCGCAAGGGCAGGCGTCGCGCAGGTAGACAAAGTTGTAATGCGAGGAGTGGCCGTCGGCCCAGGCAATGTCGACACCCGTGCCCGTGCTGATGTTGACCTTGACCGACTTGGGATCTGTCGCCGCAGTCGGCGACTGGAGCGGGGACTGCATGAGTTCAGTATCGCACAATCTCCCGTGGGGCCCGCGCGGGCGTACGGCTAGTGGGCTGTCGTGGTGGTGGAGCTGCTGCTGGAAGGAGCGCGGCCGGTGACGATGCCAATGCCCACTCCCGCCAGAATCCCGGCGAGAATACCGATGATCGCGAGCATGGGAACCGTATCGATAATGGAATATCCGCTGCGCCGCATAGATCCTCCACGGAAATGCTGTTGATCATTATAGCCCGGGATGCGGCTCTGTACGCGACATGGAGCGGTGAGGGCATTCGTCCTCCCGCAGAGTTGGGTAAGGTACAGTTTGGCTAACGCTGGGTGCCAGTTGAGCGGGAGATCCTTCGCTACGCCTGAAAAACGGCTCCGCTCAGGATGACGCCCACTTCAGGATGCCGCCGCTAAGACGCGCAAGACTGATCAGAGTCCCGACTATGCCGACATCCCGCGCTGCCATTGTCCGAACTCCATTCATCTTGTAAAATAAAAGTTTCGCGTAACGCTCTCAAAAGGATCTGGAATCGTCATGGCACAAGTATGTGAAATCTGCGGCAAAAAGCCGCAAGCGGGAAACCGCATCAGCCACGCCCACAACGTCACCAAGCGGCGCTGGAACGTCAATCTGCGTCCGGTGCACGCCAAGGTTAAGGGCCAGGGCAAACGCATTCGCGTCTGCGCCTCCTGCCTGCGCAGCGGCAAAGTTGTGAAGGCCTAGGTAGCTGCTTTCCCGACAGTCGAAGTTTCCTCAGCCGCGAAAAAAAGCGGTTACGATATCCGTGTCGTCCGCTGAAGCGGACTCGGTATTTTCACCTCTTTTCTTCCCCCGGCGCTTACGCGCCGGGCTAACGAATGCCGTCGCCGCCGCGACTGGATCGGTCTTTCTTCCAGGGGCTTCCACGCACCGCCATGCCGGCGGGCTCGTATAAACTCTCTCCCGTCGGCGCTATTTGCTCCAGGCGCTTTCCAGGAACAAATACCGATCCCGCAGATCATCTTTGCGGGCAGCTGATTGCGCGTCGAGATGCATGACCGGCCAGCCTTCCGCGGACGAATACGCTGGCCAGTTTGGCAGGCCCGGACCATTCGGATTCCCGCTCCGGGCGAAGTTCGCCCAATACTTCTGCATCAGTTCGCTGAGTTGCCGGTCGTCGGCCCGCCACGTGACTCCGGGCTTTGAATCCAGCTGGCCGAAGACGTATTCGATCTCGGCCGAGTGGTACGCGCCCATGTTTGGCGCGTTGGGCGCCGGCGGGAACGGCAGGTCGAAGCGGTAACGGTAGATCGGCTGCTTGCTGGTCCTGGAGTGCGCTTCAAGCCACTCCCAGGTCGAAAACGAAATGAACTGATCGCTCGAGTAATCGATGGCCGAGCGTAGCACGTGCTCATCGGTGTCGGTGGGATAGAGCTTCAGAAATTCTTCTGACTTGTTCGGGAAATCTTTTTGCGCCGTTGCCTTCAGGCTCTCTGCCGTCGGCTTCTGCTGGCTGAGCACTACGGCGAAACTGTTTTCGTCGTGATTCCAGCCCGCGAGCAGCGGCACATCGTTCTGCTTGCCTGCTGCGAAAATTGCCGACGCGGGCTCGGGCAGAAAATACCCGTCGATGTCGGGGCCGAAGTCGAAGCCCTCGGATTTTGGCGGGATGAAAGGCGCCAGAATTTTTTCCGTCGGGAAGGCGCGCAGTTCCGCCAAAGTTTTCACTCCGAGCTTTTCGCTGACCAGCTTCAGGTCTTTCTCCTCGCGCTGCGTCCGTCTATCAAACGACAACCCGGTGCTGGAAAATGCGGCGCCGCTTTCCCCGATGGCCTTTTGAAACAGTCCCTTCGACAGCGGCGAGACCATATGCGCGCTCACCGAGAACGATCCGGCGCTCTCGCCGAAGATGGTTACATTCTCTGGATCGCCGCCGAAGGCGGCGATGTTCTCGTGCACCCACTTCAGCGCCGCCAGCTGATCCATGAGCCCGTAATTGCCGGAGGCGTTGTGACCGGATTCTTTCGTGAGCTCGGGGAGCACGAGAAATCCGAAGAGGCCGAGCCGGTAATTCATCGAGACCACAATCACGCCCTGCTGCGCGAGTTTCGAGCCTTCCTGGCGGCCTTCTGAAGTCGTGCCCGCGACGAATCCTCCGCCATAAATCCAGACCATCACCGGCAGCTTGGCCGATGCGGATTTTTCCGGCGCAAGTTTTTCTGGAACCCAGATGTTGAGCGTAAGGCAATCTTCGCTGGCGCCGGGGTCGCGAAATACCATGTCGCCGAAAACATTGCCTTGCGGGCAGTGCGAGCCGAAGTCAGTGGCTTTGCGCACCCCTTTCCAGCTCGCAACGGGTGCGGGCGGTTTCCAGCGCAGATCGCCGACCGGCGGCGCGGCGTAGGGGATTCCGAGAAATGCCTGCACTTTTCCCACTTCTTTGCCTTGGACGATTCCAGAGGTGGTTTTTACTTTTGGGGCGGAGGCAAACGCCGTCACCGCGAACAGCATCGCCGACATCAGGCTGGCCACTCTTTGGCTTTTCATGCGTTCCTTTTCAACGTTCTTTTTTACCCGCGATGGAAAATGTCCTGATCAAAACAGGAGGATTGTACTCGAAGGAGGCGCAGCAGCGGCGGCCTCGCACCTCCGCGTCTCCGGCAAGTTACAATCAGACTTGTCATGGCTACCGGAGTCCATCCGCCGAATGCCTTTATTCGCCAACTACCCAAGGCGGAATTGCATCTGCACCTGGAGGGTGCGGTCGAACCCTCAACGCTCTTCGAGCTGCGCCAGCAGCACGGCGATCACGTCACCCTCGCCGAGACCGAAGCGCTCTACCGCTACACCGATTTCCAGACTTTTCTGATGGCGTTCAAAGAGGTCAGCGCCCACCTGCGCGGGCCGGACGACTATGAGCTGGCCACTTACCGGCTCATGCAGCGCCTGAAAGACGAAAATGTGCTGCACGCTGAAGTCTACGTCGCGGTGGGTGTGTGCCTGTTCCGCAAGCAGGATTTCGCCGCGATCTTTGAAGGGCTTGAGCGTGGACGCGCACGCGGCGCGCGCGACTTTGGTGTCTCACTGCTCTGGATCTTCGATGCCACGCGCCACTTCGGAGTGGAAGAAGCGCAAAAAGTGTTCGAGCTCGCGGTGCGTTATCAGGATCGCCACGTCATCGGCATCGGCATCGGCGGCGACGAGGTGAAGGCCCCGCCGGAACTCTTCCGCAACGTGTACAACTATGCCGCCGACCACGGCCTTCGGCTGACCGCTCATGCCGGCGAGACCGGGCCGCCGGAATCGATCTGGGGCGCGCTCAACTTGCGCGCCGAGCGCATCGGCCACGGCCTTACTGCCGGGCAGGATTCCGACCTGATCGAAGAGCTTGCCTACCGGCAGATTCCGGTGGAGATTTGCCTGACCAGCAACATCCGCACCGGAGTCTGCAAGTCGATCGGCGATCATCCCGTGAAGGCCTACTTCGATCAGGGCGTGATGGTCACACTCAACACCGACGATCCGGCTTTGTTCGGTACGTCGCTGGCGCGCGAATATCAGCTGGCGCAGGATATCTTCGGCTTCACCGACGAGCATCTGCGCGAGCTCGCACGAAATTCCTTCGAGGCGTCATTCCTCCCTGCGGAAAAGAAGCTCGAATTGCTCAGCCTGTTCGATGCGGCTGCCGCGCGCTGATCGTCCGAGTGATGATCAGCCGAGCAACGAATCGGCGGGTGGCGATCGCCCGGTTGATGTAAAATTTCTCGGCGTTTGCGGCTCGGACGGCCCAGCCAGCATGAGAACCTTGTCGTGAGAACATTAAAGATCAGCGCGGTCGCAACCCTGGTCACGATGCTGGCCTGGCGCGCCCGCTTCCCGCAGAAAATCTGGCCCAACCATCCGCAACTTACGTTGTTTCTGATCGCGATCGCAATGTGCGTGCTGCTCCAGTTCGTCTGGTCGGAGGATGAACTGAAGCCGCATTCGGGAACGCCCGCGAAAACCGACTCGAAAACCGATAGCCCCAAGCCGCATTAACTGAGGATTGATCATGGCAGTGCGCCCTATCCTGCAACTCGGTGATCCCACGTTGAGGCAGAAATCTCAGCGCGTCGCTGATCCAACGGCCCGCGACATTAGCAATCTGGTCCGCGATCTCGCCGAGACTCTCGCCCACGCTCGCGCCGAAACCGGCTATGGACGCGGCATCGCGGCGCCTCAACTCGGCGTCCTCAAGCGCGTGATTTTTCTCAAGCTGCCCGGAGTCGAGCCCTGGCCGCTCATCAATCCGGAAATCATCGAAGCGAGCGACGAAAAAATTACCGTCTGGGACGCCTGCCTCAGCTTCCTCGCCATCTTCATGCAGGTCGAGCGCCACCGGCAGATCACCGTGCGCTACCAGAATCTCTACGGCGAAACGCTCGAATTCGAGGCCGGCGACGACCGGAATCTCTCTGAACTTCTGCAGCACGAGATCGATCATCTCGACGGCGTTCTCGCGCTCGACCGCGTGCTCGACATACGGACGGTGTGCACGCGCGAGGAATTTGAGAAGCGATATCGCGATTCGAGTCCGTACGCGCTGGCTCCGGCTACAATCAGGAGCTAGGTCTTGGGTGATAGGTCTTGGGTGATAGGCGGACCTTAGGTTCAAAAACCTAACACTCAAGACCCAGTCCCCAAGACCCAAATCAAACTGGCCACCGGCCACTGACCACTGGCAACTGGTGTTACACATTGGCATCGTCGCCTGCAGCACCGAAGGAGCTGCGCTCTGCTACCGCACCATCTCGCTCGAAGGCTCCGAGCGCATGGGGCGGCACGATCACCCCGAAGTTTCGCTGCACTCGCATTCGCTCGCCGAGTACATGAAGTTCGTCTACAAAGACGATTGGGCGGGCGTGGCCGAACTCATGCTCTCCTCGGCGGAAAAACTCGCCAAGGCCGGCGCCGATTTCCTGATCTGCCCCGACAACACGATTCATCAGGCCTTCGATCTGGTCGAGCACCGCTCGCCGCGACCGTGGCTGCACATTGCCCGCGAGGTCGCGAAAGACGCCCAACGCCGGCAGTTCAAGCGTCTCGGCGTTCTCGGCACGCGTTATTTGATGGAAGGGCCGGTCTATCGGGAGACGTTGAAGGTCGAGGGCCTCGGATTTCGCACCCCTGGGCCGGAGCAGCGCGAGCGTGTCAACCAGATCATCTTCGACGAGTTGGTGAACAGCCAGTTTCTGCCGCGCTCGCTCGGATATTTTGTCGAGGTGATTCGCGCCCTGAAAGATGATGGCTGCGACGCCGTCGTCCTCGGCTGCACCGAGATTCCGCTGCTGGTCACGCCAGAAGCCTCACCCTTGCCAGTGCTTGACTCGACGCGGCTGCTGGCAAAGGCAGCGGTGCAAAAAGCAATCGACGGTTAGGCTATCTAAGCGATTTAAAACCAATATCTTATGTAGGTTTCGGGAAAGTAGCTCAGGGGCAGCTCCATGCTCACTACGTATACATTTTATTGACATTTCAATCACCCATTTGTACACTTGTAGTTGAGCCGTTGGAGCCCTCCGATGGAACCTAAACTCAGCGTAACGCCGCGCACAAGGCAGATCGCTCCGGAGACCTCCAACGTCGAAACTGCCAGGACCGAAAAAATCGATCCCATGGCTCACGTCGCCCGGGAACTTTTCGATCCTGCGACTCGCCGCCTGGACGCCAAGCGCGTCGCCGAAGCGCTCGATCTCCCGTTCGCGCAGATAGCCCGCGCCCTCGACGTCAGCCCGACGCAAATTCAGCGAGAACCTGCCGGTCGTTCTTTGCAGACTGAGCTAGCCAAGATTGCCTTCTGCTATTCCACGCTGAAGACAGTTCTGGGCACGCGAGACCAGGTTCTGTTGTGGATGAACGCCCCGCATCCCGACCTCGGCGGTCGCCAGCCCATGAGTCTTTTTCCCGAGCGTAAGACTGATATGATTGTCACGCTTTTGCAGAACGCCTTGGCTGGACAGATGAGTTGATGCTGTGCGATGACGACCTACGCCGAGTCCTTGAACAGATCAAACCGGTCCCGCTGAACGGCCCTTTCAGCCGCTTTGTTCCCTTCGACAAGATGGTTTCTCGCGAGACGAGACTCATGACTCCGAGCGGCCCGGCGGTTTCGCCGGCAGCCATCCCAGACCAGCCAGCAGAGGTGACGATCACATACGAGCCAGAACCTGGAGTCGTCATCAGTTCCGGCTTCACTTATGTCCCGCCGAAGCCGCGCCCGCTCTGGGGAATCGGCTCGATCAAGAATGGCGGCCGCTACAACAAGCCCAACACCTTCGAGGTCATCTACCTGGCGGAGGAGCCGATTACGGCTCTGGCCGAGGTTGGCCGCGTGCTAACCAACAACGTGATGTTCAGCAAGATAAAAGGCCCGCCGCTCGTGTACATCTCAGTCGAAGGAATTCTGGGCGAGACGTTGGACCTGACATCTGCGCACACTCAAAGCGATCTTGCCACCAGTCACCAGGAGCTGACCGGTGCCTGGATTTTCGAGCAGGACAAAACCGGAGAGGCTCCGACGCAGCGCCTGGGCCGCGTTGCCTTCGACGCGCTACTGTGCGCTACGCTATCCTTCCTCCAAGAATAGCAACGGAGTCTGTGTCGCGGTCTTCGCAGATCGGCTGGGCGGCACTTCCTATCTTGAGGTCTTCGATCCCTTCGGCAATCTGGCCCAGCGTCTTCCTGCGTAAGCTGATATAAAGGCTCACCCCTAAGTCATGAGCGATTCGATCTCGGCGTCGAAGCACCAACTTAGATTCCGACACCTCTCCGGCGCCTACGCCATCGTGCGCCTCGCCCCAGATGAGTCCATTCCCGAGTGGGCCTCCAAGGGCGAATTCACCTCGGTCACTCGCACTGCCGACGAACTCTCCATCGTCTGCCCGGCCGACAATGTTCCCGCCGGGCCGCATTCGCCTCGTCGCTGGACTTGCCTTAAGCTCGAAGGCCCGTTTCCCTTCTCGCTTACCGGCGTTCTGCTGGCCTTCATTGAGCCGCTATCGTCGAACCGCGTCCCCATTTTCGCGATTTCCACCTTCGACACCGACTACGTGCTGATCCAGGAAGAATTCGCCGGAAGGGCGCTCAATATCCTCCGAGAAGCCGGGCACCAGCTATTGTCCTGAGCCGTCGCCGCGAAGACTCGCTCAACCAGCCAGTCACTCTTCCGGCAATCCCACTCGCAATTCAGCCCACGAATCTCGCAGTCCAGTGCCCCGCCCCATGCGGGCTCAGAGCCAATATGTTGTAATAGAAGTTAATCCTCATGCCTTCCGCCCTGACCACCCTGCGCCGTCGCGCCAAAGCCCTGCACCGCAACTTGCGCGGAGCGAGAATGGCCGCCCGCGCCCTGGCCTCGACCGACCATCCTCTGCTGGCGCATATCATTCCCATGCGCCGCTGCAATCTCGCCTGCACCTATTGCAACGAGTTCGACGACTTCTCGAAGCCGGTGCCGATCGACGAGATGTACCGCCGCATTGACAAGCTCGGAGCCCTCGGCACTGCGGTCGTCACCATCTCCGGCGGCGAGCCGTTGATGCATCCCGAACTCGATGACGTCATCCGCCGCATTCGTGGCAACGGCGGCTCTCACAGTATGATCGCCGGACTCATCACGAACGGATACCTACTCGTCGCCGAGCGCATCCAGCGCCTCAACCGCGCCGGACTCGAATGGCTGCAGATCTCCATCGACAACGTCAACCCGGACGAAGTATCCAAGAAAAGTCTGAAAGTTCTCGACAAGAAGCTGCAGCTGCTCGCCGAGCACGCCGACTTTCACGTAAACATCAACTCAGTTGTCGGAGGAGGCATCGCGCATCCCGAAGACGCTCTTGTCATCGGCAAGCGCGCAGTCGAGTTGGGATTTACTTCGACGATCGGCATCATTCACGACGGCAGCGGCCAACTCCAGCCGCTCAACGACACAGAGCGCCGCATCTACCACGAAATGCAGGCGCTCGAAAAAAGCAGCTTTACTCGCGTGAATGCCTTTCAGGACAATATTGCGAAGGGATTGCCTAACGACTGGCGATGCCGCGCCGGCGCGCGTTATCTCTACATCTGCGAGAACGGCCTCGTGCACTACTGCTCGCAGCAGCGCGGATACCCCGCCGTGCCGCTCGAAACCTACACTCGAAACGATCTCCGTCGCGAATATCTCACCGAAAAATCCTGCGCCCCCAACTGCACCGTCTCCTGCGTGCACCAGGTGTCGATCTTCGACTCCTGGCGCGCACCGCAGAATGCGGCGGCAACGCCGACCGCTGTAGACGCGACTGAAAACGAACTGGTGCAGATTAAGTAGTACCCGGTACTCGGTACTCGGTACTCAGTACTCAGTAGCTGAGCGGCCACCGACTCCGCCTACTTCTTCTGCGCGCTTGGCGGCGTAATCCCGTTCATCCGCAGATACATCGCTGCCGCGCTGTAGTGATCGGCCCATCCGCTCGACAGGATCAAGGCCGCCATGGCGCGTGGACCCTGCCGCCCGCCGAAGAGCTCAATCGTGTCGCCCAGCTTCGAGTCGTCCATTTTGCCCAAGGCATCGTTGCAGAAGGTGTACGAAGCCTTCACCGCCGCCACAAGTTGATCTTTGGAATCGCTCTCTTTGGGCTCGTCCACTTTCGGCGCGGCAACGTCGGCCGCTTTGGCGCAGAATGAGTTGTTGAACTCGACGACATGGGTCGCCAAGTGAGCGAAGGTCATCTGGTCAGGCGTGGGCTTGTAGGAAAACTTGTCGGCCGGCATGGCTTCCACCGCTCCGACCGTGTTGTTCTGCGATCGCTGCAGCATCAGTCGCAGCGACGTGGCGACCGGATCTTTCGTCGTCGCTGCCGGCGCCGCGCCACCGGCGGACTTGGCGGAAGACGACGGAGTCTGGGCGAATGCCACCGTCGCAGCAAGGAAAAGACAGACCGAGGCAAAAATGCGTTTCACGGGGGACCCTCCTGAGAGCCTCAAGGATATACCGGAAGCGGACGATCGGTCATCCGCCCTCAAACGCCAAATCCCGCCATGTCACAATGTCGCGATGCCCTCCGACGCTCCTTCATTTCTTTACGGCACTGCCTGGAAGGAAGGCCGTACCGCTTCCCTCGTGGAACAGGCGCTCCGCGCCGGATTCCGCGCCATCGACACGGCCAACCAGCGCCGCCATTACTTCGAAGCCGGAGCCGGCGAGGGATTAGCCGCCGCCTATCGCGCCGGCATCGTGACCCGCGCCGATTTGTTTCTGCAGACCAAGTTCACCTATCGACGGGGCCAGGATCACCGCCTGCCCTATGATCCCTCCGCCAGTTTGTCCTCCCAGGTGCAGCAATCTCTAGCCAGTTCGCTCGACCATCTTGCCACCGATCATGTCGACAGCTTCGTTCTGCACGGCCCGTCCTCCGGATATGGCTGGGCGGACGCCGATTCCGAAGTGTGGGAAGCGATGCGCCGCGAACGCGACGCCGGCCGCACGCGCCTGCTCGGAGTGAGCAACTTCTCTATCGAACATCTTGAGCAGATGGCGGCCGCAGGGCTCGAAGTGCCGCATTTCGTTCAGAATCGCTGCTTCGCCCATATGGGATGGGATCGCGATGTGCGGAGATTTTGCGCGGAAAGAAAGATTATCTATCAAGGATTTTCGCTGCTCACGGCGAATCAGGAAGTGGTAAATCATCCTCCGCTGATGTCGCTTGCCGACAAGATGGGAGTCAGCCCGCCACAGCTGATCTTTGCCTTCGCCCGAGCCATCGGAATCCTGCCGCTGACGGGCACCACAAATGCCGACCACATGCGGCAAGACCTGGCGAGCCTCAACCTCAACTTGCCCGCAGAACTGGTACAAGCAATAGAATCAATCGCGGGATGATTTTTTCCGCCCGCGGTCAGCACATCAACCCTAACCACCTGTCATTCTGAGCGCAGGGCGAGCGAACGCGAGCCCGGAGTCGAAGAATCCCTGCAAATCGCGACGGCCCGGCAACACCCGGATGCCCGATCTCTCGTCCCGTCGCCAAGCCCTATTTCAATGTGGCCGGTTTCACCGTCGGTCCCTGCTTCTCCCGCCTCATCTGCGCCGCCAGCTCTTTGATCTCCGTCAGATCACGCACCATCTCGCTCCATCCGTACCAGAGCGCGTAGTCCGGGCTGGCGTGAAACGTTCCCTGAAACGTCCGCATGCGGTGTTCGAGATACATCACAAACAGCTTCTGCTCGATCACCGTCGGCGCGTCGTGAAACGCCAGCAGATTCGGGAAGGGATACGCATAGTTCTCTGGCTTTCGCAGCACGCCATCTTTGTAGAGCCCGGCAACCACCCGGATTGCCTCCGCCATCAGGTGGTCGGCGTTCTTGATCATCTCGTCGCCCTGCTCGAGTTGCTGCTTGGCAAAATTGCCCGAGTGGCACTGATTGCAGGTCTTCAGCATCTTGTCGCGCTCGCGCTGCCAGTCTTCTTGCGTCAGCCGCGCCACGTCGGCTGCCTTCACGACTCCGACCAGGCTCGTCGGCTGGCCTTGCGGATCGAGCACTCCCAGCGCCTGCAGAATCGCGGCGCGATCGGCGGCCCACTGCTTGTCTTCCGGCAGCGGCAGTCGCACTGCGAGAAATCCCCAGGCGGTGCGCACTTCATGATTGCCATCCTGCATGTGGCAGGTCTGGCACGTGGGCGCGGCGGCCTGATACGAGAGCACGCCCTTCTGCTTCATCTCATTGCGCACGCCGTGCTTCGAGGCCGAATACATCTCCCACTGCGGATGATCGAAACCCATGTGGCAAGTCTCGCACGCCTGGGGCTGCTTCGCTTCCATTGCCGAGAAGGTATGGCGGGTGTGGCAGGCGTCGCATTGCGCTGCGCCGAACTCCGTTCCCGAGCCGTTCTGCCGCAGCTCGACCAGTTCAGTCAGCGTCTTGTCGCCGATCTTGTGGCATCCGCCGCATCCCTTCTCGCCCTGGGTCATCGCCATGGGCTGCCAGTGGATGGTCGGCATGGCCTTCATCGCTGCCCACGCCATGGCGTGCTTGCCTTTGTGAAACTG
This sequence comes from Candidatus Solibacter sp., assembly GCA_035501655.1. Taxonomy (GTDB): domain Bacteria; phylum Acidobacteriota; class Terriglobia; order Terriglobales; family Acidobacteriaceae; genus Sulfotelmatobacter. Next base: position 137,501 of record DATJVU010000010.1, read on the forward strand.
TGCGACTTGCTGCTCGTGGCATTGCGCGCAGGTCTCCGGCGTGGGAATCTTCACCTTTGAAACGTCGCTCGCCGACGTGTGCTGGTCGCCGTGGCAGGCGACGCAAGTGACCTCAGCCTGGCTGTGCTTGCTCAGCTTCCAGTCGGAAACAATATTGGGCGTGACTTTGGTATGGCACTCCAGGCACTGCGCCGCGGTCGCAGTCTGCGCCTGCATCACGCCGGAACACACGATGAGCACTGCGAGCGCCCCGAGCGCGCTGAACTGCGGCCCGAACAACAAGGAGAACTTGGATCGCATACTGCCCTCCAGCAAATCATGGGATTCTCGCAGACAGAAACACGAGCTGGCTGTGACATTTGTCACAGCCAAAGCCCTCTGTTTCGGCCTGAACGGTGGAAATCTTTAAGAGAATGCTGCCGAAACACCTGTAACAGCGATCGTGAGGACGGCCCACCATCCGAAGACTACGGCGTAAGCCGTGCCGGTTTTGATCTTGGCGACGCAGGCAAAACCAATCGCCGTCAGGACTAGCGTCCAGATCATGAAAATATCCACGGCCGTCGCAATTCCATACAGAAAGACGCCGTCGGCCGGGTTCATGAAGTAGCCAGGGTTGCTGGCCAGAGGGTTCTGGAACGAAAAAGAGTCGGCATTCACGCCGGCCAGTACCGAGCCTATCGAGAGCACGCTCCTGAGCGTCAGCGGAAGGGTGGCATAAATGATGATAGCCAGCGACTTTCCGAAACTGATGTCGGCTCCAACGGCCACCCTGAAAGTAGCCCAATTGACCAGGGCGACGAAGAGCCAGATCAGCAGCAGGAAGATCGGAAAAATGTACGAAAAAATGCCGGTGAATTTCGCGCCTGCATCCAGTTGCCGCTCGCGCTGATCCGCCGGCAGGTTTTCCAGTCGTGCCTGCGCCTTGGGCTGGGACTGCATCTGGTTTTCCATGATCTTGCGGAATCCGATTTTCTGCCCAGCGGTAAACACCAGTGCCGAAGACACAATCACCAGGAGCAGAAACGGCGCCCACCACGCTGCGCTGCGGCGCAGATCAGTGAACGTCTTGGATGGAGCGATGAATGTATTAATAATGCGCGCGCCCTGCGAGAGCGGCGCTGCCTCGGGAGCGGGCGGTGCGGGTACGACCGGAGCGGCGGCCATCGATACCTCCTCAAGAAACCGATTCGTCGGAATTCTAGTCGGAGCCCCGCCGCGAGACAAGCGATGTGGGTACCGAGTATCGAGTACTGGGTGCTGAAGAAGTTTTGTCATCCTGAGCGAAGTTTTCGTGCGCGAACGCGCACGAAAACGCAGTCGAAGGATCCCTGCCACAAAAACTGCGGCTGAAGTCAAAGAATGCAAGCGCACCCAAGATCGCAGGGATCCTTCGACTCCGCGAGCGCATGCGCGCTCGCTGTACTCAGGATGACAAATCACCGGTTAACCGAGCACTTCGCACGCATCTCACAAATTAAGATATTCACTCCATGCAGAACGCCACTCCCATCGCAGCGACCGTGCTCCTGATCGAACTCGCGCCTGCGGCTGCTTTTGGATTCGCCGTCAAGCGCGTGACCCATGCGATCGAGCGCTGGCCGCCTCTGCTGCGCACGCTCGCGCCCGCGACGCTGGCGCTGCCCTACGCGCTCCTCGCGGCTTCGCAACACATGTTTTTCTGGACGTGGTTCGCGGTCTATCTCGCTGTTCCAGCTGTGATGGCGTGGTTGCTGCAGCAAGCGGCGCAGGCAGACCCCGAGCAGCGCGGCAACTGGCGCGACGCCATCATTCTCCTCGCGCTCGGCCTGGCCGTCGACTTGCGCTGGTTCGACAGTGCATGGCCCGCAGGGCTGCGCGGTCTGGGTAATCTTCTGCTTGTCGATGCGGGCCTTTACGGATTTCTCGAAATTAGAAAACTCAGCGGCGCCGGCTTCGATTTTCACCTGCGCTGGAGCGACTGGAAGACCGGACTGCGCGAGCTGCTGTTCTTCGCGCCCGCGGTGATTCTGCTGGGATCGCTGCTGGGATTTATTCATCCACATCCAAATGCGCCGAGCGTCGGGTGGGCTCTGCTCACCTGGGCGGGAATTTTCGTCTTCGTCGCCGTGCTCGAAGAACTGTTCTTCCGAGCCTGGGTGCAGAATCTTCTCGAACGCCGCCTCGGACGCACCGCCGCACTGTTCACCGCCTCAGTGCTGTTCGGCCTGTCGCACTTCAACAAGCGCCTCGGCGCCAGCACAGCCCATTTCAACTGGCGCTACGTTGTGCTCGCATCCATCGCCGGAATTTTCTACGGACGCGCCTGGCGCGACCAGCGCCGCGTTGCGGCGTCGGCGATTACGCACACGTTTGTCGATTGGCTGTGGACGTGGTGGTTTTAAACTAGGTCTTGGGCGGTGGGTGTTAGGTGTTGGGCTTTCGCAGATTCGGCGGTCCGCCTAAATTCGCGGATCGAACACCCAAGCCCCAACACCCAAGCCCCAACACCCTACCCCGGATACCTCAAAAATCCCAGCCCCACCCGCAAATGATGATGCAGCGCATCCGGCACGCACACCGCGAAAGTAAGCCCCAGCAATCCCTGCGCAATGCCGATTGCATAGACGTTGCGATAGCGCCGGAAGAGCAGGCACGAAACCATTCCCCACGCCAGCGTAGCCGCAGTGAGCGGAAGATTCGGCAGATGCGCCACCGCGAAGAGCACAGCTGTAACCGCAACGGCTGAGTCGCTGCTCATCAGCCGGGCCAGGCGCGGCATAAAGCAATCCTGCAAAAGAAACTGCTGGTAAAGCGTCCAGAGAACATATCCCGCGACGTGCCGAAAGTCGGCCTGATACAGCGCATGAAAAGTACCGATGGCTTTAGCCGCCAGGACACTGGCAATCATCACGCCCACGGTTGCAGGCAGAATCCACAGCGACCGCGTCAATCCGCGCAGCCCAAGGCCCAACTCATTGAGACTCTGCCGACGCAGCAGCACCAGCGACAACGTCACCAGCAGGGCGAGCGGGGCAAGAAAAGTCTGCTCATGCGGAGGAACCCACAGCACCATCAGAATGATGCCGAAGCCCAGCGCCAGTTCTGCGATGTTCCTGTAAGTGCTGGTTTCCCGGGGAACACTTAGTGAAAAAGAAGTCGAAGTCGTCGTGGCCACGAAACCGTCCAAAAGGTTATAAGAGTAGCCGCGAGCAAGATTGGTTGCAAGACCTTTCGCCACTCGTTTGGACACGACGGCGCAGACTAGCTCCCGGATTGGGCCAGTTCCGGAGTGGCTTCTAGTAAGCTGCGCGTATACGCATGCCTAGGCCGCTCGGTAATCTGCGTAGTCTCACCCACTTCGACGATTTTTCCGCGATACATCACTGCAATGCGCGTCGAAAGATAGCGCACCACCGGCATCGAGTGCGAAATAAAGAGATACGTCAGCCCAAAGTCCCGCTGCAACTGCTGCAGCAGATTCACAATCTGCGCCCCCACGCTCACGTCGAGCGCCGACACCGGTTCGTCGCAAACAATAAACTTTGGCCGCAGGGCCAGCGCGCGCGCAATCCCGATCCTCTGCCGCTGTCCCCCGGAAAATTCATGCGGATACCGCCGCATCGCCGATTCATCCAGCCCGACGGCGCGCAGCAACTCAGCGACGCGAGCTTTGACCTCAGCAGCTGAAGCCGCAGCCTTTGAGCCTCCACTTGCGGCACGACTGAAGTCGTGCCCTTCCCGGTTCGTTTGGGCATCGGAGCTCTCTTTTTGCAGCTTATGAATGATCAGCGGCTCCGCCACCACATCCTCCACGCGAAATCGCGGATCAAGCGAGGCAAACGGATCCTGAAAAATAATCTGCAAGTCGCGCCGCAACCGTCGCATCTCGTTCCGGCCGGCAGAAAGTAAGTCGCGTCCCTCAAAGAAAACCGCCCCCGATGTAGGCTCGATCAACCGCAAGATCAGCCGCCCCAGCGTGCTCTTGCCCGACCCCGACTCGCCCACCAACCCAAGCGTCTCACCAGCATGAATCTCGAGTGACACATCGTCGACGGCCCGCACCCCGGCGCCAGCCTTCGGCCCAAACGGCGACTCGCTGTGCGGGAAGACTTTTACGAGGTTTCGAACTTCAATCAGCGCCATGGTTCAACCCATTGAAATTAGCTTACGCATTCGTTCTACGATCAGACCAATACGCTGCTGACTAGCTTCGTCTGGCAGCAAATGCCCAGGAAGGGCATCGAGAAACTCACGGTTCGAGAGCAAAGCACGGAATTCATCGCAAAGATACTGACGGATCTCGGGCACGGACTGAGAAATCTCGTCGATAAGTTCGATGCGTCCGTCAATCACGGTAATGACATCTTCGAGATCACGGCTCATCTGATAGTCATTGTTGCCTCACCCTCGGAATGCCTCAAGCTTTGTGGCGAGAAAGTACGGGGCCGTGATGACCTTGATTTCGTGCCCTCCAATTTGAATCTTGTCAGCATTCTGCAGTGCAGGCCGATACCAGCGGTTGCTGAACCCGAGGATGCTTGCGTTTGTCGGCATTAGGTCGAGTATCAAGTCTCCGTGGACCCACCGGCAAATCGGCCCCGCCGTGGCAGACTGACCAAAGCCTATTTCCCGTAATCGATTTTCTACGACCACGAATTCCGCGTAAGACGCTGCTTCAATAATCGCGTCAACATCAATGGTTGCACGAGCGGGGGCGGCACCAGGATCAGTGAGCAGCAACCCCGTAGTGCAGCCTCCAACAAACACGATCTCATCCAGCAACGGCCTGAGCTTTATCGCGGCGTCTATAAGCTGCTTCAGATTTGGATCGTCTGGCCGAATACTCATTAGCGTATGGACTGGTGATCGTCGATCCTTGCAGTTAGCTCACGGATCGCGATCTCTCGCTCACGAGCCCGTCCTTCACGAATAGCGTCGACTAGGGCAAGGAGTTCGTAAAGCTTCGGATCTTGACGTGCGGCCTGGGGCACATTCTTATACAGCGGCGAGAATGCGGTGCCTCGAACCGGTCCTTTGGGGTCGGGCCAAACCGGCTGTAAGACGGACGGCTCAGGAAAGTACTCGCGAAGGGGAGAGGCTGCTTCGGCGGTAGGGACACCACGCGTGACACCGCCACGCTCGACGGAAAACACGTATCTGACTCCGTGTATGAGAAATTCTCTTAGATTGGTTCGTATCGGCTCAAGCAAGACCCCGCGTGCCCTTGGAGGCGAAGGGGGAGCAGTTGAGATACGCAACAGATGCAGTCTCTCAGCTCGGCGCGCAGAATCGAACGCGTGCGAAGCGCTCATCGACAGTTCTTTTCCTAACCTGCCGAAGCTCCATGATGGCGAAGTAGCCACGAGTTTCAGAACGAGCACTATATCCTGTGGGCGCAAATCCATACATTCTCTATTCGAGAATAGAGAATATCATTTATTTACAATGGATTACAATGAAAAACAATACATGATCCCAAGTTCTAGAATAGATGCCCTACCCCGCCGCGATCAGCGGCACTGCCGCCAGCGCCGCCAGCAAGCCCACGAATCTCCACGGGCTGAAGTGTTCTTTCAACACAATCCGCGCCAGCAGCACCGTCATCGCCGGATACAGCGACGTAATCACGACCGCCTCATCCATACGGCCATGCTGGCTGGCCACGATGAAAAGCGCGCTCGCCGAAATATCCATAAATCCCGCCGCGGCGCCGAGCGCCACCCGCGGACGATCGAGTCGGATGGGTGCGCGCGTCACCAACACTGCGGTGGCGGTTGCGCTGAACGATCCGATACGCGAAATCGCCGCCACCCACGCCGCCGATCCCGTTGCTTTGTGGATGAAGATGTAAAATCCCGCAAATCCAACTCCCGCCAGCGCCGCTCGCGCTACGCCCGCAGGACGTCCCTCCGCCGCGCCTCCCTCCGGCCGTGTAATTAGCCAGATCGCTAACAGCGCCAGCACAAAGCCAGCCATCGTCCATCGGCTAGGCGCGCCTTCCATGGCAATACCGGCCAGCGTGGGAATCGCCGCTCCGATCAGCGCTGAAATCGGCGCCGTCAGGCCCATCTGCCCCGAAGCCAGCGCCCCGTAGAAAATCGCGAGAGAAAATCCCCCCACCGCGCCAGCCAGCAGCGCCCACAGGATGCTCGCGCGCGAAGGGATCTCGCCATGACTGTTCAGCGCGATCGCCATCATCCACACAAAGGCGCAGATATGCGAAAACGCCGTCAGCACAAATGCGTTCGCCCGTCGCGAGCCGTAACCGCCTGCAAAATCGGCGGCACCCCACAGCACAACCGCCATAACCGCATACACCGCCGGGCCTTCGTGAAGAGTGCCGAGATGCCAGGCTGCGGGTTCAAACGCTCCGGGATGAATGATCGCGCTCACGCCGCACGAGAGTAACATGCGCGCCACTTCGCCATAGGGAAAGCGCTCTCCGTGCGTTAATCTAAGCCTGCTCGGATAAAGATTCTTTTGGAGAAAAACGCCATGAAACGTCTGCTCACCATCACGGCCCTGCTGATCTTCGCCTCATTTTGCTTCGTTGTTCCCTGCTTCGCGCAGAACGCCGACGAACCCGCGTCCAAAGACGACGTGATTCTCTACCTCCAGACCATGCACTCGCACGATCTCATGCAGAAAACCATGGAAGTGCAAGTCAGCGCCATGGAGCAGCTCTTCCGCGATCAGATTCAGAAAGAAAAAGGCTCGGTGCCGCCCGAGTTCGACACCTTCTTCAAGAAGTCGATGAACGATCTGATCAAGAACATGCCCGTCGACCAGATCACCGAAGCCATGATTCCCGCCTACCAGAATCATTTCACCAAGGGCGACATCGCAGCCATGAACACGTTTTATTCGTCGCCCGTCGGCCAGAAAGTTCTGACCGTGCTGCCCGAAGTCATGCGCGAAGGCTCGCAGGCTGCCATGCCGCTGCTCAGCAAATATCTCAGCGATTGGAAAGACAGTATGCAGAAAGAAATGAAGAATCTGGGAAACACCACAACCAAGTCCGGCGCAGCCAGCTCAAACAACTGATTCCGCTTTTTGTCATTCTGAGCGCAGGGCGAGCGGATGCGAGCCCGGAGTCGAAGAATCCCTGCGAATAACCACGCACCCAGCCACTTATGGGACTTCCCATGTGGCGCGGGCGCCCCCGCCCGCGCTCCCGAGCCAAGAATCAGTCTCACCATTCTTGACCGAACCCGCGCCGAGAATCACAGACCGTCCCAACTCCCCGTGCTAAAATTTCCACAAGCGCTTTATCTGAGGCCCCGGGTTGATCGAACTGGCACCGTCGATTCTTTCGGCTGATTTCGCCCGTCTGGGCGAACAGGTCCGTGCCGCGGGCGAGGGCGGCGGCAGTGTCATCCACGTTGACATCATGGATGGACACTTCGTCCCCAACCTCACGCTCGGGCCGCCGGTCGTAAAATCGCTGCGTCGGGTGACTGCGTTGCCGCTCGACTGTCACCTGATGATCGAGAATCCCGACGAATTCATCCCGGCCTTCGCCGAGGCCGGCGCTGACTGGATCTCCGTGCATCAGGAGGCCTGCCGTCACCTGAATCGCACGCTGCACCTCATCAAGAGCCATGACTGCCATGCGGGAGTTGTGATTAACCCAGCGACCCCGGTGAATGCGCTGGATGAAGTGCTCGACATTGTGGATTATGTTCTCGTAATGTCAGTGAATCCCGGCTTCGGAGCGCAAAAGTTCATTCCGTCCACTTTGCACAAAATGCGCCGCTTAGCCGAGATCCGCGGACAACGCGGCCTGAACTACCGCATCGAAGTAGATGGTGGCGTAGCGCTCGATACTGTTCACGAAGTGGTCCGCGCCGGAGCAGAAATTTTGGTCGCGGGCAACGCCGTCTTCGGCAACGGCGATCCAAAGAAGAATGCGGAAGTATTGCTGAAAGCGGCCACCGAGGCAGCGCTGCTGAAAGTGTAGTAAGAGCAGGTGGCAAAGCGGCAATGTGACAAGGTGGCAAAGTTTCACGGTTTCAAAGTTTCAAGGTTTCGAAGTAGCCGTCGCGAGATTTTCGAGTTTTTGGTTTGACCTTGCCACTTTGTCACATTGCCACTTTGCCACTTGAACTTTGAAACATTGAAACTTTGAAACGTCGAGTTCATATGCCCAATCTGTCCCGTCGCATTCCGTTGATCGTCGCGCTCGGCGCTCTGCTGGCTTTCACCGCAGCCTGCACCAACAAGAAGTCTGTTAATCCGCTGGCTGGGGTCGGCTCCAAGCAGCCTGATAAGGTCCTGTTCGACAAGGCCATGGATGCGATGCGCCACAACCGCTTTGATGTCGCCCGCCTCACGCTGCAGACCCTCATCAACACTTATCCTGACTCCGAGTTCATCGCGCGCGCCAAGCTGGCCGTCGGCGATTCGTGGTACGCGGAAGGCGGCACCGCCGCTCTGGCGCAGGCCGAGCAGGAATACGACGACTTCATCACCTTCTTCCCCAACATGCCGGAAGCGGCCGAGGCGCAGCTGAAAAAAGCCAACATCCACTACCAGCAGATGGAGAAGGCCGACCGCGACTACACGCACGCCATGCGCGCGGAAGACGAATACCGCAAAGTCATTCTGCAATTCCCCGACAGCAAGCTTGTCCCCGAGGCCAAGCAACGTTTGATGGAAGTGCAGGAAGTTTTAGGTGAGCGCGAATTTGAGATCGGCCGCTTCTACTACCTGCGCGAATCCTATCCCGCTTCGATCGCACGCCTGCAATCTCTAGTCGACAGATATCCCCTCTACAGCCGCGCCGACGAAGCCCTTTATCTGCTGGGACAAAATTACGAAGGCCAGATCACGCGCCTCCGCGCCGCTCCCACTTGCGACGCCAAAGGACTGCCGCGCGGCTGCGCCACCGAAGCGGCCAAGGCGCACATGATCGAAGGCCTCGCCAGGAACGCCGGCGACGCTTACAACAAAATTCTCACCCGCTATCCGTTAATGGACCGCTCCGACGATGCCAAGAAGCGGCTCGGCTCGTTGCATCTGCCCGCTCAGCGGCCGACCAAGGCCGCGGTGAAGCAAAACGAAGCAGAGATTGCCAGCCGCCGCGAATCCACCACCGCGGAAAAACTGATGGGCCTGATCAAGAAAGGTCCCGATGTAGCCCAGGCAGCTCGAGTCGGCGAACCCACGCTAGTCGATCCCACCCCGGTCAGCGGCAACCAGGTTGTCGCCAGCGAAACCCGCGATGCCATCAACGCCGGACGCAGCGACGTCAGCGGCAAGATCGGCGCCGAAATCATCAAGCCCGAATTGCCAACTTCCGCCGACGCCACCACGCCGCCCGGAGGCTCGCCGCTCCAGCCGCCAACCGACGCGAGCGCACAGCCGCCCGCGCCCGATCCAAACGAACTCAAGCCCAATGCTCAACCCGACCCCAACGAGCTAAAGCCTACGCCCGCCGACGCCAACGAGTTGAAACCCAACACCGGCGACCAGAATTTGCCGCCGCCGCCGCAGGTCAACGAAATCCAGCAGGGACAATCATCCTCGTCAGCAACAGCCGCGGCCGATTCCACCCCTGCCTCCGACCAGGACATCTCCAGCAGCAAGAAGAAGAAAAAGAAGGGCCTGAAAAAAATAGTCCCGTTCTAAAGCGGCTTTATGGAGTGGCGGACGCATTCGTCCGCCAACCCTCCGTGCCCTCTGCGTCCTCTGTGGTGAATGTTTTTGCATTTCAGAAGTCCACGATCTCATCGGCTTAGCCGCTAAGGAAAACTCACCCCAACCCCCGTCCCCACTAGGTGTTGACCACTGGTAACGTATTACTTCCCGTCGGTAGCGTTGACTTAGGTTGTGCGCCGGGTTACCTTCGCGTTATCTCCCCTCACTAGAGGATACCTTTGGCCAGGAAGATACTGCTCGCCGACGACAGCGTAACCGCCCAGAATATGGGCCGGAAAATCCTCGCGGATGCGGGCTACGAAGTCCTTACCGTGAACAATGGTTCGGCCGCCCTGAAAAAGATCGCCGAAGCCAAGCCCGAACTCATCGTTCTCGATGTCTACATGCCCGGCTACAGCGGCCTCGAAGTCTGCCAGCGCCTCAAAGAAACTCAGGAAACCGCGCGCATTCCCGTTCTGCTGACGGTCGGAAAACTCGAGCCTTTCAAGCCGGAAGAAGCCAAGCGCGTCCGCGCCGACGGCTTCATCGTCAAGCCTTTCGAAGCCAGCGAGTTGCTCAGCGCCCTCTCCAAACTCGAAGACAAGATCGTTCCCCGCCAGGAACTTTCCAAGCCCGGCCGCTTCGCCCGCGCCAACGCCGCCCTCGACGAAAGCCGCCACGATAAAACCGTCGCCGCGGAAGATGACTCTGGCTGGAAGAATCGCATCGCCTTCCCGTCCAAGAAGAAAAAGGCTGCGGAAGAGGAGCCTGCCGACGACGCCGCAATTTACAACGCGGTCAACAAAGACCTGCGCACGGTAGTCGACCACCAGTCCACGGCGAAAGCGCCCGAAACCAAACCTCAGCCGGCCGGGAAGGAGACCGAGGACGAGCACGTCAGGGTCGCCGCTCTCGTGCCCGAGGGCCTGCCGAAAGACGTCACTCCAGAGGAGATTGCCGCACTCGCTGCCGCCGCGGCGCAAGTACAAGGCAAGGCCTCCGAAGCGCACGCGCAAGACTCGCACGCGCAAGACTCGCACGCGCAAGACTCGCACTCGCTAGCAGCGCTCGCCGGCCCAACACCCCTCGCGGAAAAGCCCAGCGAGCCCATCTCCCACCAACCCGAAGTCTCCGAACCTGTCGTTATTCCATCTCCAGCCTCTGCGATCGAGGCCGCGGCATCGTCGCAGCCCATAGCCGAAAGGCCGGAAGAAAAAATTGCTGCCGCTCCGGAAGCCGTCGCCGAAGCGCCCAGGCCTGAGCCAACGCTCGAAGAGAAAAAGATCGAAGAGAAACAGCCCGAAGAAAAAACGCTCGAAGACCAAACGGCCGACGCCGCATCCATTCCCGCGCCCACCGCCGCCGACGTCAACACCGCCCTCGCCGCGCTGGAACCGCCGGCAGCGTCTGCGTTTTCGAGCGTCACTCGCGATTCCGCCGACGAGCCCGCAATCGAACCTGCCACTATGGCCGCAGCCGCCGGAGCCCACTTCGCTCCCGCCGCAACACGCTGGACCGCCGTCTCCGTCGCCCTCGCTCCGGAGGAAGCTGCTTTATCTCTCGAGCACGAAATGCACAAGGCGCACTCGGCCTTCGCAGCAGCCGAAGCGGCTCACACCGCGTCGCCGGCCAGTGCCGCGATCGCCGAATCTGAAGCTACGCCCTCCTCCGCGATTCTTTCCGCCGAACCCAAACACGAGTCCGCCGCCGAAACTCCTTCGCCCGCTTTCTCCGCCGAACCCGAACTCTCGCAAGCAGCCGCAACTCTCGGCACTGCCGCGACCGAGGCCATCACCGAAGCCGTCCGCGAACTCGAAGCCGTTGCCTCCGCCTTTGACACCGAGCACTCCGCCAGTCAGCTGCCCGAGGCCGCTGCCGCGTCCATTTCTTCAACGGAAACTCAGCCCGCCGAAATCACCAGCCCCGCCGGAACTGCGGATTCCGCCGTAAATGTACTTCCAGAAGGATCTGTCGTCGCCGCCGAGCCCGCGGAAGCTTCCGTCACGAACTTCGCGGAAGCCGCTTCGACCGTTCAAAGCCCGCATGGCGAAGAACCGCAATACGAAGCCCCAGGATACGAAGAGCCAAGATACGAAGCCCCAAGATACGAAGAACCAGCACCTGTAGCGGCAACATACGAAGCCGCCAGGTACGAGGCAGAAGCAACTGAGCACGATCAGACGCCGGCAGTCGAATCTCACGAAATCCTGGCGCCTGCCGCTACAGCCGCGCCTGAGCCCGAATCGTTGACCCAGCCCTCGCCCATTACGCCCTCGACAATTGCGGAAGAGCCTGCTGGCCCCGAACTTCCGGCCGCCGAAACTTCTTCGTCTCAGGACCACGTTCCTGCGGCAAAATCGGAATCTGAGATCGCCGCCACCACTGCCGCAGCCTGGGCCAGTTGGCGCCGTATTCGCGAATCCGGCGATGGGCAATCCTCCGGCCCCGGCTCACGGGACGAAGCCGCCATGGCGGTCGCCGCCGGTGCCGAGAAGTCCCCCGAAGATGCCCAACCCGAAGAGTCCGGGGAAATCTCCAGCATCGTCGACAGCGTGCTCGCCGATCTCCGCCCCAAGATCGTAGCCGAAATCTCCCGCAAGCTCGGCAAGAAGAAGTAGCTCCCGTTTGTCCCTGTTCGTTTAAGACTTGTCATCCTGAGCGAGGATTGGCCTTCGCGCAAAGCGCGAAGGACAACCGCAGTCGAAGAGCCTGCCCTGAGCTTGTCGAAGGGATCCCTGCAATCGCCCGAGCCTGCGAGTCCAAGCAATGATTCCCACTCGGAAAGAAATGGGAAGGGCACGACTTTAGTCGTGCCGAAAAGAGCCACGCCGCCCGCGGCTTTAGCCGCTGAGGTGCACTGCGTCTCCCTTCGAAAACCCTAACAATCCCCACACTTCTGTATTGCGCCTCCCCATCGAACTCAGTACCATTCCAGCTAACCGGGTCAAGAACTTCTTGCGCGCCAATGAATGAGCAGGTTGTCTCGCACTACCGCATTGTCGAAAAGTTAGGCGCCGGCGGCATGGGTGTCGTCTACAAAGCCGAAGACATCCGCCTCGGCCGCCTGGTCGCTCTGAAATTCCTCCCTGAAGATTCCACCCGCGACGCGCGCGCCCTTGAGCGCTTCAAGCGCGAAGCCCGCACTGCCTCCGCCCTCGACCACCCCAACATCTGCACGATTTATGAAATCGATGAAGACAAGGGCCATCCCTTCATCGCCATGCAGTTGCTCGAAGGCAAAACGCTACGCGACAGCATCGGAGACAAGCCGGTCCCGCTGGCGACGATGCTTGACTGGGCCTTGCAGATTACCGATGCCCTGCAGGCCGCGCACGCCAAGGGCATCATGCACCGCGACATCAAGCCCGCGAATATCTTCATCACCGCCGAGCGCGGACAAGCCAAAATTCTCGACTTCGGCCTCGCCAAGCTCACCGGCCACGACAGCGCTTCTAGTTCCGCCGTCACTCTCACCGCTACCGGGCCGCTTACCCACACCGGCGCCGCCATTGGCACCGTCGCCTACATGTCGCCCGAGCAGGCCCGCGGAGAAACTCTCGACGCTCGCACCGATCTTTTTTCGTTCGGAGTTCTGCTCTACGAGATGGCCACTGGCCGCCAGGCCTTCTCCGGACCAACCTGGGCAGTGACCGTTCACGCCATTCTCGGCCAGGCGCCGATGTCGCTGAACGAGTCCATGCCCGGACTGCCGCAGCGCCTGCAGGAAATCATCGACAAGTGCCTGATCAAGAATCGCGATCTGCGCTACCAAAGCGCCGCGGATATTCACCGAGATCTTCTCCAGTTAAAAAAAGATTACGAGTCCGGCAAGAAACTCAAATCCACACAGACCGCCGCGACGTGGACGCCCAAGCGCAAGCTCGGCATTGCCCTCGCGGCCGTCGCCGCCTGCATCGTCATCGCTGGCATTATCTGGGGACCGCGCCTGCTGCGCCGCATGGCCGCTTCCGGCGTGGCTTCGCTAGGCCAATCGGCATCGTTAGTTCCGCAGCGCAAGAGCATCGCCGTGCTGCCGCTCTCCGCCGCCGCTGATCCCAAGCTCACCGCCTTCGGCAAAGGCTTGCTCGAAGACGTCGCTGCGCGCCTCTCGCAATTGAGCGCCAATCACGACCTCGAAGTCGTGCCCGCGCGCACCATGGAAGACAAAAATGTCTCCACGCTCGCCGACGCCAAAAAAGAATTCGGCGTCAGCCTCGGGCTCACCGTCTCGCTCGAGCAGTCGAACGATCTGGTCCGCGCCGCCTACAATCTCACCGACGCCAAAAGCGGCAAGAACCTCGCCGGAGATTCCATCACCGCGCCCGTCTCCGACCTGTTCACCATCGAAGACAAACTCACCAGCGGCGTAGCCGCCGCGTTAGCGCTACCGCTGCGCAGCGAAGAAAAGCAGGCCCTGGGCGCGCACGCCACCAGCTTCCCCGAAGCGTACCAATACTACGTGCAAGGCCGCGGCTATCTCCAAGACCCGCGCAAGACTGAAAACTTGACCAGCGCCGAAATCGTGTTCAAACAGGCGTTAAAGATCGATCCCAACTACGGCCAGGCCGAAGCCGGACTGGGACAAACCTACTGGCTGCGCTACGACGTAGGCGGCAAACAAAAGAAATGGATCGAGCCAGCCCAGCAAGCCTGCGATAAAGCGATTGAACTTGGCAACGCTGGAGCCGAAGGCCACATGTGTCTCGGCCTGATTGAAGATGGAACCGGACAGTACGAGAAAGCTGCAGAGCAGTTGCAGCAGGCGGTGCAACTCGATCCGACGAACGACGCAGCTTACCGCAGCCTCGGTGCAACATATCAGCATCTCAATCAGCCTGACAAAGCCGAAGAAACTTACAGGCGGGCCATTAACATGAGGCCACAATATTGGCGCGGGTACACCGTCTTAGGCGATTTCTATGTTGGCCAGGCTGAATACGAAAAGGGCGCAGAGAAGTGGCGCCGCGCAACAGAATTGGCGCCTGATAGCTATGTCGCATTTAACGGGCTGGGGGGCGCACAGCTATACCTTGGCCAACCGGAAGAAGCAGTCCGAGCTTTCGAGAGGTCCATTGCGATTCGTCCCTCTCGGATCGCCTATAACAATGTAGCCGTCGCCCAATTCCAACTACACCGTTTTCGCGACTCGATCAGCAATTACCAACAGGCTCTGAAGATCGACGACAGCGACTACCAGACGTGGGGGAATCTTGGCGACTCCCAGTACTATGGGGGCGATCCCGGAACCGCGGCAGGCTCCTATAGCAAAGCCATCGTCATGGCCGAACAGCAGCTGAAGGTCAATCCTCGCGACGCCGGTATTCTTGGCGACTTAGCCAGTTACCACGCGATGTTAGGGCACAAAGACCCTGCACTTGGTTATCTCGATCGTTCCCTGCAGCTAGGGCAGGGCAATAAAGATTTGCTTTTAAATGCCGCCGTGGTGTACAACCAGTTGCGCGAAACCGGGCCTGCTTTGGAGTTTCTACGCAAGGCTCTCAGTGCAGGCTATTCCCGCGCGGTGGTTGCCTCAGGCGCGCCCTTCGACAACCTCCACGACAATCCGCAGTATCGGGCCCTGATGGACCAGAAATAGGGGCTTCATCCCCAACAATTTAGGAGGATACAAATATGCCATGTCCACAAAACCCGGCAGCGGTCAGCATCGTCAATGGGTCGATCTTGAATGGTGGAACTCTGCAGAAAGGTTGTCCCTTCTATTGGGCGAACCCGACCTACGAAGCAGTAACGCTGAGCGGTTGCGACGGATTCTGCACGGCGAGCAGCTACCAGCTTTCGGGTAGACCAGCAGGCCTAAACTACTCGATCACAGAGGCAACTCTGCTGGCTAATCCTACCAACTGGAATTTCAGCGAAAGCCCAAACAAATGGAACGCACCGGGGATGCCGCACATTCAAACTCCGCCATGGCCGAGTCCTGTTAATGAAGAAAAACCGGTAGACGAAGTGAAAGAGGATAAGGAAGTCGCCTGAGAGCGCGCAGAAAGGATAGAAAGGCTCTCGCCGTCTAGCGCCCGGCGATATGCGGCGGTGGCGAGAATGCGCGGTTGCGCCGGCCGACAATTTCAATAAGGAGATCAAATGCCCCAAAACACACCGAACATCAACATCCAGAACGGACAGGTTACAGGGACCCTTCAGGACGGCCAACCGTTTTACTGGTACAACCCAACCAGTGTCGCAGTTACGATCGGAGCCTGTGGCACATGGTGCACCAGCGACAGTTACTCTCTGCCGGCTGGGCCGAGCTACACCCAAGCTCAGCTCCAGAACAATCCGAATCCTAACGGCTGGGCGTGGTACGAATCCCCGAACGATTGGGCCGGCGGCGGCGGAGGTCCGCATATCACGAATTCCAATGGGAATGCCGGGCCACCAACACCCAATATCAACGTGCAAACCGGCCAGGTCACGGGCACGCTCCTGAATGGCACGGAGTTTTACTGGTATAACCCGACCAGCCAGAACATTTCGATTAGCGGTTGCGGGGCATGGTGCGTGAGCGACGTGTACAACCCGCCGGCGGGCAAGTATCAGCGAGCCAATCTCCAGGCCTTCCCGAACACAAGCGCATTTGCCTGGACGGAGACCCCGAACCAGTGGAATGTGCCCGGCATGCCGCATATTCAGACACCGGGCCGCAAGCGGGCTGACGAGAAAGTTGCATAGGCTGCGGCGTCGCAACACGGCTTAAAAAGGGCGGGATTGCTCCCGCCCCCTTTTTCTGCAGTCGATAGACTAACCGGGATTACCAACATGCGGCATTCCTGGGTAGTTGCCGCAAGGATTACCGCCCTGGCGTGTATCGAAGGCAACTTGCAGGTCCACGTTATACCCGCTCGGTAAGTTCTGCGGCACAGGCAGAGTAACCGAACCGTTCGCGGGAATATCTACGTACACTGACCCCAGAAACCAGGTTTCTCCCGTCACCGGCTCGACTTTAATTGGCACCGAGTAGGTACTGGTCCAAGTGAAATTCCCGCCGGGAGTTACAGTTGTCTCCCCACAAACGTTCGTTGTCTGCCCGAAGGCCGAAGACGCGAACGCCAGCACGAACAACGCGACGCACAGACTCAAAAGGTTCTTCATAGGCTTTCCTTTTTTCGTGGGATTTGCGCGGAAGAACCCCGTTCTTCAGCGCGAGCGGCACTCTACGCCAAGAAATCCCCCCCCGCGATTTTCTGAATTTTGTTACGGAATGCGAACAGGGCGAAATCCACATGCCGGTCAACTCAAGCTAAGAAGACAACTCCACTGGAGAATTTGCAAAATTTCGTGGGAAGAAAAACGGGAAGGGCACGAGTTCCACTCGTGCCGCTAAATCGTCCAAAACGATTCCGCGCTTCAGCGCCTGAGGCTGCGCTCGTCACGCCACACAACTCATTCGATTTTCGGCTTTGCGAGAGGACACACCCCCTGCGCGCAAGCGTTTTGCCAAGGTCCAAGGACCGAGGTCCCGCCTCAACCCAAAACAGCCGCTCGTCCCACCTCCGAGTGCTCCGCCTGATCCAGCACCAACTCTTCCGCCATCGCCTTCGCCAGATCGCGAATCACCTCCAACCGCCGCGTGCACCCGCCGTCTTCCTTCGCCTCGTCCATCATCAACTCGCACCGCCCGACAATCACCGCCAGCTTATTGATGAGATTATGCACAACAATTGAACTCGGCTGGTACCTCCCGTTGCTTTTTGCCATGGTCCCAACTGCCTTTCTGTTCGGTAATCCAGTCTCTCTGAAGCCCCAAAGCAGAAAATGTGATCCCAATCACAATTCCGTGTGAGGCAGAAGTGGGCTCACCATCGCGCTCGCAGGATCGGAGGTGAAATGGGGGCCCCGAATTTCTCTGTGATCCTCTGTGCCCTCTGTGGTGAAAACCCCAGTGCGCCCCACTGCTGAACCCGCGCACTTGCATTACACTAAAGAGTTCCCAAGGAAGGCCAAGATGTCTCTGAATAGCTTCAACACCAAATCTCGCCTCAAAGTCGGCAACAAGGAATACGAAATCCACCGCCTCGAAGCCCTCGACCAGCAGGGCATTTCCACGAAGCACCTGCCTTTCTCGCTCCGCATCTTGCTCGAGAACCTGCTCCGCACCGAGGACGGCCGCAACGTAAAGAAAGAAGAAATCCGAGCCCTCGCCGCCTGGAATAAGAATTCCAAACCAGAAAAAGAAATCGCCTTCACCCCCAGCCGCGTCCTCCTGCAGGATTTCACCGGCGTCCCCTGCGTAGTCGATCTAGCCGCCATGCGCGATGCCATGAAAACTCTAGGAGGCGACGCATCCCTAATCAATCCGCTCCAGCCGGTCGAACTGGTAATCGACCACTCGGTTCAAGTCGACGAATTCGGCACCACCAACGCCCTCGACATGAACGCGCTCCTAGAATTTCAGCGCAACAAAGAGCGCTACTCCTTCCTCCGCTGGGGCCAAACCGGATTCCGCAATCTGGCCATCGTTCCCCCCGACACCGGCATAGTCCACCAGGTCAACCTCGAATACCTGGCCCGCGTAGTCTTCGTAAACGAATCCCCCGGCAAGCGCCAGGCCTACCCCGATACGCTAGTAGGCACCGACAGCCACACCACAATGGTGAACGGCCTCGGCGTCCTCGGATGGGGCGTAGGCGGCATCGAAGCCGAAGCCGCCATGCTGGGGCAGCCAGTCTCCATGCTGATTCCATTAGTAGTGGGCGTAAAACTAACCGGCCGCCTGAAAGAAGGCGCGACCGCGACTGATCTCGTGCTTACGATTACAGAAATGCTGCGCAAGCACGGCGTAGTCGGAAAATTCGTCGAATACTTCGGCCCCGGCCTCCGCGATCTGCCGCTAGCCGATCGCGCCACCATCGCCAACATGTCGCCGGAATATGGCGCGACCTGCGGAATCTTCCCCATCGATAAAGAGACGCTGCGCTATCTCAAGTTGACTGGGCGCAACGAGGAGCAGATTGCCCTTGTGGAAGCTTACGCACGCGAGCAGGGACTTTTTCATGATGAGAAGACTGCCGAGGCGGAATATTCCGAGTTGCTCACGCTCGATCTGGCGACGGTTGAGCCTAGCCTTGCCGGGCCGAAGCGTCCGCAGGATCGCGTGGTGCTTTCGCAGGCTGGGGAGTCGTTCACCAAGGCTCTGCCTTCTCTGATCAAGCCTAAGGCCGCCAAGTCCCCAGACCCGCTCAAGCCAAATGCGGGCTTGAGTGGGCCACCCAAAGCCTGGGAGAGCGAAGGCGGCAGCCCCGCCGCCATCGGCGTAGAAGATCCGAATGTGCACGAGCACGTTTCTGCATCGGTCAAAGATTCGCTCAAGCACGGCAGCGTAGTGATCGCCGCGATCACGTCGTGCACGAATACTTCGAATCCGTCAGTGCTGATCGGCGCGGGGCTTCTCGCCAAGAAAGCGGTCGAAAAGGGATTGAACGTTCCGGCCTGGGTGAAGACTTCTCTCGCGCCGGGATCGAAAGTCGTCCGCGACTATCTTGAAGCCGCGGGGCTCCTGGCCTATCTGGAAAAACTCAAATTTCATCTCGTCGGCTACGGATGCACCACTTGCATCGGCAACTCCGGTCCGCTGCCGGAAGAAGTGTCCAAAGCCATCGACGAAAAAGAACTGGTCGTTGCTTCCGTGCTCTCGGGCAATCGCAACTTTGAGGGCCGCATCAATTCCGAAGTGCGCGCCAACTATCTCATGTCGCCTCCGCTGGTCGTTGCCTTCGCGCTCGCCGGACGCATCGACACCGACCTGCGCAAAGATCCGCTGGGCAAAGGCAAAGACGGGCATCCCGTCTATCTCGCCGACATCTGGCCGACCTCACGCGAGGTCGAGGAGACCATCCAGCATTCCATCTCCTCCGACATGTTTGCGAAATCCTACGGCGAAGTGTTTCAAGGTGACGAGCGCTGGCGCGGCATCGTCGTGCCCAAGGGCGAAACTTATGACTGGGCCGACGATTCCACCTATATCCGCCAAGCGCCCTACTTCGACGACATGGCCGTGAAACCCGCGCCGGTCGGCGAAATCAAAAAGGCCCGCGTACTGGCCGTGCTCGGCGACAGCGTCACCACCGATCACATCTCGCCCGCCGGATCGATCAAGAAAGACAGCCCCGCGGGAAAATATCTGCAGGAGCACGGCGTCAAGCCCGCCGACTTCAACTCCTACGGCTCGCGCCGCGGCAATCACGAAGTCATGGTGCGTGGCACATTCGCCAACGTCCGCCTGCGCAACAAACTGGTGCAGACCGAAGGCGGATTCACCCGCCACCTGCCCACCGACGCCGAAATGTCGATCTTCGACGCCAGTGAAAAATATCGCGCCGCCGGAACGCCGCTGGTGATTCTCGCCGGAAAGGAATACGGCTCCGGATCGTCGCGCGACTGGGCCGCGAAAGGCCCGGCTCTGCTGGGCGTGCGCGCCGTCATCGCCGAAAGCTACGAGCGCATCCACCGCTCCAATCTGGTCGGCATGGGCGTGCTCCCGCTGCAATTTCCCGCCGGACAAAACGCCGAATCGCTCGGCCTCACTGGCGAAGAAGTCTTCGAGATCACCGGCATCCGCAACGTGATCGACAACTTCGGCGCCGGAAGTCAGGTGAAAGTGCGCGCCACGTCCAAGGGCCAGGCCGAGATCGCGTTCGATGCGTTGGTGCGGATTGATACTCCACAGGAAGCTTTGTATTACGCCAACGGTGGGATTTTGCAGTATGTGCTGCGGCAGTTACTGACAGGCAAGCCTCAGGCGGTGGGTGTGTAAGAGATCAACTAATAATGTTCTTGGGCCGCACGGGGCGACGGCTCAAAACGGAGGTCGCACAGATGCGGTCTGCGATTGCGCCCAGCGGTTTTGCGCCTGCGCGGTTCGTCCCGTCTTTTTTTCGTTCAATCTCAATCCTAATTTCATTCAGCGTTACTCTGGCCTTCGCGATTCTGCCGGCGCGAGCTTTCGCGCAGGAAACTTCGAGCGACATGTCGATTCGGCACGTGACTGTCGTCAACGTGACGACCGGAGCGGAACTCAAAGACCAGACAGTCACCATTCACGCTGGCCGTATCAGCTCAATTTCAGCTACGCAGGAATCCGACACTGCGCTGCCGCGGTCAGTGGATGCGCACGGCGGGTTTCTGATTCCCGGCCTGTGGGACATGCATGTGCACGTGCACGACGCCGACGAGTTGCCGCTCTATGTGGCGAACGGCGTAACTGGCATCCGCATCATGTCGGGCGAAAAAGATACGGCGCATGTGCGCGCGGAGCTGGCGCGCGAGACGCCGTCGCCGGAAATTTATCTGGCGAGCGCGATTGTGGATGGAGAGCCGCCGGTGTGGCCGGGATCGATTGTGATCCGGAAGGCGGCGGATGCGCGGCGCGCAGTGGATGAGATCAAGGCGGGCGGCGCGGACTTCGTGAAGGTCTACAACAACATTCCACGCGAGGCGTATTTTGCGCTGGCGGAAGAGGCGAAGGCGCAGCACATCGATTTTGAAGGGCACGTGCCGGACGCGATCACGGCGCAGGAGGGGTCGGCGGCGGGGCAGCGGACGATCGAGCACCTGACGGGGATTCCGATTGCGTGTTCGGGCCGTCAGTCGCAGCTGATGGGCGATCTGGAGCGGGCGCGCTATTTTCGCGACCGGCTGTTTGTGGAGGCGGAGGGGTTTCGCAGCTTTGATCAGGCAAAGTGCCAGGCGCTCGCAGTCGAGCTTCGAAAAAACGAAACGTGGCAGGTCGCGACGCTGACCGTGCTGCGCTTGTGGGGCAAGCTGGATGATCCAAAGTTTTTGTCGGATGCGCGGCTCGAATACATCGACCGCAAATATCGCGACCGCTGGATGGAGCGCACCGAGCCGCAACGCCGGCGCTGGGATAGCCGCGGGTTCGAGATGGCGCGCAGCTTGTTTCATGCCGATGAGCAGATGGTTGGATTTTTGTTTCGCGCCGGCGTGCCGATGATGGCCGGGACGGACGCGATGAATCCGTATTGCTTTCCGGGATTCAGTTTGCATGACGAATTGGCGATGCTCGTCGAGTCGGGCGTCACGCCGCTCGGCGCGCTGCAGATGGCGACGATCAATCCGGCGAAGTTTTTAGGCAGGACCGCGGATGAGGGGACGGTCGAAGCTGGAAAAGTAGCGAATCTGGTTTTGCTGCGCGTCGATCCGCTGGCCGACATTCACAACACGGCGCAGATCGAAGCCGTGTGGCTTGCGGGAAAATATTTTGATTCCACCGCGCTGGCGGCGCTGCTGGAGAAAGTTAAACAGAAGGCGAAGCACTAGCGGCGTAGCCGGCGCGCTTCATCCCATTCCTTCATCTGCCATTTCTTGGCTGTGGAGAAAAAGATCCTCACCGCCGCTTCGCGGCGACTCGGAATGACCCAACATTTGATGAGCGAAGCGCTTTCGGCACGGCTAAAACCGGATTCCGCGTTTGTTTTGAAAGGGCGCGGCTTCAAGCCGCGCCGCAAGCCGCGTTAAATCAACGCGGCTCTAGCCGCTGAGGGAACTAAGGCGGCCGGAAAAGATTTTTTCCGCAACCTCTAAAGCCGTGCCCTTTCCAATCGGCAGCACTTGCGCGAATTCTTTTTCAGCAGACAGTAAAATCCCCACTTCTGCCAAACCCGGCAGAAGGGGGCATCCGCATCTCATCCCGTATGTCGTCCCAACCTTCTCCTTCCCCTCCTCAACAATCCCCATGCTTCCCGGTACTCCTCGTACTTGAATCGTTCCTGACGCTTCTTCGACTCGACCATCGGGCAAAGCATCAACGCCCCCTTCTGCGTCGGCTCCAACACCCTCACTGCCGGAATCAGATACCACACGCCCACCGGAATCACGAACGCGGCAAAAAGGTCCAGTTCGCCCGCCTCGTATCCTCGCTTCTCCCCGCATCCGTGACGAAACTGGCAAAGATACCCATTACCCAATCGGACCTCAGTCGACTTCACCTGCACTCGCAGAAAGCCACCTCCCTGATCCACCACAGCGTCATAAGCCATCGAGTCGCCCCACGGGCTCAACACCCGATAGCCGTGAGACGCTGCCGCCGCCATGAACTGCAATTCCACCCATTCCCCACGCTGCTTGTACGATTTTGCATCCCAACGCTTCATCCCTCCACACCCCCGTTTTCGGCCCAAATAAAAAAGGCGCGGCTGTGGGCCGCGCCTTTCGCAAATTGACTCTATATTTTCAGAATATCAAATTGGGTGGGGTAAAGTGGACATTTTGGCAAGTTTTTATTCTGGTTGCTTTCATCGAGTTAGGCTCGATCGTGACATTTACCCCTATTGACAAGATTTTTCCCATGTCTGGGCAACCCGGTGTAGATTAGAGCGGCCAAAACGGCTGGCGCCGGGCTTCATTTGGGAACATCGTTTGGCGAAGGTCTTTGCAAACGGGAGGGACAATGAAGATTCGATATGGGTGGACGTGTGTGTTGATGTCGTGCAGTTTTGCGCTGTGGGGCCAGGAGGCGAGGAATCAGGCGCAAGCTCCGCCGCCGGCCACGGTGACGGGATCAGGGACGGCGAACTTCGTTCCGCTGTGGACTGGAGCGTCTACGCTGGGGAATTCGAAGCTGTTTCAGACGGGCGGAAGGATTGGAGTGAACACGACTACTCCGACCGTGCAACTCGACGTGAATGGGAGGATGAACGTTTCGAAGACGTACCGTATCGGCGGAATCGATGTGCTGAGTATTTCTGGCGGCAACGACGACACCGCAGTCGGAAATTCGGCGCTCCTTCTCGTTACCGGGGACGATAATACCGCGGTCGGATTCTGGGCGCTGCGCGCTTCCAAGGATGCCTTCTTCAACACGGCGGTCGGCTCGGCTGCGTTGTCCGACAACTCGAGTGGCTCGGGAAACACGGCGGTCGGTGCTTCGGCGCTGGTGCAAAGCTCTTTGGGGTCGAACAACACAGCGCTGGGGAATTTGGCTGGATCGGCGATCACCGGCGGCGACAATGTAATGATCCAGAACGAGGGTACGGCATCGGACAATGGCGTTATTCGCATTGGCACGGCCGGATCGCAGACGTCTTTCTTTGCGGCTGGGATCAGTGGCGTGACCACTGGATTGAACAACGCGGTGCCAGTGGTGATTGATTCGAACGGGCAGTTGGGAACGATCAGCTCTTCGCGGCGTTTCAAAGAAGACATTCACGACATGGGCGAAGCGAGTGACGGGCTGATGCGTCTGCGGCCGGTAACATTCCGCTACCAGCAGGCTTTTGCGGATGGATCGAAGCCAGTGCAGTACGGGCTGATCGCGGAGGAAGTGGCGGAGGTTTATCCGGACCTGGTGGCGCATTCGGCGGATGGGCAAGTGCAGACGGTGAAGTATCAGGTGCTGGATTCGATGCTGCTCAATGAAGTAAAGAAACAACGCGAGCAGATTCGCAGTCTCGAGGAGCGGCTGGCGAAGATGGAAGCGGCGATGGCAGCACAAAAGTAAATACAGCCTCATGTAGATGCCCCACTTCTGCCGCGTTTTGCGCGGCAGAAGTGGGGATTTTCGTCTGCATCGGAAGTTACACTCGCACCATCACTTTGTTTCTTCACCCAAAGAAAAATCTGCGGTCTCAAACGCCAGACGTGGGGCACCCACAGGTATCTTCAGTACTGCCAGTTCACATTCACAAATCCTGTACCGCTGCTGGGGACGGCGTAGCTGTGATTCGAGCCGGCCTCCCAGGTCACGGCGCCGTTCGAGGCGATCTTGATGAACTTGAATTGAACGTTCGTGCCTGCGGGCAGCGACACGTTCAGAAACCAGTTGGGATAGTTCGGGTCGAGCATGGGCCCGACGGCTGTGTCGAATGTTGTTCCCCAATTGCCGAGTTCGATGGTGCTGCCGGTGACGAAGATGTAGTCGCCGGGACTGGTGGGCGTCGCGTTGTTCACGGTGAATGTGACCGGAATGAGTTTCGCAGTCAGCACGGTGAACTGGATCGCGTTGGCGGCGGTGCCGGAGCTGTTTTTCAACTGCGCCGAATACACACCATTGGTGACGCTGGGGACGGTGAAGGTGACCGACGAATCGGACCAGGATGAAATCGTCGCGGCGGTGGTGCCGAAGAGAATCGAACCGGTCGTCGAGCCGAATCCCTTTCCGGCGATGGTGACTTTCATTCCTGGTTGGCCGATGGTGGGGCCGATCGATCCGACTTCTGGCGCGGACGGGGTTGACGTGAATTGCCAGACCGCGACCGTGTGCGCGGGCAGCGTGAAATTATTGGCAGGATTGTTGTTCCCGGTGCCGGTGGTGACGGTGAGGCTCGATCCGCCGAGCAGGCCACCGAGATAGTCGCTATAGGTTCCGGCGGGCAGCGCGGTGTTGAGGCCGGAGATTGGGTAGCTTGTTGTGTCGTTCTTATTGATGGCTACGAGCACGACGTCGTTGAAGAACTGGCGCTCGTAGATGTAGACGTCGTTGTTGATCCAGCGCTGCTGGTAGGTGCCGTAGGCCAGCGCGTCGTTAGAACTCTGGCGCAGGCCAGCGAGTTTGCTGATGAGTTGATACGCCGTGGTGGTGGTGCTGAAAGAACTCATCCACACGCGGCAGTAGGGATCGCCTCCGCCGCTGGTGTCGTTGTGCAGATACTGCTCGTCGCCGTAGAGAATGACTGGAATGCCGCGCGTGGTCAACACATACGCCATGGCCTCGTGCAGGCGATTGTTGTTGTTATTGATGGACAGCAGGCGCGACTCATCATGGCTGTCAAAAAACGTGACCAGATCGTTGCTCCAGGTGAAGTTTGAGTTTTCGGCGGTGATGGCGCCGTCAATCTCCGAAAAACTATTGTTGCTCCCAAAAACATCCCGCACCGACTGATTGACCCCAAAATCCAGCTCGCCGATGCCGCTCTTATTCGCGAACTTATAAGCATCGTGATACATAGCATCGCCGGAATTGTTGCTGTACCACTCTCCCCAGAGGAAGCTTGGGGCCTGA
This sequence comes from Candidatus Solibacter sp., assembly GCA_035501655.1. Taxonomy (GTDB): domain Bacteria; phylum Acidobacteriota; class Terriglobia; order Terriglobales; family Acidobacteriaceae; genus Sulfotelmatobacter. Next base: position 163,095 of record DATJVU010000010.1, read on the forward strand.
TTGAAGACGGAGTTGGCGAAGGAATATTCCCATCCCCAGGTGACGTGCTTGATGGCGTCGAGGCGGAATCCGTCGGCGCCGTGGGTCTGAAATTGATGCACGGCGGTTTTGAGATAGCTGTCGATCGTGGAATTTTCCTGGTTCAAGTCTTCGAGGCTTAGCAGCGTGTAGTACTGGAGTTGGTAGCGGTCGTTGTAGTCGCTGATGTTGGGGTTGTGATGGAAGTATCCGTTGGGATCGTTGCTGTCGGAGGCCATGAAGGTGCCGTTGTTGTAGAGCGCGCCGAATTCTCCTCCTCCGTTGTAGTTGGAGTGATTGTTGGCCCAGTCGACGATGACTTTGATTCCGTTGGTGTGGGCTGCGCTCACGAGATTATCGAAGGCGGTCCAGGAGTTGGTGCTGCTGCCGAAGTGCTCTTCGACTTTCATGAAGTCGCGTGCATCGTATCCGTGATAGGGCGCGGAGATCGGCGTAGTCGGATTCATGTTGAGATTTTCGTTGTCGACGCTCGGAGAGATCCAGATGGCGGTGACACCCATGCCTTTGAGATAAGACATTTTGGCCTGGATGCCGGCGAGGTCTCCGCCCCAGTAGGCGAACCAGTTGGCCTGCGTGGAGTCGAACAGGCCGGAACTCTGCGACGGGTTGTCGTTGGTCGTGTCGCCATTGTTGAAGCGGTCAGTGACGATCTGGTAGATGACTTGCTTTTTGAAGTCTTGGGCTTGGGTAGCGATGGTTAGGAGGGTTACGGCGAGGAGGAGGCGGCTGAGTTTCATGGAGGGTACCTCTTAATACGATTGTGTCGAGTCGGCTGAGATCGTTGCTCTGTAGTAACACAATTTTAGAGGGGTGGAACGAGGTTCGGTGGGGCGTTCGGATTTTGGAACAGTAGGTGGTTGCGTATAAGCGTCCTTCGAGCAGCACGCTAAGCGGCTTCGTGCTATTGGAACGAAGAGGCGGAAATTCCGTGCGAGGCTTGGGCGGGTTTTTGGTAGCAGGGATCCTTCGACTGCGGTTGTGCTCCGGCCTTGCCGGAGCACAATCCTCGCTCAGGATGACAGAGCGCGTCGGTTCTCGCGGAAAAGCAGGTTCCTCCTCGCTCCGGCTTCGCCGTCGCGTGTCGGAATGACAGCGGGTAATTTTTGAATTCGGGGCACAATTCGACTTCTGATTTGCGCGGGCGGGGGCGCCCGCGCCACATTTCGTACTCTCAGAATTCTACGTGGGCGCGGAAGGTGGGGACTGTTACTGGGCCGCGGTTGCGGTTGTAGCCGGGGTTGTTGATGTGCTGGAGGCCGGGGGCGAGATAGATTCCGCGCCAGATGTGGGCGGTGTAGTACGTCTCGAAGATATTTTCGCGGCCGTAGGTCAGATGGCCGTCGCCGAGAAGAAAGCCTTCGCCTCCCGCGGCAAGGTAGTTCTGGTGATCCTTCTTGATTCCGTTGGAGATGAAGGCGACTCCGGCGCGGTCTTGCTTGCGATGCCACCAGGAGCCGCTGGCGCCGAGGCCGCTGGCAATGGTCTGGTCGACTTCTGTATAGACGAAGGATTCGGTCTTGCCGTTGTTCCAGCCGGTGCGCATGAATGCGGTCAGGTGCGAAGTGAGCGCCTGCTCGATGTTGAATCCGAAGCCGAACCTTCGTGTGATATGCCAGTGGTGGTCGGTGATGTCGGGCGTGGTGCCAGCATCCGCAGCTTTGATGACCTGATCGCGGTAGATACCCATGTTGGCGGAATTGGTGTAGGCGAGCAGGCGGATCACGCCGGATTTTTTCGGGACGACGCCGTGGCGCAGTTCGTATTCAAAGTTTTCCCCGTGCGCCTGCCAGGGCTTCCAGACGAGATCGATGCCGTTGGCGACTTTGGGCATAAGGACTTCTGCGAAGCGGAATCCCCAGTTGCGATCTTCGAAGTCGGCGGTGAGGCCGACGGTGTATCCGCGAGTGTCGGCGGCGTAGTCGTAGGCGCCGTTGTTGTCGGTGGTCCAGTTGATGAACTGGAGATGCGTGTCGCTGGCGACGGAGTTGATGTCGAAAAAATCGGGCATGCTGAACTTGCCGAAGCGCAGTTCGAGGCGGCGACGCGGGAGTTCTTCGAAGAGGCTGAGATAGTTGCGCTGGTTTTCGACTTTGTCTTGGCTGAGGGCAAAGACTTTGTGGATGATGCCGCGGCCGAGGTAGGGCGCCTTGCTGAGGAACGGGTTGCGGACGATGTCGAGGTCCGTGTTTCCAGCGAGGCCGAAACCCTGGCTGAGCGCGGCGCCGCCGGCTTCTTCGATGTCGACGAGGAATTCGGTGGAGTTGTTCAGGCGCACGCCGGTGTACAGCGTCATGACGCGGGAAGTCGCTTTTTCATAGTGCGGGCCCAAGCTGTGCGGGCCGCTGTAGGCAGCGGGAAATTCGGGGTGCGTCTGGAAGATGAAGTTGGCCTGGCCGGAGAGCCAGAATCGCGTGTCTTTGAAGTGAGGGAACATCGATTCGCTGGAGTCGACGCTGGGATCGGGCGGGTCGGGAGCAGGTTGCTGCGCATGGGCTGCGGCTAGCAACAGCGTGGCGGTGAGGGTCAGCAATAGTTTGCGAACGTTCGGCGATGGGAGCGGAGAGAGCATTCAATTTTGATGGGGTAGTTTATGGGAGTATAACATTTTATGTTAATCATAGTTAACTATAAATTGAGTGATGACTATTTTGTGGGTTCTACGAAAGTAGCGCAGGCTTGGTTACAGGAGTGTTAAAGGGTTCTGTGGCACGGTCATGCGCTTGATTCAAGAAAACTGCATTAACCACGAAGGACACGAAGGCGCACGAAGGTTCCGCCCGCAGCGCCAGTTAGATTGCAGGGATTCTTCGACTTCGGGCTCGCTTTCGCTCGCCCTACGCTCAGAATGACAACTCTAAAATTTCGACACGAATTCGACCACCATTCAGCGGACGGTTTCGCCTGGGTAATAGCCGGTTCTTGTGCGTACTGTTAGACGGCCTTGTCCTGGGGCTCGGGCTTCGACGCGGATGTTTTGATAGACGTTTCCGGGATTTCCGGGCTTGTAGGCGAGAATGTACTGGCTGCGGATGTCGCGCGCCACCGTGCTCGCGATGGAATTGACGTCGCTCAAGCTCTCCGGAAAGAAGGCAACGCCTCCGGTGGCTGAAGCCAGGTTTTGTAGCGCATCGTGTCCGGCGCGGGTGAATCCCTGGTCGGTTAGTCCGATCGCGTAGACGGTTACTCCTCCCTTGCCGGGTTGCAGACGGTGCATGGCTTCCTGCAGCGTTTCGCGGCTCATGTTGTCCTGACCGTCGGTGATGACGAGAAGCACTTTCTTGTCGAGGCGAGGATTGTGCTGCAAGTGCACGGAGGAAGCCACGACCGCGTCGTAGAGGGCAGTGCTACCTCGCATCGCGACCTGGTGAAGAGCAGCCTGCAGGAGGTTGGAGTCGGAGGTGAAATCCTGATCGAGGTAAGGAGTCTGGCTGAAGTTGACGACGAATATTTCGTCGTTGGGGTTGCCGGCCCGGATCAGATCCATGACTGCCTGGTTGACTTTTTCGCGCTTGTCGCGCATTGAGCCCGAGTTGTCGATGACGATTCCCATCGCGACGGGAACGTCTTCGCGGCGGAATGAGGTGATGGGCTCGGGCTTTCCGTTCTGGTATATCGAGAATGCCGCTTTGTCTAGCGAGGTCACGAGGCGCCCGGTTTCGTCGACGACAGTCGCGTGCAGGACGACTTCTTCAACCTCTTTCCTGAAGACGAATCGGCCCTGGTCCTGCCCGGAATCCTGGATCGGACCGTCTTGGGTAATTGAGGGCTGAGCGCCAGGTTCCTGGCCGGGTGCGTTATCCGCCGGAGCGGTGGCGGGGCTAGCCGCTGGATTCGGGTTCGAGTTCGTGAGGATCGGCGAAGACAAGGATTGCGGGATTGGAGAAGTGCTCGCCGGAGGCGCTGAAGCCTGAGGCGCTGGAGTTTGAGGGAATCCGGACGCTGGTACTAAAAGACCCAGCCCGACGGCCAATCCCAAGCGGAGAAAGCAATTTGAAACCAACGGCATGCGTAAGCCTCCGTGCGAGTCTTGGATGCTGGGTGCGGGCGAACCGTTTGGGGCAAACTTGCCAGATCTTCTCCCGACCTTTTGTTTCAGCCTTTTGTAGAGAGCTCCTTCTTTGTGAAGAAACTACGGTGTGATGACTTTGCCGCTAGGGGGAAATCGAGAAAAACCTACACGAACCGCCCCGGCCAGGTTGGTGGAAGTAGGTTCTAACCCGAGAAAATACAACAGGCTATCCATTTGGCCCAATGGATGCATTGCAGCTAGATACCAACGCCTCAAGTTCGCGCCCCTGGTTTTCGTCTGCGCCTGATTGCGACGGAGGGAAAACTATGCTTCGAATCCTGGTTGCCGATGATCACGATGTAGCTCGACGAGGAATTCGCTCGGTGCTCGAGAGCCGCGCCGGATGGGAAGTTTGCGGTGAAGCTAAGGATGGACGCGAGGCGATTGCGTTGGCGGCGACGTGCAAACCGGATCTGATTCTGCTCGACATCGGCATGCCGAATCTCAATGGACTCGAAGCTGCGCGGCAGATTCTGGCGGCATCTCCGGATGCGCTCATTCTTATTTTGACGATGCATGATAGCGATCAGATAGTGCGCGAAGTATTGCGAGCGGGCGCGCGCGGATTTCTGCTTAAGTCGGACGCGGGGCGGGATCTGATCGCGGCGGTCGAAGCGTTGCAACAACAACGAACGTTCTTCACCACCAAGGTCAGCCAGATGGTATTGAATGGCTTTCTCAATCGCGAGAATCAGGAACTGCCGGAAGAAGAGGAACTCGACGTCCTGACATCACGCGAGCGAGAAGTGATCCAGCTGCTCGCGGAAGGCAAAACGAGCAAGGAAGTGGCCGCCACGCTGAACCTCAGCGTGAAGACAGCCGAAACTCACCGCACCAATCTCATGCGCAAACTCGATCTGCATTCCGTAGCAGATTTGACGCGTTATGCCGTGCGAAACGGCATCGTTCAAGTATTTTGAGTTTGTGTTTCGAGTTCTTACTCCGAGTTCATTTTTCACCTCAATGCTAAAGGTTCTCCGTGCGCCTGAATAGAGGCGTGCTGTCTCCGAATTACGGAGTTCACTGGATTCTTCCCGCAACGCAGCATGCGTAGGGTCAAGGCTGCGAGGCACTGCGTGGCAGTGCCAGAAAGGGATGACTCCGATGCTTTGGACGATCGTTGCCCTGTTGTTGATCCTTTGGCTGCTGGGAATGGTCAGTTCTTACACGTTGGGTGGTTTTATTCACATATTGCTGGTGGTCGCGGTGATTGTGATGCTGGTGCGCATCATTCAGGGCCGAAACCCTGTTGTGTAACCAAAAACCTTCTGGGGCGCACGAAAGAGCGTGCGAACAGTCGTGGAGAACATCGGCATCTCATAGAGCGGCACAAAGAAGAACAAGCGGTTTGAAATCACAATCAGGAGGCAATTCAATGTCGCAGGATCAGAACCAGAAGAAGACTTGCGGAGTATGTCATCAGTCGTTCAACTCCGACCAGGAACTGCAGGATCACCAGCGCAATGCCCACTCGCAGCAGAAGCAGAGCGGGAATCAGCCGATGTCCGAGCGCAATCCCGGAGAACAGAAGAAAGAGAAGATCGCGTAAGGCAGAGTCGAAGAAAGTTGTTCTTTTCCGAATTAAAACTGCTGCGCCGACAAATACGACTCGAGTCGAATTGTCCGGCGCAGTTTTTCTACGAGCAGACACTGATTGGGTTCTGGCGTGGCCACGATCAAGTCAGTCAACCGAGAATCCGTGGAGGATGAAATGAATAAGGACCGCATCAAAGGCAAGGCGAAAGACATAGCGGGTCGCATCGAGCGGCAGGCTGAAGAATGGACCGGCGATCCTAAGAAGCAGGTGGAAGGCGCCGCGAAGCAGGTCGAGGGCAAGGCGCAGAACGCGTGGGGAAAAGCCAAAGATGCGTTAGGAAAAGATGACAGCAAACAAAACCCGAAGCCGCCTCGCCGTAGCGATGAGGATGTTGAGGAAGAAGAGGAAACGCGGGAGACTGGAAGCTAGCTGACGATGCTGGCGTTTCGATGATCGGACGGCTGTCGGTTAACTGATTGCGCTCTACAGGAATACTGTATTCGCCAGTTGCCGACAGCCGTTTAATTTTCGCTGGGTGTTTCCCAGCACTTGCCCCAAAGCAGAGTGTCCCGCAACCAGAGAGGGCGGACATTCTGTTTTTATTCTTGGAAGATTTCGAGTCAGGTGGTCGGCTACAGCGTGTGTTGGCTGCGGGGCTTCGTCGCGCGCCAGGATTTGAGTGCCTTCGCCGACATGAGATCGACGGAAAGGAAGATGAATGCTGCGGCGGCGAGAATGTAAACGATCTCGCCCTGATGAACGATCGCGCCTAACACGGAAAACAGCAGCAGAAACGCTCCGAACTCTCGAAACATAGGATCTATTCCTTTCTTCGCACTTCTTCGCTGTTCAGCGGATCAAAGCCGTCGAAACGTTCCATAGCCGCGCTAAGGCGCGGGCGGCATCGTTGAGTACGCGTTTTTCGGCGCCTGGATCTCCCACGATAGTTTTGCGACTGCGCAGCGCGATGGGAGTCTGTGAGCAGCTCCGTCCGGCTTGAAGGTGTGCGATGGCGCTTTCGAAGGTTCGGCGTGGATCATCGACGCCGGGTGCGACAGTGGCGGACGGGACGGCAATCTTGGCGGATTTATTGAGCATTGTAGGAACTCCTCGAGCGTTGACTTCATGGCCATTTAAGACGAAAGGCTCGCGCGCCGAAATACATGGAAGCATGGAATCTGGAATCGTTCTCCCCCTCAAGATTTTCTGCGTTCTCTGCACTTCGGTCTGAGTTGCAATAGCCTCCTGCATACACCGAAGGGGCCGAAATCGACGCGCCTGGGCGGTTTCGCCGACATCGCTACAGCGAAGGCCGTATAGATTCACAAACGGTGAGCGGGGTAAAAGTGCCAGGTATCGTGTAGAACCTGCAAGATTGACGGACCGATCGAACGAGAAAGTGCCGAGCCGTTAAAACGATAGTGATGGCAGCCAAATTGCGAGTGAGTATCTGCGCTTCGTCTTTCAGGGGATTATTTTATGAGTCGAAAGACGAGCATTCTTTTCGGCGCGTTGCTGGCAGCGGCGCCGTTCGTGGTGGCGCAAGAGAGGCAAGGCCCTTCGGCACCGGGTTCTCCGGAAGATTCACTCCAGACCCAGGAATTGATCGCTTGGTCCTCGATGCAGGAGCCGCGGCCTGTGCCGCAGCCACTGCCTCCGCCAGATAAAGCCGTTCCGCAACCTGATCCGCAGCAGAAAACGGAACCGAATCCACCGGACCAGGCTCCCACCCAGACACAGACTTTCACGGGAAAAATTGTGAAGGATGCAGACCGGTTCGTGCTGAAGGTCAGCAGCGGCACAAGCTATCAATTGGACTCGCAAAGTGGGGCCAGCCAGTACGAGAACAGGCTCGTCAAGGTAGTCGGCGTTCTCGATAGCGGCAGCAATACAATCCGGGTGACCAAAATCGAATTGCTTTCTTAGGACTGCTCCTCATTTCTTCAATTCCCTTATCGAAATGGGCTAAGGGTTCCCGCTTATTTTTGCTCGGGCAGCTGACTCTCGGGCAGCTGACTTCAGTATTCTTCCGTGTCTCGTCGAGTCAGTGACGCTTCGACGAGTGTGCTTGTGACCGGTGCCGTCTCTTTGGCCGGCACTTACGTGCCGGGCTATTGCATTCCGCCCCTTCGCGGCTGCGTTCTTGGTGCTGTTGCTCCGTCGTCTCCGGTATCTAGTTATCACTCGCGGTGGTCCTGAAAGAGAACAAAGGCGCACAGAAAAATGCCCGCTGCTTTTGCAGCCAGCGGGCATTTCAGCGATGCTCCGATTTACAGGTTAACGATTCTCGGAGGGAGTGATGTCGACGACGTGGAGCGTGTTCGTATTGGGATCGACAGTCGCCATCACCTTTACGCTCTTTCCTTCAAACTGTTTTGCCTTGTCCTGATCGTCGAGCTGGTAGGCAGTCTGCGTGGTGCTTTCCTGCAGAACGAGCTTGTCGCCGGACTTGGCAATCTTACCTTCGAAGCTGCGAGCAGACTGCTGCGGATTGGTGGCATCGGTCTGCTGCTGAGGCATCGAACTCGATTGGCCGGCAGCCGAGGGATTTTGCGCGGAACTTGAGGGAGACTGCTGGGCCGACAGATTAACTCCGAGGCCGGTGAGGCCGAGCAGTGCAACGATCGAGAGAAGCCGTTTCATCTTTTCTACCTCCAGAATGATAAGTTTTGTGGTCTCAACTTGAGTTGTGCGACCTTGCGTGGAATGAATGCAAACCGAGTGCCAACTGTAGATCTGCTCACCTTTCCGTTCGTTCTCAGCGCGATGGAATTCTGGCGCGTTCGCGAACGGGCAATCCTTGCTTTGTTTGCGGGAAATTTTGTCATAACGGATTTTGCTCCGAATCCTACGGTGAGTACCGCATGCCGGTGAATTTCCACAGGTTGGTCAGGCGGGCGTGGTCGAAGCTGTGAGAGAAATCTTTGAAATGCTGCAAGTGGAGCGGGCCTCAGATTCGCTACACGATTCACCCTAGTGCGCGGCTGCACCCGTGTTTGTATGGTTGGTGTACGAGTCTGACGGGGTTCGTTCTCCCCAAACTACTGTTCGGAGATATGAGGCTATGCGAGGAACCGGTGCCGCTGCTTACGGTATGTATTCCTGCAACGTCGCACTGAGTGAAGTTGTGTCGAGCTTGAACCGCGCCGGATTCGACAAGCAAGACATATGCATGGTGCTGTCGCCCGCTCATCCCGTGTCGGAGGTGGTGCGCGACACGCGTATCGATGGCGTCGAAAGCGAAGACAGAGCATTAGTGACGATTGGATGGGTTTCAGAGTTTGGGGCAGTCGTCATTCCGACGGTCGGGGTCTTCATCCGCTCGCAGGCGTTTCTCCGGGTATTGTTGACTGAGCGAAAACAGACATCACAATCTTGTGGGTCTGGAACAACGCTGCAAGATCTGGGTTTTCCGGAACGCGAAGCGAGCAGGCTGAGTCATGAGATTTCGGACATAGGCGCCCTGGTATATGTCGCATGTCCGGAAGGTTCGCGGGCAGACAAGGCAACTGAATTGTTGCGGTGCGCGGGAGCGTGCGAGGCCGCAGCGATGTCAGGCGCGAGTACTGCGGCAGCAGCGGCCGCATAAAACGAACGGCGATGTGGAGAATTGATGAAGATTTGTCGTGCACAGGCGCTCGCGATGGTTGCTGCGATCTTTACGGTGCTGGTCGCAGCAGGTACGCTTACGGCACAGCAAGCTGTCGTCGATCCGACACCGGCAACACTTAGTGCCGCGACGGACAGCCAGCAAGCCCCACCCTCGCCGCAGTCCGATAGCGCAGCGCCCGTTCACGATCCCCAAACGCAGGACGTGTTGGCGTTTACGGGACGTGTGAAACGGGACAAGGGGCAGATTGTGCTCAATGATCCGGTCACCAAAATCAGTTATTTGTTCGACGACCAATTGCGGGCAAAGCAATTTCTTGGGCGTCGGGTAAAAGTAACCGGCAAGCTGGAGCTGAGCAGCAACAGAATTCGCATCGAGAGCATAGAGGCGATCCCGTGAGCACGAACTCGATGGTCGATCACGAGAAGAATCTGGATGAGAGAAAGGTGTACGAGAGAAATCTGCGAGCGCCCGGGAACCGCGAGAGTCGCCGGTCTTACGATGTGCCGACGGCGGTTACTTTTTTGATGGCCGGCGTGGCATTGGGCGCGATCCTGATCCTGCTGTTTCCTCCCTTTCGCCTTAACGGGAGCGTAGGCTGATTAGCGAGGAACGGCTGCGATAGGCCACCCGCGCCGAATTACAGGATTTCCCGTATTGCGCAATTCACTGGACAAGAGCTCAATGGAATTTGCCTGGGCCCACGTATCGCGCAGATGATCGGACGGTCCGTTGGGAGTTGCGAATCCTGCCCCTTCAAGATATGCGCCGCTATTTTGACCAAACCAAGTCGCAAGCCACGATCTTTCGACGCGCATTCGAGTATTGGCCGTATCTTTTCATCGCCATTTCCGTTTCCGGTTTGATGTACATCGCCGTAAACGCCTCTCGATGAGTGCTGGACGCACTCACTTTTCTGCGGATAAGACTTCTCCAATAAAGCCGGGAGTCCGGATGTCGCCGACGTCCGTTTGGACTGAAGCAACTCTTCGACCCTTCGAGTCTTCGACTACGATCAGGCTAGGTTTTGTGTTCGAATTCGCTCGCCCTGCGCTCAGAATGACATGCCTATGGGGTGCCCCGATACGGATTTTCATGCCATGAAAGCAACGCGCGCTTGCCGCGCTTATCGTGCGCGTGCGCTTGTATAATTTGCCGACTTCGCAAGTTGATTTTGCAACATGACTTCGCAAGCCACGTTGCACGAAGTCATGCCCGGGTCCATCCATGATTCTTCGAAGATTCAGCGACAAGGCAACTCTTGGGAAAGCTGCTGCGGCCCAGGCTACGAGCGCGATTCAGCGAGCGATCAAAGAGCGCGGGCAAGCGAGGATCGTGACCGCGACCGGAGCGGCGCAATTCGAGTTTCTTGAGGCGTTGACCAGCACGCGTGACCTCGACTGGTCGAAGATTGAGGCCTTCCATCTGGATGAATACATCGGATTGCCGGCAGGCCATCCCGCCAGCTTCAAAAAGTTTTTGATCGACAATCTGGCGAGCAAGGTGGGCCTCTCGAATTTCCATTATTTGGACGGCGGTGAGAATCCCGACGAAACCGCACGTGAGGTGGGCAGGAAACTCGTCTCCGTCCCCATCGACATTACATTTCTTGGCATTGGCGAGAACGGACACATTGCATTCAATGATCCGCCGGCGGACTTCGACACGGAAGAACCGTATCTGATCGTCAACCTGGATGAGGCTTGCCGGCGGCAGCAGGTGGGTGAAGCATGGTTCACCGATATCTCGCAAGTCCCCAAGCGCGCGATTTCGATGTCGGCCCGCCAGATCCTGAAGGGTCGCGAACTGCTCGCCGTGGTTCCCGATTTGAGGAAGGCGCGCGCCGTGAAGGCGTGCATCGAAGGAGAGATCAGCCCGAACGCGCCCGCCTCCATTTTGCGTCGGCATCCGAATGTGACGGTCTATCTCGACGATAACTCGGCTTCCATGCTGAGTTCTGCGCTGCAGTCGGAACTGCGAAGCAAGGCGCTCGTGACGCTGACTTCGTAGTGCTTGCCTAGGCGAATCTGCGGTCGAGTGTCTTCCTGATTCGACGGCCCCAGGTGCAGCGCGACTCGATCCTCGTTTTTGTTTGCGGTCATTTTGTTTACACTCATTGCACCCAATTGGTTGAGGAGCGAGCGTGAAGATCACGGCGGCAAAGGTATTCGTCAGCAGCCCCGGAAGAAATTTCGTCACGCTGAAGATTTCGACCGATGAGGGCGTCTACGGTTTAGGGGACGCGACTCTCAATGGCCGCGAGCTCGCTGTCGCTTCCTATCTGAGTGATCATCTGATCCCTTGCCTGATTGGGCGCGATCCGTTTCAGACGGAAGACATGTGGCAGTACTTATACAAAGGAGCATATTGGCGCCGAGGTCCCGTAACTATGACCGCCATTGCGGCCGTGGATATGGCGCTGTGGGACATCAAAGGAAAAGCGCTCGACACGCCGGTCTACAACCTGCTCGGCGGCCAGAGCCGAAGTGGAGTGCTGGTCTACGGCCACGCCAATGGACGCGACGTTGAAGAAACCACCGACGAAGTTGCGAAATATAAAGAGATGGGCTATCTGGCGGTGCGGGCGCAGAGCGGCATACCGGGGCTGAGTTCCACCTATGGAGTTGCACGGGACAAAATGTATTACGAGCCTGCGGAAAAGGGATTGCCGCCGGAGAACGTGTGGTCGACGGAAAAATATCTTCTCCACGTGCCCAAACTTTTCGAGGCGCTGCGACTGAAGTTCGGCGACGACCTGCATTTGCTGCACGACGTTCATCACCGGCTTACTCCGATTGAAGCGGCGCGACTGGGAAAGAGCCTGGAGCCTTACCATCTTTTTTGGATGGAAGATCCGGTTGCGGCGGAGTTGCAGGAGGGATTTCGCATGATCCGCCGGCACACGATAACGCCGATTGCCGTGGGCGAAGTTTTCAACGCTGTGTGGGACGCTCATATTCTGATTACAGAGCAACTGATCGACTATCTCCGCATGACGGTTGTGCACAGCGGGGGGATTACCCATCTCAAGAAGATTGCTGCGCTGGCCGAGATCTATCACGTGCGAACTGGTTGCCACGGCGCGACCGACTTGTCGCCCGTGGCGATGGCTGCAGCGTTGCATTTGGATATCTCGGTGAACAATTTTGGAATTCAGGAATACATGCTGCACACACGGGAGACCGACGAAGTTTTTCCGCACAAATATTTCTTCAAGGGGGGATATCTGCATCCGGGAGAAGCTTCGGGATTGGGAGTCGACTATGACGAAAAGCTGGCGGACAAATTTCCGTATGAACGCGCCTACTTGCCGGTGAACCGGAAGCTCGACGGGACGATGTTTAATTGGTAGAGGGCAGTTGCGAGAGATCACTCGAGGACTCATGGGCTACAAGCAACTCGATCTGGAAGGTAAGACAGCGGTCGTTGTCGGCGGAAGTTCGGGCATTGGGAGAACCATCGCGCTGGGGCTGGCACAAGCGGGTGCCGATGTGGTTTCGAGCGCGCGACGAACGGAGTTTGTGAATTCATTGGCGGATGAGATTGAGGCGCTTGGCCGGCGGTCGCTGCGAGTGACTTGCGACGTCACTGACCGCAGTTCGCTGGAGCATCTGTTGAGCGAATGCGTCGGCGCATTTGAGAAGGTCGACATACTCGTCAATGCTGCCGGAATCACGAAGCGCGCGCCGACGCTGGATTATCCTGAGGCTGACTGGAATCGCATCGTGGAGACGAACCTGACGGGCGTGCTGCGCACCTGCCAGATTTTTGGACGGCACATGATTGACCGCCGCTACGGTCGCATCATCAGTATTGCGTCGATGGGATCGTTTCTTGCGCTTTTTGAAGTGGCAGCGTATAGCGCCAGCAAGTCGGCGCTGGCTTCGCTCACCAAGTCGCTGGCGATTGAGTGGGCAAAGCACGGAATCTGCGTCAACGCGATCGCTCCTGGATATTTCCGCACACCGCTGAGCGAAAAATTTCTTGTGGGCACGGGCCGCGGGAATGAAGTGCTGATGCGGACGCCGATGGGCCGATTCGGAGAACTGGAGGAACTGGTTGGGGCCGCGGTGTTTCTCGCGTCTGATGCAGCGAGCTTCGTTACCGGCGTGATTCTGCCGGTCGACGGCGGCGTTCTGGCAAGCGGCGTGAATCAGTAGAACTTAGGCGGGCGCGGAGACGGTGCCGCGTGCTGTACGCACAGCCTGAACGAGTTCCCTTGCCGTTGCTGTCACTTTTGCCGTGTCTCCACGGCGTAGCGCTTGCAGGTCAACCAGGTCCGCTCCCACTCCAAGCGCAAATGCTCCTGCGGCGATGAAATCGGCTGCATTTGCTGCATTTACTCCACCGGTGGGAATCATCAGAGCATTTGGAAACGGCGCGCGGAGCGATTTTATGTACTTCGGTCCGCCAACGTTTCCGCAGGGAAATATTTTTACCAATCGAGCGCCATGATCCTGGGCGCTCATGAGCTCAGTCGGAGTGAGTGCGCCGGGAATGGCCAGGATTCCGCTGGCGCGAGCCAGTGAAAGCACCGCGGCCGACAAACCGGGGCTGACCAGGAACTCCGCGCCTGCTCGAATGCATTGTTCACCCTGCTCGGCGGAGGTCACCGTACCTGCGCCGATCACCGCCGTGCCGCGATACTGCTGCGAAACTTCACGGATCACAGTTGCGGCATTCGGAACGGTCATCGTAATTTCGATCAGGGGAATGCCGCCCGCGCATATCGCTTCGACCGCGCGGATAGCCTCCTCGACACTCGAAGCGCGAACCACCGGAATGATTCCAACCTCGCCAATTCGCCGAATTGCGTCGTCCATTGTCATAGAAAATTGACCTGTCAGAATCGCTCACCGCTCAATGCGAGCCGTTCGAGAAGTCATAGTTTGCAATACTTCTGCGAGCGTTGCCATGGTGGTGTCGCCGGGTGTCGTCATGGCGAGCGCGCCGTGCGCGGCTCCGCACTCGACGGACCACTGCGGATCTTTGCCCGCGAGGAAGCCGTAGATCAGTCCTGATGCGAAAGAATCTCCGCCACCGACGCGGTCGTAAATTTCGAGATTCTCGCGCTTGGGCGCTTCATAAAATTTTCCCTCGCAGTAGCAGAGCGCACCCCAATCGTTCTGCGTAGCGGTTTTGGCATGCCGCAAGGTCGTGGCGATCACCGAGAGATTTGGATATTCCTTTACTACGCGCTCGATCATTTTTTTGAAGCCGGAGGCATCGAGCTTCGAGTGATGCTCGTCAAGGCCGGCGACTTCAAAACCGAGGGCGGCGGTAAAATCTTCTTCGTTTCCGAGAATCACATCGATGAGCGGCGCGAGGGTGCGGTTGACTTCCTGGGCTTTAGCTTTTCCGCCGATCGATTTCCAAAGCGAGGGGCGATAGTTCAAATCGTAGGAAACGACGGCGCCAGCCCGCCTGGCGGCTTCCATTGCTTCGCGCGCGACCAGGGGCGACGTCTCGGACAATGCGCTGAAGATTCCGCCGGTGTGAAACCAGCGTGCGCAGTCTTTTCCGAAGACCTGGTCCCATGAAATATCGCCGGGCTTCAGTTGTGCAATCGCGGTGTGTCCCCGATCGGAGCAGCCAACGGCGGCGCGGATGCCGAATCCACGCTCGGTGAAATTCAATCCATTGCGAACGCTGCGCCCGACCCCGTCGAAAGGCACCCACTGGACATATTTTTGGTTTACACCGCCCTGCAGCATGAGGTCTTCGACGAGGCGTCCGACTGGATTGTCCGCGAGCGCCGTTACGATCGCCGTGTCGAGGCCGAAGCAGCGCCTGAGACCGCGTGCGACGTTGTATTCGCCGCCACCCTCCCAGGCGCGAAAATGGCGCGTCGTGGATATGCGCTCGTCGCCCGGATCGAGGCGCAACATCACTTCGCCCAGGCTGACCAAGTCCCAGGCGCACTCTCTCTTCGGCTTGATCGTCAACTTTGACATAGCTTCATGGGCGCACTGGCTCGACTTGTGCCCCAGAGATTGACTTTTTCGTAACAGCATCGTTCGTTACAGCATGGCTGTTCGGCGAATCTTCTTCTGTGAGTCTCTTCAACGGGTTGACCGCGAGCCAACTGAGCGCGCCCAGGAGGCACAATGCTGCTGCCACGAGAAACGACGCGGTCCATCCATAACGGGCGGCGATCCACGGCGTCAGAGAACCGGTAACGGCTCCGCCAATCTGGCCGCCCATGTTCATGAACCCTGAGACCGAACCGGCAGAACCGCCGGCGATATCTGCTGTGATGGACCAGAACGAGCTCTGCGACAAATAAAGAGCGCCGGCCCCTCCGGCTAACACGACGCTTGCCAACCTGGCACCCTGCACCTGCGCACCAAGGGCAATGAAAATAGCCGCCACCGCCATTCCACCCGCAGCGACGCCACAGCGCCCGAGGCGCGGTCCGCGTGATTTGGTGAGGCGGTCATTTATTTTTCCGCCCAACAGGCAGCAGACTAACATCGCCAGAAACGGCAGCATCGAATAAAAAGCACTCGCTTTTAGATCGAGCCCGCGAACCTTTGCGAGGTAGCGATAGAACCAGCTGAAAAAAATCCAGGCAACGTAGCCGTAACAGAAATAACTGATGGTTACGGCCCACACTTCGCGACTCTCCACGACCTGTGTCCAGGAGATAAGACTTGATTTGTTTTGCGGCGCCGCGAATGCCGCTCCTGAGCGAATCGTGGACAACTCCGCCGCGGAGACTCCCGGGTGCTGTTCCGGTGTGTCGCGCGCCATCACGTACCATACAGCGCCTGCCAGCAAACCGATCACGGCGCAAACCCAGAACGAAGACCGCCAACCGTAATGCACCATGAAGTACGTGATCAACGGAGGCGTAAGTCCGGCTCCCGCGCCAACTCCCGCGAAAATCCAACCGTTTGCGATGCCTCGTTCGCGCATCGGGATCCAGCGCGCCGTGAATTGATTCGCCGCCGGATAGATGACGGCCTCGCCCGCACCCAGTAAAAAGCGGACGGACACGAACAGCAGCAGGGCGCCCGTCACGTTGGCCGGCACAAGCGCCGTGAGCGCGGTGAACAGCCCCCACCACACGACGCCGGCCGTTAAAACGCGGCGCGGACCAAAGCGATCCGCGAGCCTGCCGCCCGCCGTCTGGAACAACGCGTACCCGGCGACTAATGCGCTGAAGATCTTGCCCAGTTGCACATCGCTCAAATGATAGGCGTCGGCGATGGATCCTCCCGCGATCGAAATGTTAACGCGATCGAGGTAAGAGACGGCGCTCAGGACGAAGAGCCAGGCGACCAAGAGCCAGCGCACGCGAGTCGTGCCCGTTGCGGCTACCACGTGTCCGCTCCAGGGCGAAGAGTGCGCGTCGCGCACGCGAAGAGTAGATTGCCGCAATCGGCACGGTATGTTACCTTCGCGCACTTGATGTCACTGTTGACTTGCGAGGTTGCGCGTTGAAAATCTGGAATCACACAATCATTCGCCGTTCGGCATTCCTTTCCGCCGTCGCGTTGGCACTGGCGGCGCCCACCATGGCTCAGCTCGACCTGTTTTCGAAAGAGCAGCGGATTGAGTTCACGGCGGCGTGGCACGGCGACCGTTTTCCTGACGGACGCCCCGACGTACCTGACTCCGTGTTGGTGCGTCTGAAGGATGTGACCGCCGATGAAGCCTGGGATCTGCTGCAAGACGCCGGATTTCGCAATCAGTTTGAAGGCGGCTGGAAAACGATCAATCCGGGCCAGCGCCTGATCGGGCGTGTGGTGACCGCGGTGTTTATGCCTCGCCGGCCGGACGTGGACTCGGTGATTCAGGCGAATGGGAAGAAAGAGCATCGCGTCGGCGACGAGAATTCCTGGATCATCGACATTCTTCAACCGGGCGACGTACTGGTCGTCGACCTGTTTGGAAAAGTCCGCTACGGCACGATCATTGGAGACAATCTGGCGACCGCGATCTACGCCAAAAGTCACAACGGCCTGATCGTGAACGGTGCGATTCGCGACGTCACGGGCATTCAAGAGATCGCCGGATTCCAGGTCTACACTCGTGGCGTCGACCCCTCGGCTCTGGAGAGCGTGATGCTGACTGGGATCAATGTGCCGATCCGTATTGGAGACGTGACGGTGATGCCCGGCGACATTGCGATTGGCGATCCGGAAGGAGTTACGTTTATTCCCCCGCAGTTGGCTGAGAAACTCGCCGACGACACCGAAATGGATCACCTCGTCGACGAGTGGGGACACCTGATGCTTCGCGAAGGCAAGTACACGCCCGGTCAGATCGATTCGAAATGGACGACACAAATGGTCGATGAATTCAACGCGTGGCTGGAAGGCAAAGGATCGAAGCTCCGCATGACGGCGCCATAGCCGGTCTTCCGCCGGCAAGCTGATTTCGGGTTTTGTGCGGCACGGCATCGTTTTCGCAAAAACAGGACTGCAGACCATCAATCTACGCCGCGTTGCCTCGCAACACGCGCGAAAGCTGTTCTGCCACAATCTTGTCTTCTCCAGGCTGCAGCATGAACGAACACATGACAAGTCCGGGGCGCTCTTCGCCGCCGCCGATCACGATGGAAGGCTTGGCGCTACGCAGGCGTTTGGAGACGTCTCTGGGGGTGAGCGCGATTCTCGAGTCCCAGGTGATTTGCATGTGGGGCATGTGATTTGCGATGTCGGGGACGAAGAATTGCGTGCTCACGCCGGGGATTTTCGTGAGCTCGCGAGATATGCCGGCGAGCTTGTCCTGCCACTCTTTGGCCAGCGCGTCGTGGTCTTCGGCGAGATAGAGTTCGATTGCCTTGACCATGCCGATGATTTCTTCTTTGCCGACCTTCTGGCTGCGGCCAATCGTGTCTTCGTGCGGGCTGTTGTTGAGCAGAGCGCTGGCGACCAGTTCTTTTCGCCCGATCAATAGACCTGCACACTGCGGCCCGCGCATGGCTTTGCCGCCGCTGAACGTGACGAGGTCGTAGCCCATGTTGGTGTAGTCCCATAGGTGGGAGACTGGAGGCGTGTCGGCAGCGGCATCATTCATGCACGGGAGGTTGAATTGTTTCGCGAACTTGGGCCATTCGTCGACCTTGATCTGTCCGGCGGCGTTGGCGAAGTTGCTGAAGTGCATCATCGCGGTGCGATCGTTGACCGCCTGCCGCAACTGGTCGGGTGTTTCGATCTCGATGAGCTTGACGCCTGTGTTTCTCAACTGGTGATCGAAAGGGTTGCGGTGCGATTTCTGAATGATCACTTCGGACTTCATGCCGGTGAGGTCGGGAATTTGCTTGATCAGTGTTTCGTTATCGCGAGTGAGAATGCCGGCGAGTCCGGATTGAATCGCGGCTGCTGCGCCAGAGGTCACTAGAGCGGTGTAGCCTTCGGGCAGTTTCAGCATTTCGGCAATTCTCTTTCCCGCCGCGACCTCAAGCTCGGGAATACTCACAAAGTGGCGGCCGGCCATTGCCATCACGGCTTCGAGTTCCGGTCGCAGCACGGAACCGCCGAGCATCGTCATAGTGCCTTCGCAGTTGATGACGGTCGTGACGCCGAGTTCGTCGTACGGATTTCCTGTTTCTCCGAATCCCTTCACCGTGGTGCGAGCACCCGGAGGTGCGCTGGAGGAAAACAAGTTTAGTGGAGAAAGAATTGAGGCGGCGACTGCTCCTACGGTGCCAAGAAATCCGCGTCGATTCCAATTTGAGGACAAAGTCATTACCAACCTCCGCACTCACGGAAAGAAAGTTGAGCGAACTAGTTTGACAATACAAAACTAAAAATGTCGCTTCCAGCAGCGATGGCAACATACTGCTTTCCGTCGACTGCATAGGTCATGGGCGATGCGCTCATGTCCTGGCCCGTATTGAAATGCCATAGCGGCTTGCCAGTGCGCGCGTCGGCGGCCTCGAATGATCCGGAATCGTCTCCGAAGAAAAGCAAACCTGAGGCAATGGTCATGGTGCCGCCGGAAGAATGCCCCCGGCCGGTCTGCGGATACTTCCACGCGATCGTGTTGGAATCCAAATCGTATGCCACCAAAAGTTTTTGCGATGTCTCGCCCGGGATATGCTTTACGCCGGTCGAGTAAAATTCTTTGCCTTCCTTGAACGCTTGTGTGGGCTGGGAAAAGTAAGTTTCGCACTCCTCGAGCGAGAGAAAGTAAACCGTGTGCGTCGTCTCGTTATATGAGGGCGCGTACCAGTTTGTGGCGCCGGAATATCCCGGACAAATTCGAGTACCGGCGGGAGTGGGCCGAATGTCGCTCCGAATGGGGCGGCCGCGATCGTCGATACCTTTGGCCCAGTTCAGCTTGCTCACGAATGGAGTGGCGGACAAAAACTTTCCGTTAGTGCGGTCGAGCACGTAGATGTATCCGTTGCGATTCGCCTGCACCAACAATTTGCGAGGCTGTTCTTGAAAGGCGGCATCGATCAACATCGGCGTTTCGACCGCGTCGTAGTCGAATAGATCGTGAGGCGTGAACTGGAAATACCATTTCAGTTTTCCAGTATCCGGATCGAGTGCGAGTAGGCAATCGGTGTAGAGAGCGTCGCCGGGGCGCACGTCATCGTTGAAATCGGGAGCTGGGTTGCTGGTGCCCCAATAAATCAGGTTCAGCGCCGGATCATAGGTTCCAGGCATCCAGGTGGTGCCGCCGCCGCGCAGATACATTGTGCCGGGCCAGCTCTCTGAGCCGAATTCGCCAGGGGCGGGAATCGTCCAAAACCTCCAGGCGAGCTTGCCAGTCGCCGCATCGAAGGCGGCTACGAATCCGCGCACGCCATCGTCTCCACCGGAAGTTCCCACCAGCACTTTGTCTTTGACGACGAGCGGGGAACTGGTGGCGCCATAGTTTTTGTTCCAGTCGGCGTAGGCGATGTCCCAAATTTCATTTCCCGAGCGTGCGTCGAGGCAGAGTAAATGGGCGTTGTCGGTCTCCATGAAGACGCGATCGTGCCAGACAGCCACTCCGCGCGAGATGTGGCTGGAGGCATCGTCGATGAGTCCTTCGGATAGCGCGCGTGCATGATGCCAGATAACGCGTCCAGTGGCCGCGTCAAGCGCGAATGCATCGTTCGCGGCGGTCACGAACATCATTCCGTTCACTACAACCGGAGTGTTTTCCAGCCGATTTGTGTTGTGCGCGTGAAAGACCCATGCGGCTTGCAGTTGGGGTAAGTTTTCTGCGCGGATCTCAGACAGCGCGCTATACCGGCGACCGGAATAGTCTCCGTTGTAAGAGATCCAGTTCGCGCCGGGTGGCTGAACCAGCAGGTCGTTTGTTCGCACGTCAATTGTTGTAGATTCAGCGCCGCCTTCAGCTGCGGCAAGACACGCGCAAAGCATGCAGACTGCGATAGCAAACTTGACTACGTCGTGCACGCGCAAGAAAGGCGGCTGTGGCGACGCGTAGCCGAATGCGGGAGCGAATCTAGATGGCCGCTTTTGCAAGTCGACCCTCCGCGGTCAAACGCTTGTCGGTCGCTACTCGGGCTGCGGCTGGCGGCTGGTATCCAAGCTCACGAGAAATATGCAATCCTGCCGCCTGGATCAGCGGTGCCAGCTGGCGCAGACGAGTCACGGGCATGCGCACAACCGGAGCCGTGATGCTTAGGCTCGATTGCACGCTGCCGTTGTGATCCCAGATGGGCGCGGCCACGCAGCGGATGTGCATCTCGTGCTCTTCCATGTCGCAGGCAAATCCGTTTTTGCGCACGCGGTAAAGTTCGGTGCGGAGCTCCTGCAGATTGCCGACGGAGTTGGCCGTCTGGCGCTTCACATTGAGCTCGGGAAGAACACGCTCACGCTCTTCCTCGGGCATGTAAGCGAGCATGACTTTTCCTACCGCCGTGCAGTAGAGCGGCACAGCAGCCCCAATGCGCGAATGAATGCGCAGGGGTTCGGGCGAATCTAATTTTTCAACATAGACCGCGGCGAGCCCATGACGAACGGTGAGATGGATGGTCTCGCGAGTTTGCTGATTGAGTTCACGCAAATAAGGCAGGCTCAAACGCCGAATGTCGAGCTGGCCAACCGCGGCTTGCCCGATGGCGAAACAGGCTATGCCGAGATGATAAGTCCCATCGCTGTCGCAACTGAGAAATCCGGCGGTAACAAGATTGGCGAGAAAACGGTGAACCGTGCTGACGGGCAGCCTGGAGAGGCCGGCGACTTGCTTGGCGGTGAGGCCGCGCGGCGATTCGCTGAACAAGTGGAGCAGACGGAGGCCGCGCTGCAGCGCCGTAATGTCATAGGTTCGTTTGGCCATGACGCCTTTTCAAAAATGAAAGTGCAAATTATCTGATGAAAATCGACTTTTCGCAAGTACGAATTGAAGATTTAGAGGCGGCCGAACTTTTTGACTGCGGCCACGATCGATTGCATCTGCTCGATTACGGCATACATGGAGTGCTCTTTGTAGTCCATCTGCTGCGCCAGGGTGAGGACGGCCTGCGCCTGCGACTTGGGGACAACCGCCACGCCGTCGCTATCGGCGACGACGATATCGCCGGGATTGACGGGCACGCCGTTGCAGGTGACGGGAATCTGCGCTCCGGCGAAGCGGTAGTGATGGACGGATGTGGAGGGGACGATGCCAGTGGCGAAAACGGGAAAGCCGATCTTGCGGAGATAAGCGACGTCGCGCACACCACCGTCGATCACCGCGCCGGAATATCCGCGGGCCGCCATGGCAGTACCCATCAGGCCGCCCATGCCGGCGATGTCGTCGCCGTCTTCGACGACCATGACGTAGACAGAATCGGCCGAGCCCTGATCGATCGCCTCCAACATGCCGCTTAGCGCCTCGGGGTCTTTGTTGCCCTCATCTTTTTTGAGTTGCACCGTGCGGGCGAAGCCGGCGAACTTTGCCGTGTAGATCGGCTGCATGCGATGACTCATGTACATGCGCTTGCCGGTAATCTGCTCGAGGGCGTCGGAGACGCTGGCAACCTCGACGCGCCGGAACTGCGAAATGAGATCGGCGTCGGAGGAGGTGGAGGAGTCAGACTGTGCTACCAGCGTGCGCAGGCCGGCGATGAGAACCATCAGGCCGAGAGCGGCGACAATCGCGTGGCGTAACGGCTTCGCGGGGAGTTTGAAGAAGTTGTGCATTGGGTCCTCCACGGTTTATATATGTGCGCGGACTCTACCACCGTTGAGCCTGCGCTGGCAAAAGCGTCGGCAGGACGAATGAGACTGGTCAACGGATATTGATGGAACAAAGGAGACGACATATGTCATGGAGAAAGTTCAGCTGGATTGTTATTGCGCTGTGTGTGATAGCGGCGAGTTTTGGGGCCGCAGCACAGGAGAAAAAAGTGATCAATCTCGCACCCGCGCGCGGATTGCCGTTCAACGACGGTGTCATCGCGGGCAACACGATGTACGTCGCCGGACAGGAAGGAACGGATGAGGCCGGCAAACTGGCGCCGGGCGGCATTGCAGCGGAGACGAAAGCCACACTCGAAAACATCGAAAAAGTGTTGAAGGCGGGCGGCTACGATCTCAAGGACATCGTGTCGGTGACGGTGTATCTGGCGGACATCCACGACTTTCCTGAGATGAACAAGGTTTACAAGACGATCATGCCCGATCCCAAGCCGGCCCGAGCTACGATTCAAGCGGCGGGACTGGTGAACGACGCTCGCGTAGAGATTTCGGCGATCGCGGTGAAACAAAAGTAGCATCCGTCTCTCGGGCGCCCTGGTGCATGAATGTCTGCTTTCGAGAACTGCCCCTCGGAAACGATCGCCCGATCGGAACGAAACAAAACAGTGCTGCGCCACGTGTCACTGATTTATCGACTCAAGAGTTGACACGTGCGCAAGCGTTGGGATAAACCCTGCTTCTAGCAGATTGCATTTCTCAGATTGAAAATCGTCTTTTCACTGCATGAAAGTTGTCTGATTTTCGGTAGATCAATGCGGCTGGGTGCGAAATTCGTTTTCTAGGAAATCCATCTTGATGAACCACGCTTTGAAGAGTGCGCTGATCGTGGCTGGGTTGGTGTCGGCGCTATTGTGCTGCGTTTCTCTGTCTTTCTCGCAGGATTCGTGGGAGGAAGACTTCCAGTCAAAGCCACCGGCCGGGAAGAGCACTTTTAATTCGACCTGTGCGGGCTGCCATGGTCTCGACGGGCGCGGAAGCGAGAAGGCTCCGGGCATTGCAAACAGCGGCAGGGTGCAGCATCTGACCGACGCGCAGATTTCGAACGTCATCTCAAACGGCGTGCCGGGCACGGGGATGCCGGGATTTCATGCGCTGACCGCGGCGCAGGTGCGCTCGCTGGTCAGCTATCTGCGGCTGCTCCAGGGCCGGGGGATAGCGCGCCAGCTTCCCGGAAACGCCGAACGTGGCAAGGCGATTTTTTCCGGCAAGGGAGAGTGCTCTTCGTGTCACGTCGTCTCCGGCGAGGGAGGCTTTCTCGGTCCCGATCTCACAGCATATGGTTCGGAGAAGAGTTCGGAGGAGATTCAGAAAGCGCTGCTCAACTCAGCCAGAATGATTCCTGTCGGATACAAGCCGGCAGCAGTGATAACCCGGGACGGAACACGGATCGAGGGCCTGATTCGCAACGAGGACAACTTCTCGGTGCAGCTTCAAAGTCAGGATGGTTCCTTTCACTTCTTTCAGAAATCCGATCTGCAGAAGTTCGAATATTTCAATCAATCCTGGATGCCCTCGGACTACGACAAGCGCCTCACGAACAGCGAACTCAAGGATCTGATCAGCTACCTGATGAGCGCAGGTATGACGAAGCAATCGGCGCCCAACTCTAAGCCGCCTGCACGGACAAACGAATGAGGCTGACTTGGTGCGCAGGTTCGGTCGCTGTGATCTTGATTTTTGTTCTCGCCAGCGGGATGGGGCAAAATCGTCGCGCGTTCGGTCTCGAGGCAAGCTCTCCAGCGTTCTGGAATTTCGTTGACCGCGATGCGAAGCTGGAAACTGTGGCCAGCCGCTTTGGTTTCACCGAAGGCCCCATGTGGGACGAGGCTGGATTCCTCTATGTTAGCGACGAGACGATCAACAAGATTTTCCGCGTCTATCCGGATGGAAGAAAAGAAGAGGTCATTGCGCTGGGCGATCCGGATGGCAACACCTTTGACCGGCAACATCGGCTGATCGACTGCGCGAGCGTTTTGCGCGCGATCATTGCGGTGACTCCTCAGGGCAAGTACACGATTCTGGCCGATCACTTTGAGGGCAAGAAGCTGAACAGCCCGAACGACGTGATCGTTGGGCCGGACGGCGCTATCTATTTCACTGATCCTACGCTTGATCTCGTTGCGGGCGAGAAGCAGGAAATGTCTTACCAGGGCGTCTTCCGTCTCGATGCACAGGGCAATCTTCGCCTGCTCACCAAAGATCTGGCGCAGCCCAATGGGCTGGCTTTTTCGCCCGACGGAAAACATTTTTATGTCGACGATAGCGAGAAGCGAAACATCCGCGTCTACGATGTCGCTGCAGACGGCTCGCTCACGAACGGCCGGGTATTCGGCGACGAACCTGGCGGCAAACATGAGGGTGTCCCGGACGGAATAAAAGTGGATAAGAGCGGAAACTTGTTCGTTACCGGTCCGAAAGGAATATGGATTTGGGATTCCAAAGGGAATCACCTGGGAACGATCGCAATGCCCGAGCAGCCGGCCAATCTCACGTGGGGAGATAGGGACTACCAGACTCTCTACATCACCGCGACGACCTCGGTCTATCGCTTGCGCATGAAGACGCAGGGATACCTGCCTTATCTGGAGAAATAAATCGCCAACTCGCGCTCCAGTTCACTCAATCAGGAATGATGCGCGCGGCGACCAGTGATGCCTTTCCGGGAACCGAATTTTCGACTGTCGTGGTGAGCAGAAGCTGGAAATACTGCGGGACGGTTTTGTGATCGGGCGAAAGATTGCGCAGCGAATTCCGCAGTTCGTTCATTCTCTCGGCGTTGGTCAGGAATTCGATCGCCGCCTGCGAGCCCTGCGTGTAGATTCCATAAATCAGCAGAACGCGTTTTTCCTTGGTCTCGTTGGGGAGCATCAGCACGACGGCATAGTCGCGACGCAGTTGGTTGGTCACGGAGTCGAACTCAGGCTTGTAGACAGATTGTTCGCCGGGCTGCGGCTTGCCGTTGAGAATCACGCCACGCTCAAAATGAAATCCCTCGACGTTGAGAAAGACGCGGCCGCTCCATGCCTGATTGCCGCCCAGCAGAATCGCGTTGTCTCCCTTGATCTCTTCGAGGTTCACCAGGCGGGACTGCTGCACCTGGCATTTCTGGCCCACGGCGGAAAACATCTCGCACAACTTCACCAGGCCGAGCGTTTCGCCGACCGAAGTGAAGTCGGTCAGGCTGGGTACGAACAGGAAGCGCTTCAGTTCGCGGAAGTGAATCGTGTCGCGAAATTCGGGCAGGCTGGACTTCGGGATCTCGTGTCCGCCGGCCAGCGTTTGCGCGCTGTCGCCATCGTGAGCGGCGCGCAGCAACGGATGGTTGGGAATCGTAATGAGCGGCGGGTCAGCGGGGGGAAGAAAAGGTTGCCAGAACCAGCGCAAGTCATCCGGCATGGCGGCAGCCGCAGGCGCGGACGATGCTCGCCGGTTGGCAAGATTGCTCGCGATAAGAAGAGACGCCAGCGCGACGCAGAGAATGCCGAGAATCAGAGAGAGAATGACCAGTCGCCGGTCGGAAGCGGGCCTGGCCGGGATCGCAGCCGAGGCGTTCGTTTCGTCAGCGTTGTCGGGCTGCGCGCTTCGACTGAAGGTTGGCACGTAGTGCCCGGAAGGGAGCTCCAGGCGTATCAGGTTGCCGCGACCAGCGTCCTCATAATATTTCTTGAGCACGCGGCGAATCTCGTGGGCCTGCACGCGGACGATCGGATCGCGTTGCGGGTCGAAGTCGACGCCGCGGTCGTACACCTCCACCCCGATCAGGTATTCGTTGAGCTTGTCGCCGTTACCCAGAAAAGTCTGCTCCGCGACGAATTCCAGAAATCGCGTCTTCTTCGGGGAGTTGGCGAAGTAGCGGCTCTCGAGAATGCGGCGGAGTTCTTCCCGCTTTTCGAACGTTGAAAGGTGAGGTACCGAGGTGTGAACGGAAGCCACCGAATCAGCCCATGGAGCAGGAAGGACTTCCGTCCTGCCCGGACGGACAATAGCACCGCCGGTTGGCGACAGTCAACGCGTCGAACCGTCGAGCCCGAAATGGAAATAACCGTTAAGTTGGCAGGTTAATTCCGGTTATTTCTAAACGCGACTAACGAGATGTGGCGGCACTTTTGGGGTCGATCTTCAGAATAAGTTCCTGTCCGCAGAACGATTTTCGAAGACCGCCCAATTAGGAGACCGCCGTCTTGCCTTCCGACCGCTGTCTGCAGACTCATCGGCACCAAATTCATTCCCAAGAGTGCCTGATCGCTGCCTCTTAACCTGCAGATAACCTCGATTACCTTGGAAAGGATCCCCAGCTATCACTAGAACTCATGGCGTGCATCGTGTCCTCAGATCGGTGTGCCTGGCAGGAAACGTGGTCCTGTCAGCGATCTTGGCGCTGCTGGTAAGTGGCACCTGGCTCAAGGCAGGCGGCCAGGAACTGGTGGTGACGCATCGATCCGCCGCGCCGAGTCTCACGATCCACTCGAGCGGCGCGGAAGGAAATCGATATGGGTTTGAGGGGGGGCGGGTCGTCAAGCTGAACGGAATCTATCACTTATTCACTTCCGAGATGGTTGGCGACCCGCATTGGGTAAAAATGAAACTGGGGCATTGGACGAGCGAAGACCAGATTCATTGGAAGCGGGTGGGGACCATCGCCGAATCGAGCGGCGACTTCACGGGAAAGGACCAGCGGGCTGCGTTATGGTCACCGCTGCCGGTCTTCGATCCCAAGGAAGGGCGCTGGAATCTTTTCTACGTCGCCTACCAGGCGGCGCCTGACACTTCGGAGCACTGGCTGACTAATCATGAAGGTCGTGTCTGGCGGGCGGTTTCAACCGTTGCCGGAATTGAGGGGATTGGGGGACCGTATCGGGACGTGGGAGTCATCCTGCAGCGAGGAAAAGACTCAGACTCATGGGAGGGGCTGCAAGGTACGGACTCGTTCTTCCCATATCAGGTGGGCGACCGCTGGTACGCGTTCTATGGCAGCGCGCATACCGAGAAATTGCCGATCTCTTCGTGGCAGGTGGGTTTGGCGACTGCCAAGACTCTGGGTGGCCCCTGGGTTCGCTACACAGACCTCAATCCTTTGAAAATCGAGCCGAGGTTCATCGAAAATCCGATCGTCACGCGGCTGACTGACGGCACTCTCGTCGCGGTCTATGACACCGACGCCCCCAATGCAGTTGGTTATTCGATTTCGAGCGACGGAATTCACTGGTCGTTGGGCAAGCATCTCGTGGTCCAGGAAGGAAAGGATGTTTGGTCGACGGAAGTCCGGACTCCCCTTGGCCTGATCGACGAGGGCAACGATTCGTTCACGCTTTTTTATACGGCGAATGAAAAGGTTTCCGGCGCAGATCCCGACGCCAACGGCATCAACAGCACCCCCGGGTCCATGGGGATGGTGGAAGTGAAGTGGAACAAGGTCGGCAAGAGCAAATAAGGCGACTCATCGATGATATTTAGGAGAACCTATGCCACAAAATACAGTCTGTTCGCGCCCAGCAGAATGTTGCGAGCTTGAGAAAGACCACGCGCTGCTCCCAGCCGGCAGAAAAAAAACGCGCACGCAAGTCTCGTTGGCATTTGTGCTTCTAGTGTTCGTGGGAGTGTGTACGCTGACTTCGATCATGTTCGGCCAATCTACGACCGGATCGATCCACGGCCAGATCACTGATCCGTCGGCCGCTCTCGTTCCCGGGGCGGCTGTCAGAGCCTTGAATGAGGCAACTGGCGTCTCCTATCCCGGCACGTCGGATAGCCAAGGGAACTACGCCATCTTCAATCTTCTGCCGGGTGACTATGACGTAACAGTCGAGAAGGAGGGGTTCGACAGCCAGACGATCAAAGACGTTCGCATCGTGATCGACCAGAAGCAACTCATCAATTTTCAGCTGAAGGTGGGCGCTGTCGCGACGGTCGATACTGTAACCGCGGCGGCAACGATGCTACAGACAGAAAGCACGGAGACTGGCGACGTCATTCAATCGCACGACATTCTGAATCTTCCTTTGCTCGGTCGTGATTTCACCGCGCTGGTAGGGCTTTCGGCGGGGGTGACAGGCGCAGGTGGAAGCATCAACGCTTTCAGCTATTCCATCAGCGGACAGCGCGAATATGCCAATTCGATTCAGATCGATGGAGTAGAATCCACCAGCAATCGTAGCGGAGACCTTGTCGATCGCCCGAGTGTCGACGCCGTGGAGGAATTCAAAGTCTCCACGTCGGGCTTTGACGCCGAATTCGGCCGCTCCGCGGGCGGAGTGGTTTCGATTCAAACTAAAGGCGGCACCAACAAATTTCACGGGAGCGCCTACGAGTTCTTCCGGCCGAATTTCACTACCGCCAAGTCCTACGGTTTCAATGGCGAATATGTGCCTCCGTCCATTTTGAAGCAACACAACTACGGTGGAACATTCGGCGGCCCGATCTTCAAGGACAAGACGTTCTTCTTCGTTTCGTACGAGGGCCTTTACAGCGCGCAAGCCTACAACTACGTCTACGCAGTGCCGCCGATCAGCCAGATCATCCAGAACCCGGATGGCTCCATCGATCTGACGCATCTAGTGGATCCGTTCAGCGGACAGCAGATTCCCATTTATGACCCGATCGTTTCGTCGAGTTGCTATGGCGGTTGCTTCCAGCAGATTTCTTACCTAGGCGTGAACAACGTGATCCCTCCGGATCGCGTGAGCCAGGCGGGATTGGCCACTCTACTGAACTTTTTTCCGAAGCCAAATCTTCCCGGCGATCACAACGGCTGGTACCACAACTTCGCCGTGAACTCGCCAGTCACCGACCACGCCAAAACAGGGGATGCCCGCCTCGACCAGCACTTTTCCGAGAAAGACAATCTTTCCTTTGTCTTTCACTACAACGACAGCGACGATCTGACTACGGACCCTTTTCACGGGGCAACGCCGGTGCCGGGGGCGGGCGACGCAGACCAGGCAAACAATCAGACGGACAACGATCAGGGGTTCTCGATTTCTGAGACCCACTCGTTCAGCAATCGCGCCGTCAATGAATTTCGCCTGGGTTACACGCGTTTTAGCCTCGCGCAGTACAGCCTGCTCAACGGACACGACTACAGCACGCAGTTTGGCATGGCGAACGTCGCCGTATCGGGATTCCCGTCGACCGACGCTTACCCATACATTTATTTAGGCGCCGGCTACCTGACCGGTGGGTCCACCTACAAGCCCCTCTACTTCAAAGACCGCAACTGGCAGTTTGCGGACAACGTGACTCTGAGCGGAATCGGAAAGCACACATTCAAGTTTGGAGCTGATTTCCGGCGACTTGTCTCGAATCCAAACTTCTCACTCTTTCCCACCGGCTTCCAGTACTACGGCGGCCCCTATTTCTCGATGACCAGCGACTGGAGCTACACGAGTCCGCTCGACGACTTCAGCGGTGCAACTCTTTATGGCACGGGCGGGGCTGACATTGCCGATTTGCTGCTCGGACTTCCTATCGATCACTACATGGGCCTGCAGCTCACGAACCCGGTTACGCACAGCTGGGAAATGGATTACTTCGCACAGGACACCTATAAAGTGACTCCGCGGCTCACTCTGAACTACGGCATTCGATATGAGTTTCAAGCGCCCTACACCGAGGAGCACAACCTGGCAGCAAACTATGTGCCGAATCCATCAGACCCGGCGACCGGCGGCACAATCCTGCTGGCGGGACGGGGCGGCAACTCACGCAGCCTGGTAAACGCGCGCTGGAATCAATTCGCTCCCCGCTTCGGCTTTGCCTTTCAGATCAATCCCAAGACCGTTTTGCGTGGCGGCTGGGGACTCTTCTACTCACCGGAAAATGACGCGCGCGAAGATCTGCTCACGAAGAATCTTCCGTTTGCGATTCAACAGGCGTGGGGAAACATTCCGTACAACGGACCATGTTTCACGACTTGCGATGGCAGTTACTTCTATCAAATCGACCAGGCATTCCCGCGAATCTCCGCTCCACCGATTCCCAGCGGAGCCAGCAGTATTCCCTCGATCGACGTTCCCATGCTGATTCCTAATGGCAACTCCGAGCAGACCTTTTACATTAATCCGAACATGAAGACGGGCTACTCGGAGAGCTTCAATCTGGCCGTGCAGCGCGAGTTAGGCTCGAATTTCACCGTGGAGGCAGCCTTTGTAGCATCGCGAGGCCACAGGCTGTCCTATGAGGTGGGCGATCTGAACATCGATACAAGTCTCCCAACCGCCGCGGACGGCCTGATCGATGCCAACCTTGGTCAGATTCAAGGGCTGACCGACTTGGGGTTCAACAATTACAACTCGCTGCAGTTGAAAGTCACGAAGCGGGTCTCGCAGAATCTCAATTTTTTGGTCAACTGGACATATGCGCACGCCCTCGACAACGGCCCTGCTCCTTTTGACCTGGGCCATATCAATAGCGACACACCTCAGAATGCATACAACCTCAACGCTGAGTACGCGTCAGGAGATTTCGATGTTCGCCATTCGCTCAATTTCAGCGGCCTATATCATCTTCCGTTTGGACGCGGGCAGAGGTTCTTTGGCAACTGGGGGCATTTGACCGAACTCGCATTGGGTGGCTGGCAGTTGAATGGCATTCTTGGGATGCGCACCGGAACACCTGGCAATGTCACGACTAACGGCGGGATCCAGGCCTGTCCCGGTGAGCGGCCGAATCTAATTGGCGATCCGACGCTCTCACGCGATAAACGTAGCTTGACCGAATATTTCAACACCGCGGCGTTCGTAGCGCCGACGGGCAGCGTGCAATGCGTAGCCGGCGATACACCGCGAAATATTCTGAGGGGGCCAGGCTACATCAATGCCGATGTCTCGTTGTTCAAGGATTTCGCTATTACCGAGGCGGTGAAGCTGCAGACCCGGTTTGAGTTTTTCAACGTCACTAACACCCCTCATTTTTCTAATCCCAACGCGGATCTTGGTTCGCCCGATACATTTGGACAGATTACCCGGACCTATGGCAATCAGAGAATTGTCCAGGCGGCGGCGAAGATTGTGTTTTGACGAGGGCATTTTCTTCGGGGCGGGAGTTACCGGCCTTCGGACTCTCGCCGCGTTCGTTTCGCCGCAACGCCGACTGTGATAGGGTTCCGGGACATGTCTAAGCAGGCCGGCAAACATTTCACGCATAAGAGCGGGGCGGCAAGCATGCCGTTTCGGGCTCTTCTGAAGATTTCAGGCGCACTCGCGCTGGCGCTGCTTGCGATTGGCCTCGTTTCAGGACGTTCACGGAACGAAGAAGGTCAGGGCGTTCGGTACTTCGTGGACTCGATTTCCGGCAGCGACTCCGCATCCGGCACAGAGGCAGCGCCATGGAAATCCCTGGACAAAATCAACGCGACGACCTTCCATCCCGGCGATCGCATTTTTCTTAGGTCTGGTGGGGTCTGGACGGGGCAGCTTTGGCCGAAGGGCTCTGGGGCTGCCGATCACCCCATCGTCATCGATAAGTATGGTGGTGATGATTTGCCGCTCATCCGGGGAAACGGACTCGCCGAAGATGCCGTGCTTCTCAAGAATCAGGAATATTGGGAAGTCCGCAATCTCGAGATCACCAACACCGGTTCTGGCGAGGCTCTGCGGCGTGGCGTTCATGTAGTCGCTGAAAACGTTGGAGAACTGCACCACATCTACCTGCAAAATCTGGTTGTTCACGATGTGAACGGCAGCTTCAAAGAAAAAGTCAACGGCGGCATTGACTACAGTTCGATCGGCGACTCCAAGCCGAGCCGCTTCATTGACCTGCGGATCGAGGGTAACCACATCTATCACGTCGATCGTAGTGGCATTTTCGGTTGGTCGACGCATTGGATACGATCGAAATGGTATCCGAGCCTGAACGTCGTGATTCGGAACAATATCCTCGACGACATTGGCGGCGACGGCATCGTCAACGTCGCCACGGACGGCGCGCTGGTTGAGCATAATGTCGTCAGCCGCGCCAGCCAGCGTTCCCAGGACTACAACGTCGGCATATGGCCGTGGAGTGCGGACAACACGATCATTCAGTACAACGAGGTCTACGGGACGAAGGGCCAGCACGACGCCGAAGGGTTCGACTCCGACTGGAACAGCCGCAACACGATCATTCAGTACAACTACAGCCACGACAACGACGGCGGATTTCTTCTAATCTGCAATGATGGCACGCAGACCGCTGAGAATAGCGCCGGAAATGTGGGCACTATCGTCCGTTATAACATCAGTCAGAACGATCATCATCGCGGCATCAAGCTTTCAGGCCCGGTGAAAAACACGACCATCTACAACAATACGATCTACGTCGGCAAAGGCGAGAGTTCTGATGTCGTGCTGCACACGGACTGGACCGGATGGGCCAGCGACACCTATTTCTACAACAATATTTTTTATGTCGAAGGCAAAGCGGAGTTTGGATACGGCGTCACCGGGAATGCGGACGGATCGTACGTCGGCGCGCCGGGCTCCGGCAGCAGCAAGAACAATGTTTATGACTACAACGTGTATTTTGGAGTGAAGCCTCCTGATGATGCCCATCCGCTTACAAAGGATCCGCAACTCGTTGATCCGGGACACGGAATGAACGGGCGTTCCTCCCTCATGGGATACGCGCTGCGCAGCCGATCCCCGGCCATCGATTCAGGCAAGGTGATTGAGAACAATGGCGGCAAGGATTTTGGTGGAACTGTCGTTCCGCAATGCCGAGGAATCGATCGTGGGGCCTTTGAATCCGCCAAGTGCTCGACGAAGTGAGCCGGGGCTCTTCGGTCCAAGTATGCGTGACTCGGGACTAGCAATGAGCAATGAGCGATGAGCGATGAGCGATGAGCAAAACCCTGTTTCGATCATTGCTCACTACTCACCGCTTGCGCGCTCGATCCATTGCGCCACAGTTTGGACCTCGACTTCGAGCCGTCTGAAAGAACTATGAAACGAATGACAAATGTATTCAGGACTCTTTTCTTCGCAATCTTGTTAGCAGCCTTGAGTGCCTCCACCTTTGCCGATCCAACTCTTCCGACTTTCATCAGCGATCACATGGTCGTGCAGCAGGGGCTCCCGATTCATATTTGGGGCAACGCCGACCCGAGAGAAAAAATTTCGGTGCTGCTTGTGGGGAACAGTGCTGAGACAACCTCTGATTCGGCGGGGCGCTGGAGCATCCACCTGCCCGCCATGACGGCGGGAGGCCCGTTTACGCTGACCGTTCGCGGCAAGAAAGAGATTGTGATTCGCGACGTTATGATCGGCGAAGTCTGGGTCGCCTCCGGACAGTCGAACATGGCGTTCTCTCTCGAAGGCTCGCAGGGCGCCGCGCAGGAAATCCCTAACGCCAGTCAGCCGCAGATCCGGCTATTCAATGTCCCGAAGAGAATTGCAGTCTCGCCGCAGGCTAACACCCTGCCGGCTCAGTGGGAACTCTGCACGCCCGAAAGTGCGAAAAGTTTCTCGGCAGTTGCCTACTACTTCGCCAAAGAAATTCAGAGAAAACTGAATATGCCGGTGGGCATCATCGAGAGCGTATGGCCCGGGACGGCAATCGAGGAATGGATTTCGCCCGCAGCCCTGAAAGCAGACAAGGACTTCGCGTCTCTTTTCGACGAATGGAATCGCGCCACCTCTGCGGAAAAGATGTACGCGGAGAAACCAGCCGAGTTCGACCTGCAGTTTGATGATTTCGAGTTTATTCCCACTTCAGCGACCGGCGTGAGCAAGGTGCTGGCGAATTTTGATGACGGGAGTTCACGCCTCTCGACGGGCGGATCTTTCAATTACAGTTGGGGTGATACTGCTGGTTCGCTCTTCGAACTCGCCTCAGCCGGGCGCGGGGCGCACGGCTTTGCGGCCAAAGTCTCCGGGCAACTGGATGGCACACAGGATGCAATTCTCGCGGCAAACTACAAGCTGAACGGCTCTCCCATCGACCTCACGGATTATTCGGGAATACGCTTTTGGGTGCGCGGCACCGGATCGTTTCGATTTCGCTCCAAGCAACCCACTATTACCGACTATGACGACTACGGCTCGCCGATGATAAAGGCGACGAGTGAGTGGCAGCCGGTCACCATTTTGTTTCGCGATCTTCGCCAGGATGGCTGGGGCGTTGTCGAGCCCTTCACTCAAAATGCTCTCACTGGATTCTCGATCGAAAACCTGACGCCACTGGGTTATGCGCCCATGCCGATCTCAGCGCTCTATGAAGGGATGATCGCTCCACTTCTCCCCTACGCCTTTCGCGGCGCATTGTGGTATCAGGGCGAGAGCAATGCGCTGAGGGCGCATCAATATAGCAAGCTGCTGCCAACTCTCATCCAGAACTGGCGCGA
This sequence comes from Candidatus Solibacter sp., assembly GCA_035501655.1. Lineage (GTDB taxonomy): Bacteria > Acidobacteriota > Terriglobia > Terriglobales > Acidobacteriaceae > Sulfotelmatobacter. Next base: position 197,820 of record DATJVU010000010.1, read on the forward strand.
TGACACGCACCAACCGGACATGGAATTTCTGACCGTGCAACTGCCCAATCACGGAGCAATCCCCGAGCAGCCGGGCGACTCCGCGTGGGCAGAACTTCGCGAAGCGCAACTGATGACCCTCAAGAGCGTGCCGCACACCGGCCTTGCGGTGACCATTGATGTCGGCGATCCGAAGGACTTGCATCCACATCGCAAGCGCGAAGTCGGTGAACGCCTCGCGCTTTGGGCTTTGGGCACGACCTACAAAGAGCCGATTGAGTACTCCGGGCCGATCTACGAATCCATGAGAGTTGTGGGCAATGAAGTTCGGCTGCGCTTTTCTCACGTTGGAGCAGGCCTCGAAGCGCACGGCGATCCGGTTCTTCGAGGCTTCGCCATCGCCGGCGCGGACCGCAAGTTTCGTTGGGCCGATGCGCGCATCGACGGTGACTCGGTGGTCGTGTCCAGTCCTGATGTGCCGCAGCCGGTCGCAGTGCGCTATGCCTGGGGCGACAGCCCGATTTGCAATCTGTTCAATAAAGACGGCGTGCCGGCTTCGCCGTTCCGCACCGACGATTGGCCGGGGATCACCGGCGGTCATTGAGTGCAAAGGCTGAGATCGCAAGAAACGGATTGCGGACGCTCGCGAATTCAGGCAGGAATCAGTCCGCGGTAAATGGCCATTCCGACCACGGCATCGACTCCGATCGTGTCGAGATGGGCAATCTCTTCTTCGCTGCGAATGCCGCCGGCTGCGATCAATTGCCGCGAGGTGACTCTGCGCAACTCGCGGATGACATCGAGCGGAATTCCGGCGAGCAATCCCTCGGTGTCAATGTGCGTGTACAGAAAAGCGGTGCAGTAAGGCTCGAGCAGTCGCACCATGTCTGCGGCGCGGATTTCTGAAATCTGCGTCCATCCTTTTACAGCGACTTTCCCGGCGCGCGAGTCGACGGCCGCCACGATCTTCTCCACCCCGAGTTCTTCAGCAGCCTGCCGGGCAAAAGAACAATCGACACGACCCTGTGAGATAAGCGCAGAGCCAAAGATCACGCGTCGCGCGCCATCGCGCAAAATCGTACCAGCCGCGTCGATCGTGCGAATTCCGCCGCCCACCTGGCAAGGCAGCCGCGTGGCAAGTTCCTTCACCAATTTGCGATTTTGACCTTGCCCCATGGCAGCATCGAGATCGATCACCTGCACCAGCGGATACTTCGAAAAACGTTCGATCCATTCCTCAAAGTTGTCGAACTCCAATTCCTTCCGGCTGCCCTGGACAAGCTGAACAATCTTGCCGCCCATCAGGTCGATCGATGGAATCAGCATGGCCACCTCACCGAAGTTCCCGCAGCCTCGAGTTGCTGTTTTAATTCGCCGAGAGAACAGGCACCGAAGTGAAAAATTGATGCCGCCAACGCGGCATCTGCTTGTCCTTCACGAAATACCTGCACAAAATGGCTGGCGTTCCCGCCGCCGCCCGAAGCGATCACCGGAATTCGCACGGCGCTTACGACCGCTCGCGTCAATTCACAATCGAAGCCTGCGCCGGTGCCATCTCGATCCATTGAAGTGAGCAAGATTTCTCCGGCTCCGCGTGACTCGGCTTCGATCGCCCAGGCGATTGCATCCCGCCCGGTGCCGGACCTGCCGCCGTGAGTGAACGCCTCCCATGACAATCCTGGGCCTCGCCGTTTCGCGTCAATCGCAATCACCACCGCCTGCGATCCGAAACGCTCTGCAATCTTCGTGATCAACTGCGGGTCGGCGAGTGCGGCCGAGTTGAGGCTGATCTTGTCGGCTCCGGCTGCGAATACTGCTGCCGCTTCCTCCAGCGATCGAATGCCGCCTCCAACCGTAAAGGGAATAAAAAGATGCGCTGCGGTTTTTCGCACAGTATCGAGCAGTGTCGTGCGGCGCTCGTGTGCAGCCGTAATGTCGAGCAGCACAATTTCATCCGCACCAGCATCGCTGTGTGCTCGAGCGAGTTCGGGGGGATCGCCGGCGTCGCGCAAGTTTACGAACTGCACGCCCTTGACCACGCGCCCGTCGGCGACGTCGAGGCAAGCGATGATGCGTTTGGTCAGCATTTCAGAGCGCGCAAAAGTTGCCGAGGATTCTGAGGCCGGCATCGCCGGATTTTTCTGGATGAAACTGTACGCCGAAAACATGATCGCGCTCGACGGCGGCGCAGAATGAGCCACCATACTCAGTGCACGCGGCGGCCCATGCGGTTATCGGAGCATGATAAGAGTGAGTGAAATACACAAATGAGGACTGAGCTACTCCGTGAAACAGCTTGGTACCGTCCGCGAGGTGCAGAATGTTCCAGCCGACGTGCGGCGATTTCACCTGCACCGGAAATCGTTCGCATCTTCCCTTGAAAGCACCCAGGCCGGGCACTTCGTCGGCTTCTTCGCTGCCTTCAAACAGCCATTGCATGCCGACGCATATGCCTAGAAATGGAACCCCACGGTCAATCGCGTCCGCAATCGCATCCTGCAGGCCCGAGGTGCGAAGAGCCGCAGTCGATGCGAAATGGCCAACACCCGGCAACACAACCTTGTCCGCGCGTCGAACATCCTTAGGATCGGCTGTGATCGCGCAAGGATATCCCAGCCAATCGATCGCCTTCTTCACCGACACCAGATTTCCCGCTCCGTAGTCGACGATCGCGATCATCACAGCACTCCTTTAGTGCTGGGCAGCAGGCGCTTCATCTGCGGGTCCCGCCAGCAGGCTGCGCGCAAGGCACGGGCAAATGCTTTGAATGAGGCTTCAATCTTGTGATGGCTCGATCGTCCGTAGAGCACGCGCACATGAACGTTAGCCCGCGCCCCGCGCGCGAACCCCTCAAAGAAGTCATAGACCAGTTCCGCCTGTAGATCGCCGACAAGACGCGTGCGAACCTTCGTATCGACCACAGCCGCTGTGCGCCCGCAAAAATCGACAGCGGCCATGCCCATCGTTTCATCCATCGGCATCAAGAAATATCCCGCGCGCAGGATGCCCCGTTTGCTGCCCAGTGCCTTGTCGAAGGCCTGACCGAGGACGATCCCGACATCCTCGACGGTGTGGTGCTGATCGACGTCGAGATCGCCGTTCGCTTTCAGTTGGAGATCAAATCCGCCATGGTGCGCGAACAGTTCCAGCATGTGATCGAAGAAGCGGATGCCGGTCGAGACTTCGTATTTGCCGCGCCCTTCGAGAGTCAGCCCAACCCGGATCTGTGTCTCTTTGCTCTTGCGATCGACGCTCGCTTTCCTCATGGCCGCAACGCTCCTTGCCGCATGCCGATCTCATCGAGCGATTCCCGCAATGCCGAAAGCATCTGATCGGTCTGCTTGCTCAATCCGATCGTGATGCGCACGCAGCCATCGCAACCGGGGTCGCCCGACCGGTCGCGCACCAGAATTCCGCGGCGGCGCATGCTTTCGACAAAACTCGCCGAACCCACGCGCACCAACACAAAATTGGCCTCACTCTTCCAGTACTCGACTCCGAGGGCCTCGAGAGCTGCTACCAGCCGCGCGCGGCCTTCCAAAACTTCGTTCACGTATCGCCGAATGTAATTCTGGTCGGTGATGGCCTCGGGAAGACACGCCAGCGCGACGGCATTCACGTTGTAAGGCGAACAGACTCTTCTGATCGCGCGCATCTGTTCTTCGCCGCCAATCAACGCTCCAACCCGCAAGCCGGCCAGACCATAGGCCTTGGAAAATGTTCGAGCAACGAAGAGGTTCGAGGCTTCCTTTCGCTGCTCCAGCATCGACTTGCCGTAAAACTCGAAATAGGCCTCGTCCACAAGAACGGCAGCGTTTGTCGCGGCCTTAGCGACGCGCAACGAATCGCCACTCGACGCAACGGTTCCCGTCGGATTGTTGGGGTTCGCAATTGCGATCAGCCGCGTACGTTCTGAAATGTGATCGATGATCTGCGACGTAGGAAAAGCAAAGCCGGAGCCGGCCGGAACGTTGAAAACTCGTGCCCCGGCAGCCGCCATGTAGATGCGGTACATCGAATAGGTCGGAACCGAGATGATGGCTTCGTCACCGGGTTCGAGATAAGTCTCGCAGAGCAGGTGAATCGCTTCGTCGACGCCATTTGTCAGCAGGAGTTCGGTATGGGATACCCCGAGAAAATCTGCGACTTGTTTTTCGACGGGTTCGCGCTCCGGATAGCGAGCTAGTTCTTCGGCGCTCAGGCCGCGCAGGCGTTCGAGAACGTTCGGCGAGCATCCAACTGTGTTCTCGTTGAAATCCAGCCGTAGGCCGTCTCTTCCGGCCAGCGGCGGGTGATAGGTCGGCATGGTACGTACGGCTTCGCGCGCGCTAAGCATGGCCGCACCTCACGCGAATGGATTCCGCATGCGCCGTCAGGCCCTCGGCTTCCGCGAGGCATTCGAGCGTTGGCGCAAGCCGGCGCATCGCTTGCGCCGACAGTTGTTGGACGGTCACGATCTTCACGAAGTCCATCACGCTAAGACCTCCGCGAAAGCGCGCCTGTCCGGCGGTGGGCAAGACGTGATTGGGTCCGCTGGCGTAGTCGCCCGCCGCCTGGGCTGAATAATCACCGATGAAGATTGATCCCGCATTTTTAATGTGCCGCAAGTTTTCTTGATCGACGGTGATGTGCTCGGGCGCAATCCGGTTTGCCCAATCGCACGCCTTCGTCTGCGATGAAGCCAGCAAGATCACGCCCTGCCGGCGCAAGGACTGCCGCGCAATTTGATTGCTCTCGGCGATATCAGCAACCTCTGCAGCAACTGCTCTTGCGAGCGAACGCGATGTCGTGATGAGGGCGGCGACCGCATCCGGATCATGCTCGGCCTGCGCCACCAGATCGGCGGCGATAAATTTCGGATTGCCGGAATCGCTCCACACCAGCGCCTCGGTCGGACCGGCGAGAAAGTCGATCGCGCAATCGAAGGCCACAAGCTTCTTTGCCGCCGTAACATACGCGTTTCCCGGCCCGACGATCTTGTCGACTCGCGCAATACTCTTTGTCCCGTATGCCAGTGCGGCGATCGCGTGCGCTCCTCCCGCGCTATAGAACTCGCGCACTCCCAGCATCGCAGCCGCAGCAAGAACTTCCTGCGATGGCCGTGGAGAGACCACAACAATTCGCTTCACGCCAGCAACCTGCGCCGGAATCACCGTCATCAGCAAGGTCGACATCAGCGGATACCGGCCTCCGGGCACATAACAGCCGACAGATTGCAGCGGCCGAATTAAAACTCCAGTGGAAGCTCCGGCACGATTTATCGTCCACTCCTTGGGCATTTGCCGCTCACAAAACCGGCGGATGTTCCTCGCCGCAACTCGCAGAGCATCGCGCAACCCCTTGTGGATCCCGCTCAACGCAGCTGCAATCTCCGATTCGCTCAGTCGCAGGGATTGACGCGGCGCCAGCGCGTCCCAGCGCTTCGCATAGCGGCGCAGGGCGCCGTCGCCTTTGCGCTGCACGTCGCGGACGATCCGTCGCACCGGCGCCTCCACCCTTGCAAGCGACACGCCGCGCGACGCGAGACGCTGAACCGCGGTTTCTGCGCTGCGGCCTGACACTATCCGCATCACAACACCACCTTGTTCAGCGGATACTCGACAATCCCCTGCGCCTGCGCCTCTTTCAGTCGTGGAATCACCTCCCACGCCGCCGACTCGTCGATCACCGTATTCACCGCCAGCCAGTCTTCGTCGCTCAGATGAGAGATGGTGGGCTTCTGCAACGCCGGCAGCACGGCCAACACGCTGTCGAGGTTTTCTTTGCGCACGTTCAGCATCAGGCCAACTCTGTCCTGCGCCTGCATCGCTCCCTTGAGCATGAGCGCAAGATTGTCAATCTTCCGCCGCTTTTCTCGGTCGGCATAAGAGCACTTGTTGGCGATGAGTTGCGTGTTCGACTCCAGAACCGTCTCCAGAATTCGCAGCCGATTCGCCCGCAGCGAGCTCCCCGTCTCCGTGACTTCGACGATCGCGTCGGCCAACATCGGCGGCTTGACTTCCGTGGCGCCCCAGGAAAACTCGGTCCGCACTTCGATGCCTTTCTGCCTGAAATAATTCCGCGTGACGTTGACCAGTTCGGTGGCGACGATTTTTTGCGCGAGATCTTCCGCGCGCTGAAACGGCGAATCGTCGGGCACAGCCAGCACCCATCGCACCTTGCCGCGGCTGCGCTTGGCATAGATAAGGTCGCTGACTGTCGCCACCTCCAGTCCGCTTTCGATTACCCAGTCGAGGCCCGTGAGCCCGGCATCGATCGCGCCGTGTTCGACGTAGCGCGCCATTTCCTGCGCGCGAATCAGCATGCAGTCGATCTCCGGATCGGCGGTGCTCGCAAAATACGACCGCCCGTTGGTGTATGCGGGCAGCCCCGCGCGTGCAAAAAGTTCGAGCGTCGCTTCTTGCAGGCTGCCTTTGGGAATGCCGATGCGCAACTTCATCGCGAACCTCGTTGCGCGTCCGCAACCTCGCACGATTCCGGGACTACAGGCTCCGTAAAACAACTGCGTGTGCCGCGATGACAAACCACTCCCGCCCCTTCGACTTCAACCCGCAGCAGCAGCGTGTCGCGGTCACAGTCCGTCACAGCCGAGATCAGCCGCAACCGGTTGCCGGAAGTTTCTCCCTTCATCCAGAGTTCGTTTCGTGTGCGGCTGAAAAAAGTTACGTAGCCGGAGTCGAGCGTCCGCTGCCACGCTTCGCGGTTTACAAACCCCAGCATCAATACCTCGCCTCCGTCGGTGTCTTGGACTACGGCGGGAAGCAAGCCGCTCATCTTTTCGAAATCAAGTTCAATGTTCATCTGTGAATCCTTTGCTAAAAACAAAAAGCCCGCTGATTTTGGTCAGCGGGCCGAAATTCCCAATGATTGCTGGTTATCTCAGGTGTACATCCCCGCCGAACGCGCCGTGCGCGTGATGATGATGATGGCGGTGATGGACGTGAGACGACATCTAGAAGCTCAGACTACAAGCGTGGCGGACACCGGTCAAACGAAATCAGACACAGTTCATGCCGGTTTTTGAATCGCCTCTATCAAAAAATTGCATGGACCCCGAGCCGACCTCACTTCAAAGATTCGATCTCATATCGCTCGACGTTCCACCCGCCGCCGGCACGTAGCATTTGAGGGTGTAATCCATCACCATGCGGTCCGCGCTGAAACGCCAGCCCAGCGTGCGGATGGTGCGCTTCATGCGCTTGATCCAGCCGCGCGGCAATCCATCCTGATCGCGCTGGTAGTAGAGCGGAATTACCTCATCGCGCAGGGCACGCAAGAGGTCCTCGCCGTCGCGCGCGTCGTGCAGGCTCATGTTGGAGTGCGTGCGGCCCGTGCCGATGGCGAATCCGTTCATGCCGTCATAGGCCTCGGCCCACCAGCCGTCAAGAATCGAAAGGTTCAAGCCGCCGTTGAGCACAACTTTTTGTCCGCTCGTGCCGGAAGCCTCCTGCGGGCGGCGCGGATTGTTAAGCCACACGTCCACACCCTGCACAAAATGTCGGCCCACGTTGATGTCGTAGTCCTCGACAAACACAAACTTGTCGCGGAACTTCGGATCGCGCATCATCTCAGCGATCTGTTGCAGAACACGCTTTCCCGGCTCATCCAGAGGATGCGCCTTTCCGGCAAAGACAAACTGCACCGGCCGGTTCGGATCGTTCACCATCGCCGCCAGCCGCTCAATGTCGCTGAGAATGAGGTTCGCTCTCTTGTATGTCGCAAAGCGCCGCGCAAACCCAATCGTCAAAGCATCCGGGCTCAGAACACGCTCCAGGCGCTGCAGCACGTCGCGCGCTTCGCCGCGCCGTGCGGCCTGCTCCACCGCGCGCCGCCGCACAAATTCGATCAATTGCGACTTCAGATTGAGGTGAGTTTCCCAGAGTTCGCCGTCGTCGACACTTTCAATGCCCAGCCAGATCTTGGCTTCGCTCGATCGCTGGTGCCAGTCGGTTCCCAGATGCCGGTCGTAAAGGCGGAACATCTGCGGCGCCAGCCACGAAGGCACGTGCACACCGTTGGTGATGTGCCCGATCGGAACGTCGTCCTCCACCTTTTCGCGGAATAGGCCGGTCCACATCGCCCGCGACACTTCACCGTGCAGCGCGGAAACGGCGTTCGCCCGCCGCGACAATCGCAGCGCCAGCACCGTCATGCAAAAAAGCTCGTCGGGATTACTCGGATTTTCTCTCCCCAGGCCGAGGAGGCTGTCCTGCGAAAGCCCAAGTTCATCGCGCAATGGTCCCAAATGTTCTTCGACCAGCGCGGCATCGAAGCGGTCGTGGCCGGCTGGAACCGGCGTGTGCGTGGTGAAAACCACTTCGCGCGATACGCGCGGCACCGCCACATCAAACTTGATGCCTTCTTCGTCCATCCGCAGGCGGATCGCTTCCAGCACGGCGAAGGCGCTGTGGCCTTCGTTGAGGTGAAACACGCCGGGAGTTATCCCCAGCGCGCGCAACGCCCGCAGACCGCCTACGCCCAGCAGTAACTCCTGGCGAATGCGGATGCGCAGGTCTCCGCCATAAAGGCGCGAGGTCAGTTCGCGATCTTCCGGGGCATTGCCTTCCACGTCGGAATCCAGCAGAAGAAGATCACGCCGGCCGACTTTGACGCGCCAGACTTTCGCCAGCAGCTTGCCGGTGCGCATCTCGATCTGCACCACGACCGGGCGGCCATCCTTGCCGATGGCGACTTCCATCGGCAACTGGTTCACGTCGGTTTCCAGATACTCTTCGCGCTGCCATCCATCCAGGTCGAGCCGCTGCCGAAAATATCCCTGGCCGTAAAACAGTCCGATCCCGACCAGAGGAATATCCAGATCCGACGCGCTCTTGATGTGGTCCCCGGCCAGCACTCCCAGGCCGCCGGAATACACCGGCAGGGATTCATGCAGGCCAAACTCCGCCGAGAAATACGCCACCGGATGCGGGCGCAAAACCCCGGCGTTTTTCGCTCCCCAGGTGCGGTCCGCCTCCAGATACTCGAGCAGCCGCCGGTAGGCATAGTTCACGCGGCTGTGCAGCATCACTTCGCCGGCGCGCGCTTCCAGTTCGGATAGCGGAAACTCGGCCAGCAGCGATACCGGATTATTGTTCAACTCGTTCCAGCGTCCCGGATCGAGATCGAGAAACAGGCTGTACGCGTTGTGGTCCCAGCTCCACCACAAATTTCGTGCCAGCGCCCACAAGCGCTCCTGCAGCGGCGCAATGAAACGGTCGAGCGTGCGCGCCTCGCTAACCACCGGGGCCACCTGCGTCGCCGCCTCGGTCAGCATCTGCACTTCTTCGTCGCCGAAGACCCGCGAATCCCGCGTCTGCACCACCAGCACGCCCTGCAGCACTCCCCGGTCGACCAGCGGCACGCCCAGAAACGACTGGTATGCTTCCTCGCCGGCATCCTTGAAATACTTGAATCGGGGATGCCCCTTCACCTGGCTCACCACTACCGGACGCACCTGCTCCGCGACCAGTCCGGTTAATCCTTCATAAATCGCCATGCGCAGGTTGCCGATGCACTCCCGCCGCAGTCCCACCGTCGCCGCCAGTACCAGGTGCGCCCGGTCCGGCTCCAGCAGGTAGGCCGAGCACACGTCCGTGCGGAACCGCTTGGCGATCAGCGCCACCACGTTCATCAGGGTCTCGGCCGGTTTTCCTCCCTCGGCCGCGAGATTTCCGATCTCTTCCAGGGTTAGAACGTTTTTGTCACGCGTTATGGCCACATCTTGCTCCAGTGCTGTAGTTCCCGGGTCTTTTTCCAAGAAGTTTTCGCCAATCCCCCGTAGCGGGAGTTATGAGTATGCTGAATTCTTTATCATGTCATAAACCGCGGGCGATTCAACGGACAATTCTGTGGAAAGCAGTCACCAGAGTGATCCGGTGCTGGCCGTGTCTGCCGGCAACCCCGGTTCCGAAGTGCCCCCAAACTCTTGCCCTACGCGGCGTATGGCGGAATTGCTTGTTTACCTGCCGCCGTTGTGGGAGTAGAATCTCGCTCATCCCAGCCAGCCAGAGTTGTATCTTGAGTTATTCGGGAAGAGTACCAAGTTTACTCGTGCGCGAGTAAGCTGAATTTTTTCGTGGAAGAGCGGCGCTTCAGCGCCGGATAAAAGTGGAAGAGTTGCCCTTGTGGAAGAGCGGCCCTTTAGGGCCGCGTTAAGGATCACAAAAGAACTGGGGCTTTAGCCCCGTGCGAGAGCGAAACAGGGAACCCGGCACTAACAGGCGCGTCTGGTTGTGGCGCGGCCTGCATCACGAAAGACTTTTGGAGTGTGACAATGAACGCACCTGCCACACGCGTCATGCGACTGGGCGTGAGTCTCGCCGTACTCGTGACCCTCGGCTGGGTATTGACCGGCCAGGCGGCCAGACAAACTCATAAGCCGACTCACCTGGTCACCGACTGGAGCCATCGCCACCTGGTTTTCTCCCAGCCGCGCAACGCCGAGGAGGCCCGCCGCCTCGCCGAAGATCCCCGCTATGACCAGCAGTTCAACCGTCAGGCCGCACGCCACCTGATGCAGGTCCCGATGCCCGAAGCTGTGCGCAACAGCTTCGCCAGTGGCGAGTTGCAGCGCCCCGGCCACGTGCACCATCCCAAGCTGCACCGCGACTGGTCTGAAGATCTCGGCTCGGGCGGCACTCTCCCCGCCAACTACTTCCCGGCGAAATATTCCTTCGACGTGAATACCGCGAGCTGCGCCACGGATCCCAATCCCGATTTTGCCGTCTTCAGCACGGGCCTGCTTTCGTCCGGCACGCAAGCCAGCATTGTTGCCTACGACAATCTCTACTTCGGTTGCACCGGCACCAGGCCGCAGGTCTATTGGGCCTACGACACGGGCGGCCAGATTCTCACTTCGCCGGTTTTCTCAGAGGATGGAACGCAACTAGCCTTTGTCGAAACCAACGGCGGCCTCGGGATTTTTGTGCTGCTGAAGTGGGCTGCATCGGCGACGGCTAGTGTCACCGCACCCGGTCCGATCACGACGGTGCTGCCGGGCGCATATCACGCCTGCATCGCTCCCTGCATGACCCAAATCATACTCGCGGACCAATCGAACGTTCCCACCGACGACACGACGTCGTCCATTTTCTACGACTATAAGAACAACTTCGCTTGGGTTGGCGGAGCCCGTGGCTGGCTGCACAAAATACTTTCAGTATTCAGCGGCGGGCCTCCGACCGAACTCAAGAATGCCAAGTGGCCGCTCCAGGTAAGCAACTCGCTCTGGCTCTCCAGCCCCGTCTATGATCGTAGGAGCGTCAATGTATTCGTTGGTGATTCGGGCGGCCTTTTCTATTCGATTGACGCCACAAGCGGTGCCATTCAAAGCACGGCACAACTGGACTTCGGCACTGGCATCACTGATAGTCCGGTGGTCGACACAAATGGCCAGCTTGCGTATGTCTTCGCATCCAACGATGGAAGCACGAACTGCGCAGGTGGCCCCTGTGCAGCTGTGTACAACCTCAGCACGACCCAGTTTGTCACAGGCGGTCCTGTAGGAAAGGTGACGGTGGGTGCCAGCAGCGCCACGCCCAGTCCCCTTTATTCCGGTGCTTTCGACAGCAACTACTACGCCTCGCAGAACGGAACCGGAAATCTTTACGTCTGCGGTAATACCGGTGGCCCTCCCGCCATCTATCAGGTGCCGATCAATGCCGGGGTCTTCGGAACCTCCACTGCGATCGGCGGCTCGCTTTCCATCGGCACCACCGGGTGTTCCCCGGTCAGCGACATCGTGAACCCCGGCACGTTGAACCCCGGCGGTCCTCCGCCCGTCGAGTGGATATTCTCCGGCACGCAGGCGGGAGGAACTCCTGGCGCATGTGGAGGAGGCGGCTGCGTCATCAGCATGATGATCCAGGCCTGGAAGCCCGATAACTTGTACCCGCTGAACACTGCAGTTCTGGACAGCAATTTCAACATTCAGGTCGTCACCAACATCCTTGGCGGTCGATCGGGGGATAACCCGCCCACTTGGAACATGGCCACCAAGGGCGATACCACCGACGGCAATGGAGTCGCTACCGCAGTCGTCTGGCAGAATCAGGGCCCACTTTCCGTCTTAAGTCAGCCCTTGTGGCAGGGCAGTACGTTGTATAACCTTGGAGACATCGTCATCGACAGCAATAACAACTACGAGTATTGCAACAACAGCGGCGGCACATCGGGACTAACCCCTCCAACGTGGGACACGAGAACGGGCAAGAACACAGCCGACAACACTGTGCACTGGATCAACCTTGGTCCCAACCCAACTTCAGCTCTTCCCGCCTCTGGCGGCTCAACCGGCATCATTATGGACAACGTCGTCAGCAATGGCACTCTGACAGGGGCGTCTCAGGTATACTTCTCCACTCTGGGCAGCCAGGTATGCGGAACATCAGGCACGGGCAATTGCGCTATCCAGGCTTCGCAGCCCGGTTTGAACTGAGACTGGCTTGAACGGAAGCGGCTCTGCGTCAGCAGTACATGGAACGCGACCAGATCAGGAATCTGGATTGAAATCTAGCGGGGTTCGTTTATGGATATGAACAATTCTTCTCCCGACACACCGCGCACCTCGGCAGGCGCCAAGAAGCCATACGAAAAGCCGAGTTTCCGCTTCGAGCAGGTCTTCGTCACCACCGCCCTGGCCTGCGGCAAGACCGATCCCTTGCAAAGTTCCTGCCACTCGAATCTGCAGTCCTCATGAATTCGGCTTCCCCAGCGCCGGACGCGGCAACCGCGGCGAAACATGAGCTCGCGCGGGAAGTCCTGCGCACCTCCGGCAAGCTCCGCCTGCAGGTCAACGGCTGGAGCATGCTGCCGACGATCCTTCCCGGCGACACGCTGCTGGTTGAGCGCGCCGAGGCCGCAGCCGTCAGCGAGGGCGACATCGTGCTCTATGGCCGCGAGCGCCGCTTCTTCGCCCATCGCGTCATCTCGGCGGCCGCCAGTCATGAGGGCGATCAGGAAATTGTTACCCGCGGCGATGCCATGCCCCGGCCTGACGCCCCCGTAAGCCACCGCGAACTGCTGGGGAAAGTTGCCGGCCTCGTGCGCCATGGCAAGACCATTGCGCCCCGGCCGAACCTGCGCATAATGGATCGTGCCGTCGCTGCCCTGGCTCGCCGTTCCCCGATTGCGGCACGCGCGCTCGTGCGCGTGCACAACCTGCGTCAGGCTTTCGCAAGTTAGAAGTTCTTTTTGAGTATTCGGGTTTCCCTTGCCAGAATTAACCGCCGAAGTCGACCGCCTCAGCCTCGTGATTGATATCGGGGGCATGCCTGTGCGGGTGAACACCGTAGATCCCGGCTTCGTCGCCATTCTGCAGCAGCGTTACTCCGGCTTCGTTGGCGAATCGGACCAGCCGGAAATCGAATTCGACGTGGAACTCACTTCCCCGAGCTTCGCCGATCCTAACGCTCCGGTGGAAGTGACGCAGCGCCACGGCCGCTGGTCGCTGCGCCGCGGCGATTTTCTCGCGGAGTGGGAGCCCGCCTCGCGTACCGGGAAAATCCGCCAGACCGCGAACCCTTATTCGATCGACGCCGTACTGCGCATTGTGCACTCGCTGGTCCTCGCCCGCCGCGGCGGCTTTCTTCTGCACTCGGCCAGCGCCGTCCGCAATGGCAAGGCGTTCTTGTTTGCCGGGGTTTCCGGCGCCGGGAAAACCACAATCTCGCGCCTCGCTCCGCCCGATGCAACCCTTCTCACCGACGAAATCTCGTACGTTCGTAAAGAAAGCTCAGGCTACATCGCCCACGGCACGCCCTTTACCGGCGAACTGGCCAGGCTGGGCGAAAATATCTCTGCGCCGGTCGCGGCGCTGTATCTGCTCGCCCAGGGCCCCTACAATCGCATTGACCTGATTGCACCCGCCGATGCCGCCCGCGGCCTGCTGGCCAACGTTCTGTTTTTCGCGGAAGATGAAGAACTGGTGCAGTCGATTTTTCACTCCGCCTTCGATTTCGTGAGCCGCGTGCCTGTCTCGCGGCTTACCTTTGTCCCCGATTCCCGGGTGTGGGAGCTGATTGGATGAGCAAGCTGTTTCTGAGGCGCAATCCGCGCGTGGCCGCGCGCAATCTCGACGGCGAGATGATGATCATGTCCGCCCGCAACTCGAATCTGTTCACGCTCAACCGCACCGCCACCATTCTTTGGCAGTCGGCCGACGGCACCACGCCGCTCGACGAGATCGTGCAGAACCGCATCTGCGCCGAGTTTGAAGTCGAGCCCGCCGAAGCCCTCGAGGACGCCGAAAAACTCGCGCGCGAGCTGGCCAGCCACGAGATCTTGCAGATTTCCGAAGAACCGATTCCGCAGCCCAGCGCCGGGAGCGCCCGATGAACGGATTGCTCGAGGAGATGACCGAGAAAGCGCGCCGGCGGAACATTCCGCTCAGCGTGCAGCTCGATCTCACCTATCGCTGCAACGAGCGCTGCGTGCACTGCTATCTCGACCACAACGATCACGGCGAAATGACCACCGCCGAGATCAAGCATCTGCTCGATCAGATGGCTGACGCCGGCGTCTTCATCCTGACCCTGAGCGGCGGCGAGATCTTTCTCCGCAAGGATTTCTTCGAGCTTCTCGAATACGCCCGGCTCGAAAAGCTTTTTTGCGTGAAGCTGAAGACCAATGCCATCCTGATCCGTGAAGCCGAGGCAGCCCGCATCCGCGAGATCGGCGTGGAGTGCATTCAGATCAGCATCTATTCGCACAAGCCCGAAATTCACGATGCCATCACTCTCGTGCCGGGGTCACTCAAGCGCTCCATCGACGCCGCGCGCTTTCTCAAATCGCAGGGACTGCGCGTCCTGCTGGCCAACGTTCTGATGGTCCAGAATGCGCGCGACTATCACGGCGTGCGCGATCTGGCCGCGGAACTGGGCGTCGAGTACACGGTCGACCCCACCATCACTCCCATGATGGACGGCAATCGCGACATCCTCAAGCTGAACATCGACGAACAAGCTCTACGCGATGTTTTCCGCGATACCTCTCTCGTCGGCGACGTCAAGGAATTCTGCGCCATCGCCGACCCGGCCGACGACAACTCGCTGGCCGCGTTGCCTTGCAGCGCCGGCCACACGACTTGCTATGTCTCTCCCTACGGCGACGTCTATCCCTGCGTGCAGTTTCCGCTGCCCACGGGCAATATCCGCAAGCAGCGTTTCCTCGACATCTGGCGCGACTCTCGCGAGATGAACGACGTGCGCTCCATCCGGCTGAAAGACCTGGGCACTTGCTCCTCGTGTTCCCACGTCTCCGGTTGCACGCGCTGCCCCGGCCTTGCCTATCAGGAAGGCAACATGCGCGGCCCCTCGTCGCAGGATTGTCAGAAATCTTTTGTTCGAACGGGCGTCCCCTCGGCAAATATGCTGTCCAAAGTCCGCGGCAGCAACCTCATACAGATTCGCGCTCTGCCCACGCTCGCCGCTGCAACCGCATAGGAGTGCACCGCTTTGAAAGGACGGGCTTCCAGCGCGCCGTGGCCTTGGGAAGGGCACGAGTTCCACTCGCACCGGCAAGGCGTTCAAAACGCGTCCGCGCTTTAGCGCCTTAGGGAGGCCTTCCGCGCCGCCAGACCATTCCAAGTAGAATCTTTGCAGCCAACCATGCCCGCCATTCGCTCCACCAGAGAGTGGTCGTTGTTGCTGGCCGCCTGCGCGAGCGCGCCCGATGCCGGGAAGGAATCTCGCCTAAGCGAACTCCTGCGCGGGCCGATCGACTGGAAATCCCTGCTCGACCTGGCCGACAAGCACGGCGTTCTTCCTCTTCTGCATGACGCCCTTTCCGTCTCGCCGGACGCACTCCCCGCCGAGCTGAAAGCCTCACTCTCGCAGGCTTACCAGAACAACATGGTCAAGGCCATGCTGGTCTCGCGCGAGTTGATCCGGATCGTCGATCACCTCGCATCGCGCGGCGTCGTCGCGATGCCGCACAAAGGCCCGGCTCTCGCTGAAATTCTTTATGGCGACCTTGCCACGCGCAAGGCAGGTGACATTGACCTGCTGGTTCGCCCGCGGGACGTGGCCCGCGCCCGCAACGCCGTCATTGAACTTGGCTACACGCCGCATCTCAATCTTTCGCCCGCGGAAGAGCGGGCGCTCCTGAAGTCGGGATATGAATTCTCCTTCGATGGCTCCGCCGGACCCAACTTGCTCGAATTGCAGTGGGCGGTCCTGCCGCGCTTCTATGCGATCGACTTTGGAGCAGACGATTTGTTCGAACGGGCCATGGAAGTTTCTGTCGCGGGCCAGCCCATGAAGTCGCCATCGTTCGAGGACCTTTTTCTGATGCTCTCAGCCCACGCCGCCAAGCACCTCTGGGAACGCCTTCTCTGGCTATGCGATCTGGCCCGGTTGATCAGCCGGCCTGGACTGAACTGGAAATGGATCGTATCTCGCGCGCAGGGTCTGGGCATGGTTCACATCGCAGGCGTGACTATGATCCTCGCCAACCGATTGCTGGACGTGCAAATTCCAGCCGAGGGACAGAGCCTCACCGAAAATCCGGCCACGGGCGCACTCGCCGGCGAGATTCTCGAACACTATCCCGATGCGAATTTCAGTGTCGAGTCGCTTGTTTACTTCCGTCTGATGGCCAGCCTGCGGGAGCGTCCCACAGACCGCGTTCGTTTCGGCTGGCGCCTCGCGGTCACGCCAGGACTCTCGGAATGGAGGACATTGAAACTGCCGGCCCAGTTGTTTCCCCTCTATCGCGTAATTCGCCTCACAAGGCTGGTGGGGCGACTAGCCCGCGCCTAAGAGTGTCGATGCCGGCCTGATTCAGATCTCTTTCACACCATTGAGGGGCGTCATTCCGAAGCCCCGCGCTTTTTTCCAGCGGGCCGAGGAATCTCCCGCGCCTCGAACTATGAGCGCGAGACGTTCGTTGAGGGCAGCAATGACTCTTTAAGCAACGTGCTCAGCCGCCTCCGGCTGCCACTTCCTCAAATAGAGAACAAACATCAGCGCAGTCCCGATCAACGGCACGGCCAGCCCCGCTTTCAGCGTGCCGAAGCGGTTGGATGCCACGCCGACAATCCACGGCAGCAGCCCCCCGCCTAGGTTAGAAAGCGTAAACATGATCGAGCCCACGCGCGCCGCAGTCGGGCCGAACTCGCGCGAAAGCAGAGCAATCATAATTGGATAAACTCCCGCCAGCCCGAATCCTGCGACGCATGCGCTGGCCAGCACCGCCGTAAGTGCGTGCGATAACATCAGCCCGGCCGTGCCCGAACACGCAACCAGCAGCCCTGCTCGCACAAGAAACGTTTCGTCGAACATTCGCAGCAACGCCGGAGCGAGCAATCTCCCAAACGTCAGCGCCGCATAAAAGAACGACGGCGTCATCAGCGACAGCGTCGGCGTCATATTTCCCAGCGACTTCGAATACGATGCCACCCATCCGCCGAATGAATTTTCCGTCCCCACGTAAATGAAAAATAGCGCTCCCAGAACCGGCAGCGACGCATGTTTCCAGTCAATCGGTACTTTTTCTTTCTTGGCCCCCGTTGCCCTCGCCGGTTCGACGATGGACGCTGGCATCACTGCGATGCCAATCGTGACCAGCAGCATAAAACCCGCGAGCAGAAACAAGAACACCGGCGCCATCCGGTTCTTCACCGCCACCGCAACCAGAAACGGACACGCCACCGCCCCCGCGCTCCAGCAAAAATTCAGAACGTTCAGCACAGCGCTTCTTCGCCCGGGATTCACCTCCGCGACCAGCAGATTCGCTGCTGGCACCGCAAAGCCAAGTCCCGCTCCGTATGCTCCGATCGAAACCACGCCCAGCCACATCGGACCCGCCAGCAGCAGAGCCACCGCCACCGATGCAAGCAACAAACCGGCCTTCATCGCAAAGCGAAATCCCCAGCGCGCCACCATTAGCCCCGAAAGCGCCACCGCCGCCGTGGAGGTCAGATACTGCGCTGTGAACAGCGCGCCCGCTTGCGAGTAGTTGAGCGACCATTGTGCCGACAATGTGGGCAGCATGGGCCCGAGTAGAACAGTCACAACTCCGATAGGGAAAAAAGAAACATAAGCGGCAAGGGTAAGCGGCTTCGCGGAGGTAACTATCCGGGGTGAGTCGGCGACGGCCATTTCGCAACCTGCGCTCGATCTGAAGCTGAAAAGAAAAATCTAGCGCGCGCCGTGCGCCCGCGCCGTCGATTCCCGCACGACCAACTCCGGCTCAATCGCAATTTCTGAAGGATACTCGCTGCCGCCCTCGATCCTCTCGAGCAGGCTCTGCGCCGCCACTTCGCCCATCCGGTTCAGCGGCTGCCGCACTGTGGTCAGGCTCGGCGTGTAGAACGCCGCCCCGGGAATGTCATCGAATCCCAGCACCGAAACATCCTGCGGCACTCGCAGTCCGTGTTCCTGCAGCGCGCGCACCGCCCCAATCGCAGAAATATCGTTGTACGCGAACAGCGCGGTAAATGGCTTCTTGCGCTCCAGCAGCTGCTTCGTATAGGGATATCCCAGCATCGGCGTCGGGTCGTCCGAACTGATCTGCACCGTCAGCTCAGGATCGATTTTCAACCCCAGCTGCGCCGCCACCTGGCAGATCGCATCCCACCGATCCTTCGAGTCCGAACTCCTCGGGCTGCCGCGCATGAACGCGATCCGCTCGTGCGAAAGATCTTTCAGATGGTTCAGAGCCAGCACCGCCGCGCGGTCGTGATCGAGAATGATGTTGGTCACTCCCTTCACTTTTTTGTGCCCGGCCACTGCAACCGTCGGCAGTGTCGGCGCCTCGTGCACCGTGGTGTCAACCGTAATGATGCCCTCAACCCCGCGCTCGGAAAGAATGCGCGAATACTGGCTCAACAACTCCGGATCATGCCGGTGAACCACCGTCAGGAAAAAATAATCCCGCTTGCGCAAGTACTGCTCGATCCCGCTCACAATCGCCGAGCCGTAGGAGTCGCCAATCTCCTCGGTGATCACGCCGATCGTGTAGGTCCGCTTGTTGCGCAGCGTGCGCGCAAAAAAATTCGGCCGGTAGTTCAGCTCTCGCGCCGCCGCATGAATTCTGTTCTTGGTTTCCTGTGGAATGGAGCGCGCCGAAGGCGAATCGTTGAGCACCGCGGAAACCGTGCCCGGAGTGAGGCCCAGGTGTTGCGCTACCGCCTTAAGCGTCACCACTCCCGATTTTTGGGTGGATCGTTTGTTCGGCACCATCGAATCGGAACTGTCGTTTCTTAGCGTCTTCTATGCGGCTTGTTTCAGGTGTCGCTCGCTGTTCGGCTTCGAGCCGCTCAACGCGAAAAACAGAATATACAGATAACAGATCACCGGCAGGAAGAATGCATGATGAATCCCGATGCGGTCAGCAATGGCGCCCTGCACCACGGGAATGATCGCGCCGCCCACAATCGCCATAATCATCCACCCGGATCCATCCCCGGTCAGCGGGCCAAGTTCCGCCACGCCTAAAGTGAAAATGCTCGGGAACATGATGGAGTTGAAGAAGCCCACCAGGATGATGCTGTACATCGCCAGGTGGCCGCTCGTCAGCATCGAGATGGCAACCAATGCCGATGCCGAGACCGCGCAAATACCAAGCAGGTGTCCCGTCTTCATCTTCTGCAGCAATCCCGAACCGATGAAGCGCCCGACCATCGCGCCGCCCCAATAAAACGCGACCAGGTTCGCCGCGGCCTTCTCCGTCAGGCCGCCGATCTCAGGCTGCCCGAAGTAGTTGACCAGAAAGCTGCCAATCGAAACTTCCGCGCCCACATAAACAAAAATTGCAATCGCCCCGAAAATCAGATTCGGATGTTTCCAGACGGAGTCGTTTACCTTCTCTCCCACCTTGTGTTGCGCGTGCTCGATCGTCGGAAGCTTGAAGCTGCCAATCGCAATGGCCAGCACAACCAGCGCCACGCCGAGGCCCACATACGGCGTCTTGACCGTCGCTGCCTCGTGCAGCCGATACGCCTGCAGCGCATCCGGAGCCAGCGCCCGAATTTCGGCAATCGTCTTCGGCGCTGCGCTGAGAATCAGCAGGCTCCCAAAAAATGGCGCGAGAAACGTCCCCAGCGAATTGAACGCTTGGGTGAGGTTGAGCCGGCTGGAGGCGGTCTCGGGTTTTCCTAAGACCGTGACGTAGGGATTCGCTGCCACCTGCAGACAAGTGATTCCCGCCGCCAAAACAATCAACGCGCCAAGGAACAATGGATACGAAGGAACGCTCGCCGCCGGAACAAAAAGGAATGCTCCCACGCCCATTGTCAGCAAGCCTGCCACCATCGACCGTTGATAGCCGATCCAGTCCACGAGTTTGGCGGAGGGAACAGAAAAGACGAAGTAAGCCCCAAAGAATGCGAATTGGATCAGCATGATCCCGGCATAATTCAGGTCAAAAATCGACTTCAGATGTGGAACCAGAATGTCATTGAGGCACGTCAGGAATCCCCACATGAAAAACAGTGTGGTCACTGTGGCCAGCGCGGGGCCATAACTTTGCCCAGTACCGGACGCGCTAGTGGTTGTAGAAGCATTGGGGCTCGCGATCGCCATGGGTCGGTTATCCAGTCTTTAAAAAGTGTGCTGCCAAAAAAGTATGTTGCCCGGATCGCTCGCAATCATAGCATCGCGAAGCCGTGCCTTTATGCAATTTTCTGGGAGCGAAACCGATTTAGCAGCCTGTAAAATCGATTTTTTGGGCCGGTGACCCTGAGCACACGTTTTCTCGGCAATCTCTCAGGCTCCGAGCGCCGCCGCGCGTTGTTCATCCCGTTGCTGGATGAGGAAAGTCAAATATTCTTCCATCCCCGCGCCCGTCTTTGCCGACAGCCGGAAAATCTTCATCCCGGGCCGCACCGATTCAATGTTCTGCCGCGCCGCTTGCCAATCGAACTCGACCGCCTGAGCCAATTCGTTCTTCGTGATCACGGCCACGTCGGCAGTATTGAAAATCGTCGGATACTTCAAGGGCTTGTCTTCGCCCTCCGTCACCGACATCAGCACGAGCCGCAAATTCTCACCCAGATCGTACGATGAAGGACAAACCAGGTTCCCAACGTTCTCGATAAAAAGAAAGTCCATCTGCTGCAGTTCCCACTCCTGCAGCGCATTTTCGACCATCGACGCTTCCAGGTGGCAAAGTGTCCCGGTCGTAATCTGCTTTACCGGAGCCTTGCTGCGTGCCAGCCGCAGCGCGTCGTTCTCCGTCGCCAGATCACCCACCAGCGCGGCCACGCGATACCTTGGCTGTAACTCGGTTAGGGTTCTTTCGAGAAACATCGTCTTGCCTGATCCCGGGCTCGACACCAGGCTCACGACAAACACTCCAGCCTCGCGGAATCGCTCGCGCAACCCGCGCGCAATCACATCGTTCTGCTTCAGCACATTTCTGCGAACTTCCACCAGGCGCGGCTCGCTCACAACTCCACCTCTTGCTTCGACGGATTGCTGGCGTCGAGTGACTGCGTGGATTGTTGGCGCGAACCTGTTTGATCGGACGGAGAAGATGATTCTTGCTGATCCACGACTTCCAGCGCGAAGACTTCAATCTCTCGCCCCTGCCGAATATCCATCGTGGGAGTTCCGCAGACCGGGCAGGCAAACTGCTGAATCGAGTCAAGCGCGCGCTGCGCCTGGCATTCCGCGCAAAAGACAACGACAGGTAAATCTTCAACGATCAGCCGCGAGCCTTGAAGAGCCGTATCCTGGCAAGCCGCTTCATAGGAAAAAAGCAGCGCATCCTTCACCACTCCAGAAAAGACACCAAGCCTCAGATGCACCGCGCTGACCTGCACCTCGCGCCGCCGCGCCTCTTCAAGAGCGGCATCGACAATCCCCATCGCGATCGACAACTCATGCATGTCAGCCCTGCCAAATATTCTATGCCTACCGTGCTACCAAACGGCGCGGATTCCGCCCTCCGTAACTCCAGCCGCGAAGCGGCCAAAGAATACAGCCCACGGCGTAAGCCGTAGGAAGGCAATGGCAATAGAACAAGCCCCGAAGGGGCGAAAGAACCGGCCCGCGGCCCGCAAAAACTCTGGCTCAAACCCGCCGCAACCTACCTCCGAAATCGAATCACAACTCTCCGCCGTACGTACGTCCCCTCCGCTCCAGCCGGGAACTGTACACGCAACGTCCCACCGACGATCTCGCCATTCTCCACGCTCGAAACTTCGGCCGCATTCCAAACGCCGAGCTCATACTCTCTGCCAGCCACGCCAGAAAGTTCCAATGTAAGTTCTGCCTTGCCCGTCCACGCCTCGCTGGCCACGCGCAACCCGCGGCTAGCGCTTCCCAGCGACGGCAACTCATTCGCAAACGCCAGCCCAAAATCATTCTTTACGAAAATGACCAGCCGGCTCGTTCCTCCGCCCGCAACCGGAAAACGCACAACCGCGTGCTGATCGTCCGCGTGCTGCTCTACCTTCATCTGTAATGGCTTGCCGTCCAGTTCCGCTTTCACGATGTCGGTTCGTTTGCCGAACGCCGGAGCAAATTCCACCCACCCCTCGCCTGAGCCCGTGCGTTTCGCCTCAAGCACAATCTTCTCCGCCGTTTTCGAGTACTGGAAATCGACCGCACCGTCGCCCATCCGCACACCGCGCAAAGCAAACGCAGTCCAATCCGCGGGAAGGTGCGGTGCCAGGATGATCTGGTGTCTCGCGGCATCGGTCTGCAATCCGAACATCCCGCGCAGGATCGGACTGATCACCATCGCCGCCGACCAGATCTGATGTGGCGAACTCGTCGCGAACGACTGGTAATAATCGCCCGACAGCACCTCGGTAAAATGCCCAAGCGAACCATCGGTCGCGAGCAGCGCGTTCGACCGCAGATTCTCGTACGCCTGCAGCGCCCGGTGATATTTGTATTCCCCGACCGACGCCCATCCCGTGAACAGCGGCCACACCGATCCGTAGTGGTAACCGGAGCCGTCATAATTTTTCGACTGCGACGAAATAATCCGCATGCCCCAATCAGTCTGCTGGTCCGCGTCCGCGAGATGCGTAATCATCGAGTCCGCATTTTGCGCGCTCGGCAGACCGAACCACATGGGCACAGTTGTCAGCACGCTGGCCTCATCGACCCGTTGATTCTCTCGATTCAAAGCGAAGGCGTAGATCTGCTCTTTCGCATCCCAAAATGCCGAATCGAGCGTCGACGACGCTTTCTCAAACTCGGCTTCAAGCTGCCTGCTCACATCCTCCTTGCCCAGCAGATGCGCAAGATTCGAAAGCGCCCGCAACGCCTCCACACCTAGGCCCGCTTGGTAATATTCGTTCTTCACCGGAAGCAGCGGCCCGCCTTCTACCCATCCGTGGCCGACTCCAAAGTTCTGCGCCAGCCCTTGCGCGTCGTAGGTCGATTTCAAAAACTGATACGCGCGCCACACGTTGTCCCACTTCTCGCGCGCGAAAGCGACATCGCCGCTCTGCCCGGCGTAATCGTTCACCGCGATGATGAACAGCGGCGTCGCATCTGCCGAGACGTACGGATAGGGATAATCCTTGAACCAAGGCACCAAACTCGCGCTCTGCGAAATTTCGTGCGGAACCTTCCCGTCCTCGCGCTGATACTTACTGATGAAGTCAATCGCCGTCCGGCTGGTCGCGTAGTCGCCCTCGGCGTTCAGCGCGAACGACGTCCACATCGAATCGCGCCCGAAAAACCAGGCGAAGCCGGGACGCTGGCCCACGCCCGAAGTCCGGTATCCCGCGACGAGGCCCGTGCCGAGATAAGGATTCTCCACCAATCCTTGCAGCGTACTCAGCCGCGCCCAGTCATATGCCTGCTGCAATGCCGCATCTGGAAGCTCAAGTCTTACTCCACTATCTAAATAGGATTGATAATAATGGCCAGATTCTTTGATCAAGTCGGCATATGAAGCAAACAGATGCTGGTACGTCTTCGCTGCCTCTGGCTGGCCCGCGACGGAGCCGGCGATCACGATCGCTTTGGTCTCTTTGCCTCTCGGAGTCACTCCCAACCGCATTGAGTTCTCAGTCGACGAAGAATAATTCGTTTGGTACGCGACGTGCGCATCACCTGCGGTGGGCGATCCCACGTAGGCGGCAAATTTCCGCGCCTCTTCTCCGAAATAAAATGCATGCTGATTCGCGTCCCACGTGATGTAGGTCCCACCCAGCGCAGCCGGCCACTCCAGTTGAAAGTCATTCGTGAAAACGGCCTCGACTTCAAGCGGCGATTCTGTTTCCACCTCGAGCAGAATGATCGCTCCTGCCTCGTGCACTGGAACGCACAGCGTCTCGCGCACGCGGAACGAGTCGCCAGCATACAGAATCGACGCCGACTCCGGCTTTACGGTCAGCGTTCGCGCCAGGCTCTCGGCTGGCAGCGCCTGATCGCCGATGTGAAAGATCAGATGGAAATCGCGAAAAATTTTCAGCGGATACACCCACGCCTCGAAGCGGCCCGTCTCGTCTCCGAACAAGCCAGCGCGCGTGCCCACGACAGGAAGGAACTCCCACGTGCGCACCGTGCGCGTAAGCGCGACGCTTTTTGGAGTATCTTGAGCCCAACCGATCGCGTTCGCCAGAGCCACAATCAGAAAAGCGCAGCGCACAAATCGAGCCGCGCGGAAATGCTTTGGGAAGGGCACGGCTTCAGCCGTGCCGTACAGCGTCAAACAAGATAGGGCTTCAGCCCCTGCGGTCGAAGTTCTGCGTCCAGAGTTCATGCGCCATTTCCAGTCTTGTGCAACTTGCAAACTCGCGGCCCACTGAATATAAGGAAGTAGCAGCTAATTTTCTAGCACGAGCCGAGCGACCCAGGTAGCAACCTCTTGTTTCCGTCACGCCGCGCGTTCTTGAAGTCTCTCAGTCGATCTGCTCTCGTCCTCTCGTTCGAGAACGTGCTCGCGCTCGCCATGCCGTGGCGAAGCGGTGCTGCGCGCGAGCAGTTGGCGCCATCGCCACCGAAACCAGAAGCAGATACTGACCCCGGTGTGTCGTTCCTCAACGTAGCGCACGACGCAGGCCTGAACGCCAAAACAATTTTCGGCGGCGAGCACAAGAACAAATATCTGCTCGAGACCACAGGCTGCGGAGTCGCCTTCTACGACTACGACAACGATGGCTGGCTCGACATCTTTCTCGTGAATGGCACGCGTCTCGAAGGCTTCCCGAAAGGCAGCGAGCCCACGTCGCATCTGTTCCGCAACAATCGCGACGGAACGTTTACCGACGTAACTCTGAAAGCTGGCGTCGCCCACTCCGGCTGGGGACAAGGCTGCTGCGTCGGAGACTACGACAACGACGGCTGGGACGATCTCTTCGTCACCTACTTCGGCAAGAACGTTCTCTACCACAACAACGGCGACGGAACCTTCACCGACGTGAGCGAGAAGGCTGGCGTCGCCGGCAAAAGCAATCGCTGGAACACAGGCTGCGCCTTCGTCGACTACGATCGCGACGGCCGTCTCGATCTCTTCGTCGCCAACTACATCGAACTCGATCTCGCCACCGCGCCCGTGCCTGAATCCGGGCCGTGCCTGTACAAGAGCATCATGGTTGCCTGCGGGCCGCCTGGACTGCAGGGTGGAAAGAACATTCTGTATCACAATAATGGTGATGGAACCTTCAGTGATGTGTCGGTTGCGTCAGGCATTATTTCTTCAGCCGGCACCTATGGCCTGGGCGTGCTCACCGCCGACCTCGACAACGACGGCTGGCCTGACATCTACGTGGCCAACGACTCGACAGCGAGCGCGCTCTACCACAACAAGAAGAACGGAAAGTTCGAAGACATCGCCATCGAAGCCGGATGCGCTCTCAGCGCCGACGGCAAACCGCAGGCGGGCATGGGCATCTCGGCTGCCGACTACGATCTCGATGGCAATCTTGATCTGGTCAAGACCAACTTCGCGGGCGACACGCCGTCGCTCTATCGCAACTTAGGCGGCGCAAATTTTGAGGACACCACATTCACCGCCGGCCTCGGCGCGCACACGCAGTACCTCGGCTGGGGCTGCGGCTTCTTCGACATGGATAACGACGGCTGGCCTGATATTCTCCTCTGCAATGGCCACGTCTATCCTGAAGTCGAGCAGCTCAAAACCGAAGCTGGATACGCGCAGCGCAAATTGGTCTACAGGAACCTGCGCAATGGACACTTCGCTGACATCTCGCTGCAGGCTGGGCCGGGCATTTCAGAGCCGAGCGCGTCGCGCGGCGCTGCCTTCGGTGACTTTGATAACGATGGCGACATCGATGTCGTCGTAAACACGGTCAACGACTATCCGCAACTGCTGCGCTGCGATTCGAAGACCAACAACAACTGGATCAAGATCCGCACCATAGGAACGAAGTCGAACCGCAGCGGCATTGGCGCGCGGCTGACGTGTGTCACGCATCCACCTGGAGAGTCGAAGCCACACCAACAGATCGACGAAGTGCGCAGTGGTGGCGGATATTTCTCACAGAATGACTTGCGGGTTCACTTTGGGCTGGGCAAGGCAGAGAAAGTTGACGTGCTGGAGGTTCGCTGGCCCAGCGGGCAGGTCGACACGCTGAAAGACATTAAGGTGAATCAGTTGATCTACGTCAAAGAGGGTGGAGAGATCACGCGAGCGGTGCAGTTCACATCGGGAGCCAAACCGACGAAGTAGGCTGGAGCTCAGGAAGCAGCGTGTTATCTGTGGGTTAGGGGATTCGGCGGAAGATTTCCACAATGTTCCTGAAGGAACATTCTTATGTACGGGATTGTACATACTTTGGTCTGATGTTTTATAAATCGAATAGAAAGAATGAGTTATGAAGAAGCGCGAGATTGAAGAAAAGGTTCCGCCGCGACGGAGACACAGCATGCGAAGGCGCAGGAAGATCGTCAAGGGTGACGCCCTTAGCCTGTTGTGGCCGGTGCAGGACAAGAAGTTGCAGGGGTTGAAGATCGGGGACCTGTATCGTCCGCGGAAGACGCCGATCACGGTGCGGATCGACGCGGATGTGCTGGCGTGGTTCAAGAAGGATGGACGGCGGTATCAGAGCCGGATCAACGAGGCGCTGCGCAAGGTGATGGAGCGGGAGATGCGCGCGGCGGAAAAGTAGTGGGGCGGGCTTCGGGCGTCAGGCGTCAGGTGGCGGAGTTCGCACCTCCGACCTCGGACCTCGGAGCTAGGTCTGCGATTGGTTTATCGGTGCTACGGCTTTTTTGTTTCTGGCGGAGTGCCTGAGCCTTCTTTCAGGGTGTGAATCTGTTCTACGGGTAAATTCGTAAAACGCTCGGTCAGGCCGCTGGGCCAGCGGATTTCTATCCATTCGACCTTATCGGCCTTTCCCAGGCCGAAGTGCATCCGCATGTCGCTGTTGGAGATGTAGCTGGAACCACTGCGGACTTCGTCGACTAGAATTCGCGACGCAGTCTTCACACGAACGCGTGCGCCGATGCCGTCGCGATTGGATTTTGTGCCGACTGCATGAATTGCGATCCAGTGATTCGGGCTGCGGATCTGATTTACCAGAAGACTCGGCGCGGCATTCATGTTGCCGATCACGATCGACATTTTTCCGTCGTTCCACAGATCGCCAACGGCCAGGCCTCGCGATGATGCGACCGTTGTGATCGCTGCGCCACCCGCGGCGGACACATCGCTGAACGTTCCGTCGCCGTTGTTGTGGTAGAGAATGCGCGGTTCTTTGTAGCTGCTGCCGAGGTGCTGGCTGTCGACTTCGGGATAGACGTGGCCGTTTACCAGGATCAGGTCGGGCCAGCCATCATTGTCGAAGTCGAAGAACATCGTTCCCCATCCTAGATATTGCGTGTAGAGGCCGAGGCCGGCAGCGGCTGTGGCGTCGGTGAAGGTGCCGTCGGCGTCGTTTTTATACAGCGTGGATGTGTCGTCAGAAAAATTCGTTTTGAAGATGTCTAGGTGGCCGTCGCCGTTGTAGTCGGCGATGGTGGATCCCATGCCGGCCTGCTCGCGGCCGTCTTCATTGAACGCGGAGCCGGAAACTACAGCGACATCGCTGAATGTGCCGTCATGATTGTTGCGATAGAGAATACTCGGCGTGCTGTCACAGGCGACGTAGATGTCGGGCCAGCCGTCTTCATCGAAGTCGAAGGTGGAGACACTCAGGGCGTAGTGGCCGTCGGTTTTGTCGATGTGGGCCTTGGTGGTGACGTCTTCGAAGGTTCCGTCGCCGCGATTGTGGTAGAGAATGTTCTTCGCTCCGGCGAGGCCGCGCGGTCCGCACATGACGGGAACGCCTTTCCAGATACAGGTGGGCCGCTCGCCCGGCGTGGGCGCGGTGGCGAGATCGAAGTCGACGTAGTTGGCGACGACGAGATCGAGGTGGCCGTCGCGATCGTAGTCGACGAACGCGCATCCGGTTCCCCATGCCTTGCCGGAGCCGGCTACGCCTGATTTGTCGCCGACTTCGGTGAAGACTCCATTCTGGTTGTGGAAGAGTTTGTTCTTTCCGTAATACGTGACATAGAGATCTTCCCATCCGTCGTTGTCGTAGTCGCCGATGCAGACGCCCTGTCCCCAGCCGGTGGCGGTGAGGCCGGCCTTTGCGGTGACGTCGGAAAATGTGCCGTCATGATTGTTGCGATAGAGATGATTGGTTGGCGGCGGCCCGGCCGGGAGTCCTTCGCTGCGCGTGCCATTGACGAGAAAAATGTCGGGCCAGCCGTCGTTGTCGTAGTCGAAGATGGCGACGCCTGTACCTGTGGTCTCGAGGATGTATTTCTTGGTGTCGATGCCGCCGAAGATGTTTTGCGCGGTGAGGCCGGACTTTTCGGCGACGTCAACGAAGTTGGCGATCGGCGGCGCCGGAGTCTTCGCCTGCTGTCCAAACAAGGGTGGCAATACAAGAAGGACAGCGACGAGTGATGCACGCATTCGACGCGCCGGCTGGAAAAAAAGACTAATTTGCATGGGCCCCAATCGATGTTAGGGTGCGGGCGATTGACGGGTCAAGCGACGGGGAGCCCGCGCTAGAGGTGCAGTTTGGCTGACGCGTTAGGCCGGTTAAGGTGGAGATCCTTCGCTACACCTGAGAAGCGGCTCCGCTCAGGATGACAGAGCTATATAAAGAGTCCAGACGGAAGTGTTCCGTTCTTCGACGGCGCGGAGCGCTTCGGTGAGGAAATTCTTTTTGTCGGAGTCCGCTGAACCGGACAGAAGAGCAGGTCTTGCCTGCATCGCGCCGCAAGGCCCACACTCCCGCAAAGAACGCGGGAAGGGTGGGGCACCCTGCACGTTCCGGTAAACTCGCGCCTTCCCGGATCGATATTCCCACGTCTCGCAAAACCGGCGAGACGTGGGGCACCCGCAGCTGCCTTTGAGATCTGCACCGAAAATGAAGGTAGTCTCGTTGGCAAATTAAGACTGTCGCATTATCATCTTCCTTCACTCCTTGGACTCGCGAACGGACTAGTCTATGAATTCCACTGAAGTACCTGTGTTGCCTTCCCATGCTGTGACGCAGCAGCGATCCACCGATGTGGTTGAGCTCAACAGCATTTGCAAGAACTACGACGAGTTTGTTGCGGTCGATCATCTGTCGCTATCGATCCCTGCCGGAGGTATTTACGGACTGCTGGGGCCGAATGGTGCGGGGAAGACGAGCACGATCCGGATGATTATCGGGATCATCGTGCCCGATGCGGGGCAGATCTCGGTCTTTGGCCGGCCGCTGAGCCGGGGGCACATGGACGAGTTTGGTTATCTGCCGGAAGAGCGCGGCTTGTACAAGAAGATGAAAGTGCTGGAGCAACTTGTTTTTCTGGGCCAGCTCAAGGGCATGAACAGCACGGACGCTATGGCCAGCGCGCGGCGCTGGTGCGAGCGCTTCGAACTTTCTGCGTGGGTAGACAAGAAGATTGAAGAACTCTCGAAGGGGATGCAGCAGAAGGTACAGTTCATCGGGTCGGTGCTGCACAACCCGAAGCTGATCATTATGGATGAGCCTTTTTCCGGGCTCGATCCTGCGAACGCGCTTGGGTTGAAAGATGCTTTCCTGGAGTTAGCGAAGGAGGGCAAGACGATTCTGTTTTCGACTCACAGGATGGATTCGGCCGAGCGGCTGTGTCAGTCGATCTGCCTGATCAATCATGGCAAGGCCGTGCTGCAGGGAGATTTGGGTCAGATTAAATCCAGATACGGCAAGGTGAGCGTGCAGATTCGCTATGAGGGCGACTCGAGTTTTCTGCATGAGCCGCGGCTGGTGCAGTCGTTCAACGATTACGGAAATTATGTGGAAGTGAGGCTGGCGCAGGGGGCGGACTCGCAGGAATTGTTGCAGCGGGCGGCATCGAAGGCGCGGTTGAGCAAGTTTGAAATCATGGAACCGTCGCTGGAAGAAGTTTTTCTCGAGATGGTGGGCAAACCTCATGCGTAATACCTGGCTGATTATCAAGCGCGAGTACCTGCAGCGGGTGCGGACGCGAGCGTTTCTGATTCTGACGCTGTTGCTGCCGGGCATTATGACGGTGTTGATGGCGCTTCCCGCAAAAATGGCGACGATGGGAGCGAAGGCGGAACACCTTGTGCTGGTGACGTCGACCCGTGAATTCGGCGAGCAAGTACGGCAGCAGTTGCTGGCGCAGCCGATTTCAGAGGAAGCGGCGGAGGGCGAGGGCGAAAACAAGAAGAAGATGGAGGACCGCTATTCGATCGACGTGGACGCGAATCCGACGGATGCGGAGCGGAGTGCTCTGCGGCAGAAAATCGGCACGCACGAGATTGATGACTATCTGTGGCTGGCAGACGATGCGATTGCGGCGCACAACGTTACCTGGAACGGTCGGGAAATGCCCAGTGGGCGAGAGAAGGCGTGGCTCAGCGATACGTTGAGCCGCATCGCATTGCAGCAGGCGTTGGCGAAAAAGGGCGTGACTGCCGCGCAGGCGGACGAGATGCTGACGCCGGTGAAGGTGGATTCGTTTCGAGTCGAAGGCTCGCACGAGAGCAAGAACAGCGGCGGCGCACGGATTCTGGAAATCGTCGTCATGATCATGCTGATTTACATGGCGGTGCTTTTCTACGGGATTTCGGTGATGCGCTCAGTGCTGGAAGAGAAGAATTCGCGGATCATGGAGGTATTACTTTCATCGGCTACGTCGACGGAACTAATGGCGGGGAAAATTCTCGGCGTGGGAGCGGTGGGATTGACCCAGATCCTGGCGTGGACTGTGATGGCTGGCATGTTCGTGCTGCCGTCGTTAGCGATGCAGCCCAACTTGAGCAGCCTCGAGCTATCCCCGTTTGTGTTCGCTTCGTTCGCAGTGTTTTTTCTATTGGGATATCTGCTGTACAGCACCATGTACGCAGCTATCGGCGCGATCACGACCACGGAGCAGGAAGGGCAGCAGCTGCAATTCCTGATCGTCATCCCGCTGGTTCTTTCGGTTTTCATGCTGATGCCGCTGATCCGTACGCCGGATTCTGCGGCGATGGTGTGGATGTCGATGATTCCGTTCTTTGCACCGATTGTGATGTTCGGGAGGATTGTTATGCAGACTCCGCCGCTCTGGCAGATTCTGCTGTGTGTGGTCCTGCTGATTGGGACGGAGGTTTTGTTGCTCCTGCTGTGTGCGCGCATCTATCGCATTGGCGTGCTGATCTATGGCAAGCGGGCAACCTTGCCGGAAGTGCTGAAGTGGTTGAAGTACGCTAAGGCGTAGTTGGCTTACCGGGACGAGGCTCTGGGGACTGCATGATTTAGTGCTGGGCCGCGGCTTCCGCCACGCCGATGTTTGTGTCGGCGGCGCCGTAGTAGAGCAGGTACCGGTCGCGCTGCTGGATCATTCCTTCGACAAAAACTACGTTCGGAACCTGGCCGACTTTTTCCCAGTCTTTTTCCGGAGCGAAAACTGGCGTGTCGTTGCGCCAGATCAGCTTCGTGGGGTCGTTTCTATCGAAGATCGCGATGCCGGTGCGGTAGACGAGTTGGTCGTCCGCGCCGTTGTAGATGAGCACGATGCCTTTCCGCGTGATGATCGGCGGCGGGCCGGGTTCGGCGACGCGCGAGTCGAATTTACCGGGCCTGACGGGCAGGGCCGGAGTCTTCGTGGCTTCGGTCCAGTGAAGCAGATCGGTTGAGGTCGCCAGACCTGCCTGATCTTTACTGTCGGCGCTGGTGCCGAGGAAATACATCCAATACTTGCCGTTGATTTTTTCGGGGACGATGGCGCCCGACTTGGTCCACTTCACGTTCCAGTTGCCTTTGTTGGCGGGGATGATGACGCCCTTGCGATCCCAGTGAATTAAATCTTTCGAAGTGGCCAGGCAGAGCTGCGCGTCCTTCTTGTTGTATCCGGTGTAGGTGAGGTAGTAGGTGTCGCCGAACTGGATGAGTCGCGGGTCTTCTACGCCGCCATCTCTTTCGTAGTCGGCCTCGGGGCTTAGAACTGGCTCGGGGCGGCGGGTGAAGTGGATGCCGTCGGTGCTCTCGGCGTATCCGAGGCGCGAGGTGCCTTGCTTGTCCTGGGCGCGGTAGAGCATGACTGTTTTGTTGTTGTGAGTGATGACTGCGGGGTTAAACGTTCCGGCGGATTGCCAGGTGCTGCCTCGCGGCGTGAGGATGGGTGTGTCAGAGAGACGGCGCCAGACGCCGAATGGTGAAGTTGTAGCATTCTGGGCTGCTAGCGACGCCAGGCTGACGAGTGCGATCAGGATTCTGCGAGCGGAATGCATGTCGGTCTGGGCAATTGTAGTCTGCTGTTGGTGGATTCAGGGTGCGATGGCTTCCGTGCCCGGCGGCATCGTTATTTGCAGGGATTCTTCGACTCCGGGCTCGCTTTCGCTCGCCCTACGCTCAGAATGACAGGCACGCGCGAGCCGCATCAACGACTCCCACGTCTCGCGAAGGCGGCGAGACCCTTCGGCAAGCTCAGGGCAGGCCGTGGGGCATCCCCTTCCAGTTCGATCCACCTAAGCCCACCCTCCCGCACAGAACGCGGGAAGGGTGGGGCAACCGCGTAAGTATTTCGCGCAGCAAAAAGCGGCAGGGCCGACCCCCTGCCGCTCTTGGAAACTTTTATCCGAACTACTTTTTGTTGACGGCCTTTTTGAGTTCGGCCCCAGGGGTAAACTTCGCCACACGGCGGGCGGCGATCTTGATGGTGGCGCCGGTCTGCGGATTGCGTCCGTTCCGGGCTTTGCGCTGCGAAACGCCGAAGGTTCCAAAACCAATGAGCGCTACCCGGTCTCCTTTGCGGAGAGCGGCGGTAATGCTTTCGACGGCAGTATCGATGGCGGTCGTGGCCTGCGCTTTGCTGATCTCGCACGCGCCTGCGATCTTGTCGACCAGATCGGCTTTATTCATAGTTTCTCCTAGCAGGTCTCATTCATTCCCAGCCGGCACCGGGAGGCAAAACTTGGATATGGCTGAGTGGGAAACCTGACCGTTTTGTATTCTCCTCCGTCTTAGACGAAAGTCAACTGTGAAAATCCGCGCGGGTAGCCTGTTTTGCACCTCCCCTGTGGCAATTGGCGCGATGGTGGCCGGATTGACGCATCCAGGCGTGAGGCATGAGACGGTTTTCCTACGTTCTCCACAGCGGAAGGGCATCGTGCACAGGTTGTACACAGCGCGGCGGGCTTTGCGGCTTGCATGAAGGCTGCCTTTCGGTGCACATTCGAGAGAGACGACTCAAGCAGAGGTGGAAGCGGGCGAGTGATGAAGACCCAGGTGATGAAGACGCAGGCGGAGGTTTGTCCGCTGTGCGACGGGACGGGATGGAAGACGGTTGGAGCTAGCACTGGCGGCGAGAAGGCTGAGCGCCGCGTGACGCGCTGCGACTGCCAGATGCGGGCGCGCTCGCAGTCGCTGCTGGCGGCGGCTCGCATTCCGCGCAGATATGAGCATTGCGAACTGGCTAACTATGACACCGATTTCCCCGGCGCTCATGCGTCTTTGGCCGAAGCGCATTTTGTGGCTTCGAATTTTGCGAAGAAATGCGATCCGCGCGGCGACAAGGGATTGCTGATCATCGGCACGATTGGAACGGGCAAGACGCACTTGGCTGTGGGAATTCTGAAGGAATTGATTCTTACTCGCGGCATTGCTTGTTTGTTTTACGACTACCGTGAATTGCTGAAGGAGATTCAGAACTCCTACAACTCGACGGTGCAGACTACTGAGTTAGACGTGCTGCGGCCGGTGTTTGAGACGGATGTGCTCGTGTTGGATGAACTGGGTGCCGTGAAGCCGACAGAGTGGGTGTGGGATACGGTGAGCCTGATTCTGAATACGCGGTACAACGACAATCGCACGACGATTATTACGTCGAACTTTGATGACGCGCCTGCGGGGGGCGCGCCGGGAATTTCTGTAGCGCGGGCGGCTGCGCGGGGTGAGACTTTGGGCGATCGCATTGGGGAACGCATGCGTTCGCGGCTGCATGAGATGTGCCGGATTGTGGCGCTTGAGGGCGCGGATTTTCGGCAGAAATTCCGTAGTGCGAGCTTCCGGTAGATCTTTCACCCTTATCGGATGAAAATGTGAATGTGACCGAGCTAGAAGGATTTCACTGCCGTACATGCGGAAAGTGGCACGAGGGCTTGCCTATGGACTATGGCTACGACGCACCCTTCTACTGGTCCGAGGCACTGAAAGCAGACCCACATTCATATCTGAGCGCCGATTTCTGTATGATCGAAAAGCGCGACTACTTCGTTCGTGGGCTGCTGGAGGTTCCTGTGCTCGACAGCGTGCGGCCATTTCGATGGGGCGTTTGGGTTTCGTTGAGTAAACCTAACTTCGATAAGATGGTTTCACTCTGGCATGACCCAAAGCTAGTTGAGGAGCCTTCGTACTTCGGATGGTTAAGTAGTTCGATCGAAATGTATCCGCCGACTCTGAATCTGAAGACCAGCGCTCACAGTACATCAGTACACGAGCGCCCGCAGGTCATTCTGGAGCAGTCTGATCATCCGCTTGCTGTCGAACAGAGTAAGGGAATTTCGGTCAACAGGGTGCGGGAGATCGTAGAACGCGCGCTGCATGGTTAGCCAGAAACTAGATCAACTGCCTGCAATTCCCACTGGAATCTTCTTGTGCTGACTGAGCGGCTGGAATTCCTGCCTGAGCGCGATGCTGAGATATTTGCGGCCGTGCCTGGTGCGCCTGCTGTCTTCCTGCTGCGTGGGGACGATGCGGGTGCCGAGCCTTATGTCAGCAAGACTGCAAATCTGCGTCGGCGATTGCAGCGGCTGCTCGGGCCTGTCGAAGAGCGCACGAAGAAGCTCAATCTTCGCGACCGTGTGCGCTGGATCGAATATTCGGCTACGGGTTCGGACTTCGAATCTGGATTTCTGCTGTATTCCGTGCTGCGCGCAGCTTTTCCTCAGAGTTACTCGAAGCGGCTGCGATTTCGCTTTGCGCCGCTAGTGAAGCTGCACTTGGAGAATGAATATCCGCGGGCGTCAATTACCACGCGGCTCGGCAAACTCAACGGCAAGTCGCTTTACTACGGACCGTTTGTTTCGCGCGTAGCCGCCGAGAAGTTCATGAACGACTCGCTGGATTTTTTCAAGATGCGGCGCTGCGTGGACGATCTGCATCCCGATCCGGCTTTTCCCGGATGCATCTATTCCGAGATGAAGATGTGCCTTGCGCCTTGCTTCAAGGGCTGCAGCGATGAGGACTATGCGGCGGAAGTGAAGCGCGTGCAGGCCTATTTCGATTCAGGAGGCGAGTCGCTGCTGCGGGAATTCTCGGCCGAGCGCGAGGCGGCTTCAGAAAAGCTGGCGTTCGAAGATGCGGCGGCGATTCATGTACGCGTGGAAAAACTTAAGCCGGTCGTCAGCCAGCTTCCGGAAATCGTGCGGCGCCTCGATCAGCTTTCGGCGCTCATGATTCAGCCGAGCCACGTGCTTGGTTGCGTCGCATTTTTTCGGATCGAGGCGGGAAGAATCGCGGGCCCGCTTCAATTCAGCATTCAGCCGGCTGACCAAAGCAAATCGCAGTCGATGGAGTCGCGGGTGCAGCAAGCGCTGCAAACGCTGGAACCGCCAAAGACAAAGCCGGCGTTGGAGACGATGGAACATCTCGCGCTGCTCAAGCGGTGGTTCTATCGCGGGTCGCGGACCGGGGAAATATTCTTAGCTGACGCCAAAGGAGAGTTGCCCATGCGCCGAATCGTGCGCGGAATTTCCCGCGTGTTTCGGGGGGAGAAACCGGAGCCGGAGGCAATCGCGTCGGTTTTTCACCACGGAGACACGGAGGCACAGAGAAAAGAAAATCAAACCTAGTCGTTATGTTGCCCATGTTCGTTTCGCCGCCGCCATTGCTGCTTAGATGGTTTTTGTTGGGAATTTTCTCCGTGGCTCCGTGACTCCGTGGTGAATTCATGCAGGAAGTCAAAATCCCCACCCTGTCGCAACAAGCGCGACAAGGGGTGGGGCACCCTTCAGGAGGATTCATTTCGCCGTGGCTTCGGCTGCCTTCCAACCGAACCAGCGGCTTGCGATCCAGCGCAGCAGCTTCCAAGCGATTGCGCCGCCGGCAACAATTGTTGCCAGCCATAGCGCAACCGTCGGCAGAAGGAAAACAAATGCCGTCATAGTGGAGGCGTAGTTCGCCAGGCCCTCGAGCCCGTCGTGGAGTTCGACTTTCAGCTGATACAACGGACGCCAGTTCAGGCCCAGCACGCGCTCCTGCGTCTGCTCGATAAGGGTTACGGTGATGGCAACGGTTTCGATCTGCTTGGAAAGCGTCTCGAACTCGGCCTGTTGCTGCTCGATCTGCCCACGCACCTCGCCCAGTTTTTCACTCACCTCCAGCGTGTCTTTCACTGACTTCGCCTGGCGAAGGATCGCCAGGTACTGAGTTTCTTCGGCGCGCAGGTTGCGCAGGTTCGCTGATTCGTCGACATATTGGCGGGTAACATCCTGCGCTTCGATTTTTTCGTTTTCCACGCGCAGGCCGAGCTTGCGGATTTCGACCCGGGCTTCTTCAAATTTCCCTGCGGGCACTCGGATGGTGAGGTTTGCGCCATCGACGACCTGGTCGCCCCGCACTTCAGAACTGACAACAAAACCGCCGAGTTTTTGCGCCAGCGCGCCAATCTTTTCCGCTGCGTCGGCCGGCTTGGCGACGACCATCTCGAGCGAGCAGGTTCTCACCATCTTGCGGTCGCCGTCGTCTGCCGCTTCCTGCTGCGGGGCAGCAAGAGAAGCTGTCATGAACTCTGCGTGTTTGTCGACTGCTGCGCTGTCAACCATCCCCCCGGGAACGCCCCCGACCACGCCGCTATTCCTGCTTCGTTCGCTCGCAACGCCACGCTGGAACATCGGCTCGTGCCGCCAATACGCGTCGTGAACGGCAGCCAGGCCCGTCCCTCGTGCGTTCATGATGCCCGTCGTGCTTTCGTAGGGGCGAATGGCGCCCACGTAGACCGCTATTAGCCCGGCAGTCAGGAGCCAGGCATGTTTTAAATTCTTTCCCGTGCGAAAAAAAGCTACGCCACGCTGACCCAAGGTCGTCGACATGTGAACTCCTCTTACGGCTAGCTGCAACCACTGGGAATAGAGTTCGGCACAGGCCTTTTTGTTCCCGCCAGCCGCACTTACAGAACGCAGGGACAGGCGAAATTGCGGGGGAAATTTGTGAGTATTCTTCGGGGAACAATGAAAATAGCGGGAAATGGGCAAAGAAAAAGGGGGCCAACGAGGCCGCCTTTTGAATCCGCTTGCATCCGCGTAGTCCGCGGAGATGAAGTTCGAAGGTTAAATGTCGAGGTTCTTCACATCCAACGCGTTTTCTTCGATGAACTTTCGCCGCGCCTCGACGTCTTCGCCCATGAGTGTGGTGAAAATGGTTTCGCACTCGGCGATGTCTTCGAGCTTAACCGAGAGAAGCGTGCGGCGCTCGGGATCCATGGTCGTCTCCCAGAGTTGCGGAGCCGTCATTTCGCCCAGGCCTTTGTAGCGCTGCACGTCGTAGCCGCGGCTGCCTTCTTTCTTCACGAAGTCGAAGAGATCGCGGGCGTTGGTTTTTTCCACGACCTCGATTTCGGCCTTGCGCTTGGGAGCGGGCTTGGCAGCTTTCTTGTCTTCTTTCTGATCTTGCGCCTTCTCCGCGCCTTCGGTTTCTTCTTCTCCCTCACCGCTGCCGTTTGAAGAGGCGCCTTTGACCACAGCTTCGACCACGAACGGCGGCTCCATGTAAGGCTCGATCTGCTTGAACTTCGTGATCATCTGGCGGCATTCGGCGCTGGACGCCAAGTCCCAGTTGATGACATGCTCGGCGCCGTGCGAGCTCACGTAGGCAAGTTCCCACAGGTTGTGCTCTTCGTCGAAACGAAGTTCCACGCTCTTGAAGCCGCGGTCTTTCTGCAGTTTTTTCAGTTCGCGCTCGAGGCGTTCGAGTTTCTTCGGCGGTGTCTTCTTGTCGCCTTCGAAATCGGCGTGCTTGGAGAGATCGAGTCTTGAGATCAGCGCCGTGACCTGCTCGTCGCGAAGGCGCTTGTCGACCTTGTCGAAGAATGCGAGATACTCCTTCAGCACGCTCATGAATTTCGACAGCGCCGAGCCTTCGAGCTTGGCCGCGCCCTCGCCGTAGCGGACAACAAGTCCGTCCGCCGCGCGCTTGAGCATAACCTTGTCGAATTCGTCGTCGTTTTTAATGTATTGCTGCGACTTGCCCTTTTTGATCGAATAAAGCGGCGGCTGCGCGATGAAGACGTTGCCCCGCTTGATCAGTTCCTGCATGTGGCGGAAGAAAAACGTGAGCAGCAGCGTGCGGATGTGGCTGCCGTCGACGTCGGCGTCAGTCATGAGGATGATCTTGCCGTAACGGACTTTCGTCGGATCGAAATCGTCTTTGGCGATGCCGGTGCCGAGCGCGGTGATCATGGCGCGAATTTCTTCGTGCGCCAGCATCTTGTCGTAGCGCGCTTTCTCGACGTTGAGAATTTTTCCTTTGAGCGGCAGGATCGCCTGGAAGCGGCGGTCGCGGCCCTGTTTCGCGGTGCCGCCGGCGGACTCACCCTCGACGAGGAAGAGTTCGCAGCGATTGGGATCGCGCTCGGAGCAGTCGGCCAATTTGCCCGGAAGGCCTCCGGAGTCGAGTGCGCCCTTGCGACGCGTGAGATCGCGGGCTTTGCGCGCGGCTTCGCGCGCGCGTGCGGCGTCAACGGCTTTATTGATGATGCGCTTGGCTACGGGCGAATTCTGTTCGAAGAATGCGCCCAGGCGCTCGTTCACGAATTGCGTGACTACGCCGGCGATGTCGGAGTTCAGCTTGCCCTTGGTCTGGCCTTCGAACTGAGGCTGCGACAGCTTCACGCTGATCACCGCGACTAGGCCTTCGCGGACGTCGTCGCCGGTGAGATTTTCTTTTACGTCTTTGAACAGGCCCATCTGCTGGCCCGCGTAGTTGATGGTGCGGGTCAGCGCGGTGCGGAAGCCGGAGAGGTGCGTGCCGCCGTCAACGGTGTTGATGTTGTTGGCAAAGCTGAAAATGGTTTCAGAGTAAGCGTCGTTGTATTGCAGGCCGATTTCCATGACGACTCCGCTGCGCTCGGCTTCCATATAGATCGGCTTGTCGTGCAGCACCTGCTTGCCGCGGTTGAGATGCTTGATGAACTCGGCGATGCCGCCGTTGTACTTGAACTCGGCGCGCTTGGCTTCGCCGGTTTTGGAGTCTGTGGCGCGCTCGTCGGTGAGCGTGATGATCAGGCCCTTGTTCAGGAAAGCCAGTTCGCGCAGGCGCTGCGCGAGAGTGTCGTAGTTGTATTCGGTGACGGTGAAGATGGATTTGTCGGGCAAAAAGTGGACCTTGGTTCCGGTCTTCACTTTTGCGACGCCGGTCTTCTTCAGCTTGTTAATCGGGTCGCCCTTGGAATAGGTCTGCTCCCAGGTCGCGCCGTCGCGCCAGATCTCGAGGTTGAGCTCTTCGCTGAGCGCGTTCACGCAGGAGACGCCGACGCCGTGCAATCCGCCGGAAACTTTGTAGGTCGACGAATCGAATTTTCCGCCGGCGTGCAGCTTGGTCATTACGACCTGCGCCGCGGAAACTTTCTCGCCGTCGATCTCCATGTCGTCGACCGGAATGCCGCGGCCGTCATCGACCACGGTGATGGAGTTGTCGGTCTCGATGGTGACATCGATCTTGGTGGCGAATCCGGCGAGCGCTTCGTCGACCGAGTTGTCGACGACTTCGTATACGAGATGGTGCAGTCCCATTTCGCCGGTCGAGCCGATGTACATGGCCGGGCGTTTGCGCACCGCTTCCATGCCGCCGAGAACTTTGATGGAATCGGCGGTGTAATCTCCGCTGGCGCCCCCGTTTTTTGCATTGGCGGGCGGCGCGATCGGTGTTACTTTTCCGTTTTTTGTCGTAGTTTCTGTGATGGGAGTAGTGATCTCTTTAGTGGCCATTCCGCTCCGCGAAAATGTCCCGAATTTTTTCCTGAAACCGTCGTGCTTGCCCTGGAATTTCCGGCTGGAAAATTCGCCCCGCTTGCGACCGCTTTGAAGCGCCTCGAATAGACTTCAAGTTATTGAAATAAATAATACTTAGGCTCTTCGATGACTAGAACGATTATACCACAAAATGAGTCCAATACGACGCCCTAAAGGACCTGGTGAACCGGCCCGGTAAACGGTCACGGCGGCAGCCTTTTTCGGGGATTCAGCTGTAGTAGACTTTGGCCCTTATGGTCGAATCCCAGAGCTCATTACCGAACGTGGACAAAACTAACCTCAAGCAGCCGCCGATTCTCTTTGAAAAGACGCAAAAGATTCTGCGCCAGATTGAAGCTAGGGTGGGAGAACCGTTTTTGACTTACTGGAACTCGCCGGACGGATCCATCTGCGCCAACGACGTCAGCGGCCTGTTCGGAATTCTGCGCAGTATGGGGATGATCAACCGGCTCTCGCTGTTCATCAAGTCCGACGGCGGCTCAGGACAATCCTCCCTGCGCATGGTGCACTTGCTGCGGCAGTTCGTCGGCCGGTTGACTGCTCTGGTGCCTCTGGAATGCGCTTCCGCCGCCACGATGCTGGCACTTGGCGCAGACCGGATTCTCATGGGACCGCTGGCCCACTTGTCCGCCGTTGATACTTCCTTGACCCACGACCTCTCACCCATCGATCGCGACAACGACCGGGTCAGCGTTAGCCAGGATGAGCTCCACCGCGTCATCCGCCTCTGGCAGAAGGAGTCGAACAAGGGGGACTCAAACCCGTACCAGTCGCTTTTCGGCTATGTGCATCCGCTAGTCATCGGCGCAGTCGACCGGTCAAGCGCGCTTTCGACGAAACTGTGCGTGGAGATACTCTCCTACCATCTCAAGGATAGAAAGAAAGCCCAGCGTATCAGCAACATTCTGAACTCGGAATATCCCTCTCACAGCTATCCCATCACGTTGCGCGAGGCACGCCGAATCGGCTTGAAGGCGCAGCCTCTCAGCGAGGATGTGAACCAGTTGCTCTTTGAGCTCAACGAGGCATACGCGGAGATGGGCCAACGAGCGTCAACCGACTTCGACGAGCGCAATTCGCACAACAACAGCATCTTGAACATCATTGAAGGCAGGGGACTGCAGATTTTCTTTCAGAACGATAAAGACTGGCACTACCGCACCGAGGAACGGCGCTGGGTCACGTTGAATGACAGAAGCTGCTGGCGCAAGGCCGAGTTCGTCAAAGGGAAGACGTCAGTATCCGTTTTTCACGTCAGGTAGGCACCACAGCAATCGACAAGAAAGACGGTACCCCGCCAGGTTTACTCGGATGCTTGACCGGACCATTCGGTGCCCATGTTGTCGTCGGTGACTGAGCGGACTTGGGCGGTGCGGGCGCGGATGTGTGCGGCGGATTCTAGCGTGAAGAAATTGGGCAGGTCGCGGTCGAGTGTTGCCGGGAGTGAGAGCACTTCGTTCAGGCGTTGACTGTCCGCGGGGCGCGAGAGATCGAATACGGGCGTTTCGTCGATCTTGTAGTTCTCGAGCACATCGCGCCAGCGCTGCGCATCGAGATGCAGCGGCGAGTCGCTGACTACCGCGAAGTTCGCCAGGCGCATTCCGTAAGGAAAGACTCGTAATCCCGTCGCCAGAACTTCGGGCGAGCCGGTGGTGTTGTAGAGGTGCACGCCTCCCGGCTTGAGGTGCTGGCGGATGAGTTCGAGGAACTCGACCGAGAGCAGATTCGAGACGTGCGAGCGCCAGTTAAACGTGGTGTTCATCACGACGGCGTCGAATTTCTGGTCGGGATTGCGGATGAGCCAGCGGCGTCCGTCATCGATTTCGATGTGAACTTTCGGATTTGCCAGCAGGCTGGCAACTTCGGGCCGGCGGCGGATCAGGCCCAGATAGCCGGGGTTAATCTCGACGATGGTCAGGTGCTCGACCTGCGGATGGTTGGCGATGACCTGCGCCCACGATCCGGACGAGAGGCCGATCATCAGCACGTCGCGCGGATTGGGATGCACGTAGCTGAGGGCGAAGGCGCGCTCGATTCCGTTGGAGTCGCCGACGAGATTGACCGAGAAGCGGCCATCGTAGATGCCGCCGCCGAAGACGGCTCCGCCTTGCGTGACGGCGATTACTCCGCTGCGGTTCTCAACGATCGAGGCGAATTCTGCGGCGGGCTGGTACTTGTCTTTCAATTGCATCTTCTCGTACATGTGGTGGAAGAGCGTGTCGGAGCCCTGTACGACGACGAGCGCAGCTACGAGAACGCCTGCGATTGAAACCAGGAAGCTCCGGCGAGGCAGTTTCGCGGTCAGCAACAGGGCGACGCCGGTTCCGATGCCTAGCAACGTGAGCATCACGTTTACCGAGCGCAGCGGGAAAAGATCCATCAATACGAAGCCGGTCAGGTAGCTGCCCAGCGCCGATCCGATGATGTTGCTCAGATAGAGATAGCTGGTGCGCGCGCCTGCGTTGCCGTCGGGTGGGATCGAGGCATGGCACAGCATGGGGAAGATCGCGCCCAGGCAGGCGGCGGCGATGCAGATCGGTACGAGCGCCCACAGATAGGACGTTCGCACGGCTAGCTCGAATAATATGGGCGCCACGAAAAAGCCGAGCAGGTTTGCGGCGAAGACGGTGACGACGAGAAATCGAATGAAAGACTGCGGGTTGGTGATCTTGCGGCAAAAGCGATTTGTAATTTGCGACCCGTAGGCGATGCCTAGCAGGTAAGCACCCAGCAGAAACGCGAAGCTGTTGGCTACACCTCCCGTTGTGAACGAGAAGAGGCGGTACCAGACGATCTCGTAGCCTAGAGCGATGAATCCGGCTGCGGCGCCCAGGATGGCTGCTGCAGGGAAGGAAAGTGCAGCCTGCTGGGTGGATTGCGTAGTTTCTTCTGTTTGAGCGGGGCTCGCCGCATTCTTTCGGGCGAATTGCCAGGCGAGCACGCTCGCTCCCACGATCGCGTTCAACCCCGCTGCGACCGCGAGTGTCCTTGATTCGCCCAGCCAGCGCATAACGAACATTCCGGCGCAGAAGCACGCGGCTGCTGAGCCGGCGGTATTCGCGGCATAGAGCGCGCCGATCGATGTTCCCACGTTG
The DNA here is from genome assembly GCA_035501655.1 of Candidatus Solibacter sp. Taxonomy (GTDB): domain Bacteria; phylum Acidobacteriota; class Terriglobia; order Terriglobales; family Acidobacteriaceae; genus Sulfotelmatobacter. Next base: position 241,262 of record DATJVU010000010.1, read on the forward strand.
TGCGACAGGCGGACGGTGTAGGAAACCAGAATCGGCAGCGTGGCGCCCATCAGCATGGTGGGCAGCGCGACGAGAAGGAAGGCGATCAGTCCCGTTTCGAGCGGCGGAACGCCTGCGGTGAAATTTGCCGCCCAGTGAAACACGCGCAGCGAGAGGCAGCCGTAGAGTCCGATGAGCAGTTCGACGATCCCGAAGACTCCCAACAGCGGCCAATCCTGCCGGCGCGAAACCACGCCTCCGAGCAGGCTGCCCAGGCCGAGGCCGACCATAAAAGCGGTGACCACCATCGTCACCGATTCAATATTCACGCCATAGAGCGTGAACAGCGCGCGCTGCCACACGATCTGATAGAGAAGCGCGGGGAATCCGGAGACGAAGAAGAACAGATACCACCAGTGCCGCGGGTGAGACGCCGCGTGGCTCTGGCGGTTCGAATCAGAAGTTTGTGATGCAACGGCCGCGCCTGCGCCGGCCATGTTTCCTCCGAAAAAGAACGCTCGCACTGGTACCCGCAACGAGCACTCCTATTTCGAGTTTAATGGACGCGAGCGATCGGCCGGCCTTGAGGGCGCCGCGAAGGCGAAACGGAGGTAACGTGTCCTCCAATTTTCGATTACACCGTCGCCGCTGCTTGCCCTCCGCCCGTTCCTTGCTGGCGATCTTGTGTGTAATGGGGATTTTTTGCCACTTGGAGTACACGGTAGAATCAACGCATGCGAACGAAGAAGCCAACGCTGCGAATCACTCGATGGCTACGCAGTCGGAGACAACCGATACCTTTCGAGGCCGAATGCAGTTCGTGCCCAGACGTACAATTCAAGATCCCGTACGACAAGCGAGACGAAGTCGTTAGTCGCTTCCACAGGTTAGGACATGCACCTGATCGGGATCAAAACCTGAACATATTAAAGAGTCAATTTGATGAGCACCTAAGGCTTATGCATCCTGAGGAGTGGGTTTCCACGGGCAACAGTCAAGACGGATAAGGGCCGGTGGACCGCCCATCGATGATCCTTTCTTTCTGTTACGAACATGTGGCTGCCCCGTCTTTGTGTTCACTGCAGGAGCCTGCCTTGCGGTTGTCGAGGAATGGGTACGATGCTACTTGTGCTCTGAGATTTCCACGGTTTCAGTAACCGATGCTGCCGGCAGCACCGCGCCCACCCTTCGCACAAATCGCGAAGGATGGGGCACCCAGATCAACTTGTGTTCCAGTTAAATCAAAGCCCGGGCCACCCGCCCAGTCTGTCGGATGGATTCTGTTACCTCACAACGCGAGGCGTTCAAGGTTTTTGCCCCGTTCGCACGAGTGCAGTCTTTGAGATAGCTTGTAGACTTGGATCACGCGTTTTGTCCGTTTCTTCCCTCTTACCGGGCTAACTGAAGCGCATGCACCGGCGCCATGTTTGTGACCGGTGGTACGGTGCCGGCCGGTTTGAGCATAGCCCAGAGAATTCGATTAAATAACGCATCATCAATGCGATCAGGGGCACTAAAGTCGAGACCTTCTGACATTCTGGCAGCTGAGCTCTGTGCCGGGTTCATCTCCTTCAAATCCACTTTAGGAACCATGGCGCTGTAGGGCGTGAGGTCTGGCGTCGCGGCAAACATGTCTGCTAGAGAGCGGCTGAAGTAATCGAATTTGGACATACGTCCCAGTCCCAAAATGTCTTCGATGGCCGCTAATACGTCCGTAGTGTTAGCGAATCTGTGGACCGTACCAGAGCGGCCATAAGCCGAGATGGCCAGAAACGGTGAGCGGTGTGAGTCCACGTGGTCAGGACCGGCCTGCGAATCGTCCTCCAAGACAAAGACCACCGTGTCCCGCCAAAATGGAGTTTGCGAGAGCGCTTCCACGATTCGGCCCAGTGCAAGATCATTGTCGGCCATGCAGGCCCGAGGCGACGAATGGCCCCCGGCGCCGCCAACCGTGTGATCTCTTGGCAAATACATCAGGGACAGCGCCGGCATGTCGCCTTTACGAACAAAGTCGTGCAGCTCTTCGATCCAGGCGTCGGCCCGTTTTTGATCGGGAATCTCCAGGTCGGTTTCGGGATAGCTGGAGCTTACGTCAGCCGGCAGATCGTGCGAAGTATCGGGCCCGACCACTATGTCGCCGTAGTCGCGGAACCAGATTCCTTTCTTGGCGGCAAGGTTCCACAGATACCCACCCAGCGGGTTGTCGGCTTCGTCGCCGGCAAGGTCCGCCCGCCGGTTGGAATACATAGAAACAACTGCCTTTTCGCTGTAATCGGTAACATAGGCCGCCAAGGACCAGACGTGACCCTGGCCGCTTACTTCCGCATTGGTGAAAAAGCGGTCGAACAGGCCGAAGCGAAGTGCCAGGGCGTGATGATTCGGCGAGACGTCCTGGCCGAAGAACACCAGATTCGGGTCACCGTCTCCTTCTTTCATATCACCAAGAACTTGATCGTAGGTACGGTTCTCCTTAACGATGTAAATCACATGCTTGAAGGGCGGATATCGCTTGGTGGATCGCTTCTGGTCCCAGCCATTCGCGTCCGCTACCCTGCGCGAATCCTGAGCCAATCGCGCGGGACTAAGATCAGCCGAAACGAACCGTAACGTTCCATTGAGCTGGCCAAGGTCATAGCCCAACGGGCGTTGAATCCCCTTTCCGGGAGTTGGCCCGTCAGGGTTCGCGTAGCTACCGTGCCCCTTTCCATTCAAGATGAGCAGCCTCTTATCTACTTCCAAAACGTCGGTCGGATACCAGTCTGTAGGAATGCGGCCAACTGGACTTAACCCGGCTTGCGCGGCTCCTTCAGCAGTATTAAAGACGGCGACGGCATTGTTGTCGGCTTCGGCCACAAACAGCTTGGAGCCGTCCCGGGAAAGGTTGAGCGCATTGGGTGTACTTCCCTGTGCAGGAGCACCGGGGGCCTCGTCTTTGAGATAGCGCAAGACTTTTCTCGCATGTGTATCAACCACTGCGATCCGGTCTGTACCCGCTAAGGCGACAAACAGCCGCGATCCGGATAGATTCGACTTAAGCGCCGAGGGCCGCTGCCCGACATCGAGCCGGCCTGTATAGAACAATGTCCCGTCCGGGTTGGTCCGGAATATCGAAAGAGTGTGACCGCCCCACGCGGAGACATACACGTTGCCATCCGCAGCCACTTCGACCGCGTAAGGATAATGGTCGGTAGAAAATCGCTGCACGACCTTCCCCAAAGCTGGGTCCACTACGGCAAGGCTGTCGCCGACATTCTCCACAACGTAAAGAAAATTCCCCCGCTTCGACGCTGCAAGGCCTGCCGGATATCGTGATCCGGTTTTGTCCTCTTTCTTTTGTCCCAGGACAATTGTTTTGTCCAGGGTCGCGACTCCGGCGCTCCACGAATAGCAGTAAATCAAATCTTCATTGCCGCCGGAGACGTACAGCTCTTTGCCATCGGCAGAAAATGCCGCACCATAAAACGCCGCTTCCTGAGCAAGAGTCTGGGTCACACGCCGGGTGGCAAGATCCACCACCTGGATTCCCTGCTCGCGCCAGCCACTCAAGACAACAACAAGTTTTTTACCATCTGGCGCCAGCGCCATTCCCAGCGGCATGCTGCTCAAATCAACGAACTCTCCTTCGGGATCAAGGCGCACTCCGGTTGCCAGAGGAGTCGTGTAGATTGGCGCCGAAGCCAGCTTCTGCTCCTGCGACAACAGCAACACCGGCATGAAAAGGAAGAATATGAAAAGGAAGAAGCCGACATTCAGCAGAAATCGCAGCGTGCGGGTCACTCGTGGTGTGCAATGATTTCCGCCCTCAATCATGCGTTGAAATACATCCTCCACAGTCGCATCGCTAGGCATATTTATAGCTGTCCTCCGCAAAAGCCTGGTCGGCACGTTTTAACACATCGAATCCCTGCGAAAACCGGTGCCGAGAAACCTGGGGACCGACGGCAGAATCACGAGGACAGACGTGGGGACCCTGGGGACAGACGGGAGCGGAGCTAGAGACAGGTTCGGCCCGATCCGCCTCCTCGAATCGAGAATCAACGCTTGGGTTCCCAATTAGCGAAACGAGGAGATTACACTCAGATTCCAAGCCTTTGTGCTTAGCATAGAAAAAGGGCGGCCCCAAAAGGCCGCCCGTGAAATTGAAACTTGAATACGTTACGCCGTAGCCGGCCTCTCGCCGCCTTTGGCGCGTCCGGGTTCCAGGTTCGGCTTGATGACGTGCTGCACGCCGTCGTCTTTTGACGGAGGCGGCTGCATCGGCGGAAGCTGCTGGCCGTCGACCAGCAGCTTGAGTTCGTTGGCGTCGAGCACTTCGCGCTCGATCAGCGCCCGAGCGATGCGTTCGAGGGTGTCGCGATTGTCGGAGAGAATCTGCCGCGCCGTCGAGTAGCCACTGTTGACCAGCTTGCGAACTTCCTGGTCGATCTTGATGGCGGTGTCTTCGCTGTAGTCGCGGTGCTGCGCGATTTCACGGCCCAGGAAGATCTGCTCTTCTTTTTTGCCGAATGTCAGCGGTCCAAGATCGCTCATGCCCCATTCGCAGACCATCTTGCGAGCCATATCAGTGGCACGCTCAATGTCGTTGCCGGCGCCGGTGGACATTACATTGAGGAACATCTCTTCCGCGATGCGCCCGCCCATCAGGATGGCGATCTGCGTCTCGAGATAGTTCTTGTAGTAGTTGTGGCGGTCGTCGGTGGGCAGCTGCATGGTCACGCCCAGCGCCATGCCGCGCGGAATGATCGTGACTTTGTGCAGAGGATCGGAGTGCGGCATCTTCGCCGCGACCAGCGCGTGACCGGCTTCGTGGTACGCGGTGTTTTTCTTCTCGTCGTCGGTGAGCAGCAGCGACTTGCGCTCCACGCCCATGAGGACTTTATCTTTCGCCAGCTCGAAGTCGTATTGCAGAACCGCTTTGCGATTCTGACGCGCAGCAGCCAGCGCCGCTTCGTTGACCATGTTGGCCAAGTCGGCGCCGGAGAAGCCCGGTGTGCCGCGAGCCAGCACGGAAAGGTCGACATCCTCGGCGAGAGGAATCTTGCGGGTATGCACGCGGAGGATTTCTTCGCGTCCGCGCACGTCAGGACGACTGACCACAACGCGGCGATCAAAGCGTCCGGGCCGCAGCAAAGCCGGATCGAGAACGTCGGGACGGTTCGTGGCGGCCATCAGGATGACGCCTTCGTTGGATTCGAAGCCGTCCATCTCGACCAGCAGTTGATTCAAAGTCTGCTCGCGCTCATCGTGTCCGCCGCCGAGGCCTGCTCCGCGATGGCGGCCGACGGCGTCAATTTCGTCGATGAAGATGATGCAGGGAGCGTTTTTCTTGCCCTGCTCAAACAGATCGCGCACGCGACTGGCGCCGACGCCGACGAACATCTCTACGAAGTCAGAACCGGAAATAGAAAAGAAGGGGACGTTCGCTTCTCCGGCAACCGCCCGCGCCAGCAAGGTCTTGCCCGTGCCCGGAGGGCCGACGAGCAGTACGCCCTTAGGGATGCGGCCGCCCAACTTCTGGAACTTCTGCGCCTCGCGCAGGAACTCAATAATCTCCCGCAGCTCTTCTTTGGCCTCTTCTACGCCGGCTACGTCTTTAAACGTGACTTTCTTCTGTTGCATGGAGAGCAGCCGGGCCCGGCTCTTGCCGAACGACAGCGCTTTATTGCCGCCGGTCTGCATCTGGCGGATCATGAAGAACCACAATGCGCCCAACAGAATCAACGGAGCCCAGGTGCCCAACAGCTGCAGTGGCAGGCTGCTGCTGTTGGCATCACGGAAGGTGATGACCACGCCTTTGTCGTGCAGGCTCTTCAGCATCTCAGGGGTGAAGTAATTCGCTGGAACGGTGCTGTGGAAGGCCGAACTGTCGCGGTGCTTGCCGCGCACTTCCATGCCGTTGACCAGTAATTCGCGGACATTGCCCTGATCCACGTCACTCATGAACTGGGAGACGTTTAACTCTGCATCCTTCTGGCCGTCGCGTGCGCCCTTGATCACTTCCCAGAGGAGAAGTGCCGAGATCCCGATGAGCAACCAGAACAGCACCGTCTTAACTGTAGAGTTCACCTAGAAGACTCCTGAATTTCCAACCCGCCAGCTGACTTGAAAACGGAACACCGGCTATATGCTTAGATGCCCGTGCCTGAATTTCGATTGGGCCAAATTACCTGACCCATATTCTACCTTTTCCGTCGGGAAAAGGCGCGTTCTGTGTCGAATGACTTAAGTCACTGGTGCAGTGTGCTTTGCCTTCATCGCGTCTTCCGCTAAGCCGGGTTAATTGGTGCGTTCGAATTTGGCGGTGCAGGGGGCTTCCGAGCCCTCAGCCGAATTTGCCGGATCACGAAGAACCAAAGAGCCCCGAGCAGAATCAGTGGCGCCCACGTGCCCAGCAGCTGTAACGGAAGCGAACTGGTTTGTGCGTCGCGGAAACGAATTTCGATATCCCGGTTGCGTAGGCTCTCCAGAGTGATTCTTGGGTCGCTTGGTCCGGTGAGATGGAATGCGCCACCCGATTCCTTGTACACCCCGCGGATTTCAGTTCCGGTGATCGAAACGCTTCGCACCTTGCCGGCATCGACATCGGCCATAAACTGCGAATAGCTGATATCCGGGTCGCGCGGACTGGTGCCGTTGGATCGGACTACCTGCCAAAGAAGCAGGGCCGAAATCGATATCAGGAACCAGTAGACGGCTTTTTTAACGCTCGTGTTCATAAACTACTGTGTTGCCGCCAGATAGGGCAGATTGCGATTGGTCTGCTCGACCGCGCCTAGGCCGTATCCGATCAAGAAAGTCTCGTCGACGAGGAAGCCGAAGTAGTCCGGCTGCAGGGCTACGCGGCGCGCGGATTGGCGGTCGAGTAATGTCACCAGTTTTACCGAGGCAGCGCCGCGGGCGCGCAGATCGTTCATTAGAAACTCGCTGGTCACTCCGGAATGCACGAGACCCTCGACCAGCAGAATGTGCTGGCCTTTAATATCCGGTTCGTGGCTGAAAAAGATCTCCATCATGTCGCTGCCGCCCACAACACGGCTGTAGCGCGGCTTGATGAACTGGCATACCACCGGCACATCGAGCGCGCGGACCAGATCGGCGAGAAACATGAACGCGTTTTCGAGCACGGCCAGCATCTGAATGGTCTGGCCTTTGTAGTCATCGGAAATCTGCCGTCCGAGTTCACGCACGCGCTTCTGAATCTGCTCGGCGGTGATCACGTGGCGCAACGGCTCGATTCTTGCGGCGTTCATGAAGTGTGCGTGCCTCCCGGCAGTTCTGGGCCTGGCCTGAATTTGTGATTCCGGTGGTCGATCTTAAGTCGTCCGGCGATCTCCGAGGGCGCTTTCCAGAATCACAACCGCTTCGCTCCCCGGCTGCGCCAGATATTTTGCCGGCGACGCGAACCCCCGCAGCCAGACAATCTCATCCCCGTTCGCTAGCACTGGCCAGAGCTTGCGGGTCGGCCGGGGAATGTGCTGTTCCTGCAGCAGTTCCTTCACTTTCTTGGGGGACTTGCTATGGGCCGGCCAGAACCGATCTCCAGCGCGCCAGTTCCGCACCCGTAACGATCGGGGCAGGGAATCCGCGCTCAGGAGGTGGTCTGGATTATACCCCGCTTGCGCACCTGGGGGAACGAGGCGTGCCAGAAAACTCGCGCCGATTTCTGCAACCGCCACTTCGCCCGGAATGCTGAGTTCATATTCGTAGTCAGCCTGTGGCTTCTCCTCGCGCAAATCGGGAGTCACAAAGACAATCTGTCCCGGTTCGTGGGTCAACTTCCACCCCCCTGGGAGAGATAGCTCTTTGCCGGAGCGGGCGTCTGCGGCGGCGAAACGCAAAATTTCCTCCACATGGTTGAACTCCAGAGGGATTCCGGCCTCTTCGCCGACCGCCTTCACCAGCCTGCGCTGCACTGCTAAAGGCTCAGACAAGAGCCACATGCGATCGACCGAGGCGTTCATGACCAGCCAGGGCGTGGTCCCAATGCGTGCAGCGGCGTTGTCACTCTCCCCATGAGGGTGTCCCACTTCTCCCTGCCTTTGAGAGAAATGGGGATTCTGTTGGCCCCGATTTGGAGGGCTGATCTGCACCAACTCTGCTTGTTTAGACAACGCGCGCGCCCACTCCGGTTCCGACCAGTGCACGGCGGTGCCCATCCAGCCGGCGATTTCATTGTCCCAGTAATCCTGTTCACCGCGCGCGATCTCGGCCAGTTCGGCCAGGTTCTCTGCGACCGAAGGATTGAATCCCTTTTCAAGCAACGGCACTACCAGCTGGCGTATGCGATTGCGGGTGAGGTGATCTTCGGCGTTGCTCGAGTCTTCTCGCCAGGCTTGGCCGATGCCTTCGAGATATTGCTCAAGATCGCTCCGCCGAATTTCGAGCAGGGGACGGACGATCTCGCCGCAGATTTCGCCGTCGTCGTCTTCCACCGCAATCCGCGGATGAATTCCGCCGAGCCCCCGCGGCCCAGTGCCGCGGATGATGCGCATGAGCACGGTTTCTGCCTGATCGTCGAGCGTGTGGCCGGTGAGGATCTTATTCAGAGAGGGGCTGTTTCCGGCTGGCGCAGCGCTTTCAGCGCTGCGATTCTTTGAGGCAGTCGAAACTAAACCTTCCGCAGGGGGATTTCCCCGAATCAAGAATCGGAAGAATCCATACCGCAACTCCCGCGCCGCGGCCTCGAGGCTGATGCGCTCCTCGGCCGCATGTCCGGCCACATCATCGGAATCGCAGAAAAACTCGAGATCGTGCGTGCGCGCCGAATCCGCAACGAATTTCTCGTCGGCGTCAGACTCCGCCCCGCGCAGCTTGTGATTGAAGTGAACGACTGATAGAACGATTCCCAGTTCACCCCGCAACTCGAGCATCAGGCGCAGCAGCGCGACGGAATCAATCCCTCCCGAAACGGCCACACCGACGCGCTCGCCGGCATGCAGCAGTTCATGCCGCCGAATGTGGCTGAGTACGCGTTGCACAAGCGATTGCACGGAAACATCGTATCCCAGCAGGGCTAGTTCGCCTTGACGAAACTCGCTAAGGGTGCCACGTCTACGTTCTTGGCGAGCGAATAGCTCCGGTCACCGGGATAGAGGACGTGCAGATGATCGAGCTTCAAGTCCGCCATGGCGATGCGCATGGAAGGCGTCAGCGTGGGCGCATCGGCTCGCTTGCACTCGACGCCAATACGTTTACCGTTTTTAAACAGCAGAAGATCGAGCTCAGCTCCGCCGTGCGTGGCCCAGAAGTAAGCCTCGTCCGGCTGAAACGACTTGATGACCTCCTCGACGGCATATCCCTCCCATGACGCACCAACCTTAGGGTGCGACTCCAACTCGCGCTGGTTCGCCATCCCCAGCAATGCATGCAGCAGGCCAGAGTCGCGCACATAGACTTTCGGCGCTTTTACCTGTCGCTTGCCCAGATTCTCGTGCCACGGCGGAAGCTGGCGGAGCATAAATACGCCAGTCATGAGATCGAGATAGCGCCGGACCGTGGGCTCACTGACGCTCATGGAGCGCGCGATATCCGACCCGCCCCAAGTCTGCCCGTGATAGTGGGCGACCATGTTCATGAAGCGGCGCAAAGTTACCGCAGGAATCGTGATGCCGAGTTGAGGCACATCGCGCTCGAGAAACGTTTGCAGGAATTGCCGCCGCCAAGACAAAGAGTTGGTCTCCGTGCGGGCGGTATAAGCGAGAGGAAATCCACCGCGAATCCAGTGTCGCATTTGCGCGGAGGCCCCAAGATCAGAAAGACGGAAGCCCTCCAGCGGAACAATCTCCAGCCGCCCTGCGAGCGTCTCTGAAGACTGACGCAGCAGATCCGGCGAGGCACTGCCGAGAATCAGGAACCGTGCAGGCAGTGGCTTGCGGTCGGCCAGTACGCGCAGCAAGGGAAACAGGTCAGGTCGGCGCTGCACCTCGTCAATCACCACCAGTGTTCGCAGAGGACGCAGAGCAGTATCGGGCTCGCTTAGACGCGCAAGGCTGGCTGGGTCCTCCAGGTCGAAATAGTTCCGCGAATAGGGTGGAACGAACTGCCGCGCCAGCGTGGTCTTTCCACACTGCCGGGCGCCCACCAGTACGACGACGCGGCTGCGCCTCAAGGCGGTGCGGATCAAATAGAGGTCGGAAGTTCGCTGAATCACTAAAAAATCTTACCATGAAATCCTAACGGTGAGCGTTAGAATTTCATGGTTTACTATGTCGTTAACAGGAATCGCCATGGGGCGCATTTTTGGTTGGCCGTTCGGAATCAGGCGCCCGGACCGGCTAAATTCGACGGGTTCCTGCGTCAGCTTATTCGAGCGTTGCGTTCTTCTCCGCAATCATCTTCCTGATCTTCTCCACGAAATCCGCCGCCGGCATGTCTTCCGTTTTTTCTTTTCCCCGCGTGCGAACGTTGACCTTCCCCGCCTCGGCTTCCTTGTCTCCGACGACCAGCAGGAACGGCACCTTCTGCATGGCGTGCTCGCGAATCTTCGCGTTCATCTTTTCGTTGCGAGCGTCAACATCCACCCGCACGCCGATCGCCTTGAGCTGCGACGCGACTTTGTTTGCGTACTCCGCATGGCGCTCGCTGATGGGAATCATCACCGCCTGCACCGGCGACAGCCACACCGGAAACGCTCCAGCATAATGCTCGAGCAGCACGCCGAAGAAGCGCTCCACCGATCCGAACAGCGCACGATGCACCATGACCGGTTGCTTGCGCGAGCCGTCTTCGGCGACATATTCCAGCCCGAAGCGCTGCGGCAGGTTGAAGTCGACTTGCACCGTGGAGAGCTGCCACAAGCGACCGATCGCGTCCACTAACTTGATGTCGATCTTGGGCCCATAAAACGCCGCTTCGCCGGGGATCGTCTTGTATTCGACGTTCTTGCGCTTCAGTACATTCTCGAGCGACTGGATGGCGTTGACCCACTGCTCTTCGCTTCCAACGAAATTCTTGCGGTCGTCGGGATTCCACGTCGAGAGCTCAGTCTGGAATTTCTCGAAGCCGAAATCCTTCAGCACGTCGAGAGCGAAGTCGAGACAACCGGTTATCTCGGCCTCCACCTGCTCGGGCGTGCAGAAGATGTGCGAATCATCCTGCGTAAAGCCGCGCACGCGCAACAGGCCGTGCATCACTCCGGAGCGCTCGTACCGGTAGACCGTGCCCAGTTCGCCGAGGCGCACAGGCAGGTCGCGATACGACTTCAGCGAATCTTTGTAAATCAAAATGTGGCCGGGACAGTTCATCGGCTTCAGGCGATATTCGGCGTCGTCGAGTTCCATGGCGTCGAACATATTCTGCGAGTAATAGCCTTCGTGCCCCGAGGTGTAAAACAACTGCCGCCGCGCCACATGCGGCGTGTAGACGAGCGAGTATCCGCGCTTGATGTACTGCTCGCGCATCCAGTCTTCCATCTCTTTGCGGATGATGCCGCCCTTGGGATGCCAGAAAATCAGCCCCGGTCCGGCCAGTTCCTGGATGGAAAACAGATCGAGTTGCTGGCCCAGCACGCGGTGGTCGCGCTTCTTCGCCTCCTCGACCTGGTGGAGATACGCATCGAGATCCTTCTTCGAGAAAAACGACGTCCCATAGATGCGCTGCAGTTGCGGATTTTTCTCGTCGCCCAGCCAGTACGCGCCGGCGATGTTGAGCAGCTTGAACGCCTTGATTTTTCCGGTCGACGGAATGTGCGGCCCACGGCAGAAGTCGGTGAACTTGCCCGTGCGATAGATCGAAATTTTTTCATCGGGCTTGGTGAATTGCTCGATGAAGTGGCACTTCATGAAGTCACCGTCTTTTTTGAACTCAGTCAGGCCCTGGTCGCGTGGCAGAAATTCGCGCGCGTAGGGAATGTTCTGCTGCACGAGTTCCTGCATCTTCTTCTCGAGTTTTTCGAGATCCTCCGGCGTGAACGCAGCGGGCCGGTAGAAGTCGTAGAAGAATCCGCTCTCGGTCGGCGGACCGTGGCCGAGCTTGGTTTCCGGGAAAAGCTCCAGCACGGCGGCCGCCAGCAAATGCGCCGACGAGTGCCTGTAGACTTCGAGCGCCTCGGGATCTCTTTCCGTCAGAATTTTCAGGTCGGTGTCTTTTTCCAGAGGCTTGGCCAGATCGATAAGATCGCCATTGGTTTTGGCGACCAAAGCCGCATCCGCCAGCCGCGGACTGATGTCTTTCGCGACCTGAAGGGCAGTCGTGCCCTTGGGATATTCCTTGTCGCTCCCATCCGGAAGCTTCACATGAATGCTGTCAGCCATAAGTTTGAGTGCCTGCAGAAGTACTGAATCTTCAAGTCTAAAGAACCGCTGGGGGAGGGTCAAACCGAAGAGCCACGAAGTGCTAGTTTGAACCTTAAGAAATTTCTCCGCCAAATATGCTGCTCCCGCGTCAGAGGGTGGATTGGTGTTTGGTAGAGGATGTGGTCATTCTTCAATCCGTAGTACTGGGATCAGTCGCGCAGAACCGAACCGGATCGAAGATCTTCAAGTCCCGAAAATTCTTTTGAAGCTGAGACGCGAGGTTGCGGACGGTTGGGAGTATCGATGTCCAGCGGCGGCGCCAGACTCTGCCGGATAAGCGAGCGCGGTAGAGGTGTGCGGGCGGCGGATTCTCTGCGGCCACGCTCATGATTTCGACATCGCTCGACAGGCGACGAGTGCGGAATGAAAGGTTATCAGATCATCTATTCCGCACTCGCATCGGATGGCACGCAAGTACGCCCGCCCGTCCTGTCCGTCCTAATATGCCGGCACGTCTTTAACATGCGTGGCGATCCACCACTGGTTGCCGAAGGCATCCGTCACAGCGCCGACGCGGTCGCCATAGGGCTGGTCGGCCGGTTCCTTCATCGATTTCGCCCCCGCGGCGAGAGCCGTCTTGTAAGCGTCATCCACATTCGGCACGTAGAGATAGAACATCGTCGGGATGGGCTCGTACTTCCCATGTGCCTCGCCCATTTCAATATGTGAGTCGCCGATGTTCATCGTGACATGATGAATCACGCCGTCAGGTGATGCGTAGCGGCCGAGTTCCTGCGCGTTGAAGGCGCGCTTCAGGAAGTTGATCACCGGTTCAGCGCGCTGCGGATGCAGGTAGGGTTGAATATCCGGAGCGCCCTCCGACCTGTAATCGCTGCCCATGAAGGTCGCGATGTACCAGTAATTGCCTGCGGAATCCTTCACCGTAGAAGACCGCTCGCCATATTCCTGATCGCGCGGCTCGTCGAGCAGCGTGCCGCCCGCAGCCACGGCTTTCTTTGTGACTGCATCAATGTCTCTCACGTAGACATGCAGCGCATGCCGGTTGGGCGTGCCCTTGAATTCCTTGCCCGGGATGCCGCCACCGATCATCAGCATGGAGTCGCCAATGCGCACCTCGGCATGCAGTCCGCCCGCCGGGGTGATCGCACGGAATGTTTCTTCCGCATCGAACACCTGCTTGGCAAAGTCAACGAGCGCAGGCCCGTCCGTGGCAATCATGTAAGGCGTGACCATGCGGAAGCCTTCGGGTACGGGGCTCACTCCAGGAGCTTTCTCTTTTTGTCCACCTTCCCGTCCACCTTCCGGTGCTGGGCTCGGCCCGCGCATGCGGCGATGCATTTCCTCGACCGACATTTCTTCTTTCACCGTGAAGACCGCCCAGGTGTAGCCAAACGGATCCTGCAGCGTCGCATCGCGGTGGCCGTAGAACTGCGTCTTCGGCTCACGAATAAGCTTCATGCCTTCCGACACCGCATGCTGCGCAAAGCCATCGACATCAGGAACCTGGATGGAAATCGAGATCGGCGAATTCCCCAGTGTTTCCGCACTGAAGCGGCCGCCTTCTGGCCACTCCCCGGTCACATCGATCGGGGACTCGCCGATCATCAACTCGGCGTGCGGAATGCTGTCGCCGACCTGGAAGCGGAATGTTTCTTTGGCGCCCAGAGCGCGAGTGTAAAACTCGATCGCCTTGGCAGGATCGCGGAAGGCTAACCTTGGCGCCGCGGTGATACGGGTTGCAGCAACGGGCTCGGCAACTGTAGACATATGTTTTCTCCCTTCAAATTCTGACTTCAATCGCGAGCGGAAACTCTCACGTGGCAGGTCGCGCAGATCGGCGGCGATGCGCAGCAGAGGCTCGATCGCCCGCTCCGCTTTCGGAGCCTTGCCGTCGGTGCGCGCCAACATCGCGTCCACAGCCTTGTTGAGCTGTTCCACCTGCTTCACATTGTCCGGTCCCGGATTCAGAGAGCGCTTAGGCATCGGCACCCTCCATGCGCGTCCGCAAGCTGGTCAGCGCTCGGAATTGCAACTGCTTGACCGCGCCCTCCGTCTTGCGAATCTTCTGCGCCACCTCTTTAATGCTTTTCTGCTCCACAAAGCGCAGCACAACTACGTCCCGTTGATCGGCGGGCAGCGTATCGACCAGGCGGAACAACGTCGCGCGCCGCTCGACCTCTTCGATCTCTTTGGGACTGACGTGCGCGGACTCGATCGCGTCTTCATCGCAAACTTCGCGTCCCGAGCGCTGCCGCCGGTCGGAAATCAGATTGGCGGCGATGCGAAACAGCCACGCGACAAACGGAATGCCGCGCCACTCAAAGCGTTTCAGGTTGGCCAGCGCCTGATGAAAAACTTCCGCCGTCACATCCTCGGCTTCTGTACGATCCCCGACCCGGCGAATGACGTAGGCATACACGCGCTCAAAGTTGATTTCGTAAAGGTCGGCAAAGCGGGCGGGATCCTGCTGCGCAGCTTCCACCAGAAGCCGCTCGTCCGCTTCTTTCTTCAGAGCCTTCAATTGCCCGCCTTCAACGAATTCTCCGCGCCTTTGGCCCTAACGCGTTTGGCCGTACACATGGTAAACGCCCCGGCGCGGAAAAAGGTTACGGTCGAATGCGCACAAGGGCGAACGAATGAGTAGTGGTCAGTTTGGCACTTACACTGCTCTGTCATCCTGAGCGAAGCCGTTCTTCAGGCGTAGCGAAGGATCTCCCGCATAGCTGGCCTAACGCGCCAGCCAAACTGCACCACTACCAACGGAACGAGGATTGCACCGAAACAATTTTCTAGTACCCTCTTTGCCCGATCCGGCATCTGAATCTAGCCGGCATATTAGGTACGAACGCGGTCGCCGTACCGCCGCAGATGCCGGACTAAAGAAAAAAGAGGAACGCCATGGAAGCCATCACCGGAGTTTTCCAAACCCGAGCCGACGCCGAACGAGCCTTGAGCCAGGCCTATGCGACCGGCGTTCCGCACGACCGAATCACTCTGCTGACTCCCGGCAGCGCCGACCAGATTGCGCACGAAGTCCAGGCAGTTCCCGTTGACACCACCGAGCAACCCGGCATGGGCAAGGCCATTGGGGCGCTCATGGGTGGCGGCGTTGGGCTTACAGGAGGCTCACTTCTCATCGCTCTTGTGCCGGGACTCGGTCCGGTCACTGCTCTTGGATTGCTGGGCGCCGGAATTCTAGGTGCTGCCGGCGCCACGGTAGGTGCAATCACCGGAGAAAAAGTTGAAGAGTCCATGTCGATGGGATTGCCCGAGGACGAAATCTACGTTTACGAGGACGCCCTCCGCAAAGGCCGGAGCGTGGTCGTTGGCCTGGCCGAAAACGATGATGACGCAACCCGCTTGCGGAACTTGTTCAATGGAGCAGGCGCCGAATCCGTAGACGCCGCCCGCGAGCAGTGGTGGGTCGGCCTGCGCAGCGCCGAAGAGAGTCACTACCCGATGTCTGGCCGCAGCTTCAGCGAGGACGAAAAATTCTTCCGGCTGGGATTCCAGGCGGCGCTTCACGCCAAAACACGTTGCAAGGAATTCGACCAGGTTACCGCCGAGATGGAAGCTGCCCTCGAAGACGTAGAATGCGCGCATCCGGGCGAAGCGGTCGAAGAGCCATTTACTCGCGGATACCAGCGCGGACGCGAGTACTATCAGCGGCTCTGCGACGAGAACCAAAAGGCGGCCTAGCCTGATTTTTCAAAGATTTGGCTGACGTGCCGTCACGGGCGGTAGTACAAATCCTCCACGGCCTTCTGCACTTTGGTCGAAAGCGCTTCCATGTCTCGAATGGTAAGGCCGGAGGTCGGGATTGGCTCGCCCACGCGCATCTCCAAAGGGCGGCACTTGATGTGGTAGGTATCCATGGGCAGCAATTCGTATGTGCCGACAAGCGCGACCGGGACGACATCGACCTGGGCCTTGATCGACAGAAAAAATGCTCCCGGCAGAAACGGCTTGATCTCGCCGTCAGATGTGCGGCCGCCCTCGGGAAAGATCACCAGCGGCATTCCGGCTTTCAACCCCTTCAGCGCGGAGCGAATCGCGCCCACCGATCGCGAAGGATTCTGCTGATCGAGGCAAATCTGCCCCGAGCGCTTCAACTGCCAGCCGACCATCGGATAAGCCAGCAGCTCTTTCTTGAACGCGATGCGAAACTGAAACGGCAGATTGACGTACAGAACTGGAATGTCGAGCGCCGAAGCGTGATTCACCGCATACACGTGTGGCTTGGCGGTGTCGATCTTGTCGAGGCCTGTGACCTTCAAAGGCGAAAAGATCGACTTCATGATCAGCCAAGACCACGCGTAGGAAAACCAGTGCAGGCGCCGGCCATCGCGGTCGAACGCTCCGCCCGGCAGCGCGATCAGTCCCATCACCAGCGTGTAGAGCCAGATGAGCGGATCAAGAAAGAAATAGGAACGCAGGCGGCTGAGCCAGCCGTATTTTTTCCCGGGAATTGAGTGAGGACTTGTTCGCTGAATGTTTCGCGTACCCGCTTGGGGCGCGCCGCTTTGGATCTGCCCTTCTGCCTGCTCGACCGATGAATTCAACTCCGGCACACTTCCATTCTAGGGGAAACCAACCCGATGTGGCGCGGGCGCCCTCGCCCGCGTCTTCGATTTCTAGGTATTGAGTACGTCCATGGCCGCGCCAACCAGATAAATCGAGCCGGTGATCACGACAATCGCCCTCGTTCCTGCAACCACGCGCGCCCGATCAATCGCGCGATCAACCTCCGCGATCATCTCAATCTCGGTTCCGCTTCGCGATCCTGCTTGCTGAATCTCTTCCGGCGAAGCTGCCCGCGGATTCTCCGGGCGCGTGGCGATCACGCGCTCCGCCATGGGAAAAAGGATGTCGGTCATCTCCGAGATTGCCTTATCGCGCATCGCCCCAAAAACAAAAATCAGCGGACGGTCGTCATAGCGCTCTGAAAGTGCTGAGCGCAAGGCCCACGCCCCCGCGGGATTGTGCGCCACATCCAGCACAATCTCTGGCTGGTCAGCGCTTGCGGGGATTACCTGAAATCGTCCGGACCAGTGCGTCTCGCGCACTCCGCGCTGGATCGTCTGAGCGGTGATCTGTGAGAATTTTTGTTTCGCCAGTTCCTCGGCTGTGGCGATTGCTAAGGCCACATTGCGCAACTGATGCCGCCCGGTCAAAGGCGTCTCGACCAAAATCTGCTTGCCCATAACCTGCAAGGGATACCGATAACGTGGAACCGGGTCTTGCTCGGGACTCGGGACTCGGAACTCAGGACTAGCCGGCGATACCGGCGGCACAAACGGCACCGCATTCACGCCGTGCGCGCCCAGATCGAGAATCGTATTGCCGATTACGTCGTTGGCTTCGGGTTGCTGCGGCAACGTAACCACAACTCCGCCGGGCCGGATGATCCCGGCTTTCTCTCGCGCAATCTCGCTGACGGTATTTCCCAAGAATTTCTGATGATCGAGCGAAATATCCGTAATCACGCTGACCAGCGGCACGACCACGTTGGTCGCGTCGAGGCGTCCGCCCATGCCCACTTCCAGCACTGCAATCTCGACGCGTTCGCGCGCGAAATAAAGAAAGGCGATGGCCGTCATCATCTCGAAAAAACTGGGATGCCAGGGCAAATCGCCCTGTTCCACCAGTTTCTCAGCCACGCGATCGACCTGCCCGTGCAATCCGGCGAATTCGTCATCGCCGATTTCGGCGCCATCAATGCAAATTCGTTCATTGAGCCGGATCAAGTGCGGCGATGTGTAGAGTCCAGTTTTCAGCCCGGATGCTTGAAGAATCGACGCCAGCGTCGCCGCCGTCGATCCCTTGCCATTGGTTCCGGCGATCAGCACGCTAGGAAATCTCAGCTCAGGATGATCAAGCCCCGCCAGCAATACGCGCATGTGGGCCAGGTCGAACTTGTGCGACGGCGTTTGGGCCAATTCGTGTCCCAGCGCATACATACTCGCCACTGCGGTTTGGTAAGACATTAGAAGCTTCTAACTCCTAGCCACTAGCTTCTAGCCCTCCAGCCTGAACTGGAGGCTTCGCGATTTCAGATTATCAAAACTGATTCTGATTCAGACAGGTAGTTGGGTTCGCTTCGCGAATAAGGAGGGAGCCGACAGGTTTAGCTAGAAGCCAGCAGCTAGAACCTAGAAGCTGCCTCACGCTCCCATAAATTCCAGCGCCCGCGCGATATACGGCTTGAGCTGCTTGCGGGGAACCACGGCATCGAGCATGCCGTGCTGAAGCAAAAACTCGCTGCGCTGGAAACCCGGCGGCAGCTTCTGCCGGATGGTCTGCTCGATCACCCGCGGGCCGGCAAAACCGATCAGCGCTCCCGGTTCAGCAATATTCAAATCCCCGAGCATGGCGAAGGACGCTGTTACTCCGCCAGTCGTAGGATCGGTCAACAAAGAAATGTAGGGAACCCTGGCCTCATCCAAGCGCGCCAGCGCCGCCGAAATCTTCGCCAGTTGCATCAGGCTGATCACGCCTTCCATCATGCGAGCGCCGCCCGAAGCCGACACGATGATCAGCGGAATCTTCTTATCCGCGGCGCGCTCCACTGCGCGCGTGATGGCCTCGCCCACTACCGCGCCCATGCTGCCACCGATAAAGGCATATTCCATGATGCTCGCGATCACTCGCCGCCCCTCCAGCTTCCCGTGAGCGTTGATCACCGCATCTTTCAGGCCGGTGTCTTCCTGAGCCTGTTTGAGCCGTTTCGAGTACGGTTTCAGGTCGACAAACTTCAGGGGGTCGGTCGACGAAATCTCCCCGTCGAAGGTTTCATACTCGTTGTTGTCGAGCAGTTGCGCCAGGCGGGTGCGCGCGTCGATCCGGAAGTGCTTCTCGCACTTGGGGCAGACGTTCAGATTGTCTTCCAGATCTTTCTTCCAGATAATCTGCCGACACTCTTCGCACTTCACCCACAAGCCTTCGGTACGCACGGTCTTCGCCCCCGAAGTATCGAGCTCACCGGATTCGCGTTTAAACCAAGCCATAGGAAGAATTTGGTATTGGATAATTTGGTAAGTGTGTAATTGAATCGGTGCAACTGCGCCGTCAAATTCCTCAATTACCAAATTTCCCAATTACTCAATTCAGTATTCGATTCCCCTCTGCGCCATCACGCCCTTTTCGTAGGCATGCTTGACCTGGCGCATTTCGGTGACGGTGTCGGCGACCTCGACAATTGTGGGGTGCGCGTTCCGGCCCGTCAAGATCACATGCACCATCTCGGGTTTTCTTTTCAGGCTTTCGGCCACCTTCGCCGGGTCGAGCATTCCATAGCTGATGGCGTAGTTAATCTCGTCGAGCACCACGAGATCCCACTGGCCGGACTGAATCGCCTCGTCCGCTTCCGCCCAGGCCAGCTCGACCATCTTCACATCTTCCGGATCGGGCTTCTCGCTGCCGACTTTCACGAAGCCGCGGCCCATCTGCTTCATCACGAATTTGTCGCCGAAGGCCTGCACGGCGTCTAGCTCGCCGTAATGCCACGAACCCTTCAGGAACTGCAGCATGAGCACGCGCATTCCCTGGCCAACGGCGCGCAAGGCGGTTCCCATGGCAGCCGTGGTCTTCCCTTTGCCGGGACCAGTGTTGACGATGATGAGTCCACGACGAATATCTGCCATGCCGGAGCTTTCGATTCTACTAGATGACCGTGGTTGCCGTTCGCCGATGGCACGGTCGGCCAGTGGTGCAGTTTGGCTTCTTAGGTAGCTTTGTCATCCTGAGCGGAGCCGCTTTTCAGGCGTAGCGAAGGATCTCCAGCGCAGCCGGCCTTACGCGTCAGCCAAACTGCACCACCAGAGTCGGATGGATCTCTGCAAGATTAAGAAGAACTTAAAAAGAGATGTCCGCAACTGGACACCCCCGTCCCGCATTGGACAAATCCGCTCCACTGGAAACGGGAACTACCGTGACGTGTCAATAGGTTAGAGACGATATCCCGTGGAAGGGGAGTTGCACCTTAAGTCCCAAGCCGAACGTTCGGCTTCGGGCTGCTTTGGGGAGCACTGTTGAATTTCCCATCGGTCCGCCGGCGGAGGCGAACGCTCAAAATAAAACTGTAATGAATCGCTTCCCACTGCGGTCTTCTTGTTAACAGAACGGTCTCATCATTCGTTGTCAGTACGTTCGGGAATTGCTGGAGAGAGAAATGTTTACAACCAGGAGCTTTTCCACGGAACTCCAGCATCCAATCTTTCGTAGCTCGATCTGGCGGATCTCTGTCCCCTCGCAACCTGCGGAGGTCTCATCGTGATCAACAGGTGTTTGATGTTATTGTGGTCGGCGCTGTTGGTGGTGTTGCCGGCCTATTCCGCCCAGCACGTTGCAGTTCATCCGCGGCCTTCGATCGACGCGGCCGATCAAAGCACGATTCGCGAGATCGTCGACATGGAACGGCAGGCGCGCGAGGCCAGCCTGCACCGCGATCCCGACTTCTCGGCAAGAACCCTCGCGGAAGACTATGTCGCCATTACTCCGCTCGGCACCATCACCACCAAGCAGGACACAGTCTCCGCCCGCAAGAGCGGCCAGCTCCGCTACGACTCCATCAATGTAAGCGACATGGTGGTGCGCCTCTACGGCGATACCGCCGTCGTAACCGCCCGCGCCGACGTCAAAGGCCACCAGCTCGGCGAAGATTTCAGTGGCCCCTACCGCTACACCCGAGTCTGGGTCCGCCGCAACGGGCATTGGCAGGCGGTCAGCTACCAGGCCACTGTCACGCAATAGATCTGCATTCTCACTGGTCGATGTCATCCTGAGCGAGGATTGTGCTCCGCGGAACGCGGAGCACAACCGCAGTCGAAGGATCCCTGCAATCGCCACCAACCGGGGGTGCCCCATGTCTCGCCGCTTTGCGAGACATGGGATAAGCGATCGTAGTGCGCCTCCCTCGCTGTGTGGTTAAATGTCCTCCATTGCGGAGAAGACATCCCCATGAGTTCAACTCGCCCACGACGTCCGGCTTCGATTGGCATTCTTATAGTCACTCTGCTCTGTGCTTCTGTTTCCGCTGCCCAGGATTCCAAACTCTCCCCCGAAAAAAAATCGCAGATCGAAGCCGCCGTTTCGAAATTCATGGCGACGGCACACGCGCCCGGCGTCTCCGTAGCCGTCGTCGAGCACGGCGAGTACGAATGGGCTGAAGGATTCGGTCTCGCCGACGTCGAAAATAACGTTCCAGCCAGTGAGCAGACGCTGTATCGCCTGGCATCGATTTCCAAGTCGCTGACCGCGGTCGGAGCCATGCAACTGGTCGAGCACGGCAAGCTCGATCTCGACTCTCCCATTCAAAAATACTGTCCGGCTTTTCCCGAGAAGCAGAAGTCAATCACGACGCGCGAAGTCATGGGACATCTGGCCGGAATTCGTCACTACAAGGGTGGCCCCGAAGACCTGGAAGTTGGCAACACGAAGCACTTCGACGACCCCATTCAAGGCGGCCTTGACTTCTTCAAGAACGAGCCGTTGCTCTCCGAACCCGGCACGAAATTTCATTATTCGACTCAAGGATATACGGTTGTGGGCTGCGTGATGGAAGGAGCGTCGGGAGCGAAGTATGTCGACTATATGATGCGAAACGTCATCGCCCCTGCCGGTATGGAGCACACTCAGGTTGACAACCGCTTCTCGATCATTCCGTACCGCACCCGCTTCTACGAGAAGACCGAATCCGGCACCGTGCGCAACTCCGAGTTCCTCGACTCAAGCTACAAGATACCCGGCGGCGGTTGGCTGTCGTCCGCTGAAGACATGGCGCATTTTGAAGTGGCCATTCTCAGCGACAAGCTGATCAAGCGCTCCACCCGCGACCTGATGTGGACGCCGCTTAAACCCACGGGCGAAGCGCCCAACGGTTACGCCCTTGGCTGGGGCAACACGACCGAAGGCAATCTGCATTGCGTGAGCCACAGCGGCGGCCAGCAGGGCACCAGCACCGATTTCATCATCGCCCCGGATCAGGGCGCGGGCGTGGTCGTGCTCGCGAATATTGAAGGGGTCCGGGCCGGCGATCTGGCCAAGGAGATTTTGACGATTCTGGTAGGAGTTCCGGCTGCATCCGGGAAGTAGTTGCTAAGAAAGCTCCAAGGCCGGGCATCTTTGATTTGTTGGCCGGCATCCTCATGCACGTGTGGGGGTATCTATGTCGCGATGCACTCTGGCCGCTCTTTGTTTGGCATTGGGTTTGGCAGTGGGCCTGACGCTGGCGGATGGTACAGCGCTGGCACAGGAGGACGCACCCAAGAGAGTAGAAGTATTCGGAGGCTACCAGTTCCTGCACGCCGGAAACTTCGACGGAGCTGGCGACGGCAGCGCGAACACAAGCGGCTGGAATGCAGCCGCGACGTTTAACTTCACTCGCCACCTCGGCTTCACCGCCGACTTCGGCGGCGGCTATCAAACCAGGCGGATTCAGGAACAGCAAAGCAGTCTAAACGCTACGGCCACGATTCAGATCTACACGTATGGGTTCGGGCCGACCGTCTCTGTCACGCCCGGCGGAAAGTTTAAGGTGTTTACGCACGCGCTGTTTGGCTACGGGAGCGTGCGGCCAAACGGCTGCATCCTATTCAGCGGCTCGCCCGATGAGTGCGGCTCGGGCCACATGACCGGCATGGCCATGATGCTTGGCGGCGGAGTGGATGTTCCGGTTAAGCGTTCTGTGGCATTTCGAGTCGCCCAAGTGGACTGGGTATATCTTCCCTCGCAAGGCGGCGCGCAGACCGGTGACGTGAGAATCTCCTCGGGCTTGGTCTTCCGCTTCTAGACTTTCTTTTCACCGGTGGTGCCGAGCGTCGCTCGGCTAATGCCCCGAATGATACGGATGTCCTTTAAGAATGGTGAACGCCCGATAGACCTGCTCCAAAAGCACGACGCGCGCCAGTTCATGCGGCAGAGTCATCTTCCCCATAGAGATCGTCTGCTGCGCGGCCGATTTGGTCTCGGCACTGAATCCATCGGCGCCGCCGATCGCGAAGACCAGAGGAAGACGGTTGCGCTCCTGATAGTCGCCGAGAAACTGCGCGAACTGCTCGGAAGAAAATTCTTTTCCGCGAGAATCCATCAGCACGAGTGTGGATTTCGGGCCGCTCTTCGCCCGCTCCGCCCGCCCGCAAAACTCCAGCAGCGCAGCCTCGTCACGCAGTGAAACTCCCTCCACCTGCGCGTAGCGCGAGATGCGCTTCAGGTATTCATCCGTCAGCGCCTGAATCGCAGCTTCTTTGGTTTTTCCGATCCAGGCAATCGTGATCTTCACGCGCGATCTCCAGACCTTGTCCGTGGAGCCCCGGACGCAGCTTGCCCTGAGCGAAGCCGAAGGGTCCGGGGATGGTGCGCCTTCACCCTTGGCTCATAGGACCGTGCACTCCCTGGGCGGACGAATGCGTCCGCCCCTCCACGAGCTCTGTGGATCAACTTCTACGCCTTCGTTTTCTTTTTTCGCCTGGGCACAGCCGACTTTGCTTTCTTGCGCACCGCGGGTTTCAGATCCCCCGGTTCCAGCCGCTTCGCCGTCTTCCACAAGCGCTCGAGATCGTAGAACTTCCGCGCCTTCTCCGAAAAGACGTGCACCACGAAGTCGACATAGTCGATCAGCACCCACTCGGCCTGGTTGTAGCCCTCAGTGTGCGTAGGCCGCAGGCCCGCGCCTTTGAGCCGCAGCTCCACTTCGTCGGCGATAGCCTGGATCTGCCGCGGATTCGTCCCGCTGCACAGCACAAAGTAGTCGGTAAACGCGCCCGACCCTTTTTCCAGTTCGAGGATGGTGAGTTCCTCGGCCTTTTTTTCCAGGCAGGCCTGAATGGCGGCGGAGACTTGGTTTTTCAGTTCACTCTTCTTCATTCAGTGGTCTATTTCAGTATTCAATTCAGCCGGATCGTTTCTGTAAGGTGGGAATAGCCATTCGTGGCCCGCTATTTGCCGGACTTCTTCGCCTCGGCCGCCGCGCGCTCGCGCAACGCCGCCATGGTGGCATGGGAGGGATCCTTGCGGTTGCTGTTCTTGTTTCTGCGCTTCGGCTTGGTGACGTAGTGATTCTTTGCCATAGTGGCGGATTCTCCGTATCGCGGCGCTCAAGGGCGCCGTCCTCTTAATTTGTTTGGTCGCTGAAATCGCTACCGGTTGGCTACTCTCTTATTGTAACTGAGGGGGCGGGCAAGCCTGCTGTTGAAGAATTTGTTTTCTGGTCCCTGTCGGTCAATCGAGGCCCGTAAGTCGATGTAGGGCGTCATCCAGAGCGGAGCCGCTTTTCAGGCGGAGCGAAGGGTCTCCCCTCCCGTGATCCATCGTGTGGGAGATCCCTCCGCCCGCGAAAAAAACGCGGGCTGTCGGGATGACGCCGATCGAAAAGGCAATCAAGCCTCGAAAATCTTACTTATACAGCCCCATCTTCTTTATGTACTCCGCCACGGCGGGATCAAGGAATTTCCCCAGCGACTTGCCGGCGGCGATAGCCTCGCGAATGGCTGTGGCTGAGGCTGGCTGATTTAGATTCCCCATGACGTGGATGGTTGCTCCCTTCAGCACGAGATCGCCAACAGCCGCCTGCTTTTGAAAGGGCTTGGTTACCTCCGGGCGTGGCCGCAAGCTTTCCGGCAGCGCGTTGGCCACGTCGGCGAGGGAATATCCCGGTCGGCTGGCGACGATGAATTCGCACTCGCCAAACAGAGACTCGGCCTCGTGCCACTTGGCGATGTCGGCGAAGGCGTCCATGCCGATCAGCAGAAAGAGGTGGTCGCTACCCTTGAACGACTGCTTCAGCCGGCGGATGGTGTCGATCGTGTAGTTGGGCGGCTCGGCTTCGGGCTTGGCGTTTCCTTTTTTGACAAGGCTTGGCTTTGCCGGATTTGCCTTGTGCGGCTCGGGTTCATCCGGCGCCTCGAGCAGCGACGGGATGAAACTCTTCTCCTGCGCCGTCGCCAGTGCCAGCATCGCGAAACGGTGGAAGAAAGGCGTGAGCGGCTGCTTCTGCTTGTGCGGAGGAATGTTGGCTGGCACGAAGTGGACGCGATGAAGCTTGTATTGCTCCATTGCCGCCTGCGCCAGAGCGATGTGGCCGCGATGGATGGGATCGAAGGTTCCGCCGAAGAGTCCGATGTTCATAGATTGGCGTCGGGCTGTGAATGCCGGTCCCGTCTCTCAGGCGTCATCCCGAACGCCCGCGTTTTCTCCAGCGGGCGGAGGGATCTCCCCTAGACAGCACTTGCGACGAGATCCCTCGCTACGACGCAAAAACGTCTTTGCTCGGGATGACGCCGCGCAGAAGCTTCCTACCAGTGACTCAAACTGAGACAGCACCCGCCGCAAGGTCCCCGATAGTGTCTTGGATTTCGCGCCTCGGATGCAAGCGCACCGTGCCGCGGCATCGTCCGATCGGCCATTGTCCCATCGCCGTCGAACCTTTGCGTTTTTCATGGGACGGTTTGCCAACCCGGAATGAACTCCTGTAACTATGCTGTTTCCCAATTTGGAACTAGTATGGGTGCCATGCGAGTAACCCTCCCCCTACTCCGCATCCCCCCTGCTCGGGCCCCAATCTTGCGGTATGGGGTGGCTGTTCTTTCCACGGCTCTTGCTCTCATTCCCACCGTGCTGCTGGCTGACGTTTCAGAAAGCCGCCTTGCGCTTTTCGGCGTCGCGGTCATGGTCAGCGCGTGGTATGGCGGATGGAAGCCCGGCCTCGTTGCAACATCGTTTGCCCTGACGGTCAGCGCTTATTTTTCTCTTGTAGGCGAGCATTCGCCGACGCAGTTGCGCGTCGCGATTCTGCGACTCTCGCTTTTCTTTTTTGTCGCGATGCTCATCTGCTGGCTGAATGCGGCGCTGCGTTCAGCCCAGGAAGACCTGCATCGTTCGGAGTCGAACTTTCGCTCGCTGGTGACGAACGCTCCTTACGGCATCTGCCGCTGCGATTCTACGGGCAAGATTCTCGATGCGAATCCGGCATTCCTGGAGATGCTGGGTTTCGGTGCTTCGAGGGAACTGATCGGGCAGCACATTTTCAGTTTGTATTCCGAGAATGACCGCTGGTTCGATCTGGCTGATTTCTTGCGGTCAACGGCGCCCTTCAGCGGGCTCGCGGCAGACTGGAAGAAGAAAGATGGAAGCTCGACCAGCGTCCGTGTCTCGGGCCGCTCCGTCACAAATGGCGGCGACCGCGCGCTGATCTTCGAACTGTTCGCGGAAGACGTGACCGAGAGACGCGCCCTCGAGCAGCAACTACGGCAGTCCCAGAAGATGGAAGCCGTGGGTCGTCTTGCCGGCGGCATCGCTCACGACTTCAACAATCTCCTGATGGTGATCTCGGGCTACTCCGAGTTCCTGCTCGAACGCATGGGAGGAGAGCCCCATCTGCGCGGTCCGGCGCAGGAGATCGCCAGCGCCGCCGAGCGCGCCTCGTCGCTCACGCGCCAGCTTCTGGCCTTCAGCCGCAAGCAGATGCTCGCCCCGCGCATCGTCAATCTCAACGACGTCGCGACCGAAAATCTGCGCATGCTGACCCGCATGATCGGCGAGGACGTGGATCTGGTGCTGGTTCCCGGACAAAATTTGTGGTCGGTGCGCGCCGATGCCGGACAGATCGATCAGGTCATCATGAATCTGGCGGTAAACGCGCGCGACGCCATGCCGACCGGCGGAAAGCTCACCATCGAAACTTCGAACGTGACGCTCGATGAAGACTACGCCCGGTTTCATGCTCCCCTGCGCCCCGGCGACTACGTCATGGTCGCCATCAGCGACACCGGCGCCGGCATGGATGCGGAAACCCAATCTCATATCTTCGAGCCTTTCTTCACGACCAAGGGCACGAAGGGAACCGGGTTGGGACTGTCGACCGTCTACGGCATCGTGAAACAAAGCGGAGGGTATATCTGGGTGTATAGCGAATTGGGCAAAGGCACCACGTTCAAAATTTATCTGCCGCGCGTGGCTTCGACCGGAGAGACAGCCGCGCAGGTCGCCGCGCCCATCGAGATAAAGAAGGTCGAGCCCGGGACCGAGACGATCCTGCTGGTCGAAGACGAGCCCAACCTGCGCTACCTCGCGCGCCAGTATCTGGAAAAGCAAGGCTACAAGGTGATCGAAGCCGCGGACGGCGCGGTGGCCATGCAGATCGCCGTGGCTCACGACAAAGTGATTCATCTATTGCTGACCGATGTCATCATGCCCGGCATGAACGGGCGCGAACTCGCGCAACGGATTTCTGAAATTCGTCCGAACGTGAAAATTCTCTACATGTCCGGCTACACGGAAAACGTGATCGGACACAACGGCATGCTGGATGCGGGCGTACGCCTGCTCCAGAAGCCCTTTAACCTTCGCGACCTGAGACAGAAAGTGCGCGAAGTGCTCGATGCTGGTCCAACTCCCCCGGAGGTCGCTATGTCCATGCAAACCGCAGAACCACGCTATGCCGCGCGAGCCAGAGAAATCCCGCCGGCCCGCGCGCAACGTTTCCAACTTCACTTGCCGCTGCGTTATCGGCGGCTCGGCGAGAAAGACTGGCACGATGGCACGACTGAAAACATCAGCCGGTCAGGCATGCTATTCCAGGCGAATGAGCCGTTGCAGCCCAGTTCGCAGCTCGAGATTAATCTCGTGCTGCCCGCGGAGATTGCCGGTCTCTCAGCAACGGAAGTGGTTTGCCGCGGCGAAGTCGTGCGCACCATCGAACCTAACGGAAAAGCGTTGAGCCCCGCGCTGGCCGCGAGGATTCTGCAATACCACTTCCAGCATGGCCCACTTCCGAGAGCGTAGGCTCCCAGCGCGAATGTTCTGTGGCGGATGTTGAATATGGGCGGCCTACGGGCCGCCCTGCACATTTCTGCAACTATTTCTGAACGCCGATAACTCCAACCTCGATTGCGCAACCTCGATCACCAAATCACCCAAGAACTAATTACCAACGTAAGCGCGAATCTGCCTTTTCTGCTGCCTGCCTTCGACGGCCTTCGCTAGCCTGAGCAAGGAGGAAGCGCTTCGTCTCGTGCCCCAACTGCTCACCCTGATCTTTCTCGCTCCAAGGCGAAATGCAGCATGGCCCCTCCTGTTGCCGTTCGGCCTTTTCGGGGCCATCTTTCTTTTCTTCTGTGTCGTTCGGCTGATTCGGCTTCGGCGTCGCGTAATGAGAATCAAAGACGAGGCGATCTCTCAAAGCGAATTGTTGAAAGAGACTTCGCCGGAAGTCGTCAAATCATCCAGGGGATTGGCACGTCGAACGGTGATTCGTCTCTCAACCTCGCCGATCGCGACAGATTCTCGGGAGATGACTCAGCAGGAGAGAATCGCCGCCGCGTTGGCCCGCGCGGGAATTGCAACTCCATGGGAATCTCCCGACGTCGGCACAGCGGACGCCAGCCCCAAAAAGGATGCTCTGCCGCCAGCAGATTCCACCACTCCATCTTCCGGGCACTAATTCCACCAGTCGCGACTCGCCCGCGTTGCCAGCACCACGCATCTAACCATTCCTCGCGGAGCAGCAGACAAGCGTCGCGCACCCCTCTAGTACAATCAGTCCCGTGAGCGACGCCGTCCGCATCGGAATCCTGGGCGACTTCAACACGGAGTTTCGCTCCCATCACGCCACCAACGACGCCCTGCAGCACGCTGCCCGCAAGCTGAAAATCGAAGTGCAGTCCGAATGGATTCCTACCGACTCTCTGCTGAATGCGGAAGCCGAAAAAAAGCTCGAAACCTTTGACGGCCTGTGGGGTGCGCCGGGCAGTCCCTACAAAAGCTTTGAAGGCATGCTGAATGGAATCGGCTTTGCCCGCCGCCGCGACTGGCCGTATCTGGGCACGTGTGGCGGATTTCAGTATGCCTTTATTGAGTTCGCGCGCAACGTGCTCAACATCAAAGACGCGGACAGCGCCGAGAACAATTCCGGATCGAAGAACATCATCATTTATCCGGTGGCCTGTGCGGTGCCTGACCGAAAGGGCGATGCGCCGAAGCTCTCGGGCGTGGTTCCAGAGATCCGCCTGCGCCCCGGTTCTTATCTGCAGTCGTACTACGGCAAAGGCGAAGAAGTCGTGAAGGAAGAATTCTTCTGTAACTTCGAAATTAATCCCGAATTCGAATGGACCACGATGGAAGCGGGTTTTCCAGTCGTGGCACGCGGGCCGAACGGAGAGATTCGCGCCATCGAATCGCCGACCCACAGATTTTTTCTCGCTACGTTGTTTCAGCCGCAGCTTTCGTCGACCGAGAAGAAGCCGCATCCGGTCGTCCTGGCATTCGTACAGGCCGCCGCCGACTGGGGCAAGAAGAAGTTGGACGACAGCGTATTGGAGTGATTCAGCCGTCGGCGGTCGGCGGTCGGTGGCCAGTACCGAGTATCGAGTACCCAGTCCCCCACCGGTAATGATTCTCCCGTAGACCGGATGTCATTCCGAACCGGCGCAAAGCGGCGGTGAGGAACCTGCTTTTCGCTGATGACTACGGTGAGCTCATAAAGCTGTCATCCTGAACGGTGGTGAAGCCACCGTGAGGGACCGTATGAATGTAAAGCCCCACCGATGCAGCTGATGCGGTCCCGCACACGCTGCCCAGAGACGATGATCCTTTCTGCTGCGTCCGCGCTTCACACCAACGTAAGGTCCCTCGCGCCGGCGAAGCCGTCGCTCAGGATGACATCGCGAAAAAGCAGCGGTCAAACTCTGGCCACTGGCCACCGACCGCTAGCCACTGCTCTTTTCCACAGAAAAAATCGCGCCATTGTGACGAGCAACCGTGACTGAGAAAACTGGATGTACTACTGTGGACATCGTAGGGCCCGGATGTGACGCCGCCCCAGTCCTAGGAAACTGGCGGCCCGCGCAACCTTCCCACGCGAGCAAGGGACAGCCGGACATCCGACCAAGGCGCTTCAGGTGAGCTACCTCGATTGGCTCGAGGCTGGCGCCCGTTGTGGGAGTCATCACTCCTAACGTTTTTGAACCAGGGGTCAGTGGCTAGGGGCTAGAGGCTAGGAAAAAGCGAGCGGAACGGCCGGACAACATCAGAACTCGAGAAGTATGTCATTCCGAAGGTGCCAAGCGGCGGTGAGGAACCTGCTTCGACTCTAAATTTCAGATGCAGATTGAACCTTAGTTGCCGTGGTGTGTCTTCGCTTCTGTAGTCTGAGATATTCAATCTGAAATCTACGCACGCCGGCCGCCGAAGCCTGCCCAATCGCGGTTACTAAAGGCGTTGGCCTCTGCACTCTTTTGCACGCGCACCATGCGCATCTAGTGGGTGCTGTCCTGCATCGCTAGACTCGCTCGAGTCGCAGCCCTCCCCGAAACCTGCGATCTGGAGCCATGAACGTCTATGCACATGCAGATGGTGAATTCCTTCCGCATCCCGTTCACAACTCTGATCAGCTACATACCGGTCATCGCGACCGTGGTTACAACGTTGTTCTCTGTCATTCTCGCGCGCGCGACGCTGCGCTACGTGGAAGCGACCGATAAAGGATTGGCGCTGGCGCGCGAAGAGTTCGAGCGCGAGTGGTCGCCGGACCTGCACATCAAAATCGAGCGCGTCTCGGCGACCGAGGCGCGCGTGATCGTCACCAATCTGGCGAAGACGTCGGTGCTTTTGCAGTTGCTGCAACTGCGCAAACTGTCGCACGCCATGCCGTTCGAGCGTTGCCGCCTGAACGATCCATTGGTGGGCGGACTCACCTGGAACCAGGAGATGGGGAAACGAATTCTCGCCTGCACCGGTTCGGATTTCGAAGGACCGATTGCCGCCGCGATGACGTTCTACGCCGCCGGCCGCATGTTTCGCACGGACTGGTTCCGCTCACAGATTCAGGTGCGCGACGGACGCATTGTCAGCCTGGAGCCTAGCAACATGCCGACTCGACGCGTGCGCCAGGTGGAACGCAAGGGACCGGAGCGACGGCGCAGGGAATTCGTGCAGGATGTGACGGCGCCGATCGAACCGGAAAGCGTGAACACCCAGCCGGATGAGAGTTTTTTTGTGACGGGAGCCTGATAGTCGGTGCGCTAAGAATAAAATCCTCACCCTGTCGCAGAAAGGCGACAAAGGCGCGGTACTCCGAAGTCGTTGTAGAGGGCAGGGATTCTTCGACTTCGGGTTCGCTTTCGCCCTGCGCTCAGAATGACAAACTGAAAATATTGCTTTAGGTGCCGAATCTTTCGATGGCGCGGGCCTTGGCCCTGGCGGCTTCTTCTTCGCGGTTCTTGGGCGGAGCGCTGGTTTCCATCGAGTGCAGCAAGCGGCTTGAGATTCCCGCGACCTCGTCAACCGCCGCCAGGAAGGCCTCTTCGTTCGCCTTCGAAGGCTTGGTGAATCCGCTGATCTTTCTCACGAATTGCAGTGACGCGGCCCGAACTTCTTCTTCGGTGACGGGCGGATCGAAGTTGAAAAGCGTTTTAATATTGCGGCACATGGCTAGTCCTTAGGAAAACTGCCAAAATGTTACCACCAGCCTGAGTTGCGGACCGCCACAGCAGGGGGTTGCAAGACAATCTGTTGGTCGTCACCGGCGCGCACGGCTTGGAAGAAATCGCGCAGCGCGGGATAGTACTGCTTATCCATCAGGAACACATCGACTGAGAGCTTGCGATTCAGCCGCAAAGTGGCCTGGTTGTTCTCGACTTTCAAGCTGTAGGCCGCATTGGACCCATTTCGTACAGCGGGTGGAGGCACGCTGGCCAGTTGCCATCCGGGGGGCAGGCCGATGGTCACGTCATCGTCCTTCTCGTAGGGAAAGGCGAAATAAATAGGGTGGACGCGCTCGGTGCGTTCGAAGACGTGTTTTTCGACGGCTGCGAACAGCGAGGCCGGCATTACCGTGCGTTTGCCCGCCCTAGAAGTCCAGTCCGGGACACTCAAGTCAAACTCCGCCGTCAGGGGGGTCTCCGAATTGGTCCAATCGGGTTTATTGGTGAGTTTGGTTTCAGCGGACTCGGCCACCTCGCCCTTCACCAGGTCCTCGAGAAACTTCTTGCGGGCTACATCGTCACTGTGGAGGACTTCGAGCCGGTGATACATCGCTTGCAGGCCGGTGTAGGTGACTGTGACTTTTCCCTCTAGAGTGCCGCTATCGGTCACCTTGAGTTTCGCGGTGTGCTGAACGCGCGACTCTGAACTCTGTGGCAACGTGGTTTTGATCCAGGTGCCGCCATCTTTGGTCAGGCACAAGCCGGGTGTTCCGGTCTCAGGCCACGGCAGCAGCCGAAGGGAGTGAACGCCGCGCCGGGATCGAGGTAGAGATACTTTCCGTTCAGCTTGACCAGCACTACATTGGCGTTTAACTTGGCGCTCTCCATGGTCGTCGGATTGAAGAAATATTCGCTTCGACTCGAGACCCAGACGCCATACGCCTCAAAGCCAGCGGCGCGGATCAACCCCAGATAGAGCCAGGTCAGTATTTTGCCGTTGCCATAGCCGCGCTTCCAGACGTCCTCGACGGTTTGGGCAAGCTTCTCTTTGTCGCGCTTTTCCTCTTGCGCCGTTTTTTCGATTTCATAGCTGGTGTTGCGCATCTGCTGCACGCGGTCATAGATCTTTCGCAATTTCAGTTCCGGAGGATCGTTGGGTGAAACGATTCGTGCCACGGCCTCCTCCATCGGCTTGCGCTTTCCGACGAAGCCTTCGAGCCAGTCATACCAGTCCTTGTCAACGTGGCGCCAATAGAGGTCGGGATCGCGTTCGAAGTATTGTTCTTCGTAGATGAAATCCACACGCCC
This sequence comes from Candidatus Solibacter sp., assembly GCA_035501655.1. Classification (GTDB taxonomy): domain Bacteria; phylum Acidobacteriota; class Terriglobia; order Terriglobales; family Acidobacteriaceae; genus Sulfotelmatobacter. Next base: position 274,218 of record DATJVU010000010.1, read on the forward strand.
CTTCATTTCGTTGGGCGGCGGCATGAAGTCCTCCACCTCGAAGCCCGGGATGTTCTCAACGTCCATCCGGAAGACGTGGTCCGGGCCCTCTTTAGCCTCGGAACCGGGCGGGAGACCCTGCCAACTGCGGCGCAGGCTCAACTTCCCATATTTCGCCTGGAAAGGCTTGAGGGTGAATCTTGCGCGGCGGGTAAACAACTCGTCATTGAGAATCCAATGCGAACTGTAGATGTAATGCTCACCCAAGGTGATGGTGTACGAGTATTCGATGATGCTTCCTACCTGAACATCGGGCAAGGTGAAGGTCTTCGCCAGATATTGCAGTCCCTTGGCTTTGACGATCGTCTTTTCAAAAACACTGCCGTCAAACACCTGAATGGACCCGTCGGTTCGAATGGTGCGTGCGTGAATATTGAGTACGTTTTCGTAGGATTTGTCGAACTCAATGGCCATGTTGGCGTAGTCGCGGCCTGCTTCGGTCAGCACTTTGATGCGCACATAGTGGTCTTCATGAGAGTTGCGGCCGTTGTCGTCACGGTCCACTTCGCGAAACAGAATGATAGCTGGCGCGCCCGGAACCTCGGGTTCGACCGTCATTTTCAGCTCTTCCGGAGACACCGGCTGAAAACTCTGCGCCCGGGAACACGGCGAAAGAAACGCCACCACTGTTAAAACGACAATGGCAGGGTAGCCAGCCCCTAGGCATAACTTGAATCTATCGGTCATTACGCGAGGATCGAAATGGAAGAGAGTTTGGATATTTCTGCACATGGTGACAAACACTCAATTCGTCGTCACAGGATTTCAGCGGATTGGTTCGCCGCGGGCAATTTTCCTTGTCGATGCAATTCATCAATCCATTTCGACACGCCGGTCGGCAACGGATCGGGAAGGAATTGAAGTCGGAGCAGTTCGTGGAAAACTTGCGCTTCGTTCCAATCAGGATGGCGGCTTCGAATTCCGGCTTTGGTAAACTCACGTACCAAAAGACTGGCCTCCAGCGCCCAAAGAATGCGCTCTTCTCCCCGTCATGCGGCGTTCAATTTCCAACTGCATTTTCCTGATGTGCGGACTCGTGTCGGACAGGAGCATGGCAGTATCGATGCTAAAAGCCGGATGTCTTGAGAGTTAGACGACGCGCAACCTCGTCGTTCCGGTTGGCGGCTGGATTCTCACCAGCATTTGATCCGGCTACAGTATTGATTCTACACCCCATGCTATAATTCTTTATTCTCAGTCGCTTAGAGCGCGGAGGACTGTATCGACAAGCGTTTTATCCGCATCAATGATCGTATTCGGGCGCGCGAAATTCGCGTGATTGACGACGAAGGCAACCAGCTCGGTATCTTGCCGCCTTACGAAGCCATCAAAAAAGCCCGCGAAAAAAATCTGGACCTGGTTGAGATTTCGCCCACCGCGCAGCCTCCCGTTTGCCGCATCATGGATTACGGGAAGTATCTCTACCAGCAGGAAAAGAAAGAGCGCGAAGCCAAGAAGCACCAGAAGACGATTACCGTAAAAGAGGTCAAGTTCCGCATCAACGTGGACGACCACGATTACGAGACCAAGAAAAATCACGTGTTGCGTTTTCTGGATGAAGGCGACAAGGTCAAGGCCACGATCTTTTTCCGCGGCCGCGAAATGACGCGCACCGGGCTCGGCCGCCAGATTCTGGAGCGGCTGATCAAGGACGTGGAGCCGCACAGCATCGTGGAATTCCGCCCTCGACAGGAAGGCAACACGCTGCACGCGATTCTGGCGCCGAAGAAGACAGATAAAGAACGAGAGAAGGAACGGCAGAAGGAAGAAAGGCAAAGAGCTGCGGCGCAAAGCGCGCCCAGCGCTGCCGCTCCACCGCCGGCGCAGGTTGCCAAGCCGGCATCGTAGAAATCCAGCAATTAGCATTTAGCAATTGGCATTTAGCCACTTGAGTAAATGCCGATGGGAATTTTTGTTTTCGCCAACTGCTAATAGCCAATTGCCAATAGCTGAGGTCTTATGCCGAAACTGAAAACCCACAAAGGCGCTGCCAAGCGCTTCAAGAAGACGGCGACAGGAAAGGTGAAGCGCGGGCATGCCAAGCTGCGCCACATCCTGACGTCAAAAGAAACGAAAGCAAAACGGAAGATGCGCCACAGTGGCCTGGTGAGCGATGGCGATCTCGCCAAGGTTCTGCGGATGATTCCGTATCAGTGAAGCAGGTGCCAGTGGCCAGTGATCAGTGGTCAGAAAGCAAGTTCGGTTTTCTGGCCACTGACGACTAGCCACTGACCCCTGCTCGGCGCGTGAAGAGGTCAGAATCCCTTACCTCCAGCCGCCAATAAAGCGAAACTAAAAAGGAGAAACACATGCCTCGTGTAAAACGCGGGACCAAGCGTCGCGCGAAACGCAAAAAGATTCTTGACCGCGCCAGCGGTTACTTCCTCACAAAATCGAAGCTGTACCGTTCGGCGAAAGAAGCGGTCGAGCGCGGCCTGAAGTTTGCCTACTCCGGGCGCAAGCAGCGCAAGCGGCAGTACCGCTCGCTGTGGATCGTGCGCATCGGCGCCGCCGCCAAGCTGAACGGGATGAGCTACAACCAGTTCATTCACGGCCTGAAGAAAGCGGGCGTCGAACTCGACCGCAAGATCCTCGCCGACGTCGCGGTGAATGACCCTTCGGGGTTTGCTTCGCTGGCGACGCAGGCGAAAGCGGCGCTGGCGTAAAGGCGGGCGTCGGCCCTCGGGCGTCAGACCTCAGGGAAGGGCACGGCTTTAGCCGTGCCGTCGGCATTCCTATATTCTCATTTTGGCATTCCGAGCGAAGCGAAGACCTGCTTCTTGCCTGGAATTGGAAACGCCTTTTCGGGCCGTGGGGCTGTACCTGACGGAGCAGGGATCCTTCGACTGCGTAAACCGGGTCGCTTCGCGAATCGGTTTACTCCCCTCAGGATGACAACGTGTGTGCGATTTGCTGGGTGGTACGATGCCGCAGCAAAGCCGCGAAGCGGCGAAAGAGTGCAACCCACGGCGCAAGCCGTGGGTTAGGTCGAAATAAGAATCACCAGCCCCGAAGGGGCCGTAAGAACGTGGCCTACACCGTTCCCAAACTGACGGATTACACGGCCGCCGCGCTGGAAAGCGCGGCGAACGAATGCATCGGCGCGTGCAAGTCCGAAGCTGCGGCGGTGCACAATGACGCCGAACTGAAATCCTTCCGCGACCGCTGGATGGCGCGCAAGAACGGCATCCTCACTCAGATTAACGATCAGTGGCTCAAGGGCGCGCCGAGAGATGCGAAGCGCGAAGCGGGAATTCGTGTCAATGAGTTGAAAGCGCGCATCACGGAACACGTCGAGAGCGCGCAGATTGCAGACCACGACAATGCGAGCGAAGAGCGCGTCGACATCACCCTGCCCGGAGTGCGCCGCGCCATGGGCGCCGAACACCCGATCATCAAGACGTCACACGAGATCGTCGCCGTCTTCCAAAAACTCGGCTACTCAGTCGCCGAAGGCCCGGTGGTCGAGACCGACTACTACAACTTCGAAGCGCTGAATTTTCCCCCGAACCATCCGGCGCGCGACACGCAGGACACGCTGTTCATTGCCAACCAACAATCCAAGGCGCAGCGCGAGCGGCTGTTGCTTCGCACACACACGTCTCCGGTGCAGATTCGCACCATGGAGAAGATGCGCCCGCCGATTCGCATCGTGATTCCCGGCACGGTGCATCGCAACGATCCTCCCGACGCGAGCCACTCGCCGATGTTTCACCAGATTGAAGGGCTCGCGGTCGATACCAACATTACGTTCGGGGATTTGAAGGGCACGCTCGATCACGCCATGAAGTCGCTGTTTGGCTCGAGCGTGAAGACGCACTTCCGGCCGTCGTTTTTCCCCTTCACCGAGCCGAGCGCAGAGTTGTACGTGACGTGCTTCATCTGCGGCGGCAGCGGAAAGCGCGAGGGCGGCGCGCCATGCCGTCCGTGCAAGCAGACGGGATGGATCGAAGTACTCGGCTGCGGCATGGTCGACCCCAATGTGTTCGAGTTCGTGAAAGACAACGGCTACGATCCCAAAAAAGTTTCGGGATTCGCGTTTGGAATGGGCGTCGATCGTCTCGCGATGTTGAAGTACGGCGTGGACGATTTGCAGTTGTTCTTTCAGGGGGATGTCAGGTTCCTGGAGCAGTTTGGGTGAAACCGCTCTTGGCTGTTGGCTTTTGGCTCTTAGCTAAAAGCCAATGGCCAAGAGCCAATAGCGTTCTCATGAAACTTTCTCCCAATTGGATTCGCGACTTCGTTGACCTCTCGGTCGACGATCATCGCCTCGCCGAAGACCTGACTAACGTCGGCCTCGGCGTCGAGGGCGTCAACGGCACGGGCGCCGACACGACCTGGGAGATGGAGATCGGCACGAATCGCCCCGACGCGATGAATCACTACGGCGTCGCGCGCGAGGCGGCGGCGATTTATGAAAAACAGCTCTCAGCTCTCAGCTGTCAGCTGTCACCGAAACCTTCGTCCGACACGACTTTTCCCATCACGGTCGAAGAGCCCTCGCTCTGCCCGCGCTTTAGCGGACTGGTGATTCGCAACACGCGTATCAAGCCTTCGCCCGAAAAAATCGCGCACCGGCTGCAACTGCTCGACCAGCGGCCCATTTCGAACGCGGTCGATGCCACCAACTACGTTCTCTGGGAGATCGGCAAGCCCACGCACGTCTTCGACATGGATCTGCTCGAAGGCGGCAGGATCGTTGTGCGCAAGGCGCGCGCGGGCGAGACGCTGAAGACGCTTGATGGTGTCGAGCGCAAACTCACGACCGAAGATCTCGTGGTCTGCGACGCGAAAAAGCCCGTCGGCCTCGCCGGGGTCATGGGCGGCTACGACACGATGATCACTGACAAGACTCGCAACATCGTCATCGAGTCGGCGTGGTGGGATCCCGGGATCGTGCGCAAGATGTCGCGGCGGCACGCGCTGCATACTGACGCGTCACACCGCTTCGAGCGCGGTGCAGATTTCGAATCGTGCCCGCTCTCCTGCAATCTGGTCGCGAAGATGATTCTCGACTCCGGTGGCGGAGAACTGGTCGGCGATGTGGTTGACGCCGTCTCGAAAAAAATAGACCAGGCGCCCGTGCTGCTGCACATGTCCGAAGTGCAGCGGATCCTAGGCGGCAGTCTTGATGCAGGTCACGTCTATCGGCTCTTGAAGCGTCTCGGATTCGAATTGGTGCCGGAAGGCCAGGGCAGTTCGCAGAAAGATCAGCAGTTCTGGGTGCACATCCCAAGTTGGCGGCTGGATGTGGAGCGCGAAATCGACGTGATCGAAGAGATCGCGCGCCTGCACGGCTACGACAAGTTCCAAAATACGCTTCCGGCCTACAGCGGCGCCGTCGTTGCATTGCCCCACGCGGGCATGCAGGCGACGCTGCGGCGGCGCGCCCTGGCGCTCGGCTACAACGAAGGCGTCTCGCTCACATTCATCTCGCACGCGGATGCGGAGAAATTTTCTGCTCCCGGCGCACGCGTTCTTGAACTCGAAAATCCGTTGAGCGAGGAGGCGAGCGTGATGCGCACCTCTCTCGTCCCCGGCATGATCGACATGCTCGCGTACAACCTGAATCGCGACGTGGCGGAGGCGCGCCTGTTCGAGATCGCCGGCGTCTACGAGTTGGCTAATGGAGAACGCGTGGAGCCGAGGCGCGCTTGCCTCGGCGTCACTGCCGCAGCGGTGCGCGCGGCGTTACCGAAAGGAAGCGTGCTCGACGTGAGCAAAGGCGACCAGTCGGCGGCGGCCGAAGCGTTTCGCGGATTCAAGGGGGACGTAGAAAGTCTGTTGGCAACATTCTCTGGCGACCTGTCCTACGATCGGCAGGTCGCTGAGTATCTGCATCCCGGCCGCTCGGTGCGCGCATTGTTGAACGGCGCGCCGGTCGCTCAGTTTGGTCAGTTGCATCCGGATGTGGCTGCTGCCCGCAAGCTGCGCCAGGACGTTTTTGTGGCGGAGCTTGATCTGGAACAACTGTACCGGTTGGGGCCTCGGCGCGTTGAACTGGCGCCTCCGGCAAAGTATCCAGCGGTGGAGCGCGATTTCTCGTTCGTATTCTCCGACGAGGTTTCGTTCGGGCAGATGCAGGCCGCGATTTCGGCAACCGGCATTCGCGAGTTGCAAAACAAAGACACTCGCCCCGTGGAGATTTTCCGCGGCGGGTCGATCGCAGCGGGAAAATATTCGATCCTGTTGCGAGTGCGTTTTCAGTCCGCGGAAAGAACCTTGCGTGAGGACGAGATCGCAAAGTGGTCGGCGAAGATCGTCTCCGTTCTGACCGAACTGGGTGGCGTGCAGAGAGCGTAGTTCCCGCCTGCCGACGCGAATGGGGCTTGCGCAGTCCGCCTACCTAAGGGCGCTCTCATTCTTCTGCTGCCGCAAGCTCCCTCTTCACGCTTTCCATCCATCTGCCGATAACTGACGTGTGACAAACATTCCCGCCGGACTCTCCGCCGCTCCAGCCCGCGCGAGAGAAGTGAAGCCGCTGCGCTACGTCGCGCGGCAGCCGATCTTCGATCGCGAAGAGAGGGTATTCGGGTACGAGTTGTTGTTTCGCGACGGCCTGGAGAACGCCTTTACCGGCGATTGCGACGAAGCCTCGCGTGCGACGCTCGACCGCTCGCTGCTGATGGGCCTTGATGTTCTTTGCGACGGCCGCCGCGCCTTTGTGAATTGTACGCGCGACACGCTGATCAAAGGCCTGGTCATGCTTCTGCCCTCGAACTCGACCGTGGTCGAAATTCTCGAGAACGTGCCGCCCGATCCTGACGTGATCACTGCCTTGCAGCGCCTGAAGGAGGCCGGCTACATGATCGCGCTCGACGACTATGTGGCGAACGATCCGCGCGAGCCGCTGGCCGACATGGCCGACATTATTAAAGTCGAGATGCGACTCACCACCGAAGAGCAGCGGGCCGAGATGATCAAGAAGCACGGGCCGTGGCGCAGCCGCATGCTGGCGGAAAAAATCGAGACGCAGGCCGATTTTGCACGGGCACGCGACCAGGGCTTCGTTTACTTTCAGGGCTACTTCTTCCGACGGCCGGAAATGATGAACATCCGCGACATGCCGGCCAACCGGCTGAATTACCTGCGCATGCTGCAGGAAGTGTCGCGGGCCGAACTCGATGTGAAGGGATTGGAGCGGCTGATCAAGTCGGAGGCGTCGGTCACCTATCGCCTGCTGCGCTACTTGAACTCGGCGATGTTCGGATTCAGGAACGAGATTCACTCGGTCGGTCATGCCTTGTCAATTCTGGGTGAGCGCGACTTGCGGCGCTGGGTGCGGCTGGTGGCCGCGGTCGGCGCCGGACAGGAGAAAACTTCCGACCTGGTGCTCTCGGCGCTGGTGCGGGGCAGGTTTGGGGAATTGCTCTCGCCGAGGGTCCCGCACGGAGAGTCCGATCTTTTTCTACTGGGTTTGCTCTCCCTCATTGATGCCATGCTGGAAATGCCAATGAAGGACGTGCTCGACAGAGTTCCGCTCGATCATGAAACCAAGGCGGTGCTCCTGGGCCAACCCAGCCCTTTGCGCCCTGTGTTCCAGTTGATGCTGGCGCACGAAAGCGGAGAGTGGCACGCGGCCGGCAATCTCAGCCATCAATTGCAACTGAATTCCGAAGAAGTCGCCGGCCTTTACTGGCAGGCGCAGCACTGGGCCCGCGAAGTTTCGTCCGGAGCTTGAATCCCGGGAGCGGAGAACAAGCGGGTCGGCCATTCCTGGAGTCATGACCTCCTGTGCAAAAAGTCGGCGGCAGGGGGCCTTGCGCAGTTTGGCCGGGACGAGTAACATAAAGGTGTTCTCATTTAGGCCTCGTTCCCGCGAAGGCCTTCTGCGCCAGCCGCTCCGGGCGGCGCCACGGATCCGAAAACGGAAAACCGATACTGAAGAGAGATAGCTCATTCGCGTAGCGTTTCGTTCCAAGTATTTTGTTTAGAGTTGGGGTTCGTTTCAGAGTGCGTCCAGTCGCAATCCGCAACTTCGCAGAACCGCATCATGTGCCGGGCGACCAGTGTGCGGAGAGGGTGTCTCGTCTTAGCTTCTGGGATTTCGGCTTTCGACATTCTGGCGTTTGACTTTCTGGGTATTACATTCTGCAAAGTTTTTCACTTCACACAGCAAGAGTTTGAGAGGCATATGAACGCAGGACCAGGCAAATCCTCCGGTGGGGGAGGAAGAAGAAGACGGCGCGGACGCCGTCCCCACAATCAGCGCGGGCAACGGCCGAGACCAGGGCAGAGCCGCGAGAACAAAGACGGTATCTACACCGCGCCCATGGATCACAGCTACCGCGCGGCCCTCGCCGGCGGAAACAATAACAACGGCCACAAGGGTGGCCGCCAGAGGCCAGGCTTCGCCACGCGCTATCCGCAACCGGAGCCGGAGCCGCTGCCCGTCGGCGCGGAAGACGCAAATTCGCGCATCTTCGCCTTCATTGAAGATCTGTTTTTCATGGCGAAGATTCAGGAGACGGCGCGCAAGCTCAATGTAAAGGTGGAATTCGTCAAGAGCGACAAAGATCTCATGGACAAGATGCACCAGAACGGCGAGGAGAAGCCCTCTCTGATCATCTTCGATCTCAACAACAACGGCGTGAAGCCGCTCACGCTGATTCCCAAGCTCAAGAGCAAGCTGAAGAAGGGAACGTCGATCATCGGGTTTCTCTCGCACGTGCAAGGAGACCTGAAGCAGAAAGCTCACGAAGTGGGCTGCGACATGGTGCTGCCGCGCTCGGCGTTTTCTCAGAACCTGCCACAGTTGCTGCGCCGGCACGGCGCGCCCGAGGAGGAACAGAGTCAGAATCAGATGGTGCAGTAAGGGTTCACCACGTCCATTCTTCTCGGTCGAACTTATTGGCCTGCCAATGGTCGAGTGTGCAGCTCTCTGTCTCCTTGGCCGCGCTGATGAAGGCCTGTTTCCACCCTTTCCGCGGCGTGTATCCCGGCTTCCCATCGGCGAAGGCGTCATCTCGAGGGCGCGCGCTCTTATTAGCGCGACCGAGAGATCTCCCGCTCGCCTCTTTCTGCTTCTGCGTCGAGATGCAGCAGCTTCCCCTGAGAGGCCGCTCGGCTTACATCACGTGATGAACGAATCGGCATGTGGCTACCCCGGCGGCCATGTCAGCGGCCGGCCTCCCAGCAAGTGCACGTGCAGATGAAACACGGATTGCCCGGCTCCCGGTCCAACGTTTAAGACGGTGCGGTATCCCTGCTCGATCTTGCGCTCGCGCGCAATCTGCGCCGCCGCCAGGTGGCAGCGTCCGATCACTTCCGCGTGCGCGGCCTGCGCCTCTTTTAATCCGGCGAAATGCCTCTTTGGCACGATGAGCACGTGAGTGGGGGCCTGGGGATGGATGTCCTCAAAGGCGAAGACGTGTTCGTCTTCGTGAACCTTCTTCGCGGGAATCTCGCCACGAATGATGCGGCAGAACAGGCAGTTTGAATCATTCACCGGATCACCTGCATACCCTCCAGTCAAGCTCTTATCTGGCGAAAACGATAGCACCCGCGATGCGTACTTGTCGCGCTCGCACCATCGTTACCGGGATTTCGCGGCGAGATCACCGAAGGGCTGGGCGTCTACATTCCACGTGCCTTCAAACGGATTGTCGAGGTCAGTGAGAACGAAGTGCGCGAAACACAGAAGCATCGTCGCCAGAGCGATCGCCACGAGTCCCAGCGCCAGGTTGTGGAACGGATAAAAGAGCAGCAGAAACAAAATTGTGACGGCGGTCAAAGTAACGAACAGAAGCAGGGTTCGCGGAATGCGCTTCACGCTGAGCGCGATGCGTTCGTCGCGATGCGCGCTTGCCCGGTTCCCAATCTCCAGCAGGCGCTCGCGTGCGCGACGCTCTGGTTCATCCTCGGGCCTGGCCTCGATCACGCTCGAAATAATCGCTGAGAACGACCGGTCCGTATTCTCCGTAGCTTCTCCCCGTGACAGCATCCCCCACTCCGACTCGGCGACTGCCCGAGCGTAGGCGCGAATGTTGCGCACAATCGGGTCACGGGTGGACTCTTTCATCTCCCGGCTGAATAGGATCAGGTCTTTCAGCGCGCCGGACTCCTTCAGAATCTCGTTCTCCACCGCCGCGAACTGCCCCCAGATCACGTAGGTCGCGAAGGCATACACAACGCTGTAAAGCGTGCCGATGATCTGCAGCAGCGCGCCGATGCCTTCGCCGTCATCGGCAAAAAGCTTATGGAATCCGATAAGGCGCAGCACAAAGTAGATGACCGCCGTGGCAGCCATGTAACGCATTGCCTGCGCACGCGTCGAGATAGGAATGACCTGCGTCGCGCTCATCGGGCTAGTCGAGCCGTACGAGGAAGACGCCACCCTTCGGCGTTTCGGTTTCGGCCGCGACTTGCTGGGCGCGCTGGTGATCGTCTTCGAGGACGCGCACGCGGATCCACCAGTCGCCGGCCGGACTCTCGAAGCGCAGCACCTTCGCGGTGTGATAGCGTCGCTTGAGATGATCGGCCAGCTTGTTCGCCGCTTCCTCATCGGGGAATCCGCCGATCTGCACCGCCCACTTCCCGCCCGCGGCGATCGAAGCGGGTGTTTGCATGAGTTCGACTTTCACTTGCGCCACGCCAGGTTGCCACACGTCGACTTTGCGCGCGGCGGCGAGAGAGAGATCGAGAACGCGTCCGCGAATAAATGGACCCCGGTCGGTGATGCGCACTAGCGCCGATGCACCAGTCTTTACATTCGTGACGCGTGCGATCGAACCCAGCGGAAACGTGCGATGCGCCGCCGTCATGGCGTGCATGTTGTAGACTTCGCCGTTCGATCCACGGCGGTTGTGGTACGGGGGGCCGTACCAGCTGGCCATCCCGGTTTCGGTCGCAATCGGTGTGGCATCCGGCGGAAGGACGGGCTCGGCGAGGTCGGCTGAATCTTCGGGCGCGGCGGGTGGCTTGCTGTTTCTTGCCGGAGGAATGCTTGGCGCAGGTACTGCTGCGGGCGTCGAAGCCGTGGCCGGCGGCGGGGGCGGAACCTCCACGTGCGCCTTAGGATGGCCGCAGGAGGCGAGAAGCAGAATCGAGATCAGCAGAAACAGTGTCATGGGGGCACTGACGACGGTGACGCTACTGCTTTTGCTGCAACGAACTGCTCGAACGGAACAGCTATGAATGATTCGGGCAACCAGGATTTCTGCTGCACCAAACAACGTTGTCATTCCGACCGAAGGGAGGAACCTGCTCTTCTCCGCAATCGCTACTTGGTCGGATGCTTCTCCATGTAGTCGGCAAACTCGGTAAGCTTCTGCGAGGCTACACGCAGGGCTTTGGTGGAATGCGTACGTACGGCCGGTACAACTTCGTCGTTCAGATACTTGATGAACTCCGGAATTTCCTTTTCCAGGCGATCGGCGGCGCTGCTGATGGTCTGGCTGACGCGCGCCGAGGCGTCTTCCACCTTGCGGTTGAAGTCGTTCATGGAACTCCTCGCGATGATGTGGCGTGAATGAATCCACGCGGTGTTGCGGATGCCAGGGCGAGAGTATTATTTCGCGGTTCGAAGCGCGAGGTCAATGATTTCCGTCGAAGATTGTCCTTGAAATTTGACAGCGTGGCGCCAAGGCGATGGCTCAGGATTAGTCCCTCCCCGTTACAATGCCATTCTTCAAGCAGGAATGGCTCCCGAGGTGAAATTGGATCTCGTAACGTTTCGCATGCTTCTTCTCAACTGGTATGACGCGCACGCACGCGATCTGCCCTGGCGGGAAGACCGGGACCCTTACCGGGTGTGGGTTTCGGAGATCATGCTGCAGCAGACGCGCGTGGCGGCGGTGATTGAACACTATCACGAATTCTTGCGCCGATTTCCCACCGTGCAGAAGTTGGCCGCGGCGCGCGAGTCTTCGGTGCTGGCGGCGTGGAGCGGCCTGGGATATTACCGGCGCGCGCGCATGCTGCACGCGGCGGCCAAGGTGGTGGTGCGTGAGCTTGGCGGAAGATTTCCGGAGACCGCGGAACGCTGGCGCGATTTGCCGGGCATTGGACGGTACACATCGGCGGCGATTGCCAGCATTGCGTTCGGCGAGCCAGTCGCGGTGGTCGATGGGAATGTCGAGCGCGTGCTGCAGCGTGTCTCGGGCAGGGCTCTGGCAGGCGAAAAGTTGTGGTCCGCCGCGGAAAAGTTGCTCGATCGCGCGCGTCCGGGTGACTTCAACCAGGCGATGATGGAACTGGGCGCAACCGTTTGCACGCCGCGGGCTCCGGCGTGTTTGACGTGTCAGGTGGTTGAGATGTGTGCCACGCGTGGGGAGATGACGTCGACCGGCAAAGGAATGCGGAAGAAGCGTGAAATACATTACGCGCTAAGTGTTCATGAGGGCGCGGTGTTTCTGGTGCAGCGTGCGCGCGATGCTTCGTTGATGGCGGGCATGTGGGAACTGCCGGAGATTGGGCCAGTGACGCTGCGCCGGGCGCGCCGGCACGGCGCGTTATCTGAGGGCGGCGTCACTTCTGTCCGAAAGCAGATTCCCTCCTTCGCTTCGGGTCGAAATGACAACGGCGATGGGCGGGGCATGCCCGCAGGATTGCTATTCACAGTGAAGCATTCGATTACGGTGACCGATTACACCGTGCAGGTTTGGAGATGCCCTCTTCCTGAGGCATCCTCAGGGAAGTGGATTCCACTTTCGCGCCTGCCGAAGTTGGCCATTACCGGCCTTGCGCGCAAGATTCTGCGTAAGGTCGGACTTCTGTCCGGAAATGAGCAGCACGATCGCGGGGACGTCCAGCATAAGGCCCGTGTGAACCCGCCTGCACCCTCGGATCATCGAATAAAATGAAAAAAGAATCGCTCAACAGGAGAAATCGATGCCCGCGCTCGCTAACGGAACGAAAGCTCCGCAATTCGAACTGAAGACTCTGGAGGGCAAACAATTCTCTCTCGCCGACGAGCTGGCGTGCGGGCCCGTGGTGTTAGCGTTCTTCAAGGTGTCGTGTCCGACGTGCCAGTATGCGCTTCCATTCCTGGAGCGGCTGCACCAGGCGTACGGTCAGAACGGCGTGAAGGTCGTTGGAATTTCGCAGAACGAGGGGAAGGATACGGTGAAGTTCTGCAAAGAATTCGGCATCACGTTTCCCATGCTGCTCGACGACACGCGCACTTATCCTGCTTCGAATGCATACGGGCTGACCAACGTGCCCACGATTTTCTGGATTGCCCAGGACGCACAGATTGAAGTTTCGAGCGTGGGCTGGGTGAAAGCCGATTTTCAGGAAATCAACCGCAGGATGGCCGAAGCCGGGAAAAGCGCGCCGGCCGTGGTGTTCAAGCCGGGAGAAGACGTCCGCGACTTCCGCGCTGGTTGAGGGTCGAAGAACTAGCGCCGGTCGGCGCTTCCCACCCAGAAACAAATTAACCGCAGAGGACACTGAGGACACAGAGGAACACTACAGGTTTCGGCATCCGGACAAGGCCTGTCGGGTGCGGATTCCAGGAGTGGGTGCACTCTCGTGACCGGATTCTGAGGCGGTTTTACGGATCCAAGGCGAATCCTTCCTTTACAATTTACTCAAGACTTTCAGAAAACAGCCTCCCCGCCGGCGTGCAAATGTAGGGGGAGAAACCTATCTATGCAAGGGCTCAAGAACATTTTTTCTGTGGCGCTTCTCGTGTCTCTGAGTGTGGGCGCATGGGCTGAGGGAGCATCGGGCGGCGGCGCGAAAGTCGACAAACTGGCGTCAGCCAAGCTGCCGGGAACCGCCATTGTCGCGCTGGAGACCATTACTCCTGACCACATTCGCTGGCATGTGCGCTTCCTGTCGCACGACCTGCTCGAGGGCCGCGGCACAGGGCAGCGCGGCGGCGATCTCGCAGCCGAATACATCGCCACTCAATTTGCCGAGTACGGACTCAAGCCCGCGGGCGATCACGGCACGTACATGCAGAAGGTTCCCTTTGTCGGCATCACCACCTCGCCCGAAACGCAGTTTTCGCTGGTTCCGAAGAAAGGCGAGACCCTGAATCTGAAGCCGCTCGACGAATACGTCGCCTTCGATCAGACTCAACAGCCGCAGTCGGATGTAGATGCGGACGTAGTCTTTGTCGGATACGGAATCGAGGCTCCTGAGTACAACTGGGACGACTACAAGGGCACCGACGTGCGCGGGAAAGTCTTGCTGATGCTGGTGAACGAGCCGCCCTCGGATGATCCGAAATTCTTCAAGGGCAAGGCGCTTACCTACTACGGCCGCTGGACTTACAAGTACGAAGAAGGCCTGCGGAGAGGCGCGGCCGGCGTGATTCTGATTCATCAGAAAGAGATGGCCAGCTACGACTGGGACGTAGTGCGCAATTCATTCTCGGGCGAGAAATCGTACTTGAAAGTCGACGGGCCCGCGCTGAAGGTGGCCTCGTGGATACATCTCGATGCGGCAAAACATCTTGTGGCCGAGTCGGGAATGAATCTCGACAAGCTGATGAAGGATGCGCAGTCGCGCGACTTCCATCCGGTGAGCCTGGGCGCGAAGTTGAAGGCGCACATGATCAGCAAGATTCGCAACTTTGACGCGAACAACGTCGTCGCCATGCTGCCCGGCTCCGACAAGAATCTCTCCGATGAGGGCGTCATGTACAGCGCGCACTACGACCACTTCGGCATTCGCCCGGAGATGCCCGGAGACAACATCTTCAACGGCGCCGACGACAACGCGACCGGCTGCGGCATTTTGATCGAACTGGCGCGCGCGTTCGGAGCGGCGACGCAGCGTCCGCGGCGCTCGATCATCTTCTCCGCGGTGACCGCCGAAGAACAGGGATTGCTCGGGTCGGAATACTTGGGCAAGCATCCGCCGATTCCCGCAGGCAAGATTACCCTCGATCTGAATTACGACGATGTCAAGCCACTAGGAGCGCCCGAAGAAGTCGAAGTTTCCGGGGCGGAGCGGACAACGTTTTATGCGAACGTGCAGGCGACGGCGAAGGAATTCCGGCTGGCGATTCGTCCGGATGCGCGGCCCGAGGCGGGACACTTTTACCGCTCCGATCATTTCAGCCTGGCGCGCGTGGGCATTCCATCTTTCTCCATCAACGAGGGCATGAAGTACAAAGGCCACAGCGAAGGCTGGGGCCTGGACCAGGAGCGGGAGTACGTCGAGAAGCATTATCACCAGCCCAGCGACGAGTATCACCCTGAGATGGATTTCGTTGGCGACTCCGCCATGGCTCGCTTCGGATTTGCTCTGGGATGGGAAGCTGCGAACCAGCCCAAACTAATCGGCTGGCAGCACGGCGACGAGTTCGAAGCTGCGCGGGTGAAGAGCCAGCAATAGTCCTGAGTCGTGAGTCCCGAGTCGCGAGAGCCATGGCCCAAGTCCCAAGTCCCAAGTCCTAAGACCTGAGACCCAAGACCCAAGGACCCAAGACCCGAGTTTTCGCCACTAACTTTAGGCACGTTACCGGCGTGCCACCAACAATCGAGCCATTTTCAAAGCTGCCTTCCTGCGGCAAACTGAAGGCAGTTATGGCGACCGAATCCGGTACCCGCAAAGACAGCATGAAGGTCGAGAAGCTCTCGCTTCTCGTGCTGACTCTTTGCATCGTGGTGCTGGTGTATTTGCTGATTCAGCGCCCGTTCTAGTTTTACTTCCAAACTTCAGTCGGTCATCCCTCCCTACGCCTGAAAAACGGCTTCGCTGGGGATGACGTTTTGCCGTCTGTTTCAATCGTCGGGCACTTTCTCCTTGACAGCTTAGGAGAGCCGCGCTAATCTCCTAATCATCTTAGGGGTGCGCTTCATGACTGACCAGGCCCAGATTCTCCCCGGAACGCTCGATCTCCTCATACTCAAATCAGTTTCTCTTGGGCCGCTGCACGGCTATGGAGTGCTGCTGCGCATCGCACAAATCTCAGCGCAAGCCTTGCTCATCGAGCAAGGCGCGCTCTACCCGGCGCTCTTCCGGTTGGTGCGGCAAGGATTGCTGAAAGCCAGCTGGGGCACATCGGAAAACAATCGCCGCGCCAAGTTCTATGAGCTGACCGCGGCGGGCCGCAAGCGCCTGCGGGAAGAGACCGAAGGTTGGAATCGGCTGGCTGCAGCCATGGGCACGGCGCTGGCCACGCAGCCGGAGGAAATATGAAACTCCAGGCTTATTTTCGCTCAGTCTCCGGCAAGTTTCTCCGTCACTCCCAAACAACTGACGAAGTGGACGAAGAGGTCCGCTCGCACATCGCCCTGCGCGCCGACGATCTGGAGCGCACCGGACTGAGCCGCGCCGAAGCCGAGCGGCGCGCGCGCATCGAGTTTGGCGGACAGGAGAAATGTAAGGACGAAAGCTACCAGGCGCTGGGCGGAAATTTTCTCGAAACTTTGATGCAAGATATCCGCGTCAGCGTGCGCGGCCTGCGCAAGTCGAAGGGATTCACCTTCGCCGCCGTGGCGACACTCACCCTGGCCATCGGCGCGAACGCCGTGGTCTTCGGCTTGCTGAACGCATTGATCATTCGCCCGCTGACCGTGCCTCATCCCGAGAGCCTCTATGGACTCGAGCGCGGAAACGACAAGGCAATTAATCACTCCTATCCGGACTACCTTGACTTTCGCGATCGCAACCGCAGCTTCGCAGATCTGGCGGCCTACAACGTCGTTGGCGTGGGCCTTGATACGGGCGACCAGGCGGTCAGTTCGTGGATTCTCGAAGTCACCGGCAATTACTTCGACGCACTCGACATCCATCCTTATCTGGGACGCTTCTTTCACGCTGCCGATGAGCATGGCCCCAACAGTGCTCCTTACATCGTGCTGACGTATGCCTTCTGGCACAGCCGCTTTCAGGAAGATCGAAACGTCGTGGGTCGCGTCGTACAGGTGAACAAGCATCCGTTCACCATCCTTGGTGTCGCGCCGCCCGAATTTCGCGGAACGCTCCTGTTCGTCTTTCCCGATTTCTGGGTGCCGCTCGTGAATCAGGAGCAGATCGAAGGCACGAGTGTCCTCACCGAGCGCAGCAATCGCGACCTGCTGATGGTGCTAGGGCATCTCAAGCCGGGTGTGACGAAAAAACAGGCGCTCGCCGATCTGAACTCGGTCGGAAGCTATCTGGAAAGAACCTATCCCAAAGACGACGCCAACATGCACTTTGCACTGGCACATCCGGGGCTCGCGGGCGACTGGATGGGCGATCCGGTGCGTGGATTTCTCGCCGGATTGATGCTGCTGGCGGGGCTGATTCTGCTAGCGGCGTGCGCCAACCTGGGAAGCCTGTTTGCGGCGCGTGCCGCGGACCGCGCTCGCGAAGTGGCTCTACGGCTGGCGCTGGGGTCGAGCCGCAGGCGCATCTTGCGCGGACTCTTTACCGAGGCCGTTCTTATTTCTTTGGTGGGCGGGACAATCGGATTGCTAGGCAGCGTCGTGCTACTGCGGCGGCTAAGCATGTGGCAGCCGCTGCCCACGGCGCCGTTGACGATTCCGGTCAATCCAGATGTGAACGTGTATATCGTCGCGCTGCTTCTGGCCCTGGCCAGCGGATTTCTGTTTGGCGCCGTGCCGGTGCGGCAGGTGCTGCGCACCAATCCCTATGAAGTGGTGAAAGCGGGATCATCCGGGCGCATGGGAAGACGGATTACCGTCCGCGATATTTTGCTGGCCGGGCAGATTGCGATCTGCGCTGTGCTGGTGACGTCTTCGCTGGTTGCGGTGCGTGGATTGATGCGATCGCTGCACAGCAACTTCGGATTCGAACCGCGCAATGCGCTGCTGGTCGAAACCGCGCTCAACACGGCGGGGTACAGCGGAGATGCTGTGCCGGTGATGCAGAAACGCCTGATCGACGCGCTGCAGTCAATTCCGGGCGTGGATACGGTCGGGCTTGTGGACCGCCTGCCGCTGTACTACGGATTCACCGGCTCCAATGTCTTCTCCGATCAGACGACGGATCTGAAGCCCTCGAATGCCGCGTTCCAGGCCGCGACCTACAACATTTCTCCCGAATATTTCGCCGCCGCGCAAACAACGATGCTGGCCGGCCGGGCGTTTAGCTGGCACGACGACAAAAACTCTCCGCGCGTGGCGGTGGTGAATCGCGAATTCGCGAGGAAGATTTTCGGATCCGAGCGAAGTGCGATCGGCGGATTCTACAAGCTGCATGATGGAGCGCGCCTGCAGATCGTGGGCATTGTGGAAGATGGAAAATACGGCACGCTGGCCGAAGATCCGACGCCGGCGATGTTTCTGCCCATGCAGCAATCGCCCTCCTCTCTCGTAACCCTTGTCGTGCGATCGGGACGCGATCCCGAACAACTCACCGAAGCTGTTCGAGCCGCGATGCGCGACGTCGATGCCGGCCTGCCCTTTACCACGGCGCTGTGGACGCATGAACTCGACTCCGCCCTGTTCCCGTCGCGCATGGCCACGATGTCGCTGGGTGTGATGGGCCTGATGGGCGCGATGCTCGCGGTCACGGGCATCTTCGGTATGGCAGCGTATTCGGTGAGCAAGCGCCTGCGCGAGTTGGGCATCCGTGTCGCGCTCGGCGGGCAGCGTTGGGAAGTTTTGCAGGCCGCATTAGGACGCGCCTTTAAGCTGCTTGCCTTCGGCTCTGCCGCAGGTTTGATTCTGGGCGTGCTAGCGAGCCGGGTGCTGGCGTTCATCGTCTATCAGGCGACGCCGCGCGATCCGGTCGTGTTAGGTGGAGTCGCGCTCGCCATGGCGCTGCTCGGCTTGCTCGCGACGTGGATTCCG
Source organism: Candidatus Solibacter sp. (assembly GCA_035501655.1). Lineage (GTDB taxonomy): Bacteria > Acidobacteriota > Terriglobia > Terriglobales > Acidobacteriaceae > Sulfotelmatobacter. The sequence goes on from DATJVU010000010.1 coordinate 292,955, forward strand.
GCGCAGCGCGCGCTGTCAGTGAATCCCATGATGCTGTTGCGTGAAGAGTAGGACAGTTCTGCTGGCAAAAATCGGCGGACGAATGCGTCCGCCGCTCGACAGAATCTCGAAACGACAGTTCTCTGCAGCCGGTAACCTAGGTAACTTTAGCCGTCTCATCCTCCGTGCTAGCCTTCCTATGTACGTGTGTAATCAGCAACTTGCGTAAGAAATCCTGTCTGAATGCCTAGACTTCCTATCTTTCGGCTAGGGGGAGCGCCGGAGAAGCCTGCGCTGCCGAACCTGATGGCGTCGACGCCCTTCGTGTCTCTGGAGGGCCTCGCCCTGGGTGTGGACAACCTGCGCCATGACGTAGTGCTGAGCCCGCGCGTCGTGGAGGCGGCGAAGGCGCAGATCGCGCGGCAGATTGCGCGCCACGGCGAACTGGAAGGTCTACTGGCCGCCGAGGCTCCGCAGGCGCAGCAAGGGCCGTCGTGGATGCGGAACATGGCTGGCAAGGTGAAGCCGAAGAACGAAGCCTCCGATTGGAAGTCGCTGCTTACCGAGTTGCAGGTTGCGTCGCTGAACCGGGCGAAAAAAGAATACAAACTCGCGGTCGATGTGCTGGCGCGGCTGGCGGTGACGAAATTCCTGCGTAGCGAAATGAATGCGCAGTTCGCCCAGGTGGTAGAGCGCTGCCGCGTGCTGCTCAAGAGCTACGACAACATGCGGGCACAGAAGGCGCATGAGTATCGCGAGCGAGTGGCCAATTTCCAGGTCCGGAAAAAGATCATCCTGCGCAAAACTGGGCAGGATATTTTTGAGACGCTGCGCGAAGTAGAGAAGAGCACGCTGGCGCGCACGCGCCGTTCACTCTTTGGGGAAGAAACCAGCGACGGAACCTACTTCACCTACCCGCTGTTTTTGAACCGGCTGGTTTTCTCCGAAGACGGCCGTGACGATTTCCTGTGCGCCGAACACTACGTGATGCTCGGCAACTGGGACCGCGACAACGATCGTTATGGCCGCATGCGCGAGGTCGTATCGGCGTTTCTGCGTTCTCTCTACGGTGAAGAAGTGAGCGCGGAGACGCTTGACTCCTGGATGAATGTGCCCGAAAACGCGCGGCTGCTCGTGGGCTCGGGAACGCCGGAAGACTCCGATGAAGGTTCGGCGCAGCAAGAGCGGCTGGCGGCGTGGGTACGGCTGCTCGAAGATGAGCGCATCATGGAAAACGTGATTGCGTCTTATCACGTGGTGCCCCTACTCAGCGAGTACGCGCCGAGGATCAATCCGCAGCAGTTGAAGAACGCGCTCATCGACCGCACGGAATGCGACCGCGTGGAGCGCATGATCCAGGACTATGGCAAGCTCACTCCCAACAGCCTGTATGCAGCCGTGGCCAAGGTGGCAAGTTGCCGCGGAGCGGAGCGGGCGAAAGTGGCAGCGCGCTTCCTGGGAGATTTTTTCCAGTATCACCGCGACCTGCGGCGGCTGGAGATTCTGAACGGTGCGCTGGATTCAGTGAACCTGGTGACGAACGAGCGCCTGCAGGAGTTGTCGCGGGTGAACGGGACTTTGTACGAATTTCTGCTGCCGGAGGAGCAGAGCGCGACGGATACCGAACGTGTGCTGCGTCACGTGGTGTTGAAGGCGGATGTCCGCGACTCGACCCGGCTCACCCGAACGATGATGGAGAAGGGGCTGAACCCGGCGTCGTATTTCAGCCTGAATTTTTACGATCCGGTGAACAAGCTCCTCGAAAAATACGGTGCGCGCAAGGTGTTTCTCGAAGGCGACGCCATGATTCTGGCGATCCTCGAGCGCGAGGGCGAGTCCGGTCTGGCGGTGAGCCGCATGTGCGTTCTGGCGCGCGAGATCATCGAGATCGTCCGCGGATACAACGAACTCATGCAACGCTCGAGCATGCCCCAACTCGAATTGGGCGTGGGCATCACGCTCCAGGAATCCGCGCCGCTCTATCTGATGGATGGCGAGCACCAGATCATGATCTCCGAGGCGCTGAACGAGAGCGACCGCTTGTCGTCGTGCAACAAGCGCGCGCGCAAATTCATGGAGCCGCAGGGCGGCCCGTTTCACGTCTATGCGTTTCAATCCGAAGAACTCGATGAAGACGGAAATCCCGAGGATGTAATCCTCAGCTTCAATTTGGGCGGCATTCGCATGAACGAGGTTGCGTTCAAGAAAATGTCACAGGAAATTACCCTCGAGCCGCTAAAGGTGAAGCTGCCCTCGGCACTGGCCTCATCGGATCGCGGGGAGTACAAGCTGTTCACCGCGACTGTGCCCGTGGATCGGGATATCTTCAGAAAAATCGTGGTGCGTGAGAGCCGCATCCCGCGCATCGATTCCGCCGATTTTTCGGTCAAAGGATGGACCGAGCGGCTGTACTACGAGATCTGCACCGACCCCGCAATCTACGCCGCCCTGGAAAAAAAGAAAAGCGCCAGCGGCGGTTAATTCAGCAGGCTGGTTTTGGTGGTCGTTCTCGCCGTGGGTGATGTCTCCCCTCATGCGTATCTCACAGGATCTCGAAAAAAATAAAGCTGCCTCCGCGGAGACAGCTTCCGGGTCGTTTCCAGGAGAGTTACTCGGTGACAGTGAATACTCCGGAAGTGGCCTGCGTGACCGTGAAGACCGTAGAACTTGTGGCAAAGCCGCCGAGAGTTGAGATCTGGATGGTGCTGGTCTGGGCTCCGGCGGGAACCGTGGCGGTGACTTGGGTATCGGAGTCCACCGAGAAACTGGCCGCCGCCCCGCCGAAGCTGACATGCGTGGTTTGAGTTAGGCCGGTGCCGGTGATCTTCACCGAACTTCCAACCGAGCCGCTAGGTGGATCGAAGCCAATGACCCTTGGCGTCACGCGGAACGGTCTATTGCTGGTCAGCGTGCCGGTGGGCGTAGTTACAGTTACCGGGCCAGTAGTTGCAGCGGCGGGTACAGTGGTCCTGATCAAGGCTCCTGACACCACGTTGAACACGGCTGCAGTGCCATTAAAGCTGACGCTGGTCGAGCCAATCAGATCTGTTCCCAGAATCTTCACAGCTGCTCCCACGTTGCCCGAGGTCGTCTGGGTTTCCACAAACGCGTGCAGGCCCACCGACATGGCGAAGATGGTGCCAAACCCGGTTGCTCCGCCATAAATCGTCGTGCCGTAGAAGCTCCCATTGGTGGCTTGGATCAGCCCTGCCCATGGCTCTGTCCCATCGGCGCCGTCAAGGCTGTGAATCGTGGTCAGAGTGCCAGCGCGGTTGATTCGGAAGACCGTCCCGTTGGCGATAGATCCCCCCAGGAGGGTGGTGCCGTAAAAATTCCCATCGGTAGCCTGAACCAGAGCCCCGTAGGGGGTTTGGCCGTCAGTGCAACCGCTCTGCTGGCAGAAACTATAGAGGGTTGTCAATTTCCCAGCTGCGTTGATTTTGAAAACCGTGCCGTAGCCGTTGGTCCCACCATCCGCTGTTGTCCCGTAAAAGCTTCCGTCAGTTGCTTGAACGAGCGCAGCGCGTGGATGAGCGCCGTCCACACAATCGCTTTGAGAGCAAAAACTGTAAAGCCTCGTGAAGCGGCCCCCGGGGGTAATCTCGAAGATCGTTCCGCACTCCACCCCGCAGGTATTAGTGTTGTCCCCGCCGTACACGGTTGTCCCATAGAATCTTCCATTTGCAGCCTGTACTAGCCCCGCGCTGGGATTCTCACCATCCGCGCAATCGACTTGGGAGCAGAAACTGTAAAGGGTCGTCAGCGTGCCAGAGGGTGTGATTTTGAAAACCGTACCGGCGCTGTTTATTCCATGACTCTCGGTCGTACCGTAGAGGTTTCCATCTGTGGCTTGGACAAGGCCTGCGTATGGATTGCCGCCGTCGGTGCATCCGCTTTCGGAGCAGAAGCTATGAAGTGTTGTGAGCGCGCCTTTGAGAGTGATTTTGAAAACCGTGCCGTTGCCGCTCGCCCCGCCCATTAACGTAGTGCCGTAGAGGCTTCCATCGTTGGCTTGGATTAGGCCTGCAAAGGGTACCTCGCCGTCAGGACAATCGGTCTGCGAGCAAAAGCTGTAGAGCGTCGTCAGTATGCCGCCTCGCGTGATTCTAAAGATGGTGCCATGGTTCGTAGCTCCGCCATAGATCGTTGTGCCATAGAGGTTGCCGTCGGTTGCCAGGACCAGTCCCGCATAGGGCTGGTTGCCGTCGGTACTATCGAAGCCGTGCAGCAGAGTGAACGTCTGGGCACTCGCGACCATTGTAGTTGCCAACACCAGAAGGAACATTCTGAGTATGGGGGCGGCGCCGATATGAAACCGTCGCGATCCTTTCAAAACAACATCGTGTGCGTTTGTCATTCTTCTTCTCCCGCCACGCGCGTGGCTATTTCTAAAATGGGCAGCATCTCGGGGCCGGCCGCGCTCCAAAGTCGAAAGGATTGTTGAGAATCGGAAAATCGAAATCGCAGGTGAGGAACCTCCCGGCTCCCGAGTTGCTCTTAGGAATGCGGGGCCGAGGGGCGATGGGGTAGAGTCTCGGAGACCTCGTATCTACGTTCGACCGTGTGGCAGCGGGAGGCAGTGACGAGAGTCACGGCCCCACGTGATTAAAGTCGTGATTGAGTCGAGGGCGCGGCGGAGGCGAGCGAGCGGTTCTCCACAGCTAGAAATTCGTTCCCACTTTTGCGGGTTTGAACGGAATCTGAAAAGTGGCTTCCACAGCGACGGGGGAGCCATTTTTTGTTGCCGGAGAGAATTGCCATTGGGCGACGGCGTCGCTGGCGAAGCGATCAAGGCGGTCGTCGACGCTGCGCAGCACGCGCACGTTGCCCACCGTGCCGTCGGCTCGAATGACAGCGTAGAGGATTACCGTGCCTGCGACGTTTTCGCGAATCAGTTGCAGCGGATAAGCGGGATCGACTTTCTTCGTCGCCATCGGTTGAGAAAGATCGTCGGCGGGCGCGTTCGCAGCGTGCGGGCTGAATTCCGGCTTCTGCTCGGCGAAATGAACAACCCAGCTGCCTCCCGCGGAGTTCAGGTTGGGCATGTTGAGGGTCATCGAGTAAAACTTGCGGTCGCCGAAGACGGCGCGTTCGGCTTCGTTGAGCTTCGAGGCGCCGCCGGAAGTCGTGCCGGGAGTGCTCGTCACCCGCGGCGGACGGACGCTGGCCGTGACATTTGTTTTTGGCTGCGTGGACGACGGCCCGGGGTCGCCCGCAACGGGTGAAGTTTTCGCCGCGCCGGCGCTGCCCACGTAGAGGCCGGCAGGCAAATCGGATTTTCCTTTTCCGCCGGTCCCCGAATCGTTTCCTGAACCTGTTCCGTGGACGCCGTTGCCTGCACCGGTGCCGCGGGCTGCGCCGGGCGTGCCAGTTGCTCCGGCATGGCCTTCGGGCGAGGCCGCGAATGCGCCGCGGCGGTTTCCTTCTGGGGCAGCGGGGGGAGCGCCAGCGGCGGGATGCAGACTGAGCGCGATTACACGCCCCGGAGATCCCGACGCAGCAACTCCGCCAACCGAGGGCGGAGGCGCGACGACTTGCGGAGCCGCCCCTGAAAGCGCCGAGGTGCGGCCTCCGGAAATAGCGCGCTGCTCACCAAGCGCAAGCTGCGGCGCCGGGTTGATCACTGCGCTGTGCCCGATGTTCAGATCGCCCAGGGTTCGAGTGGAAGCAGTGACGCTCGGCGGCGGCGCGATCAGAGCTGCCTGGGGCGCATTGAGCGCAGGAGCTGTCCGCGAAATTTGCAGATCGGGCGGAGGCGCCACGACCGTGCTTTGCAGCGCGACCGCGGTGCGCCGTTGCGATACTTGCGTAGCGTCCGGTGGTGGCGCCACCACGTTATTCGCGACTTGCGGCGCCAGCCGCGTGATCTCGGCAGCAGGAGTCAGCGGAACGGGTGGAATGTAAAGGTTCGGTTTTTCCTGCCGGTCGGACCACGCCACAATGTTTGGCATCGCTACGTCGTGCTTCAGCTTCACGTTTGGCGGCGTGACAATGGTTTGCGAGCGGTTGTCGGCCTCGCGCGGCACGGAGATGATTGGCTGGCGCGCAAGTTCAGGGTCGGCCTTTGCCGGTTCAGCGGATTTTTCGCTGCGCGTGTCGAGCGGCGGCAGATATTCGGAGGGCTGGTAAACGATGACTTGATTGTGCTCGAACACGGGCAGCGCTACGACTCTGGGCTGCATGGCAAAAAAGCGCGTGAGCCCAATCAGCAGCGTACCGGCGATGACGTGCAGCATGCCCGACTGCACGAATCTTGACCACGGCAGCTTGCGGATGACGAAAACGTCGGGCCAGAAAGCCGCCGGCGCAGATCGCAGTTCAAGATCGGGCAGCCGCGCCGGAGCGATGCAGTCACGCAGGTTCCTGAGGAACGTCCCACCCCACGAAGGCAGTTCGACCAGCAGCCGCGGAACGGGCGTGGGCTGCGGGATTTCGGATTGCCGGATTTCTTCAGGCGCGGCTGTGGCCATCATGTCTATAGTAGATGCGGAACGGCGCCTTCGGATAGCTGGAAGGGCAGCGAATCACCACGATTTCTTGAATTAACCACGAAGGGCACGAAGGTCCACGAAGCAAATCTGCCACAGCCTCGCGTTCCCTTTGTGTACCTTCGTGTCCTCTGCGGTTATCGATTTTGTTTTTTCGGTCGGAGCCAGAAACGGCGAAGCGCAGCGCCGACCATTTATAATCTTTGATTCGGCGAACTGCCGCAATCTCACTGTAAGGATTCCACTTGCTCGATTTTCTGGGAGATTTACGACGGACGCATATGTGCGGAGCGCTGCGCGCCTCCGACGCCGGCAAAAAAGCTGTGCTCATGGGGTGGGTAAACAAGCGCCGCGATCACGGCAGCCTGCTGTTTGTCGATCTGCGCGACCGCACGGGCGTGGCCCAGGTAGTGGTCAATGCCGAGCGCAATGCGGCCATTCACGAAAAAGCCGAAACTCTGCGCAATGAATTCGTCGTCGCCGCGATCGGCACAGTCAAACTGCGCGACGCCAACACGATCAATCCCAATATGCCGACGGGCGAAGTTGAACTGGTGGTCGACGAGATGCGGATTCTCAACGAATCGAAGCTGCCGCCGTTTTTGCCGAGCGATACCGCGCTGACCAACGAAGAGACTCGTCTGAAATACCGTTACATCGACCTGCGCCGCGACGCGATGCAGTTCAACATCGAGACGCGGCACAAGGTGGCCAAGGCGATTCGCGATTATCTTTCGAGCCAGGGATTTTTCGAGATCGAAACGCCATTCATGACACGCTCCACGCCCGAAGGGGCGCGCGATTACCTGGTGCCAAGCCGCGTGCAGCCGGGGACGTTTTACGCGCTGCCGCAGTCGCCGCAGCTGTTCAAGCAGATCCTGATGATCTCCGGCTTCGACCGATATTTTCAGATCGTGCGCTGCTTCCGCGACGAAGACCTGCGGGCCGACCGCCAGCCGGAGTTCACGCAGATCGATCTGGAGATGTCGTATCCGCAGGCTGAGCGCGTGTGGGAAGTGGTCGAAGGATTTCTACAGGCGGCGTTCGCCGCGGCTGGCGAGTCGATTGCCACATCGTTCCCGCGCATGGATTACGACGAGGCGATCCGACAATTCGGCATCGACAAGCCGGATTTGCGGCTGCCAGCGTTCACCGACGTGCGCGATTGCTTCAGCCCGGAGAATCTGCAGGAGCTGGCGATCAACGCGAACCTGCCGGTGATCGCGATTCGCACGCCGAAAGTCGGCGAGCTGTCGCGAAAAGAGCGCGACGACATCAAGCCCATGTTCCACTCGAAGGGCGGCGCCCGCGTCTATGAAGATTTCAAGCGCATCGGCAATAAATATCCGGAGGCTGCGGCGGCGATTGCTAAAAAAGCCGGCGCCGGAGATGGAGATCTAATCGTGCTGGTCGCGGGATCGGCGGAGGCCGGGCCGCAGACGGCGATGCCTGCACATCGTAAAGTCACTCCGGCGGAGTTGGCGATTTACGCGTCCGCGGGACTGCTGCGCCTCGCGTTGGCGCAGAAGTACTCCGACCGGCACGGCATTTTCAAAAAGACGGGCGACCCGGCGAAAGATTATCGCTTCCTGTGGGTCACAAATTTCCCCATGTTCGAGTGGGACGAAGGCGAGAAGCAGTGGATGGCGGCGCATCATCCGTTTACCTCGCCGCACGAGCAGGACATGCAGCTGCTCGAGCAAGGGGTTGATTCAGTCAACGATCCGCAGTCGACACTGAGCGCCGTCCGGGCGCTCGCCTACGACGTAGTGCTGAACGGCACGGAGCTGGGATCGGGCTCGATTCGTATTCATCGGCAGGATATTCAAAGCAAAATCTTCAAGGCTTTGGGGATGAGCGACGAAGAGGCGAAGTCGCGCTTCGGATTCTTTCTCGAAGCGCTGGAGTACGGCACGCCTCCGCACGGAGGGATTGCTCTGGGACTCGACCGCATCGTGATGATTCTCGCCGGAGCCGAGAGCCTGCGCGAGGTGATTCCATTCCCCAAGACCGCGCGCGCGGTCGATTTGATGGTAGATGCACCGACGCCGGTGAGCGAGCGGCAGTTGAAGGAGTTAGGGATCAGCGTGAAGCCGCCGCGGGAATAGCCGTTACGCTCCATGCTTCTTCGTTGTTCAGGCAACTCGTTCTGCGATGCTCGGCCTTTCTCCGGCGTCATCCCGAGCATAGCCGTTTTTCAGGCGGAGCGAGGGATCTCCCACAGGTTGCTTCAGGGGGAGATACCTTTCGCCTGCTGGAGAAAACGCGGGAGTTCGGGGATGGCGCTGCGAGCAGTTTTGACGCCCGTAACCATGCCATCACCGACCGTCGATGTACGCGTCATCCCCGTCAACATTAAGGACGAAATTCGTCCGGGCGATTCCCTCAGCGACAAGCTAGTAAAATCCCTGCGCCGTCAAAAGCTGCGTCTGCGATCCGGCGACATTCTGGTCGTGAAGCACAAAATTGTCTCGAAGGCCGAGGGGCGCATTGTCGACCTGGCGACGATCATCCCTTCGAAAGAATCCATCGCATGGGCGAAGCAATACAAGCTCGACGCGCGCGTGATTGAGCTGGCCCTGCGCGAGAGCCGCAGCGTGATACGGCGCAAAAATGGCGTGCTGATTACGGAGACGCCTCACGGATTCCGCTGCGCCAACAGCGGCGTCGACGTTTCGAACGTCTCTGGAGGCGAGCACGCGCTGCTGCTGCCCGAAGATGCCGATCGATCGGCAGCGAAGTTGCGACGAGAAATCAAGAAACTCACCGGCGTAGCCGTGCCCGTGATTATCACCGACAGCTTTGGGCGCCCGTGGCGCGAAGGGCTGACCGAGTTCGCGATCGGCATCGCCGGGATGAAGCCGCTGCGGGACGATCGCGGGCGCCGTGACTCGCATGGGTACAAGCTGAAAGCCAGCGTAGAAGCCGTGGCCGATGAGTTAGCATGTGCGGCCGGTTTGGTGTGCGGGAAGCTGAATCGCGCTCCAGCGTGCATCATTCGGGGATTTCGCTATAAAGCTGGCGAGGGCAGCGTGCGCGAACTCCTCCGGCCGGCGGCTACGGATTTGTTCCGATAAACTTCTTCTGTCAAACTCCGCTACACTGTAGCGGATGTGGCTTGTATCCTGCCGCTTGCTGGCAGAGACGTGGCAAGATTTTCCACGGAGAATTTTGTGATTCGCGAATTGGCAGCTGCTGAGCTGGAAAGCTTCCCTTCACTCGAATGGTCTGAGGTCGCTCCACACTTGAGCGCGCCGCTGCGCGCCTCGCTAGAAAAAGGTCTCGAAGCGCAAGACGGCGGAGCGCTCTCGCTCGAAGAGTCTTACGCGCTAGCCGATGCTACCGGCGATGACCTGCTCGGCCTCCTCTGCGCCGCCAACCTGCTGCGCTCCGAACTCGTCGGCAACATAGTGACTTACGTCGTCAATCGCAACATCAACTTCACCAACATATGTTTTGTTGGATGCAAGTTCTGTGCCTTCTCGCGCGGGCCGCGCGAAGAGGACGCCTACTTTCACGATCTCGACAAAATGGCCGACAAGGCGCGCGAGGCCTGGGAATTAGGCGCGACCGAAGTCTGCATTCAGGGCGGCCTGCCGCGCGATCTCGACAAGTTTTATTATCGCGACATTCTGCGGGCGATCAAGAAGGCCGTGCCGCGCATGCACATCCACGCGTTTTCGCCGATGGAAATTGTTTACGGCGTGGAACTGACGGGAATGCCGCTGGCCGATTATCTCTCGATGCTGCGCGACAACGGGCTCGGCACCTTGCCCGGAACCGCCGCGGAAATTCTCGATGACGAAATCCGCCACATTCTTTCCGCGAACAAGCTCACGACCGCGCAGTGGATTGAAGTCATCCGCACTGCGCACAAGTGCGGAATCCGCTCGACTTCGACCTTGATGTACGGGCACGCCGAAACTCCCGTGCACTGGGTGCGGCAGATGCGCTTGCTGCGCGAGATTCAATCCGAGACCGGCGGATTCACAGAATTCGTTCCGCTCGGCTTCGTCCACCAGAACACGCTTCTCTTCCACCAAGGCCTGGCGCGCTCCGGACCCACGCTGGCCGAGCATCTCAAGGTCCACGCTCTGGCTCGCATCCTGCTCGCTGGGTCGATCAATAACATTCAGGTTTCATGGGTGAAGCTGAACCGCAAGCTGTCGCAACTGTGCCTGCACGCCGGCGCCAACGATTACGGCGGCACGCTGATGGAAGAGAATATTTCGCGCGAAGCCGGCGCGACCGCCGGGCAATATACGAGCCCGGAGGATTTCCAGGCGCTGATCCTCGAAGCCGGGCGCATTCCAGCGGAACGCAACACGACCTATTCGCGCATCCACATCAAACTGCCATTCAACGAAGCGGAATTCACTTCCGAGCAGGCGCTCGAGGCTGAGTTCGCATGAGCCCGAGCGCTGCGCCGATCCGGCCCATCGCGATCATTGGAGGCACCGGGCCTGCCGGCATGGGACTGGCTCTGCGCTGGGCTCGCGCAGGCGAAACGGTCATCATCGGATCGCGCGATGCGAAGCGCGCCCAGGAAGCGGCGGCGACGATTCAAAAAAGAGTCGGAGCTACAGCCAATGTTTCCGGCATGGAAAACAGCGCCGCTTGCGAAGCAGCCGACATCCTGATGCTCACGGTCCCATTCGAGGGACAGGCCGCGCTGCTCAAGCAACTCAAGCCGTCGATTGCGGCGGGAGACATTCTGATTGATGCAACCGTGCCGCTGGCCGCTTCGGTCGGCGGGCGGCCCTCGCGGCCCTTGGGTGTGTGGCAGGGATCGGCGGCGCAGCAGGCCGCCGAACTTGTGCCCAAAGATGTCAGCGTGGTCGCAGCATTTCACAATGTCTCCGCCGAACTGCTCAACGGAGACGCGCCTCTCGACTGCGACGTGATCGTCTGCAGCGATGATCCGGATGCCGCTGAACTCACGCGCCAATTGGCTGCGAAGATTCCCGGCGTGCGCCCAATCGACGGCGGCCGGCTGGAAAACGCCCGCATCGTCGAGCAGGTCACCGCACTGCTGATCGGAATGAACATTCGCCACAAAGGACACGCCGGAATTCGCATCACCGGCCTGCCGCCCACCGCCTACCGCTGAGCCCCTGCGGCAAGGAGCGTATTTGAGCCAGAACGATCACCTCGACGCAGCCCGGCAATATCACAGCGGCACCAAGCATTCCTATCTTGGGCTGCGCATGAAGCCGCACATGCTCGACTGGAAAAATAAGCCGCTGCTGTTCAAGATCTATCCCACGCTCGAAGTAACGCGGCTACCGCGCGACTTTCGCGACACAGGAGTAGCAGCTGTCGATGCAATCGCAGACGCTGGTAAGAAGGCGGAAGCCGAGGCGATTCCCGATCTCGAAACCCTGGCGCAGTTGCTCTTTTTCTCCGCCGGAGTGACCAAAAGCAAGAAGCATGCCGAAGGGGAAACTTTTTTTCGCGCAGCGGCCTGCACGGGTGCCTTATATGAAATCGAGTTGTACGTCGTCTGCAGTGATCTGCCCGGGCGGCCGGTGCCGGGGGTGAAGGAGCCTCCGGGTTTAGCCGCCGGCGTCTATCATTTCGGTGCGGCGGAGTTCGGACTGCGCCAATTGCGCGCGGGAGATTTTCGCCAGGCTTTGTTTGAAGCGACTGGCGGTGACGAGTCGGTGGCGCACGCGCCAGCGACGATTGTCTGCACCGGCACGTATTGGCGTAATGCCTGGAAGTATCGCTCGCGCACTTATCGCCACTTTGGCTGGGATAATGGAACGATTCTCGCCAACCTGCTGGCCATGGCGCGTGGCCTGGAACTTCCCGCCAGGGTCGTTGCGGGATTTGTCGATGCGCAGGTAAACGCGCTGCTCGCTCTCGACACAAAACGCGAAGTCAGTCTTTCCCTCGTTCCGGTCGGTTATCAGAAAGCTGCGCCGCCGAAGCCTCCGCAGATTGAGCGGCTCGAACTTCCCACTGTGCCGTATTCCCCCGAAGAGGTCGACTATCCCGCGATGCGGAAGATTCACGATGCCTCATCGTTCGAACATGTAGAAGAAGTCAGCCGCTGGCGCGGAAAATCCCTGGAGCGCGAATCGCGGGCGGTGAAAGGGACAACCACAGAGTTGCAATTGCCCGCCGAAAATCCGCAGGACTCCATTGAGCAAGTGATTTCGCGGCGTGGCTCGACGCGCCAGTTTTCGCGCGAAGCAATTACGTTCGCCCAACTCTCACTCATGCTCGATCGCGCAACCCGCGGTATTCCCGCTGACTTTCTCGATTCTTCCGGGAATCATCTGAACGATCTGTATCTGATCGTGAACAACGTCGAAGGACTCGCGGCCGGTGCTTACGCGTATCACTGGGAGAAACGCCAACTGGAATTGCTCAAGCCAGGAGACTTTCGCGACAAGGCGGGATATCTCGGGCTGGAGCAGCAGATTCCCGCGGATGCGGCGGTCGATGTTTTCTTTCTCGCCGATCTGAAAAAAATACTCGAACTCTATGGCAATCGCGGCTATCGCGCCGTGCAGCTTGAGGCGGGAATATTAGGCGGCAAGCTCTACCTGGCGGCCTACGCGCAACGCCTGGGCGCCAGCGGCCTGACTTTCTACGACGACGACGTGGTCAGTTTCTTCTCGCCGCATGCGCGCGGCAAGAGCGCGATCTTCTTAGTAGCGCTCGGGCGCAGTGCTAGGCACAAGTAATCCGCCCAAACTTGGGCAAGCTTTCCTCTGTAATCCTCTGTGGTTGATCATTTTTTTTCACAACAGAGGAACAGAGGATCACAGAGGTCGGTGGCAGGCCAATGACCTGACTGGCGTTTCTACGACTGAGTCTGTACCTGAGACGCAGCCTGTTCGCGGCTGTCTTCCACCACGGGCGCCGACATCGCTTCCGCGGGCTGGCCTCCTGCCATGGCCTGCGCCTGGATCAATCTGCGAGCCTCCACGCGAATTTTCGGCAACGTCACGCCGAACCACCAAGCGCCCGCGACGGTCACGAGGCCGCCGATCGCGACCGTAATCGGGGCGCTCAGCCGGTCAGATATTGCGCCACCGAGCAGCGCGCCAAGCGGTGCCATGCCCATGAACATCATCGAATACACCGCCATGACCCGCCCGCGAAGCGCATCGGGCACCATCACCTGAATCAGCGTGTTCGACGCCGCCATCTGCAGCATCACGAAGTAGCCGACCGGCAGCAATAACCCGACCGACAGCCAGAACGATTTCGATAGCGCAAACAGCATCAGGCTGACGCCAAATCCAGCGCAGCACACCGTCACCCAACGTCCCAGGCCTTTTACGCCGGAGCGCACCGCAAGCGTCAACGCGCCGAGCAGCGCGCCGACTCCGGCCGCACCCATGAGAATTCCCAAACGCACCGCACCAAGATCGTGCGAGTGAATGAGCGACGCCAGTTCCTGTCCGCCGCTATGCAGAATTTTGTCGGCAAAAATCGGCATCAGCACCACGTAAGGCATTCCAGTCATGCTGACCAGGCCGAGCAAGAGGAGCAAGGCCCGAATTGGCGCGGTTTGATTCACAAAAACGAAGCCTTCGCGGATGTGCTCCCACGGCGAGGTCTGTGCCGAGACGCGCGCAGGCGCATGCACGTTCATCATCATCAGCCCGGCGATGACGGCGATGTAACTCACCCCGTTAGCGAAGAAGCACCAGCCCTCGCCCAGCCGCGCCACCAGCACTCCTGCAACCGCTGGGCCGATGACGCGAGCGCCGTTGAACATCGACGAGTTCAGCGCGATGGCGTTCATCAGATCGCCTTTCCCGACCATGTCGACCAGAAAGGATTGACGTCCAGGAATGTCGAAGGCGTTGACCACCCCCAGCAGAGCGGCCAGTACGAAGATCTCCGGCACCGTAATTTTGTTCGTCAGGGTAAGCGCGGCCAGAATGAACGCCAGCACCATGGATGCGGTCTGCGTGGCAATCACCACGTGTTTTCGGTTGGTACGGTCGGCCACGATCCCGCCGAGAGGCGCGACAATAAAGACCGGAATCTGGCTGGCGAACCCGACCGCGCCCAGTTTCAGGCCCGAACCGGTCAAGCGGTACACCAGCCACGATTGCGCGACGGTTTGCATCCAGGTGCCGATGAGCGAGATGAGTTGTCCGCTGAAAAAGAGTTGAAAATTCCGGTGGCGCAGGGCGCGTCCGGCTGCCTGCAGGTTCAGTTTTCGGTTCGGCAACGCGCTGGCGGGAGACGACTGCTCCTGAATGGTAGGTGTCCGATCTGCCACGTGTAGCCTTTTGGATGATTGCGCGAGGGTTTTCGAATCAGTATATCGCTGGCCCTGTGAATGGAGCTCCGGACGCAATCGTCCGGAGAGGGAGCGCCATAACTCCCGTTCGAAAGGATTGCCATCTCCGGGCGGTACCCTTCGACTGCGCTCAGGGCAGGCTGCGTCCGCCCTCCAACTGACCAAATTGGAACCCGCGCCTGCGACCGTTACCAACTTGCAACTTTCCCTCACGACCAAGCTGAGCTACAGTATCGCGTACGCTTGCGGCAGTCGGCAGGGATGCGATCCATGAACACTCCTCCAGTTCGGGTTGAGCGCCGTGTCGGACAAAGATTCCCGTATCTGTTGCCGCTCTCCTTCCGCCAATCGAGCGCCTCGATCGAAGGCGTTGGTTTTACCCAGGACCTGAGCTCGCGCGGGGTTTTTTTCTTCACCGATACCGCTCTGGACGAAGGTGCCGAGATCCAGCTGACGCTCAAAATGCCCTCTGAAATTACCCTTGCCGAGAGCATGCGCGTCTGCTGCCGCGGCCACATTCTGCGTGTGGTGAAGCCGGCGGTCGACCAGGCGGGGCATTCCGAGGCCAAGATCGGAGTCGCGGTAAAGTTTGAAGGCTATGAATACCTGAACGACGCCGAGGTGGCGTCGACCTTCCCGCGCGTGGCGGCCCTGCATCCCCAACACGAAGAGGATCGCCCTCTGGCACAACCAGCCGTCCGCTCGACTCTCGGCTAAATCAGCCTCGATTTCCACACACGAAACCGTTGAATCATTAGAAAATCGCCGCCAAGCGTCTTTCCAATGGACGCGATGTTGACTTACAATGGCTCGTACAGAGGCAAACAGCCTCGGAGTTTCCCCAGGGTTGCGAATCCCCCCAGCCGTTCCTGATGCCTCGTCGTTGTGAGTGAAGCACAACGTGTCGCTGCACGAACGCGGTCTATTACCTAGGTCACTTGGCGGAGAGTACGATCTCTTTCTAACATGCAGACACCGAGAGAAATCAGCGAGAACCGCGCTATGCATGGCATCGCCGTCGCTCTTTTGAGCGAGGACCGCGAACACTTATCTGCGCTGCAGACCCGCTTGGACGCGACCCGTCTGGGACGGGCGGTGTTCACCCATGTCGGATTTCCCGTCGGGCCCACCGATTCGATCCTCCGCCAGTTGCAGGACTCGCGGGCTGAAGTAGTCATCGTTGACGTTCCCACGCAGGACTCGCTGCGTGCCATTCGCGCCATTGAACTGATCCGCGCCACCACGTTGCAGATTGCGATTTTCGGCAACGGCGGCATGTCGCACCCGGCCAACATTGTGTCTGCGATGCGTGCCGGCGCCGGCGAATATCTTGACGACGCCGCGGGTTTTGAGCCGCTGCTCGAGGCCCTGACGCGTTACAGCTCCACGCGCACGCGAACTCCCGGCGGCGGAGGCAAGGCGCGGGTTTTCACCTTCTTGAGTGCCAAAGGCGGCGCCGGATGCACCACCGCAGCGGTCAACACCGCGGTTGCGCTGCAACAGTCGCACGGCGACGTCGTATTGGTGGATTTCGCGCCCATTGGGCACGCGGCGTTGCATCTGAATCTGCGGCCGCAGTTCGGCGTGCTCGACGCATTGCAAAACCTGCATCGCATGGATGTTTCCCTGCTCGACGGCCTCATGACGCCGACCAAGGACGGCCTGCATCTGTTGGCCGGACCGCAGCAACCCTACCCCACCGAGCCCACGCCCGGCGAACTCGCGCGGCTCTTCGATCTTCTGGTCAACCACTACCGCTACGTGGTCGTCGACGCCTCCAGCCGACTGGATGCAACGACGCGCCTGCTCTCCGATCTCTCGAATGCCGTGCTCGTAGTCGCTCAGACCGATGTAGTCTCGCTGTGGAGCGCGGGCCGCATTCACGCTTTCCTCGAGGAAGGAACCGGCCGTGACCGCCTGCGCATGGTGCTGAACCGCTACAAAAGGATTCCCGGCTTCACCGATGAAGACGTCGAGCAGGTCACTAACTGCAAGGTGCTGTGGAAGGTGCCCAACGCGTTCAACAACGTCTCGCCGGCGATCGATCACGGCATGCCGGTCGTGTTGCAGGAGGGCTCGGAGATCAGCCGGTCGTATCGCGATCTGGCGGAGACTCTGGCCGTGGCCTCGGCCAACTCTGACGGCAGCCCCGATCTGGTTTACGGCGGGGAAGCCGAGCGAAAAAAGGCGCCGGGACGCTTGAGCCTTTCGCCCATTCGAGCAGGACAGTAAGAACGGGTCGCAGTCCTCAGACCACTCTCGAAGATGTCATTCCGACACGCGACGCCAACGGCGGAGCGAGGAGGAACCTGCTTTACGCAAATCAAAGGCAAAAATGGGGGCAACACGCGATGCAGGGCTTTAGCCGAGGTGTCTCACGACTCAGGACTCGGGCCTCACGACTAACTCACTGCGGAAACGACCTGAAAAGCACCTCGCGCGTATGCGACGTAACTTTTTTCTCAGCATCGCTGGAGTTCTCGACAAGCGTGCCAAGCAAAATGTAGTACGCCTCGTCGCCGGGATTCTTTCCTTCTCCGCGTTCGACCGTTCCTTTGAATTCAAACGAGACTCCATGGACGACTTCCGTGGTGAAGGCCAGCTTGTTAGTCTCGAGCGATGCGCTCTTGAAGAATTGATTCAGAAACGCGCCCTTGTCACTGTCGCCCTCGCCGTAGCGGGAGACAAATCCGGTGACGCGGCCGTCATCTTCCACCGTGACCTGCACGAATTCTCCCTCTTTGAGGAAGGTGTACATACCGGAGTAGCTGCGAGAGGTTTTGGCGCCGTCGGACGGCGGAGCCGCCGGCTTGGCCTGCGCATGGAGAGCTGAACTCAGCACGGCTGCAGCCACGAGAGACGAAATGGCGCCTAAGATTTTCATGCTGATTGAAATAGTACATGAGCGTTCCGCAACGCGACGCGGGTGTGGAGTGGCGGACCCTCGTTCGCCCGTCGGACGAAATCCGGCCAGTCAGGCACCTTCAAACACGTCTGTCATCCGGAGAAGGGCGTTCTGTGCCCGACGAAGGACGTCTATATTCGCCGGCAGCGCCGAGGCCGCCAGCAAGTTCTTGGGTCCTTCGCTTTGCTCAAGATGAAAGTCGATGTTGCGGATAAGAAATTTGTGGCGCCGGCGCCGCCCCTAACGGAGTTCACCTGTTTCGAGATCTCGAAGGACGAGCTATTTCACCTTTGTGGCTTTGCCGTCCATCACCAGCGTCCACTTCGTCCCATCCTGCGACATTTCAAAGCTGAAGTTATAGGCGCTGGGCGAAGCGAACTTCATGATGAAGCGGCCCTTTACCTTCGTGTCACCCATCTTTTCGTCGCTGGTCCACGTCCAGGTGTCGCCATCGAGCGATCCTTTGGAGTCGTCGAACTCGCCCCAGCTGTTGAATTCGCGATAGGTGTAGGCCTTGTCGTCCGGGGAGTATCCGATCACCGAAATGCCGACGCCGTTGCCCATGGTGCTCTTGAAGTCGGTGTGACAGACGACGAAGTAGCCGCCTTCCATCCACTCGCACTTTTCCTCCTCGGAGAGTTTGCCGCCGTTGCCCATGACCGGCTTCATGTCGCCGTCGAGCGTCCAGGAGCCGACAAGCTGGTCGAGCTTCTTGTGCTCTGGTCCCGGAGGGGCCATCTGCGCGGCCGCCAGCGCGGCCAGTCCGAGAATTGTTGCAAGAATAATTGCCGTGCGGTTCATGAATTCCTCCCAAAAACGTCCCTGATTGTATACCCCGAAACTCCCCACGGTGATGGACGTTTTCGGCTGGCATAGGAAAGCTGGATAGGGACTAGAGGCTGGGGGCTAGAGGCTAGAAACTCTTCCTAGCCACTGGCTTTCCTCGTCCCAAGCCCCAAGCCCCAAGCCCCAAGCCCCAAGCCCCTGCTTCATCTACCAGTCTCCCCAGTGCGCGACCGACTTCTGATGAAATTTCATTTTCCAGGCGCCGCCTTGCTTGACCCAGATTGTGCTGAGGTGTTGATAGCGGGGCGGCGGGCCTTGATCTTCGCTGGGCGGCACGCGCACTATGGCGTCGTAGGTGACGATCGCGGCGCTGTCGCTGATGCTCACCACTTTCATGTCATATGGAAGAATGTCGGTGCCTCCGCCGCCGAGCTCGTCGATCATGTCCTGGCGTTCGTTCAGTTCGCCGTCGGAGCCGACGAAAGAGAAGTCATCCGTAAGCGTGGCTTTGAAAAAATCCGCGCCGCCTTTCTTGGCGGCTTCGATGTAACTTTTTTCGGCGGCCATGAGGGTCTGTTCGAAGGGAGTGAGCGGCTTGGCGGGCACATTCGCCTGCGCGAAACCAGCCACACTCATCACAGAAAGAAGAACGATAAGAACTGCAAACCTGAAATACATGGGACCTCCCGAATCGAAAAATAACGGTTGAATGTTCGCAGAAATTGCTGTGCGTAACTCTCGATCATTCCGACAGCCCTTGCAGCCCGTCGATACTGCGGCTGTTCTTTTCCTTGCGGTAAGTTTTCAATCCCTCGGTTCCCTTTTTCTCGGCCCACGCGAAGTGTTGCTGACGTGCATCTTCATAGCGCATGAGAGGCACGCCGTAGCCACAGGAGTCGGCCACTCGGGTAATATCGGCAACGATAATGGAGCGTGCGCTGGAATAATCAGGAAACTGCGGCGCCATCGCGGCGAACTCGGGCGCCGCAGGCTCGATGACGCGTCCGTGGCCATGCAGGCGCACAATTGTCGGCGGTCCCTGAAAGGCGCAGAACATGAAAACGATGCGGCCGTTCTCTTTCAGGTGCGCGATGGTTTCCACTCCGCTGCCGGTCACGTCAAGATAAGCAACTTGCTTCGGCCCGAGGATGCGGAACGATCCGAGGCCCTTCGGCGAGAGGTTGATGTGGCCCTCAGCCGATAATGGCGCGGTGGAGACGAAGAACATCGGCTGCGCCTCGATAAAGCGTTTGAGTGTCGCGTCGATTTCGAAAAGTAATCCCATGATTTTTCCTGCGCCGGTCGCCCCACCTTCTTTCGCGTCTTTTGCGAAAGAGGGTGGGAATCTGAAGGCTGGGCCCTAGCTGCGAAGCTTCCGCACCAATTCCTCGAGCGAGGCTGAGACCTGTTCCCCAGTCTCCAGATTCTTCAACGCAAACAGGCCCGCCTTCACTTCATTCTCGCCGACGATCAGAATGTATTTGGCTCCGGCCTTGGTCGCGGTCTCGAATGATTTTTTGAGGCGAAATGTGTCGTCGCCCAGTTCGATCACCAGATCGTGCCGCCGCAGTTCCCGCGCCAGCCGCGCAGCTTCGCCATTCATTCCAGCCATCGGAGCGATGTAAGCATCCGGCTTGCGGAGCACAGTGTCGGCCGGAGTTTTTTCCTGCAGCGACATGATGAGCCGGTCTTCGCCGATGGCGAATCCGATGCCCGGAGCCGCGGGGCCGCCGAGCGTTTCGGAGAGGCCGTCGTAGCGCCCGCCGCCGAGGATGGCATTCTGCGCGCCGAGCGCCCCGTGGGTGAATTCGAATGCCGTTCGCGTGTAATAGTCGAGGCCGCGGACAAGCCTGTCGTTCAAGGTGAAGCGCACGCCGGTCTTCGTAAGAATTTCCTGGACCGCGTCGAAGTGCTTGCGGCTTTCGTCGCCCAGAAAATGGCTGATGCGCGGCAGCGTCTCGATGATGGGCTGATCCGCCGGAACTTTGCAGTCGAAGACGCGAAGTGGATTCGTCACGGCGCGGCGCTGGCAGTCGCCGCACATTTTTTCTTTCACCGGGTCGAGCGCTGCGCGCAACGCTTCGTTGAAGCGCGCGCGATCGGCGGGGACGCCGACGGAGTTTAGTTCGAGATTCCAATCCGTGATGCCGAGGCGGTCGAGCAGCGTGGCCAGCATCTCGAGGACTTCGGCGTCGCGCGCGGGAGATTCGCTACCCGCCGATGATGGCCCGATGACTTCCGCGTCGATTTGATAGAACTGCCGGTAGCGGCCTTTCTGCGGACGCTCGCGGCGGAACATGGGTCCGATGCAGAAGAGCTTGTTGAGCCCGCGATCCCAGAGCTTGTGCTCAATGTAGGCGCGCACGATTCCCGCCGTGGCCTCGGGGCGCAGGGTGAGAGATTGTCCTTTGTCGCTTTCGGCGCGGCCCCGGTCTTCCCAGGTGAACATTTCTTTCGAGACGATATCGGTCTCTTCGCCGACGCCGCGGGCGAACAACTCCGTCGCTTCGAAAACCGGCGTGCGTATTTCCTGGAAGTTGTAGGCGCGAAACACGTCGCGCACGGCGGCTTCGACGAAGTTCCAGAGCGCCGTATCGGGCGGCAGGATGTCGCGCGTTCCTCGGGCTGCTTTGATCATGAATCAGTGTCCAGTGGTCGGTGGCCAGTGGTCGGTGGCCAGTGGCCAGTCATCAGTACCCAGTGATTTGTCATCCTGAGCGAGGATTGTTCTTTGCAGCGAAGCGCAAAGAACAACCGCAGTCGAAGGATCCCTGCGATCTTCGCTGCACTGCATTCTTTGACTCCGGCCGTAGTTTTTGCGGCAGGGATCCTTCGACTGTGTTTTCGTGCGCATTCGCGCACGAAAACTTCGCTCAGGATGACAGAACTTCTTCAGAACTCAACTTTCAGCTATCTTTCCCTCAAATACTCGTCTTTATACCCAAGATAATTTCTGGCGTACCGCATGATCATCTCATCCTCGCCGGGGCCGAGTTGGCGGCGGAATTTTCCCGGCGAGCCCATCCACAGCGAGCCCGGTTCGACTTCCGTCTTCTCAGGAATCAGCGTACCCGCCGCGATAATCGATCCTGCGCCAATCTTCGCACCATTCAAAATGATCGATCCCATGCCGATCAGGCAGCGGTCTTCGATGACGCAGCCGTGCAGCGTGACGGAATGGCCGACCGTCACATATTCGCCGAGGTAGACGCCCCACTGCTCTTTCATCCCGTGCAGGACACTGTTGTCCTGCACGTTGGAGTGGGCGCCGATGCGGATTTCGTGGACGTCGCCGCGGATCACGGCGTTCATCCAGATGGAGGCATGCTCGCCCAGCACGACGTCGCCGATGATCTGAGCCGACTCATCGACGAAGCAAGTGGCTGGAATGACAGGCCGGACGCCTTTGTAGGAGCGAATCATGCACTTGGAGATGAAAGTTGAAGGTAACACGAGAGCGGGAGACGGCGTAAGAGCGCCGAGAAATCGCAGCAGCCGGCAATAAAGAAGACAATCGGTGTTTTCCTGTAAAGAGAAATGCTTCTTTGAGACGGTGCGCTCACTGCAAAGTTCTGCATCTTGACAGGCGGAAGTTCAGCAAGCAAAATTCATTCCTCCCTCACGCCCAGCTGTCTTGGGTTCGGCCCCAATTCCCTCTTCGTCAAGGAGAACTCCGATGACCCAGCCCGATTCGTCCCGCCGAGTTCCTGCCGCAACCAGCCGCGTCGCTCACAGACTAGACAAACAACTTCTTTCTTATGCTTCGGCCGCGGCTGCGGCCGGAGTCAGCTTACTCGCAGTGTCGCAGGTCGCCGAGGCGAAAATTGTTTACACCGCGGCTAACGTCACCATGCCCACGAACGCGTTCACGAATCTCGACATGAACAATGATGGCATTCCGGATTTTAATTTCTATTTCTACGCTTACGGTCCCAGAAAGCCGCTGGGCTATCACGAGGAATACATCGAGATGGATCCGCTGAAAACGGGGAACGCAATCTGGGGTGTGCCCGACAGCAAGGTCGGGGAATGCGCGGCAGCGCTGCCGCGCGGGGTAAAAGTGGGCGCAGGGGCTGCGTTTCAGGCGCAGCAACTGCCGGTCTGGGGATCGAACGGTACTGCCTATTCCGGGCCCTACACGGTTTGCGGTTTCGCAGGCAAAGTGCATGGCGCATTTCTCGGCCTCAGGTTTGTGATCAACGGACAAACTCACTACGGGTGGGCTCACCTTACGGTCAGCCGCAGAAACGCAGTGCTCTCCGGATACGCCTATGAAACCGTCCCCAATCAGCCCATTCACACCGGGCAAACCAGCGGACCGGTTTCAGATGTGCGGTCGGACATTACATTTCCGCTTCCGAGTCAACGCGCAACCCTGGGATTGTTGGCTCAAGGATCGCGCGGGTTGTCGATCTGGCGCAGGCCGGATGAGCAGGGCCAGGTTGTTTAGCAGATTCCTTTCGCCGCTTCAGATATTGACCGTGGATATTCAACGATTAGGAGAAACAGGAGAAAGACAAATGAGACGTACGACTTCTGATGCAACTCGCAGCAAGAAGTCCCTTTCACCGCGATTGGACGCACGGCTGCTCGCCTATTCAACGGTTGCCACCGCCGCTGGCGTAGGCCTGCTGGCGATGTCGCAGTCGGTCGAGGCCAAGGTTGTTTACACCGCGGCCAATGTCACCATTCCCGTCAACACGCCGATTTCGTTCGACCTTAATAACGATGGCGTTCCTGACTTTGGTTTTTACCTCGGGCAATACTCGGGCGGACGGCGTTTTCCGCTGGGCTTCTTTGCGGCCGGTCTCTCGATCATGCCGTCCAAGGCTGCCAACGAAGTTTGGCAGATCGAAAGCAAAGGCGGAGAATGCGCCGCTGCGTTGCCGGCTGGCGTGGCCGTCGGACCCAAGGCCGCCTTCGCTCCCAACACAGCGCCAATGTGGTGGATTCGCGGTGACTACACCAGCCCGGGATCGGAACACTGCCCGTGGCAGGATAAGCACCGCGGAGCGTACCTCGGCCTGAAGTTTGTGGTCAACGGTCAAACACACTTCGGATGGGCGCATGTGACCCAGGGAAGCTCTGGAACGGTGCTGAATGGATACGCGTATGAAACGGTGCCGAACCAGCCCATTCACACCGGGCAAACGAACGGCCCGGTTACAAAAACGCAGGCCAGCCTCAGTCCGGCGCCGGTTTCGCAGCCCGCTACACTCGGCCTGCTGGCGCAGGGCGCGCGCGGTATGTCGATCTGGCGGAGATCGGACGAGTTCGAAAGCTAGGACGAACGTTCTTCTTTTCAACGTGGGGCCTGCCCTGCCTAGAACCAGGTGTGCCGCCGGTAGGCGACATAGGCCTCTCCGAATTTCTCCCGGAGAACCCTCTCTTCCCGCTGGATTCGCCAAAGCTGCGCCGCGATGGTCAGACCGAGGTACGCATAGAAATAGGCAGAGTGCAGGCAAATGGCAATGCCCAGCAAGGCCAGCGTTCCGAATAAGTAGATCGGATGCCGGATTCTGGAATAGAGTCCTTGCGTCACCAGCGTCCGTGCCTCAGCCTTAGGAGTGAATGAACTCCCCAGTTGCAGTTTGGCCAAGAACCACAAGGCAAATGCAGGCACTGCGATCACGCTGCCCACAATGCAGGTCGAATCCCTCCTCCAGATGACCGCAAACAGGAACAGCGCGACATAGAAAAGGAAATCGCCCAGTAAATGAACTGGCGAGATTTTCCCATTTCGCGCGGCCATGGCAGATGCCTGAACTCGTCTTCCCAGCAGTCTAGCGTTTTGTTCCCAGTCCGGGAATCACTGCAAAATAGTCTCTGCGCCAATGCCCCATCGTTCGTTTCCTCGTGATATACAGATCGAGGTTTCTCCTTCCGTGGACCAGCCTCCCGGTCGCGCATTACTAGGGTGCGCCCTCCGGTTCTGTTCTGCGGGTGCTTCCGCGCGTCCGGTTCACGCGCGTTGTCCCCTCCGAGCGCATCGCCGAATGATCTCGCAGACAGGGGCGACTTATGTCTTCAAGGCGGGTGGTTTTCCTTTTGGGCCTTCTTCTGTTCATGATCATGATGCCGGCGCCGTACCGGCTCGTGGCGCAGGACGCGACCGGCGCGATTCGCGGCGAGGTCATGGATTCGACCGGCAGCGTGATCGTCGGCGCGTCGGTGGTGATCGTGAATTCCGCCACGGGCCGACGCTACAACGCGGCCAGCGATGAGCAGGGGCGATTCGCGCTCGATCTTCTGCCTCCGGGCGATTACTCCGCACGCGCCACCGCGCCGGGGATGTCGCCACAGGTCACGCCGCAAATTCATGTCGATGTCGGCGGCGCGGCCGAACTTTCCTTCCGGCTCAGCGTTGCGGGAGCGCGCGAGACCGTGACGGTTTCGGATGCGCCTGCACTGGTCGAAACCAAACCAAGCGCGGTATCGACTGTGCTCGATGAACGCGCGCTGAATGACATGCCGCTGGATGGCCGGCGCTTTTCCGATCTCGCGCTATTGTCTCCCGGCGTCACACAAGACCCGCGCAGCCTGACGTCGGCCACCAACGGCGACCTCTCGTTCGGAGGCATTCGCGGATTTCAGAACAGCATTCTGGTCGACGGGCTCGACTTCAACAACGACTTCTTCGCGCAGGCTCGCGGACGCTACCGGGCGCCGTATCAATTCTCGACGGAGGTAGTGCAGGAGTTTCGAGTTTCGGCGAATTCCTATGGCGCCGAGCAGGGGCGCTCGGGCGGCGCGGTGGTGAACGTCGTGACCAAGTCGGGATCGAACCACGCGCATGGGACGGCGTTCTATTACATCCGTGACAGCGCATTCGGGGCGGCGGATCCGTTTCTCGCTTTTAAGCCGCACAATCGCCAGCAGCAGGTCGGGGGAACAATCGGCGGGCCGATTGTGCGTAACAAGGCATTTTTCTTCGCAGGATTCGATCAGCACATGTTTCATGTGCCGAACGTTGTCGAATTTCTGAATGGCTCGTCGGAGGTAGTGCCGGTGGCCAGTACCACCGGGATCCCCAACGACTACGACCCCAATGATGAGGCGCTGGTATTCGCGGCGGCGGCGAAGTTGACATCGCTGGCCGGGGAATATCCGGCGGCACAGATCGGCAATACGGCTTACGCCAAGCTTGACCTCAATCTCACGCCGAAAAATCAGCTGGCCCTGCGCGCAAACACGAGCCGCTACTGGGGAGCGAACAACGTTTTTCTCGATCCCGGAAGCCCGGTCACCTACGATTCGATCAGCGACAACGGACAGGAGACGGTTGCGACCGAGACCGGATCGGTCTCGCTGACTTCGGCGTTTTCTGCGAGGTGGATCAGCCATCTGCGCGCGCAGTTCTCGCGCGACCGGCAACAGTCGTTCAGCAACACAAGCGACGTGCTGGTGAAGATTCCGACCATTCTCGACGGCGTGGGGCGATCGAATCTTCTGCCGCGGCAGACGCGCGAGCACAAGCTGCACCTGGCCGAGACCATGAGCTTCGATGGCCACCGCCATACCTGGAAGCTGGGCGGCGACGGCCTGTTCAGCTGGATTTACGATTTTTTTCCCAGCCAGCAGAGCGGGGAGTATCTGTTTTATCCGATCAAGGTCGATCCGTTTACCTATCAGCCGATGGAAGCGGGTCTGCAGCTTTCGCCCTTGCGCGCTTATGCGCACGAAGTGCCGCATTATTATTTGCAGAACTTCGGCAGCGCCGCTTCGCATCCCGACAACAACGAGTACTCGGCGTTTGCGCAAGATACGATTCGCCTGACCGATCATCTCGCCGTAAATCTGGGCGCGCGCTGGGACTTGCAGACTTTCACTCACGCTGGATTGATTTCGAATCCCCTGTTTCCGCCCTCGGGCAAAGTACCGTTCCGGCCGTTCAACGTCGCGCCGCGCGCTGGCCTGGCATACTCGTTCGGCGACAAGCGTCCGCTCGTAGTGCGAGCGGGCTATGGCATCTTCTATGTCCGCATTCCGCAGATCTATAACTCGGTGGTCGCCACGCAGAATGGCGTCACCGATGCGCAGGTGTTCCTCAACAATACACGTGCCACCGATGAACAGTTCTTTCCGAGTTATCCGAACCCGCTGGTCACTTGCCCGATGTACGCGGCGAACTGCTCCCTGCCGTCGGGTTTTACACAAGGAGTGACCAATGAAGTCTCCGCGTTCGCGCCGAATTTCGTGACGCCACGGGTACAGCAGGGCAGCGTCACGATCGAAAAAGAAGTGGCGGAGCGCACGACCGTCGCGATCTCTGTGCTCAACGTGCACGGCGAGCACTTGATTCGCGCGCTGGATGTGAACCTGCCGCAGCCCGTGGCATTGAACTATCCCATCTTCGATTCCACGGGATCGATTTTTCAGGGCGGATACTACACCGTCGATTCCTTCGCCACCTGGACCTTCAGCCGAACGCTCGAATGCCCGTGGCCACCATGCATCAACCCGCTGGGCCGACCGATTGCGCAACTCGGCGCGATCGACGAATTTCAGAGCGCAGCTTCGAGCTACTACAGCGGCGCGACGCTCTCCATCAATCGCCGCGTGGCGCGCGGAACGTATCTGCGCTTCTCCTACACCTATGCTCACGCCATCGACGACGGTCAGGATGCGCTCGTGGCAGGACAGCCCGCCACGGTGCAGAATTCCTACGTTCCCAATGCCGAGCGCGGACCGAGTGTCACCGACCAGCGCCAGCGGCTGGTGGCGGCATTCTCCACGGAGCCGCGATTCTTCCATCGCGGCCACGAAATGCTGGGAAGGTTCTTCAACGACTGGAAGCTTTCTGGTGTCCTGAACTACGGCAGCGGACGTCCTTTCAGCGCAACGGTCGCGGGCGATCCCAACCAGGACGGCAACGACCTGAACGACCGCTTACCCGGCTACACCCGCAACGCCTTCACCGGACCCGACTACGCGACCGCCGATCTGCGCTTGACCAAGATGTTCCGCTTCGGCGAGAGATACAAGCTGAACCTGGTGGCCGAGTCGTTCAACCTGTTCAATCGCGACAATCAGCGCGTCGCAATTACGTCGAACGGCATGATCGCCAACGCCACCACGTTTGTGCAGAGTTCGGTGACGAGCGGCGCCGCGCCGTTCCCCGGATACTACGAATTGCCCAACAACTTCACCAAACCCAACGCCGCCTACGCTCCCCGTCAGGTGCAGCTGGCGCTGAAGTTTATCTATTGAGCATGCGGGTACAGGATCCACGGGCGCATCGTCCGCGGAGGAAGGAGGAAGGGAAGAGCAGCAAAGGCCGGCTCCGCAACGCGTCCTTTCAGCATAAGCAGAGAGCCCGGTTGTGCGATGGTAGAGATAGCAAACCTCTCCTGGGAGGTGCACACTCGGCCAGTCTCAACTGTCCAGTAACCTGCCGGAATATCTGGTCTAGGGTAACTCAACCTACTCTCAGGGCTTGCCCGAAGCGACATTCTCGCCAACAAGTCTCAAAATGAACCTTAAAATTCCCCGAATGGCGTAGTCCGATGGCGCAGCCCGTTGCACCCTCTTGACTTGAAGTCAATTCCTTGTAATAACTATTCGGTCCAGCGGGACGAGTCTGGGGGTGTATTGGTTTGGCAGAAGTTCGGCTTCAAGAGGGTGAGTCCCTCGAGAACGCTCTGCGACGGTTTAAGCGCAAGGTGCAACAGGAAGACGTCATCAAGGAGGTAAAGCGCCACTCCTTTTACCTGAAGCCCGGCGAAAGAAAGCGCGTGAAGGCTGCGTTGGCTCGCAAGCGAGCCCGCAAGAAAACCCGCAAAGAACAGGACTAAACAGGCAGGAATGGGCTGCTCCGTCCCGGGGCGGCCCTGCTCGAATCTGGCCCCCACCAAAGCGAGCTGCAGCAGGGATTTCATATTCATCAATCTCCGGCATTCAAAGCACGATAGGCAGTATCCACGCCGTTGTTCCACGGGCGTGACGGGCCGAGTCCAGGGGCAACACTGAGGGGGATGTAGGACAACCTGTCTTTCGCGACCGCCGCAGTTTCCCCGCGGGTGGCGTGAGGACGGGCTGAAGGGAGCCATCCTCAAATGGAATTTCAGGACAAGGTGCTGAAGTGTATCGACTGTGGCAGTGATTTTATTTTCACCGCCGGGGAGCAGCTTTTCTTTCACGACAAGCAGTTCAAGAACGAACCCAAGCGCTGCAAGGCCTGCAAAACCAAGCGGGTCGCAGTGTTGGGTGCGGCACCATCGCAAGGGCAGTCGTACCGTTTCACCAAAGTCGAGACCCAGGCAACGTGCTCGGGTTGCGGCAAACAGACCACAGTTCCGTTCCGTCCCACGCAGGGCCGCCCCGTCTTCTGCCGTGAATGTTTTCAATCGCGGCGGACTGCGGCTTCGGCCTGATTTTTTGGCGCGTTTTCGGCTAAGCATCGCGGACGAGTGCGGCGCCGCGTTTTGTTTTGCTTTTCGATGCTTTGCTTTACGATGGAGACGTGCCCGGATACTACGTAGAGAACTTCGGTTGCCGCGCCACCCAGGCCGACGGCGCTGCGCTGGAGCGCCAGTTCGAGCAGCAGGGTCTGGCGCGCGCAACAGCCACGTCGCAGGCCTCGGTCGTGGTGCTGAATACGTGTACCGTCACCGCGGCCGCCGATCAGGATGCGCGCGCCGCCATCCGCCGGGTCCGACGGCAGAATCCCGAAGCAAAAATAATCGTAACCGGTTGCTACGCGCAGCGCGCGCCAGAGGAGATCGCCGCGCTTCCCGGCGTGAGCGTCGTCATCGGCAACTCGCATAAGCATCAGTTGGCGCACATTGCGCTGAGTCGTGTTGGTGAACATTCAGCGCCAGCGGCATTCGTTCCGCTTACAATGTTATCTACTCTGAATGGCGCTGCGGAATTCGACGCGCCGGCATCTTCCATTCAAAGCGAACAATCAATCTTCGTTTCCGACATCTTCGCGCACACCGAACTGCTGGCCGCGCCCGTGTTCGATGCCGCCAATGAGCGCACCCGCCCGAACCTCAAGATTCAGGACGGCTGCGACAACCGCTGCTCGTTCTGCGTGATTCCGTACGTGCGCGGGCAGAGCCGGTCGCTAAGCGCCGAGCGGATTACCAGCGAAGTGAACACGCTGGTCCATGCAGGCTACCGCGAAGTAGTAATCAGCGGAATCAACCTGGGCCGCTGGGGGAAAGATCTGGACGTCGGACCTCAGGCGGCGGGCGTCGGCCCTAAGACCCAAAACCTAAGACCCGAGACCTCGCCGACATTCGTGCGACTGCTACGCGAAATTCTCACGCAAACCTCGCTAGAAAAACTCCGCATTTCTTCCGTCGAGCCCATGGACTGGACCGACGAATTGATCGAGCTGGTCGCGTCGTCTCCGCGCATAGCCAAGCACGCCCATGTGCCCATGCAGTCCGGCAGCGACGCCGTACTGCGCCGCATGCATCGCAAATATCGTCCATGGCACTATCGCGAAAAGATCGAAAAGATTCACACAGCCATGCCCGAAGCGGCGATCGGCGCCGACGTAATGGTCGGATTCCCCGGCGAAACCGAGGAGGAATTCGAAGCCACGCGCCGCATGATCGAAGACTTGCCGTTCAACTATCTGCACGTCTTCACGTATTCCGCCAGGCCGGGCACCCCAGCAGCGTCAATGGACAACCAAGTCCCAGTGCACGCAGCCCGCGAGCGCAACCAAATCCTGCGAGAGTTGGCCGCTCAGAAAAAATTAGCGTTCATGCAAAGCTTCCTCGGAAGGACCCTGGAAGCAATCACGCTAAACGTGACAGGAAGCGACGCCCAAGGCGACTTCACCGAAGCCCTGACCGATAACTACCTAAAGCTCCGCCTCCGCGGCCTGCACGCGGCGAATCAGTGGGTTCAGGCGCGAGTTGATGATGTGGTGGATGGCGCACTGTCCGGCGAAGAAATTTCGTAAGCGTCCCGTCTGCCCCCCCGGATTCTTCCGCGTTCATTCGTATTCATTCGGATCTAGGGCGACCGCTTCGGACCAAAATCCACGCGCCGACGACGAATTCAAATGGAAGGTAAGGAAGGTACACAGCGAATGAAAGTTCGCGGCCGGCTAGAGCACACACTGTTCCGATGAAAGCGAGTGAAACCGCTGCCAGACCCCAGACAGACAGAGCGCGTGGAATAATGGCCGATTTGTAGAGCAAGTAATAAAAGAGGATCGCACCCAGACAAAACGGCAACATCAGCAACTGATATCCCGAGTTCATGGATTCAAATGCGAGTCTTCCTATCGGCTGCAAGTCGGCTGGGTGGACTGGGTTCGCGTAATCCTGACTAATCCGCAGCAGAGACAACGCGGCAATCCTGCTGGCGGCCAGCAGCGACGCTTCTAATACGTAAAGTCCTAAACCAATAAGAGCCAGACTTTCGTTCTGTTTCCGCGTGGTCAAGAAGAGAATCGCTCCCAGGAAGACGACTCCCACCGCGGTGGCCATCTCCCCGAAAACATTGGCCCTCATCAGCCAGGAATGGTTCGCAATCCGGAGCATGGTTTCGCCGATGTCTCCCGGCACAACCAATGCCGCCTTCAGAATTGCTCCGCTGATCAATGACGTGATGGCCTGAAGAAGAAACGCTATCCCCAGAATCCTCGGAGCATGGTCCTTAGAGTTCATTTTCTTTCTCCTTCCCGGGGACGAACTGGAAGTGCACTTAGCCGGACTAGCCTGCTCTCCCAGCCTTCAGCAGCCTTCGCCCGACAAGCCATAACCACACCGGATATCCCACCCCAGCAACGATCATAAGAATGGTGGCCACTTTGGGGAGGAACGGCACAAACACAATATGGACCAGGTCCAGTCCGTGCGTGATCATGCCCACGTAGGCAGTCGCCTTACTGAACACACCACCACGCAACATGACGGCCGAAATCCACACGGCTCCGGTCTGCACGAAGATTCCGCCCATGTAAGCACCCGTTCCATGCCAGATGTCGGCGGCTAGTACGGCTTCCCCTGCGGCCAGAAAATGAGCTCTCGCGGCCTCGCTCGTGGCGGTTGCATATTTGTCGCTGAGAGCCATGAGCGGCAGGGCTGTGGGCATTGCGAGGACCAGGGTCACACCAAGGAAGACCAGGACCGTCCCAATCGCGGCGTGGGTGCGATCCGTGTCTTTCAAAGCCGCAAAGAAGCCGAAGAAAAGGAGGTAATACAGGGGCAACACCAGAACGGTCGCAAAATCGAGCCGCAAAAGACCCACCAACTTGTTCTGCTGGAACGCACGAAACGCTTCTGCAACGCTATCCGGCGGCCCGCCGACGATGGCAATCTGGATCATTGTCGCGAGACAGTAGACAAGGAACACGAAGGCAGCAATTCCCGCAGCCTGGCAAACACCAGTCCAGTTGAAAGCAGAAGGTACGGAGAATGTTCGGGGCCGTGTGGCTGACACGCTCGGTCCTCCTTCCATGCCGCTCGGGGGCACAGGAGCCGGGAGGCGGCTCTAGAAAAGGAAGCCTTAGTTTTTATCAGCGTACGCCTCGACGGGCAGTGACCACGGTCACTGATGACGCGCTGGTTCTCGCCTCCTCATCGGCACTGCTCACGACTGCAATCACCAAGCCACGGAATACCTGTCGATCACCCAGAGCCACGTTCCATCCTTCTGGCGGCGCGCAACTTCTGAGGTCACGGTGCCATCGCGGCTGCGCGTCGAGGTGAGGGCCAGATCGCCGCAGATGAGCGCCGGCCGCTGCTCTCCGAACTCGAACTTTCGTTTTTCCGGTCCGAACCCCGTAAACTGGAGCTTGGTAAAAAACTCGTGAATGGCCCCTTTGCCGCGCAGAAACGTTCCACCGCCAATGTCGACGACCGCGTCTGGCTCGAACAACGCCGTCATGCCGGCCACATCTCCCGCGTTCTCTCGCTCCACCAGCAATCGTTCCAAATCCTGGGGATCGTTGGCCGGCTCCCTAGTCGTTGAATCATGCATAGTGAACTCCGCCAACAGTAGTAGGCCGCCCGAACTAGACCGTAGCCTATAGTCGCCCCGCGCCAAGCGTCAAACACTGCGTCGCCGCGCAGCGGTCGGAATGAAAAAGTCCTTCTAGCAACGTCCCGGCGCGCACAATTTCATCGCCCGGCAGTCGATCCATCCCCAATTGGCACGCATGATTTACCGCCCGGCGGTCGATCCCTCCCAAAATCTTGTCATTCCGACCAACGGGAGGAACCTGCTTTCGCATGGAACAAACGTGCCGATTCTTCCATTCCATAACGAATTTGAACTGCGCTTCCGCAAATGTACACGGATTTCGCCAATAAGCTTTTCACCAGCATTGAATCCGCGAAATCCGCGTGCATCGGCGGAAAAGAAGTTCAGTTCATCGTCCACAACTTTTCCACACCCCCATTGTGACGCATGTCCTTGTCTTCCACAGGCAAACTTCGCAATCATGGCTGAGGCCGTGATACTCGCGAAACGCAGAACACGAAATTCTGCGGCGCTAAGTCCTTTGTTTCACGGATTTTGACATCTAAGTCCTTTGAAAAACGGATTTTGCCGGGAATTTCGCGCTAACTCGCTCATTCCAAAGATTCGGGGGGGGAGGGGGATACCCCGAAATCTTGTGCCAAGTTCCCCAACGACTTGTCATTCCGACCAACGGGAGGAACCTGCTTCTCCCCGCCCGAAGAAACATCGTTGGAAATCGGACAAGGTTCTAGGATGTTGGGCTTCTTTCAGCTTCAGGCTAAAAGCAGGTTCCTCACCGGCGCTTTGCTCCGATTCGGAATGACATTGCTTGGGTTGTGGGTGCTAAGCCTTGAGTCCCGAAGTGTTTAGGGTTTGTAAATCAGGCTGATGGCTGCGCCGACAACGAGCCACTGGATGAAGTAACAGACGCCCTGGTAGATCGTCAGGGTAAGGCCGATGTTCAGGTTGACGTAGTTGTGAACGACGAAGGTTCCGACGGAGAAGATGCCGATAAGTGCGCCGAGGAAGATGCCGGACGCGAGGCCGCCGCCGGCAGGATACATCCGCGCATAGATCGCAGCGACCACCGCGATGCTGATCAAGATAAAAATCATGCCGAGCGGCATCATCTTCATCATGCTGTCTTGCGTGCGGTAGACGTTGGGGTACTTCTGGAACTCCGACTTCATGGCGGGCAGGGCCGCGAACAGCGCGAAGCCAAAGGCAAAGTAGGCGACGGTGGCGCCGAGAAAGGCGAGAGCGAAGCGGCCGTAGTTCAAGTGGCATTCCCGTGGTTGGAGAGGGACTCGGTCGCGGAGGATTCTACATCATCGGAGAGACTGAAGCAGGGGGCGCACGATTGAAGACAGGCTAATGTTTGCGCCTTACACCTAGCTGGCTCTTCTCACACTGCTTACGGCTTTGGGGTTTCTCTTTCAACTTTACAAACTACGCTATCCCTTCTCGGAACGGTGCGTCCTATAAATGCAAGGCTGGTGCTCCGGGCCGTGCCGAACCGGAGATCAAATCTAAATTGAGGGAGCTGCAATGAAGAACACGCGAGCACTAACGACACTTACCTTGTTGAATCTTGGAATGCTGGTTTTCTTCCAGTTCCATCACGCTGCGCCGGTCGAAGCAAGCGGGCCTGAGCAAGTCATTCGCGGGAGAGCACTCGAGATTGTTGATTCCCAAGGGAAGGTGCGAGCGTCGGTGTCGGTTGTTCCTGAAGGGCCGGCGATCCGAGACGGCAAGCCGGTCGCGGATGGAAAAGTTTACCCGGAGGCGGTCTTGTTCCGGTTGATTCGTCCCGACGGGCGGCCTTCGGTGAAGATCGAGACCTCGGAGCAGGGCTCGGGGCTTACGCTTGGCGGGGGAATCGATCCCACTTACATCGTGATGAGCTCGGACGGCGGAGAGCCCTCACTTACCCTAACCAACAAAGACGGCCGTCGGCAGGTGGTTAAGCCGTAGACGAGACGATCACGGTGTGGGCCTTGTGAACAAAAGCTGTCCGCTGCGTCATAGGACGAGATGGTCCAAGCTATGACGAAACATGTGATGGAAAAGCATCCCAACACGCAAAGGCGATGGAGAAAATGCGCAACGAAGATCCTAAAAAGTGGGGACGAGAAATGAAGCCGAAGTCGGAGGCGACACCTGACACATAGGGTCAAATTTCATTCTTCTGAAAGTTACCTTCGTTCATGCATTGCGCTGATCACAATGATCGATTGTTTGCGTTTCCCTTGTCATCGGGGATGAGGTATCAATTGGTTAGTTCCCGAGGGACAGTGCAATGACCCAGCCCACGAAAAAATCATGGCGAAAGCTGCGTGTTCGCGGCGTGCCAGCCGATCTCGAAAAGCTCCTCAACGTGCTCCGCGTATTGGATCGAACCGTGGTGGAGATTTCCATGAGCGTATACAACGTCCCCCGGCGCGAGCAGGCAGCCATGCTCGAACATCACCAGCGCCTGCATGATATGGTCCGAGAGCGCCTGCCGCAGCTTCTGTGCGAGGCGGGTCGAGCCTAGCTGCGCGAGCAGGCGATAGGACGCAAGCACAGCTACCTACCGACAGAATTTTGTTTCGGAATGGTGAGGGCATCTTAACGTGCGGGATGCTTCGACTTGGACTCGCCAAAGCTCGTCCTGCGCTTCAGAGTGACAGGGCGTTATTGTGCCTGCTACTTGGCTACCGCTTTCAGCACGACCGTGTTGCGTTCGTCGCCGTTGATGGTTCGGTAGAAGCGCTTCAGGTCGTCGGCGTGATCGACTGGAACGCTCAACTCCTTTAGCTCGAACGTTCGCGTGTAGCGGATCACTCCTGCGGCAACTTCAGTCTTCGCGTGATAACTGGCAAAGCTGTAGTCGGCGTTGACGGGAGGCGGCGTGTCGTCGACTTCATAGCCAGCGGGAATCGCGATTTCGAAAGTGTCGGTGTCGCGTGTGGGACCTTCGAATTCGATGGGGAACTCACGCGGCTCTTTGGTTTCCAGAAAACCCAACGCTTTGTTGCCGAGCACGCGCGGGCGTACGAGAAGAAGTCCACCGGCATTCTTGGCGTAGTTGTCGGAGGTGAAAGAGTATTCAAAGCCGAATGGCTGATCGGTGCGCTGCAGATTCTCCACGGTGGCGTGCGTGATGTGAAAGTTCGTCATCGAGGCTCCGAGCAGGGTTTCGATGGGCTTGATGCGATCGGTGTCTTTGGAGACGTTGCGCAGCGACCAGCGCTCCGACCAGGCGCGGCCTCCGAGGCGAGTTTCTTTGACATCTCCCTTGAGAGTGCCTGAGGCGTCGAGCGTGAGCTTGGCGGTGCGCTCGATGCTGTTCATGGAAGACGGCTGCATGGGTAATGCGAGAAGCTCGCCGCCTGTCGGAGTGACCAGGAGAGCGTAGTTATCCTGCAGTTCACCGTCGATCTGACCGAAGGGAGTGATTTCGTCGGTCGGGTCGAAATACAACAAGCGGCCGAGCTTGGGATGCTGCAGAACGGCGACCAGGGAAGCATCGTTCACACCATCGGGCAAGCGGATGGCGACGATTGCGTGATTGAATCCGAAGTTATGCGCCGGAGTCTGGCGGGTGACGACGCCGCGGCGATTGTTGATGGCCACGTGAAAGGATTCGATGCCGATCTCGTGCAGCATGGTGCGCACGAGCGTGGCCTTGTCTTTGCAGTCGCCGTAGCGATGCGAAAAAACTTCTGGCGCAGGATGGGGTTGCCAGCCGCCGATGCCGAGCTCGATTGCGACATAGCGGATGTCATGCTGCACGAACTGGGCGATCGCTTTCATTTTTTCCAGTTGATCCGGCTTACCCGCGGTGAGGGTTGCGACTTGCTGTTTCACTTCGGGCGAAGGCTCGAGCCTGCCTGCCAGTAATTGATTGACCCAGTTGCCGAGATCGTTCCATTCCGCGAAACCGTTGGCTGCTTTGCCTCCCGGCGGAAAGAGCGTGACGACCATTTGCGCGGCGACGCCGCGCAGGGGCGGCATGTCGGCTTCTTTGCGAATTGCTTTCAGGTTGCTGATGAACCATTGCCACAAATTATTTCCGGCGCTGGTGGGTTGAATCTCCGGGTGATTCAGCCACGTTGCCTTGAATTCCCATCCGGCCGGGAGTTGCAGCGAATAGTGGCTTTCGCGGACGGGATCCAGTTCCTGAACGAACCAGAGATCCTGCAGAAAGAAAGGCTTCTCCTCGACCTCATATTCATAGCCGACGATATTGCCGGGGTCAGGTGCGGGGATGGAGAGGATCCGGACGCGATCGTCGTCCATCAGCATGCCAGAATCTACGGTACGGTCGATCGCCTCTTTGTCCTTTACTTCGTAGTCTTTGCCCTGTGCCGGAATGCACCATCCATGCATGCTCTTGATCTTGCGTTGCGGAGTGAAATAGACAACAACGGTGCCGTGTTTCCGGCCGTTCGGCCGGAGAATCTTATAGGCCTCGCGAACTGTGGTTCGGATCTTGTCAGTGGAGATGACGGTGACATTCGTCTCAGAGTAAAGCAGCACCGCATCGGTTTTTTCGTCGTAGGAAGGCAGGGACGCGTTGACCTGCGCGTGCATCCATTGCGGAGCATCCGCGGCGGCAGGACTAGTGCCGACGAGGCATGCGGCCACTGCGGCAAGACAAAACCGAATTGTGAGACAGCTAATTGCCCGCCGTAGCCGCGGCGGGTTGCAGCACGATTTGTTGATCATCGCCGGTCCTCACTGACTGGAAAAAGTTGCGCAATGCCGGATAGAACTTGGGCTCGAGCAGCAGGAAGTCCCACCCGAGTTTTCGTTGCAGGTGGAGCGTGTTGTGATCGTTGTCGACCTGCAGGGTGTAAGTAATGATGTGGCCATCCTGCTTTTGCGGCGGCGGCACAGAGTCCACCTGCAAACCCGAAGGCAGTTCGATGGTTATGTCGTCTTCTTTCTCGTAGGGATAGTCGATGTAGATGGGATGCACGCGTTCCGAATGTTCAAACAGACGCTTCTCGACCGCGCTGAATAGAGCCGCAGGTAGAAGGGTGCGCTTGCCGGCATTCGATGCCCAGTTCGAAACCGTGAGATGGTATTCCGCAACCAAGGGTGTTTCAGGGTTGCTCCAGTCGGGCTTATTGGTGAGTTCCACCTCGACGGTTCCCGGTATCTGATTTTTGATGCGGTCTTCAAGGAATTTCTTTCGGGCTATGTCGTCCGAGTTGCGAACATCCTGCCGGTGGTACATCGCTTCCAGCCCGGTGTAGGTGACCTTGAGCGTGCCCTCGAGACTGCCACTATCAGTGAGCCGCAATCTGGCGACGTGTTCAATGCGTGAATCAGAGATCTTAGGCAGAGGCGTCTTGACCCAACCACCGCCGTCTTTGTCCATTCTCCAGCCCGCGGTTGCGGTCTCAGACCAATTCAGCATCCCAAACGGCACAAACGGAGATCCCGGGTGGAAATACAGATCCTGGCCATTGAGCTTCACCAGCACGGCAGACTCGTTCAAGTGTCCGCTCTGCATCATTGCGGCGTTAAAAAAATACTCCGCCCGGCTCGAGACCCAGCACCCGTACGCTTCCAGGCCAGCGGCACGAACCATAGCAAGAAACAGCCAGTCTAATTGCCACGGATTCCCGTAACCTCGCTTCAAAACGTCCTCGACGTTTTCGTCGACCTTTACTTTTTCCCGCTTCTCCTCCTGCTCGGTTTTGCGCAATTCGAAGGCAGTGTTTCGGACCTGGTGGACCCGGTTGTAAATCTTGCGAAGTTTGTCCTGGGGAGTGTCATTGGGAGCAATCGTTTGGGCGACGACTTCATCGATCCCCTTGCGTTTGGCGATGAAAGCCTCCATTTGACTGTCACGAACCTGGCCCACGTGCTTCCAAAACGAGTTTGGGTCGTTTTCGACCCTGCCGATCTCGTAGATGAAATCCACGCGCGCCTTCAACTCATTGGGAGGGGGCATGAAATCTTCGACCTGGAATGGCGGGATGTCGTGCACTTCCATCGTGACCGTACGGTCAGCCTCAGTCACGGGCTTACTGCCTGGTGGAAGCAGCTGCCAACTCTGGCGAAGGGTAAAGGGGACGATGCCGCCAGTCATGGGCCTCAGCGAAAATCGAGCATTCTTGGTGAACAGTTCCTCGCTGAGGATCCAGTGGGAGGCATACGCATGGTGCAGCTCGAGGGTGTAGCTATACTCGATGACACAGCCGGGCTCGATGGCGGGTAGCGTAAGGGTCTTGGCCAAGACCTTCAGGCCGCGGGCCTTGACCAGAGACTTCTCGAAAATCTGGTCGTTAAACTCGACTCTGGAACCGTCGGGCTTGATGGTGCGCGCCTGGATGTGCACGACTTCGTCGACATTCTTGATGAACGGGATCTGCACGTTGGCGAATTTACGGCCATCTTCGGAAAGAATCTTGACGCGATAATAGTTGTCTTCGTGAACCGAGCCTTGCCTGCTGTCGTCGCGGTCGACCTCACGGAAGAGAATGACGGCGGGCGCACCGGGAGCCTTGGGCTCGCTGGTCATTTTGATTTCTTCGTCGGTGAGCGGCGGGAATCCTTGGGCCCGGCACGGCAGAGCGGAAAAGAGTGCAATTGTAGCAACGAGCGCAAACAGACTGCGATAGGCCGCTTTATGAATCCAACTAGACATGTGGCGCCCTTTCTGGAGAAAGGATGATATCCGCGTGGACGCGGCCTGAAGGGGGAAAGCAAAGGCCGAGATCAGTTCACGCGCGGGCCAAAAATCGCCCTTGAGCACTTATGGCTCGTGAGACTACAGGGGCGATTTTATGGTGTCAAGATAGTTATGTGATGCATCTTGGTGCAGCTTGGCTGGCGCGTTAGGCCAGTTGAGCGGGAGATCCTTCGCTACGGCTGAAGAACGCCTCCGCTCAGGATGACAGAGCTACGTAAACGGCCAAACAAACCCTAATTGTGCGATGACCGGCTGTATGTGACGTTCGTCACAGCCGGCGGGCCAGAGATTGGCTTCTTGTGTTGCCAGAAAGGGTGCGCAGTTGTTCGAGGTCTTCGGGGTTGTCGACGTCGACGGCTATGCCGGGTAGGTTGAGGATGATGCAGGGTTTGCCGGTGGCCTGGGCGGCGGCGTGGTGTGGTTTGAAGCTGTCGTTGCCGAAGCGGAGCGGGAATAAGTTGGCGGGGCGGCGGAAGGCGGCATTGGTGCCGCGTCCGTCGGCGGCGGGGACTAAGAGGCTGCCTTCTTGCGGCGCGTGTGTCAGGATTTCTTCTAACTCCCACGGTTGAATTAGCGGAATGTCGGCGGGGATTATCAGCGTGCTTTCTTCGCCGCGCTCTACGCAGAGTTGAGTGGCCATTTCTATGGCGCCGGTTTCGCCTGGATTCTCTTGGTCGGGGATGATTTCGAAGTTGTATTCGTTGGCTAAGTTGATGGCGTAGGGATCGCTGGTGACGAGGGCTACTTTGGAGTGTGCAGTCGAGTTACGCGGTTGCCAATTGTGCAGCGCGGTCAGGACGTCGTAGAGCATGGCTTGGGCTAATTTCGTGCGCGAAGGCGGGTCGAGGACGGCGGCTAGCCGCTGCTTGGCTCCGGAAAGATTTTTGACGGGAACGAGAATCATGGGAGCGAAGGTTGGCTCATGAAATCTGCTCTACGTACAGCATCTGGAGAACCGGCGGTTTTCTTCGAGGCCAAAGAGCCTTCTCTTTAGCTCACAAGTCATTGGAGCGGGAGATCCCTCGCTCCGCCTGAAGAACGGCTCCGCTCGGGATGACGCCATAGAAAATAGGGGCGGAGTTTTAGATTGAATCATCGTCGGCAAATGAGGTCACCCTTCGTCGGGGCGGCGGTGGGTTGTGCCGTGGTTTGGAGCGCCGCTGGAAATTGGCAGTGCGGCTACGAACTCCAGAGTCTCACGGGCTAGCGCGCCTTTGTCTTCGGCGCTGCGCATTACTGTCTGCGTGCACTGGAC
The DNA here is from genome assembly GCA_035501655.1 of Candidatus Solibacter sp. GTDB lineage: Bacteria > Acidobacteriota > Terriglobia > Terriglobales > Acidobacteriaceae > Sulfotelmatobacter. The sequence continues at coordinate 333,260 of DATJVU010000010.1, forward strand.
ACGCAAGCCATTTTTTCGAAGGTCGTCGGCTGCGTTTGCGTCGCGGGTGTCGCAGATGAGGACGTCGAGGAAGTCTTCGTAGGCCTTGGCTACGCCCGCGATGGAACAAGGCAGGCCCTGCGCCTGCATGAGAATTCCGGCGGGTCCAGCGACGGGAGCGGTGCCGACGATGGGGCTGATGGCGGCGATTTTTCCGCGGGCGCGGAGCAGAGCGTCGCGGATGCCGGGGACAGCGAGGATTGGTCCGATGCTGGTGATGGGATTGCTTGGCGCGAGAATGACGGCGTCGGCGGAGACGATGGCTTCGATGACTCCGGGCGCGGGTTCGGCGTCGGATGCGCCGGCGAAGCGGACGGACTCCACCGGATCCTGATACCAGCGCTGGACGAAATATTCCTCGAAGCTGAGTTCGCCTGCGTTGGGCGTGAGGACGCGAGTTTCGACGCGCGAGTTGCTCATGGGCAGGACGCGGGCGCGCACGCCGAGTTTTTCTGAGATCACCGCGGTTGCTTCGGAGAGAGTTTTGCCTTCGGCTATGAGGCGCGAGCGGAGAAGGTGCATGGCTAGATCGCGGTCGCCGGTGTGGAACCAGGTGGGCTCGCCGAGTTGTCCCATGGCTTGCAAGCAGAGGAAAGTGTCGCCTTTGACGCCCCATCCGCGCTCGCGGCTTAGCATGCCGGAGAGGACGTAGGTGATGGAGTCGATGTCGGGCGAGACGTAGAGGCCCCACCACATGAGGTCGTCGCCGGTGTTGACGACGATGGTGATGTCTTCGGCGGGCATGGCCTGGCGGAGGCCGTCGATGAACTTTGCGCCGCCGGTGCCGCCGCTGAGGACGCAGATCATGCCGCCCTCGCCGGGCGCGCCAGGCCGTGATCGTCGGTGAGGGCGCGGAGTTTTTCTTGCAGCAAGCCGGGCCTGGCGATTGACGGGATAAATTCGGGATAGATCGGGAGGCGCTGGCGAAGTTGCGCGCCGCGGGCTTCGGTGCGCAGGCGGAGTTGGTCGACGTGTGGCCAGGGTTTTTCGGGATTGATGAAGTCGGGAGTCAGAGGGGATACTCCGCCCCAGTCGTTGATGCCGGCGTCGATCAAGTCATCATAGTAAGGCGCGGAGAGATTGGGCGGCGCTTGAATATTCACGTTGGGCATCAGCAGGCGCGCTACGGCTACGGCTCGCAGCATCTCGCCGTGCGAGGGCTCGGTCCAGTTGGCCATCGGGATTGTCGGCTTGACGCGGAAGTTCTGCACGATGACTTCCTGAATGTGACCGTACTGTTCGTGGAGGTCGCGGATAGCGAGCAGCGTGTCGACGCGGTCTTCGGGTGATTCGCCGATGCCGATTAGCAGGCCCGTGGTGAAGGGGACGTTTTGCTTTCCGGCGTCTTCGATGGTGCGCAGGCGTTTTGCGGGGTGCTTGTCTGGGGCGTTGTCGTGGGCTGCGCCTTTGGCTAGCAATGAGGCATTGGTGGTTTCTAGCATCAGGCCCATGCTGGGCGAGACTTGGGCTAGGCGGGAGATCCATTCGGCGCTTAGCAGGCCGGGATTCGGGTGCGGGAGCAGGTTCGTCTCGCGCAGGACTAATTCGCACATCGCTTCTAAATAGTGCAGCGTGGACTTGTAGCCGAGATGGTGGAGCGTGTCGCGCATTTCGGGGAAGAGGAGTTCGGGCTTGTCGCCGAGGCTGAAGAGGGCTTCGGTGCAGCCTAGTTTTTCTCCGGCTTGTGCGACCGAGATAACTTCTTCGGGCGACATAGTGTGCGCGCCGGGGTCGTTGGGGTCGCGGCGGAAGGTGCAGTATCCGCAGTAGTCGCGGCAGAGGTTGGTTAGCGGGAGGAAAACTTTGCGCGAGTAGGTGATGACGTTGGGCTTGAAGTGCTCTTTGGCGGCGCGGGCTGCGGCGAGGAGTTCCGGTAGATCGTTGTCATCGCAGCTAATCAGGCTCAGGGCTGCGGCGCGAGAGATCGGTTCGCCGGGACGCACGCCTGCGAGGAGTTCGGCGCATGCGGCTGGCTTGTCTACGGCGCTGGCGCTGAGCGTGGCTTGAGTCACCTTGCCCCGATGATACAACGGTGCGGCGTGGTAATGTAGGCGGTTGCGGCGGGGTGGTTTCGAATAGTGAATTCGACTGCGGCTTCCGAGCGTAGCCGATTTTCAGGCGGGGCGAGGGAACTGCCTCCTACCCAAAGAGTGTGGGCTCGGGAGATCCCTCCGCGCGCTGGTGAAAGCGCGCGCGTTCGGGATGACGCCGCTAATGAAAGCGCGGGCGTTTCCGGATGACGCCGCTGAAGGCGCCGCGCGTTTTGGGATGACGCCGCACGGAGTGGAGTTGTCGAACTAAGCTGATAGCTAACATGAGTCTGAATTCTGCCGAGTTTCGCAAGGCGATGGGATGCTTTGCCACCGGGGTCACCATTATTACTGTGGACCTGGAGGGCGAGGTGCACGGCATGACGGCGAATGCGTTTTCGTCGGTGTCGCTTGATCCGCCTCTGGTTTTGGTTTGCGTCGACAGCCGGACCAAGACGCATACGCATATGCATGCCAAGAAGCGGTTTGGGATTAACGTGCTGTGCGAGGATCAGCGGGCGATTTCGGATTACTACGCGCGCCCGGCGCGTACGCATGAGCATGCGGAGGAAGAGGCTGGGGCGCGGTTTGATCGGACGGCTCATGGGACTCCGAAGTTGCAGGGGGCGCTGGCTTATCTGGAGTGCCGGTTGCATACGGTGGAGGACGCGGGGGATCACTCGATCTTTATTGCTGAGGTGGAGGATGTTGTCGTTCGGGAGGGGGATCCGCTGCTGTTTTATCGGGGGAAGTATCGGTCGGTGGGCGGGGTTGCGAAGTAGCTTCGGCAAAATTCTTTCACCACAGAGGGCACAGAGGGGCACAGAGGAAGGCGCTGAGTCATTTCCAGCCTGTCACTTTTCGTGGGCTTAAACATCCAATCATCACCAAGATTAATCGGTAGAAACGGAGTCATTTATGGTGGAAAAGACTGCTGAGAAAGTTGTGAAGACTGACACCGAGTGGCGGAAGCAGCTTTCGGACGAGCAGTATCACGTGACGCGCGAGGCTGGGACCGAGTGCGCTTTTACCGGGGCTTACTGGAATACGAAAGAGCCGGGAATGTATCACTGCGTGTGCTGCGGCGAGCCGTTGTTCGATTCGAATACGAAGTTTAATTCGGGGACCGGTTGGCCTAGTTTTAACAAGCCGACAGGCGAGAGCAGCGTGGTGGAGCATCGGGATTCGAGTTATGGCATGGTGCGGACCGAGGTTCGGTGCGCCAAGTGCGATGCTCATCTGGGACATGTGTTTGAGGATGGTCCGGCGCCGACCGGGTTGCGGTATTGCATGAATTCGGCGTCGTTGGACTTTCGGAAGAAGTAAATCTTTCGCGTCTCTTTTAAATTTGTCATTCAGAGGGGCGCAGGCGACGAGGAACCTGCTTTGTTCTTGCCACACGCGAGAAGCAGGTTCCTCCTCGCTCCGGCTTCGCCGTCGCGTGTCGGAATGACATGTTGTTGTGGGGAGGCGCGGTACGGCGCGGCTTGAAGCCGCGCCCCTTCAAACCTTGAGCAAATAACAAAAGGGCACGCTTGCGCGTGCCCTTTCCTCTGCTGTCGGGGCGAGTAAGTTTATGCGTTTGCGGTGGCGGCCATGGCCTTAGGAGTCTCTGACTTCGCCTGATTCTGGTTTTGGGCCGGCTGTTCGTGCTTTTTGCCGTCGCTGCGCACCTGGATTCCGCCTTTGAGGGCGGCGCCGTCTTCGACGCTGATGCGCGTGGTCGAGATGTCGCCGTGGACCGAGCCTTCGCTGCGGATATCGACGCGGTCGCTGCACTCGATGTTGCCGGTGACCTTGCCCATCACGATGACTTCGCGCGCCTGGATGCTGGCGTCGACTTTGCCGTTGCGGCCGATGGTGACGCGGCTCTCGGGCATGGTGATTTTGCCTTCGATGCGGCCGTCGACGTAGAGAGCTTCGGAGCCGCTGATTTCGCCCTTGATGACCAGCGTGCGGCCGATGGTGGCCTGATCGACGGGAGCGGTAACGGTTTTGACCGGGTTGTAGGCGTTAGGGTTGGCAGCGGGTTGATTGGACTGCGGGAATCGGTTGTCCGACGACTGAAGCATGCGACCTTCCTTGTTCCGCGCGGCGTTGCGACCCGGGATTCACGCGGGCGCCGCTGCGTGCGGCTGGTCCTGAAATTTGCGGCCTGCAACAGTGCGTGGCCACTTGGACACCTTGACTATCGCACAGGGGTAAGCGGGGGTGAGAGATTACGGAAGATGGTGTACGGCTGCGGAGGGTTATTCTGACTCCTGCAGGCTGGCAGAGAGTTCTTCCCATTCCTCGATGAGGTTGGCGTGGCTGGCTTTATTGCGGTCGAGTTCCTGGGATTGGCGCTGGCTTTCTTCGGCGCTGACGAAGTTCTGAAGCGCGGATTCTAGATTTGAGAGGGCGGCTTCGGTGCGGCTGATTTCTTCTTCGAGTTCGTGGACTCGGTCTTCGATTTGTTTGCGCTTGATGGGGTTCAGGCGCTTTTTGGGGACTTCGGGTTCTGGTGATGATCCGTTGCCGTTTGCTTTTTCTGTATGGCCCGGAGAAAAAGCCCCACTCAAGCCAACTTCGGGCTTGAATGGGCCACCCTCGGACTTTAGTTGGCTACCCACGGGCTTTTGGACAGCCACTTTTTCTTTTATCGGTTCTCTTTTTTTCTCCCCTACCATGTCCATGCCGGGTACGTCTTCTAGCGTGGGCATTGCCTGCTGGCCGCCTTGTTTGCGCCAGAGATAGTCTTCATAGTTGCCGGGGAAGATTTCTACTCTGCCATCGCCTACTTCGAAGACGCGGGTGGCGAGTTTGTCGATGAAATAGCGGTCGTGCGAGACGAAGACTACCGTGCCTGTGTAGTCCATGAGCGCGTTGAGCAGGACGTCTTTGGCGCGAAGATCGAGGTGGTTGGTAGGCTCGTCGAGGAGCAGGAAATTTGCCGGATGCAGCAGCAGGCGCAGCAGGGCGTAGCGGCCGCGCTCTCCGCCGGAGAGGACGCCGATTTTTTTGAAGACGTCTTCGTCGGAGAAAAGAAAACAGCCGAGCAGGCTGCGCAGTTCGGTTTCGGTGGAGCGTGGCGAGGCCGCGCCGAGATCGTCGAGGATACGGGCGTCGGCGTCGAGTTCTTTGTATTGATCCTGCGCGAAGTAGTCGGATTGCACGTTGTAGCCGTGGCGGAATTCGCCTTTAGTTAGCGGTTCTTCGCCGGCTAACAATTTGATCAGAGTCGATTTTCCTGCGCCGTTGACGCCGACCAGCGCGATGCGGTCGCCTTTTTCGATCATGAAGCTGACGTTTTGGAAGACTTTTTTTTCTGGACCCCGCTCGCCGGTCTGCCCGCCGCCTGCGCCGTTTTGGCCCTTCAACACTCTTCCGGGATAAATCTTCGCAACGTTTTCAAATTCGGCGACGATGCGGCCGCTGGCTTTCGGCTGCGGGAATTTGAAGTGGATCGTTTTTTCTTCCGGCGGAATTTCGATGCGCTCAATTTTTTCCAGTTCTTTGATGCGGCTCTGCACCTGCTTGGCCTTGGTGGCCTGATAGCGGAAGCGGTTGATGAAGACTTCGAGCTGCTCGATGCGGTCGCGTTGGTTTTTGTAGGCGGCCTGCAGTTGCTCGTTGCGCTGGGTTTTTTGCGATAGAAACTTATCGTAGTTGCCGGTGTAGAACCAGAAGCGCTTGTTCCAGATTTCGGCGATCTTGTCGACGGTGACGTCGAGAAAATAGCGGTCGTGCGAGATGAGCACGAAGGCGTAGGGATAGTTCTCGAGATATTCCTCGAGCCAGTTGCGGGCTTCGAGATCGAGATGGTTGGTGGGTTCGTCGAGCAGGAGGAGGTTGGGTTTCTGAAGAAGAAGCTTGGCGAGGGCTAGGCGCATCTGCCATCCGCCGGAGAACTCTTCGGTCTGGCGCTGCCAGTCTTCCTTGGTAAAACCTAAACCCATCAGGACGCGGCCGACTTCGGCTTCGATCGAGTAGCCGTCGCGGGTGCGGAATTCGTGCTCGACGGTGTTGTAGCGATCGGCGACGGCCTCGTACTCTGGGCTAGTGTGGTCGAGTTCGGCCATTTTATGCATGAGCGATTCGAGTTCCAGCTCCATGGCGCGGAGATCGTCGAAGACGGACATGCATTCGGCGAAGACGGTGCGGCCGGAGAGGGTAAGACCGTCTTGCGGAAGATAACCGGCGGAGGTGCCCTTGGCGATGACGAGCGAGCCGTAGTCGAAGGTGTCCATGCCGGCGAGGACTTTGAGCAGCGTGGACTTGCCGGTACCGTTGCCGCCGACCAGTCCGATGTGCTCGCGGGCGGTGATCAGCCAGTCGACGTTTTCGAAGAGAAGCTTGTGGCCGAAGCGTTTTCCGGCGGAGGAGAGCTGGATCATGCTGGTTTTATCGTATCAGGAAGAAACGGCTGCAAAATCGCTTGCGTGCTTGCTTGGTTCCCCGAAATCGAGGCATAAATCGAAGGTATCTGTTTACAATAGGGAATCATGATTCAGAGTGTTAAGAACCTTTCTGCGGATCAGAAGGTCGCGATTGAGAGCCTTCTTGGCCGCCCGATTCTCGACGGGGAACACGTCAGCGTGCGAACTATTCCTGCGTCTCCAGACTGGCTCGACGCCATTCAGAAAGAAGCGAAGGTCAGTGGCGCCGACAAGCTTACGATGGAGGAGATTGACGAGGAAATCGCCTCCGCTCGCCGTGGCCGCAAGCAGAATCCTGGAAAATGATCCGGGTCGTCATTGACACGAACGTTGTCGTTTCAGCTTTACTACATGCCGACGGCTTGCCTGCAGCCGTTATTAACCTTGCCGTCTCCGGTGAGGTGAAGTGGATCGCTTCCGAGTCCATCCTTGATGAATATGCAGAGGTGCTAGGAAGGCCTCGGCTTGCCATCGACGCGATCAAGGTGGGTGACGCGATGAACAGGATTCGTGCTGCTGTTTCTCTTGTGGTGCCCACAATCAGCGTTCAAGCCGCAAACGATCCGGACGACGATAAGTTTCTCGAGTGCGCACATTGGAGACGCTGACTATATCGTCACAGGGAACGCGCGGCATTTCCCAGCGAGATGGCAAAATACGCGCGTCGTGACACCGCGGGAATTCGTCGATGCCTGGACCGCGGCACCCGAAGAATCCCTCTAAAATACCGCTTAGGACGCCGCCTTCTTGATCCAGCCAGCCGGCATTTTCAAGAGAGAGGCATCGCTGCTTTCCAATACTTTGGCACGCGAATCTGTGATGAAAATCACACCTTCTGCACGAACCGATGCCCCGTCGTTTTCCCATCGAGAGTACAACTTTAGGGAATTGCGGGTGTTCTAATCCGGTAGGGGTTCGGGAGGTTGCCATGGCCAGATTTGGAGCCCATCTTCTTTCCGCGACAATTTTGCTTGTAGTTCTCTGGGTTGCCGCTTGCGGCACGGGAACTCGTCAGCTTCAGTCGATCACGATCAGCTCGGGTGGCAACATCAATATGCAATACACAGCGACCGGGAATTTCAACAAGGATCCCAGGACTGTCTCGCCATTGCCCGTGAGTTGGTATGTCGTGAGCTCGAATGTCAGTCCGAGCGTAGTTGAACCTATCTACAACTATGTTCTGACGACTGAGCCTTACAGTCTTAACCCTTGTTCGCTTACGGATACTGTGATCGCACTGGCGCCGACAGATCCGAACGCGCCCAGTTCAGGAGCGATTCCGGGCAACGTGTATCAGGATCTGGTGGTCACACAGTCGGTCTCGAAAGAAGGCGGATTTGTGGCAGCTGCGTCGCCGGCAAACTGCTCGATGTGAGTTATCGGCACGGCAGCGTTCATCGACCGCGCTTTTTTGTTACGAGTTACAACGCTCGGGAATGCTCTGATTTAACCGGCATATTTATTGCACCGTAAGGGGGACCGTGGCGGTGGTTGTAATGCTGCCGGATGTGCCGGTCACAGTGACGGTGTAGATGCCTGGTGTTGTTCCGGGATTGCCACCTCCACCGCCATTGCCGCTACCTCCGCCGCACGCGAGCAATCCTGCAAGGAGGCACACGATGCCAACCAGCAGGGCAAGCCTCGAGCGCAGGACACGACGCCGCGCCGGGACGGCAATCCCAAGCGCCAAGGCCAGGGTCAGGGCCGCGCCACCGATGGGATACCAACCGGCTCGCGGGGGGATCGGGTATGCCAGAGCCTTGTTCGTCGGAGCCGTAGTGGTGATGGTGAGGGTTGCCGTTCCGGCGGATGCGCTGGTGATATCGACCGGAGTGGTGGAACCGAAGCTCAGCCTGGGAAGGTCTTGAGCGCCCGCCGGGCTGGATGTAATCGCGGCCGTGAGCGTCACGTTGCCGGTGAAGCCTCCGCTGGGCGTGACTGTGATGGTCGAAGTGTTGCCGGTGGTCGCGCCGGGGCTGAGGGATACTGAAGTTCCGCTCAGGGTGAAGTTGGGAGTCTGGGCTTGGGTAACCGCGACCGAATTCGTTCCGGTCGCCGAGTTGTAGTTGCTGTCACCGGAGTAGCTTCCAGTGAGTGTGTCGGTGCCCACCGCGAGCGAGCCGGCGGGAACGGTGATCGTCGCGCTGCCGAAGCTCAGAGCCGTCGGGCCGGACGAGTAGTTGCCGCTGGTCAGTGTGACCGTTCCTGTGGCCGTGGGGCTGCCGGAGCCGTCTCCGACGGAAAGAGTTACGTCGAGCGATTGTGCGGTGGTGATGCTGGAAGATGCCGGCGACACGGTCAACGTGGGAGTTGCAACGGTGGCGGTAACCGAATTGCTGCCGGAAGCCATGCTGTAGTTGGTGTCTCCGGAGTAGTTGCCGGAAAGTGTGTCGGTTCCGATCGCGAGCGACCACGCGGGGATGTTGATCGCCGCACTGCCATTGGTCAGAGCCGTGGGCGCGGAAGCGTAGGTGCCGCTGGTCACGGTTACCGTGCCGGTCGGAGTTGGACTGCCGCTGACAACGACGGTGACCGAAAGCGGTTGGTCCGCTGCGATGCTTGATGCGGATGGCGTGACCGTTACGGTCGAAGACTTGCTTCCGACGGTGGCAAACTTAAAGACGGTTCCGAAGTTCTGGCCGGCTTGGGTGGTTGTCCCGTACAGAGTGCCACGCGAGTCGAGCGCCAAGTAGCCGTTTGTGCCAGTGTAGAGTCCCGTACCAGCAGTAAAGCTATAGAGGACAGTCTCATTCCCGTTCGCATCTACTTTGAAAATGGTTCCGCAGCCAAACTCGCCGTTAAGGACGCAGGTGGAGTCGGTGCCGCCCGAGATCGTGGTGCCATAAACACTGCCCTGGGAGTCGACCGCCAGCCCACCGTTCGGTGTTTCACCCGTCGCCTGATTGGAAAAGCTGAAGAGCACGGTCTCGGTCCATCCGCCGCCTTGCGTGGGCGACAGCTTAAAAACGGTCCCGCAGGTACAGGCGCCCGATCCGCCGTAGACGGTTGTTCCGTACAGATTGCCCTGCGAATCCATCACTAAGCCCGGCGCGGGAGAAGAACCGTCTCCAGTGCCGTTCCCTCCGTTGAAGCTGTAGATGACACTTTGGTTCCCGCTCGTATCCACCTTGAACACTACTCCGTCTTCAAAGCGGTCGCCGGTTTCGACCAAAGTTCCGTAGAGATTGCCTTGAGCGTCCCGAACCAATCCCAACTGCGGCATCTGGCCTTGCTCTGGGCGCGGCAGGGTGTAGAGCACGGTTTCATTTCCGGCAGGCGAAACGGAGAACACAGTTCCGCAGCCGTCACCGGCACAATTGGCAAGATTTCCGCCAAAGACAGTCGTGCCGTAGAGATTGCCTTGCGCATCGAGCACAAGGTGTCCGCCGGGTATGTTGCCGCTTACGCCGGCGCCCTCACCATCGCCACTCGTTCCAGTGAAAGCGTAAAGGGCGGTCACGTTTCCGGAGGGATCCATTTTGTAGACAGTTCCGCAGCCGGGAACGCTGTCAAACGGCACGAAGCAGGAAAGATCGCCGCCGTTGTAAGTCGTGCCATAGAGGTTGCCCTGGGCATCCCGCACCAGGCCGGAAGAGGTGTTCGTTCCGACCGCCGAGTCCATGTCGAACGTATAGAGCACGCTGAAGCTTCCGGAAGTATCCACCTTCCACACGGTTCCGGATCCACTATGACCGTTGATCGAGCCGACCGCAGCTGTGCCATAGATATTGCCTTGTGGGTCGAGCGCTACCGGCGAGGGAAAATAGCCGTCCGCCTGGTTCGTAAAGGTATACAGCAAGGTAAAGCTATTAGCGGGGTGTGAGGTCAGGGAGCGCGGCGCGGGAAATCGCCGACTCGTCGCAACATTCCCAGACGAGTCGCCTGACTGGTTGAGAGCCTGTGCCTGTGAAATCGGGACGACGGCGATCGCGAAGAGGAACAACAATGAAATCAATATGAACGTGCGGAACAAAGGGACGATGGGGTTCATCGGGTCTTTGTCTTTCACAACGGCGGCTTTCACAACGGCGTTCCACTGTACTCGGTTCGCAACTAGGGCTCTGTGATGCTGGATACAACAACTTATCGCCAATAGATTTTGCAGGGGGAGTCGTTCAAATTTCCGATTCGCGCCAGGCGCTACGGCCACATGGGGCTGGCGATGGGATCTCGAGGAGAGGCGACGATGCGCGCGTTGCGTGCGCCGGGATACGCGCCCCACAACTCACTGTGGTACTGGATGCGTTCGAGGGCGCGGTCGATGACGGCTTCTAGCTCGTGGAAATACTTTACTTCGCGGCCTTTGGCGAGGCGGCGCTTGGCCTCTTCGGAACTCACCCAGGTGGGACGGCGGTTGGCCTCATCGGGCTTGCGCATCTGGTGAATTTCCATCAGGAAGGCTTTGACCACGAATTCTTGCACCCCGCCGGGCTGCCAGAAGACTCCCTTGGAATGCAGATAAAGATGAAAGTGACGCGGCTCGATCGTTCCCAGCGCGCCGGCTTCTTCGGCGGCCTCGCGTTCGGCGGCCTGGCTATGCGAGAGGCGGGGATCGGTCGATCCTTTGGGGAAGGTCCATTTGTTGCCGCCGTTGGTGTTGACCAGGAGGAACTCGATCTGCGTGCCTCGCCGGCGGTAGCAGATGGCTGCGACCTGAAGCGGCAGGGACTTCGCGGTACGGGCTGAACCCATGGCGGCCTCCTGAAAATATGTTACTCGGAAGATATTTCAAGAATGTTAACGTGCAACAAAAATTGTGCAGTGGGGATAGTTACGAAAGGGTGACCCCAGCCGGATGTGGGCTGGGTTTGGCCGGCGGCGATGGCCGCGATTTTCGCTGCTTTCCCTCGGGTTTCGAGTATAGTGGCGGGCACCGTTTGCAACAGCGGTCCACATCGACTCAGCAGACGGTAGCCCGATTCCGCACTCCGATGGAGGATTTGAAATGGCCGTCTTTTCCTTCTTGGACCGCGAGCACACCATCGCACGTCCCGGTTACAGCCGGTGGTTAGTTCCGCCCGCCGCTCTCGCCATTCATCTCGCGATTGGACAGGTGTACGCATTCAGCGTCTTTAAAATTCCTCTCAGCCAGTTGGTAGGCATTTCGAAGCCGGGGCCGGGCGACTGGAAGCAATCGCAGATTGCCTGGATATTTTCGCTGGCCATTATCATGCTCGGTTTGTCGGCGGCGCTTTTTGGAAAATGGCTGGAGGGGGCAGGCCCGCGAAGGGCAATGTTCGCGTCGGCGGTATGTTTCAGTCTCGGCTTTTTCATCTCTTATTTCGGAGTTGTCTGGCATCAACTCTGGATCATCTTCCTCGGCTACGGAGTAATCGGCGGGATCGGTCTGGGCCTGGGTTACATCTCGCCGGTCTCGACGCTGATCCGTTGGTTTCCGGATCGCCCCGGCCTGGCGACGGGCATGGCGATCATGGGATTTGGTGGCGGCGCGATGATCGGTTCTCCGCTCGCCGTGAACCTGATGGCGTACTTTCGCAGGCCCGACCACCTAGGCGTAGGCCCGACGTTTCTGGTGATGGGACTCTTGTATTTTGTTTTCATGATGTACGGGGTCTTCACCGTGCGCGTGCCACCGGCGGACTGGCGCCCCGAAGGGTGGATGCCGAGCGTCAAGCGTTCGGCCATGGTAACGACCCGACAAATGGATGTCAGCACGGCCTTTAAGACGCCGCAATTCTGGCTGCTGTGGGTGGTGCTGTGCACCAACGTGACTGCGGGCATCGGCATTATTGAGCAGGCTTCCCCGATGATTCAGGACTTGTTCAAGGGCAGCATCGGTCCGGTTGCGGCCGGAGGATTTGTTGGCCTGCTAAGCCTGTTCAATATGGGCGGCCGTTTTTTCTGGTCGTCGGTCTCGGATTACATTGGACGCAAGGCCACTTACTTCATCTTTTTCGCGTTGGGCGCGATCCTTTATTTCTGTCTTCCGCTGACGGGTGGAACCCATCTCAACAGTGTGGCTCTGTTCGTCGCGACCTCGGTGGTGTTGCTGTCGATGTATGGCGGGGGCTTTGCGACGATTCCGGCGTATTTGAAAGATATGTTCGGAAGTTATCACGTGAGCGCGATTCACGGGCGGCTGCTCACGGCGTGGTCGACGGCGGGAATTCTGGGGCCGGTGCTGGTGAATTACACGCGCGAGTATCAACTGGCGCATGGCGTGGATCGGGCCGGGGCTTATCAGACGGTGTTGCGCATCATGGCGGGATTGTTGCTCGTCGGCTTCGCTTCGAATTTTGTGCTGCGGCCGGTTGATGAGAAGCACTGGGAAGAATCGAAGGCTCCCACGCAGAAGGCTGCCTGATTGAGCAATTAGGTGAAGGTCAGTCACACACAATAAGGAGCGTTATGACTGAGTCATCAAAATCGTCGGCGGTTGTGATTTTACTGGCGTGGATATTTGTTGGAATCCCTTTGAGCTGGGGAATCTACAACACGGTGCGAAATTCGATGAAGCTGTTTCAGAATCCGACGCCTCCGGCGCATGCGCTCGTTGTTCGGTCGGGTGAAGTTTTACGCAGTTAGGTTCTTCTGCTGATTTCTTCTGTTCGACTCACCGGTTCGCTCGCGGCTGATCATTCATCGTTCGTCTTTGCTCACAATCCTTTGCCATAAACCGGAATGGCGGCTCCCGTTACATCGGTCCCCGCGTCGCGCGCTAGCCAGACGATCAGGCTTGCGATGGTCGCGGGCTGAACCCAGTTCGAGGTGTCGGCGCCGGGCATGGCTTTGCGGTTGGCCGGCGTGTCCATGGTGCCGGGGAGGATTACGTTGGCGGTGATGCCGGCGTCTTTATTCTCGAGCGCTACGGTGCGCATGAGCGAAACGAATGCGGCCTTGGACGCGCTGTAGGCGCCGACTGTGGCTGCCGGGGTTTCGGCCTGGCGGCTGCCGATGCCGATGATGCGTCCGAAATTTGCCTTGTGCATGTGCGGGAGGACGGCGCGAAGAATGTGGAAGGCGGAGTTCAGGTTCATGTCGAACATGCGCTGGAAGGTGGCGTCGTCGGTGTCGGCGACGGATTGGCCGCCGGAGAATCCGCCTACGGTGTGGACCAGGACGTCGATTTTTCCGTGCTGCGCGATGACTGAGGTTGTGGCTGCTCTTGCGGCTTTGAGACTGTCTAGCGACGCGGGGAGTGCGGTGAAGTTGGGGTGGTTGAAATCGGAGGGCTGGATTCTTGGGGCTAAGCCTACTACGGTGAAACCGGCTTCCAGCATGGCTTTTGTGACTTGAGTGCCGAGGCCGCCGTTGGCGCCGGTGATGAGGGAGATTTTGCCTTGCATGGGAGCACTCCTTGCGTGTTTGAGATGCTGGGCTGCGAATGATCTATGGAATCTCAGGGGCGCGTGCGAGGTAGTCGATTCGAGTTGCCGGCTCGACCGGGATGCACTCCAGGATATCGTTCGCTAAAACGGCGGAAATCAGTTCCTGAGTTCCGCCGACGATGGTGAATGGCAGGTCATACTCGGAGCAAACGCACCACGTATGATTGCTCGGCCACCAGTATTCGGGCCCGAGACGGTATCGTTCGGAACGAAGAAAACCATTTAACTCCTCAATCTTCCCGCAGAACATCCGTGGTCTCTCATCGCTCGGGAGCTGCCACCGTGAAAAACGAAAGAAACTCAGGGCGTCGGCCATGAACCTTGCGAGCACGGACACAAGCTCTGCGAGGCTTTGGTCATCAAGGACTGAGTCGCTAGGACCGCTTAACAGGCGCGGCCAGCAGTGCGGTTCTTCAAGCTTTGGAACATACCATTCAGGGTGAATCTCAGGTGCAAAAGGCACAGCGAGCAGCTTACAAAGTTCTGCCCACCGAATCCTCGTGCCGAGGTTTCGGTTCCTGCGTTCAACGATGAAATCCCGCAGGTTCTCACATCGCGGAACTCTCAGCACCGCGATCTCAGAGGGTGAGAGTGGGTTGTCTATGTCGTCGTAGCGCGCATCGATGCGGTGCAGCACCTTTGCATACGACTCGAAGCATGCTGGCAGCAGGTTATGGACGAAGTTGCCCGTCCAGGCAATATCCTTGCGATCTTTGTAGGGCAGCCGGCCGTCGCGAATCCAGCTGAATGCGTCATCATCCGTACAGATCTGCATTCGGGGAATCATAGCCTACGCTAGATTTCGTTGCAGGGTGGTGCGGTCGAGTTCGTTTTCCCAGCGCGCTACTACAACCGTGGCTACGCCGTTGCCGATCATGTTAACGAGGGCGCGGAACATGCTCATAAATCGATCAATGCCTAGGATCAGCGCCATTCCTGCTACGGGGATTGCGGGGATTACGCTGAGCGTGCCGACCAGCGCGATGAAGGATGCGCCTTGCACGCCGCTGGCGCCTTTCGAAGTGAGGATCGCGACGGCGAAGAGGCTTAGTTGTTGCAGCATGGTTAAATGTGTGTTCGTCGCCTGCGCTACGAACAGAGCGGCGATGGTCATGTAAAGGGCGCTGCCATCGGTGTTGAAGGTGTAGCCGGTGGGCACGACCAGGCCGACAAGAGAGCGCGAGCAGCCGAGGTCTTCGAGTTTTTCCATCAATGTTGGGATTGCGGTTTCGGACGAACTGGTGGCGAGCACCAGAAGAATCTCTTCTTTGATGAAGAGCAGGAACCGGGTGAGGCTGAATCCGGCGAGCCAGGCTACGCCGCCGAAGACGATGATGACGAAAAGAATCGATGTCACGTAGAACGACGCGATCAGCTTGACCAGCGGGCCGAGCGAGGCGAGGCCGTATTTGCCGATGGTGAAGGCCATGGCGCCGAAGGCTCCGATGGGCGCGAGACGCATGACGATGTTGACCATGCGGAAGACGATCCGGTTCAGCGCTTCGATGAGATCGACCATGGGCTTGGCGTGCGAACCGGCGGCTGCAACGGCGAAGCCGAAGAGGATCGAGATGAATACAACTTCGAGGATGTCGCCTTTGGCGAAGGCATCGACCAGCGTGGTGGGGATGATGTGCATCACGAAATCGGTGACGGTTTGCGCTTTGGCTTGTCCGGCGTAGTCGGCTACGGCGTGCGTGTCGAGCTTGGAGGCGTCGACGTTGAATCCGTTGCCGGGGTGAACGAAGTTGCCGACCAGAAATCCGACGACTAGTGCGAGCGTGGAGATGACTTCGAAATAGAGAAGAGCTTTTCCGCCGACGCGACCTACTTTGCGCAGATCGCGCATGCCGGCGATTCCCGTCACCACCGTACAGAAGATCATGATGGTGATGATCATGGTGATGATGCGGATGAAACCGTCACCCAGCGGCTTCATGGCGATGGCTCGCTCGGGGTTGAAGTAGCCGAGGATGATGGCTAGCCCTATGGCGATTGTTACTTGGGCCCAGAGGGACGTGTAAAACGGCTTGCGCTTTGGGGTGGCTTCGGGTTGGGTTGGGGTCGGCATTTTTCTCTTGGGTTCTTTGGTTCTTCGCTTCTTTTGATGGGCCGCTTGGCTTCGCCTTCGCGGGACGGGCGAGTCGCCCGTCTCCACATGGTTCGCTTAGTTTGCTGGAGGCTCGAGAGTCTTCACGAGCCACGGGATGATTACTTCTTTGAAAATTCTGGGATCGGGCCAGACTCCTACTTGTCTCCCTAAGTGTCCGCCGTGCGGGTTGATCCAGGCTTCTTTTGGTGTGTCGCCCTTGCTTAGGAGCAGGTATTCGTCGTCGATTGGGACTTGCGTGTCGAGGACTCCGGCTATTACAAGCATCGGCGCCATCGGCTTGCCTAGCAGACCTTGGGTTACGAGCGACATCTTCGGTAGAGTGTTGGCCATTTCGTCGAGCGAGTGGACGCCTTCGAGAATGTTCATGAGCGCCGGGACTTGATCGAAAAGATATTCGCGGTTGCCGAGCAGAGAGTTCATCAGAAAATCTTTTTGGAAGAAGCGATCTGTGGGCGGTGATTGCGCGCTGGCTCCGCGAAGGCGGGCGCGCTCGACGATGGCCATCTTCGTCGCCCAATATGCGCCCCAACTCACGCCGTGCATGGCGATGCGGTTCTTGTCGATTTCCGGTCGCGACTGCGCGTAGTCGATGACTCTCGACAGCATGCGCTCGGAGTTCTCGCTGACTTTGATCGGGGCCTGGCCTGTGCCGGGGCCGTCGACGGCGAGGTAGCCGATGCCGAAGGGAAGAATCGCGCTGAAGCTTTCGGTTAAATCTTCTTTTCGGCTGTCGAGGCCGTTGACGGCGATCACGAGCGGCACCGGGCCTTTGGCACTTTTCGGCAGGCGCAGGTAGCCGATGATCTCTTTGCCTTCGAACGGAATGCGCACGACCTCGAGCGGCGGATCGAAGAACTTCGCATGATCGAGAAAGGCCTCGATCGCTTTCTCGTAAGAACGCTGCTTGCCGGGAGACGCTGGAATCGGCCAGCGGCCGAAGGAATAGAGTCGCCAGGCTCGGATGTAGTCGGCGTTGGCTTTTGTGGGATCGGATTTTTCGAGCGACTTCGCTTCGTTAAAGTAACGGTCGGCGACTTTCATGAAGCCGGCGGCCCACTCGTCTTTGTCGGCGGTGTGAATGTTTTCGAAGGCTTCTTTTACGTCGGTGGGATCGAGGCCGATCAGCGGATACTGACCGACTTCGGCGCGATGGATGGCTTCGGTCTTTACTTCGTCGATGGTGCGCTCGTGGCGCTCTTCTTTTTGAGCGAAGGTTTTTTGAGCGAAGACGGACGGAGCTCCGGCGAGCATGATTGCGATCCATGCGACCTTGAGACCCTTCATCACTATCATTTTCTGCATTTCCGAATCCTGCGCGCCGCGCTGCATTTCACGCGAGGCGATTAAAAAAGGCCGGACGAAGTTCAGTCCGGCCCTCGGGGGGACTATGCGTCAAATTTAGAAGATGAATTTCAGGCCCAACTGCACGGCGCGGCTTCCGCCTGATCCGATCACGGGATTCGCAGCCGCCACGTCGGGCGTTGCGCATCCGCAACCGAACGGCTGGACGGACGGGTCGTTCAAGCCGAATCCATTTTGACCGCCATATGGGTTTGCGAAATTTGGGTGATTGAAAATGTTGAAGAACTCGGCGCGGAACTGCGCGCGCACGCGCTCTCCAAAGTGGAAATTCTTCGCCAGCGAGAAGTCGAGATTGCGGAACCCGGAATCGGGGAACATGTTGCGGCTCATGTTGCCGAACTGGCCGAGCGGCGGAGGAATCATGACCGAGTTGCCTTGCGCGTAGCAGCCGAAGAGATTCAAGGCCGCGGTCGCAGCGCCCGCCGAGCCGCCATCGACGGCGAGTGCCTGAGAGGCGCAAGCGGCGTTCGATGCGCCCGAGAAATATGGAATGCCGACTCCAGCGCGAGATTTGAAGTCTGAAGTTTTTCCGTAGAAGCTCCAACGAATCGGAGTATTCGCGGGTGGGCTCACGGGCAATGCGCCGATGCCCGCGGCGTCGGTCCCTTCATCCATCGGGCCCCAATATTGCGGACTTTCCAGGGTCGCAATGGTGTTGATCTCCCAGCCTTCGAGCAACTGACCGTAACCTTTGCGGCCAGGGATCGCATAGGTGAGCGATACCGTTAGCCGGTGACGAATGTCGAAGTCGCTGCTGGCATATTCTTTGGCGACGTTGTGCGCGTCCTGCGGCAGGCCGGAGCCGTAGCCGAAATCCCAGTTCGCGCCCACATCGTCGAGCGAGTGTGAATATGTGTAACCAGCAACCATGCTCAGGCCATGATAGTTGCGTGCGTTCAGTGTGACCTGCAAGCCGTTGTAGTTTGACTTGTAGACGTTGGCCATTTGGAAGATGTTGCTTAGATATGGGAACTGCGCGGCATAGGTGCGGTTGGCTTCTTCGCCGCCATTGTTGTCGGCGGCGCAGTTGTCGTAAGCAGGGGCGCTGGCTAAGCACGCGGTCAGTTCGCCACCCGGACCTGTACCCCAGCCGGAGCCGACGGGCGGTTGATTGATGTCGCGAATGCCCATCAGCTTGTCGCCGTGATTTCCGACGTAAGCCATTTCGAGCGAAAGATTTGGCGTGATGGCGTGCTGCAGGTTGAGAGTCCAGTTCCAGATGCGCGGGGTGGTGATGTTGCGGTCGACGGCCATGATCGGACATGCGCTGGCGTTGCAGTCGATCGAGTTGGTGTTGCCGTAGACCGGGCCGACGTCCCAGGGGAAGTTGGGGAAGATGGTGATGTTGCCGGCGTCGATGGTGCCGCCGGGAAGAATGCTTGCCGTGGGAACATTGCCGAGGCCGAATGCGTTGTTGAAGGCGACGAACGACTGCCAGTTCACGGTTTCATAAATCAATCCGCCGCCGCCGCGAACGACGGTGCGGCCGTTGCCCATGATGTCCCAGGCGAAGCCGGCGCGCGGGCCGAAGTTTTTGTGGTCGGGATTGTAGATGTTGTGCACGCCGCCGACGCCGGTCTGAATGATTCCGGTTGCCGCGTTGGGATCGAAGTTGCCGAGCAGGTTGTGCTCTTCCTGCACGACCGTTGAGTATTCGTAGCGCAGGCCGAAATTCAAAGTCAGGTTGTGGGTCGCGCGGTAGTCGTCTTGAAAAAACAATCCATACGCCCAGTTGTGCAGATGGCGGAGAGGATCTCCGACTTCGAGTGTGGCTTTGAAGGGCGCGCCGGAGAAGAAATCTTCGAGCTGGCTGGTGGGCAGGAACTGGGTGGGATCAGCGGGATTGGGTGTGTTGCCACCCAGGAATGTGATGCTGCCGCGCGAGTTGCCGTAAGCGGCGTTAGTGACGCTGTTGCGATGCAGATCTCCGCCGAAGCGGATGGAATTCTTGCCCTTCGTGTAGGAGACGTGATCGGAGAACTGGGTGATGGAGTCCGGGCCCTGAAACTTGGGCCACTTGAAGCCGCCGAGGCCGGGGAAGAAATATCCGCCGAAGCCAATGCGCGGGAGGCCGCCGGTGAATAGACCGCTCACGCCGGTGTCGAGGCCATATGCGCTCGCCGGAGTGTTGAGATCACCTTCGAGCGTCGGCTGATAGAGACGGTTGTAACCGAAGCGCGCTTCGTTGACCAGGCGCGTATTGGGAGTCCAGATCCAACTGCCGCCGGCCACTTGCGCGCGCGTGTGAATGTCGGAGAGCCAGCTCTGCTGCAGCTCAGGAAAATCTTCGACCGTGCCGCGGTTGTTGCCGAAGAAATACATGCCGCTGATGCTGTGGCGTTCATTAGCACGCACGTCGACTTTGCCGACTAAATTGCGCACGGTAACATCGTTGTTGAAGCCGTTAGTGATGTTGATAGACTGCGCGTTATTCGTGGGGAAGCCTTTGCCATTGCAGGTGACGGACGAGCCTGAGACCGCGCAACCCGCGATTTGCAAACTAGCTGGGCTGACGGTGATTCCGCCAGCTTGCAGATCGGCGATGGTGTCGGGAATGCTGTCGGCGCAGTCGCCGGTCGCGAGATAGATGCAGGTTGCGTTCGCAGGCATCGCAACCATCGACGGGCTGGTCACTCCGCCGAATGAATTGCCCACGTTGTACATCTGGCCTTCGTACGATCCGAAGAAAAATGCTTTGTCTTTGATGATGGCGCCGCCGAGGCTGCCGCCGTATTGCTCGAGCGTGCGCGGCAGTTTTGGATTTGGCGCGGCGTTGAAGTAGTTACGCGCGTCCATTACGCCATCGCGGCCGAAGGCGAATGCGGTGCCGTGAACGCTGTTGGTGCCGGATTTCAATCCGACGTTTACGACTGCGCCAGGCTTCCATCCGTATTCGGCGGGGGGATTCTGCTGGATATTGAATTCCTGAATGGAGTCGATGGGAAGAATCGTCGCGGAATCTCCGGCGATGCCGGCGCCGTTGATGATGGCCTGGCCGGAATAGGGCTCGCTGTTGAACAGGCCTTCGACGAAATAGGAATTGTCTTCGGCGCGGAGGCCGTTCGAGCTGGTGGTGGAGAAGCCGCCGCCCGGATAGCGCATTACGCCGGGGCGAAGCTGGAGCAGGTTCTCGTAGTTGCGGCCGTTGAGCGGGAGGTCGTTGATCTCTTTGTTGCTGAGAGTTCCGCCCAGCGTCGCGGAAGTCGTGTTCACCAGGGGAATGTCTTCATTAATGGTGACGGTCTCACTGACTTGACCGGGCTGGAGCGAGAAGTCCGCGCGCACATCGGTGGCGACTTCAATCTGCACGCGCGGTCGCTCCACCGTCTTGAACCCTTTGGCTTCGACGCGGATTTTGTATGTGCCCGGCGGGAGATCGGGCGCAACGAAGGCACCGGAATCGTCGGTGGTAAGGGTTCGGGAAGTGCCGCGCTGCACGTCGGTGACAAGCACCGTCCCGCCAACGACCGCCGCGCCGCTCTGATCGGTCAACGTGCCCAGGATTCGGCCACTCGTCGACTGGGCCATGACGGAAGCAACGAACAGGAGCAAAGTGAAGAGGGAGAGAAGCAGCCGAGAGGTTGCCATAGCGCCGCGGGACCGGGCGGCGCAGAACTCGCGCGATCGCATAGGAACTCCTCCGTGCGAATTGCTGGTCCGACAGCCATACCACTACCAGAGAAACAGTGTCAAGCAAATTCACTCCCATTTCGGGAAAGGGGAACGCCTTGATCACTAGCCAGAGAGAGAGAATGCGTCGGGCCCGAGGATGGCCGGTTGGAAATCCACCTTGAGGTTTCGCGGAACTGGTTGCCAAAGCTGAACGCGAGGCGCTATATTGGTCAGACCATCATACCGACATACCTTCCGTGACCGTTTCCGAACAAACCCGCCGCTCTACAGTGGATATGCGGTATAGTAACCAGACCATCATTGGCTGCATGCCACACTGTGCGGGGGGCAAAGCAGTGTACAAGCTTGTTCGGACTTCCAGACTCTACGAGCAAATCGTTCAGCAAATCGAAGAATCCATCGTCAAGGGTGATCTGAAGCCGGGCGACCAGTTGCCAGCGGAGCGCGAACTCGCGCAGCGTTTCGGCGTGAGTCGCACTGCGGTGCGCGAGGCGGTGAAGGCGCTGCGCGAAAAAGGATTAGTGGAGGCCTACTCGGGGCGCGGCACATTTATCACCAACGGAACAAGCCAGGCCGTGCGGCAGTCGCTCGATCTCATGGTGAGGATTGGGCAGCCCGAAGGCTCGACTCACCTTGCGGAGGTTCGAAGCATCCTCGAACCGGAGATTGCGGCGCTGGCGGCGACGCGCATCCAGGAGCCGGAGCTGGCCACGATGCGCGAAGCGGTTGCAGTGATGGACGGTGCGCAACAGGATCCGGACGCGTATATCGAGGCCGATCTCGACTTTCACCTCGCGCTCGCCGAAGGAGCGGGCAATCCACTGATTCTGTCGCTGCTCGATTCCATCGTCGGTTTGCTAAGGCAGCAGCGGCTGCGAATCTTTCAGGTTCCGGGTGGGCCGGAGCGCGGGCAGATTCATCACAAGAAAATTCTGGAAGCGGTGGAACATCACGACGCGGAGCAGGCGCGCGAAGCGATGCGCGCACATCTGGGGCAAGTGCGCGAAGACAGCGAGTCGCCGGCGGTCCGGCGCATTGCCGCGAAACACTAGGAACTCTGCCAGCTAAAACGTTCAGGGCACGACAGGGGCAAATGGCAAAACTAGGATTCATCGGACTTGGCGTGATGGGCGGCCAGATGGTGAACCGTCTGATCGAGAAAGGGCACTCGGTCACCGGCTACAACCGCACCCGCTCGAAATCGCAGTGGCTGGTGGAGAAGGGAATGCAGTGGGTCGATTCTCCGCGGGCCGTGGCGGCCGGCTCCGATTTCGTTTTTGCCATGGTCACCAACGCCGCGGCGATCACGTCGATTTCCGAAGGTCCGGATGGATTGCTGGCGGGACTGTCAGCGGGGAAAGTTTTCATCGACATGAGCACGGTCAGTCCTGCGGTGAGCCGCGCGCTGGCTGCGAAGGTGCGAACTCTCGGAGCCGACATGGTGGACTCACCAGTCTCCGGCAGCGTGATCACGTTGCAACAGGGCAAGCTCTCGGTAATGGTGGGTGGAAAAAAAGAGACGTTTGAAAAGATCAAGCCGCTGCTGCTCGATATTGGCCCCAAAGTTACGCACGTCGGAGACAACGGCCTCGCGCTCTCGATGAAGATTGCGACCAACCTGAGTCTCGCGGTTCAGATGCTGGCTTTTTCAGAAGGCGTGCTGCTGGCGGAGAAAAGCGGCATTGCGCGCGAGGTTGCGGTGGATGTGCTCACACACAGCGCCGTCGCTTCGCCGATGATTCAGTATCGCGGACCGTTCGTTCTGCAGCAACCGGAAGAGGCGTGGTTCGACGTCAACATGATGCAGAAAGACATGGTGCTGGCGATGGAACTTGGCCGGCAACTGGATGTGCCGCTGCCCACGACTGCGGTGAGCAATGAATTCTTGACGGCGGCGCGCGGCATGGGCTGGACGAAGTACGACTTCGCTTGCATGTTCGACGTGCTGGCGGCGATGTCGGGCGTGTCGACTCCAGTGACGGCTGGAGGCAAGAAGCAGTGACGGTTGCCGCCTCCAAATCGGACTCCGCGCACGCCGCGTCTGACAATAAAGAAAAATGGCTGCGCACGTATCGCCAGATGGTGCGCATCCGCATGTTTGAAGAGCAGGTCAATGAACTCTACACACGCGCGCTGATGCCCGGTCTCGCGCATCTTTACAGCGGCGAAGAAGCGGTTGCGGTCGGCATTTGCGAGGCGCTCAACGTCGACGACTACATCACCAGCACGCATCGCGGACATGGGCACTGTCTGGCCAAAGGCGCATCGCCCGATCGTATGTTCGCTGAACTGCTCGGAAAAGAAGCGGGCTACTGCCGCGGCAAAGGCGGATCGATGCACATTGCCGATCCGGCTACGGGCAATTTAGGCGCGAATGCGATTGTCGGCGGAAGCGTCGGGATTGCCACCGGCGCGGCGTTTGCCGCGAAGCGTTTGGGCAACGGCCGGGTCGCCGTTTGCTTTTTTGGTGAAGGCGCGCTTGGACAAGGATCGTTGTATGAAGTGATGAACCTGGCGCAGCTTTGGAAGCTGCCGGTGATTTACGTCTGCGAGAACAACCTCTACAACGAGTACACACACTACAGCGAGACGACGGCGGGAACGATTCTTGGGCGCGCGGCTGCTTTTGGATTGGAGGCCGCGACGGTGGATGGCCAGGATGTGCGTGCGGTGAACGAAGTCGCGACGCGGATTGTGGAGCGGGCGCAGAACGGTGGTGGGCCTGCGTTTTTGCAAGCTGACACTTACCGCTACAGCGGGCACCACGTCGGCGACATCAACCGCGAATACTACCGCTCGAAAAAAGAAGAGCAGCACTGGAAGACCGAGCGCGATCCCATTCAACTGCACGCAAAGTGGCTGGTGGATCACGGCTTCGCGGATGCCGCTACTTTGGAGCGAGTCTCGGCAGAGGCGCGCGCCGAGATGCAAGCTGCAGTGCAGTTCGCGGTGAACGCGCCCTATCCGTCGACAGATCAAGTCGCGCAGGATGTTTATGCCTGAAGTCGCCATTGCGGAACGCGAACTGACTTTCGCCCAAGCGGTGCGCGAAGCGCTTGCGGAAGAAATGCGCCGCGATTCTCGCGTCTGTATTTTTGGCGAAGATGTTGCGGAGGCGGGCACGCCGTTCAAAGTACTTTCTGGACTTGTCGAAGAATTCGGGGCCGGGCGCGTGATCGACACCCCAATTTCAGAAGCGGGATTTACTGGTGTTGGAGTCGGCGCGGCCATGGCCGGTTTGCGGCCTGTAGTCGACATTATGTTCGGCGACTTTCTGACGCTTACGATGGATCAGATGGTGAACCAGGCCGCCAAAGCGCATTACATGTCGGGCGGACACTGGCGCGTTCCCATGGTGATGCGGACCACGCTGGGCGCGACGCGGCGCTCGGCGGCGCAACATTCGCAATCGCTGCACGCGTGGTTCAGTCATGTGCCGGGATTGAAAGTCGTGCTGCCTTCTACGCCTTACGACGCGAAGGGCCTGTTGAAAACTGCAATTCGCGATGAGAACCCGGTCGTCTTCTTCGAAGACAAGATGATGTACAAACTTAAGGGCCGCGTGCCAGAAGGCGAATACACGATTCCGTTTGGCGTTGCCAATGTGAAGCGCGCAGGTGAAGACATTACGCTCGTGGCGACCAGCAGCATGGTGCACGTTGCTTTGGGAGCCGCGGCGTTACTGGAAAAAGAAGGTGTCAGTGCAGAAGTTGTCGATCCGCGCACGACGTGGCCGCTCGATGAGAAAACGATCGTCGATTCGGTGAAGAAGACCTCGCGCGCGATCGTGCTCGACGAAGGCTACGGACGCTACGGCGTCACGGCGGAAATTGCAGCTGTGATCGCCGAGGGCGCGTTCTACGATCTCGATGCGCCGGTGAAGCGGATGGGAGCGATGCACGTCCCGATTCCATTTTCGCCGCCGCTGGAGGACGTGACGGTGCCGACGGAAGAAACGGTAGTGGAGGCGGCACGAAAGATGTGCGGGAAGTAAGCAATGAGCGATGGGCAGTGAGTAATGAGCAGTGAGCGATGACTTACAAAGCGTGAACATATCCGATGTTTGCTCATTGCTCACCGCTCATGGCTCCTTGCTTCCGAATGCGCTAGCGCCCAGGAGCTGACTATGGCACTCAAAACTCACGGCACGATGGCGGTAGACTGGGAGGCTCGCGTTGACTTCGACCGGCTGCGCCGCGAGCGTCTGCAAAAAGCGAAAGATCTGCTCAAGAAATCGTCGATGGGCGCCTTGCTCTGCTTCGACATGAACAATGTGCGCTATCTCACGTCGACGCACATCGGCACCTGGGCGCAGGATAAAGCCAACCGCTTCACTCTGCTCCCGCAAAATGGCGAACCCATCCTGTGGGATTTCGGTTCGGCCGCGAAACATCATCAATTGAATTGTCCCTGGCTCGGGGAGCGCTCGCGGCCGGGGATTTCGATGTTGCGCGGTGCGATGACGCCCGAGATGGGCCGCGCCGAAGATGTCGCCAAGAAAATTCGCATTGAACTCGAAATGCGCGGATTGCATAAAGAGCCGGTCGGCATCGACATCATCGAACTGCCGGTTCTATTTGCACTGCAGAAGCAAGGGATTGAAGTAGTCGACGGGCAGCAGCTCATGTCGGAAGCCCGCGTTATCAAGACGCAGGACGAAATCTCGCTGCTGAACACCTCCGCCATGATGGTGGACGCGGCCTACGATGAACTCTATCGCGCGATGAAGCCAGGCCTGCGCGAGAACGAAGCGGTCGGGTTAGTCAGCAAAGTGCTCTACGATCTCGGCTCGGAATATGTGGAAGCGGTGAACGCTATTTCCGGAGAGCGCTGCAATCCGCATCCGCATGTGTTTTCTGACCGCGTGCTGCGCCCGGGCGATCCTGTTTATTACGACATTCTGCATTCCTACATGGGATACCGCACCTGCTACTACCGCTGCTTCACCGTCGGCTACGCGTCGCACGCGATGGTCGACGCCTACAAACGCTGCCGTGAATATCTCGACGCGGCGATTGAGTTGGTGCGGCCTGGCCGCACGACTGCCGAGATTGCGGCTGTCTGGCCGAAAGCAACGGATTTCGGCTTTCCCAATGAAGAAGCGGCGTTCGCGCTGCAATATGGTCACGGAATCGGCCTGGCGATCTGGGAGAAGCCGGTGATCAGCCGGCTGGTGTCGTTCGAGCATCCAGTGGAGATCAAGCCGGGAATGGTTTTCGCGCTGGAAACATTCTGGCCTTCGACCGACGGCTGGAGCGCGGCGCGCATTGAAGAAGAAATCGTGGTCACGCCGACGGGACATGAAGTGATTACGCGTTTCCCCGCGGAAGAGTTGCTGGTCGCGGGCGCGCATTACTTCACTGTCAATGGCCCGCTGCCGACCACACGCGAGAGTGAAGCTCCGGCCAGCGAGCGCGTGCTCGAGATGATCGAGACCAGCGCCAAGACTGAGCGGGTCGGGGTTTCCCGCTGAAGGTCGCCGTTTTCCTGTAATCGCGGCCTTCCCTCAAAATAACCACTATGGCCTTCAGCGTTGTCATGCCCGCACTCGAGATGGCGCAGGAGACGGGGAAACTGCTCGCCTGGCGCAAGAAGGAAGGCGACCGCGTCACCAAAGGCGAGCCACTGCTCGACATCGAGACAGACAAGGCGATCGTGGAAGTCGAAGCGCCCGCCGACGGCGTACTCGCCGGAATCAAAGCAGCAGAAGGCGCCGATGTTCCGGTCGGTCAAACGATTGCGTGGATCGTTGCTCCAGGAGAGCAACCGCCCGCAGATAGCTCGTCAACTGTTCCCTCGGCGAGAGCGGGTTCGAAAACGAAGATGGAAACGGTTGCAACCGCGGCCGCCGATCCGGGTGCGCCCGCGGATCGGACAAGAATCTCTCCCAAAGCTCGCCGCCTCGCCAAGGAACTCGGAGTCGATCTTGCGGAGGTTCGCGGATCGGGGCCAGACGGCGAGATACTCGCCTCGGATATTCAGGCAGCAGCAGAAGGCGCTCGTCTGCAAGCAGCCGACACAAAAAAAGGAAACATCGAAATCCCCAGCACTCTCGGCCGTCTCATGGCCGAGCGCACGACTCATAGCTGGACAACGATCCCTCATTTCTTCATCAGCCGCGAGGTCGACGCGGGCGCTCTCAATTCATATCGCGAGCGGATCGTCGACGAAACGGAACGCACGCATCAGATCCGAATTACGCACACCGATCTGCTCATCGCGCTCACTGCCCGCACTCTACAGAAGCATCCACGCCTCAATGCGAGTTGGACAGCGGAAGGAATTCGCCTGCACGATCATGTGCATATGGGAGTGGCGATCGCCGTGGCCGATGGGGTTGTCGCCGCCGTTATTCCGAATGCGCACTCCATAGCGCTGCACGAGATTGCCCTGCGCCGCCACGAGATCGCCGAACGCGCGCGCGCGGGCAAACTGCGTCCCGCCGACATCGCCGAGGCCACGTTCACCATCAGCAATCTCGGCATGTACAAGGTGGATCAATTCACCGCCATCATCACGCCGCCGCAGGCAGCAATTCTCGCCGCGGGACGAATTTCGGAGCGAGTCGTTGCCATAGAAGGTAAGCCAGTGGTTCGTCCGATGATGACCCTGACGATTTCCTGTGATCACCGCGTTGCGGATGGCGCGCGCGCGGCCAATTTCCTTGATGACCTGTCGTTTGCAGCCGCAGCGCCGGCGAAATTTCTGTCGTGAAGTCTAGGCGAATCTGCCTCGAATGCGCGCATACGCCCTGAGCGCGAGTTCCTTATCCTGAGGTTCCAGCGCGAAACGCAGAGCGACGATCGCGAACACAATGTACCCCACAGCCACTCCCACAAGGGCGAAGGCCACATCAGGAAGAGGAATCCTGACGAAGGTGCGTACGGCGAGCAGAGCCACGATCGTGGCTGCCGTCGGCAGAATCAAGCTCACATATCCGGCGCGGCTCGGGAACAGTGAGAGCCGGTTCCTCACGTCTCGAAACCAGAGAAGATTCAGGCTCGTGTTGGTCGCAGCCGACGCGATGGCCGCGCCCATCAATCCGATCAGCGGAATCAGGATCAGGTTCAGTGCAAGCGTCAAGCCTACGGTAATGGCCTGGGCGCGCACCACACGCTTCTGCTGATTCGACATCAACAACAGGTTGCCCACTGATCCCACGCCGCAATTCACCAACTGGCCGACGGTGGCGATTACGAGCACGGGCCACCCTTCCCGGAAGTCCGGGCCGAAGACGCCCATGAGAGGCTTGGCAAAGATCATGATGGCGAGTGCCAGCGGGATTGTCAGTCCCAGCGACCACTTGGTCAGCGTCTGATACAGATGCTGCAGCAGATCGTGTTCGCCTTTGGCGAAGAGTTCCGCAATCGTTGGCCCAAAAATCTGGTTGATCGATTGCAGAAAGAGGGCAACGAAAGACACCATTGATGCGGCGACCGAATAAATACCCACTTCGCGCGCGTTGAGGTAGATGCCAAGAATGATGCGATCACTCTGGCCGCTGACAAACTCCATGGCCTGCATGCCGAGCAACACGGCGGCGAACGAGAGAACTTCTTTTTCGAGCAACGGTATCTTGGGGGCGCTCGGGTCTGGCGGACACGCGTCCTGCTTTGGGGTGAGCTTCCAGATCGCAAGCGCGAGCAAAATCAGGACCAATCCCGAGCTCGCCACCTGCGCGGCGAGATAGCCCCAAAGCCCAAGGCCAAGGCTGATCAGCGCCACCGAAAGCAACATGGTCGACGGCGTTCCGATGAAGTTGGTGATGACGGTTCGGCGTGCGACATCTTTATATCCGGCCAGTGCTTGCCCGAGAAATGTGGTGAGTGCGCCGATCACAATGATGGCCGCGAAGAAATGCATGTAACGCGCCAGAAGCGGGGTGTGGTAGACACGATCGGCGATCCAGTGTTTGCCGAGCACCATCGCGATGCCGACCACCAGATTGGTCACCAGCAGCGCGAGGGCTCCGAACCAGAGAAATCGGCGAAGCTTTCGAGTTTGCCCGGTGCTGGCATAGATGGCGACGAACCGGCTGGCCGTTTGCGGAACGCCAGCTGCGCCCACAATCGAGACCAGGCCGCCCGCTGTTAAACCCAGAGCATAGATGCCCAGCGCCTCCGCACCCAGGGATCGTGCCAGATAAATCTTGAATAGATAGCTCGCCGCGACCGTGAACAGCGTCCCCAACAGAAACACAGACGACTGCCGCGAGATGCTGTGAACATGCGCGACAAAATCTGCCGGTGGCTTGGTGGCGGGTGAGCCCGTGACGGTGGACGACATTCGTTGAGGAATTTGAGAAACGAAATTCTGTGCTGCTCATTGTATCTCGGACTCACGAAACGGTGCGGGGCTCAAACGAAGTCGCAGTCGATCAGTTTGAAATTGGGCACTGGCGGGGCTGTAGGTTCCCCCCATACGCGCTAACTTACGCTCGGGTGTTTAGAACCTATCTCACAAACTCCTTGAGCCCCGAAGCCCGGTTCTGACCGCGTCGTTTTTGTGGTTCAACTTCCGGATTGCTCGTGACTCGAAAGCAACGCGATCCGCCTTCACCAAATTGATTCGGGGTAGCTGGTTTGCTAAGGTCGTCGTCATGTCCGAGCGTTCCCCCGACCAGATACGTGACCAGATATCTGAATTGCTCGATTCCCTTTATCGCGCGGATTCGGGACGAATCCTGGCAACTCTGATCCGCCTGCTCGGTGATTTTGATCTTGCCGAGGAGGCGATGCACGAAGCCTTTGCGGCTGCGCTGAGCCTCTGGCCGAGGAATGGCGTACCCGGCAACCCTCGACCCTGGCTGATTTCGACCGCCCGATTCAGAGCCATAGATACTCTGCGTCGACGGGCAAGATTTGATGCGGCGCAAGACGAGCTCGTGCGACATCTCGAAACACAATCGAATTCGGCGGAAACGTCCAATAATGAAGCACAGGGCAACCTCGAACATGACCGCTTTGAAGATGATCGCCTTGAGGACGACCGGCTGCGCCTGATTTTTACCTGCTGTCATCCAGCTCTGGCGCCGGAGGCGCGCGTTGCCCTCACCTTGCGCGAAGTGTGCGGGCTCACGACCGAGGAGATCGCCAAGGCCTTCCTCACTACTCCACGAACGCTGGCGCAGCGCATCGTGCGCGCCAAGGCAAAGATTCGAGAGACGCCGATTCCCTACGAGGTGCCCACGCCCGAAGAATTGCCGGAGCGGCTGGGCGCGGTGCTTCAGGTCATCTATCTGGTGTTTAACGAGGGATATTCGGCTGCGGCGGGAGCCGAGGTAACGCGCGCCGAGCTCACCGGCGAGGCGATTCGGCTGGGCCGGTTACTGGTCGAACTTCTGCCAGAGCCGGAAGTGATGGGTGCCGAAATAATGGGTCTGCTTTCCCTGATGTTGCTGCAGGAGTCCCGCCGCGCCGCCAGAACCTCAACGGCCGGAGAGCTGATTTTGCTGGAAAATCAAGACCGCTCACTCTGGAACAGGCAACAGATCGCCGAGGGAGTGGCCTTGGTCGAGAAAGCTCTGCAATCTCGCCGCTTCGGCGCTTACACTCTCCAGGCCGCCATTGCAGCCGTTCACGCCGAGAGTTCCTCCCCTGCATCCACGGACTGGCGCCAGATTACGCTGCTCTACGACCAGCTGCTTCGGATTCAACCCTCCCCGATTGTCGAACTGAACCGCGCCGTGGCCATCGCCATGAGCCAAGGTCCGGAGCAGGGCCTTCGACTTATCGATGATCTGTTGTTGCGCGAGCCCCTCTCCCATTATCACCTCGCGCACTCTGCCCGTGCCGACCTTTGCCGCAGATTGGGACGCATTCCCGAGGCCCGTGCGTCCTACGAAAAGGCGCTCGCCCTGACTCAACAGGAACCCGAGCGCCGCTTTCTCGCGAGTCGGATTCAGGAACTGCGATAAAAAACTGGAAACCGTCTCGTGGAGTGCTCCCAAGATTTCCGCCCGATTTTCGAGGGGTAAGAGTGAACGTGTGCGAGAATCTGTCCGCAGAGTTCCGACAACAAGGAGCGGTCCCATGTCGTCATCGGATGAACCATCACGAGGCTTTTTTTCGCGCCGCGGCTTCTTTCGTCTTTCCAGTTCAGTGGCTGCCAGCCTGGGGTTGGCGCGGCTGGGGTTCGCGCGGATGGTCTCGTCCGCCGGCGCGCTTTCATTGGT
Source organism: Candidatus Solibacter sp. (assembly GCA_035501655.1). Classification (GTDB taxonomy): domain Bacteria; phylum Acidobacteriota; class Terriglobia; order Terriglobales; family Acidobacteriaceae; genus Sulfotelmatobacter. Next base: position 364,378 of record DATJVU010000010.1, read on the forward strand.
GGCGACCACACCGTCGCCTGAGATAGCGCCCGAAAACGACGGCGAGGACTACTACGCGAAACTAGGCGTGCGCACAATCATCAACGCGGCCGGAACTTACACGACGCTGACCGCCGCATGCATGCCACCCGAAGTTCTAGCGGCGGTGCAGCGGGCGGCGCTGCATCCGGTGCGGTTGTACGATTTACAGCAAAAGGCGGGCGAGTACATCGCACAACGGCTTAAGTGTGAGGGAGCCGTGGTAACTTCCGGGGCTTCGGGCGCGATCACGCTCGCCACCGCCGCCTGCCTGCAATACGCGAACAACTGCACCATCACCGATATGCCCCAGGCACTTGAGGGCATGAAGAACCAGGTCATCGTGCAGAAGGCACATCGCTATGAATATGACCGCGCCATTTATCTGTGCGGAGCGCGCGTCACCGAGGTCGTCACCATGGACGACTACAAGCGAGCCTGTTCCGCCGGCAACGCGGCCATGACAAATTTCTTCAACGCAGCTGAAGATGAAGATGGAATCGCCGCTACAGCGCAAATCGGCCGCGAAGAATGGCTGCGCGTGGCGCATGAATACAAAATACCGTGCCATCTCGACGCCGCCGCCGATATGCCTCCGATTTCGAATCTGTGGAAGTACACCGGCATGGGCTTCGATCTCGTGGCGTTTTCCGGCGGCAAAGGAATCCGCGGGCCGCAGAACGCGGGGCTCCTGTTGGGCCGCAAGGCACTCACCGACCTCGCTCACGCCAACAACAACCCTGGCGACGGAGTCGGCCGCGGAATGAAAGTCGCAAAAGAACAAATTATTGGGATGGTTGCGGCGGTCGACTGGGTGCTATCGCATACGGAAGAGTCGATGCAGGGTGACTATCAAAAGCGCGCCGACCTGATCGCCAACGCGGTGAAGGGAATTCCGTCTGTAAGAACCGAGACGGTCGTTCCGAGGATCGCGAATCACGTCCCGCACCTGCTCATCCGCTTCGACCCAGTGGTCACAGGCGTAACGACTCCGCAGATCGTCGCAGCCCTGCGCAACGGAACTCCTTCCATCGAATTGAATCCCAACACAGGCCAGAAACCAAATCAGGGAATCCCGGCAGACGCCAACACGCTGGTCGTCGGAGTCTGGATGCTGCAGCCCGGAGAAGACGCGATTGTAGCCGACCGAATTCGCGCGGTACTAACTAAGAAAACCTAGGACGACCGAATATCAGAATCGAAACGGTTGCCCCACCCTTCCCGCGTTTTCTGCGGGAGTGTGGGCCTCATAGGCCACACGCCACTTACCGATATTCTTCCTCTCGAATGACCTTCTTTCGGCATTCGCCTTACCCCTCCGCGGAGTGCTCCCTGATTGCCCGCCCGCAGACCACGCACACTCGACTAAGTGCTTCTTCGCGCTTGGCAGGACCAGTCTCGTGAAATTTTAGCGAAGCTGATATGTTCGTCTTAATCATGGCTCCTCTTCAGAAGCGCACTTCGGAATCGCCCCGTTGAGATTGAATCGTCCATTTACTTCACTCTCGCGGAAAGCACTTCGCCATCAGTTTGCGAAAACTGGGCCCACGCCAACCGCCGATATCGACCGAGCGCACACCGCGGCATTCATACAGAAATTTGGACAGGAATCCGCTTGGGTCGTCGGAGGCTGGACGAATCCAAAAATGGCGGTTGAAGTTCGCATCGAGGCTTCGGGATTTTGAAGTGCCCGGGTCGTCGAGGAATGCTTCAATCCGTTTGAAGAGATCGTTTGCGTCGAGAGGATCGTCGGGACTTCTGTTGTTGATCCAGCGCAGCATTCGCTTTTGAGCGAAATCAGCCTGGTCCCGCTCACGGTCGAGGCCGCGAAGCGCGAGCCATCGCAATAAATTGATGTCTCTCATAGAGACGCCGACAAAGATGCATTTGCCCTCGCTCAAGGCCGCGGAGACGATGCGATTGGCAAACGACGAGGCTGTTGCGGACGTCGCCCAATATTGCAGGTCGGTGAAAACCAGCATCCGGCGGGGGCTCTGACCCGTCGTCCAGAGATCAGTTGGGAGAAATCCGTGGACATGGTAGATGGGGATGGTGGCCGACGGAAGAATCCTGTGAGTGGAACGAGTGATCGCTCCGATGATGCCAGCTTCAGACAGTTCGCCGCGAACTCCAGCGGCACGCGCGATGGCCTGCTCGAGAAAGTCATCGGCATTGAGGGTGATGACGGAAGCGATGCGGCGGCGCCCCTTGCGTCTGTGCTCAGCGACGAGCAGCTGGGCGATCACGGCCAGAGACTCATTCAATCGGGGGAACGTTCTATCAGTGAAGGGGAAATTTGCTGTGCGGTAGAGATGATGCTTGAGTAGGTCGAAAAAGGCGGGCTCACCCAATTTCTGATATGCGAGTTCGAAGACAATAGGCAGAAATTGCGGGAGGTCTTTGGGAGAAGATCCGGGCTGGCGCGACCAGGGATTGGGAAAATCTTTGAGCGCATGTTTCCAGACGGACCTAGCCAGGGTGTTCCAGTCCGGAATGCCGCGCGGCATCGAAACCCCGGCGCCAACGATGAGGGTGACACCTCCATCCGTGGCAGAGGAGATCAACTGGCGGCGATGTAGGCGGTACGAAATGGAAGCCGACACAATCTCTCCCGGTCAGTCTGTGAAAACAATATACCCTCGACGACCGGGAACCGGCACAGACGGGACGTTCGTCATCTTTCCTCGCGCAGAATTAGTCAAACGTCGCGTCTGTCCTCGGTTTACCCTGCCCTCGATTTATTCAAAAAATTACTATTCCCATAGAACATCTACCCAAGTATAATCCTCGCCATGGCGAAACGAGGAAAGCCTCCGCTCGAGAGTGATATGGTTCAGGGCACGCTGGATCTGCTTATTTTATGGACTCTCTCCGCGGGTCCGGCGCACGGTCACACGATCGCCTACTCTATCGAGCGCCGTTCAGAAGATGTTCTTCAGGTCGAACATGGCTCGCTCTATCCCGCGCTACATCGGCTCGAAGACCGAGGCTGGATTGCCGCATTCTGGGGCACGTCGGAGAACAATCGCCGCGCCCGCTATTACCGACTCACACCAAAGGGAAGAAAACAACTCCTCGCACAAACCAACCGGTGGGAACAACTGGTCCAGGCGATCGGACGCATTCTCCGGCCGGCCGTCGACTGAGAATTCGGAGCAGAGCTCATGAGTCTCCTACGCTTCTTCCGCCGCAATCAGTGGGACGCTGAGCGCGCTGCCGAACTCGAGTCGCACCTCCAAATCGAAACCGATCGCAATATTGAGCTTGGCATGTCTCCAACCGACGCTTGCGCCGCTGCCCGCCGCAAGCTGGGAAATCCCGCCAGGATTCGCGAAACGATTTACGAAATGAATTCCATCTCGTTTCTTGACGCGCTCTGGCGAGACCTTCGGCTCTCTCTCCGCAGTCTGCGGAAGAGACCAGGATTCACCACAGTAGTCGTGCTCTCTCTAGCATTGGGCATCGGCGCTAACACCGCCATCTTCAGCCTCGTCGACGCCATTGCTTTTCGTCCGCTATCCGTGCCGAACCCAGGTGGGCTGGTCACCATTGATATCGCAGCATCGCGCTTGACCAGCTTCGGAGCTTCCTCTTACCTCGACTGGGTCGATCTCGCCAGCCGTAGCAAATCCTTTGAAGCACTGTCTACCCGGCAGGGCATGTCGGCCGGAATGAATCCCGCGGGAGCCGTTCGCGATGGCAAACCGCAGGTGGTGTGGGGGCAACTGGTTTCAGGGAATTTCTTCTCCATGCTGGGCGTGCAGCCTGTCTTCGGCCGGGCGTTTCTTCCGGAGGAAGACCAGACGCCAGGCAAATACCCAGTGATGGTCATCAGCTACGCGCTTTGGAAGCGGACCTTTGCCAGCGATCCGGGAATCATAGGCAAGCAGGTTGAGTTGAGCGGCCACAATTTCACGATCATTGGCGTCGCGCCGAAGTCATTTGCCGGCGTCGATCTCTGGTTTCGCCCAGATGTTTACTTGCCGATGATGATGACGGCAGCGGTTGCGCCTGAGGGCAACGACACGCTCACCCACCGTAGCTACCGCGGATGCACCCTGCTGGGCCGGTTGAAGCCCGGAGTTACGATCGCGCAGGTCCAGGCAGAACTGAACGTGATCATGAGCGAACTCGAGCGGGAATATCCCGATAGCAACAAGGACACCGTTGCCATCCTTCGCAGCGAGATGAGCCGCCGTCTGCAAGATGGGAGCACGACGATCGGCGCAGTTCTCATGGGGCTTGTGGCACTGGTCCTGGTAATGGCTTGCGTGAATGTAGCCAGCTTGATGATGGCGCGGGCCACATCTCGTATCCGCGAAATCTCCATGCAAATGGCGCTGGGGGCATCGCGCGGCGCTCTGGTGCGTCAATTTCTTACCGAGAGTACGGTGCTTGCGATATTGGGCGGCGGTTCCGGCATTCTGGTAGCGGCTGCGTGCATCAAAGGATTCAGCGAACTCATCCCATTTTCCGTCTCTCCCTCAGGACCTGATTTTCATCTCGATACGCGAGTCCTGACCTATGCCGCGTTGGCATCGATAGCCGCTGTTTTCCTGTTTGGAGTAGCACCGGCATTCATGGCTGTAAAGGAAGCCCGGGGTGCCGTAAACACAAGAAGTGAGTTGGGAGGCCGGTTTGGCACCGCTCTCGTTCGCCGAATCCTGATCGCAGGACAGGTAGCTTTATCGGTCGTTCTCCTGGTAGCGGGCGGATTGTTCCTGAAAGCCTTCTTGCGTGCGCACAACGCTGATGTTGGTTTCAATCCCAGCCATATGCTGCTCGTCTTCGTCGATCCCAGCCTGAACGGCTACAAGGACCAGCAGTCGATTCATCTCAACCAACAGATTCTCGAGCAGGTGTCCACTCTTCCAGGAGTCACCTCGGCAACGCTGGCTGCCAATGTTCCGTTTCTCTCCGGCGGTTCCTGGGATTTGTCCATCGATGGATACACCAGCGCGGGCGGGGAAAAGTTCGTGGACACCAACACCAACCAGATTGACCCGAATTATTTTGCCACCATGCAGATTCCCCTGCTCTGCGGCCGCGAATTCACCGCCCATGACAACGAGAAAGCGCCGCAGGTTGCCATCGTCAACGAGACCCTGGCGCGCCGCTACATCGTCCAAGGCAACAGCCTGGACAAGGCTCTGGGCCGAGTCCTCCGGCTGCGCGATAACGTGCCGATCCAGATCGTCGGTGTCGTGAAAGACTCGAGCAATGGGTCGGTCAGCGAACCGCCGCCTCCAGTTTTCTATCTGCCCTATTTGCAGCAAGGAAGTTCTCGGGCAACGCTTCAATTGCGCACCAACGGCGACCCCATCGCCCTGGTTTCTCTGGTTCGCCGGCAGATGAGCTCGGTCGACTCCGAAGTGACGCCACTCTCGGTTCTGACGATGGAAGATGCATTTTCCTCGAACGGCCTGTTTACGGTTCGCATCGTCGCGACGCTGGGCGGAGCCTTCGGCCTGATCGCACTGTCGTTGGCTGTCGTCGGACTCTACGGAGTAGTGTCGTTTGTGGTCAGCCGCCGGACTCAGGAAATTGGCATTCGCATGGCCCTCGGAGCGCAGCGCGGCAAGGTTCTGCGGATGATTCTGCGCAGCGGCCTTTCCCTGGCCGCGGCGGGGGTAGCAATCGGAGTGGTAGTGGCCTTCGCGGCCGCGCCGCTAATGCGCATTTTGCTTAACGGTGTGAGCCCGCGCGATCCTCTCATGTTTGTGATCATTCCCCTGATTCTTCTGGCCGCCACCTTCGTTGCCAGCTGGATTCCAGCGCATCGCGCCACTCGCGTTGATCCCAATACCGCCCTGCGCTGCGAGTGAACTAGAACTTCGGGTGAGTTCAATATCTGGAAAGCCTTCCTCCGCGCACATGCAATAAAAACTTAGAATAAAAATTTGGGGCGGTTGTCGATTTTCCGTCTCCCCAACGACTATAGGGCAGAAGAACGATGAGCAACGGCTCCCGATTCACACAAAAATGAGTGAAACAGGAAACGGGTCATCGGAAACAAACCACATATATAAGGAGAATTCATGCCACAGTATCTGGTTGCCAACTACCTCCCCGACAACTTCGACCCGTCCACCGTAACCGAAGCGATGATGGAAGAGATCCACGCGCTCAACCGCGAATTAATCGCTACCGGCGCCCGGAAGTTCGCCTGCGGCATTGCTCCGCCAGCCAAAGCAAAGACAGTGCGCATGCAGTCCAACGGCAAAGTGCTCGTCACCGACGGGCCATACACTGAGACCAAGGAGCACATGGGCGGATTCTGGATTCTCGAAGCCGCCAATATGGACGAAGCACTCGCGTGGGCGAAAAAGGCTGCCATCGCCTGCGATGTGCCCGGCGAGGTGCGCGAGCTTCTTTTCTACCCGGCCCCGGAACAAGGCCCGGGCAAAAACAAGTAAACCAGCTGGCCATCGCGACTAGGCCTTTGATCTCGCCGGCATCACCAACATCGTGGGTACCCCATCCTTCGCGTTTTTTTGCGAAGGATGGGGCACTCCCAGCTTGAAGAATTGAAAACATAACTCTGGGAACTGAAATAAAAGTTTGCTCCGCCTGTCGATTTTCTCCACGCACGACGTCTATAGGGTGAACGATCCATCGCGCAAGGCGATGAAATCATGGCCCGATGTTTGGTTGTTGAAGGACGGCCCGACAGATAGGCCCGTTGGCAGGAGGAAAACAATGAGGAAAATTAAGGCTGGCTCAGCCGCACTCAACAGCATCGCACTGCCGCTTGTGCTCGGTCTCGCTGCGCTCGGTACGGCGTACCAAACCATGGTGTACCAGGCGATAGCGCAGGATGCCACGACACCTTATCCGAACATGGCGCCGGTCGAGCAGTATCTTATGAACCGAACTGCCGAGATCGCGTTGGCACGAAGCGCCGCTCCTGAGTCGATATCCCGCGACGCGACGATCGTGGTTCTGGGACGGCAGGGCTACGAGACCGCGGTCGAAGGCAAGAATGGGTTTGTCTGTATGGTGGAACGCGGCTGGATGGGAACGTTAGACTGGCCGGAATTCTGGAACCCGAAGACCAGAGGCGCCGATTGCCTCAATCCCGAGGCAGCACGCTCAATATTGCCGCTCGCGTATCTGCGCACCCGAATTGTGATGGCCGGTCGCTCCAAAGATGAAATCGTGTCGGCCATGAAAGTAGCATTCGAGAAAAACCAACTACCCGCCCTCGAGAGCGGCGCCATGGCCTACATGATGTCGAAGTCGTCCTACCTCACCGATGAAGGCAACCACAACGGCCCACATCTCATGTTCTTTACTCCCGTCGAGGACGCTAAAGATTGGGGTTCAGGCGCGGAGGGATCGCCGGTTGTATCCAGCCCTTACTGGTTCCGGTCGCCGAAGAAAAATTCCCAAGCGAAAGGGCTGCCGCCAATTCTTGTGTTCGCAGTCATGGTTGAAGACTGGTCCGACGGTACGCCCGCGGGCAAGCATAACAACTGACAAAGCCGGCGTTTGGTGAAAAGGCCGATGTCGGAACGAGCGGACAGGCCTCAGATTTTTGTGAAAACCGCAACAGAAGATTTGTGTTGCTGGTTCCCGTTTACAGCAAACGATAAGGAATAGGAGAGAACTATGAAATACATCTGTTTGGGCTACTACGACAAAGGCAGATTCGACAGCCTGCCCGAGAGCGAGCGCAACTCGATGTTCGACCAATGCTTTGATTACGACAACTATCTTCGCGCCAACGGGCATTGGGCTGGCGGAGAAGCGCTTCAGCCCGCGGACACCGCATTGACCGTTTCCTGGAAGAAAGGCAAGGTGACGACTACTGACGGTCCCTATGCGGAAACCAAGGAACAACTCGGCGGCATTCTTGTCCTTGAGGCGCGGGACATGAATCACGCGCAACAGCTTATGGCGCAGCATCCGTCGCTGAAGTTCGGCAGCATTTTCGAGATTCGGCCAGCGGGGGACATGAGCGAAATCCTGAAAGCTAGTGAGGAGCGCCGGCGAAAGGATAAGTCTCGATGAGGGCGCCCACGAAGACGCCCACGAAGACGAAGGAAAGAACGATCTGGATCATCGCCCCAGTCCTGGCCATCAGTATCGGTTTGGTTGTACCGAATGCCGCAGCGCAGAAGGGTCCGTATCCGAAGATGGCGGCTATCGACCGATACCTGATGGAAAAAACCGCCGAGATTCAGTTGGCGCGCAGTGCCGCTCCCAATTCCATATCCCGCGACGCGACGGTCCTGATTCTGGGACGGCAGGGATACGAGACAGCCGTCGAAGGCAAGAACGGGTTTATCTGCTGGGTGGGTAGAAGTTGGACGGCTGCGTTCGACTGGCCCGAATTCTGGAACCCGCAGGTGAGAGCCGCCGATTGTATGAACCCGCAGGCTGCACGTTCGATATTGCCGATCGTTTATCTCCGCGCAAAGATGGTGATGGCCGGTCGTTCGAAAGAGGAGATCGTGTCGGCACTCAAAGCGGCGTTCGAGAACAAACAACTGCCGAGCCTCCAGAGCGGCGCGATGGATTACATGATGTCGAAGTCGTCCTATCTGACCGACCAGGGCGGCCACAACATGCCGCATCTGATGTGGTTCACCGGACTCTCGGACGGCAAGGATTGGGGAGCCTTCGCGGCGGGTTCGCCTGTCATGGCGTCTCCCTATTGGTTCTTCTCGTCGCAAGATCCATCCCAGATGAAAGGGCTGCCACCGATTCTCGTGTTCTTAGTCGGAGTGGCGGACTGGTCCGACGGAACGCCTGCGGGCAAGCATGATGAGTGAAAAAGGCGCCGTTCGGTGCAAAGACCGATGTCGGACGCCAGTAGTAGTAACCCACTGGGCTAAAGCCCTCGTCATTGGCGGCTTTCGGCGGCACGGCTTAAAGCCGTGCCCCTTCCAAACCAATTTGTGAGATAGCATCATTCAAAACCAATTTATTGAGATAACTTCACAGGCTCTTGCAAAGAACGCAAGAATGGGGCACCTTCAACTGGAATGTTGCACGCCAAGATCGCTAAAGGTAGGCCGCCCGTCGGTTTCAAGACCCTCCTGGATCGATATTTCTACTTCTTCATGGCGCTGCTAATGGCCGGGCTTGCGGTCTGGGGTTTCAGCAGTACGGTCGATACAAATCTGTTGCGCGCAAAGCCGCCAAGACCATTCCTGCTCTGGTTTCACGGTGCTGTTTTTTCGGCCTGGATCGCGCTGTTCGTTGCGCAGTCTGCCTTAGTACGTGTGCGCAAAGTCAGCGTGCACCGCAGACTGGGATGGGCCGGTGCGGTACTGGCGGCAACCATGGTCATCTCAGGCATCATCGTGTCGGTCGTCATGCTGCGGTTCGAAATGATCGTGCTCCACCGCAGGAACGTTGCGTCGTTCCTGTCAATACTCTGGTGCGACATGATCATCTTCGGCGCGTGCATGGCGCTGGCCATCTATTTTCGGAAACAGCCTCAATACCATCGTCGTCTGGTTTTCATGGCCAGTTGTCAGCTCATGCAAGCCGCCTTCGTTAGATTTCACTACATTGGCTACCACGACCTCTTCTATCCCGCGCTCGACGTGCTGATCGTGGCTGGAGTGTTGCGCGACCTGCTAGTGGATGGCCGAGTGAATAGGGTCTATCGCTACGCTTTCCCGGCAATCATTGTGCTGCAGGCCTTGGCCACGTATTTGGAGCGGGTGAATCCGAGTTGGTGGCAAGCCGCAACGCTGACGATCTTAGGATCATGAAGTCTACCGAAGGTAGGCCCTGATCGGGCGGGCGGCCACCCGTGGTTTTTCCTGACATCCAACACGACCGAGGGTGCCCGGTGCATTGGGGCGGCACGATTGTGGTGCTGGTCATTAGCATCGCTTTCCTTGTGCCACCCGACGACAGCACAGTCGGATATATATTCGAAGCCTGTCGACCAATAATTCATGAACAGGGAAACTGCTGGCGCGGAAGGCTCTCGAAGACATCTGGGCAGAGTGCTCACACCGGATTGTCTAAACTCGCTGCGGGCTCAGCGGAAGTTTTCGACGAGCATCGCTTCGGCCTGTTCCTGACCCGGCTGATCGAATGCGATGGTGCGTCCGTCGGCGGTTGCGCCGAGCCAGAAAGGCGTACGCTCGAGTACAGCGACTGTCGTGGTGCGATGGCGCGCGGAATCGTAGAAGCTGAGAACCGCCTGATGCCCTAACGAGGGTCCAACGAAAAGAATTCCTCCCTCGACCGCCTGCCAGCTTGCCCACGTGCCGGGGCGGACGAGCGAGACTTGCGTCTCTGTGCCGCCTTCAATGGGGACCAGCCAGATTTCGGGCTCAGCTCGGGCCGTCTTCGAATAGTAGATGTACTTTCCGTCATGCGATTCGAGGGCCGCATGACCGCCGTGGCGCGTGATCTGCACCGGCGTTCCGCCGCTCGGTGCGATCTTCCAGACCTGCCAATCGCCAGATCGTGTCGAGCCGAAGTAAATCCACTTGCCATCGTGCGACCAACTCGGGCACACGTTGTGAAACGCGTCGGGGGTGAGAACCTGCGGAGCGCCGCCATGAACGTTGATGCTCACGATCTTTGAGCCGGTGTTGGTGCTGGCGTCGAAAACGATCGACTGGCTGTCTGGCGACCAGCGAGGTGTTCCGGCGTCTCCCACAGCGCTAAGCTGAAACTGGTTGGCGCCGTCGCGGTTGGCGACCCAGATTTCCATCGTGCCGGAACGATCCGACATGTAGGCCAGCTTCTTGCCGTCGGGAGAATATTGTGGGCCTGGACCCTGGTCCGTATCGCTGGTCGCGGCGATCACGACGTGCGGCTTCTTCTCGCCCGCGGTGGCGACATCCATCTCCCAAACGCTCAGGCTGCGCGTGATGCGCTCGTAGGCGAGGCGGTATCCTCGGCGCGAGATCGCCGGGTCCCATGCCCAGGACTTGACTACACCCAGCGGAGCGATGGAGTCCGGTGCATCGAGCGAAGCCCGCCAGAGCGAGGGATGCCCGCTGCGATTGGAGGAAAAGATGACGGACGACCCGTCGTAGGAAAAGCGGGGAGGGCTGACGATCTTGCCGATTTCGGCGAGCACGCGATGCGCGTTGCTACCCTCCGTCGAAGCGACCCAGATTTCATCCGGCAGGCCCAGTTGATGGGTGCGCACGAACAAGAGATGCTGTCCGTCCGGAGAAAACGACGGTCCCCAATCATCGGTCGCAGGCGGCGCTTCGGTCAGACGGTGAACTGAAGAAGTCTCGACAGAAAGAAGATAAATGCCGCTCAACCCCGAAAACGCAATCGATTTGCCGTCGGGGGACCAATCAACTTCGCTATGTTGCGGGGCGACGCCGTGGGTATCGAACTTGCGCTCGCCTGCGGAGTTCAAACTATACGCCGCCGACTGAGGAGTTGCTGTCCGCGCGGTGCGCCGCTCCATTGCTTCTCCACTTGCGCGGACGGCATAGAGGCTGATTTGCCTCTCCTTCGTTCTCGAGAAGGCGACCCATTGCCCGTCTGGAGACCATACGGGGGAAGAGTCGTCGTCATCGCGCGTAAGTTGCACGGGGTGATCGCCATCGACTCCCGAGATGAAGATGCCGCGCTCGGCATCACTGCCATCGTGCACAAAAGCCACGTAGCTTCCGTCGGGAGAAAAAGCCGGCTGCACAGCTCCAGAAACTGCCAACGGTTTTGTTCTCTCGTCAACCGCAGTATGCCCAAGTGCCGTTTCGTGCCTCGCGACCATCTTTATGAGAGCCGTGGAGGCGATCAACAGCAGCACAACGAGGATGGCTCCCAGGGCAAAAAGTGGCCAACGCATGCGGGCTTTGGGCTGAACGGCGGCTGGCGGCATCTTTGGGGACGAAGTCGAGGACGGCTCAGGAGGAGTTACTGGCGCGGGAATGGATTCAGCGGATGCTGCCTGAGGTACCCACTCGACCGAGGCGATGAAGCGGTAGCCGCGGCGCGGCAACGTCTCCACATAGCGCGGGTTCTCGGCGGAATCGCTCAGCGTGTCACGCAGCTTGTTCACCGCGGCGTTGAGGCCGTGGTTGAAGTCGACGAATGTGTCGGCCGGCCACAGCCGCGAGTGCAACTCTTCCCGCGTGACTAACTCTCCGGGACGGTCAAGCAAGACACCCAGGATTTCAAAGGGCTGGCCGACGAGTTTTAATCTCGTGCCGAATTTCCACAATTCGTGGGTGTGCAGGTCCACCTCAAAAGGACCGAAGCGTGCCCGATCTGATCCGTTACGCATCATTTCCAGTCAGGAAGCTGGCTGACAATGTCATTTGATACGGGGAATTCCGCCCCTTGGTTCCGTTGGACGCTGCGATAAGTCTTTTGTCATCAGATTATTAGTGGATGATGTGGCATGTCCCGCCGAATGAGCAGCTTTGCATCGACGAATGATTCAGCCTGCATTGCGGTAGAGGCCGACTCATCGCATCTTGGGCCCACAACCAGGAAAGACACGGGTGCAAAACAGTCTTTCGGGCTTGGAGGGCACAATGCTAACAAAATGTTTTCTAAGAACATTCGCGATCGGAATCACCACCGTCGGGGCTGTAATCAGCTCATCAGCTCAGACTTCGCCGAGCCAGCCGGAACAGTGCAGCCTGGCCGTGGTCTCGCGGCTGGTCTCCAGCGGAGCTCCGGTCTGCGAGAAGACCGTGGTGCAACAGATGGCCAAGCGTGGACAGGCATTCGAACAGAACCAACTGGGGATTGCGTCGATCCTGGCGATCGGTCCTGACTTCAGCGAAAAAGAAGCTGTGGCCTGGTTTCAGAAGGCGGCTGATCGCGGCTACGCTCCGGCACAGGTAAACCTTGCCGTTATCCACAGCAACGGATGGGGAACACCGGTCAACTACGGCGCCGCCTTGCGCTGGCTGTACGCTGCGGCCGAGCAGCACTTTGCGCGCGCTTATTTCAACCTGGGGATTCTCTATCTCGAAGGCAAAGGCGTGCATCAGGATAACGCGGAGGCTTTCCGCTGGTTCCAAAAGGGCGCCGACGCCAACGACAGCAGCGCTGAGACGAATCTCGGATATATGTTCGATCAAGGACTTGGTTGCGAGAAGAACAAGGCCACGGCAGTTGCGTGGTATCAAAAAGCCGCCGACGCCGGAAATCCGCTGGGCGAGAACAATCTCGCTGACATGTACCTGCGCGGCGAAGGAGTGGCGCAGAGCGACGGGGAAGCCTTCCGCTGGTTCGAGAAAGCGGCCGAGCAGGGAAATACCAGCGCCCGCATCAAGCTGGGCTCCATGTACGCCGACGGCCGCGCGACCAAGAAAGACCTGGTCGCGGCGTATTCGCTGACGAAAGCGGCGGAGATGGCGGGCGATGCACGCGGACGCGAAATTCTGCACGCTCTCGAAAAGATGATGTCTCCCACGCAAGTCGCTGAGGGACGCGAGCGCGCGGCCAAGATGCGCCAGGGAGAGCCGCAACTTTCCGCCGGCTTGTTTGCGCAGTGACGGCGAAACTGAATCGGCTACTTCGCCGTGACGGCGTCGAGCTTTTTCAGCATGACGCCGATCTCGGAATTGGCCATGAAATTTTTCCAGACCAGGCCCGTTCGGTGGTTTTCCACCATCACCACGATCGGCGCCTGGTTCAGCCCCATGTAGATGGGCGATACCCAATTCGCAGTAGGGTTGTATGCATCACGCGGGCCGTAAACGCCCCAAAGTTGCGCGCCGATATCGCGGTAATAGTGCTTCAATGCCGCCATCGACGCTTCTGGAGTGTAAGGGAAAGAAGCCAACGCGCCTGTCGGTGTGAGCGTGCCGAGATCGGCTTGCGCGTCTGGCGCGTGGGGAACGTAGCCGCCCGGCCCATCGCTCGCGGTCAAGCCCCAGGCATCCGCGCCGTAGCCCTGAAAATGTTTTGGGTTCGCAATGCAGTAGGCGTGATTGATGAGCGCGATATTGCGGTTGTTGTCGAAATAGGACGACGTGAAGCGATCGTGCAGGCTGTGCGGATCGAATGCGAAATAGGAATAGTGCGTGAAGAACAGCGGCCCTCCCGTTCCCACGCCGACGTCGAGCTTGATTCCGTAATAGGTTTTTCCGTTGCCGTAGTGATCGCCGTCTTTGCTACCCGACCACCCGGCGCGATATTGCTGTGCCTTCTCATCCTGCGAGGCCCAGCCGGAGTAATACATCTCCGGCGAAACCGCGTGCGTGGGTGACGCCATGGCCAGCAGATACGTGATCATGACTTCGTTAAAGCCGATCAGCGGATGCTGGATTTGCCATCCCCACTCGGCCGACCAGTGCCAGTAAATAAAATCGCCGGGCTTGGCGCCGCGGTACCAGTCCCACTCGACGCCTTCCCAAAGCTTGGTGATTCGCTGATAGAGATCGCGCTCGGCTGCGCTCGAGCCGTTGAAATATTGGCGCGCGGCGAGCAGGCCCTCCATCAGGAATGAAGTCTCAACCAGGTCGCCGCCGTTATCGAACATGCCGAACACAGGCATCGTCTTGCCCGTATTTCCATTCATGTAGTGCGACCACGCGCCGTGATAGCGATCGGCGTGCTCGAGAAAATTCACGATGCGCGTCATGCGCTCGAGTCCCTGCTCGCGCGTGATGAACTTGCGATCGACGCCAACGATCACGGCGCCAATTCCCATTCCACTCGCGCCGGTCGCGACGATGCGGTCGTCGCCGGGAAGATTTTCGTGCGTCATGCCTGAGTGCGGATCGGCGCCCTCCCAGTAATAGTGAAAGCAGGCTTCCTGCAGCATGGTCAGCAGTTCGTCGTCGCTCAATTCGCGAGTCGAGGCGCTGGCTTCTTCGGAGAGTGGAGAGAGACGGTATTGAGAATCTGAAGCCGCCACTTTATATTTCGCACTAACGCCGGACTTGCCCAAGAAGTCTTCATAGCGGTTGATGCCGGGAAGCTGAACTCCGACGGGCTCGAAATTTTTGCCCTCAACGGCGCGGTAGATCACATAGCGACCGACAGCAGGTGACTTCACTTCATCCCACTTCACTTCGACGTGGCGGTCGTAACCGGTGGCACCTACATTTTCTGGCGCGGGCAGCGTTCCTTTGGCAGCGGCTTGATCATCATCAACTCGCACTTCATCGATGATCAATGTGTGGCGTGCGCCATCGGCACGGCCCTGATGAAAAACAATGTTCTGCAGCGCCTCTGGCCGAAACTGATAGATCGATCCAGTTTGAAAATCCGCCATCGGAATGCGGACTTGAATCCACTTCCCTGCGGGAATGCCGTTTACGAATTTGCTGAGCGGCAGCGGCAAGGTGAAAGCGGAAGGGAATTCGGCAACTTGCAGACCGCGCGATGTGTCGGAAAGAACGATCATCGGCAGGTCGTCGGCGGCGATTGCTTCCCCCGAGTAGCACCAGAAATAAAGATTGCGCCCCTTGAATGCCGGGAAACGGTTGCGATGATCGTCAACGCGAATCTCCGCTTCCCAGCCGCCGTTCCCCTCAGATTGCCACTGCAGGCGCAGGGCATTTGGCGGCGTCAGAAAAGTTTTCGTCTCAACCGGCAGCCGCCAGTCTTTCACTTCAAGAAAACTGGGACCGTTGGCAAAGCCTTGGCTATTGAAGTAAGTGTCGGAGGTCAGGCTGTTGTCGAACACGACATGCTGGTAGTACTCCGTGTCGCCCCAGCCGGGGGCTGAGAGCGAGATGAATGCAATCAGCAGGCAAGTAACATTTCCGGGCAGAAAAAATTTACGGTGCGGCATGATGGCGCTCCTAAAACCACTGCGGAAAATAATTACCGAAAAAAATTACGGCACAATGTCAGCCTGCGCGGGCGTACCGCTGGCTGAGTCAGGACTGATCCAGACTGTGAGCTTCGAAGGCTCGGCCGCGAACTGATTCCGATCGTTCCAGATGGCGAAGGCCTCCGGCTTCAGTTCGAATTTCACTTTCTTCGTTTCACCGGGGGCGATGTCCACATGCTGAAATCCCTTGAGCATGCGAACGGGTTCGGCAACGCTTGTTCCTTGCAGTCGAATGTAGAGTTCGACAGTTTCGTCGCCGACACGTGAGCCTGTGTTCGTGACGTCAGCCTCCGCCGTGATGACCGCCGCGCCGGAGTTTAGCTGCTTATTCAGCGACGCCGCACTCAGGTTCTGCGCGCTGATCTTCGTCGGCCCATACGAATAAGTCGTGTACGAGCCGCCGTAACCGAAGGGAAATTGCGGCGTGTTCTGCTCGTCGAGGTACCGGGAAATATACTTCGTGGCGACATCTGAAGGCACCTTGGTGAGATCAATATCGCCCGGCGGGCGGCCGGTGCTCAGCGCGTTGTAGTAGAGAGGTTCCTGTCCCAAGCTGCGCGGCCAGCTCACGACCAGCTTGCCTGTCGGACTCACATCGCCGAATAGAGTTCGCGCCAGTGCCGGTCCGCTGGCGATTCCCGGCTGCCACGCTGCCAGCACTGCAGGCACATGCCCAAAAGCCCACGGCAAAGTCAACGGCCTGCCACTAAAGACGATCAGCACAACCGGTTTGCCTGTCTTGACGACTGCTTCCAGCAATTCCTGTTGCCGGCCCGGCAAACCGAGATGCGCGCGCGAAGCAGCCTCGCCGCTCATGCCTTGATCTTCTCCAAGCGACAGGACAGCAACGTCGGCTTTCTGCGTGCCTTCGACCGCTGCGGCGATCTCCTGATCGGTTCCATCCAGCAAGCCGGTGCCTTTGAACCGTGTCACCCGGCCTTCGCCGAGTTTTTTGGTCAATGCGGCCTGCAGCGAAACGCGCGGGCCTGCGTCGGGTGGCGCGCCGTCGGGATATGAAGGGTCATCTCCCATCGGCCCGATGATGGCGATGCTCTGCACCGACTTATCGAGCGGCAGCAGCGGTTTGCCATTGGCGGCATTCGCGTTGCGCAGCAGCACGAAAGATTTTTCCGCAGCGGTCTGCGCCAGCGCGATGCTCTCCGGGTGATACAAAGCCTTGGACGCGGCCGCTTCGTCGACATACGGATGCTCGAACAATCCCAAAGCAAATTTCACACGTAAAACGTGGCGCACCGCTTCGTCGAGTTCAGCGGTCGAGGCCTGCCGCGAGCTGATGATCTGCTGCAGATGGTCGTGATACTCGCTGCTGACCATGTCCATGTCGACACCGGCCAGAAATGCCTTGCGCGCCGCCGTCGCGCCATCATTGGCGATGCCATGGGGAATCAGTTCGCCAACCGACGACCAATCGCTGACCACAAGTCCGCGGAATCCCCACTCTTTGCGGAGCACCTGCTTCAACGTGAACGGATTCGCCGTCGACGGAGTTCCATTCAGCGAATTGAATGCGCTCATCAGCGAGGCGGTTCCGGCTTCTACCGCGGCGTGAAACGGCGGCAGATAAAACTGCCGCAGCGTGTGCTCTGAAATTTCCGTCGTGTTGTAGTCGCGCCCGCCTTCGGCCGCGCCATAGCCGACATAGTGTTTCGCGCATGCCGCAATGCTGTCGGGAGCGTCGAGTCGCGAGCCCTGGTACCCGCGCACATACGCGGCAGCCATTGCCGATCCCAGAAACGGATCTTCTCCCGCCCCTTCCGCCATGCGTCCCCAGCGCGCATCGCGCGCGATATCGACCATCGGTGAAAACGTCCAGCGAATGCCGTCCGCCGAGGCTTCCATCGCCGCGACACGAGACTCTTTTTCCACGATCGACGGATCCCAGGTCGAGGCCAGCGCCAGCGGAATGGGAAACTCCGTCTTGAATCCGTGAATCACATCCAGCCCGAAAATGATTGGAATGTGCAGCCGCGACTTCTCGACCGCGATGTGCTGATAGGTGTTGATCTGGTGCGGATCGACCACGTTAAACAGCGATCCGATCTGTCCGCGCGCGATCATGTCTTCGTAATCGGTTCTTCCTGTTCCCGGGCCAGTGGGCTGTCCGGCGGAGTACTGCACCAACTGCCCGATCTTCTCCTCCATCGTCATCTGCTTCAAGAGGGCTTCCACACGCGAATCGAGCGCAGGATCGTTGATGCCGGACCTCTGCGCGCGAAGGGGCACCGCCGAGAGAAGCTGAACGAGGGCCACTGCGCTGGTGACCAGAAATATGTGAAGAGTGAGTCGTGGCATCAGAGCTTTCCAAAGAGAACCTCTCCAGTGCGAATCAGCGCTGCGGCGAGCGATCGCGTCAGGGATGATCGAAGATTCTGCTGCGCACTTCATGGCCGTGGCCCTCCGCCGGTCACTCTTTACTAAATCGGGTTAGTACGGGTCTTCGTCGTGTATCAAAAACGTTTTCTCCTCCGATGTCAATACTTATGCTCGACTGAGTCCCAGGGCTCGTGCTTGCTCCGTATCTTGGGTTTATGCGAGACTTCGCTCCGTGACGGAGAAGAAGAGTAAGTCCCCGAGCAAGGTTCGCATGAGCCGAAGGCCGGTGAGCCTGAAGGAACTGGCCAAGCATTTGGGACTCGCTCCGGCCACCGTGTCGTTGGTCATCAACCGCTCTCGCGTCGCCGATACCATTCCGCAGGAAACCAAGAACCGCGTCTTCGCTGCCGCCCAGAAATTCAAATATCGTCCAAACTTCTTTGCGCGCTCGCTGCGCGCGCAACGCAGTTTTACCATCGGGGTGATCGTTCCCGAAGTGAGCGACGGTTATTCCGCTTCGGTCATGAGCGGCATTGAAGACTACCTCCTGCAGGAAGGCTACTTCTATTTCGTTGCCAGCCACCGGCACCGTCCCGACCTGATAGACGAATATCCGCGCCTCTTTCTGGAACGTTCGGTCGACGGGCTGATTGCAGTCGATACGCCTTGGACGCTTTCTCTCTCTGTCCCCGTGGTCACTGTCTCCGGGCACAATCAGGTCGAGGGCGTTACCAACGTCGTGCTCGACCATGAGCAGGCCGCCGAGATCGCCCTGACACATCTGTTCCAACTCGGCCATCGGCAGATCGCCTACATCAAAGGGCAGGAGTTCAGTTCGGACACCGAGATACGCTGGGCCAACATCGAAAGCGTGGCGCTGAAACTTGGCGTGCCCGTAATCCCTGCCCTGACTGCGCAATTGCAGGGCGATTCGCCGAGTCCCCAACCCGGCTATCTGGCGACGAGAAAGTTGCTGGCTACCCACAAACGTTTTACCGCCCTGTTCGCCTTCAACGATATTTCCGCCATGGGGGCGATCCGCGCCCTGCGCGAGGCTGGCCTGATGGTTCCCGGTGACGTTTCGGTCGTCGGATTCGACGACATCCAGAGCGCGGCCTATCAAAGTCCGGCGCTCACCACGGTTCGCCAGCCGCTTAGAAAGATGGGACGCATCGCCGCCGAAACTCTGCTCCGCCGCATTCGCCGCTCCACTCCCGACTCGCACGGCGGCGAAACCATGGTCGTACCCGAATTGATCATCCGTGACACAACCGCCTCTCCCAACGGCGCTCGCAGTTCCAAAAAGGATTCCTGATCTTTTTGGAGCGCACGGCACGAAAGTCGCCGCAGCAACGAACAAAATCGTTAATGTGCGGGGCTGCCGGTGCTAGGTTCCTCTACAGCTGCGCGACCGCCCGCTTCTGCTCGAAACAATGCGCTTGACTGTCGAAAATGGCCTGTGCTATAGGTTGCAGGAAATTTTACTAAAACGCTTTTGTTCAGTTTTAGCTGCATCACGTTCGGGGAGTGCAACCAGTTTGCGTCGACAGGGGGCGTCATGACACGAAACCGCTCAACACTACTGCCAGTGTTGCTTGTCTGTATCCTTTTCTCCGCCGTTGCGGCCCACGCGCAGTACCGCGGCTCCATTCAGGGCGTCGTGGCCGATCAGCAGGGCGCCGTCGTTCCTCAGGCGAATGTGACGCTGCGCAACCTCGAAACCGGTGTGACGCAGGTCGCGGTCACCGACGATCGGGGAATCTTCAATTTCAATGGGCTCCCTCCCGCAGAATTTTCGATCACCGTCGAGAAGTCTGGCTTCAAGAAAAAAGTGATTGAGCGCTTCGGCATTACGGCCGAGCAAGCCAACGCCATGAACATCCAGCTCGACGTCGGCCAGGCCTCGGAGTCAGTGTCTGTAAACGGAGATGCGGCGCCTCTCCTCGACACAGAGTCGGCGGATGTCAGCGGTACCATAAAATCCAGCCAATTCCAGGCCCTGCCATCCTTCGGCCGCGATCCCTTCCAGCTCCTGCAGCTTGCTCCGGGCGCGTTCGGCGATGGATCTCAGTCGTCCGGCGGCGGAACCAACAACTTGCCTTCCACCACGATTGGCGGTACCGGCGGATCCGACGGTGTGTTCAAGACGGAAAACGGAGGACAGATTTCGGCGAATGGCGCTCGCACCGGCGAGAACAACTACCAGATTGACGGCGTCGGAACCACCAGCGTGTCGTGGGGCGGCACCTCCGTCATCACTCCGAATGAAGATTCCATCAAAGAAATCAAAGTCGTCACCGACAATTACGATGCGGAAAACGGGCGCTATCGTGGCGCCCAAGTGCAGGTCATCACGCAGAACGGGACCAACACTCCGCACGGCAGCGTATACTTCAAGGTCCATCGGCCAGGCTTGAACGCCTATACCAAGTACAACGGATACGGGCAGGGAAATACACGCGACGACAACCGCTTCAACGACTGGGGCGGATCGGTAGGCGCTCCCATCGTTAAGAACAAGCTGTTCGGCTTCTTCTCCTACGAGACCATCCTCAACAACGCACAACAGCACACGGGCGGGTCTTGGTATGAAACGGATGCGTTCCGCTCGCTGGCCGCTTCGGGAACGAACGCCGCCCAGATATTGGGCTATCCCGGCGTCGCCCCGAACGGCGGTAAGCAGGTGGACGCGATCGGTAACAACATTCTGAACTGCCAATCCATCGGTCTAACCGAGAACGTGAACTGCATCACGATCCCCGGCCAAGGGCTGAACCTTGGTACGCCTCTGACTACTGGGCTCTACACGCAGGATCACAACGGCGGGGCGTTTGACCCGGGCACGGGCGGAGACGGCCTCGGCGGAGCAAACAACCTCGATCCGACGACTGCGGACATTGCCTTTATTGAGGGCACAATTGAGCCAACCAAAAATTCCTTCCGTCAATACAACGGCCGCGTGGACTTCACCGCGACCAGCAAGGACCTGATTGCAGCCAGCTTCTACTGGGTCCCGACCCCGACCACAGGGCTTAACGGCGACGGCGACCGGCAGATGAACGTCTTCCACTCGGGATACAAAAACAAGGCCGCCACTTTGCTGTGGGATCATACGTTCGGCGCCAGCATGGCCAACGAGGCCCGCGTTAATGCCGCCGGATGGTCACAAAAAGACTTGGGCCAAAATCCGAACGCTCCCTTTGGTCTGCCCGTGATCGGTTACAACGCCATCGGAGACGTCAGCACAGGCGGAAGTGGTGGCACACAGTTGAATGGTATCGGCGTGGGGTCGTTCAACGGCTTCGACCAATGGACCTATGCCGCGAAGGATGTTTTGACCAAGATTCACGGCGCTCACACTATGAAGATGGGCGGCGAGTTCACCCGCACCTTGTTCGTGGACGCCCCCTACTGGGCCGACCGTCCGAGCTACAACTTCAACAACATGTGGGATTTCCTGAACGATGCTCCAAATTCGGAGAACGCACAGTTTGATCCCAACACGGGTATCCCCTCGGCCTTGCGTAAGGATCTGCGGCAGAACATTGTCGGGCTCTTCTTCCAGGACAACTGGAAAGCGAAGTCGAACCTGACCCTCACACTGGGTGTGAGATGGGAATTGTTCAGCGGCACCTCGGAAAAGCACGGGAAGCTGGGCAATGTGGTGCTGGGAAGCGGTGCGAACGAATTCACCGGGCTGAGAATGAGCCTCGGCGGCAGCATGTTCACACCCCAGAAGAGCAATTTCGGTCCGCAGCTGGGCTTTGCCTGGAACCCGAAACAATTTCTGGGACATGACTATTCCAACCGGTTGGTGATTCGCGGCGGGTTTGGCATCGCTTACAACAGCATCAGTACTTCCAACACGGGTGACACGCGGTTTAACCCGCCATTCGTGGATAATGGGGCGAACCTGTCGGGCTGCCAGATTATTCCTGGCGACTCCTCGACTGACAGCTGCCCGATTCTCTACGCCGCGGGCTGGGGCGCGAACTTGAAGAGCCCGAACAACTTTGCTTCCAACCCGAGCGGCTTCGTACAGTTCGATCCCAGCACCCACCTTCCGCTCTCAGGCACGGTGGACCTGACCGCCTTCCCGACAAATCTTCCGACGACCCAGTCCTTGCACTACACCTTGGGCGCGGAATATGACTTGGGACACAACTGGGTAGCATCGGCCGGTTACCAGGGGAGCCACACTTACAATCTGCTGGAGCATTACAACCTCTACAATCCGGGCTCAGCGGCTGGCATAGCCCTTAATCCGGTGGTCCACGGCATCACCATCTACGCCGACGACAGCACGGCTACGTTCAATGCCCTATTGCTCGAGTTGAAACATAACTTCGGCAATAGCTTCCAGCTGGATACTCAGTATCGCTGGGCTCACTCCCAAGACTTCGGTTCCAATGCATACGGCGCCCCCTACTGGCAATGGGGCGGATTGAATGTCTTGGCCACGTCCGACTACGACGTGAAACACGCGTTCAAGATGTATGGAGTGTGGTCACCAACTCTGTTCCATGGGCAAAACTCTTGGATGGAAAAAGTGGCCGGCGGATGGAGTCTCTCCGGTATTCTCAACGCGCATACCGGCTTCCCGTTCACGCCCTTCTATGGCAACAGCGAAATCACGGGCGGGTATGATCCGGTATTCAGCTTCGGGCAGAACTCGGGCGGGTCTTCCAGCGACGCGGGATCCGGCGTTCTGTTGCCATCGGCACAGTCGGGCTTATTTAAACCAAATGGCCGCGCCAGCGGCCACGTCGATGGGGCGGCGTACTTCACTCCCCCCACTGTCGTTCCGGGGACACTGTTCACTTGCCTGTTCCAGAATACGGATCCAGCGTGTGGACCGGGGCCGGTGAATGCTCCGCAGCCCTTTGGTCCTCTGCCGACCGCGCCGGGCATCCAACGCAACTCTTACCGCGGATCTGGTTATTTCGACCTCGATGCGACCCTGAGTAAATCATTCGGCCTGCCACCGATGAAGGTAATTGGAGAAAACGGCCGGATCGAGTTCCGCATCAACTTCTATAACCTGTTCAACAAGCTGAATCTGTGGAACCCACAACCAGACATCTTGAGCGGACACCTGGGTGAGGCGCAAAGCGCCCTGGGTTCGCGCGTGATCGAAATGCAGGCCCGCTTTAACTTTTAACTGCGCGTCCCCGGCCTGCGGGTGCCAACTTAAACCCGTGCTGCCGCAGAGTGTGATCCACTCTGCGGCAGCTTTGTCTTAGACTGAACCTGTGGGGAAATTTTCAGCCACGCGCTTTTTCGCCCAAGCAAGTCCCGGGCCGCAGGTCCCGAGTCCCGAGCGAAAGCTCCTGTCGGGACGCACGTCTTACTGGCACGCCGTCGCGGTTTGCCTTATCGCGCTCGCTTGTTTTTCTTCTGGCGCACACTTGTCGGCCCAAACGCCGCGCAAAGCTCCGAACGCCGCCAGCTTCGCCACTTTATCCGCGCAAGCCGACGCCGCCCGCGACGCCGACCGCCTCGATGAGGCCATTGCACTTTACCGGCGTGCGTTGGCGCTGCGCCCGTCGTGGGCCGAAGGCCTGTGGTCGCTCGCAACGATCTATTACGACCGCGACGCCTACGACAACGCCGCGTTGAACTTTCAAAAATTAATCGCGCAGCAGCCGCAAAATGGCACGGCCTATGCCATGCTCGGGCTCTGCGAATTTGAGTTGAAACACGACGCGCTCGCGCTTCGCCACATCCAAAAAGGCGAAAGCCTCGGACTGCAGAAGAATCCCGACCTCCGGCAAGTCGTGCTCTATCACGAGGGCATGCTGCTGCAGCGCAAAGGCAGCTTCCAGGCCGCGCAAGACACGCTAGAGCAACTCTGCTTGCAGGCTGGTCCCAGCGACAACGCAGCCGCGACTCTGGGCATGACGATGCTGCGCATGTCCTTCGCGAAGCCGCCCGCCAGCGGCTCGCCCGACTACGACGTGGTCATGCGAGTCGGGCGCGCCGAATGCCTTGTCGGGCAAAAAAAATACGACGAAGCCCGTCCCGTTTACGACCAGATCGTGAAAGACTATCCCGACTACGTGAACGTCCACTATGCGTATGGACTGTTTTTAATAGAACTTCGCGATGTAGCGGGCAGCGTGGAGCAATTCAAGCAGGAGATCGCCAATCATCCCGACGATCTGATTTCGCGCCTGCGCATCGCCGCCGTGGAATACAAACAGGACTCGGCCGTCGGAATCCCGTATGCCGAGCAGGCGGTGAGGATGGCTCCACAACAGGCCTTCGGACATTATTTGCTCGGCTTGCTTCGCCTCGATGTCGACGACTATGCCAATGCGATTCCCGAACTCGAGATTGCCGAGAAGGGCATGCCCAAGGAAGCGAAAATCTATCTCGCCCTGGGCACGGCATACTCGCGCGCTGGCCGTAAGCAGGATGCGAATCGGGCCCGCGCGACCTTTCAGCGATTGAACGAAGAAGCGCAGAAGTCCGGCGGCGCCAAGCTGCCCACCGAAGAAGATGCCGCCCGCGTGCCGGTGGGTGACGCGCCCTCGCCGCAATAAGAACTACTGCCTCGGCTCATCCACCGTCACAATACGATCGCCCGCCACATCGCTCAGAATCTGCTTGATGCCGCTCGGCCAGCGAATCTCAATCGTCTTCACGCTAGCGTTTCTGCCCAGACCGAAGTGCACGCGGCTGTCACTGGACGACGTATAGCCGACCGCGGTGGTCACTTCATTCCACTGCTGACGCCCGTCTTCAGTTGTGATGTGAATCTGCGCGCCAATTCCCATGCGATTGCTCTTCATGCCCACCAGCTTCAGCAGAATCCAGTGATTGCCGCTCTCGCTCACATTGCGCAAGAGCTTGACTTGGCCATTCAGAACCGTCACCACGGCATCGATGTGGCCATCGTTAAAAAGATCGCCAAACGCCGCGCCGCGATGCGCGCCCTCAATCTGAAAGTCCGCCCCGGCTGTCTGGCTGACTTCTTCAAACTTGCCGTCGCCCACTCCGCGAAAAATCGAATTCGGTTCGGGATACTTCCGGTTCGGCGTCAACTCCATAATGTTGTCGAGCACATTGGCCCGCGCGACGAACAAATCTTTCCAGCCATCGTTGTCGAAATCGAAAATGCCGTTGCTCCATCCCGACATTTCCTTGGTTGCGCGCAAGCCGCTGGCCATCGTCAAATCGTCGAACTCGCCACTGCCACTATTAACGAGCAGCGGAAAACTCTGGTGCTCCACTGCCGTGTACCAGATGTCTGGCCGCCCGTCGTTATTCACATCGCGAAAATCAGAGCCCATGCCCGAGAGAGTCACTCCGTCCGGAGCGTAGGCCACGCCAGCGGCAACACCGACCTCTTCAAATTTCTTCCCGCCGAGATTATGAAAAAGAAACGCGGGCGTCGTGTCGTTGGCGACAAAGGCATCCAGAAATCCGTCGCCGTCGTAGTCGGCGAACGAAACGCTCATGCCCTTGCCCGCGTGCGCCGAAATTCCAGTCTGCTCGGAAACGTCGGTAAAGGTCCCGTCGCCGTTGTTGCGATAGAGCGTGTTGTGCAGCGACGTGTAGAGCTTGGGATGGCAATATCCCCGCACGCCGCTTTTCAACGGGCAATACGGATCCTTGTTCACCTCCCACACGCAGTAGTTCACCACGAACAAATCGAGCAGACCGTCGTTGTTGTAGTCGAACCAGCCGGCGCCGACCGACCACATTTTCTTCCCATTCATTTTTGCGCCGGAAAGGCCGGCCTTTGCTGTAACGTCAGTGAACGTGCCGTCGCCGTTGTTGTGGAAAAGTTGGTTCGCGGTTACGCTTGCGAGAAAAATGTCCGGCCGCCCATCGTTGTCGTAGTCGCCAACCGCAACCCCCATGCCGTAGCCCGCGCCTGCCAGGCCGGCGCGCTCGGTGACGTCAGTGAACGTTCCGTCATGATTATTGCGAAACAGGCGGTTCCAGTACTCGGGAGAATTCTTTTCGAGCGACGGAATGGCCGCGCCGTTCACGAGATAAATATCGAGATAGCCGTCGCCGTCGTAGTCAAGCAGCGCCACGCCCGCCACCATGGTCTCGATCTGGTTCTTGTTGGCGGTGGGAGAGTTTCGTGTGACGAACTGCAAGCCAGCCTTGCTCGCGATGTCTTCAAATTTGATCGGCGCGGGAGCAGAAGGAGCAGAAGCAGGAGCAGGAGGACTAGAAACTTGAGAGATTAGAGCAAGAGCGAGAATGAGAATCACATCACGCATGCTGCGAACGGAACCCGGCCTTCTGCATCCCCAATTGCGCTTCTTTGTTTTTCATGAACATCTTCCACACCAGCCCGGTGCGCTGGTTCTCCGCCATCAGCATGGTAATGCCGACATCGATGCCGATCACATCCGCGTTGTACCAGTCGGTCAGAGGATTAAATGCGTCGATCAATCCGTACCGGCCCCACGCCTTCGCATAGCGCTCGCGAATCGTACGCAGCACCCGCATGCAGTCATCGAAGAGAAACGGCAATGAGCCGCCGGTCGCGCATGGAACCACGCTGCCATCCAGTTTACCGATCCGCGGAGGCCCGCCCCACGCCTGATATCCGGCGGCCGAGTCCGACGCCGTGATCCCCCACAAATGGTCGCTGTAGTCCGGAAACTCATCGCGCAGCGACAGGCAAAACGCCTTGTGAGCCTTTGTCGCTTTTACCGAATTCTCGAAGTAATCGGCATAGGCGTCGCGCTTGTGCCGGAAGTCAAACCACGCCTGCGAATACTGATGCGTGAACAGCGGATCGTTCCCCGAGATGTATTCGATGCCCTGAAACTTCACTGTCGGCCGTGTCCATGCCTCCCATGATTCCGACGAGATCGCATGCGTCGGCGACCCCATGGCCAGAAGATAAATCATCATGAGCTCGCAATAGTGCTCCCAGCGCGCATCCAGAAATCCTGACTCGGGATGCCATCCCATCGAAAGCGCCTTGCCGCCATTTAGTAGCCATGGCCAGTCGACACGCTCATAAATCTTCGTCGCCAGATCCTGGATCTCCGCGTCCTGAAAATACTGGCGCGCCGTCAGGACTCCGCAGAGCAACAGGGAAGTGTCGATCGAAGATATCTCGCACTGCCACTCCCGCTCGCCCGAATTCAGGTCAATGAAGTGGTAGTAAAAGCCATGGACCTGCGGCAGCCGCTGCCACAAAAAACGCAGTGTCGCGCGAACCCGCGTGAGAATCTCATCTTTATTGCGATATCCCCGAGCATCGCCGATGCACATCCCCGTCAATCCGAATCCGGTAGCCGCGATGCTGGCCACCTTGCGCTGATCGTTGCCGTTCAGCAGCGCACGATCCTTGACTTGACCCGTGGTCTGTCCGGCTTCATTCCAGAAATAATCGAAGGCGGTGCGCTCGACCTCATCAAGCAGGGCATCATCGGAGCCTGGATACGGCACACGAGCGGGTTCGACGAATCTCGACTTCGCCTGGGCTCCTAAAGAGAAACGTGAAGCAAAAAGTGAAAGCGGAAGTGCAGCCGTGCCCAATGCCGCAACCCGAAGCATTTCACGGCGGCTGTATTGGCGGTCGCTAGCGCGCCTTTCCTCTACGCTCCAATTCCCGGAGATCTCGCTCATAGCCGACCGGTGCTCCGTAAGGTCATTGTGAAAAAGATCATTGTGACCGACGCCGACTCGGTCGGGCACGACCGTCAGTGGCGTGAATTCTCTGCGACCGCTGGCTGTAACAAACGCAGTCCTCCCGAAGGGCAAACGTCCGGATACTCAACGTAGTCAAAGGGTATTCCATCTCGCGGGCGAAATTGTTGCAGCCAACTGACGACTTTCGATACCGATATGGGGAAAGGATTCTCGTTGTCCCCGTTCATCCACTGCAAACGCCATATCTCGGATTCAATCCACCGTCGAGTTCCATCTGCATTCGATCGCTCACCTGGCGGAATCTCTGCCGCAAAGGTCTCGGCCTCTTGATGAATCAGGCCTCCATGATCGCCCGACAGCTTTCGGAACTCAGGTGCCGCCAGCAGGTCCGATAGCTGCTGAAGTTCCTCTTTGGGCATCTTGCCTTGAAGGCGCTGGGTCTGGCCGTGTCCCGTCGACCGCGCAATTCGATACTGTCCATCACGGGA
Source organism: Candidatus Solibacter sp. (assembly GCA_035501655.1). Taxonomy (GTDB): domain Bacteria; phylum Acidobacteriota; class Terriglobia; order Terriglobales; family Acidobacteriaceae; genus Sulfotelmatobacter. The sequence goes on from DATJVU010000010.1 coordinate 392,590, forward strand.
AATTGCAATACAGAGATGGCGGACATCTCCTTGACGGACAACTCCGGAACTATCGTAAGAGAGTCGAGCCATCAAATTCGGATCGGGAGTATGGTAGCGCTCCTGCGCGATGGATGCAGCGACAACGAAAAGAGGCAGCGCCCCGGCAAGCAGCATTTCACGGCGCACATACATAGGGAACCTCCGGTGGAGTGGCCTGATCATTCTAACGTGGGAACGCAGCCGCCCGCACTTCTCACCCAGCGACAGTTCGAAATGAACGTGTATGGCGTCCACCAGGGACCCCAGATCGTAGGCACAGTGATGAACGATGTACTGGCTGTGACGACGCTGATGAGCGCGGTCAGAAAGAAGACGTTGACGGGAACGATGACCTTAGACACCGGCACGTCGAAAATACTATCAAGGCTGCGTCACATCTCCGGTCTGGTGGTCTTGAATCTGAAAATTGAGAAAGTCGTGGACGGCGTTTAATGCATCCCGATTCTGGGTCACGATGCGGACTCTTCCACCTGCCGCTAGTTCTTCAAATGTGTATGTGATCTCCGCTCGTCGATCCTTCATCTCCGTCACTCCCGGGGGAACTTCGCTGTGGACGTACATCGGAATCGAGAAATTGCCGTCAGCGAACATGGTCGTGATGTGCCTGAGGTGCATCAGAATCGCCTGCAGGTTGTCAGCGTCTTTGGCGTCGTTGAGCGTGACTTCAATCGCTCCTCCGTCCGGCAGGATGCGGAAATGATGTGTCGTCTTGTCGTGGGTAAATCCCATTGCCTCGTCGCCATGCTTTTCGACATCGGCGTGATGCTGTGATTTCATCTCCTTGTGCATCGGGCAGGAAGTCATGTCCTGTGCTGCGACCGCCCCGCAGAACAACACGACCGAGAGAATCCTTCCCATCGTTTTCATGGTTTCCTCCGAAATTTCGTCTTATCTGCCTTCTCAACCGCATCGGTCAGCGATTGCAAGAGATGCGCCTTCCGACCACCTGCCTTTTGCATCCGGGCGTCCCATTCTGTGAGAATCACGGCGAGATACCGTCGCGTCCGTTTCAACGCCGCGATATCTGCGTCAATTCCCCTGAGTTTGACCTGAGCGAGTTCGAAGACTCGACGACAAGGCGCCCCTCCAGCGTCCCGCGTCTCGAAGATGTCCGACAGTTCAGCCAATGTGAAGCCGATACGGAGCGCACGCCGAACGATAAGGATTCGATTCACAGCATGCGCGGGATAGATGCGATAGCCGGACGCTGTGCGGGGAGCCTTCGGTAACACCCCGATTCGTTCATAGTGCCGAATCGTATCCACGCTAACGCCTGTCGCCTTTGCAAGTTCGCCGCAGCGCAGCATCCTGTCCACCAAAGCAGTATCAACCCTAGAACGCATTCCAGAGTCAAGCATGATTTTGAATGGATTCGCCGCGCTGAGAGTGAGGTTGCTTCCCTTAGAGTAGGGCCAACCTCGCCTTGGAAGAGCCGAAGCAGAAGGTCAAATTCCAGGACGCTGCAACGACTCAGGCTACAACCTGTTGAAAGGGAAATAATGGTCGGGGCGATAGGATTTGAACCTACGACCCCCTGCGCCCAAGGCAGGTGCGCTACCAGGCTGCGCTACGCCCCGACTTCCTGATTATAAATGAGACGTCCGGCTGCCCCTGCTGTCGTGGGCGCAGACTGGAATCGCGGCCTAGACAGCAAAACTGAAAGGCAAAAACGCAGCATCGATGCACCGCTGTGCCGATACAAACAAAACCCGCCACTGTTCCAACTTCTGGCCTAGTCGCTCGCCCCTCGCATCGCGATATAATCAATTGCTTGGGTATGCAGAAGCTGCGTTACGCGTTGGTGGCGTATGTGACCGGTCCCACAGGTGAGTTCGTTGAGAACCTGCGGACCGAACTGCATCCTCAGCAGCCCCACCTGGCGGCTCATCTCACCGTCCTGCCCCCGCGCATTCTGCAGGGTACTGAGCCCGAGGCACTACAGGTTCTCGATCGCATCTGCGGCGGCGAGGAGCCCTTTGAAGTTCAACTTGGCGTCGTCGACAGCTTCATTCCGGTCACTCCAACCGTCTACATCCGCGTCGATGCAGCAGCCTCGCGGCTTTCCCAGCTTCACACCCGCCTCAACGTCGAGACGCTCGCCTGTTGCGAGGAGTGGCCGTATATTCCTCACCTCACGATCGTGAAGATGGGGACCGAACAACAGGCGAAAGATGCCTTCCACATCGCGAACCAGCGCTGGAGCCAATATTCCGGGAGCCGCCGCATTCTGGTCGAGCGCCTGACCTTTGTCCGCGAAGAGGCCCAGAACTGCTGGGTTGACCTCGCGCCTATCCCTCTCGGCAAGAGATTGGTCTCCCATTAGAACTCCCGTAATCGTTACTCCTGTTACCCAATCCATGCACCGATGGCCCTAGGTACACATCCCTACGGTGCGTTGAAAACCCGCTCCCCGGGCGGTAGAAACAGAGAAGGAGATTCATCCGGATCGCCCGCCAGACGCCCCTTCTGACGCGGTTTTCAGCCGGGCAGGAGACACGATGCAGATCGGTGTATACGGTTCGGGGTACCTGGGAACAGTAATTTCCGCCTGTTTAGCAGACTTCGGCACTCCCGTTTCATGTTGCCATCCTGATCGCACGCGCATGGTAGAAATGGCGCAGGGCAACATCCCTTTTTTCGAGAAAAATCTGAAGGAAATCATCCGCCGCAATGTACGGGCCGGGCGTCTTGCCTACTCCACCGATATCGAATCATTTGCTCGCAAGACCCAAGTCATCTTTCTGGCAGAGGACAAACCCGAAGGCTTGAGCGATGTCACCATGCGCATTGCGCGCCTGGCCGCGAAGCCTCCGATCCTCACCATTGTCACCCCGGCCCCGGTCGGTACCGCCAGCGCGCTTGAACGTGCCGTAAAGAATGCGGGCCTGCAGGCCACGATCGTTTCTCAACCAATGTTTTTCACCGATGGCTGTGCCGTCGAGGATTTCAACTGGCCGGATCGCCTGATTCTCGGTTCAGTCTCGACCGAAGCCGTCCAGGTGCTGAAACAGATTTTCCATCCGCTGGTTATGCGCGGCGTTCCCGTGATCGTCACCAATCAATCGACCGCGGAGCTGGTACGCGAAGCCGCTACCGCCTTTGTGGCAACCAAGATTTCCTTCATCAACGAAGTGGCCGCGCTGTGCGAGCGGGTGAATGCGGATGCAGTGAACCTGGCTCTCGCCCTCGGCCTCGACAAGAAAATTGCTCCCCGCTGTCTGCAGCCTGGCGCAGGCATGGGCGGAGTCTTTGCCGAGTCCGACATGGATTCCCTTACGCAACTTGCCCAGTCGAATGGCGTCTCGTTGAAAGTTCTGACCGCCGCGCGCGAAGTGAATTACACGCTGGCCGAGCGGCTCGTCGAAAAAATCGCGAATGCGTTGAATTCCGTGGAAAACAAGGACGTGGGCATCCTCGGCCTGGCCTTCAAGCCCAACACCAATTCCGTTGCCGGATCCTCTTCCATGCGCCTCGCCGAAACCCTCGTCTCCAAAGGCGCCCGCGTGCGCGCCTACGATCCAGTGGCAATTCCTGAAGCCAAGAACCGGCTTAACAGCTCCGTGCGTTACTGCGAATCCGCCTACGCCGTGGCCGAGGGCTCAGACGCTCTCGTGGTTGGCACCGGCTGGCCTGAGTTTCGCGCGCTCGACTTCGATCGCATCAAGCATCTGCTCAAAAGTCCCGTGATCGTCGATACTAAGAACCTGCTCGACTCGACCCGCCTTCGCGCCCTGGGATTCGAATACGTAGGCATCGGCCGGGGATAAAGCGGGCTTCGGGCTTCAGGCGTTAGCCCTCGGCCCTCGGACGTGAGCGATCCCTCAGCCCTCCCACCTAGAACTTCGCGCCACCGTGGAAGAGCCGGGCTTTAGCCCGGCGTCAGGCGCCCCGGAAACAGCGGCTTCAGCCGCTGAGGGAATTTCAGCAGTAAGCGAATCGCCGCGCAGCTTGAAATCTGAAATCTCGAAATCTGGATCTGAAGGCTGAGGTCCGAGGTCAGAAGCCCGAAGCCCGACGCCCAACGCCCAACGCCCGAAGCCCAACGCCCGGTTCACTCCAAATTGCTATAATGAACTCTCCGCGGTGGGAATAGCTCAACTGGCAGAGCACCGGACTGTGGCTCCGGCGGTTGCGGGTTCGATTCCCGTTTCCCACCCCAAAGATTTTATGTAGCGACAGCCGCCTCTTTTGAGCCTGCCATGAGCAAGCGAAGCGCGTCGAAGGGGCTGTCTGGTCGAGCGAAGCTCGACTATTTTTTCACTTACCACGGCCCCGTAGCTCAACTGGATAGAGCATCAGTCTTCGGAACTGAGGGTTGGGGGTTCGACTCCCTCCGGGGTCGCCAGAGTCCTGCCGCCATGCACATTCCTAAGGAATCAATTCGTACGCTCCCATGTCCGGCAAAGCCACACCGTCGCCATTGCCATCCACCACGCGGGGATTTCCAGCATAGTCAGTTGAGGGCAGCTTCGGCACAGACAGCGTGCCGGCATCAATCGCAGGTGAACCGGCCAATAAGTGCAGGTTAAGCTTGGTCAGACTCACAAATTTTGGGTTGGCGGAGATGTTCCCGTTCGTTCCGGTCTCGTCTGCAATGCCGGAATAATTGGTTGGGTTGCTGGAAACCAGGTTATTCGTCCAGGTGGGCTCGTTGCCGGTATTCAGAAAATCCACTTCCAGCCCAACCTGGTTGCCCACGAGTATGTTGTTGGCATAGAGCTGCTCCGCGGTGACGACCCTGGCGTCCACGCGCACCCCGACACTGTTCTGCACAATCGTATTATTTGCAACGACCGGACTGTTCCCCGTGGGCAGCGTCATATTAATGGCGCGGCAAGGATTCCTCTCGAAAATATTGTTAATGATCAGCGGCGAAGAGCTGTTCACAAAACTCACCACGCCGGAAAGGAATTGGGTGTCACAGGTGTTCTGGGTAAACAGATTTCGTTCGACAACGGGCGAGGCGCTATTTCCGCCGATCGCGGCGCCGAACCCTCCTGAGCCCTGCGCGTTGTTACGGAAGATGTTGCGTGTGATCGTCGCAGAAGCCCCCAGCATCGTGATGCCCGCCCCGAAAGAGGCGCTGCCATGCTGGATGGTGAATCCCGTGAGGACAGACTTCGTGGTTTCGCCAGTCTGGAAGGTGACGACCGTACCGACATTCCCGCCATCGATAATGGTCGTCGGGGCCCCGCTCATGCTTCGTACCGTGATAGCTTTGCCGTGAAAGTCGATGTTCTCGGTGTAAGTTCCCGGAGATACCAACACCAGATCGCCTGTGTTGGCGGCGTCGATCGCAGCCTGAATTGTCGACTGATCGGCAGGAACGTGGATGGTGATAGCACCAGCGCTCGCCGCAAACGCACACGTAAGCGCAACAATCAATGCGACAACCACACCCCGCTTGCCCATTTTTGTTCTCAACATAAGCCCCCTGCTTGCCGCTCCGCTACTTCAGAACAGCTTGATCGCTCGGGCGCGATTCTGTGTCCCATTTGAGCGAATGTCAAGATGCAAGAAATTGCGCTGGCCAACAGCGCAGAGCCGATCGTGCAGAATCCCGGTGACGCGCGCGGTCTCGCTACGGTAAAATCCCTATCCAGCCCATGACTCGCATCTTCCATTTTGGAGCGTCCTCTTCGCAGCTCGGCCCGCTCGAAGGGCGCCTGATCGAGGACCTCTGGCAGCGCGGCAACGGGACGGTACGCGAACTTGTCGCCAGCACCTGCACGGATCTTGCGTATACGACGGTGATGACCACACTCGACCGTCTTTTCAAAAAGAATCTGCTGACTCGTGAGGCCGAAGGGCGCGCCTTCCGCTATTCACCGCGCTTCACGCGCGAGGAGTTGCAACGCGAGGCGGCCGGGGAAGCGTTCCGCCAGTTGCTGGATGCAAGCTCAGCTCCCACTCTGCCGCTCTCTTATCTCGTCGACATACTCACCGAGCGCGACGCGCAATTGCTCGACGATCTGCGCCGCGTGGTTGAAGCCAAGCGCCGCGAACTGCGAAGCGACTCCCGCAAGGACAGGACCTAAGATGTTTGCCGCCCGCGGATTCGCCATATCGCTCTCGGTCTTCGCCATCGTCTACTGCACGCTGTCGCTCGCCGTTGGTCTTGCCTGGCGCAAAGTGCTCGCTCATTCTCGCGTGAGAAGCATTCGGGCCAGAGCCGATCTTCTGTTCGCAATAAGGCTTTTCCCCCTAGCCACGGCGATGATCATCACCGCGGCCTTCACCGTCCCATCGTTCTTGCTGCTGGAGCCGCGTTCCATCGATGAGCCGATCGGCGGCCTGCCGCTGGTCTTCGGAGTGTTCGGGTCGATCCTCGCGCTATTCGGCGTGGGGAATGCTTTGCTTGCCTTGCGGCGAGCGAGCCGCGCCATCCGGCAATGGACCTTGAATGCCGCGCCAGTCTTCGCTTCCGCGCCGGTGCGTGTGCTGCGCATCGGTCAGAGAGTCCCGGCGATGACCGCCGCCGGAATTGTCAGGCCGCGGGTGCTCATATCGAACGCGGCAGAGTTCGTGCTCACGCCTAACGAACTAAAAACTGCGCTGAACCACGAAGTGGCGCATGTGCGCCGCCGCGACAATCTCAAAAAGCTGGTACTGCGTTTCGTGGCATTTCCCGGCATGCGTGCCCTCGAATCCGCGTGGCTCGCGGCCACCGAGATGGCCGCCGACGATGCCGCCGTCTCCAGCCCCGCAGAAGCTCTGGACCTCGCCGCTGCCCTTATCAAGATGTCTCGCCTCGGCCCCGTTCCCGCTGCCGTCGATGTAACCGCCGCCCTAATCCAGAGCCCGGTTGCGCTCATGAACGCTCGCGTCGAGCGCCTTATCGCTTGGCGCGACCAGCGCCGCCTTCATCATCCAAGCCAATATCGGTGGTACGTCTTGGCCGCCTCTGCGGCGACAGTAGCAGTCTTCATCCTCAGCTACAGCACGCTCCTAGCCCGTCTCCACGCCGCCACCGAGTGGCTGGTCCGCTAGCCTCGCTTTTGAGTAGTTCTGTCATCCTGAGCGGAGCTGTTTTTCCGGCGCAGCGAAGGATCTCCCGCTTGACTGGCCTAACGCGTCAGCCAAACGACACCTATCCACACGTCATCTGTCGTAGCGCGATTCCTCTAAACCGTGCCTGCGCTTTTTCAGTTTGGGTGGCGCAGCGGTTCACCGCTGCGATAAAGGGCCTTTGTGGATGAGCGGCGCTTTAGCGCCGTGTCAGCCCCGCCGTGGATTTTCTAATCGCGGCTAGAAATTCACACGCACGCCCAACTGCGCCGCGAACGGAATTCCCACCGTCGTTCCCGGCCCGAAGAAATCTCCCAGCCCGCCCGATGGAAACAAAAGCTGCTTGGAGGGATTCGTGATCGGCACCATCGAAGTGCAAGCCGGATCGGTGCAGATCGCCGTGGCGTTGCTCAAATCGTTCACCGGATTCGGCAGCGCAGAGATATCCGTCACATAGTTCGCGCCCGGATTATTCCGATTGAACAAATTGAAGAACTCCGCAAATGGCCGCACTTCCATGTGGTCGTTAATTCGAATAGGCCGGCTCACGCGCAGATCAACTTGCACGAACGGCGTCCCGCGGAATTGATCGAGTGTAGTCTTGATTCCATTGACCACCGCGCGATCGCCCACCGGCGTGGTCAGCGTAATCGGCCGCGCCGACTCCGCCTGCGTCAGCGTCGTCAATTCAAACTTCCCCGGCAGATGCAGTGTTCCGGCGAGCACGAAGCGGTGCAGCACATCCTCACCCGACGGCCCGTAATCTCCCGGCGCAAACGGATTCAGCGGATCGCACACGCCGTTCACATAATCCCAAAGCTCTCCCAGCAGGCATCCCCAGGTTTTCGCGCTCGAAAGCGTGTAGTGCGCGATCAAATTGAAGCGATGGCTCACATTCCCCTGAGCCACCAGCATCAACGCGTTGTAGCTCGACCGGTTATCTGAACGAAACACCGCCAAACTAGGCGCGTCGGCATCGATGTTCACGCCCGGTGTGTAGTTGTAGCCGCGATATCCGTGCACGCCCGTTTCGTGCGTGAAATCTGCGCTCACCGTCCAGTTCGAGTTGATCGCATGCTGCATCCCGCCAGTCGCATGGATTCCGTAAGGCGTCGTGTAGTGCGGATCGATCAGCGCCCCCGGATCTCCCGGATTCAAACAACAGAATCCCGCCGAAGAACTATTCACCGCCTGAAATGCCGGAGCCCATCCGCCCTGCGCCAGGTCGTTGAAAAACAGTCCGAAGCCCGCGCGAACCACGGTCTTCCCGCTACTTCCCGGAGCGTATGCCAGCCCCACCCGAGGCGCGAACTGCTTCCGATAGTCGTGCGGCACGCCAGTGATCAGCGGATCGCCAATCGCCTGCATCGTCAAGTACGCCGGATTCTCCAACTGGCTGTGGCCGGAAGCCGTGAAGAGGCCGAACGTAGTCTGCCAGCGCAATCCGTAATCAAAAGTGAGATGCTTCGTCACGCGCCACGAATCCTGCGCATACAGCGCCAGCCGCTGCACGCTCTGCGAAAAACTTCCATCGCTCGCCGGTGTGGTCGCCGCTCCAGCCGAATAGTCCGAAGTAAACTGCGCCAGCGTCCCGGCATCCTGAATGTAGTAGCTGGGGTCATTCGGGAAGCTATACAGCGTCTCCTCATTCCCCGGAAACGCCCCGCTCAGCACCGGCTCATGAACAAAATTCACGCCAAACTTGAACGAGTGATCCCCCGTAGCATGGCTGACGTCGTAGCGAAACTGATATTTCTCTTGATTGCGCAACGAAGGAAAAAACGTAATCGGCGTGGCGAACTGGTTGTCGCCAAAAGTCTCAAATCCCGAAACCGTCAGCGAAGTTGCGCTGAATGGAAACTGCAGCGCGAAGCCCAGCGTCGAGTTCCGCACCTGCGTCAAATGCAACTCGCTCGCATCGAATACAAACGTCCCCAGCCACTTCGGGCTGAACGCGTAGGTGTTGCTCATCACCGTATTCCAATAATTATTGTGCGTCGTCAATCCCGTCGAAGGCAGCGTCGCCTGCTGCACCAGATTGTTATGCGTCAAATAACTGTCGGCCGAAGTTCGCAAAAACCACTGCGACTTCGCCGACTGCGCCCAGTCAAAACGCACCGAACCGATGTAATCGCGAAATGGAATCGGAACATTCGCCGGCACAGCAATCGACGGCACGCCGGGAATCAATCCATCCGCCGCAATCTGCGCCAGCGCGTTGAACTCCGCCGTGCTGGCCGGGCTATACGCAATGCTCGCGTTCTCATGCACATATTCAAGCGATGCGAACATCCACAGCTTGTCTTTCGCCAGCGGCCCGCCGACCGTCCCAACATAATTCTGCCGCGAAAAAGGCTGCTTCGGATTCGGCGCCGGATTCTCAATCGGAAATCGCGCATTCAAGGACGCGGCGCGATCGAAAAACGCACCCGTGCCGTGCCAGTCGTTGGTTCCTCGCTTGGTCGTGATGACCACCGATCCCGCCGTCGTTCCGCCCGTATCGGCGTCTTCGTTGGCCGTGCGCATGGCGAATTCCTGAATCGCATCCGGGGAAAAATTCTGCAAAAATCCGCCAATCCAGTCGTCGGAATTATCGCCGCCATCCACCGACAAATCGTTATTCAATCCCGAACTTCCGCCGGTCGAAACCGCCGTAATCCGCGCCTTGGTCGGGTCCGAAGGCTCCACCGGCTCCGTTCCCGGCGCAAGATACGCAATGTTGGCGAAGCTGCGCGAAGCGAGCGGCAGCGTCTCAAGATCGCGGCTGCTCACCACTCCCTGGTGCACCACGCTCACCAGGTCGATCGGCTGCGTCGTAATCGAAGAACTCGTGCCCTGCACATTCACGCTGGTACCAGGCCCCGCGGCCTTGAGCGTGACCGTGACCTCCCGCACCGAACTCACCGAGACCGGCACATCCGCTTCCGCGGTGGCAAATCCACTCGCGCTCACCGTGACGTGGTAAGTGCCCGGCTGCAGATCGTCCACTCGAAACTCGCCGCGATCTTCGCAATTCGCCTCGCGCTGCAGAGATGACTCTGCCAAACGCACAACAATTCTTGCCGAAGGAATGCGTGCTCCCGTCGAGTCCTCCACCGCTCCGCGCAGCGACCCCCGCGGATTCTGCGCCTGAGCGAGAGACACAAACAACAAAGTGAGGATGGGAAATAGGAAAGTCCGAAAGAAAGAGGTCAAGATTGGATCGCCCCAGCAAAGTGTCTGAAAACTATGCGCAATTACAACGCTTGAGAGTAACTAGGAAGGCAATCTACTACCAGCGCTCGTTGGGATTCTGTAACCGACGCACCTTCGCCGCGGAACTATTACGCCGCTAAAAATAAGGCTTTTCTCCACAATGCTGGGCGCTCTCAAAACATCGTGTAAACCAAACCCAATCTTTGTCTTTCCAACCGAAGGAGGAACCTGCGTTTTCCCGCGATCAAAACAAAAGTCGATTCCTCATTCCACCCGCAACGAAAAATGTCTTCCCTGCGCCTGCACCGAAGAAACTAATCCGACCACTTCTGCGGCTTCCGGTCCCACCGGTGCTTCTTCAACTCCGCGAGCAGCGCCTTGTCCAGCGGTCCGGCATCGCTGGCCGCAATATTCTCCCGAACATGCCCCGCCTTTCGCATCCCCGCAATGGTCGTGCTCACCGCCGCATGCGACAAAATAAACCGCAGCGCCATCTCCGGCAGCGTCATCCCGGCGGGCACGATCTTCTTCAACTCCTCCACTCGCTTGATTGTCTTCGCCAGATTCTCCGGACCAAAATATCCCGCGCGCCAATCACCTTTCGGAAACTTCGTCTCCAGCGTCATCTTCCCGCCCAGGCTGCCCTCGTCGAACGGCACCCGCGCGATCACGCCGATGTTCAATTCCTGGCACACCGGAAACAACTCATCCTCCGGCGCCTGATCAAAAATGTTGTAAATCACCTGCACCACATCCACCAGTCCCGTGCGCAACGCTTTGATGCCATTCTCCGGTTCCCAGCGATTAATGCTCAGCCCGAAAAACCGAATCCACGTTTCGCGCTTCAACTTCTCCACCGTCGACCGGAATTCCGGGTTGTCGGTCCAACTGTCATCCCAAACGTGAAACTGCAGCAGATCGATCGTGTCCACCCGCAGCTGCTTGCGGATCCGATCGGCATACTTCAAAACATGTTGCGCGCCGAAGACGTCCCCGTATTTGTACGATGGCAGCGCCGGCCAGCGGTCGTTCCCTGGCGGAATTTTTGATGCCGCATACAATCGCTTCCCCACATTCCGCGCCATGATCTCGCCCAGCAGTCCATCGCTCTTGCCCTCGCCATAGGCCCAAGCGGTGTCAAAAAAATTGCAGCCCTGCTCCACCGACAACTGCATGGAACTCAAAGACTCCTGATCGTCCGACCCGCTCCATCCGCTCATTCCCCACAATCCATTACCAATTTCACTGACCTCAAATCCGGTACGGCCCATCTTGCGATATTTCATGAATGCGATTCTCCGTGGATTATTGACATTCTCGAATGAAAGCTCTGGAAACGAAGCACAAGAAGGATATATCGAAGCCCGGCTTCGCGCTCTGTCGCAACCAGCCTCTCTGGTTTGGCAGAGCTTTTCGCTGCGTCCTCTGCGAGCCCTCTGCGCTCTCTGCGGTCAAAATCTTTTATGCCGGTAGCCCGGCCGCATCCAAGTCCCGCGAAAGCAATGCAGCTTTTTCGATGGCTGCTATCCAAAAATTAGCGCCCACTCGCCCGCCTCGAAATGTTCAAATGAACCTTGGTTATCAAGGCTTGATCATAATGATGGAGGTGTCTCCCATGAAGTCCGAATATCCATTTTCACCCGGCAATCCTGAGCCAGCGGCGCCGCTGAGCGTGCCCACGTCCCGCTTCACCGACGAGAAGATCTCCGATGAATCGGGCGTCGAAACCAAAGCCGACAGCGCGATGGCGCCGGCCGGCTTGAACAATCCCTTTTGGAATTAACCTCGACAGGCGCCGGAGTGTCCTGCTGCCAAGCAGCCTCCGGCGCTATTTTTTCGCCCGCCTGAAGCTTGTCATCCTGAAGGGCAGCGAAGCTGCCCTGAGGGACCTTACGAAAGCAAATCAACCGGTGCTGCCGCAAAGATTTGCAGCGAGGTCAAATACATTGAGCCCAGCCCGCCAAAAGCGCTCAACCCTCACTTCAAGATCGGCAAACACAAACAAGGTCGCACGGAGAACTCCAATCCAGCCATTTCCTCCAGCGCCGGCCGCAGCATGGAATCCCGGCAAGGTTCCAGCGTAATCACGAACGGCAGTGTCGATTTCTCGAATCCTGGCTTCTGCAGCAGCGAATCGATATTCATGTGGTGCGCCGCCAGGATCTGTGCCAGCCGCGCCACAATTCCCGGCTGATCGCGCACAAAGAACCGCAAGTACCATGCCGTCTCGAAATCGCTGCTGATATTGGTGGTCGAAACGTTGCTGGCAACGTCTCGTTTTCCATCACCAGCCGATAAGCCCTCGGCCACAAACATTAGATCCGAAACCACCGCCACCGCCGTTGGATCGCCTCCTGCTCCCGCGCCCAGAAAAGCCATGTCTCCGCCGTATTGTCCCGAGGTCAGCACCAGGTTCAAGTTCCGTTGCACACGCCCAAACGGAGAATCCGCCGGAACCAGGCACGGCCCGACGTCGGCGTAAAGCGTATTCGCCTTCAAGTCCGCGCGCGAAATCTGCCGAATCGTGCAGCCCAGGTCCGCAGCATAATCAAAATCGACGGCATCCACCGGCCGGATGCTGCGCGCCCGAATTGACTCCGGAACCACATATGCGCGCAACCCGGCCAGCGCCAGGATCGCCAACTTGGCGCGAGCATCGCCGCCGTCCAGGTCCTCCGAAGCGTCGGCCTCCGCGTAACCGCGAGCCTGCGCCTCTTCCAGCGCCTCGCTGAAGGGAATCCTCGCGTTCTCGATGCGGCTCAGAATGTAGTTGCATGTGCCGTTCAGAATTCCCGCAATGCCATGCAGTTGATCTCCGCTCAATCCCGTGCGCAGCGCGGGAAGCACCGGCACGCCGCCCGCCACCGACGCGCCAAACTCCAGCCGGCAACTGTTCTTCGCGGCCAATCGCAAGAGATCGGGTCCCTGCCGCGCAATCAACTGCTTGTTGGCCGTCACCACGGACTTTCCGGCATTCAATGCGCCGCGCACAATCTCTTCCGCGGGATGCAGTCCTCCGATCAGCTCGATCACGATCTGCGCATCCGACCCCAAAACCGTCTGCACGTTGTCAGTCCAGATAACATCACTACGAACCCAAGGCTGTTTTTTGCGTTCCACATTACGATTGCAGATGTGGGTCAGCCTTAGCGAAGTGCTCGGATTCTCGCAAAGAATCTTCGCCACCGCGCGGCCCACCGTTCCAAAGCCGATCAGAGCAACGCGGCACGCGGCGCTGGAGCCTGCATTTTTTGAATTGCGTTCAGCCAAATGGTTGTTCCTGACACAAGAAACAGATTTCCTATCATACGGTGCAACGCGCAATCTCGTGAACAGCAAACCGTTTTTCTCTGTGACCTCTGTGTCCTCTGTGGTGAAATGGTTTTCATGACTTATCCGTCTTACAGGGGCAACGGGCCTCTCGGTGCGCGAATTCCGCATCAAAGTTGGTAATATGGAACGTTCCTGCCGCCAGCGATTTCCGGCGGGAATTCAGCGGACATGTTCTTTGAGAGCCTCTTGTTGCCGCGGGCAGCGGCCGAGCGCTCGCTCCGCGTCGACCCGCCGCAGCGGGAGGAGAATGAATGATCCAAAAGTTCCGAGCGGTTCCCGGCCTCAGGCTCGCCATGGGGGCGATCTCCCTGATGGTTCTGGCGGGAATCTCAACGCTTCATGCGCAACAGCCTTCCACACCAGCGGCTCCAGCGCAGCAGCAACCCGATAACCAGCAGCCAGCCGCCCAACAGTCCGGTAGTAAGGAGACCGCGCAGGAAGAAGAAATTCCAGGACGCCACCCCAAACCCAAAGATTACAAAAACTGGAGTTTCAACATCGGCGGCGGCGCCAGCCTGACCAACGGCACCACCACCAAGTTCGCCCGCGGTGGCGGAGGCGTTGCCGCGGCTGGCGTAGCCCGCAACTACAGCAAGTATTTCGGATTTCGCCTCGATTTTCAGTGGGATAATCTGCCACTGCGCTCCTCCGCGCTGCAACTCGCCCAGGCTCCCGGCGCGACCAGCCATGTGTATTCGTTTCACCTCGATCCCATCTTCAACATTCCTGTAACGCGAGAATGGAGCGGATATTTTCTGGTCGGCCCTTCGTACTATAGACGCTCCGGCAAGTTGGATTCTTCGGCTGCAATTGCCGGGTCAGCCTGCAACGATTTCTGGAATTGGTGGGGCACCTGCTTCAACGCTAGTCTTCCGCTGAACAAGCAGTTTCTTTCGACTGGGCTGAATCAGATCGGCGAAAACTTTGGCGGCGGCGTAGCGCGCAAGATAAATTCAAGATTTGAGATCTACGCAGAGTTCCGCTATCTGCACGGCGCCCGCAGTGGCAACAGCACCGATCTGCGGCCAATTACGCTCGGTGTGAGATGGTGAGAAAGTAATTTACAAATTACAAATGCCTCACTCGGGGTTCGTCCGATACTTCCAGAAATCGGCAGTTTGTTTCTGCAACTGGACGAAGGAATTAGAACCCACAGGCTGTGCGATCGCAGTCGACGCATTCGCTTCGCGCACCGCGGACTCAACCAGATGATGTGCGGGTGCCAGCGAACACGCCGGATCGGTCACGGTCGCGTCGCCGGCCAGCAAAAATGCCTGACAGCGGCATCCGCCAAAATCTTCGGTGCGGCGCTCGCAGCTGCGGCAAGGCTCGGGCATCCAATCTTCGCCACGAAATTTCTGAAACGAAGACGACTCGCGCCAAATCCATTCGAGCGTTTTTTCGCGAACATTCTCAAACGCCATTCCCGGCAAAACTTCCGCCGCATGGCACGGAAGTGCTTTGCCTGATGGATTGATGAGCATCAATCTTTGTCCCCAACCGCCCATGCAGGCTTTGGGATATTTCGCGTAATAATCCGGCACGACCGAGTCAATGCGCATCTTGCCGGCGAGCCGCTTCTCGGCGTCGGCAACAACCGCGACGGCTTTTTCAAGCTGCGCGTGAGTCGGCATCAAAGCCGCGCGGTTCGCCAAAGCCCATCCGTAATACTGCGCGTTGGCGATCTCAACTCGCTCAGGATGCAGTTGCTCGATGAAGGCGATCGTCTCTTCGAGATGATCGAGATTCTGCCGATGCACAACCAGATTCACCGTAAACGCAATCTTGTGCTTGCGGATCTCGCGCGAAAGTTCGATCTTGTGCGCATGCGCTTTCGCGCCCGCGATCCAGTTTGCCGCTTCCTCGCGCGAATCCTGAAAACTGATTTGGATGTGATCAAGCCCGGCGTCAACCAAGGCCTTCAGCCGTTGCTCATTCAGGCCGATCCCCGATGTGATCAGATTCGTGTAAAGTCCAGCCGCGCGCGCAGCAGCAATCAGATCGACGAGATCGGTGCGCGCAAGCGGTTCGCCGCCAGTGAAGTGCGCATGAAGCATGCCAAGCGCGCCTGATTGCTGGAACACACGCGTCCACTCGGCAGTCGAAAGCTCCGACTGCGTGTCAGCAAGCTGCAGCGGATTCGAGCAATAGACGCAGTGCAGCGGGCAGCGGTGCGTGACTTCAGCGATCAGGGCGAGAGGGTTGGAAAGCATTGGGTTGTTCGATTGAGTAATTGTGTAATTTGGTAATTGAGTTATTGTGGCTCCTAGTATTGAGTAAACGGCTCAGTTAAACGATCTTCAATTACTCAATTACTCAATTCCCCAATTTCTCAATAATCTTCCTCAATAATCCACGATTCTTTTCTTCTGCAACTGCTCCAAAAAAATGCCGATGTCAGCTCGAATCTTTTCTGGGTCGGTCGCGCCGAATTCTTTTTGCAAATCCGAAATAATTTTGGCGAATGTTTTTTGTCCGTCGCAGCGCTCGAGAATCTGGCGTCCCGTGCCTTGCAACTTGATCGCTCCTTCGGGAAATAGCACTACGCGCTCGGGTCCGGCTGCAGCAGGTCCCCAGCGGCATCCGGCGGCGAGGCGCGGCTGGCTTGTGTCTGTCGGCGCAGCCATCGCTACTGGGCCTCGATTTTGAAGGCGCCTGGCGGAGGCCATCCTGGCTGGACGTAGGCGAAATAGAGCGCGTCCAGCTGCGCCCACAGGATGTCGCACTTGTCGCGCAACGCCTGGATCGCCAGTTCCTGTTGGTGGCGTGTTTTCGCGTGGTCGTAGACGTATTTCGTCGCGTAGGCCGCGTCTTCCGGGGCTTGCGTGAGGCGCGCTTGAAAATAGTCGAGGCCTCCGGAAAGCCACGGATAATGCTCGCGCATCTTTTCCATGCGCAGCGCGATCAGGTCACGCGAGAAGAGCTCGGTCAGCGACGAGGCGACTGCTTCGAGCAGGCTGCGGTTGCGCACTACGTTCAGATATTCATTTACCGCAAAACGCGTCGCAGGCAGAATGCCTTTTGCCGCGCGCACGTCTTCTTCGTTTAATCCGGTGGCTTCGGCTAGTTTGAGCCAGCGCCTGATACCGCCTTCGTTGCTCGGAGTTCCGTCGCCGTCATGGTCGACAACGCGCTTGCGCCAAGCGCGGCGAAATGCGGGATCGGTGCCGCGAGACAAGATAATCGAATCTTTGATCGGAATGATTGCCTGATAGTAGTAACGATTCAGCGCCCACGCTTGTAGCTGTCCGCGGGTGAGACGGCCTTCGTGCATCATCAGGTGAAACGGATGCTGATGGTGATAACGTTCTGCACCAACGGCTCGAAGGGCGGCTTTCAACTCATCGAACGAGAGCAGCTTCGCTGCCGATTCTTCCGCCGGCGTTTCTATAGTTCGAAGTGGCATCCGTCCTCCGCGATTTCCCATCCGGCGTCGCGCACCGCGCGATGCTCGGCGCTTGCCTCATTCAGCATGGGATTCGTGTTGTTGATGTGTATATAGATTTTACGTGGATGGCGCACTTGCGCCAACTGGCGCAGGCTTTCGCCGACCGGGACATGGCCCATCTGAAGCGCGGTTTGGCCCGAACTTTGAATGCGGATAAGTTCGTCATCACCCCAGAACGTCCCATCAAAGAAGAGCACGTCGGCGGATTCGATTTCTGTGAGCAGCGTCACATCGATTTGGGGAACTGCGGGCATGTAGGCGAGGCGCTTGCCGCTCGGCGACTCGAGGATTAGGCCGAGAGAAGAATGTTGCGGATCGAGCTTCGACTGGCGCTGCTCGGAAACGTAGGCGGGAAAGTGCGTGCCGAGCGAGATTGCGCGGGCGCGCAGGCCGGAATATTTTCCATTGGCGTTGGAGAGCGGAAAACTTGTTCCTGTTTCAAAATCTGTCCAGGTGACTTGATTCGGGATGCGCTGCAGCATCGCGAACATTGAGTTGTCTTCGGTGAGGATGCGGCGAACGGATTCGGTTGCGTGCACGCGCAGCGGTTGCAGTTCGCGCATCAGCAGCAGGCCGAGAACGTGGTCGATGTCGGCGTTGGTGAGAACGGCTCCGGCGATCGGCGACTGGCGATTGTTGCTCGCACTCTCGCTGCGCGGATGGAGTTCTGGTGTGGCTTCGATCTGAGTGCGAAGGTCCGGTGAGGCTCCGAGCAAGAACCATTCTTTACCATCATTGCTGATCGCTACTTGCGTTTGCGTGCGGGCTTTGCCCTGGAACGTTCCGGCGCGAACGGCGCGGCAGTTGGGGCAGACGCAATTCCACTGGGGGAATCCTCCTCCGGCGGCGGAGCCGAGAATCTTGACGCGCATGTTGGGAGTGTAGCAGCGGGAGAGATTCGTTCTGTTCTGGGAAATTTTACTGTCTGGTAACCCCACCCCCCTCCCCCTCGATCTATTGGAATGTTGGAGTTAGCGGGGAATTGGGGTTTTATCTATGGGGCTCAGTGGGTTACGGGCAAAATCTTGATTTCAAAGAGCTTGGCGGGACTGACCCAAATCTTGGTCTCCCAATCCGGGAACAATCCAACCTTACCGAATAGTTGTCTTGGTGATGATTGCGCGTTTCTAGCCTCTGGCGCAAGGACATGCGTCACACGTGGCGTGTGGAAAAGCTCTCGCTTCCCGCCGCTGCACTGTACTCCACCCTTCCCGCAACGAACGCGGGAAGGATGGGGCGCCCGGCTCACCACGATCCGTTGATGCGATACTTCAATTTTCCCCTTGGACCATAGATGGTGAGGACGTTACCGTCCCGCTTTGCAGGGTATAAGCCTAGATTGCGCGTGGTGCAAGTCATGATCCGGTCGCCCGAACAATCTCTGGATGATTTCTCAGCCGCCATTGGCTCAATGCCAGCGCAACCGTTGTCACCCGCTAAGCACAACATCGTGGCGTGAGAGCCATCTGGGAGAGTGGCCTTCGCGTCAAACATGAAGTGAATCTGGCCCGAGTTCAACGTTTGAATCGTGGTCGTGGCTTCGACGATTTCAATCTTGATCTTCTCCCCTGCCACAGCTTGAGCAGTTAACAACAGGCAGCAAGCGCTCATCGCGAATAGCTTCTTCTTCATGCTCACTCCTTCCCGGAGGCAATCCCACTTCTCGTCCTTCACAGCATTGGGCACTTAGGTGCCAATTCCATCATTCTCTGAATCTCCGGCCGCTCGTCTTTTCTCAACTCCTGCCACTTGGCTAGAGGCTGAGTGCGATTGACAGGCGGAAGATCGACGTGATCCTGCTCATACCGACCTATCAGTTCGCATTCACATAACTCCACATTCTCATCCGTTGCAAAAGACCGCCACGCCACCTCCAACTGTCCCACGTTTTTGCAAACCCGGTCTAAAGCTCGATTCTTTCTGAAATGCCCCTTCAATCTGTCTTTTATCGTGCGCTTCTTACTACTGCCGATGTAGACGATATCCGACGATCCAATCACTCTCCTAAGTTCTTTCTGGCCCTCCATTCGCAGGATGTAAACTCCCGGAGCGGACGGAGCCGATTCAACTGCGCCGAGGGACCAATCGACCCAGACAGACAATCCCTTAATATCGGTTGATTTCATGCGCTCTTTATCGAAACCTAGACCCTAACGATCAAGAACGCTCTTGTGTTTGGCGTCTTCATCACGAGCAGTCCTTTCAGCGAAGGCCCTGTCTGTGATTTTGGCTGTAACGCTGTCATGTTCGAGTTCCACCAGCATCACGATTGCATCGTCATTCGTCCAAGAGGTTCGGCGGTAGCTGAATCTAGCGCCGAAGCCATTTTGATATTCGTCGCTCCACGATTTGCTCGGCGCTCCGAACTTCGTGACGAAATCCTTCAAGATCGCGTCGAAACTATAGGAGGACTGGCCTCCGCGAAGGTTCCAGAAATCGAGTTCCATGCCGACGAGCCTTCCTTGGTCGAAGGATGCGGAGCCGGGTGTCTGCATCTTGAGCACCCGCGCTCCGAGGTTTCCTTTCCCCGTTTGCAGCACATTGGCCAGACTCATGCATTCGTCGTAGTCAACTTGGATGATTGGGTCTTTCTGGATTCTCTTCTTGAGCTTTGGGTCGCTGAGTAGATCGCGACACTGGCCCAACTTATCTGTCGCATTTTCAGTCTTTAGGAACTCAACAATCGTCTCCCCCATGTTGTGCCCCTTGATGGTAGTCGGAGCTGATGTCTGCACTTGAAGGGCAAGAACAAGCGAGCAGAGGAGGAATCTCACGGCTGAGCATAATCCCACGCGCTTGACGCCCGGTCACTGGCCCGAACGTGCCAGAAGATAAGTCGAGTGCTGGTACGCGCGAAGGATGGGGCATCCGGCAATTGAGTTCACGACACGCTCGTGGGCGAGTTTGGCAGCAGCCGGTGCGCTGGTCAAGATGAAGAGAGTTGCAGAGTGGAAGTCTCCATCCTGGCGTGGGGAACGCGACGGTGGATGGGGCACGAGCGTGGCTGGGAAAAGCAGGTTCCTCCACTTCGCTGCGCTCCGGTCGGAATGACAACGCAGCTCTGGGTTCCACGTCGTGCGTCGGAACGACAAAGGCGCGGGAACCCTCTTGGTAGATAGAGCAGTATTCCCACGTCTCGCAACTGCGGCGAGACGTGGGGCACCCCCTTTTACTTTGTGATCCGGTTATTTTTTGACCCGGTTTTTTTGACCCGGTTATTTTTTGACCCGGTTCATTTCTGCGATCTGGCGATCTTTTTTTTCTTCTGAAACGTTGTTGACATATTCCTATATCGGAATATATATTCTTGCTCATGGCACGAGCTGCTACTACCTCTGACGCTTTTAATGCGGTGGCGGAGCCTCGGCGGCGGGAGATTTTGGATTTGCTGGCTGGGGGCGAGTTGCCGGTGGGCGATCTGGTGGTGCGGTTGCGCATGGAGCAGCCTTCGGTGTCGAAGCATTTGAAGGTGCTGCGCCGGGTTGGGTTGGTGCGGGTGCGGAGGAGTGGGAGGCATATGCTGTATCGGACTAATGCGGAGGCGATTCGTCCGCTGCATGAGTGGACGAAGACGTTTGAGCGGATGTGGGCGGGGCAGTTGTTGAGGGTTAAGGAGCGGGCGGAGGGGAAGGTGTAAGTGGCAAAGTGGCAACGTGACAAGGTGGCAAGGCGCGGACCTTGAAACATTGAAACCTTGAAACTTTGAAACTTTGAAACTTTGGTTTTAGAAACCTTGCCACTTTGTCACCTTGTCACTTTGCCACTTTGAACTTAAGGAGAACGCTATGAGCGCTAGTGCGACGATTCCGGGAATTGAAAGTCTAACCCTCCTGATTACGCAGGAGATTCATGTGGCGGCTTCGATTGAGACTACGTTTGAGGCCTTGCTGGAGCAGATTGGGCCGGAGAATCAGACGGACCGCGGACCTATGCCGATGACGCTGGAGGCTTGGCCGGGCGGCCGGTGGTTTCGCGATCTGGGCGATGGGAATGGGCATTTTTGGGGGAACGTGCAGGCGATCAAGAGGCCTACTCTGCTCGAGATCACCGGGCCTTTGTTTATGTCGGATGCTGTCGTTTCGAATCTGCAGTACCGGCTTAGCGAAGAGAAGGGTGGGACTTTGATCAAGTTTTATCACAAGGCGTTTGGGTTGATTCAGGATGGGTACCGGCAGGGTGTGGGGCAGGGTTGGGGGATGATGAATGCTCGGGTTAAGGCTAAAGCGGAGGCGCGGGGGAAGTGACGGGGCTGCTGTGGCGGGAAAAGTCGTCCGCTGCTTGCTTTGTTTTTAGTTCTTGTTGACTGCATTGGTGCTTTTGGCTGACGTAAGGTCCTTCACAGCGGCTTTGCCGCTGCTCAGGATGACATTAGAAGTGGAGGGATTGGATTATGTGTCCAGCTTGTTTGGCTAGTGCGGGGGTGGTGGTGGGCGGCGTGGTTTCGGGTGGGGGAGTGACGGCTATCGTGGTTAGGATTTTGGGGAAGCGGAAGCCGAGGAAATAGGGGCGCGAGTAGGCGAGCCTTTCGGGGCAACGGCACGGGCCTGAAATGTGTCACCCCGGCTGGCTCTTGTTCGCAGGGATTCTTCGACTTGTGCTCGCTTTCGCTCGCCCCGCGCTCAGAATGACAGATGGTGGGGTCCCGACAATTTTCGAATTAACGAACTCGAATTGACGAATCAGAAGGAGGAGCAATCATGACGACTGCAACGACGGAAAAGAACGCGAAGATTGTGAACCAGGCGGAGTGGGTGGCGGCTCGCAAGGAGCTGCTGAAGAAGGAGCGGGAGTTTACTCATTTACGCGATGACTTGAGCCGGCAGCGGCGCGAGCTGCCTTGGGTGAAGGTTGAGAAGAAATATACGTTTGACGGGCCTAAGGGGAAGGTGGCGTTGGCGGACTTGTTTGATGGGCGCGAGCAGCTGGTGATTTATCACTTTATGTTTGGGCCGGGGTGGGAGCAGGGATGTCCGAGTTGCTCTTACATTTCGGACTCGTTTGATGGCGTGACGGTTCATCTGGCGCATCGCGATACGACTTTGGCTGTGGTTTCGCGGGCGACCTATCCTGAGATTGAGGCTTTCAAAAAGCGTATGGGGTGGCGGTTTCCGTGGGTGTCGTCGTTTGGGACGGATTTCAACTATGACTTCCAGGTTTCGGAGACGAAGGAAGAGAAACAGAGCGGCAAGGCTTACTACAACTATGCCGTCGGAGAGTTTCCGTCGGAGGAGCGGCCGGGACTGAGCGCATTCATCCGGCGCGGCAGCGATGTGTTTCACACTTACTCGTCGTATGCGCGCGGACTCGACATTCTGCTTCCTACTTACAACATTCTTGACATGACTGCGCTGGGCCGGCATGAGGAGGGGCTGCCGCATCCCATGGCTTGGGTTCGGCACCATGACCGGTATGACGATGGGAAGATTGTGGGGATTGCCGGAGTGAAGTAGGGGGCCAGGCGATTAACGTCAAAATCCCCACCCTGTCGCACGGAACGCGACAAGGGTGGGGCACCCAAGAGTTGTCGAGCTGCGCTCGACCGACAGCCGAGGCGGCTGTCGCTACATGAACTCTCTTAGGAGAAGGAATATGGGAGCGATGGCGGGGCCGTTGGTGGGTGAGTTTCGGGAAGAGGCGGCGATTACGAAGCGGGTGCTGGAGCGGGTTCCGGCGGACAAGCTGGCGTGGAAGCCGCATGCGAAGTCGATGACGCTTGGGCAGCTCGCGATTCATATCGCGACCGTGCCAGGAGCGATCGCAAAGCTGATGCAAGGCGACAGCTTCGACGCGTTGCAGGCGAACTTTGCGCCTCCGCAACCGGGAAGCTTGCAGGAAATTCTTGCGGCGCACGAGCAGAGCGCGCGCGAGGCGGAACAATACTTAGTCGGCATGACGGATCAGAAGGCGCAGGGCGCGTGGCATTTGATGAAGGGTAGTCAGGAACTGTTCGCCAGGCCGCGGATCAATGTGGTGCGGTCGATCATGCTGAATCATTGGTATCACCATCGCGGGCAGTTGTCGGTATATCTGCGGTTGCTGGATGTGCCCTTGCCGGTGATTTATGGGCGCAGTGCGGATGAGGATCCGTTTGCTTGAGGGTTTCTGCTGGATCAAAGTCAAAATCCCCACCCTGTCGCACGGAACGCGACATGGGTGGGGCACCCTGGTTTAGTTATTTTTGATTTTTTTTCGAGCTACGCTCAACCGACAGCCGAGGGCGGCTGTCGCTAAATTTTTTTAGCCTTGGCCGGTGGCGGCGGCGCATTTTAGCGGGTCGATGTCCCAGATATGGACGTCTTTGGAGAGATTCTCGACTCCGACTTCGCCCTGCATTTCAGTTCCCGGCTTTCCCAGCCAGACTACGCGGAACTGCGCCTTCGAACCTTGATATTGCAGTTCGAACACGTCTCCCGGCTTCAACTGGACGGTCACGCCCTGCAACGTAGCTCCGCGGCCGCTGATGGTGCGCAGGCTGGCGGGCTGGGTGAAGGGACGCTGGTTGGCGTCCATGCCCCAGATTTTTACCGGAAGCTCGACGAAGACGCGATGCTGGCGGCGGCGATCCATGCGGGGATTTCCTTTCACTGGGAGGGCTTCGGGGATGCTAGAGGAAAGGCAAGGGGAAACCTAGGTAACTGGCGTCACTGTACTGAAGTACCGAAGGAGCGGGGCGAAAAGAGCAAGACCAAGAGAGATTTGAGCACGCCGCCGACTGGGGATAATCGGCGGCGTGCGCGGCCTGCCTGGGCGCGGAGCGGGCGCGGGCAATGGTTCAGATCAGCGGGTTCCGCCTTCGTTTGTTACTTTCTCTGGGCTGCGGCTTTCCTGCGCGGACGGTCCATTCGTCGCTGTTCCGATGGCCAGCTCCGGAGATGCGTTGAAAAGCTCGGGGTGCAGGTAGCGACCTTGCTCCTGCGCCGGCTTTTCGACTTCGACCGGGATGCGGTGGGCGTTAGCGAAAGCATCCTGGCGAATGCCGGTGACCTGCCACGAAACGCGGACGCCGCGCTTGTTGGTGCGGATGGTGAAGCGGTTGTCTTTGATTTCGCTGACGATGATCGCCTGGGCGAACTGACCGATCACGGTGAGCTGATAGCGGAAGTCGCGGTTCAGCGCTTGGAAATACTCCGGCAAAGTGATGGTCGCGAAGCCGTGACGGTCGGTAGTGACGTTACCGTTGTAGACGTCCATCATGTCGGGTGACTCGACGAAGGAGTGGTAAAGATATTTGTTCGCGGGATCGAGCGGGTGATCGATTTTGAACGAGCCTCCACCCTTGCTCACGTTGCCGACGATGCTGACATTGCCGTTGATGACGACATCGTTCGGGATGGAGACAAGGCCCGATTCCAGGGTCATGACTCCGCCGGTCTGCAACGTCATATTGGCGGACGACTTCAGGGAGAGAGCCGTAGTGGCTTCTACGCTCATGTCGGTACCGCTCTTCAGCGACATTGTGTTGCCGGAGATCTGCGTGGATGTTCCGAAGCTTTTTACCAGCAAGTTGCGCCCCTGCAGCAGCGTCATGTCCTGGCCGGATTCCATCTGAATGGCAGTGCCGCTGGTCAGACTGTAGTTGTGTCCGATCGCTTCGGTGAGGTCCGTGCCAACGGTCAGGACATCGGATGAACCCACTGACTCCTGCAGTGCTCCGGCGTCGCTAATGGTCATGCTTTGTGCGCTGAGCGCCATCGCAGCATTCGATTGGAAGGTTGACGAGCCGCCGGAGAGCCAGTTGGCGTCGGACCCGGATACAAATGTAGTGCTGTTGCTGGTGCCTAGAGTAAAGTCACGACCGGAAAATTCGATTACGTTTCCGGCCTTAGCACTCCAGTCATGGCCGATTGCCTGATTAAGGTCGTTACCAGAAATTGACTGGACGTCTCGGGGAGCCTGGAGTAGCAGATCGCGCGCCGGAGATAGGGTGAGATCCGTGGTTGCGCTTAGCGTCTTCAGCGTGAGTGTGCCGTTGGGAACGATCGAGATTCCAGTCTCATTGAATTGCGTCGATGACTGGTCGTGGGCGAACAGCAGGTTGAGAGTCGCGCGATCCAGCACGTCGCCAGCCAGGTTCGGTTCAGCTTGCCAGCGGAACGTTTGCAGTTGCGCCTTCGATCCGTCGAAAACGGAAGCCTGCTGGTCCAAGGCGTTGGAGGGGAACGACTGCGTGCTGGTTGCGGTTCCTGTAGGAGCGAGGAGGACGCCGCCCTGCAGCGTCTGACCCTGCGTGAAGGTGTTGTTCTGGTCGGTGTAGACGAGGTCGGGAAGGATGGGGCCGGGAGGTCCTTGCGGGCCAATGGGTCCGGGAAGGCCTTGTACGCCCTGGACACCTTGAATCCCTTGAATACCCTGTGGGCCGGGAGGTCCCTGCGGACCAGTCGGGCCGTTGAGCACGATTTCGAGCTCGGGGCCATTGCCAGTGAGGAGGCTTTCTTTGGAGTCGAAGGAAAAGATGCCCGAGCTGCCTCCGGTTAACGCGAGGGCTATGCCGTTGTTCTGCAGCGTCCCGTTGACCCACGCTTGCACGGTCGAGGTGATGTCGATCAGGAGAAAGTCATTCAGGGCTGAACTGGAAATGCTGATTGGGTTTCCTCCGGTTGCGGATGGACCCAACGCCGGCGGTGGCGTGTTGTAGGTCAGGGTGCTCTCGTTCCAGGAGCCGTTGAGCTGGTAGACGTCGAAGTTGCCGGACTTCAGGACGCCGTCGACGAAGAGGCGCAGTGTGGCTTTGTTGACTTGAGAGCCGGCGGGAATGGTTGAGAGGTTGAACTGAACGTATGACGTTGTTCCGGGCTGAACGACCAGAATGATGCTGGAGCCGTAGTTCGTTTTCGCAGTACTACTGCTGACGAAAGTATCGGCCGAGGGCGGCGTGGCTTGCGCGAACAGTGACTGCGGAAGCAGAACCAGCAAGCTGGCGAGGCAGGCGATTGGGCACAGAGTGTGTATGAGTTTGCGGCACATGGCAGGTCTCCTGGGAGTTCGCTAGGGGTGCCGGGGGGTTCACGCCCTTATCTGTACATGCGAAAAAGGGGCGGGGAGAGGCTCAGGGTAGGGGCGGATTTTGCGGGGTGCAAGATTTTGCAACTGGGCTTGGCGCGCAGATTGAAATGGGTACTGCCCCGGCTGGGTTGATTGAGCAGGGATGCTTCGACTGCGCCGTGAGGATCGCTTCGCTCTCCTCGCGGCTTCGCTCCGCATGACGCGGGAGAGAAATCTGCGCGCCCGCGGATGCCGCGTAGGATCGAGCGATCAGTTCATATTGCCCATCGAGCATGCGCCGGGGCCGCGCGGATCTCCGCAGGAGCCGCAGGCGCCGGAGGGCGTGGCCGACGTCGATGAGCCTTTCGCCGATACGGCGAAGACTGAGAGTTGCGGCTCGAGCTTCGTGGTGTGGCACTTCGGGCATTCGGCTTTTTCCTTGCCGTAGACGAGGGCCTCGAAGTGGTGATGGCATTGCTTGCAGATGTACTCGAAGATGGGCATGATGGCGGCTCCGTGTTTCCCTCTCTATTAGAATCAAATTTATGGGGAGGGCGCAAATCCCAAATGCTGCTGACGAGAGGTCTCTGCGCGCGGCTGCGTGGACGCCGCGTGCGGCGTTTCGCGCCCGGCGATGGCTTGGGGGCGGGCATGTGCAGACGATTGCGAGTTTTCTGCTGCCGCGGAAGATTCATCTGCCACCCGCCAGTGAACGGTTGGTTGAAGTCGCTCCCGGCATCAAGGTGCGCTGCTGGTGCCGCTGGCAACCGGATCGCACGAACGCGCTGACGCTGATTGTTGTGCATGGGCTCGAAGGCTCGAGCGACTCGCAATACATGCTGGGCGTGGCGCGCAACGGGCTGGCCGCCGGCATGAACGTCGTGCTCATGAATCAGCGCAATTGCGGCGGCATGGATCATTTTGCGCCGACGCTCTACAACTCCAGTCTGTCGGGTGATGTTGCGGCTGTGGCCCGGCATGTGATTGAGCAGGATGACGTCTCGCGCTTTTCGCTGATTGGCTTTTCTATGGGTGGAAATCTCGTGCTGAAGTTAGCCGGCGAGTGGGGCGCGGATGGGCCGGCACAATTTCGAACAGTTGCGGCGGTGTGCCCGGCGATGGATCTGGCGGCGTCGGCCGATGCGCTGCACGAGCCGGCAAATCGGATATATGAACTGCATTTCCTGCGTGGGCTGGCGCAGCGCATGCGCGTCAAGGCGAAGCATTTTCCCGATCATTTTGATCTGGCGCGGCTGCGCGGCGTCTCGAGCCTGCGGCTGTTTGACGATCGTGTGACGGCGCACTACTGCGGATTCGAAGGTGCTGATGATTATTACGCGAAGGCCGCGGCGGCCAACGTGGTGGACCGGATCGCAGTGCCGGCGCTGATCATTCATGCCGCGAATGATCCGTTTATTCGCATGCAGCTGGAGACGCTGCGAAAGATTCAGGCGAATCCGAGTGTTACGTACATCGAAACCGCTGACGGGGGACACTGCGCGTTTGTCGGCGAGCGCAATGGCGATCCACAGGACGACGGCCGCTGGGCGGAACAGCAGGTCGTGGAGTTCGCGAAGGCTTTTTCCTAGACGCTTCTCTCAGCGGCTGAAGCCGTATTCCTAGTGGTACGCGGCTTTCGGCATGAATGGAAGTCGTGCCCTTCCCCTTCTCGGACGAGTGAACGCAGGCGCATCGCCAAATTCACTGGGACCGCGGCGGTCATTTTCTCACTCCCTGAAAGTGCGCGTTGCCTTCTGGTGGGTCGAGGAGTGTAGACTCCTGAGCATCGACACGGGAGGCCACATGAATTCGCCAACATTGACGCGGAGAAATTTTGCAGGACGCCTGACCGCACTTTTTTCGGCATTAGGTCTGGGAGGAGCTACGCTCGCCGCTGCAAAGGCAAAAGACAAGACGGACGATAGCATCCGGAAACTCGACAGCGATGGCAAACCGTCGGATCCGAAATCGTTTATCACGCCGGTCATCATTCACAACGGACTGGTCTACGTCGCTGGACAAGGCGCGCACGATTCAGGGCCGGCCGATCAGTTCGAAATCGGGCACCACACGACGATCGTCATGGACAATGTAAAGAAGCTGGTCGAGGTCGGCGGCGGGACGGTCGACAGCATTCTGCAGCTCAATGTATTTCTCGCCGACATCAAGTACTACGACGGCATGAATAAAGTTTTTAAAACGTATTTTCCAAATGGCGGGCCCGCGCGGACTACCGTTGCCGTCGCGGCGTTGCCAGGAAATTCGCTGGTGGAGATCAACTGTATTGCTGCGGTGGTGAAGAAGTAGAGTTTGTTATTCCCACCCTTCTCGCAAGATGCGCGAAAGGGATGGGCCACCCACTTTTATCTTCCCCAAATCAAAATCCCCACCCTGTCACAGAGAACGTGACAAGGGTGGGGCACCCACTTCCGAATTCACTAGTCTTACTTCAGGGTCTTAACGAAATCGGCGACGGCCTTGGCGTCGTCGGCGGAGAGTCCCATCAATGGCTTCTTGTGGGGTGCTTTCTTGGCGTCTTCGCCTTTGGTGAGCAGGTCGGAAATTTGATCTGCGGTCAGGCTGGTACCTTTCAGCGCCGGGCCGACTTTTCCCTGGCCTTCGGGGCCGTGGCAGGTGGAGCACTTCGCCTTGTATGTGGCAGCTCCGTCGGCGGCGAACGCGGGTAGAGCCAACGACAGAGACAATGCGGCGACGAGCAGGAGGACGAACAGTTTACGGGACATGAAATCTCCTTCCAATGAAATGAAATTTAGACCTAGGGTTCGAATTCCGAGGAATTCTACTCCGCGAACCGGGTGATGGAAAGTGCACCGCTGGGTGTTTTGTGATCTGTTATTCCCATTTAGGTAGAGCGGAAAGTCCCCTTGTGAGGGTAAGAAAGCAATAGTACCGTCGTGAGTTATTGTTGGAGGGAGACTATGAAAGGCAATTCATATCGGGAATTATGGTCGAGGATAAGCGTCGCGTTCTTGTGGCTCGTGCTGGGAGCCGTGTTCTTTGCCGTAAATCCCGGCGCTGAGGCTCAGACGTTTAAGACAATCTTGTCATTCAACGGTACGACCGACGGGGCCTATCCGAGTGCGGGATTCGTCAAGGATGCGAGCGGGAATCTCTATAGCACGACGCAGGCGGGCGGCGTCTTCAACTTCGGCAATGGCGGCACAGTTTACAAACTGGACCGCCAGCGGCGCGAAACCGTTCTCTACAGCTTCTGCGCGCTGACGAATTGTGCTGACGGCGGAGTTCCTTTCGGCGGCGTGACCCTGGATTCGGCAGGTAATCTCTACGGAGCTGCCTCGGGGGGTGGCAAATATGGATTCGGCGCAGTTTTCAAGCTCGATCCTTCAGGCAAGGAAACCGTGCTGTACAGCTTCCAGGGCATGGCCAGAAATAGCGACGGGAGTTCGCCCGGCTACGGAAACCTGGTGCGCGATGCAGCGGGCAATCTGTATGGCACGACGCTCAATGGCGGCCTGCCGTGCAGCCAATCGGCGGCTGGGTGCGGCGTGATTTATAAGATCAATCCGGCGGGCTCGGAATCGATCATTCATCGTTTTACTGGCGGCGCCGATGGCGGAGTTCCACCCACAAACCTGATTGCCGATGCGGGCGGAAGGCTCTATGGCACCACGTCGTGGGGCGGCGCGAACAATTGCGGCGAAATCTTCAAGGTGAGCGCCCAGGAGCAGAGCACTGGCATTCGGCATCTGACCGTGCTGTATAGCTTCAATTGCGAAACAGATGCGTGGTTTCCGAATGCGGGCCTGATCCGCGATGCGCATGGCGTGCTTTACGGAACGGGCGCGTTCGGTGGCACCTGGAGCCGGGGAGGAGTGTTCAAGTTCGATCCGTCAACCGGGGTTGAGACTCTGCTCTATTCCTTTCAGGGCGGGACCTCCGACGGATGTGCGCCGTCACTCAGCAGCTTGATTCTCGACGCACAAGGGAACTTGTACGGCACGACGCCGAACTGCGGCGCGACCGGCTATGGAGATATTTTCAAGCTGGATCCCTCGGGCAACGAGACCGTACTTTATAACTTCGAGAATGGCGGAATCCCACAGGGCACGATGCTGCGCGAGGCCGCCGGAGATTTCATCGGCACGACTTATTTCGACGCGAACTTCGCGTGTTGCGGCACGGTGTTTAAGTTCACGCCGTAGCTGAGGGAAGCAGGTTTCAAGGTTTCAAAGTTTCAATGTTTCAAGGTGGCAAAGTAAAGCATGCACGTTTTAGCTTTGAAACCTTGAAACTTTTGAGACCTTGCAACTGTGATTGCACTAGTTCATTGAGCAGGCGCTGGTCCGGGAGATTTTCAGCTTCCAGCTTCCATGCTCCCTGGCGAAGATGTGAGTGGTGTCTTCGTTGGCGGTATTGCCGTTTTCTTTTGCCGTATAAGTTCTCACAGAAGCGGCGACAGCCGTGTCTCCAAATAAGTAAACATGTAGGTCCTGCATTTCTACCGAGTAAGGCGGCGCCTGGCCAGCATGCGGCTTCATCCCTTCGATGATTTTGTACTTACTGGGGCCGGGTCCGTGCGGATTCAGGCTCTCGTAGTCGTCCGCCAGAGTCCTCTCGTACACAGCGATATCAGTGGTGTTTTCGCCTTTGATTAGCTCGGCTTCAATGTTCTGGATGGTATCGACATCGGATGGCGCTGCGGTTGGCTTTTGAGCATCGCTTAATGCAGGGTGACTGACGGCTGGCCGGATACTGAGACAAAGAAGTATAGCGATAGCCATGGCGTAGCGCATGAGACTCTCCTCGTGCGATCGGGGCGCGCGAATGAATGAAGAATGATGGAGTCGGGGAGTCTTGCAGAGATTTTGTCGACGCTTCCGCGCGGGTGCCCCACCCTTGTCGCGTTATTAGCGACAGGGTGGGGATTTTGACTTCGGATTCCCCGACCGACGAATCGGAAGCACAATTCCCTGGCGTTCCCGACGCAGCGCAGTCCAGTGCGATTCAATTTCCACCACTCCTTGAACTCCTGTGAGGTAGTGGCGAAAACTGCTCCACGGCCAGTCTTCGGGGCGCTTGACCAAGCCTCGCCTTACCGGATTGCGGTGGATGTAGCGTAACTTTTCAACTCGCTTCGCATCACTCCAGACATTGAAGTCGTAATAACGCTTCTCCCAAAGAGGATTGCCTTCGGGCAACTTCACGGCGTGCGCGACGTTCTGCTTGAGCATTTGCAGAACCGACGCAAGCTTGCTGCGCTGCGGTTCGCTGATGAGGAGATGGACATGCTCCGGCATGACTACATAGCCGAATACATAGAACCCATACCAGCGGCGGACTCGTTCGAATATCTGTTCAAAGAGATCGCGGGCCGGGGCGGATAGCAGTGGATCACGGTGATGGCAACTGAAGGTGATGAAGTGATAGCAGTCTTCCTTCTGGAATCGTTTGAGGCCCCAGGGCATGGCTGGATGTTAAGAAGAGCCGTGTCGGATGTCTGTGACATCTGAACATCGGAATGATTTTTTTGTTCGGAAGTGGGAATAATTTAGGGAAAGTCAAAATCCCCACCCTGTCTCGCAAAGAACGCGAGACAAGGGTGGGGCACCCTCGCGATGTGGTACGCACCCTTTTTTTTATCGAACGGTATGGATGATCAGGATCATTCCGGGATGGAGCACGGCTACGTTGCGGTTGTCGCGCTTTAGCGCAGCGACGGTGGTGCGGTAGGCATTGGCGATGGAGTAGAGCGTCTCGCCGGTTCTTACTTTGTGATGCAGGGTGGATTTTGGCTCGGATGCGCGCGTGGCCGACGCGGTTTCGATCTTTTCGATTTGTGCCGATTTGGTTGCTGGCGGCTTTACGCTGGCGGTTTCGGTCTTCGAGCGTTTCTTTTTCGAGGAGGCAACTTCGGCCTCGTGCTGGCCGGGCGTAATCGGCAGGTGCAGGGCTAACACGCGGCGTCCGGAGAGGCTGTTGCCGCGGAGGCCGTTCCAGCGGCGGAGCATCTGCGCCGAGACACCGAAGTTTTCGGCTACGCTTTCGACTGTATCTCCGCGATGCACTTTGTAGCGCGTGATGCGCCGGGCATAGGTTGCGTTGTCGCTATCGGGATGCTTGCCCGGCGCGACCGGAATGACGATGCGCGCGTCGGTTTCAAGCTGCGGACTGTCGAGGTGGTTGGCTTCGGAGATTTGCTTCGCGGTCGTGTGATAGGTGCGGGCGAGCGACGCCAGCGTGTCTCCGGTGTGGACGGTGTGGAAGCGCCACCATAGCCGATCATTGGGAGGAATGGCGGCGATTGCGGTTTCGTATTGATCTTTCGTCCCAGCGGGCAGGCGCAGGTTGTACTCGCCGGTGCGCGGGGTGGTCACGCGCAGCAGGCTGGGATTCAGTTCCTGTAACTCTGCTGCCGTCGAGTTCACGCACTCGGCCACGAGGCGCAGGTCGACAGGATAGTTGATCGTGACCGTGTCAGCCGCAACCGGGTGATCCATGGCGACGTCTTCCAGCCCATACTGCGACCGATTCTTGGTCATGATGGTCACGGCCAGAATGATCGGCACGTAGTTGCGCGTTTCTTTGGGCAGGACGCCGCGGTTGTAGAGTTCCCAGAAATCGGCGTAGCCGGTGCGTTTCACGGCTGCCTGCACTGTGCCCGGGCCGGAGTTATACGCGGCCATGGCGAGATACCAGTCACCGAACTGGTTATAAAGATCTTTCAGGTGACGGGCCGCGGCTCGAGTTGATTTCTCGGGATCCTGGCGGTCGTCGACGTACATGTTGTGCGACAGGCCGTATCCGCGGGCGCGGCTGGCCATGAACTGCCAGATGCCGCGAGCGCCAACGCGCGAGACGGCGAGCGGATGGAATCCGGACTCGGCCTGCGCGAGATAAATCAAATCCTGGGGGACGCCTTCTTCCTTCAGCGTCTGCACGATCATGTCGTGATAACGGCCGGAGCGGGCGAAGGCGCGCTCGAAGACGCCGCGTCCGCGGCCTGAGAAGTAGCTAATGAATCCGGCGACCTGGTCGGTCATCATCAGCGGCAGGTCGGAGTGGGTCATCTTGACCTCAGCCTCGGCTTTGGCCTTGGCTGCGGCGCTGGCGGCGGGATTCAGGTCGTTGGTTTCGTCAATCGGCGCGGGTTCCGATTTCTGCTCCTGTTGGGCATCGGCTTCGGCGGATGGGCCTCCGGGATAGAGCTGGTTTACGCCCTCGACGACGCGGTCGAATTCTTTTTGCAAGCGCTCGTCCGAGCGGACGTCGACGTTGCTGTCGAGGAGGGTATTGAGCGCATCGTCGAAGTTCTGACGGGCCTCGTCGGATCGTCCTGCCTGGAAATTCTCTACTCCCGACTGATATTCCTTTTCGACTCGGGCGATCAGGTCGGCGATGGCGTCAGCCAAGGGCGCCGATTGTGCCGGCGTGCTGGCGTCGGCCGCTTTGCTGGAAGATTGATCCTGCGCAGGCGCGGCTTCTTGGATAGCGGGCGATTGCGGCGCTGCAGGATTCAGTTCAGAAGTGACATCAGACTTCTGAGTGGAAGCAGCAGCGGGCTTCAGTGCCGGCGCAGTGGCCGGAGGAACAAGAGCAACTGGCTTAGTGGCGGTCTGACAGCCACATGCCGCCAGAGTCGTTACCAGAACCAAAGATGCGAGCACGAAGGTCGGTAGGTGATTTGCAGATCGCATGAATTTTGCAAATCTCATTGCTTCTATGAGATGCGTGCCGCTCCCTGCTGGGTGGCCAAGTTACAGCCCGGTGAATTCTACCAAAAATCGTACTTGCGGAGCGCGCTGGGGTCAACCGGGAAAAACCGGCGTTGGGTTACTTTCGACATCGCGAGGGATGGTTACTTGGAGCGGGCGTCGGGCTTCGGGCGTCGGGCGTCAGACCTCGGCTCTCGGGCTGCACAATTGGGGTCGCATTTCCCTTGCGTTTGTCATTCCGGGCGAAGCGAGGAACCTGCTTTCTGCTGGTGACGAAGAAACAGCAGGTTCCTCACCGCCGCTTCGCGCCGGTTCGGAATGACATCGTGATTTTGAGAGCGCCTGAACTTTGTAGCGCCTGAACTCTGTAATGCAGAGGGCCCGAGACCCGAAGCCCGACGCCTGAAGCCCACTTTTAGACCCGCCAGTGATCCGGGCGCCAATTTTGTACGGCTTGCTTGATTTGCTTGCGGGTGAGCTTTTCGTTCATGGCGCGCTCGGCTAGTTTGGGCAGTTCGGCGTCGGAGGCGAAGCGCAACCCGCAAAGCTGGTTTTCAGTGAGTTCCGGAATGCGCGCGCGCAAGGGCTCCGGCAACAGTTGCATCAGCCGAAGGCGTTCTTCAAGGCGAATGACTCGGTCCTGCACTTTGAGCGCATACAAGCGGATCTTCAGGACCGCCGTTAACAAGGCAATGGCAAGAACGATCAGCAGTCCGGCATGAATGTTGTCGCGAAGATCGCTGTGTGCCAGGTGGGCGAAGAAGTGAATGAGCGACAGCAGCAGCCCAAGCGCGAAAACGGGAATCAGAAAGAAGTGAAACGGAGGATCCAGCCGCGTGTGGTTTGCAAAAGTTTGGGGCTTGGTCTCTGCCATGAGGCGCCTCCTTCTTTGGAAGGCGCAAGTGTAACAGAGGGGCTGGGTCTTGGGTGTTGGGTCTTAGGGTCTTAGGGTTTGAGATGGCTAGCGTTTCGGGTCTGGGATGAAGGTTCTCAGAGCCCCAATCCCGAAGCCTAAGACCTAACACCCAAGCCCCAAGACCCAAAAAGTCAGAGAGCACGGGAAGCCCCAAGCCTTCCCGTGCCCTCCTGCTGCTTGCGAATGTGTGCGTTACTGCAAAGTGGCAAGCAGAATCTTCTCGCTGGACACTACGTTTTGCGCCCTCAGCTCGGCTTCGGCCTTGCTCACCGGCAGGTGATAAGTGGTCGCAGTGCCCGCCAGCTTCACTCCTGACAGGAAGTAACGGTCGCCATACTTATTGAATACCAAGGCGTTGACCGCAGTTCCTTTCTGGGATTCTCCCGCCGATGCAATGGCGAAAGTGCTTGCTTTCGAATCCCAGTTGCTGATCAGGACGGTCGCCATCGACGTTCCGGCATCGCGGACTATACACTCGCCGGCGGGGATCGTCTTATTTCCCGCAACGAATTCAAACGGGACCTGCGTGACCAGCTTCGAGCCGTTCCCAATCTGGGCCGTCGCCAGGAGGGGAAGCATCGTAACTGCGATTGCCAACATGCGCGCTGCGTATTTCATAAGGTTACCTCCAGGTTTTTTTCTTCCGGATTTGTTATTTCCATCAGGAAGTGTCGTGATATTGAACCCGATCCGGAAAAAGGTCCATGGAGGCGGTCTGAAGCGAAATCAATTTATCTGAAGAAACTGCCGATTGCTTGACAGGCCCAATGGGGCAGGGAAGAATTGCTTTACAGGGGTATTTCTGTGGCTACCAAGCTGGACAAAAAGGTACGCTTCGACGACTTCGAGATGGATTTCGGCCGCTTTCAGCTCTTCCGCAAAGGCGAGCCGGTTCGGCTGGAAGGCTTACCCCTGCAGCTTCTGATGTTTCTGATTGAAAACCAGCGCCAGCTGGTCACGCGCAAGCAGATCGCCGACGCCCTTTGGGGGAAGGATGTCTTCGTCGATGTCGAGCAGGGAATCAATACCGCGATTCGCAAGATACGCATGGCCTTGGAAGACGATTCCATCCAGCCGAGGTACCTGCAAACCGTTGTAGGGCGAGGATATCGCTTCGTTGCCGAAGTTACGGTGGATGGCACGACGTTAGGTCCCGGCGAGGAGGTCTTCAAGATTTCGCCTGAGGAGTTCGGTCAGGCCCTCATGGCTGCTGCGGGATTGCATCCGGAGAGGGCGACTGGCTCTCAACCAGAATCTTCTTCTCGTTCGCGAAAGCCTGCGGCTTCGTGAGTCGCGGGTTCGTGGCTTCTTTGGTCGAAAGACCTATACTCTGAACGCAAATAAGAATGTAGGGATGCTTCGACTGTGCGGCGAGGATCGCTTCGCTCTCCTCGCCGCTTCGCTCTGCATGACATTGGGTTGAAATTCCGAGCCGTGAATCCCCGCGAGTCCATCAAATTAAGGGGCATATAATGGCACGGGGACATGCCTCTTTCTTCCGGGATAAAACTGGGCCCGTATGAGATTCAGTCGCCGCTTGGCGCGGGCGGGATGGGCGAGGTGTATCGCGCGCTCGATACGCGGCTCGACCGCAGCGTCGCTGTAAAGATCCTCCCGGCGCATCTGGCCGATAAGCCCGAGGCGGGCGAGCGCTTTGAGCGCGAGGCGCGGACGATTTCTTCGTTGAATCATCCCAACATTTGCCAATTGCACGACGTGGGCGCGCAGGATGGTCTGCGCTTCCTAGTCATGGAGTTGCTCGAGGGCGAGACGCTGGGCGACCGTCTGCGCCGCGGGCCGCTGCCGCTCGAACAGGTTCTGCGTTATGGAGCCGAGATCGCGAGGGGTCTGCAGGCGGCCCACCGTTGCGGAGTGGTGCATCGTGACCTGAAGCCTGGCAACATCATGCTGACGAAATCCGGCGCGAAGCTGATGGATTTCGGCCTGGCGAAAGGCGTGCACACCTCACCGCCTGTCTCGGCTGAACTGACGGCCACGTTGTCGAGTCCGGCGCCGAGTCCTCTGACCACGCAAGGAGCTATCGTCGGTACGTTTCAATACATGGCGCCGGAACAAGTGGAGGGCAAAGAGGCCGACGCGCGCAGCGACATCTTCAGCCTGGGAGCGGTGCTCTACGAAATGACCAGCGGCAAGCGGGCGTTTGAAGGAAAAACACTGGTCTCGGTTGCGGCTTCGATTCTGGAAAAAGAGCCGGAGCCGATCAAGGCCTTACAGCCGCTCACGCCACCCGCACTCGAACGCGTGATCAGGAAATGCCTGACCAAAGATCCCGACGAGCGCTGGCAGAGTGCGGGAGATCTGGCGAGCGAACTGGCTTGGATCGGCGAGAGCGGGCCTGCATCGGGAGTGAGCGCGATTCCGCCCCTCAGCTCTCACAAGAAGAATGCATGGGTACTCTGGTCTGTTGCCGCTGTGGCGCTGCTCGCCGCGATCGCGATGGGGATCGCGATGTTCTCCTCTCGCGAAGCCAAGGCGATCGTCCGCCTGCAGATCAACGTCCCTGAGAAAGTTCAGTTTAATTTTGTGGGCGATGCCGGCGGCCCTCCCGTCATTTCGCCGGATGGGACGAAGATTGTTTTGTCGATGAAGGGGCGCGATGGGCGGAGCCAGCTTTACGTGCGGTCGCTCGACAAGCTTTCGTTTGATCCGTTGCCCGGGACCGAGGACGGCCAGTTTCCTTTCTGGTCGCCCGACAGCCGTGCGATGGCGTTCTTTACTCTCGAGAAACTGAAGCGCATTGATATTGCCGGAGGCCCGGTCGTCACGGTTTGCGATGTCGCGCAGGCTCGAGGCGGCTCGTGGGGGTCGAGCGGAGTCATCCTCATTGCATTGAGTTTTACCTCTGCTCTCTACCAGGTGCCGGCCACGGGCGGAACTCCCGTCGCGGTGACGAAACTGCAACTTCCGTATTCGACACATCGTTGGCCGTCGTTCCTGCCGGATGGCAAACATTTTCTGTATCTGGCGGCGAATCATACGAACCCAGCCAGCGCCGATACGGCTGTATTTCTCTCGTCACTCGACGGAAAAGAAAATCGCAAGCTGGTGGCTACGCCATCGAACGCGTTGTACGCCGCCGGCTACCTGCTCTACACGCACGACAACGCGCTCATCGCGCGTCCATTCGATGCTTCGACCGGGGAGTTCAAAGGCCAGGAGAAAGTGATCACGGATGACGTGCAGGTGGATGCCAGCGTTTGGAGGGGCACGTTTTCAGTTTCGAATTCCGGCACGCTGATTTATCAGCCGGGCGTCGCCGGAGGCAGGCTGCATCTGACGTGGTTTGACCGCACCGGCAAGCGCCTTGGGGAAGTTTCGTCTCCGGATGCTTACGGACAAATCGAGCTTTCTCCGGATGATAAGAAGTTGCTCGTAAGCGTG
The DNA here is from genome assembly GCA_035501655.1 of Candidatus Solibacter sp. GTDB lineage: Bacteria > Acidobacteriota > Terriglobia > Terriglobales > Acidobacteriaceae > Sulfotelmatobacter. Next base: position 430,610 of record DATJVU010000010.1, read on the forward strand.
GGTGAGCCGATTGCTTCCCTGTGGGTCTACGATGCGGCGCATCCGGTGAGAACGCGGCTCACCCTGGGCAGCAACAACTACCTGCATGCGGCGTGGTCGCGGGATGGGAAGCAAATCGCGTTCACGCAAGGTGGCGGCGCGGCCAATGACGCCGGCGACCGCATCATGATCAAGCCCGCCGCCGGTGCGGGCGAGGAGAGAGAAGTTCTCCACATCGACAACAAAAACGGCAGCCAGATCGCGCTCTGCGACTGGTCGCCGGATGGCCGCTATCTGCTCTACCGCACCGGCACTTCGGGCGAGGGAGACGGTTTCGATCTGTGGGCGCTGCCGCTCTTTGGCGACCGCAAACCTCTGCCCTATCTCACTGGCCCGGGCGATCAGCTCTATGCCGAGTTTTCTCCCGATGGAAAGTGGGTCGCCTACACTTCGACCGAAACCGGGCGCGCGGAAATTTATGTCGCGCCCTTTCCTGCGACCGGCGCGAAGTGGCAGATTACATCGACGGGAGGCGCTTATCCTCGCTGGCGGCGTGATGGGAAAGCTATTTTTTATCTGATCACGGGCTCGAGCCGAGTTTTCGAATCGCAGGTCAGCGGCAGCGGGCCGACTGCCCAGAATCCGTCGACCTTCGAGGTGGGCGAGAGCAAGGTTTTGTTTGACGCAGAGAATATGTCGCCCAACATTGCAAGCAGTCAGTACGATGTGTCGTCGGATGGCCAGCGCTTCATCGTGATTACGACCGGAGATGAGGGATCTTTGCCCTTGACAGTCGTGCAGAATTGGACGGAAGAACTAAAGAAGAAGTAAGTCGCGGCCTGCTCCTGCCGCACGTTTCCGTCGTTCACCTTATAATCTCGCGCATGAGTTCTGCCCCGTTGTCGTGGACGAATCGCACCGTGCTGCGTCCCGAGCGCGAGGGGCCTTATCTCTGCCTGCACGATGTACTCGTTTTTGTTCGCGATCTCGACCGCAGCATCGGTTTTTATGTGGACCAGCTCGGATTCCGATTGATCGTGGACCATCGCTTTGAATCAGGGGACCGTTGGGTGGAAGTAGCGCCTCCCGATGGCAGCGCGAATCTTGCGCTCGTAAGCCCCAAGCCGGGCACCGAGGCGTGCAACTTGATCGGTGGTGACCGCTGGCTTTTCTTCATGACCGAGGATATCGACGCGAAATACAAAGAGTGGACTGAACGGGGAGTGCGCTTTTCGTCGCCGCCGGAGAATCCGCCTTGGGGCGGCACGTTCGCACGATTTGAAGATCCAGACGGAAACTCGTTTGGTCTGGCCGCCTTCGATGAGGTGCGCAAAAGCCTGGAGATGCGCCGGCTCGCGTATCAGGAGAAATTAGAGGCCGAGCGGCGCGCCGCGCAGGAGTTGGAGATAGCCAAGGAAGTGCAGCGCCGGCTGTTTCCGCAGATGCAGCCGAAGTTGCAGACCGTGGAATATGCCGGATTTTGCCTGCAGGCGCGACAGGTGGGTGGCGACTATTTCGATTTTTTGAATCTCGGACATCAGCGCGTGGGCTTCATCATTGGAGACGTATCGGGCAAGGGAATTGCCGCCGCGCTGCTCATGGCAAATCTGCAGGCGAACTTTCGCAGCCAGAGTGCGATGGCCGAGCAGCCCGAAGTTTTATTGCGCTCCGTCAACCGCCTGTTTTACGAGAATACGGGCGAAAGCGCGTACGCGTCGCTGTTTTTCGCCGAATACGACGACTCGACCCGGAAAATTCGCTACGCCAATTGCGGGCATCTCTCCGGACTGCTCCTGCGCGCCGACAATCACGTCGAACAACTGGCCTCGACTGGCACGCTTATCGGATTGTTTCAGGACTGGACCTGTTCGTTGCGCGAGTGCTCGACGAACCCGGGCGATGTGCTTGTTCTCTACACCGACGGCGCGACCGAAGCCCGCAGCGACGCCGGGGAAGAGTTCGGCGAATGGGGCCTGGTTGAAGCGCTCAAGGAGCTTCGCGACCTGCCTTGCGACATTCTGCTGAACGCGATTGTCGATCGCGTGCGAGCCTTCGGATCGCAGGAACAGCATGACGACATCACGCTCATTGTGGCGAAATTCAAAGAGTGATGGTCAATCCGAACCCCGCCAAGGCATCGAAAAATCGTCAGTGCCTCATTCAAACCTGGGAGTTCTTGAATCGTGGCGTCATCCTGAGATTAGCCGTTCTTCAGGCGGAGCGAAGGATCTCGCGCGCATCGCACCCGATTTCGCCACACGCGAGATTCCTCGCCCCGTTCGATAAAGCGCGGGGCTTCGGAATGACAGAGCGCAAGGCTATAGCATTCAGACCGATACGCTATCTGAAAATAACTGCGTTCTCCGTGTCTCGGTGCCTCCGTGGTTCAGGATGCTCAGCTCTCCAACATACGGCTGATCTCCTGATCGTTCATCTCTCGCGCCAGCTCAAGTAGCGATTGTCCCTCAGGTGAGCGGAGGTTGCGATCGGCTCCCCGTTCAACCAGCCAGCGCACCATTCCTTTTTCCTTCATTGCGATGGCGAACGCGAGGGGCGTGTACCAGCCTTCCGCATAAAGCGGGAAGAGCGGATACTGCTGCAACGGCCGATCGAGAGCGGAGGGATCTTCCGCGAGAATTTCCACCACGCGATTTGTCAGTTCATTTTCCACCGCCTCCATGATGTCGACTTTGCCGCGCACGATCAGATCGCGCGCGGCCATGTGACCGGCGTAGGCGGCCCATCCGCCGGGAGTGCCGTGATATTTCTCTTCGCGTACCGTTACGTCAGCTCCATGCCGCAAGAGAACCTCAACGGCGCTAAGGTTGCCCTTAAAGCCGGCGGCGTGCAGCGCAGTGTATCCGCTGGTGTTGTCGACTGCGGTTTTGGGGTCGTCGCGAACGTTGACATCGGCGCCGGCCTGAATGAGAGCCTCGATGATTTCTCCGGACGAATGCTCGCAGGCGCGAATGATCAGGCGCGCCCAGCGTCCGCCCGACTTGAGACTGTCGGGTTCTCGGCTGAGCAGATGCTCGACGTCGTGTTTTCGATCGAGAGCGATGGCCGCAGGCAGGCGAATTTTCGCGCCGTGATCGATCAAGATTTTGGCCAGCTCCTTTTCACCCAGAAGCGCCGCCTGATCGAGCGGCGTCAGGAATGCTTCATCGAGCGATTCGGTGTTGGCGCCGAGATCGAGCAAAGTTTTCAGAGACTCTTGCTGCTTCTTGAATACCGCGAGATGAAGCGGCATGCGTCGGCGGCTGGCCAGATCGCGGCGCCGCTCCAGTTCAGCGGGGGTGCGGGCGACGATTTCGCGGATGGCTTGCGTATTTCCAACCGCGACTGCGGAAAAAATGTTGTGGCGCGCGCCGTGCGCCAGCAAATACGCGACAATCTCAGGATTCGCCTCGACATACTCCCACGCCGTGGCCCAGCCGAGGACTCCGAGCTCGTGATAATCGCCTTCGCCGCCGCAGTCGGCGCCATGCTCGACGAGCAAACGGATGATCGGAAAATTTTGTTTCTCACAGGCAAAATGCAACGGGAATGCGTTGTCGCCTTCGCAGCGAATATTAGGGTTCGCGCCGCGCTCCAGTAGAAGCTTTACGGATTCTTCCTTCTGCGCTCCGACGGCAGCGTGCAGCGCGGTGCGCACGCCGGGTCCGCCCATTTCGTTCATTAGTTCCGGGTCGGCATCGAGAATCGCGTTGATGCGCGCGAGGTCGCCGCGTCTAACGGCATCGAGTAACGATTTGAAAATCGCTTCGAACGACTGCACCGCGGGATGCTGCTCGACAAACGCTTTCAGCTTGGGCCATGACTCGAATCCGTATTCGCGCGCGATAATCAGTTGCGCATCGGCCAGAGTGGGTACGGCCTTGGCGATTGCATTGTCGGGCGAGTCGCCCCATCGCGGATGATATTCACGAATGCGGCTGAGGATTTCGGCGTCAGCGGCACGATGTCCTTTGAGAAGGGCCTTGGCTTGTTTCTTAAGTTGTTCGAGATTGGGGCGGGGCGGGAGTTGCTTCGGCATGCGATCTCCTTTCATGTGTCGCCTGTGTCCGCCGGTCAGGCTGAAAGAAGATTCATAGATTGTGAACTGCGATTGCCAAAGGTGGGCTTAGCCCTTTCCGCGGACCGGATGCGCCCTGCGCGCTGGAATGAAGGTAAGGCGGCGAGGGTACGAAGTCAAGGCAGACAGCGAGTAGAATCGAAGTTCGCGCAAGGAGAATCCGACGTCATCATGAAAGCCATTCAAGTTATGCAAGTCGGCGGACCCGAGGCTATGGAGTTGGTCGAGCTAACCGTTCCGCAGCCGAAGCCGAATGAGGCGGTGGTGAAGCTGGCCGCTTCCGGTGTGAACTTCATCGACGTGTATTTTCGCGAAGGGCGTTACAAGTCTCCCCTGCCGTTCGTTCCGGGCCAGGAAGGCGCCGGAACGGTGAGCGCGGTGGGCGGCGAAGTGAAGTCGGTGAAACTCGGAGACCGCGTGGCCTGGACCGGATTGCAGGGCTCTTATGCCGAGTATGCCGCCGTTGCCGCCGACAGGCTCGTTGCGATCCCCTCCGGAGTGACCGATCACCAGGCTGCCGCCGCGATGCTGCAAGGAATGACCGCGCACTATCTCTCGCACAGCACCTATCCGCTGAAGCGCGGCGAGACCGCGCTGGTGCACGCTGCGGCGGGCGGCGTTGGCCTGTTGCTGGTGCAGATGGCGCATCACATCGGCGCGCGCGTCATCGCTACGGTCTCGACCGACGAAAAGGCAAATCTGGCACGGCAAGCCGGCGCCGACGAAATCATTCTGTATACCCAGCAGGATTTCGAGGCCGAGACGAAACGCCTGACCGGCGGCAAGGGCGTCGATGTTGTCTACGACTCAGTCGGCAAGACGACATTTGAAAAGGGACTGAATGTTCTGCGGCCTCGCGGCATGATGGTGCTCTTCGGCGGATCGAGCGGCGCAGTCCCGCCGTTTGATTTGATCGCTCTGTCGCAGAAAGGATCGCTGTTTATTACGCGTCCGACGCTTGGGCACTACACGGCGACGCGAGACGAACTTGTAGAACGTTCCGAGGCCGTCTTCGGCATGATGGCCACCGGAAGACTCAAGCTGCGCATCGAGTACACCTATGCGCTGGCGGACGCGCAGCGCGCTCACCGTGATTTAGAGGGACGGAAGACGACAGGGAAGTTGCTGTTGATTCCGTAGCTTCGCAAGGTTTCGAGATGGTGTCGAGTAGCGCGGTTCACATAAGGCGCAGGCTGGGGAAGTCCACCGAATAGCGAGCAGGATCGAGTGTAAACAAGCGGTCGGCTCGAAGACTTGCGTGGGCGGCAATCAGAAAATCAGTAAGCATACGCTTCGGCGTCCCGCCGCCAGAGCGACGGCGCCGATGGGCATACGACGAAAAAGCTTCTGAAGTTTTGCGCCAGATCGGTTCGTCCACAACGAAGTCGACCATGACGCCGGCTTCCTTCAGCAGGCGATCAACAACTCCACGCATCACAAGAGGATGTGCCGTCAATTCAACATAAACTGGTGCGCAAATGACCAGGCCGCCTTCCGCCCGTGCCTGAATCAATTGTTGCTTCACGCGTGGCGCAGATAATTCGGCCGACCAGATCGAAGACAAAATGTTGGAGTCGAGCGCCGTTTGCATTCTCTAGCGAAGTAGCTAATCTTCGTCATTCCGCATGTCGTCAATCCATGCCTTGATGCCGGCCTCACCGCCCGGAAATGGGCCCAGGATCCCCATCTGCTTCTCAAATGGATCCGGGTTGTCACGGGAAGGCCGGATTACCGTGCGATCCTCTTCAACGACGAACTCGATACGGTCTCCAGCGCCCACCCCGAGGCGATTTCTGATTTCGAGCGGAATCGTCACTTGGCCCTTGGAGCTGATCGGACTCGTTAACTTTGTCTTTACTGTCATCCTTGAAGGTAAGTATAGCATTCTTTACCCCCGCTGAAAATGGATGTATGCCCCTTTGATTCATACAGTTGAACCAACCCGCGAATAATTCCGGACATAATTTGGTGCTTCGCGTGACTTTTCGAGTTTCGCATCTGGAATTGGCGATCCGGTTCGCATTTCGAGGGGCAGGACTCCTGCCCACGTAGGGAACGAATAGTCCTCCGCGTCATCGATTGGCGGGCCAGTCCGCACTTTGGCCGAGAATTCTTCGATCGGAACGCGCAGCACAGAGGTCGCTTTCAGTTCGCGCTCGTTGGGTTGGCGCGCATCATCCCAGCGGCCGGGAATGATGTGCTCGGAGAGTGTGCGCAGCGCCTCCAGTTTTTCTTTCGGGTCGTCGACCAGCGTTGCCTTCCCCAACACCACGACCGAGCGGTAGTTCATCGAATGATTGAAAACGGAGCGCGCCAGCACCAGCCCATCGAGAAGCGTGACCGTGATGCAGACCGGGATCGCTTCTTTCAACTGGCGAAGCATGCGACTGGCAGCTGAGCCGTGAATGTAGAGATTGGCGTCTCTTCGGCCGTAAGAAGTTGGGATGACGAACGGCTGACCGTCCACGACGAATCCGACGTGGCAGAGAAAAGCCTCGTCGAGAATCCGGTACGCGGTCTCGCGGTCGTAAACGCCGCGCTCGGCCTCGCGAACCACACGAGTGCGCGCGGTGGGCATTTGAGTCTCAGGCATTCGGGAGCAAACTCCGGGCAAGCGCCAAGGATGGGTAAAGGGACAGTTTAGCATTCAGGCGTCAGGCGTCAGGCGTCAGGCGTCGGGCGTCGGGCGTCGGATCTTGTCAGCATTCTCCAATGAACTTTGTCATTCCGAGCAAAGCGAGGAACCTGCTTTTTCTTTGTGGTGAGAGAGAAGCAGGTTCCTCACCGCTGCTTCGCCGCGGTTCGGAATGACATCGTTGGGATAGCGCGCGCGTAAGGCTGCGGCCTGCTGACGTCCGAGGTCCACGGTCCGAGGCCCGAGGCCTGAGGTCCGCGGTCTGAAGCCCGCTGCCCGAAGCCCGACGCCTGACGCCCGCTTCAACCCAGGCAGCGCAAAAGGAGTATCCTGCATCGTTCTTCTCTTGTAGCCCATTTTGTAGACACGCCCCTGCTTGGGAGAAACATGCCTCTTCGCCTGGCCGGCTTGCTTTTACTAGCCGCAACCACATTGCACGCCGCCGAAATCAGAGGCAGGGTCACGAATGCTCTTGGCGGCGAGGCTCTCGGACGGGTGGAAGTGACCGTGTTCGAGAGCAAATCGGCCGCGGTCACGTCAGCAAGCGGCGAGTTCAGCATCCCCAACCTGTCTCCCGGCAACTACACGCTGCGCTTGAACGCCGTTGGATATCGCCTGTTTACCGTTCCATTTACGCTGGCTGCCGCAACCGACATCAAAGAATTTTCCGTCACGCTCGTGCCCGACAACTTTCACCACACCGACAAAGTTGAAGTCCACGGCGATGTCTTTCAGGCCGACGATTCGCCGGCGACGGTCGAGTCGAACCTGACTGCGTCCGAGATTCGCGAGACGGCAACTGTCTTTGCCGATGATCCCTTTCGCGCGGTGCAGACACTTCCGGGAGTCTCGGCGGAGGGCAACAATGAATTCTTCGCCGAATTCTCCGTGATGGGCGCGCCATTTTCCAACGTGTCCACTTACATCGACGATGTGCTGGTGCAAAATCCCTTCCACGAAATCGGCAACTTCAGCGAAGGCGCTTCCCTGGGCGTGCTGACCAGTGAAGTGGTCGAGGAGATGAAACTTTTTCCCGCGGCATATCCCGAAAAATATGGCGACGCCACGGGCGCTGCTCTCGCCGTTCATACGCGCGAAGGCAGCCGGGCCAAACCTATCTTCCGGATTTCCGCGGGAATTGTGGCCAGTGAAATCCTCGGCGAAGGCGCTCTTGGCCACAATCGCAAAGGATCGTGGCTGGTTTCGGCGCGCAAGAGTTATATCAATTATCTGATTCGCGGCCGCGTGCAGGATGCAGCCGATGTCGGCTACGAAGACGGCGACCTGAAACTCGCGTACGATCTAACGCCGCGGCAGAGCGTGAGCCTGTTTGCCACCGATGGGCACACAAATATGGCCGTCAGCGATCCCGCATCGCTAGTGCCGTATCAGTACGCCAGCGGCAACAGTGACTTCACCTTCGCGCGCGCAGGCTGGCGATGGAGCCCAAGCACTCGCTTTTTGCTTGAAACTCGCGCTGCATATCTGCGCGAGCCCGACAAGCTCTTCGACAATACCGGTATCCTGGTCACGAAAACCGACCATCGCGAATGGAATGGCGGTGTTGGCCTCTCGTGGGGATGGGCCGCGGATCAAGTCTTGCAGGCGGGCTGGACGCAGCGCGACCCGCGCGACAGCGAGTACCAGGGTTACACAAATAGTGCCAACCAACAGACAGCCGTTGTATTCGTCGGTTCCGCGCGCTATGAGAGCGCGTATGTGCAGCAATCTTCGGCACTGCTGCACGGGCGCGCGCACTTGCTGGGCAGCTTGCGCTGGGATCGCTTTCAGTCCTACTTCCCGCAGCGTTTCTCGCCCCAGGCTTCGATTGATGTGCGGCTGGCGCGCGCGATGAACCTGCAATTTTCCGCCGGGCGCTATACCCAAGCCTTCGCCGCACCTTACGGGTTTCCATCGGGGTTTTGCCCAACTGCCAGCGCCCTGCCGCCAACCTCCGATCACTACGCCGCCGCCCTCGAACAGAGACTGGGAGAAAACACGCGCATTCGCCTCGAGGCCTTTCAGCGCAGAGATTTCAGTAGATTCGGCTTGGCGCCGTCTGTCGCACCAGGCGATTCGTGTCCGACCGTAGCGCCGTTTGCCGGAAGCACACTCAGCCGCGATTACTCACATGGCGTGCAACTCACGGTGCAACGCCGCAGCGCCAACCGCCTCTCCGGCTGGCTGGGATACACGCTGGTCAAAGCGCAGCAGCATCAGTATCAGGTGCCGGTGCCATATCCGCCGTATGCGATTTACTTCGACTCCGGAGGTTACTATCCGACGCTGGAAGATCAGCGGCACAATCTGAATGCGTTCGCCATGTACCGGCTTCGGCCAAGCATCAACGTGAGCGGGAAATTCTTGTTCGGCTCGGGATTCCCCGTTCCAAGCGGTGCGTTTATACAAATCGCCAACGGGCAATTCGTCCCGGTGGGGCTGAATTCCACGCGGTTGGGAACCTATGTAAGAGTCGATGCCCGCATCGACAAAGATTGGGCTTTCCAACGATGGAAGATGACGCTGTACGGCGAAGTCCTCAACCTGACCAATCACTACAACTCGCGCTTCGCCTACGAGTCCGGGATCGATCCCAACACCGGGCAGGCGCAGGTGAAAACCCTGCAAGGCTTGCCAGTGACGCCGACGGCGGGGTTGGTGTTTCAATTCTAGAAGCGGGCGTCGGGCGCTGGGCGTCGGGCTTCGGCCGTCAGGATTAGAGTTAGGTCTGTTTTGGGAAATCCACAGGCGTTATTTCCAATCGTGTGACGAATGCGCTTTGCGGTACGGCTGCGTAGTCATGGAATATTGCTCGCGAAAACCAATTGAAACCAGATGACTGATTCCTATCGCGATTTGCGAGTGTGGCGCAGGTCAATGGACCTCGTCGTCCGAGTGTATTCCGAGGCGGGATGCTTCCCGCGCGAGGAAGTGTACGGATTGCAGAGTCAAATGCGTCGGGCAGCCGTCTCGATTCCGAGTAATATCGCAGAGGGCAAGGGGCGGATTACAGATCGTGATCGAACTCACTTCTATTCACAAGCGCGAGGATCGCTTCTTGAACTTGAAACCCACATTCTGATCGCTCAAGAACTCGGCTACTTATCAAATTCAGCGGTTACTGCGCTCTTCGATCTTTCGGGGGAGACCGGTCGATGTTGAACTCATTGCTGCAATCGATACGACCCAGACCCGACAGACCCGCGGCATAAGGATCTCCGCAGTTTCCATCTGCCAAATCACCTTGACTGCCCGATGATGGCGCCCGACGCCTGAAGCCCGACGCCGGTTGTTCCTCACCAGTTAAACTTCAACGCAAACTGGAACTGCCGCGGATCGTATGCCGCCGTCGCCTGACCTGCATTCGTAAAGAGCGGGCTCACGGCTGCCACGTTGTACTTGTTGGCAATGTTGAACATGTCCGCGATCAGGTCCATGTTGAAGCGTTCGCCGAAGTAGACGCGTTTGGCCACACGCAGATCGTTGAAGACGGTCCAGGGCGTTATTCCGGCGTTGCGGCCGAGATTGCCGTCGAGTTGGAGAAGCGTCGGCGTGGCCCCGAGCGGCGGAGACAGGTTCGGCAGGAAGCCAAGAATGCACGGCTCCTGCAGCTGTCCCGTCGGCGAATACTTCGATGGATAGACCGTTCCGCAGGCCGGATCGACGGTCGTGTTCGGTCGCCCCGTCAGGCCCGAAAGCTGAAGGTTGTCTCCGTTCCCGGTAATGATGTTGAACGGCCGGCCCGAGGCGACTTCGATGATCGGGGCAAACGTCCAATCGCTGAGGATTTTTCCCGCAGCTCCGTGGCCCGAGATTTTTCCCGTCTGATAAACAGCGCTGAATACGAAGCGGTGCCGCTGATCGAAGAGTGATGACGAGCGGTCGAGCCCGGGGAAGAAGCTGTCCTGCGGCGTGAGCGTCGACTGCAAGTCGGTCGAATCGTCAATCGAGTGCGCCCATGTGTACGAGGCTAGCATTTCGTAGTGATTGGTGAAGCGCTTGCGCAGGTTGGCGGTGAAGCCATGATAAATCGAGCTGCCATTCGAGTAGTTGGCATCCATGTCGCCGAACGGCACGCAGCCAGTGAAGCTATTGGGATCGCAGTTCGCATTGAATCCCTGGCTGGCCAGGCTTTGCTCGAGACTCTGCGCGAGCGCCACACATGCCGCGCCTCCAGGAATGAAATTGTTGTAGAACGCCGCGATCGACGGGTTAATGCCGCCGGGGCGGAAGAAGTTCATCAGCGACGCGTCTACGTAGGGCGTGTTGGCGGGATTGGCGCCGCAGCCGCTCACCGTGAATGGACTGGCAGCGGATTGGCCGGAAGTCAGCGCCGCATTGAAGTTGGCCACCATCAAGTCGCCACGAATCGTATTGGCATTGATCGGCCGGTTCAGATGGCGCCCGCCATTGAAGTTATACGCCAGGCTCAGCGCATAACCGCCGCCGAGATCGCGCTCAATTGTCAAGTTTGCCTGCTGCGAATACGCATAGACGAAATTCTTCGCCTGCGGATAGCCGAACGGCTGGAAGCCCAGCGGCAGGAAGGTTCCGCCGGCGACGTTCAGATAATTCTGGTTCAGAAATTCAGATTGAGGGAAATTCAGCGATTGAAACTGCTGCTGGTTTGGCAGGTAACCCAGGTTGGCGTTGGCGGTAGGAAAAACCGAGGGTGCGCATCCTGGCATACTCTGCAGGCCTTGGAAAATTGGAATCGCATTCAGATTCCCTGGGTTGCCGTCTCCCGAGCAAGGGCCCGTACCGGCAAAGGCCAGCTGTCCGCTGGAAGAGCCGTCGGAAGCGTCGCCGAGAAAATAAAGGCCGAGTAGCGGATGATCGTAGAACATTCCGTACGAGGCGCGAATGACAGTCTTACCGTCGCCCTTCGGATCCCACGCCATGCCAAGCCGCGGCTGAAAGTTGTTCTTATCCGTCTGAATTCCTTTTTGCAGCCCCAGCAGGTTGTACGCGGGTAACGCGAGTCCCTGCGGAGGCTTGAACTTGGGCGCGATCTCGACGTCATAGCGGACGCCAAAATTCAGTGTGAGCTTTGGACTCACACGCCACGAATCCTGCCAGAAGACGCCAATCGGAGTGTTGTGGAAGGAATCGCTTGGGCTGCCCAGGCCCTGAATGAAATCTCCGGGCAATCCAGCGCCGTAGGATTGGACCGGCGAGAGATCGGGGAAGTTGGGCAGGTTCACCGGATCCGGATTCACGAAGCCCAGATTCGAGGAACTGAACTGGCCGAAGTTATAGACGCCCCCATAGTTGACGGTGAAGGTCGCTGTGATCGGGATGTAGTTGATGTCCGCGCCAAACTTCATGTTGTTTCGGCCGCGGCTCCAGGAAAAATTGTCGGTGAACTGATAGCGGTGCTCGACGCGCTGAATGTAGGAATACGGCTCGCGTCCGAAATAGGCGAAGCCGGGAATGTTGACGGCGGGATCGGCACCCCCCGGAATCTGCGTGTTGTAGAAGTAGGAAAGTCCGCGCCGCGCGTACTGGAAGCGGAACTCGTTCACCTTATTGTTGCCGATTGTCCATGTGTCTTGAAAGAGGCCGGCTACGTCGCGATAAGTTTGTTGCGACGTGCGCGAATAGGCATTCTGGCCGAATGGCTGATCCTGTCCGCTGACTTCGATGCCAGTCACCGTGCTGGGGCTGACATTTACGCGGAACGTCAGGCGGTTGTTGTTGCTCACGTTGTGATCGAGACGCAGCGAGTAAAGGCTAGTGCCTTCGAAGACCGGGAAATTGCCTTCCTGCGAGGCCAGCGTTTGATAGGAGGCTGGCGTAGGAGCGCACGGTCCCGGTGGTGCGCAACTGGTTGGGAAGCCCGCCCAACTGTTGAGGCCGCCGAAGGTGATGGCAGTGACTAGCCCCGAGGGCCATGCTCCCGTGATTCCCTGGCCCGACGATGCACCGACAAGAGTCGCATACTCTTGTACCTCAGTCTGGTAAGCGGAACTCGCAGCCATTGTTCCCTGCACTACGGGATTGGAAAAGAACGCGATCTGGTCAGGCGTAAGTTGCAGGTTCACCAGACCCTGCGGGGCTCCGAATATCTGGTAAGCGTCAAATGGATTAAGCCCGAAACATGTCTGGCCACCCGTAGTGGTGCAGTCTTGTCCAATGGCAGAGAATCCCGTTTCGTGCCTGCGCGTGATTTCGTAGGAGAAGTAATAAAAAGTCTTGTCTTTTTTCAGCGCGCCGCCGAACGCCGCTCCTGCCTGCACCCGCGTGTACGCGGGATTCGAGACCGTGCTGAACGGATTCACCGCCTGAAAATTCCGGTTGCGCAAGTATCCGTAAACATCGCCGTGAAAATCGTTCGATCCGGAGCGCGTGATGATGTTAACGACGCCGCCGGATGCGCGGCCATATTCGGCCGCGTAACTGTTAGTGATGATCTGGAATTCCTGCACCGCTTCCTGCGAAACCGTCGAACGCACGCCGTTGATCGAGTTATCCGTCGCGTCGGCGCCGTCGACGTTGACCAGGTTCGAGCGCCCGCGCTGTCCGCTCATGTTCAAGCCGGATGTCGGCGCCGCCCCAGTATTGGGTGCATTGTCGCGAACCACCTGCGAGTCGGTCAGCGTGAAGTTGATGTAGTTGCGGCCATTGATCGGCAGGTTGTCGATGCGCCGCTGCCCGATCGTGTCGGTGGTCGAGCTGCGCGAGGTCTCCACCAATTCGCCCAGCGCCGTCACTTCAACCACTTCTTTGCCGGTGGCGACGGCAAGCGTGACCGGCAGTTCGACGAGTCCGCCAACCGTGATCACGACGCCGCTGTTCAGCACGCCGCCGAATCCCTGCGCATCCACCGTCACCGAGTACGTCCCGGGAGGCAGCAGTTGTGCACTGTAGCCGCCCTGGCCATCGCTGGTCGCCTCGCGCGCCAGTCCCTTGGCCTGATCGCGAACCGTTACCTTCGCGTTGGTGACGAAGCTCCCCTTGGGATCTTTCACGGTGACGTGAAGATCGCCGGTTGCGGCTCCGCCCTGGGCGAACGCAAGCGGTCCGAGCAGCAGAAGGCAGACTGAGACAACGATAGTTTTGCAGGTGCGGATCATGAGGCTCTCCCTTGGACTCGCGAAGGCGAGCAGACGGAAACGGTCCGGCGGCAGGTTGCCGAGGTGCTCACAAAAGCAATTTGGATTGCTGATTCCCGCTGGTTTTATATCAGAACAGGCGCAAAAATAAGCCGGGAATCGTGTAGGGGGTCGTTTCTCAGTAACCCCATCGGAAATCGCCGGCAAGCGCAATTTGCGTGGGTAGCGTTGCAAAACACTACGGCAGTGTCAGTGATGAACTCACCATGCCGCAATCCGCATGGGAGCCGACGGATTTTGCAATCGGCCCAGCAGCATGGCGGAACTGTTCAGCCGCTCGTAACCGTGCAAAACCGGCGCGGCCGACAGTTCTGCGCCCGGCCAAGCCAGGACCAGATAAATCCTCAGCAGCGCGAACGCAGCGTTTCGGCGAAGCAGCAACGCATCATTCACCATCTGGCGGGCCGCTTCGGCGGTGTGTGCATCGTCCGCGGCTAGAGCCACTTGACCGATGTGAATCAGAACCGCAGCATTCCTGCCCGACGTTGCGACGTAAGCCGCCACAGCCCTCAGTCGCTCGCGCCGCACCGAGCGGAACTCTGCCGGTGGTAAGCGCCGTCGCAGATAGTCATCCTCGGCCGGATCGATCAAATTGCGGAACGCCTCAATATCAATGGGCTGCAGCTGCCCCACCATGCCCGCGCCAGAAGAAACCTGCAGGCTGCGCGAAACAGTAGTGCGAAGGATTAAAACCAACGCAACCACAGCGACGACGACCAGTACGATGGCCAGATTCATGAGTGTAAGAGACGCTCCAATTCCCGGTTCCAGATTGCGAGGTTGTTCTCCGGCAACGAAACCGCAGACTTCTTGGCAACCCTGGGGGGGACGAGCAGATAGTAGAACCAAATCAGGACACAAACGTGATACGTAGCCATGCCTAGGATGTCTAAGTAGGCGCGTTTGGGGTTAGGCAGACCTGCATTCGCAATGATTGCCCAATTTGCGAGGTGTATGCACGACGAAATTGAGAGGCCCAGAGCGATTCCAAAAAGTGGTCGACACAGGGAAAGGCGAAAATATGCCGAGAATACGAAGATGAATGCCAGTAATCCTGATTCGATTAAGTAAATCGTTTGTTCAAGGAGATGGGCGCCACTGATGACGCTATAGTTAGCATTGTCTTTCGGTGCGTATGCCGCTGCCAGGGCGGCCCCTAGAACGAGTGCAACACCGACGCCGCGGATCAGATACTTACCAAGTCTTGCTAGGGAAGGGTAAGGATCAAAAGCCTGTGCAAATATCTCAGCAATGAGTGCGAACTTCAAAACACCCTCGCTGACCAGGCTGACCCAGTCAACACGCCAAAAGGTTTCTGCCGCAACCCACGGCGCTATATCAGCGACGTAGACAGCGAGCTGACCTAGTGCGCTGACAAGCGCGTAGATAGCGAAGACAGGAAAGGTCCTGTGCCGCCCGCGCCGCCACATGAGGAGCGCCAAGAGTAGAAGAAGCACATTGGGCGCGACCCAGAGGTAGTTCCACAGAAGTGAGTGCGCCTGCAGCATGGCGGTAGCTGGGCACTATACCGCGACTTGCTGCAGGCAGCAACAGGATCGTCAATCTTGTTCGCTTTTCGTAAGAGCTTGGGGCTGATACTACGGCTTGCACATTTTTCCGTCACAATTAGTGCTGGTGCCCCCGCCGTCAGCATGAACGACGGTAGGAATGACAAGGGTGTTGACGAACAGAAGGGCGGCTCCGAGGACGAGTAGCAGACGTTTCACGGGGGATTCTCCTTGAGTTACCAGAGTAACTACGATTTCGGTCCGTGATAGTGTCATCGGGTTCCTCACCCGCCGCAAGGGCCGTTAAAACCTTCGAGTGTTCGGAATTCGTAACAGATGACGTTAAAATCAGCATTGCAGGACTTGCGAGAGACCACGCTGGCCGCGGTATCCGGGCTGTTGGGCAAGCTCGCCTACCTGGCGTCGCTTCGCCACTCCGAAGGTCGCTACCAGCACTGGGGCATGGAGACCGTCCACGGGCAGGAATCCGCCGAGCGCGCACTGCGCACGGCACACGCCGAAGTCATGGCCGGAGTCTTGCGTACTCCCCTGGCCACGCTGGTCGAAGATTTGCGGGAGTCAAGCGAAAATAGCGGGGTTTCTCCGCAATCCTACATGGAAAACCTGCGCGCCCACTTCCAGGATCTCCTGCCCGGCGAGCGCCGGGATACCCCGGCCAGCAGCCACCTTAATTCAGTACTGGCTGCACTTTTGAGCTTGGAGAAGAATCGAAGGCGTGCCACTCGGTCAACTTCATAGCCACACCCACCACTTGCCCTAAAACCTCGGCCTCCTGGGGATGCCGCAGGATCCTCACAGGCACCGGCGACAGCGGATGCGGCTGCAGAATAATCTCCTCGCGGCGCATGCTGCACCAGCAGCAGGTGTGCCCGTCGCGGGTTTCCACGAAGTAGATCGGCCTCTCGTATTCCGAGCGCCAGGAGCCCTCTGCCACCTTGTTCCGCGATTCATCCACCTGGATGAAACTGCCCGGAGGCAGGATGGGATACATGGTGAAATCCTGTGTGCCGACGTACCCGTAAGTGAAATCGCTGCTGGCAAATTGCGCCAGATACGCGAACGGTACCAGACCCCATTGCTCGACCATTCGTCCCAGATTCGTCGTGCGCTTCTCGTCAAAACCGGGATCCATTTTCACCGGAACCTGCACCGACGCGAGTCCGGCCAAAGCTTCGGAAACATGCGATTTTGGCGGGGAAACGAGGCCCAGGTCTGTTGCCATGTTGTTTAAATCAACACCATACCAGGCCATCAATTCGCGCAAGTCGCGGCGGTAAATCACCGACAACGTATACAGCCGATAGATGCTCGGCAAAATGCCCTTGGTCTCGATGTCGGACAAGCGGCTGGGAGGAATCGAAAACTCTTCATTTCGATAGCGATCTGCGATGCGCGCGCTGGAGTTCTCCACGTCGCGCATGGTCAAGCCGAGCTTTTCACGCAGGGTGCGAAGGCTTTTTCCGGCGGGAAGCAAGGTGTGACCTCCAGAGAATTGGAAGGCATCATACCAAAGGACACAAGAGCTGTCGCGGGCGATTTGTGCAAAATGCCCGGGGCTGTGCTCTTGTTACGAATTCAGAACAAGCGATTTAGCCCCATTCGATCGAGGCGGAGTGGCGCTCTCCGGCTCGATTGGTTGTTTATCTTTCGGCAGGACTTAGCTTGTTGATTTCTTGTTAATGTTCGGATTTCGTAACAAAGGCCTTCACTGCGTGGCGATTTTCGTTTTTGGCCGCCCCGCTGGAAGTTCGTTCAGACGCTCCAAAATCCTCCCGATTTGCCCCTCTACACCCCTCCGCAATCGCAATGACATTTGTCACGCTCGCGGCGTGATGGATGGCACTGGTGCGTCTGGCGCCATCCCGCGATGATGCAATCACTGCACAGGCAGGGCGAATCTCCTCCTTGACCGGGGAAAACGCCGGGAGAACTCAAAATGATCGCTGTCTCCGAACAAACTTACACCGCAAGCCAGCAAACATCTATCCAGCAAACATCCGGAACGATTGTAGCCAGCCTCGATGGAGTAAACAAGAACTATGGTTCCGTTCGCGCCCTGCGGGGAGTCGACTTTGGGGTTCGTGCCGGAGAGGTCGTCGCCCTGCTCGGTCCGAACGGCGCCGGCAAGACCACCGCGGTCAAGCTGCTCCTCGGACTGATGCCACCCAATGCCGGCAAAGTCCGCGTCTTTGGCGGCGACCCCACTAACCCCGAGAACCGCCTGCGCACCGGCGCCATGCTGCAGGTAGGGCGTGTTCCGGAAACGCTACGGGTTCGTGAACACATCGATCTTTTCTCTGTCTACTATCAACGATCGTTGCCGTCGCAGGAGATTCTCGCCGCCGCTGGCCTTGAAAAACTGGGCGAGCGCAAATTCGGTGAACTTTCCGGCGGGCAGAAGCAGCGCGTCCTTTTCGCGCTCGCCATCTGCGGCGACCCCGACCTTCTTTTTCTCGACGAGCCCACCGTCGGGCTCGATGTGGAAGCACGTCGCCTTCTCTGGGATGAAATTCGTCGTCTGGTCGGTCGCGGAAAGACGGTCCTGCTGACGACGCACTATCTGCAGGAGGCCGACGCCCTCGCCGATCGTATCGCCGTGATCAATCAGGGAGAAATCATCGCGCAGGGAACACCGGCCGAAATCAAAGCCAAGACCAGCGGCAAGAAAATCCGCTGCATCACCAGCCTGAGCCTCAACACTTTGCGCGAGATCCGCGGCGTGGCCGAGGTGAGAGAAGACCGCGAAGCAGTCGAGCTTCACGCCGCCGAAGCCGAGCCCGTAGTCCGCGAGTTGCTGGCCCGCGACGCAGGCCTCTCCGGACTGGAAGTGACGAGCGCCGGACTCGAGGAAGCCTTTCTCGCTCTCACGCAGGACTCAGCGCAAAACGGAAGTCATTCAAACGGAAATCAGTCGAACTGAAGATCGCACAGAAAGATTATTCGGAGGAGACGATGAGCACCGCAGCCATGACATTGAGCAATGCGCGAGTTGAGCGCTCCGCGCAACACACCGCGAACATTTATCTCAAGGAAGTCAAATACGAGTTCCTGAAAAACCTTCGCCTTCGGCTGTACACGGCGTCGGTGTTGAGCTTCCCGATCATGTTCTACATTCTCTTCGCGCTCGTGCTGAATGCGCACGAAGCAATCGGCGCCACGCGCGTGCCCACGTATCTGATCGCGACGTACGGCACCTTCGGCGTGATGGGTGCATCGCTGTTCGGAACAGCGGCCGGACTCGCCTCCGATCGCGGCCTGGGATGGTTGCAAGTCAAGCGCGCCAGTCCCATGCCGCCCTTCGCCTACTTCTTCGCCAAAGTGATTACCAGCATGGCTTTCAGCGCCATCATCGTGTTGGCGCTGTTTGCTCTCGGGATTTCGCTCGGCGGCGTGCGCATGCCGTTAGGCGACTTTGCCCGCTTGCTCGGAACGCTCGTCGCCGGCTCGCTGCCGTTTTCCGCCATGGGCCTGGCCGTCGGATACTTCTGCGGCCCAAACTCAGCGCCGCCCACCATCAATCTGATGTACCTGCCCATGTCGTTCTGCAGCGGCCTGTGGGTGCCGTTCATGTTCCTGCCGCATGTGGTGAAGCAAATCGCATTGGCACTGCCTCCGTATCACCTGTCGCAGCTCGCGTTGGGAGTTGTGGGCGCGGGAATGCACGAATCGACCGCGGTTCACTGGGAGGTCCTGATCGCCTTCACCATGATCTGCCTGGGCATCGCCCGCATCGGCTTCCAGCGCGACCAGGAAAAAATGTATGGGTAGAGCAAGTGGCAAGGTGACAACGTGGCAAGGTTTCAAAGTGGCAAAGTTTCAAAGTTTCAAAGTAAACCATGAAAACGACATGATCATCGCAGCCAAGAA
This sequence comes from Candidatus Solibacter sp., assembly GCA_035501655.1. Classification (GTDB taxonomy): domain Bacteria; phylum Acidobacteriota; class Terriglobia; order Terriglobales; family Acidobacteriaceae; genus Sulfotelmatobacter. The sequence continues at coordinate 449,810 of DATJVU010000010.1, forward strand.
ATCTCAAGGCTTTGCCACTTTGCCACTTTGCCACCTTGCCACCTTGTCACCTTGAAACTTTGAAACTTTTGAAACTTTGAAACCTGGTATTACCCATGAGCGCGAATTCAAAAAAATCCGTAGGCGGGACGCTTCTGCTCGTGCTGCTCGGCGTAGCCTCGCTGCTTGCCGGACCCAAATGGCTCGTCCTGCTGATTCCCGCTGCGTCGGTCGTATGGTACGGAACTCGCTTCAACCTGCGTGGTGGCCGAAATTGACACGAGGAGCGAAAATAGGTTCATGCCGTTAATCGCCTTCATCCGCAACGCGTGCGACGAAAACAGCCGCTTCTATATTCGCCCGTTGCGCGCCGCCTTCAACGAAAAGGACCACGGCTGGAGCCCGCTGCTCTGGGTGCTCTACCTCGGTTTCTTTTTCGTCACCCCGGCGCTCACCCATCCGGGCCTGCGCATCTGGCTGCTCGACTTGCTCGGCGCTTTCATTTTTCTAGTCCTGTATTTTGGCCTGTTCATCGTCGAACACCCGTATCCCGTTCTGCACATCGTTGGCATGGTTGTTTTGGGAATTGTCTATCAGCCCATCAATCCCAGTGCGTGCACCTTCTTTATTTACGCCGCTGCAATGGTGCCGTTTTGTGTATCGACGCAACGCAAGGCGGTCATCGGACTCATCCTGATCGGAAGTACGGGCGCGATCACAGCGTTCTTGCAGCACCCGGATACTCTTTGGGTTTATTTTTATTCGGCGATTTTCCCCCTCCTGATCGGCGCCGGAAACACATTCTTCGCTGAGCGCAACCGCATGAATCAAAAGCTGCGCAAGGCCAACGAAGAGATCGAGCATCTGGCTAAAGTCGCTGAGCGCGAGCGCATCGCGCGCGATCTGCACGACGTGCTGGGGCACACACTCTCTGTGATTACACTGAAATCCGAGTTAGCCGGGAAACTCCTCGAGCGCGATCCGCAGCGAGCCGCCAAAGAAATCCGCGAGGTCGAAGAGATTTCGCGCCAGGCTCTCTCCGACGTACGCGACGCGATTCGCGGTTATCGCGCCAAAGGCCTCGCCGCCGAGTTGGTGCAGGCCAAGGCCACGCTCGAAACCGCCGGAGTCTCCGTTCATTGCGATGCTGCGACCACCATGAAGCTTCCCGCGATGCAGGAGAGCGTTTTGTCGCTTGCCGTACGTGAAGGCGTGACCAACGTCGTCCGCCACGCGCGCGCCACCAATTGCCGCCTGCGTCTCGAGCAGCAGAACGGTTCCTGCCGTCTGGAAATTCAAGATGACGGTCAAGGATTTTCCAGCGTCGAGGGCAACGGCCTGCGCGGCATGCGCGAACGCGTCGAGATGCTCGGAGGCACTCTCGAACGGATGAACAAATCGGGCACCATGCTGATCATCAATCTGCCTCTCAAGGACATTCCGATCAAAGACCTTCCCGTCGAAAATCCAGTCGCGCCAGTCGTCGAAAACAAAGGTCGCCCTTGAATCCTCCAGCAAAAGAAGGCCGCAAGTGCATCCGCGTCGTTCTTGCTGAAGATCAGGGGATGGTGCTGGGCGCGCTCGCCGCTCTTCTCGAGATCGAAGGCGACATCTCTGTCGTCGGCCAAGCGAAAAACGGAAAAGAAGCGCTTGACGCCGTGCTCACGCATAAGCCCGACGTTTTCATCACCGATATCGAAATGCCGCTCATGACCGGCCTCGACGTCGCCGCCGAACTCAAGCGCAGGAAGACCGGAACGCGCGTCGTGATCGTCACCACCTTCGCGCGCGCCGGGTATCTTCGCCGTGCTCTTGAAGCCGGAGCTTCTGGATACTTATTGAAAGACATGCGCGCCGAAGAACTCGCCGACGCTGTTCGCCGCGTTCACCAAGGCTTGCGCGTGATTCATCCCGAACTCGCGACCGAAGCCTGGGGCGAAATGGATCCTCTCACCGACCGCGAGCGCCAGGTCCTCCGCCTCGCCGGAGAAGGCATGGCCAGCGGCGACATCGCCGGCGAACTAGGCCTCTCCGACGGCACCGTGCGCAACTATCTCTCCGAAGCCATCAGCAAATTAGGCGCCAGCAACCGCGTCGAAGCCGCCAGAATCGCAAGAACCAAAGGTTGGCTGTAAGGAGCGGGCGTCAGGCGTCGGACCTCGGACCTCAGACCTCTGGTCATCCACTTTCTCGTTGTCATCCTGAACTCGGCGGAACGCCGAGTGAGGGACCTTACGAATGCGTCCACCAACAGTGCAGTTGACCGGACCCAACATTCCCGCGTGCGGTGCGCCAGAGGTCTGAGGTCCGACGCCCGCTCTTACGCTCGCTCCACTCCGGCTTCTTCTTTCTTGACTGTCTTATAGGCATACGCCATGCGCGGGGTGTTGTGGGCGATGCCGATTTGGCCTTGCGTGTTGAGGACGATGATGCCGCCGTGTCCGTTGACGCGTTGCTTCAGAAAATTCATCGCTTCTTGCGCGGCCCACTCTGGTAGATTGCCGGCGGCGATGCGGTCGGCGGTCCACTTTGCCAAAACCAACTTCATGATGGGCTCGCCCCATCCTGTGGTCGATGCTGCGGCGCTCTGATTGTCGGCGTAGCAGCCGCATCCGATCAGCGACGAATCGCCTAGGCGGCCGGGAGCTTTGTTCAGCGTGCCTCCGGTCGAGGTCGCGGCGGCGATGTTGCCGTTGCGGTCGAGCGCGATCGCTCCGACTGTGTCGTGCGAAATCGCGGGATCATCCTCCGGCGCGACTGATTCTGAACTGAAAAGATCGTTGCCGTCTGGCTTCGCATCCGGATGAGCCAGTTGCGCCTGATACTTCCGCAATCTCTCGACCTCCCGCGGAATAATCAGGTCTTCGTTCTTGCAGAGCGGGACGCCGTGCTCGGCAGCGAATTTTTCCGCGCCCTCGCCGACGAAATAAACGTGCGGGCTCTCGCTCAAAATTTTGCGCGCGGCGCGCACCGGATTGCGCAGGCGCTCGACGCATCCCACGCCGCCGGCGCGCAGCGTGGCGCCGTCCATGATGAGGGCGTCGAGCTGAACTTTCCCGTCGCGATTCAGAAAGCTGCCGCGCCCGGCGTCGAAGGTCTCGTCGTCTTCCATGATGACGACGGCTTCCTCGACGGCGTCGACGGCCGAACCAATATTGGACCCGCCGCGCCCCGAATCTCCGCCGGTCAGCACGCGCCATCCCGCAGCCAGCGCGTTGGTCACGCCGCGGATGTGCGCCTCGACCATGTCATCGGGCATGGCCCAGGCGCCGCCGTGCACTACAAGTACGGGATCAGTCACAAGTCGGACCTCTGACCTCGGGCGTCAGCCCTCAGCTGTGGGGCCTCGACGCGACTGGTTAGTCTAGCATCGGTCCGCGGAGTGCAGGTTTGAAGTGGGGTATCCCCCCTCCCCCCCGAATCTTTGGAATCAGCGAGTTAGCACGAAATTCCCGGCAAAATCCGTTGTTTAAAGGACTTAGATACTAAAATCCGTCAAACAAAGGACTTAGCGCCGCAGAATTTCGTGTTCTGCGGTTCGCGAGTATCACGGCCTCAGCCATGATTGCGTAGTTTGCCTGTGGAAGACTAGGACATGCGTCACACAATTTGACTTTTATGATTGTGGAAAACTCAGCGCAGCGAGGTCAGAGAAGTGGCGTGGCTGCAAAGCTTCGAAGCCTTTTTGGGGAACCCTGACATGACGCAATGAGGAATTCGTCAAACTTGAGGCGGTTTCGCTACGACGGTATCGTGGAGGCCATAATGTGTGAGCCCTTCGTGACTCTCAATGCCCGTATACCGCAGCGAGGCATCCTCGTAGCGGCGGAACGCGAAAACCGCCTGGTTCATCTGCTCGGTGTTGAATACCTTGAGGCCCACGAGCAGGTGGAAGTCCTTCACCGTCAGCCCGGTGACGGTCAAAAACATGTCCGGCTCAAGCTTAGTGATCACATCCTGTAACGTGTTCTCACGAAAATCGGTCAGGTACATGAACGCGGGAATGCGCGTGGCGAACTTGATCAGTTTCTCCTGAACAAGCTTGCGCTTGGACTTATACTCTTTCTCTTCTTCGGTGAGCTGCTTCTTTTCTTTCTCCGTAAGGCCCTCATCTCTTGCCTTGTTCTTGAGTTCTTTGACTTTCTCGCTCTTGTTGATGATGGTCTCAATGATGTTGTCGCCCAGGGCCCGCCAGCCCTCGATTCGTTCGACGGCGGCGGTGGCCTCGGCGCTATCGAGCACGCGGCGCAACGTGTCGTTGTCCACGTTGACCAGCAGTGCGCTCTCCCATTTTCGTGCCAGCAAGGTAGCCGAGGTGCCCGCCATCGCAATGTCCAAAATGCCGCCCGCGTCGATCTGCGTCATGTTTGCGCCATCATAGGCGAGAACAGGCAGGAATGACACAAGGTCTCGGACGGCGTTCTCGGGATTCGGCTCATTGGGCGAGAGTCCGATGCCGTATTCGGAAAGCTGGCGGAGCGCGCGTGTGGGCGCGAAGTCGAAAACAAAGCAAACCGGTTTCAGGATTTCTTCTTCGTGGGGATTGTCGCCGTTCGGGTTTTTGATGGACCACGGCGACTGCACGCGGAAGGCAGCCTGGAAGTAAGTCTCAGGGCTCTTCAGGTTACGCAGCATCAGGATCGAAGACCATTGCGGCACGGTGATACCGGTGACCAGCTTGCCGCAGGAGATCGTGATGGTTTTGGTGGCGAATCCGCTGCCGATTGCGTCGCGCACAGGTGGAAGCGCATCGAGGCCGATGCCGGCCTCCGCGCCTGCCGCTATAACAACTTTGTACTCATGCCAGAAGACGTTCTGCCTCTCCGCCAGCAGGTTCGCCATGGCGTGACAAGCCGCGACGTTGAACAGAAACCAGAACGAATGCTGCATGTAAGGCAGCAGCGTCACGTCCGAATACGGGAACGGCGGCGGCGAGCCTGTCTTGAGGCCCTCAACAACTTTCGGCATGTACTGGCCCCGGATGATGTCGAGCCATTTTTGTACGTCGCTTTTGTGCTTGAACTGCGCCTTTTTTCCGGTGCCGGTGGCCGCGAAGAATTCGTTGAGGTCGAACTCGTCGAACTCTCCCGCGCTGGCAATCGCCAGCAGTTCGTCCGGCATTCGGTAGGTCAGCAGATTCATCTGCGGAAGCGCGCCATACGGGTTCCACTCGCCGGGATGCCCATCGGCAAATTGTTTTTTGGCGCGCTGCTCGTCGGTGTAGGTCCAATTGAAGATTTGTTCCTCGATGAACTCGCCCGTAGCCAGGGCCTTGAACGGCGTGCCCGACAGGTAAAGATAAGCGCGGGTCGTAATGGGAAGGAATTCGATTTCTTTTTCCGAAAGCAATTTGAGGTCTTCGTTTACGTCGTCCAATGCCGGCGTGTATTCGAGCCTGGCCTCCTTCTCTTTAACCGCTTCTTCCTCGCCCTCGAACAATTCTTTTGCTGTGTCGCGCCATGCACCGAAGTGGTATTCGTCGAACACTACGAGGTCCCAGTTGACGGTGTGCAGCCATTCGTTTTTCGGCTTGATGTTTCCTGCCTTGTCGCGCCCGAGCAGGTCCTGGAATGAGCCGAAGTAGACCAACGGCTTTCGCTTATCCGCCTTGCTCGGGTCGGTATCGGAGTTGCGCGAAAGATATTGCCAGCCGTCGAAGTCCACGTGACTTTCGAGATCGGTCTGCCAGGCGTCTGCCACCACGGGCTTGAAGGTCACCACGAGCACGCGCTTTGCACCGATTGTTTTAGCGAGCTGGTAGGTGGTGAAGGTCTTGCCAAAGCGCATCTTCGCGTTCCACAGGAAGCGCGGAACGGCATTTTTATCTTCCTTCCAGCGCGAGCGGAAGTAAGCGTCGGTCAGTTCGACCGCTTCGGCCTGTTCACGGCGCATTTCAAACCGTTCGTGATGAGAGCCAGTGAAGCGCTTTCCCGTGCGGAGCTCGGCGAGCGCGGTCTTCACGTCTTTAACGGAACAACGCATCCACTCCAGTTCTGCATTCGCGAACTTCTTCCGGACGAGTGCCGCGCGCACGTCGTGATCGGTGAAGATGGTGCCGTCGTCGCGCTCCGCGGATTCGTCCAGTTCGATTTTGAAGTTCTTGATGGCGGCGGTCTTGAGTTGCTCGGCGACGCGCTGTTTTGTGTCGCGCGCCGTCTGGCCTATTTTGAGGAGGCCCTCATGGGCCTTGTCGTCGATCGAGTAAGCGTAGATGCGCGGGCGGACGGCTGGCTTCGGTGTGAGGATCTCCTCAACCGTCTTACTCATCATCACCTTCGTCAGCGACCTCTTCATCGAACAAATCGCCAGTGACCTCCATCGGACGTACGATTCCCTCAATGAAAGCGATTTCCTTCGCGGTGAGGCCATACTTCTTGTAGAGGTCAGCGTCCGTCCAGGGCCTCGTCCACTTTTGAGCGGGCACGAAAGTGTAGACCTTGCGCGTTGTATGCTGCGATGGCTTATGAAGAAGTACCAGGAGCCTAGGCAGCCTACAGGTTAGGTAGGACAAAACGCTTTCTGCCTCACTCTTTGTGTCGAATGGTCCTATACAGAGATATGTTTCCGAAGAGATAGTTTGCGGCTCGCCGATGAATGGAGTGCTGATGATTCGGTGCGGGTAAGTGTCCTTGTTCCCCGTTCCAGGAGCAGCGTATCCGGTATATACCTTCCATTTGTCGATAAGCTCAACGCCAGTCGATATTGATTTTCTGGGTATATAGCCTGTGCCACCATTTTGATAGACCAGTATGTCACCCGCTCGCTTTGCGGCTCTGCCTTTGAACGTTGTCGTTAACCCGAACGGTTTTCTGGAACTTACCAGTTGGTCGAATCGTTTGTTTTCAGGCAGCGACAGTGAATCTGCCGCCCCTTCGACGGCTGCGACCTTTTTGAGGATCGAGAGCCCTTCATTGAAGCGGATAAATACGTCCGCGCCCTCTTCAAGAAGCGGCCGAGTGCTCGACGATATGGGCCGGTCTTTGAAATGGGTGTTGACCCGGCACCGCCCAGGGTTGTCCCTATCCCAGAGAAAGAAATTAACTCCTCCCTTGAGCCCCACCCCGGGAAACACGTCGGCTGCGCTGAGATAGTCGTCAATCGAGCGAACGCGGTTGTCGGTTAGCATCGATTCTCTAAACTCGTCCAAACCTTTGCCGCCAGCGAACCAGCGGGAGGGAATGACCATCGAAAGATACCGCGATTCCAGCGCTTTGGCTTGCTGCACAAATATTTGATAGATCGGCGCAGCGCTGGTGCCGAAGCCGCCGTCGTCGAGTTGGTACGGCGGATTCCCGACAATCACGTCGAACTGCATGTCTCCTCCAAAAATCTCAGCTACACGACTCTTGATGTCGTCGGTATGAATGAATGCATAGGCGTGCGTTTCAAGCCCTTCGCCGCGGTCAAAGGCTTCGCGGCTCGCTCCGCAAAATTTGCACTTGCCACTCGCCCACGTGTGCTCCATCCGCTCGAACCAGATGTTGCCGGCATCGCTCGAGAGGCTTTTGGCAATCGAATGCGGGCCCGTGGCATGTTTCGAGCAGTACACGCTGCGCCGAGCCAGCAGGCTGGTGAGGTGCGTGATGGCGATGCCGAATACCTGCTTTGTCAGGATGTGATCGACGCGCTTCTGGAGATCGGGAATCTCGGTGGCCAGCCCCTTATTGAGGCGGCTGGTGATCTCGCGGAGGAAGACGCCCGACTTGGTGCACGGGTCGAGAAAGCGAACGGAACTGTTCGACCAGATATCAGCTCCGCGATTGTTTTTCGCCCAGGCTGCCGCGAGCGTGTCGAGCATTTTGTTGGCGAACTCGGGCGGAGTAAAAACTTCGTCGTTGGAGAGATTGGCTATGCAGGTCAGAACATCGGGGTTGCGTCCGCGGAGCGTGAAGGGCGCCCGATCGGTCATATAGCTTCCTTCAGGTCGTGTACTGGAGGCGAGGCTGCGAGATCACGCACCGTCATCGGCGGGTAGGACTTTAGCGGCGTGAAGATTTCATGCTTGCCGAGCTGGGCGAAGAGCGAACCTTCCTGGCTGAACGACGACATCTTCGTGAGAACATCGAAGAGGAAGTCGCGGCGCTGAAACTTGCCCTTGCCGAGATAGCCCCATTCGGCGAAGGTAATGGGCTGCTCGTCATGCGTGAGCATGGTCAGGGCGTCGCCGTGCACAAGGTTTTGCGAGAGAACATAGGCGGCGGCGCGATAGAGATCGTCGGATTCATCCAGATGCAAGTATTCGGCGAAGACTTCGAGCATGTTTGTGCGGCATTCGGCGATATTGTCCGCCAACAGCTCGATGCCGTAGGCACACATGAGCGCCAGCAAGGCATAGTGCGCTTTCTCAAAGTCGGATTTGCCGAACTTGGCCTCCACGGCGGCCAGTTTACGCCGCAAAACGGGAACAAGAAAGTTCCCGCTTCCGCAGGCAGGCTCGAGGAAGCGGGAGTCGATGCGCTCGGTCTCGCCCTTTACCAGATCGAGCATCTTCTCGACCAGCCATGGGGGCGTGAAGACTTCTCCGTGGTCCGCTACTCGCTTTTTGGATTTGATCAGGCTCATGCAACTTGTTCGAACATGAGGGGGTACGGCCGACGAAAAAGTATAACGTGGTTGAGGAGGCGAGTTGAGTTAAAAGCCCCCAACTCTGGCGAGAGAGGCCCGAAGTGGGCACGCGGCGCTTGGAAGGCAGATTCTGAAGCGAAAGCCCCGGTAATCAGCCGGGGGGCTTTCGCGTTGGTACCGAGCGCGGTTTGCGAAACATCAATCTCATCGGCACGGGTTGGAAATCCTTGAGGTGGCAGTGGTGATGCACGCACGCGCGGGGTCCTTCGACTGCGGTTGTTCTTTGCGCTTGTCGCGCAAAGAATAATCCTTGCTCAGGATGACAGATTAGTGGGCGGGCGCTTTGTGGCAGGGAAAAGCAGATTCCTCACTTCGTTCGGAATGACAAACCTTGGAAGGCGTTCGGAATGACGAACCCTTGGAACGCGTTCGGAATGACAAACCTTGGCAACGTTCGGAATGCAAACTTTGGAAAACGTTCGGAATGACAAACCTTGGAAAAAGTTCGGAATGAAAAACCTTAAGCGGCTTGGCCGGGGGTTAGGGCTACTGGTGGGTCTTGGGTTCGGGTCCAGGTGTAGCGCATGCGGTGGATTACGGTGATGGTGCTTAGGACGGCGATGGTCCAGAGGACTGGGGCCATGCGGTTGAAGAGGGCTCCGAGGATTACTAGCACTAAGCGTTCGGGGCGCTCCATGAATCCCACGCGGCAGCTGCCGATGAGGCTCTCGGCGCGGGCTCTGGTGTAGCTGACCATGATGGCGCTGATCATGACGAAGGCGCTTAGGACTACGTAGAAGAAGCGCTCGCCGCGGGCGTAGAAGACTAAGAGCCCGAGGAATTGGCTGGCGTCGGAGTAGCGGTCGACTACCGAGTCGAAGAAGGCTCCGAAGCGGGTGACGCGGTTGGTGGCGCGGGCGACTTGTCCGTCGACCAGATCGAAGAAGCCGGAGAAGATGATGACCAGTCCGGCGTAGATGAACATGCGCTTCTGGTTGGAGGCGTTGGCCGAGCCGAAAAGGACTGCGGCCCAGGTGTTGACCACGAGTCCCATGAAGGTGAGTACGTTGGGGTTGATGCGGGAGAGGGCCAGCCAGCGGACGATGGTGTCGAGGAGGACTCCACAGGCACGACCGAAGGCGCTGGTCCAGGAGGCGGTCATTGGGGGCGCTCCGTCGAGTTGCTTACACCCACGGTGCAGTGGAGTATGAGATCCTTCGCTACGGCTGAAAAGCGCCTCCGCTCAGGATGACATCTTCTTGTGGTGGATATGGAGGATGACATTCGGCTCACGCCTCTTTAGCTTCGTCGGCTTCCAGTTCGTCGTGGATGGTGCTTAACTTCAGGATTTCGAGTTCGCGCTTGCCGTTGGGCGTGACTACTAACGCTTCGTCTCCAACCTTTTTATTAAGAAGCGCGCGGCCGATGGGGCTGGTGGTGGAAATTTTCCCGGCGGCTACGTCGGACTCTTCGCTGGTCACCAGCTTGTATTCTACTTCTTCATTCTTGGTGTTGTCGTAGACCTTCACAGTCGATCCCAGGCCGACTTTGTCGCGTGGAATGTTGTTCATGTTGACCATCGAGAGGTCGGCGAGGCGCTTGCCGAGCTGGCGGACGCGCGCCTTAACGAACTCCTGGCGCTGCTTGGCCATGTGATATTCGGCGTTCTCGCTCAGGTCGCCGAGCGCGGCGGCCTTCTTGATCTCTTTCGGAAGTTCGTGGATCAGCTCGTGTTCGAGCGCGTTGATCTCTTCCTGCAGTTTTCGCTTGATGGCTTCTGTCATGATTTACTTCAGGCCGGAGTGCGGCAAAGCTTGGGACATTATAAACCCGGCTTCGGGCTTCGGGCGTCAGGCTTTGGCCGGATTCTGCTACGGAGGACGGATGCCGGAAGATAGCGGCATTGACGTCGATTGATCCAGGATTCATTCGACTGTGAATAGAGGCGGGAAGGAGAAGACATTGACCCGGCTCAAAATGAAGGACTTAGGGAGGAAAACAATGCGACTCATGGTCATCGTGAAGGCGAGCAAGAATCTGACGCTGGGGGGCGTCCAGACACGGAAATCCTCACGAAGATGGGTCAATGCAACGAGCAGTTGGTGAAGGCGCCGGAATCATGGTTTGAAGCGGCGGATCTGGGGGAGAATTTCACGCCCGAGTTGCAGGAGAAAGACCGGCAGCTGCGGGAGAAGATCGCGGCGAAAAAATAATTTCTTCTCTTGTCGAATGGGCGATTTCTCGTTCGACGTATTCATAGAGCGGCAAGGAAGGCTGTTCGAGGAATCTGCTCTTGGTGAGCATTTGGGAAAAGCAGGTTCCTCCACTCCGCTCGCTTCGCTGCGCTCCGGTCGGATGACAAGCGTTTGGTTGGTCGGAGTGACAAGCGTTTCGGTGACAGCAAACAGAATCTTTTCGCAAAACAGCCCGCGCCAGCACGCAGAATTAAGACGAGAAGCGCCGGCGCGAGGTCGGAATCGGGAACTCGACAGGTGGCTAGCGTACGAACCACTCCGTGGCGCGATGCGTCAGCAGCAGGAGCCGGCCGTATTCGACAGCGGCGCATAACGCGAGTACCGACAAAGGCGGACACAGATACCACCATTCGCAGCGCCTGCCGGGGAGGCGCTGTTCGCTCCAGGATAAAAGGCGCTCAACCCGGTGGTTTAGCGGCGTCGGGGCGTTGACCAAGCCCGTGGTGAACGCTGGAGTGGGCGCGACTGGCGCTAGAGCGCTCAGCTTGACCAAAGCCGCCGCGAGATCGACGGCTTCCACGCGCGATGTGACGGCAGCATCATCGGCAGCAAGTTCGGCGGATTCGTGCCATGAGCGCTCGAGTCCCGACATCCCTGGGAAAGGCAGCGTGTACACAAAGAGTTTTTTCAAGTTGTCGCGTACGCGCAAGTGCTCGATTTCGTGGCCAAGGGCAATGCGGAGTTCGTTGCGGCTAAGCATGGCGACGGCAGTTTCCGAGACGAGCACCGTCGGTTTGCAGATTCCACAGAGCAGAAGCGACGGGATGCCCGGCCGGACCTGAAGTGTCGGCAGTTGTGTGCCGGTATCGAGAGCACTGGCGCCTTCGGTCCACTCCGAGACGATCCGGGCGGTTTGAGCATGGGCAGTTATCGCACGAAAGACTCCGGCGCTCAACAGGAGGAGGGAACCAGTGCAGAAGACCAGAGTTCCCCAATCTTCGTCGACGCCGCCGCCCTCCAGCAGCAGAAACGCAGGCAGGCCGAAGGCGAGCGTGAGTAGCAGCGAAGCTGTAAAGGGAAAGATTCGCAATCCGAACAGTAAGTGAGCTGTGGCGCGGGAGGAGAGTCCAGTGAATCGCGCAACGCCGCGCCAGCAGCACACTACCAGAAGCGAGAGCAGGCAGTACACGACACCGAAAAATCCCAGAGAAACAAGAACACCACGCAAATCGAACATCAGGATTCTTCTCCCCTTTTGAATTCTAACTTCGTTAGTCTTCTCGTCGGTATTCTCCGGTCTTCAATTTTTCCATCTTCAATTCGCGCCGCTTGCGGTCGACCAGGACTTGCAAGTCATTCAGCAGCCGCGCGTCGGATGCGCTGATGGCTTCTACGAAATAGGACAATGATAGTGAAGCAGGGTCGGATTCGATCCATTTTTTGATGTCGGTCACAGCCACTAGACGTGGAAGCTCCTCGCGGGTGCAGCCTGAAGAGTAACGGAATGCTTTGCCTTCGACGACGCGCTGGAGAAGTCCCTTTTTATAGAGCCGGTCGAGCGTGGTCATGAGGGTGGTATAGGCGTAAGGCGACTTGCCATCTGCGAGCAGCTCACGAACGGTGACGCTGCCGCGCGACCAGACTTCCTCGAGCATTTTGCGCTCGAGCGGGCCCAGTCTCGTCGCGACGTTCGACCGGAAGAATGGAAACAACCTGGCCATGATTCGTACTCACTTGTGTGGGGCGTGAGTACTGTAGCAGCGGTGCAACCTCCACTACTTTTAATAGTTTGTAAAAATTGATTGCGCGGCGAGTGCACGCGCCATTGGGAAGTCTTGGTGCAGAATCAGGCTGCACCGGTGTGAACAGTTCCGAAATTCAACGGCCCCGAAGGGATGATGGTTGGCGAACGCTGTCAGGCCACGAATTCCGAGGCTTCCGGGAAACGCAGCTTGCACTTGGCCAGAGTCAGTGTGAGGAGTTCCTCGACCTTGGCTTCTTCGCAGTTACGGGCCATGGCCAGTTCGCTGACCAGCAGGTAGCGAGCCCGCTCCAGCATCTTCTTTTCGCGGAACGAGAGCGGCTTGGCCTGGTGCAGGGCAATCAGATTTTTCAGCACTCCGGCCACTTCGAGCAGGGAGCCGGTACGCATACGGTCGGAGTTCTCCTTGAAACGGTCTTTCCAGTCGCCGTTGGTGCCATTTTCGGTGATGGAGAGCAAATCGAGCACCTTCTGGACTTCGCCATTGCGCACGACCCGCCGCATCCCGACGTTGCCGGCATTCTGGCACGGTACCATGACCTTCAGGCTGCTGGCCTTAATATGAAGCAGGTAAAACCGCTCCACGGAAGCGCCGATCGTGCGGCTGCCAATCTGCTCGATGACACCCACGCCATGGTTGGGATAGACGACCTTGTCGCCAATGTGGAAATTCAAATCGGCACTACTCATATAGGGCACCCAGGAAGGAAAGACTGTGGGGAGAAGCGCTCCGACTACTCCCATTATGGTACTCCTCCCACCAGGTGAAAGCAAGCGGTTAGCGCGAACCTAGGAGCGAGTTATATTGTGCTAACTTATTGAAAAACAAGCCAATAGTTACGTTTGGCGACCTGGAGCCCAGCCGGATGAAGTTATGTATTCGATAATCCGGCGTCAGCGGTGGGACGATTCAAGGATCGCTGCTCCATCCAGGCTTGCAGAATCAGCACGGCAGCCATACGGTCGACGGCTCTACCCCGCTTTTCGATAGAGAGTTCGCTTTCGCGCAGCAGCCGGTTGGCCTCGGCGGAGGTAAGGCGCTCATCCCAGAGGTGAACGGGAAGGCCAAAATGCTTGCGGAGGCTGTCGGCGAAGGCGTGCATCTTTTCGGCTTGGGTGCCCTCGACACCGCTCATGCGCAGCGGGAGGCCGATGACGATTTCTGTCACAGAAAATTGGCGGATCAGCCCTTTGAGCTTTGAGAAGTCTTGTCGTTTGTTCTTGCGCTCGAGCGTCTCCAGGCCTTGGGCGGTTACTCCGAGTGGGTCGGAGACTGCGACGCCGATGCGGCGGGAGCCGACGTCAAGACCGAGTATGCGGCCAGTTGGGGGCATGCGGGGATTATAAGGCTGGCGTCGGGCTTCTGACTTCTGACTCTTTGGTTCGGCGATCTGCAGTGTTCGTTGAGGTTCGAAATTCAAAAGCCCTTACCACAGGGGGCACAGAGGACACGGAGGGAACCGTGACAAGAGGTCTTTGAGTCTGGGATTCGAACTCCGGTTCGAAGTCTGACCTCCTGACGCCTGAAGCCCGACGCCAGTTCTTATCGGCCGCGCATGGCTTTGCGGTAGGCGGCTACGTTTTTGTTGTGTTCTTCCATGGTGCGGGCGAAGCGGTGATGGCCCTGGGCGTCGGCTACGAAATAGTAGTAGTCACTTTGCGCGGGGTGCATAGCGGCTTCGAGCGAACTGCGGCCGGGGTTGCCGATGGGGCCGGGAGGCAGTCCGGCATTGCGGTAGGTGTTGTAGGGAGAGCTGAATGACATGTCAGCGTGGTGGAGCGCGCCCTGATAGGTTCCGGCGAGCAGTTCGGCGTAGATGATGCTGGGGTCGGCGTCGAGTGCGATTCGCTTACTCAGCCGGTTGTAGTAGACGCTGGCGACCAGTGGGCGTTCTTCAGGAACTGCGGTTTCTTTCTCGACGATCGACGCCATGATGACGGTGCGTTCGACATCGTTCCCGCTTTGCGCCTGCAGCGCGCCTGAGGCGTCGGCCGAAACCCGCAGCACGACTCCCTTGGGGTCTGCGCCACTCGGAATCAGGCCGATCTGGTGGGCAACCTGGCGGAACTGCTTCACCATCGCTGCGGCCATCTCCTGCATGGTCATCATGCGGGTGAACTCGTACGTCTCCGGGAAAAGATATCCCTCCAGCGAGCGCGCGTCCGGCGCGATGTCGGCGATGAGGGCGGTATCCGACTGGGCGACTTTCAGGAAGTCGTCAGCGGGTCCGAGGCCGGCGGCCTCAATGGCGTGTGCAATATCGAATATCGTGTAACCTTCCGGCACGACGACGGTGTGGAAGTAGACGTCGCCACGCCGCAGGCGTTTTTGAATATCGATGATGTTGGCTGGTTTGTCGAAGAGGTATTCGCCGGCTTTGAGCGAGCGCTTGTGGTGGACGTAATGCCAGAGAACGAATGCTTCCTCGCTGCGGATGACTCCGGCGGCTTTTAGCTCGGCTGCAATGCGGTGCGTCGAGTAGCCCGGATGCAGCATGACGAATGTCTGGCCTGAGATTTCCGCGGGAGTCAGCACGGCCCAGGCAAACCACCCCGCTGCTCCCAGCACTGCAACGAAAATGACCCAGGCGATTTTCTTCACGTAAATTCCGCCTCACACCTCTGGCCGCACGAGATCACCAGTTTAGATGAAGGCGCTCTTATGCCGGGCCTGACTTTGGTGTGACCGTCTTTAGTAAGTAACTGATTTGGCGTGACATCGCAACTTTGGGCGCGAGTAAACCCCCAAGCCATTCTTTGAAACCTTTCCCACAAGGTATACTCAAATCCTGTAGGAGTCTTCTTATACTGCATGAGACGTACGCCGCTTTGGGCCCCGATTGCTTTACTGGCTGTGCTGTCCACCACGGGATGCGTCTTCCGTACGCGCCCGGTGGAGGATCAGTACTCGAAAACCCCCCTCCAGCAGTCGACCCAGCAAGGGTTGATTGACAGTATTAACCAGCAGTCCCAGGCCATTCGTTCGCTGACGGCGACGGTTGACATCGACAGCTCCGCCGGCGGCATGAAGAAAGGCCACGTCACCGATTACAAAGAAATCCGCGGCTACATTCTCGCGCGGCAGCCCGATATGTTGCACATGAAGGGCTTGATGCCGATAGTGCGCACGACCGCATTCGACATGGTCAGCGACGGCAAGCAGTTCAAGCTATGGATTCCCACGAAGAACAGATTTGTGATCGGGCAGAATACGGTAGCGACGCCGAACACAGATCAGCCCATGGAGAATATTCGTCCGCAGAATATTTATGAGGCGCTGCTGATTCCGCCGGTGAATCCCGATCCAAGCATCGAAATTGCCGTGATGGAAAACGGCTATGAGACGATGCACGATGCCAAAGGGCATCGCATCCTGCAGGATGACTACGAGTTGACGATCATCCACAAGTACGACACAGGCTGGCGCCTGTCGCGCAAGATTATTTTTGGACGCACCGATCTGAAGCCGCACCGGCAGTATATTTACGACGAAGACCTGAAAGTGTCGACGGACGCGAAATACGCCGAGTACAAGGACTTCGACGGTCACAGTTTTCCGTCGCGCATCGAAATTTACCGGCCGCAGGAAGAGTACGACATCACGCTCAACATGCTGAAGGTGGACGTGAACAAGCCGCTCACGGACGAGCAGTTCACGCTCGATCAGCCCGCAGGGGCGGAAGTGGTGCACCTGGATCGTCCGCAGTCGAGCTTGCTCATGCAGGTGAAGTAACGAACTGCGACCCCGAGCTGCGAGCTGTGAGCCCTTGGTTCACGGCTCGAGTCTTTTTCACACAGAATTGATTGCGGTGTTGAGAACAGGAAGTCGAACGATCAGGTCCAGCTTTAAGCTCGTAGCTCGCAGCTCATAGCTCTCAGCTTCCTATGATGAACAAAATGGTGGTTGCCAACCTGGCGCATCGGCCGACGCGCTCGCTGATCACCATGAGCGCGATCGCGCTCGAGGTCGCGATGATTCTGCTGGTGGTCGCAGTCTTCTACGGCTACCTGAATGGGTCGAAGCAGAGCCAGGTGGGCGTGGGGGCCGATCTAATGGTCACTCCGCCGGGCGCTTCGGCGATGATCGGTATGTCAGGCGCGCCGATTTCGGTCAAAGTCGGAGACGTGCTGCGGCGTGTTCCTCATGTCGTTTCTGCTGTTCCGGTCATCTGGTGGTTTACGCAAAAGCCGGTCGAAATTATCTACGGCATCGACCTGGCAAGCTATGACGCCCTTCCTCCCAAGTTCCATTATCTTTCTGGCGGGCCATTTCAGGCGCCTTACGATGTGATCGTCGACGACTACTTTGCGGGCATGAATCATAAAAAAGTCGGCGACTCGATCGTGATTCTGAACCATGACTTCCGCATCTGCGGCATAGTGCCTCACGGCAAGGGCGGGCGCAAGTTCCTGCCGCTGGCGACCATGCAGGACCTGGTGGGCGCCGAAGGCCGCGCTTCGGTTTTTTACGTCAAGCTGGATAACCCGGCGAACGCCGAGGCGGTGACCAGGGCGATCACGGATGTCCCCGGTATGGAGAAATACTCGGTGCGCTCCATGCAGGAATACTTGTCGATGATGACGCCGGATAATCTTCCGGGATTCAATATCGCGATCGAGATTGTGATCGGTATTGCGGTGGTGGTGGGATTCCTGGTGATTTTTCAGTCCATGTACACGGCGGTCATGGAGCGGACCCGCGAGATCGGAATCCTGAAATCGATGGGCGCCTCGAAGCTCTATATCGTGAATGTGGTGATGCGGGAGACGATCCTGTTGGCGGTTATCGGGATCATCGCGGGGATCGTCCTCAGCATGGCCACGCGCCGCGTGATCATCTTCGAGCGGCCGGTGCAGCAAATGTTCTGGAGCAATCTGTGGGTGCTGCGGGCGGCGCTGATTGCGATTCTGGGTGCGCTCGCGGGGGCACTGTATCCAGCATTCAAGGCGGCGCAGCGGGATCCGATTGATGCGCTGGCGTATGAGTGACAGGCGATCCCGAGATTTCGTAGTGTCATCCTGAGGCTCCGATCGTTGGCGCGGAAGACCTCTGTACTTGCCGGCAGCGTCGACGACACAAGGAGTACAGAGGTCCTTCGCTTCGCTCAGGATGACAAGCGTTCTTCGATCACGAGCCTAGTTCGATGACAAGCCTGGTTGTGTGACGATCGGCTGGCGCGGCCGACGCTATTCTTCCGATTGCAGCCCGGCGCGGCGGAGCATTCTGCGGATGCCGCGGTCTCCGGCGGCGCCGCGCTGCTCGCCGGCGATGTTGCCGTCGCGGTCGATGACTACATAGATCGGATAGACCTGAGCATTGTACATGGCGGCTAGGTTGGTGTCTTTGGTGAGCACGATTGGGACAGCGCGCGGATGGTCGACGAGGTACTTTCTTACCTTCTGATCGGGCTCGAGGACGTCGACGGCTAGGACGATCAGATCTTTATCTTTAAATTCTTTCGCGATGTCGTCGACCAGCTCTGCTTCCTCTTCGCAGTACTTGCACCAGGTTGTCCAGAATTCGAAGAGGACGACTTTTCCTTTGATCGAGTCATTGTTGAATTGTTCGCCGGTGGTGGTTTTGGCGCGGAAGCGGGGAGCGGGCTGGCCGGCTTCGTCGCCGGCGAACGACGCGGGCAGGATCGCGGAGAAAGCGATGAGTGCGAGAGCCAGCCGGCAGATGACGTGGCGCGCCATAACGGCGAGATGTTAGCACGAATTTTGAGCGAAGTTAACCATAGTTAAGACCTCGCTTCAGCGTTTCTTCTTGGTTGGTTTCGGTTTCAGCGTTTTCGCGTACTCGTAACTCAGGTCGAGATACTTCTGCAGTTCTTTTGTCTTGGGCAGCAGATCGTCGGGAACGGCCACGTACTCCTTCATTACCGTACCGTACGCTTCATAGAGCTTCGTCTTGTATTTCTTGAGAAATGGTTCGCGCTGGTTTTCGGGGAGACGAATCGCGAGCTTGCCTTCGTGCAGCAGCGTGAACATGTTGCCGTTGAGCGACGTGTAAGGATTGGCATCGCCTTTGCGTTCGATTGCGGGATTCGTGGCGATGAGTTGGTCGTAGAGGGCAATTTGCTCGGTGGGAGTTTTCTTTGTTGGCATGGTCGATTTCTTTCGCCCCTACGGGGCTTGGTTCATCTTAGAATGGCGAACCCACGGCTAGCGCCGTGGGCTGCATTCTTTCGCCGCTTCGCGGCTTCGGTTTCATCTTGCACGCCTGCATCTGAGCCGACGGTGCTGGGCGTTATTCCCTCCGCTGCGTCATCGCCTATCTGCCGAGATAAGTGACGTGAATGTAAGTCCCCAGACGCACGTTGTAGGCGAGATACCAGCCATCATGGTCCGGATCTTCGTAGATCACGACCTGGTCGCTGTCCCACAACCAGTCGTTACAGAAACCGAAGTCGAAGGCTGCAACGTTGAAATAGAAGCCGCCGAACCAGAAACGTCCGGGCCCGCCTCCGACGAGGCGCCACACGTGACGGCGGCCGAAGCCGCCGGTGAAGTGGCCGTGTTCCCAAGGATGGTCGAGATGGAAGCGGACATCTTCGCGGCCGTAGTCGTGGCCGATCCACTCGCCATTGCGGTGCACATGCGGGGCTTGCGGATGGCCCTCCTCGCGAATCGGGGCGGAATGCGCAATGGTGCTGCGAGGTGGCGGGCCGTGCTTGGGAATGTATCCGCCACCGACGCCGTGATGGTCGCCGTGTTGCGCGAAAGCGGACAAGGAGAGAGCGAGAAACACTGCTGGAATCCATAGGGAATGTCTCATAACGCCTCCGAGGCATACGTTACCATCCGCGGCCTGTGAGTAACACAGCGTTGACAATTCTTTGCAGGGTACGCTATCGTAAAGACTTTGGTAGTCGTGTGGTTGCCCGCCTGATGGTCCTGGCGTCCTCGCCGGGGAATCAACGAGCGGTCTTCTTTCGCAGCATTTATCAATCTGGGAGAGTTTATGTCTACCTATTTCCCCAAACAGGGGGAAATTGTGCGCAAGTGGTACGTCGTGGATGCGAACGGGCAAACGCTCGGACGGTTGTCGTCACAAGTGGCGCGCATCCTCATGGGTAAGGAAAATACGCGGTATACGCCATTTCTTGACACCGGCGATCATGTGATCGTGATCAATGCGGAGAAGGTTCGCACCACCGGCATGAAGGCTGAGCAGAAGAAGTATCACCACTACACGGGATATCCGGGTGGCCTGCGGACGGAGGAATACAAGAAGCGGTTGGTGCGAAAGCCGGAAGCCGTGATCGAAGCTGCCGTGCGGCGCATGCTGCCGAAGAACAAACTGGCGGCGCATATGCTGTCGAAGCTGAATGTGTATCAGGGCGACAAGCATCCGCATCAAGCGCAGAAGCCGCAGGAGTTCAAGCTGGAAGTGCGGGAGTATAAGCCGCGGAAAGTAGCGGTGAGTTAGTCCTGAGTAGCGAGTCCTGAGTCGTGAGGGAAAAGCAGGTTCCTCGCAGCGCCTTTGGCGCTACTCGGAATGACAGAGTTTATCAACGATTTCGAAGTCAGAGATTAAGCGCGCGGCTTTTGATTGGCTAGAAGCTAGCGGCTAGGAGCTAGAAGCTACATGGCAGAGTTGGTTCAATATTACGGAACGGGACGCCGCAAGACGGCGATTGCCCGCGTGTATCTGCGTCCGGGGAGTGGAGATTTTAAAGTTAACGGGCGCGCATTCGAAGAATATTTCGTGACTCCGGCGCAGCGCTCGGCGGCGAAGGCGCCGCTGGCATCGTCAGAGACTGCGGCGTCGTTCAACGTGGTCGCGACGGTTCTCGGTGGCGGCGTACGTGGCCAGGCTGATGCCGTGAAGCTGGGCATTGCCCGCGCGCTGATGCAGTTCAACGCCGAGCTGCGCAAGAAGCTGAAGGGCGAAGGCTTCGTCAGTCGCGATTCACGCGGCAAAGAGCGCAAGAAGTACGGACAGAAGGGCGCGCGCAAGCGCTTCCAGTTCAGCAAGCGGTAGACGCGCTTGCAGTCCTGAGTCGCGAGTCCCGAGTCCTGAGCGAACAGCAGGTTCCACACCGGGCTTGGCGCCCGGTTCGGAATGACATCGGATTTTGAGTATTGCTTCGGTTTTGGATGTTGCTTTTGGCTGAGGGCTGATAGCTGACGGCTGAAAGCTGATTTTAGGTGTTCAATTCTTCCCGAGCCTCGCGGCGCGGGGACGGGAATGGCAATCGGGTGAGTCGCGAGTCGACAGTCCCGAGTCCTGAGCGAAATGCTCGCGACTCAGGGCTAGGGACTCAGGACTAGCCGATGCAGATTAAAAAAGGAGAAACGTGGCTACTATCACCATGAAAGAGCTGCTCGAAGCGGGCGTCCACTTCGGGCATCAGACCAAGCGCTGGAATCCCAAGATGAAGGAATACATCTTTGGAGAGCGCAACGGGATTTACATCATTGACCTGCAGAAGACGCTGAAGATGTTCAAAGAAGCGTCGAAGTTCGTGCAGGACCTGGCGGCCGACGGCAAAATCGTGCTGTTCGTGGGCACCAAGCGCCAGGCGCAGGACGCGATCGCCGAGGAGGCGCAGAAGTGCGGCGGATTTTACATTAACCAGCGCTGGCTGGGTGGACTGCT
Source organism: Candidatus Solibacter sp. (assembly GCA_035501655.1). Classification (GTDB taxonomy): domain Bacteria; phylum Acidobacteriota; class Terriglobia; order Terriglobales; family Acidobacteriaceae; genus Sulfotelmatobacter. Next base: position 470,916 of record DATJVU010000010.1, read on the forward strand.
CACCAACTGGGTGACGGTGCAGAAGTCAGTGAAGCGGTTGAAAGAGCTCGACGACATGGCCACGGATGGCCGCTACGAGCTGCTGCCGAAGAAAGAAGTGATCAAGCTCGAGCGCGAGCGCAAGCATCTGCAGGCGAACCTGGCGGGTATCAAGAATATGAACCGGCTGCCTGATGCGATCTTCGTGATCGATTCGAACAAAGAACAAATCGCTGTCAGAGAAGCCCGCAAGCTGGGCATCCCGGTGGTCGCCGTGGTTGATACGAATTGCGACCCGAGCGAAGTGGATTATGTGATTCCCGGCAACGACGATGCGTTGCGGGCGATCCGGCTGTTTACCTCGAAGATTTCGGAATCGATTGCAGAGGGCGCGCAGCTGATGACCGATAAGCAGGTCGCGGATATGCAGGCTGCCACAGATGCAGCGCAGGCCGCTGAAGGCGCTTCGGCCGAGTACGCGGAGGAAGCTGGCGCGGTCGATGCCTCGGAAGATATCAGCATGGAGGAAGTGCTGGGCCCGGGAACGCACAAGAAGCCGGTCGCCAATGAAGAGGCGGACGTGCCGAGCGTGGAGAGCCAGACGGTCTAGTTAGTCCTGAGTCGCGAGTCCCGAGTCGTGAGAAGGGACCGAGTAGCGAGTACCGAGAAAAAACCGGGCTTTGATATCAGACCCGCGCGGGTCGTTTGAGCGAGCATCCGGCGCGGGTATTATTGTGTAGGTTTCAAAGTTTCAAGGTTTCAATGTTGCAAAGTGAAACCGCATGCCTTTGAAACCTTGAAACTTTGCAACATTGAAACTTGAGGTTTTATGAGCACTACTATGGCGAATATTTCCGCAGCACAAGTGAAGGAACTCCGGGAGAAGACCGGGGCACCGATGATGGATTGCAAGCAGGCCCTGACCGAAGCCAAGGGCGACATGGAGCAGGCGGTCGTGGTTCTGCGCAAGCGGGGAGTTTCGGTGGCGGCGAAGAAGGCAATGCGGGTGACGAGCGAAGGCTCGGTGGCGAGCTACATTCACGCCGGCGGCAAGATCGGCGTGCTCGTCGAGGTGAACTGCGAAAGCGACTTCGTGGCGCGCACCGAGGACTTTAAGGAACTGACTCACGACATCGCAATGCACATTGCGGCCAGCGATCCGAAATACGTCCGCAAGGAAGATGTCACGGAAGCAGATTTCGCGCGCGAGAAAGAGATTTTTCTCGACCAGGCAGTGAAGAGCGGCAAGCCGCAGCACATCGCCGAGAAAATGGTCGCGGGCAAGATGGAAAAGTTCTACGAAGAAGTGTGCCTGCTCGAGCAGCCTTTTATCAAAGACCAGACCATCTCGATCGGACAGTTGATCGCGACCAAGATCGGCAAGCTGGGCGAGAATATCGCGGTGCGCCGCTTCGCGCGCTTCAAGGTGGGTGACGCGGGCGAGACGATCGCGATCACCAAGCCTACCGAGCCGAAAGCTGAATAGTTTCTGGCGCCCGAAAGGGCGCCTTTTTTACGCGCCAGGTTTCAAAGTTTCAGAGTTTCAAGGTTTCAAAGTGAAACCGGACGGCGTTCGTGGCTCGTCGGGAAGTGCTTCGACTTTGATACATTGAAACCTTGCAACTTTGAAACCTTGAAACTTTCATGACAACCCCTGCCTTCAAACGAATCCTTCTCAAACTCTCCGGCGAGGCGCTGGCTGCGAATCAGGGTTTCGGCGTCGAGACCGCGCGCATTCATGAAATTGCGGGCGAGATTGGTGATGTGCGCGCGCTGGGAGTGCAGATCGCGATCGTTGTCGGCGGAGGGAATTTCTTCCGCGGAGTGGCCGAGCAGGCCAAAGACATGGACCGCGTCTCCGCTGATCACATGGGTATGCTGGCGACCGTGATCAACGCGCTCGCGTTGCAGGACGCGCTCGAAAAGCAAGGCGTTTTTACACGCGTGCAGTCGGCGATTGAAATGAATCAGGTGGCCGAACCGTTCATTCGGCGGCGCGCAATCCGGCATCTCGAAAAAGGGCGCGTCGTGATCTTCGCCGGGGGCACGGGCAATCCCTACTTTTCGACGGATACCGCGGCGTCGCTGCGCGCCATGGAGATCAAGGCTGACGCGATCCTCAAAGCAACGAAAGTTGACGGCATTTATGACGCCGACCCGATGAAGGTCGACGGCGCGCGCAAATTCAATCAGATTACTTATATGGAAGTGCTGAAGCTGGGGCTCAAGGTCATGGATTCGACTGCCATCAGCCTGTGCAAGGATAACGACCTGCCGATCGTCGTGTTCAACTTGAATCAGAAGGGAAATATCCGCCGCGTTGTGCTGGGCGAGAAGATTGGGTCGATGGTGTGCGCGTGACTTCTTTTCCGCGGATTCCGCGGATTCCGCAGATGAACGCGGATTCAACCGGAATTGGCTGTGCGAGTAATCCTTGGGCTTGCTCATGCCTCTTCGCCCTTTCAACAACTCTCTTTGCCTAATCCGCGTGCCTCCGCGTTTATCAGCGGAGAAGAAGTTGGGTTTATAATCCAACGTTTTGAGTTCAAGGAAATACGGGAGCTACTTTATGCCAGTGATGGCTGCAATCGCGGGATTGAAAGAGACCTATGGGCAACTGAAGACGCGCATGGACAAGGCCGTGGAAGATTTTCGCAAGGCGATGGCAGCGACACGCACGGGGCGGGCATCGGTGCATATGCTCGACGGCGTCACCGTCGACGCCTACGGCTCGCAGATGCCGTTGAACCAGGTTGCGCAAGTGCACGCGCCGGAGGCCCAGTTGATTACGGTGCAGCCGTTTGATCCGTCGCAATTGGGAGCGATCGAGAAGGCGATTCGCGGCGGCGACCTCGGGCTGAATCCCATGAACGATGGCAAGCTGATTCGCGTGCCGGTGCCCGCGCTCACCCAGGAGCGGAGACAGGAAATGGTGAAGCATCTGCACAAGGCTCTCGAAGAGCACCGCACGGCGGTACGCAACATTCGCCGCGACGGCAATGACGCGATCAAGAAGGCGATGAAGGACAAGAAAATTACTGAGGACGAGGAGAAGCGGTCGCTGGAAGAAATTCAGAAGCTGACTGACGACGAGATCAAGAAGATGGAAGAGATGAGCAAAGCCAAGGAGAAGGAAGTTCTCGAACTAAAGTAGTGTGCGGCATCCTCTCGAATGCGGATTCTGCGCCTTACACTATCACCCAAAAACCAGCGCCCCAAACGGGGCGCTCTTGCTTTTCCGCGAATCTTAGAGTGCGATTAGGCTTTTGCCGAATTCGACCTCTTTCCGGTGGAGGCGAGTTCTTCCAGCGGCGGAATCGACTCCGGTTCTGTGATGTTCTCATCGGGCGGAGTGACGCCCTTGTTGAACGCTTCCGAGAGCATCTCGATCGCGAGATCGGTGTTGGGGCGAATGAAAATGGTCGCCGCGAGACTTCCGTTCTTCACCCAGCTTTGCCCAGTCTTGGGCATGCCGTCGCATCCTGTGACGGGAATCCTCATCCACCGTGCGCGTTCTGCCGCGGGGATTTCGCTGAACGCCTTGCGAGCGCCCATAGCCATGCTGTCATCCTGAGCTCCCAGCAGGTCGATGTGGCTTTCCTGCGAAGTGCGCAAACGCAGCCATGAACTAACGGCGCGATAAGCGCTTTCTTCCGTCCAGTTGGCGCGCATCGATTTGACCTGAATATTTGCCGGTCTTGTCTTGTTCATTCCTGCAGTGCGCTCTTTAGCAGCCGCACTATTGGCCGGACCCTCGATATAGAGAATCGAACCACCGTTGGGAAGCAGCGCTGCGAATTGCTTGCCCTGAATCTTTCCAATCTCTTCGTGGTCGGAGCTGATGGCGAAGGTAGGAATCTTGTAGAGGCGCCGCAGTTCGAGAATGTAGTCGACCTCGTGATTCAGCACGACCCAGCCAATGCCTGCGGCCGCGGCAGCCCGCGCGACTTGCGGGAATGCCGTCCCGCCAGCGGGTTCAAACAGAATCGCATCCGGCCGTTTTACAGACGCGTCCTGCACGTAGTGTAGGAGCTGTTGGCTCTGGGCCAGCGCGTCGTTGTTGGCGTGAATGATCTGCACATCGATTCCCAGGCGTCGCGCTGTTTTTTCGGCCGCCGCAGCTTGCTCCTGCTGGTAGTCGTTGTCGTTGTTGGTAAGTGAGACGAGAAAGTTGAGGCGTTTCATCGAACTGGTCCTGGTGAAGATGATAGTTCATCTGTCACTGGTGACCATGTGACCGGAGTAACCAGGAGGGGCAAGTGGTAAGGTGACAAAGTGGCAAGGTGGCAAAGTTTCAAGGTTGCCAGCTTTTCGAGGTTGCACGTGCCACGGGCTAGCGGATCATTGAAACTTCGAAACTTTCGAAACTTTGAAACTTGTTTCAGACATTAGCTTCCGGCAGCGGCGCCCTTGGCCGATTCTCCGAGGAAGGACTTCAGCGTGACATCGAGTGTCTCGCGGCAGGCGTCGGAGAGATCGGTGAAGCGGAAGGGCTGCATCCAACCTTGCGTCGCCCACATGGGAAACAGCATTTGCGCTTTGCCGCGGATCGTGGTCTCGCGAATGTGGAAGATAAGTTCGACGTTCAGCTTTTCATCCAGCGGTTTTTCCAGATGAATCACGCCGCCGCTGGTCGAGAGCTGATGAAAGGCCGCCTGAACGTCGCGCTTGTTCGGCAAGCGCACCAGCACCAGCACCGATCCGCGCAGTTTCACGCGGAAGGGCCGCGGCACCAGCTTGGTTCCGTGGATTTCCGGTTCTTGCGGCGTCGCGTCCGTCTGATCCGCCATATGGATGGAGTATGACAGCGATGCGTAACGCAATCGACGTTACGAAAGAACAACTGGGTCGATTGATCTTTGATGGTTGCCGCTCAGAGTGGGCTTATTTTCGGCCGGCGTGGGTTTCGCTGCCGTCTTCAAAAAGATTGTAGGGCCAGGATTTCTTTTTAACCTTCAGCGTGGGAACGCCGCCGGTGTCGCTCATCGGATTGGGCGCGGGCGTGTGCTGAGCTGCGACGTTCCAGTCGGCGGGAGGATCCAGAATTCCCCAGACATTGCCGTGGGTGTAGAGAGAGGCGCCGACCAAAAAATACTTGCCATCGCTGCCCAGAGGCAGGCAGTTGGCCACGCGGGCCGTGACGCTTCCGCCGCCCGGCAGACCGCTTAGCATGATCGGAGTCTCCAGTTGGAGCGGTTCGGAACTGCGGAAGCCGCAGCCTTGCGCACTGACGACCAGCACCATGCATTTCTCGCCGAAAGGGCGGGTGCGGTCGAGGCTGATTACACTCACTGGGATTTCTACACGGATTCGCGTGCTGCGGCGGGTAATTTTTGCTGTCAGGACTTCCATTGCACTCTTCGCAGGCAGCCAGAGTCTTGTCACAGGCCGACTGTAACGCTCGTCTGTATTGTGGCAGATTCACGGTGCGGGAGGGTGTGACAAAAGTAACTGCGGAGAGAAACCTATGGTTTTTGAGACCAAGGATATCGGCCGGCTTGCAGACGGCTTGCAGATCACAGCGTGTGATTACAATCTGGCGTTCTTGCGCGCGCGTTCTACGCCAGCTTTCAGGCCGCGAGTGACGGCCTTGGCGTATCCTGCTTGGTCCATCGCGTCCATGGTTGCGGCCGCGACTCCTCCCGGCGTTGCTGCCTCGCTTAAGAGTTCGTCGAGACTTTCGCCGCTCGCGCGCCAATATGAGATTCCCTCGCCCAGTGCATGTGCCGCCGCAATCAACGCGGTCTTAGGCTCAAGCCCTGCCTCCCGAGCAGCCTTCGCCAGCGTCGCTACCGCATGGTAGCCATGGGTGGGCGAGTGTACCGCGGTAATCGCGTCGAGCTGTGACTCAGGTAGGTCCAGCACCTGTCCCACCCCCGCAAAGAACCGGCGAATCGTAATGCGCTCACTCTGCGTGACGCCGCGATCAAAGCTGACCGGCGTCAATCCTCTTCCGACCCGGCAGACGGGACTCGGCATGGCGCGCGCCCAGCGAACCGGCGCCCCTATCTGCGCACGCAAATTCGCTAACGGAATCCCCGCAGCCAGGCTTACACACAATTTCGGCGGCTGCGCTCCGCAAGCCACCACCTCATCGAGCATCTGCTTTACTGACGCCGGTCGCACTGCGATTACCAGCATCCCGGCGCATTCGACGGCCGATCTCAAATTTTGGGCAATTTCGACTCGCGACTCGCGCCGCAGCGCCTGTGATTTCTCTGGGTGCCGATCGTAGACAACGATTTTTCGTTCATCTCCCGCCAGACGCAATCCCGCTGCCAGCGCGCCTGTGATACGTCCTCCGCCTAAGAAAACCACAGCATCTTTCATGCATGCCACCCTGAGGGAAAATTCATCTGCGTAGTGCGGACGAGTCAATCCGCTGTTCCGCCGCCATCCACGACCAGCGCTGCGCCTGTCATGAATGACGAATCGCCGGACGCGAGAAACAGCACTGCTTTCGCTATTTCCTCGACGGTTCCGACCCGTCCCAGCGGCCGCGTGGCACATCCGGCGATGTAATCTTCCCATTTCAGCCCGCGCATTTTGGCGTCGGCTGGAAGCATGGGCGTTTCCACGTCGCCCGGGCAGATGCAATTCACGCGGATTCCCTGCGGGCCATGATCAATCGCCATCGCCTTGGTCATCAGCACGACGCCACCCTTCGACGCGCAATAAGCCACCGCATGGTCGCCGCCCACGATGCCCCACCCCGACGCGTTATTGACGATCACGCCGCTCTTTTGCGCGATCATTGGCGGTAGCGCGTACTTCGACATCAGAAAAGCTCCCTTGAGATTCACGTCAATCTGCTCATCCCACTCGCGCTCAGAGCATTCGAGTGCCGTCTGCGGATAGAACACGCCGGCGTTGTTGAATAGAATGTCGATGCGGCCGAACGCCTTCAGGGTCTCATCAACAGCGCGCTGGCAATCGGTGGAAAGGCTGACGTCGGCGCGGAGAAAGATCGCTGCAGCGCCAGGTTCCTTGAGGCGCGCCACTACATCCGACCCGCGTCCAGTATTGCGCCCGGTGATGGTGACGCGAGCGCCTTCGCGGGCGAACAGGAGTGCTGTGGCCTCGCCAATTCCGGAGGTTCCACCAGTGATGATTGCAACTTTATCTTTGAGTCGCATTTGATTTTCCTGTGATGCTGAACGCGGACGGAAATTCGCAAAGCGAAGACTTGCGGCGCGGCTGGAGCCCGCGCCCTTTCAAAACAGGATCTAACGGCTGGCCAATCCTCCGGCGGTTTCGCCGCCATCCAGCGTGAACACGTGGCCGGTCGCGTACGCCGCATCTTCTGACGCCAGATACGCAAAGAGCGCAGCGATCTCTTCAGGCGCGGCGTGGCGACCCAACGGGACTTTTTTATTCACTTCATCGAGCATCGCATCGGTATATTCTGCGCGCTGCATCGGCGTCAGCACGTATCCCGGGGCAACCGCGCATACGCGCACGCGTGGCGCGAGTTCGAGCGCCATCGTTTTGGTCAACTCAATGACTCCTGCTTTGGTTGCGTTGTAGTCGGCGTAGAACGGCTGGCCAACTACTCCATTCGTCGAAGCGGTTTGCAAAATCACGCCACTGCCGCGTTCCCACATGTGGCGTGCCGCGGTCTGGGCGACGTAGAAGACGCCCGTCAGATTGACCGCCAAAATCTTTTCCCACTCTTCGGGAGTGATGTCGAGAAACTTGTGGCGAATACTGATGCCGGCATTATTGACGAGCACGTCGACTCCATCCATCAGGCGGATCGCCTCGGCGAAGGCGGCCTCGACCTGCATGAGGTCGGTGACGTCGGCGATGATTGCTTCTGCAATAGCAGGTAATTCGTGCTTGATGCGAGCGCAGGCGCGCTCATCGCGATCGAGCACGCACACTTGCGATCCCTCTTCGATAAAACGTGCCGCTGTCGCAGCACCGATGCCGCTGGCGCCTCCGGTGATCAGGACGCGCTTGTCTTTCAAGCCTCGCATTAGAGTCTCCTTGCTCCTTAGTCTTTTCGCACGGCCGATTCCGGCTGCGGGTATTCGATGGTCCCCTTGAACGAGGAAATTTCGTCCTTGTGAAAGTCGGGGAAGGGAAGTTGCTTGTGGTCGCGGAGTTCAGCGACCTTCTGCACGGCATTCTCCGCTTTTTCTTTTTCCAGTCCAGCGTCGCGGCTAATGTAGAGCGTTTGCGCGGGAGCGGCGAGGCTGGTGCCAGCATCTTCGACAATATCGAGCGCACGCAGCAGCAGATCTTCGCGCACGGCGGCGTACTCGTTGTAGTCCTGCGTCAGGATGTAGGAGACGACTTCGAGCGTGTGCGAGGCGCCCGCGACGTCGGTGAGGCGCACGCGCACCGACGCGCTTTCGACTTTCGGATGGCTATAGAGCAGGCGGCGCAGTGCGGCGAGCACGAAGCGCAGATGATCCGCTTTGGTGTCGGCGCGTACGGCGAGATTGGTCTTGAAGAGAATCTTGTCGCGGCGGCTCAGGTTTTCCACGTTGATGGTCGCCACGGTTCCATTCGGGATCGCGACCAGCGTACGCTCTTCGGTGCGGATTCGGGTGGAGCGCAAGCCGATATCTTCTACCACTCCGGTGCGGTCGCCGAAGCGGCAGACGTCGCCCACGCGGATGACTTCGTCACCAAGCACCGCGACGCCGCCGAAAAGATTCGCGATGGTCTGCTGCGCGCCGAAGCCGATGGCGATTCCGCCAATGCCGAGTCCGGCGAGCGCTGTAGTCATGTTGAAGCCGAGACTGCCCAGCACGGCGAGCGCGCCGACCATGAAGATAACGGCCTTGATCATGCGCTCGCCGAGCAGCATCAGCGATCCGGTGCCGACATGGCCGTGAGCGAGAGCGCGGTTGCGCACGCGGTGCAGCGACCATCGCACCACGCGCCAGAGAATCCACGTGGCCCCGACGATCACCGCAACGCCGGTGATCTGGTAGTAGTAGTGCCGCGAGAGCAGCGGCATGCCGAGGAAGCGGACCAGAATGCGGTGCACGACCGTGGTGGTGAGAACCCATCCCGGGCCGGAGACCGAGCGCCAGTTCATTAGGTCGACGTGGCCCTTGCGGCGCGCCCAAAGATGAAGAGGAACCTCGAGCAGCATCAGCACCAGCCAGCCGAGCGGGATTGCGATCAGCAAAGCTGCCAGCAATCCGAGCCACTGCCAGAGCGGCATGCCTAACACCTCGTGCTTGACGAGAATGTTCGGCAGTTTGTGCTCGACCTGGCGGGCTTCAGCTTGCTCGTAGAGTTCCGGAACTTTGGCAAGAGTCTCAGATGAAAACAGCCAGATTTGGTTGACGCGCACGAGCTCGACGTCATCTTCCACGTCGCCGGAAGACATGGTTCCGATTTTTTGCCGGCCCAGCGGAACGCCTTCCTGGACCGCTCCTTCGGGCTGCGTGCTCAGGTTTTTCAGGCTACCCACGAAGACGTGATCGAGAAGATATTTCAGCTTGACCGCCATGTCTTCGCCTTCAGTTTGTCGGCGGGCGGCGGTCATCTGCAGATACTGGGCGGCGATGCTATTGTTGCCGTCTTGTGCGGCCTGGAGGAATCCGAGCACGGTGCCGGATGGAGTGGTGCGGTTGAGGGGATCGGAGGAGCCGCCGGCGGCAGGCTTGGGTGGCGATGTGGTGAGTGGAAGTTGAGCGAAAGCGCAGAGGCTGAGAACGCAACTGAGAAATAAGAACAAAAGTCTTGAAAATGAGCGCATCGTGTCTCTCGCAGAGCTTGCTTGATTGTATCGAAGGCAGCGCAAGGAGGGGCTCGGGGAAAATCCCCACTCAAGCCAAAAGCAGGCTTGAGTGGGGCACCCTCGTTCTCTCTTTTCCGAAGATTCTTAACTGCGTTTTGGGCGGTAGAGATCGGTGCTAGTGCCGAAGAAAACTTCGGCCGACTGCATGACTGTCTCCGACAGAGTTGGATGCGGATGGATCGTCGCTGCTACGTCATGCGCCAGCGCGGCCATCTCGATGGCGAGCACGCCTTCGGCGATCAGTTCTCCGGCGCCTGTCCCGACGATGCCGACGCCGAGCACGCGCTCGGTGTGCGGATCGAAGAGGATTTTGGTCATGCCTTCGGGGCGATCCAGCGTGATGGCGCGGCCGGAGGCGGCCCAAGGAAATTTTGCTACTTTGATTTCGCGATTTTCTTTTTGCGCCTGCGTTTCAGTCAGGCCGGCCCAGGAGACTTCAGGATCAGTGAAAACAACAGCAGGAATCGCGTTAGGCTCGAAGGCGACTTTGTGTCCGGCGATGGCTTCAACGGCGGTGCGGCCCTCGTGCGAGGCCTTGTGCGCGAGCATTGGCTCGCCCACGATGTCGCCGATGGCGTAGATAGCGGGGTCGGCAGTCTGGAGTTGCTTGTTGACCTCGATGAATCCCTTTGCGCCGACTTTGACTTGTGTTTTTTCGAGGCCGGGAATTTCGGAGTTCGGCTTGCGGCCGACCGAGACGAGCACGCGGTCGAAGATTTTTTCCTGCGTGCTGCCGTCCTGCGCCTTGAGCGTGGCGCGGATCCCGTTGCCTTCGTCTTTCACCGCGGCGACGGTGGTGTTGAGGAGAATCGATTCGAAGAATTTTTCGAGGCGCTTGTGCAAAGGAAGCACGAGGTCGCGGTCGGCTCCCGGGAGCAGGCCAGGAAGCATTTCGACGACAGTGACGCGCGTGCCAAGCGCGGCGTAGACGGAGCCAAGTTCCAGGCCGATGTATCCGCCGCCCACCACCAGCAGAGAGCCAGGAATGTCTTCGAGGTGGAGCGCGCCAGTCGAATCCATCATGCGCGGCGTGTCGAGCTTTAGAGTCGGAATGATCGCCGGCCGCGAGCCGGTGGCGAGGATGATGCGGTCGAAGCTGAGGCTCTGCGTCGAGCCGTCGGGCTTGGTGATGACGAGCGTGTTCGAGTTTTCGAATCCGGCGCCGCCCTGGATATAGGTGACTTTGCGCTGCTTGGCTAGAATGCCGAGGCCGCCGGTCAGCTTCTTGACGACGCCTTCCTTGAAGGTCCGCAAGCGGGCGAGGTCAATCTTCGGCGCGCTGAATTCGACGCCCCAGTTTTTCGCCTGCTCCGATTCTTCGATTAGCTTGGCGACGTGCAGCAGCGCTTTGGACGGGATACATCCGCGATAGAGGCAGACGCCGCCGGGGTTCACTTCGGGGTCGATGAGTGTGACTTGCATGCTTAGATCGGCAGCGAGAAATGCAGCGGCGTAGCCTCCGGGGCCGGCGCCGACTACGGCAATGTTGAGATTTGCGGTGTCTGACATGGAAGGCTTTCAACCACAGAGGGCACGGAGGAACACAGAGGATTGCCAAAGTTGCTTCGCGCCTCTGTGTTCTCTGTGTCCTCTGTGGTTCAAGATTTTTTTATCCCTGGACGGACAATAGGAATGGCTGCTCGAACGCTTCGGCGATCCAGCGAAGGAAGCGGGCGGCGTCGGCGCCATCGATCAGGCGGTGATCGTAAGAAAGCGAGAGCGGCAGAATCAGCCGGGGCTCGAATTTGCCGCCGTCCTTCGACTCGATCCATTCCGGCTCCATGCGCGAGCGTGAGAGGCCGAGAATTGCAACCTCGGGATGGTTCACGATCGGCGTGAATCCGACGCCCCCAATGCCGCCGAGATTGGTGATGGTGAAAGTGCCGCCTTCCATGTTGGCCGGCGTGAGTTTCTTCTCGCGGGCTTTCTTCGAGAACTGCGACAGTTCGACCGCGAGCTCGACGATGTTCTTCTTGTCGACGTCGCGGATCACCGGAACGAGCAGGCCACGGTCAGTGTCGGTAGCGACGCCGATGTGGATGTACTGCTTGTAGACGATTTCTTCCTTGTCGACGTCGATCGAGGCGTTGAACTGCGGGAAAACCTTGAGCGCGGCTGAACACACTTTCAAGGCGATCGCGGTGACGGTCATCTTGCCGCCGGCCTCCTGGGCCTTGGGAGCAAATCGCGCGCGGAGTTGCTCGAGTTCGGTGATGTCGGCGCGGTCGTGCTGCGTGACGTGAGGGATGGTGTTCCACGATTCAGCGAGATGCTCTGCGGTTTTGCGCCGCACGCCGCGGATGGAGACGCGTTCGACCTTGCCCCACTTGGCGAAGTCAGGAAGCCTTGGTTGTGCGAAATGCCCGGCGAGGGGAGCGGTCTGGACCGCAGTAGTGGCAGCGGTGACCAGCGCTTTGGCGTGAGCCTTGACGTCGTCCTCACTGATGCGTCCGCCGGGACCGGTGCCCTTGACTTCATAAATATCAACGCCGACTTCGCGCGCGAGCCGGCGCACATGGGGCGCGGCGGGAATGGGCTGGCGATGTTCGGTCCCGGCCACTTTGCCGAGTTGCGATGGCATGCTGAACGCGGGCGTGGGTTGCAGCGGTTGATCCGGCGGCAGCGCTTGCTCTTCGGTTTTTCCTTCGGCGCGAATGGCGGCCTGAAAGGCGAGGCGTGCGCCATGCTGGCCGGAGACATGCTCGACTGGTGCACTGCGCTGAGGCGCGGGCGCGGAAGTTGCGGCTCCGCCTTCGAGTGTGAAGATCACCTGGCCGACTTTGACCTTCTCGCCTTCTTTGACTTTGATCTCTTTGACTACCCCGCTGACTGACGATGGAACCTCGACGACAGCTTTGTCGGTTTCGAGTTCCATCACCGGCTGCCCTTCGCTGACTCTCGCGCCGGGTGCGATCATCAGGCGGACGAGATCGCCCTGCGTGATGTTTTCGCCGAGTTCGGAGAGCTTGAATTCGTTGGCTTGCGGTTGGCCTCGGCGTTCGCGGCGTTCTTCTTGTACCGGAGCAAGTTGTGCCGGCGTAGTGGACGCAGCAGGGGATGGCGGAGTTGGAGGAGTAGGCGCTGTGGCCGCAGTTGCTGGATCAGGCGGGGCAGCGATAGCCGTTGCGGCCTTGGGCGCGGCGTTTGCGCCGGTACCATTGTCGACAGTGAAGATCACCTGGCCGACTTTGATCTTGTCGCCTTCTTTTACTTTGATTTCCTTGACCACGCCATCCACTGACGATGGAACCTCGACGACTGCCTTGTCGGTTTCGAGTTCCATGACGGATTGACCGGAGGCAACGGTGGCTCCGGGCGCGACCATGAGGCGCACGAGGTCGCCTTGCGAAATGTTTTCTCCGAGTTCAGGAAGCTTGAATTCGATCAATTGAGTCATTTTTCGATTCAGTCATCGAGCGATTATGAAGGATGAGGCTGCCCCTGGAGTGCAATCGCTCAATCGCCCAACGGCCCGATCCTTCTAGCTTATTGCCGGGTTCGCTTTTTCCGGATTAATGCCTAACTCCTGCACGGCGCGCTTCACCACGTCCGTGCCGATTTTATTTTCGCGGGCCAAAGCTCCGAGCGTCGCCAGCACGATGTGCTTTGCGTCGACTTCGAAGAAGTCGCGCAGCGCGGCGCGATTTTCGCTGCGGCCAAAGCCGTCGGTGCCGAGCGAGACCAGTTGTCCCGGCACCCACTTGCTCAGGCTTTCCGGAAGGATCTTCATGTAATCAGATGCCGCGATGAACGGCCCGGCAGCATCTTTCAATGTCTGCGTAACGTAAGGAACTTTTGCTGACTCGCCCGGATGCAGCAGGTTCCAACGCTCGCAGTCGTTGGCGTCCCGGTAAAGCTCCTTATAGCTGGTTACGCTCCACACGTCAGTGGCAACACCGTACTTTTCTTCCAGAATCTTCTGCGCCTTGAGCACCTCGAACATGATGGTGCCGCTGCCCAGCAATTGCGCGCGCAGCTTGGAGTCTTTCTTCGCCGAAGTATTGAAGCGATACAGGCCTTTGAGAATGCCTTCGCGAGCATTCGGCCCGTCGGGCATCTCCGGCATCGGCAGGGGCTCATTCGTCACCGTCAGGTAGTAGAAGATGGATTCCTGATCGATGTACATGCGCTTGATGCCGTCCTGAATAATGATGGCGATCTCGTACGCGAACGCCGGATCGTACGCGTGCAGATTCGGCACGGGCAGTGCGAGCACGTGGCTGTGACCGTCCTGGTGCTGCAGGCCCTCGCCCGCCAGAGTGGTACGGCCCGCGGTGCCACCAATCAGGAAGCCGCGGCAGCGCATGTCAGCTGCGGCCCAGATCAGATCGCCAATGCGCTGAAAGCCGAACATCGAGTAATAAATGAAGAAGGGAATCGTGTTGATGCCGTGGTTGGCGTAGGCGCAACCTGCGGCGATCAGCGAACACATCGATCCGGCTTCGGTGATGCCTTCTTCGAGAATCTGGCCATTCTTCGCTTCCTTGTAATAAAGGAGCGTGTCCATGTCGACCGGTTCGTAGTTCTGGCCGACGCTGGAATAAATTCCGACCTGGCGGAAGAGCGCTTCCATGCCGAAGGTGCGGGCTTCGTCGGGAACGATGGGGACGATGTACTTGCCCTGCTCGGGATCGCGCAGCAATTTGGCCAGCAGCCGCACGAAGACCATGGTGGTGGAAGCATCGCGGCCGTCGGTGCCCTTGTGGAATTCCTCGAAGACAGAATCGGGGAAGGGCTTCAGCGGCGTGGCGCGGACTTTGCGCTGCGGCATGTAACCGCCGAGTTGCTGACGGCGCGCCTGCATGTATTTGATTTCAGCGCTGTCGTCGGCCGGGCGATAGAACGGCGCGTTGTGCAGTTCGTCGTCGGGGATGGGAATGCCGAACCGCGAACGGAACATCTCCAATTCGTCGTCGTTCAGTTTTTTCTGCTGGTGGGTGATGTTCTTGCCTTCGCCGGCTTCGCCCAGGCCATAACCTTTGATTGTCTTGGCGAGGATGATCGTCGGCTGACCGGTGTGATCGACCGCTGCGCGATACGCCGCATGCACTTTGATGGGATCGTGGCCGCCAAGACGCATCCTTGCCAGCTGATCGTCGGAGAGATGCTCGACCATCTTTAGCAGGCGCGGATCGGTTCCGAAAAGATTCTGGCGGAAGTAGGCGCCGCTTTCGACGAAGTATTTCTGGTATTGCCCGTCGCTGATTTCGCCCAGGCGCCTGACCAGGATGCCATCGCGGTCATTCTGAATGAGCTGATCCCAGTCAGAGCCCCAGACGACTTTGATCACGTTCCAGCCAGCGCCGCGGAAGATTGCTTCGAGTTCCTGGATGATCTTTCCGTTGCCGCGAACCGGGCCATCGAGGCGCTGCAGGTTGCAGTTCACGACAAAGATGAGGTTGTCGAGTTTTTCGCGCGACGCGAGCGTGATGGAGCCCAGCGACTCGGGTTCGTCCATTTCGCCGTCACCGAGGAAGGCCCAGACCTTTCCGCCGGTCGATTGCTTCAGTCCCCGATTTTCCAGGTACTTGATGAAGCGTGCGTGGTAGATCGCCTGGATGGGGCCGAGTCCCATGGAGACCGTGGGAAACTCCCAGAAGTCGGGCATGAGCCACGGGTGAGGGTATGAGCATAATCCTCCGCCGGGCTTCAATTCCCGGCGGAAGTTTTGCAGCTTCTCTTTCGAGATGCGCCCTTCGAGATAGGCTCGCGAATAAATACCTGGCGCGGCGTGGCCCTGGAAGTAAACGATGTCGCGATCGCCGTTCTCAGTCTGTGCGCGGAAGAAATGGTTAAATGCCACTTCATATAAGGTTGCGGCGGAAGCGAAGGTCGAAATGTGCCCGCCGATGCCCTCCTGAATCTTGTTGGCGCGAACCACCATGGCCAGCGCATTCCAGCGAACCAGGCTCTTGATGCGACGTTCCATCTCCTGGCTTCCCGGAAACGGCGCCTGCTGGCGCGACGGAATCGTGTTCTGGTAAGGCGTGGTCGCGGAAAAAGGCAGGTTGATGCCGGCTTCGCGGCGCGCGTGCAGCGCCAGTTGCTGCAGCAGGCGTCCAGCGCGATCGGGGCCACCTCTGTCGAGAACATAGTCCAGGGAATCGACCCACTCCCTGGTTTCCAACACTTCTAGACCGTCGGTTTCCTTCTGAGGCACGTCTGGGTTCTCCGTTGATGAGGGCGCAACCATCCATCATAAAGAATTATGCGGAATTTTGCAGTGATTGGAAGGCGGATTCACCACAGAGGACAAGGGGGTTCTACGGATTTCCTCCGTGTTCCTCTGTGTCCTCTGTGGTAAAGATTTTTTCATGCGAATTTCCGCAAACTGCGAGCCAGTTCACAAAGGCGACTGCGATCGTAGCCAAAAGGATGACCGACTTGCTGAAGTCGACTCCAGTGAGCAGGGCGATGCAAATCAAGATGCCGAGAGCGGCGAAGAAAAATCCAGCGGGCAGCCGGAACCATGCCGCTCCAGGCTGTCTCCGGCGAAGCACTGGGACCGCCGCACAAACGACTGCGTAGTAAAAGAGGCGAGCGACTGCAGACAGAGTGACGTTCCACGTGAAGCTGCCGAGAAGGGCGAGAAGCCAGGTGAGTCCGGCGAAGACGGCGATCGACACATGCGGCGTGCGGAAGTCACGATGCACGGCGGCGAACAGGCGAGGAAAGTCGCCTTGCTCAGCGAAGGCGAAGGTGGCGCGCGGGCCGGTGAGAAAGTTGGCGCTGAGATATCCGTAGACGGAAATCAGGGCCCCGGCCGCGACCAGCGCCGCACCTCCGCCGCCCAGCAGAATGCGCGCGACATCGGCCAAAGGGCGATCACTGTGCGAAGACGCCGGCAGCACACCGACCACGACCCACTGAATCGAGGTATAGATAAGCATAATGATCGCGAGCGCGACGAAAAGCGCAAACGGCGCGTCACGCCTGGGATTGCGCGCCTCACCCATCGGATTCATGGCGGCCTCGTATCCACCGTAGGCGAAAAAGAGTAAAAGAATGACGCTGCGCCATTGGCCGAGTCCGGCATTCTGGACGGGCCAAGCGGCCGCACTGTGTGCGAGCAGGTAATAACCTCCAGCCAGCACTACGATCGCAAGCGGCAACATTTTTGCCACTACAAAGATGTTGCTGACCAGAGTTCCAGCCCGCACGCCGCGATAGTTCACTGCCAAAAGAATCCCCAGCAAAACCGTAATGACGGCAAAACGCACGGCCGGGCGCGTGGCTTGCGGCAAGAATTCCGCCAGATATAAGACCAGCAGGTTCGCGTTCGCGGCACAGGCGGTGAGCCGGCTGAGCATCAGCATCCATCCCACCTGCAAGCCTGTCAGCCGGCCGAAAGCAACGCGCGCATAAATGAAAGTCCCGCCGCTTTGCGAGAACTGCGACGCGACTTCGGCGTAACAACCAATGATCGCTGCCATGGCCGTTCCGGCCAGCAGAACCGCCCATGGGCTGCGTGATCCAAGCTGCGCGCCCACTTGCGAGGGCAGGCCGAAGATGCCACTGCCCAGGATGCAGTTGACCGTGAGTGCAACCAGGCTCCAGCGGCCGATGGCGCGAACCAGGCCGCTTTCTTCTCCGGCCGCTTCCTGCGTTAGCTGCTGTGCCGTTTCCGCCACCGCGCGTTTGTATCACAGAATCGCTGGCCTTGGGCGAATGCATGGACTAGAATCCCGGCCAATCCAACGGGGCGGCGGCTGCGTAATCTTGTGTGAGCGGTTGCAGGCTCAGTTTCGTATGAGAAGAGACTCGCATGACGAAAGAGAGACGCAGTGTATTCATCGCGGGCGGTAGCGGATATATGGGGCAAAGGGTGATTCCGCGACTGCTCGAGCGTGGTCACGAAATTCGGGCGCTGGCGCGACCGGGATCGGAGAAGAAGTTGCCCGTCGGATGCACGCCAGTCCTGGGCAACGCCCTTGATAGCAGCACCTACGCAGACAAGGTCGCTCCGGCCGATACTTTTGTGCAGTTGGTTGGCGTAGCGCACCCCAGTCCCGCGAAAGCGGCGGAGTTCCGAGCGGTCGATCTTCCGTCAGGCTTGGGCGCAGTGGCGGCGGCAAAAGCTGCCGGTGTTCGCCATTTCATTTATCTCAGCGTGGCGCACCCTGCGCCCATGATGCATGCCTACATCGCGGTGCGTAGCGAGTGCGAGGCGGCAATCGAGTCGGCTGGGCTGAACGCGACGATCCTTCGTCCCTGGTACGTGCTCGGGCCGGGGCACTGGTGGCCGTATCTCCTCATTCCGATGTACAAAATTGCCGAAGTATTGCCGCAGACGCGCGAAGGGGCGCGCCGGCTGGGCCTGGTGACTTTGGAGCAGATGACGAATGCACTAACGTTCGCGGTAGAAAATCCGGCGCAGGGAAAACGCGTCGTTTCCGTGCCGGAGATTCGCGCCGCCGCCGCTTGAAAAGCCGCATCTGACAAGGCTTTGCATGCGGTAACGTTTTCTGAGACCAAAGTAATCGCCGAATTACCAAAGGCGCATGCCCGTGGGACATCTTCTCGCTGCACATTGCCGATGAGATGTTGAGGGACGGCAAAGCATGGTCAGAGACGACATGGACGACCTTCATCGACGGATTGAGCGCGTGACGGATGATCTGCGCACCATCCAGCAAGAGTTGAACTGCGCGGCTATGCAGGCGCCCAGCGATCCCGAGCTGATGGAGTTGCTCAGCTCGCTCTCGGAAACCGAGCCCATCGAAACGCTGCGCTCGGCGCTCGACCAGATGCGGCATTTCCTGTGGTTCTATTCGCAAGTGATGGAGAATGAGCCGGAACTGGGTGACAAGCTGCGCCAGGCCGCCGGCAAGACCGAAAGCGACGCGAAGCCGAAGCTGGAAAGCACTTTTCTGGATCACCTGTCGCGCGCGGATGAGTTGGTGCTGCTCCACCACCTGGCGCAGGCCAAACAGCGCAAGCCTAGCTAATTCTTACTGCGACGAGAGTACGCCGCCGACCGCCGTCTTCAATACTTCACCTTTCGCATTCAAGACAATGAAATCGGCGCGGGCGCCTTCGGTGAGCCTGCCGAGGTCTGATTCCATTCCAACCGCCTTGGCCGGATTCAACGTGGCGGCCCGCACGGCATGGCGCAGGTCCCAAGCAGAAAATTGGGTTACGTTGCGCACTGCGCGGTCCATGGTGAGCACGCTGCCGGCGAGGCTGCCGCCCGCGGTGGCTTTGCCATCCTTCACATCGACTTCGATGGGGCCAAGCTGATAGCGGCCGTTGGGCATGCCCGTGGCGGTCATCGCGTCCGTGATGAGCACGGCGCGTTCCGGTCCCTTTGCTTGCAGAAAAACTTTCACCACCTCAGGCGCTACGTGAATGCCGTCCACAATAATGTCGGCCGTTAGCCTGTCATCACTGAGAACTTCGCCGATGATCCCCGGCTCGCGATGATCGAGGGGGCGCATCGCGTTGAACGTGTGGGTGGCATGGCGAGCGCCGGCTTTTACTCCGGCACGCGCCGCAGGCATGTCCGCATCGGAGTGTCCGATGCTGACGCATACTTTTCTCCGTGCTGCTTCGGCGATCACTTCCAGTGCGCCGGGAACTTCAGGAGCGATTGTCAGCACGCACACGTGGCCCCGTGCTGCCTGCCAGAGGCGGTCGAATATTGCCACCGTTGGCTCGACCAGATTTCCCGGCGGATGCACGCCTCTTCGCTTGTGGCTGAGGAAGGGACCCTCCAGATGAATGCCCAGAGGCCGCGCCTCCACGGCAGCGCCGTCTGAGTCGTTCCCTTCAATGGCATCGGCCAGACGCTCCAGTGCGGCACACGTTGAGTCGAGCGGAGCGGCGACGGTGGTCGGGAAATATGCAGTAACGCCGTGACGCGCCAGAAATTTTCCCAGGACGGGGAGTTCCGACGGCGCGGTACGCATGACATCGAGTCCGGCACCGCCATGAATGTGGATGTCGAAAAAGCCGGGGGCGATGACGGCGTCGCCGAAATCAACCAGCGACGCAGCGGCGGGAGCCTCCGCGCTCAGGCGCGAAGAGACTTCCGCAATGCGCCCGTCTTCGACGACCAGAAGCGGTCGGGCGACCTCTTCGGTCGGCGTAAACAGTCGCGTGGCCGTGAATGCGGTTCTCATAATAAGGAACGAGCGAATCACAATCGTAGACGCACGCGGGAAATCCGACAACCGCGGCGGTCAGCACGCGAGTGGCTGGCGCACACCCACTGAGCAGTGACGAAACCGGATGTTATACTAGACCACAGTAGTTTCCGTCATGGTGCCGCATCTCTTGCAGCGCCCACGCACAACGTCGGGGAGTGGCTCAGCCTGGTAGAGCACCTGGTTCGGGACCAGGGGGTCGGAGGTTCAAATCCTCTCTCCCCGACCATCCTTTTCAATCGGTTAACTCCTATTTTGTCCGCACGTTCCGAGACCAGGGGGTCCGTCGTGCAAACCGTTCGCCTTTCGTAGGTTGAAGCGGAGGGACTCCAATTGCCCCTCAAAAAGCTTGAGTCTTCCCATCTTTTTCATGGTACCGATTCGCACCGGTTGCTCAGCAATTTCTGGATTGCTCGTTATGCGCTTCCAAGACGAGTGGTAGATATTTGCAAGGGAAACAGGCAAGCTACTGTAATTTTGCGTACTCGGACTTGGCTTGCTTCAGGATGGGGATATCCGGGTCGGCGTCTTTCCAGAGGGTGAGGAAGTCTTTGTAGGCGGCAAGGGCGCGAACGCGGGCGGCGTCAGCATCGGCGCCTTGCGACGTTTTCGACTGCCGGGCATTGGCGCGCGCCACGCCCAGGTGCGCCAGCACCCCGGTCCAGCAGTTCCAGACGATGCCGCTATGGTCGAGGATTTTCTGGAACTCGGCGGCGGCTTCCTTGCCCTGTCCGGCCGCGAGATACGCCTGGCCGCGAATGTAGGTGGGATAAAGGCAGGACATATTGGCGACAAAAGAGATCTGCCCGTACTCGATGGGCGGCAAGCCAGGTTGCAGGGCCGTGATTGCCGCAGCCGAGTTTTTTCGGCTGAGCGCCAGTTGCGCGTGAATTGCCGGCAGCCACAAGGACTGCATCTGCGTATCGAGCGGGTAACGCTTATCCAGGTCTTGCGCCAGCGATTCGGCTCGTGACGCTTCGCCCGCCATGGCAAGAGCGAGCGCGGCTTCAACCTGCACGCCCTGATTGTCGGGAACCAGCTTCAACCCCTCCGCCGCTGTCTGCTTTGCTTCAGTTAGGTTGCCGAAGGCAGCCTTACGCAAAGCCGAATTCTCCAGCCAAATTGCTCCGGTTTCCTTGCTGTCGGCGCGAATCGCAGAATCCACCGACTGCTTGGTCAGTTCCCGCGCTTTCCCCAAATGGCCCGCATATGCCTCGGTATCGGAGGCCAGCGAAAGCCCCAGGTTCTCTTCGGGCTTTCCGGCAAACCACTGCTGTTCTTCCGCCATACCTGAAGAGTCACCCTGAAGGAAAGCCAGGGTGTAAAGGGTGTCGTGAAGTATCACGTCATCCAGTTTCCGCGCCAGGGCCCGTTGGATAATCTGTCGAGCTTCCTCGAATCGCTGCAAAGCCTGCAGGTTGTTAGCGAGGTTGTCGTATGGGGCAACATCATCCATTTCGAGACTAAGAGCTTCGTTATACGCTTCCAGCGCTTTCTCCCATCGTCCCTGAGCGGCGTACACAGTGCCGAGATTGTTATAACCTTTGCCGTCCCGAGGGTAATTTGCAATGCGCTCTTGGTAGGTATGTGCCGCTTTCTCCAGTTCGCCGGTTACATTTTGAAAGTAATCTGCTGCGATCTCTAATTTTTCCCGTTCGCTGGCATGCTCGCGTAACTGGAACGCCTTGGTGTAGTACTCGGCGGCGCGTCCTAGCTCGGTCATATTGTTGTAATCGACGCCCACTGCCAAGTAACCCATGGCAAAATTCGGGTCGAGTTCGATGGCGTGTTGATGGTAGGGCAGGGAGGCAGAAGAGCTGTTTTGGAAACTAATTTTGTTGCCAAGGCTGTATGCTTGCAAAGCTTCGAGCGAAGAAGTGGTCGCCTGGTCCAGCGGCACATCCAGCTTCTGCACGGTTGCCAGCGACTCGCCCAACGCTTCGCGCAGCTTCGACGCCGCCGAGCCCAGAGTGTCCAGTACTTTTTCTTTACCGTTCGCGGTTGCCTGCTCTTGTGGAAGCACGTCTCCGCTCTGGCAATTCACCACCTTTAACCCGAGCACGTACTGGCTGCCCAGGCTGGCAATCGATCCGGCAATGAAGGCTTTGCCCCCCGCTCGCAGGCAAAGCTCGCGGGCAACGTCGGGCGTGAGCCGCGTGTCGGGCTGTTTGGTCATCAGCTTCAATGTCTTTGCGACGGTGCTGTCCGGGAGCACATTCAGAAACGGCGACTGGTTCAGGGAAACGCTGAGCGCGGCTTTGAGCGTGTCGTCGAAAACGGGGTCTCCGGTCTTGTTGTCGAAGTCGGCGAGCACAATGGTGTCTTTGTCGGTCAGAGGTTTCGAGCGATGCGAACGAAAGTAAAGGCCGCCTGCAACCAAGGCGGTCAGCACAACCGCAGCCACCACCGCGAGCCACGTGGGGACAGACGCCCCCGGCTGTCCGGTCGAGCGAAGCTCGACAGAACCGGAAGAAGCGGCGGAGCTTCGCTCCGCCTGAACGGCCGACGCGGCCGTCCCCACATGGTCTGTGACGATTCTTGCCGCTGAGGACGAGCGCGACTGCGTGTCCCGCTTCAGCCGCTGCAGGTCGCTCCGCATCTCCGACGCGTGCTGGTAGCGAAGATTCCGATCCTTATCCATCGCTTTGCTGATGATGTCTTCCAGCTTGGGAGGAATATCGCGGTTAAAGCGGATGGCCGGAGGCGGATCAGAATGCAGTATGGCGTCGAAGATGAGCGCGGTGGTTTCGCCCTGGAAGGGCAGGTCTCCGGTCGCCATCTCGTACAGCACCGCGCCGAAAGAAAACAGGTCGGTGCGCGCGTCCAGTTCCTTTCCCTTCGCCTGCTCCGGCGACATATACGCAACCGTGCCGAGCGCGGAACCGGGACTGGTCAAGTGCTCCTGATCGACCGTCTGTGTGTTGGCCGAGCCGATCTGGCTTGAAGAAGAGGCCGGAGTCGTGACCTTTGCCAGCCCGAAATCGAGAATCTTGGCGTGCCCTCGCTTGGTGACAAAAATGTTCGCAGGCTTGATGTCGCGGTGAATGATGCCTTCGGCGTGAGCGGCATCGAGTGCGTCGGCGATCTCAATGGCGAGCGAGAGGATCAAGTCCGTTTCCATCGGACGATTCCCGATACAGTGTTTCAGGGTCACGCCGTCGAGAAACTCCATGACGATGAACGACTGCCCATCGTGTTTGCCGATCTCGTAAATCGTGCAGATGTTCGGATGATTCAGCGCGGAGGCAGACTTGGCTTCTCGCTGGAAGCGGCTGAGAGCCTGCGGATTTTGTGCCACATCGTCGGGAAGAAACTTGAGCGCAACGAAACGACCAAGATCGGTGTCTTGCGCTTTGTAGACGACACCCATGCCGCCGCCCCCTAGCCTTTCAAGGACGCGGTAATGAGAAATGATCTGGTCGATCATGAGTGGCGCAGGAACGCAATGGCAGTAATGCTATGGGGCAGGCGGGGACAAGTCAAATGAGAGAAAGGACTTTGCTATATCGCGTGCGATCTGCGATGCCATCCCGTCCGCGGTTGAAAGATAGTCGGCAATTCAAAAAACGTGCACAGCGCCAGTGCAGGGACTCCAATTGGAGCTCCAATTCGTCCAAGAATGAGAGCGACCAGCAAGAATGAGAAGGGCTTACACGATTGGAGCACCTCCTGTGTTCGTTAAGAAGAATGGACATAGCCGATTCCCAGAATTTCGGGACCAGGGGGTCGGAGGTTCAAATCCTCTCTCCCCGACCATTCTTAACTCATAAGGCATGGAGCGATGTGATTTTCGTGCGGTTTCCCTGACTTTCGGTGTGGTCCTTCTCTTCATCTACGCCTTGCCGCTTAACTCGCAGACGACGAGCGCGCCTGCGGGCTGCGCCAGATTGTTGGGCTGGAGAAAGGCGTACCTACTTATCCTCCGGGCGATCCTCAGTTTCTGTGCCGAGTCTCGATCCCCCGTGTGTCTGGATGCGTTCTGCCTCCAAAAGCTCCCGCCGTGCAATTTCTTCGCGCCCCAACTGGCGATAGGCATCGGCCAGCAGGCGGTGTGGATCGATCGCGTCCGGATGAAGGGTGGCCGCCTTTTCGAGCAAGGGGAGGGCCTCCGCTGCTTTCTGTTGCTTTATGTACATCCTCCCAAGCAAGAGATGGGCTGGAAAATTTCCCGGATCCCAGCGTATCGCGTCTTTGAATTCGGCTTCAGCTTCGTCGTTATGCGAGGTTTGCTGATAGACGAGCGCGAGGTAGAAGTGCATCATCGCGGAACTTTTCATCTGAGAGACAGCAGCTTCAAACTGTGGCGTGGCTTCAGCCCAGTGCCCGGTTTTTACCAGCGAGCAGCCGAGTTCGTAGCGGGCGAGAGCGTTCTCGGGCGTAGTGTCGACGACATGCTGCAATGGAGCAATGGCGTTGCCATAGTCCTTCAGTGAAAAGTAGTTACGGCCCAGCAGCATGTACGCCGAAAGGGCGTGAGGTTCCTGTTTGACGACCTCCTGGAGGATCACGATCGCTTCTTGATACCGGCCATTTTCAGACTGGACCATCCCTTCATACAGCAGATTGGCGATTGCAATCTTCTGCTTCGGATCGACTTCTCCCTCGACGTTGGAGTTCCCCAGGGCAGCTGAATCCGATGCAGCATAACCCAGCGCATGCAGGGTCTCAGCCTGCTCGGCCGTCAAATGAGTATTTTCGTTGCCCTCGGATGCCGTCTTGCGCCGGAACTCTGTCATCTGTGCCGCCGCAGTGTCCGCCACAGCTTTTGAAGCGGCACTGAGGTTGCGAGTTTCTCCCGGATCGACTAAGTCGTTATAAAGTTCGCGTTCGGGGGCATCAACGTACAAATATTCTCCCGTTCTCCAGGACTTCAGCATGCTCCAGCCAAAGGAGAGACGACCATACCCAGTCTCCGAGTAGACAGCGTGCGGCGCGGTCGCCTCCTGCGGTTGATCGGACCGCATTCTTTTGCCCGCTGACGGCGCCAGAAAAGACTCGCCTTGCATGGACACCGGAACCGCTAATTTCAGCGCCCGGAGAATGGATGGTGCAACGTCTACCAGGCCTACCTTTCTATCCTCTCTGATCGACTTGCGCTGGTGGGGGAGTTTGAACAGCAGAGGAACGTGGATTGTCTCGTCATAGAGAAAAATGCCGTGATGTTTTTCGCCGTGCTCACCGAACGCCTCGCCATGATCGGCCATTACGGCAATCAGAGAACCGTCAAAAAGGTCCCGCGCGCGCAATTCCTTCAGGAGCCTCCCTACAACGGAGTCTGTGTAGGCAATTTCACCGTCGTAGGGTTCTTCGTGATAACGCGTCTGATAGGGCTCAGGCGGAGTGTAAGGATCGTGCGGGTCGTAAAGGTGAACCCAAAGAAAAAAAGGCCCAGCGGAATGTTTGTTCAACCATACAACGGCCCGATTCACTACTTCTTCCCCGCGGCGCTCCAGGCTGTGATAGCTGTCTTCCCCGGCATGCCTTCTATGAAATCCGGCGTCATACAAGTCAAAGCCCCATTCAAAACCTGGAGCCAGCTTTGTAGGATCGAGAACGAGCGCGCCTACGAACGCGGCGGTCTTGTATCCATTCTGGTGAAGAATTTCCGGTAGATACGGAAGCCGTTTGCTGAGAGGATCTCCTAAATAGTTGACATGATTGAACTGGGGATAGGTTCCGGTGAGGATGGCGGCATGGGAAGGGGTGGTCAGGGGCACCTGAGCGTAGGCGTGGGAAAAGACAGTTGCCTGGCTAGCCAATGCATCCAGATTCGGTGTGAGCCCACGGCGCGAGCCTAGGAAACCCATGCGGTCCGCGCGGGTAGTATCCAGCGTGATAAGCACAACGTTCGGATGTCGCGAGGCCGTTGTCTGAGCGGCCGCCGAAGGGCCAAGGCTGGCAAGGGCTGAGACCAAGATTGACGATAACCACCGGGACGGAGCTCGCAAAAGCAGACCCTCTACAGTCTCGGACGTTCCCACACACCCGCATTTCTTGTCAACCCAAGGACACTCCCAGCTTTACTGGATACCGATACTCACGGTGAGCTATTTATTTTCTTGACGCCAAGTGCTTCTGCTGCGTATTCTGCGCCCGTTCAAGACCTTACTTGGGGCTCCCCCGCCTGGCCTGCTTCGGGGGAACAGGTCGTCAACAAAAAATTCTAAGAGGCTGACCATGAGAATCAGTCCTTTCGCCTTTGCGTTCAACATTGTGGCAGTCGTAGTGTGCCTGGGCGCGGCTTCGCTCGCCCAATCCACCTTTGGAACGATGTTAGGCACCGTGACCGACAACTCAGGGGCGGTCATGCCGAACGTGCAAATCAGGATCACGAACCAGGGCGAAAACACTTCGCGCGACGTGCTCAGCGATGCGCAGGGGAATTATGAAGCCGGAAATATGAAGGAAGGTATCTACTCCATCACCGTCCAGGCCGCAGGTTTTCGCGAGGTGGTGATAAAGAACATCCGGTTGACGGCGCGCCAAATCGTGCGTACCGACCTGAAACTGGTCGTTGGGGCCGCGACTGAAAATGTCACCGTGGAAGCCAATGCCGAACTCGTGAACACGGAGTCCGAAGCCATTTCCACGAGCATTACCAGCACCGAAGTGCTGAACTTGCCCGCCAACTATCGCGGCGCGGGCAGCACCAGCCCGTACAATCTGTTGGCGTTTCTCCCGGGAGTTACCGGCGACGATTATGGACAAATCTCCGTCCAGGGCGCCGGAGTCAATCAAGTCCAGTACACCATGGACGGAATTGATACTTCCAGCGTGCGCTATTCGGGCCCGCAAGTGGATATGTTCCCGTCCGCCGAAAGCATTTCAGAAATGAAAGTTCAAGGCGCAGGAGGCGCCGCAGAGTACGGCGGGGCGGCGGACATTACGACCACCAGCAAATCGGGGACCAGCCAATTCCATGGATCGGCATTTGAGTATTTTCAGAATGCGGCGCTGGATGCTTTGCAATTTGGCGCCACTGCCGGAAAGCCCGCCAAGAGCGCAAACACTTTTGGAGGTTCAATCGGCGGACCTCTTTTTGGAAAGCACACCTTCTTTTTTGGTGACTACGAGGCCATGAGGTATCGGACACAGACGGTCCTGCATGAGACCGTGCCCACCCAAGACATGTGGAATGGTGATTTCCGCAATGTGTTTTACAACGACGGCGTCACGCAGGTACCGCTGTATCAGCTCGACGGAACGCTCTACCCGAACAACATGATTCCTTCCGGAGACATCAATAGGGTTGCCTCCTTAATTCAACCCTTCTACCCATTGCCGAATACGGGCGACCCGGACACTTTTGTAGAGGGAGCGATCAACTACGTCAAGAACGTTCCCAATCCCATCCTCTCTGACCAGTTTGATATACGAATCGACCGCACCATCAACTCCAAGCAGAACATCTTCGGACGGTGGACGTACAAGAACATCCGGAAGGTGAGTCCCAGTGAGAGCGACCAACTTTTGCCTGCAGAAACTGACTGGGAACACGACAATCAGATTGTCCTGGCTCACAACTATGCCATCACGCCGCATTTGATCAACGAGCTGCGGGGAGGCATCAGCCGCGGCAATTCAAGCGGAACTTTCAATTTTGATGGCGCATCTTTCATGCAGAAGCTGGGCCTCAACAGCCTGGGTCCGCACTTTGGTCCCGGAGGGTTTCCCGATTTTGCCTTTGAGACCTCCGGAATCACAAGAATCGATCATTCCCTTATCAATCCGTTGCTCTCCAACAATATCCAGATCAGCGAGAACCTGACCTGGACGGTGGGAAAGCACACGATGAAATTTGGCGTGGACTTCCGCAAGCTCCGCCTGACCAACATCTGGAGCGCCACGATCTCAGACGATTACGGTGATTTCTACTTCAATGGTCAGTACACGAATGTGGATTTTGCG
The DNA here is from genome assembly GCA_035501655.1 of Candidatus Solibacter sp. GTDB lineage: Bacteria > Acidobacteriota > Terriglobia > Terriglobales > Acidobacteriaceae > Sulfotelmatobacter. The sequence continues at coordinate 498,711 of DATJVU010000010.1, forward strand.
GAGTTCCTGCTCGGTGTCCCGTACTACACCTACGTGACTCACACACCAGCCCTGATCGATGGCAGGACCAACCACTATTACGCTTATGCGGAGGATTCATTCCGAGCCAGCCAAAAGCTGACGCTGGACGTTGGTGTACGCATTTCGAGATTGCCACCCTTCATCGATCCGATTAATCTCACCAACTTCGATCCAACCGTTCCAGTCACAGGCCGCGTGATCATATCGAACGATCCCAGATCGCTCGCGGCAACGCAACCGTTGTTCGCGCAAAATATCAATGCCTGCAACTCGCCACACGACGTGAACCCAAATCCCGACCCGAGTGCTCCCTGCACCCCCTTCTTGACCGCTAAAGAAGCAGGATGGCCCGCAGGCCTCCGCCAGACGTACACAGATTGGGCTCCGCGCGTCGGTTTTGCTTATCGGCCATTCTCGGACAACAAGACCGTGATTCGCGGTGGCATCGGCATTTTCGATGTTACGACCCTGGGATCAGTCTTCTATTCCGTAGCCGGCATCCATGATGGATTCCAGGCTTCGTACGAAAACACCTCGTTTGGCGATTCTGACTTCTTTCAATTCCCCAATGTGCAGAACGGCGATCCGCTGGGAATCGCTTTGGGCACTCAGGATTTCAGAACCGCGAACCAGCGTTTCAAAAAGGACCCCTACAGCATCCAGTGGAACCTGACTGTCGAGCGTGTGCTCCATGGAAATACTGCACTGCGTGTGTCGTACATTGCCAACCGCGGGAATCAGCTCACATGGGGGCCGAATCTCAATCAGCCGCTTCCTTCTTCCGATCCAAATGGGAATCCAAATCCTCTACCGTTTCCAAACTGGAAACTTGTGTTCAGCCGTGCCGGTGGGGCGGTCAGCACATACGAGTCGATGCAGACGGAACTCATTCACAAGTACTCGCATGGGCTCACGTTCCAATCGACGTGGACGTGGGCGCGCAATCTAGCTGATACGGAATCCTGGCCGGGTTCGGTCTTTTCCGGAGAGGTCACGGGTAGAGCGATGAACCAGTACAACCTGAGAGGGGATTACGGGAACGTCGGAGGCACCCGAAAACACCGCTGGATCACAACCATGGTCGACGAACTCCCCATTGGGAAAGGGCGCTTCCTTCTAAGCACCGCCAATGGAGTGTTGAACCAAATCGTTGGGGGCTGGCATCTAAGCACGATTTTCCTGGCTCAGACTGGACCCTTCCTCACTCCTTTCCTGCAGTATGATACCTCTGAGAATTCTCTTTCTGGCTTCAATCGGCCCGACTTATTCGGGCAGCCAAACATATCCAACCCCACCCCTCAGCACTGGTTTGACCCGACAGTATTCGCCTGTCCGGGCGAACTCCCAGGGCAGGACCTTGCCAACAACCAACTGAACTGCACCACGGGTCCCATCGGCCGCTTCGGCAACGCTCACGTGGGAACCCTCATCGGGCCCAAGACATTCAACTTCTCTTTGGGCTTGGGGAAGAGTTTCCGGCTCAGCGAGCGATTTACGCTGAAGGTCGACAGCAGCTTTACCAATCTTCCCAATCATGTGAACTTCGATGATCCCGGCAACAACTTGTCTGACGGCCATTTTGGACAGGTCACCAGCGCTCGTTCGGGCGATGCAGGAGGTAGCCGCGTCGGGCAGTTAGCGTTGCGAATTGAGTTCTAGACGCCAGCTGCCTGGCGGGATTGCTTCTGCTGATGAAGCCAATTTCGTTACACTCCGGCTGGGCGAGACTGAAGCTCGATCAATCTGCGCAGTGCACCTGATGAATCGTCATTCACGGCTGCCCTACAATCAGAGGCAATGTCCGAATCGCACGGTCGTGTGATCCCCATCCTCGCTCTGGCAATGGCTGGATGCCTGTGGGGAACCGGGTTTTTCTTCGGCAAGATGGCGCTGACAGAGATGCCGGTGGCGCCGATGATTCTGTTTCGTCTTGCATTTGCGTGCATTGGACTGCTGCCAACCATCCTCTGGGATCGTCCTCACTTTGCCGGGAGTGAGTGGGGCTGGGTGTTTCTGGCCTCGGTGCTCGGAGTACCGGTGCTGTATCTGGTGCAGTTCAAAGGACTCTCCCTCACGTCGGTTTCACACGCTTCCCTGATGGTCGGCACGCTTCCCATGCTCCTGGCTGCTGCGGCCGTCTTGTTCTCGGGAGAGCGAATGCACTTCGGGGGTTGGCTTGCCCTAGCGGCCTCCACGGTTGGCGCTGCTCTGATCGCACTGTCGAGCAAGACAAGTTCCAGCGCCGTGCACCCAACTATCCGCGGCGACCTGCTGGTTGTGCTTTCCATGTTTGCAGCCATCGCTTGGATTCTGATTTCGAAGCGTCTCATGCGACAGCATTCCGCACTGACGGTGACAGGGTTCGTGTATTGGATCGGCACGCTCGTGCTGGCGCTAGTCGTCGTGATCACGTCCGGCGTTCCTGCCCTGCATTACTCAACTCGCGCATGGATTGCCGTGGCAGAACAGGGATTCTTTGCTACCGCCGGCGCAACCGTGTTGTGGAATTGGGGACTTAAGCGGGCGCCGGCGTCTCAGGCAGGAATCTTCGTAAATCTCGAACCACTAGTCGGCGCGATTCTCGGGGTTCTGCTGCTGCATGAGAGTTTGGGCAAGATGGCGGGAGCGGGCGGTGCGCTGATAATTGGAGGAGCTGTCTATTTCAGCTATAAGCCGGAGAGGATTGCCGCCTCATAAATTTACTGCGCCTACTAATCCGAAGGCGACGCCGCCCAACTCGATTGACCCTCTGTTGGGCGGACGCTAGACTAGTTTCCTCCGCGACGTCTTTGGCTCGCAATCCAATCGGCTTTACGTCTTCACAAAAGAATGGCACTGGAATCTTTCCCGATAGCCGATCTGTCAGCCGCCCAGTTAACCGAGATCGAAGACTTTCTCGACCGCCAAGAGACCAGCCATCCTTTCCAGTTTCCGCAGTGGGGAGACCCGGGCACCATTGCCATGATCTTGCGCGCCGGCGGAGGAATTCGCTGGTTCGGGAGCTTCGGAGTGCAATCGCCCTTGGGTCGGCGAGTGCCTTGGATTCGTGCGCTGATCGCTAATCGTGGACCGGTTTGTTCCGATCGCGAATTGTGGCGTGCGACGGCGGACGAGCTCGCTGAGAAGATGCGACGGGATGGATTTGCATATCTGGATGTCTCTCCAGAATGGCTCTGCGAATCGGAGGAAGATCGCTTGTGGCAGAGGAACGATTCGGTCTGGGAATGCATGGGGAAGGCGCGAGCGTCGTTGCGGCTCGATCTCCGGAAGAGCGGCGACGAGATATTCGCAGGTTTTCGCAAGAATTCGCGGTACGAAGTGCGGCGCGCGGAACGATGCGGGACAGAGGTCGGCGTTGCCGCGAATGAAGCAGAGATGGAGGAGTTCCTGCGACTCTATCGAGAGATGGTAGACCGGAAGGGATTTTCGCCGGATCCTCCCGCGCGTCTGCGGCGGGTTCTTGGTTGGCTCGCGCGGAGCGAATCGAGAGGCGCGCTGCTGATGGCGTGCGTGGACGATAGGATTCACGGCGGGGCGGTAATTGTGCGCGCGGGCAGACGATGTTGGTATGTGTGGGGCGCGAGCGATCAGCAGCCGCACATGACGGTCGGACATATCCTGCAGTGGAAGGCGCTGCAGTGGGCCAAGGCGCATGGCTGCACGGAATATGATTTTGGTGGCTATACACCCGGAGCCACCTCGGGTCCGGCGTGGTTCAAGGCGGGCTTTGGAGGCTCTCTGGTGCAGCTGGTTCCCGTCCACCGCAGAGTGACTGGACCGGGACGATATCGGCTGCTTCAGTTTTTGTCCAAGATCAGATCGTCGGTGTAGTAGCGTTCGCTCGTAAGGTGATCCACAACCTCCCTGCCACTGTGGGATTTCGGTGCAGGGGCATGGGGTTCTTCGACTGTTCGTCTCCCGCTGCCGGCTCCTGTGCGTGCATTTCTGTTTGTCCACTGTTCGTTGAGACCTCAAAGTCCGCACAACGGCGAGATGCGGACGGTGAAGAGGCTGACAATTTGAAAGACAACGAGACCTAAGTCTTTGAGGTATCGAGAATGGCATTTCGGACCCCTAGCCCGGCGGTTGCCTGCTTACGCTCTCGAGGTCTGGCTCCGCGCTTCTCTCTGAGGCGGAGCATCGGCTGCTCAACGCAGTAGTACGACAGGCAGGCGGAAGCCAACGCCGGTACAACAAGAAAATATCCGAGGTGCAGCGAGGCGTTCGAGCAGAACAATTCTTGCCATAGATAGAGGCTGTAGCTAATCCTTCCCAACCACGCGACCGGGGACCAGTTTAAGGCTTGATATGGAACCTGGATGACGTGCAACACCAGACCGGCAATGGAAACATTGAGCAGGGGACGAAGGACGAAAAGCATGAAGATGGATCGCAACGCGCTTGACGCCGGAAACCACGGAATGAGGAGCATCGCGAGAAGCATGGTGAGCGCCCACGAACCCCGGATTTTGGGAATCCGTGGTGCGAATATCGCCAGCAGACAGCCAATCGCGAGTTGGTCGGCGTAGACAGGCAGGCTGGCGATGAGTCCGTTGTGCACCCTAAAAGCATAGAGGCCGGCTTGGAAAACTGGCGTGACTGCGGAGACGCAGAGCAGAATAGCGACTTTGTGACGCTGCCACTTTTTTATTGCGTAAGGCCAAAGTAGATAGAACTGCTCCTCAATGCTGAGCGACCAGAGGTGTCCGAAAATCCAAGGTCGCCAAATGTCCATGTTGGCAACGTACAACACTGCCGCAGCGGCGTGGTACCAACGTATCTGCTGCCAATAGAGGGCAGTGACAACCGCGAGAAATACGAATGCGGCCGGGAAAATTCGATACGCCCTTCGAATGTAGAAATCGCGCAGGCTAATTGCAGATGTTCGCTCGTATTCTCGCAACAGAAGGCTAGTAATCAGGTAGCCCGAAAGCACGAAAAAGACATGGACACCGAGCGCGCCGAAGCTGCCAAGCACTTGGAGAGAAATATGCTTCCACTTTACAAGGTGACTGAGGATGACAAGTGTGATTGAAATCGCCCGCAGGCCGTCAAGCGACGGTATTCGTTGCGTACTCACGGCGAGTGCAGTTTTCGTTACCGAGTAAGGAGGCTGGGCGGCATTATATCTGACACTTAAGTGCTCTTCAGACTGTTGGCATGCCCCCGTCCGATAATATCCGTCAAGGTCTCTCATCTCGAATCCGAGTAGGACATCATGAGTGTCCTTGACGGTCCGCAGAACGTGCGCCCGCACTGGGTCAATCTCTAAATACATTACTTTGTGTGAGTTACAAAGGGAATCAGAAAAGGCTTGACGTGAGTCATAGTGATATAGTTAAGTATAACAGTAAAACCATGGCAGTTTGGAAAGCTCAAATCAAGGCAAGCAATCCGCGCAGCCAGCCAAATGAATTCAGGAGGATGACATGAAAGCTCTTCGAGGCAGCATTCCAGCGTTTGTGATTTTGCTATCCGCCCTCGCATTGGCGCAATCCGATGCGCAGAAGTCGTTTGAACAGCTCAAAGCCTTGGCCGGTCCGTGGGAAGGCACAGTGACCACGTTTCCGCCGCAGGATGAAGTTCAGGGCAAGCATATGAAGGTTTCGCTAAAACAGACTTCAATGGGCAATGCGCTCATGCACGAGATGAATATTGAAGGCCGCATGGACGACCCGATTACGATGCTCTATCTCGACAATGATCGTCTGCTTCTGACGCACTATTGCGATGCAGGCAATCGACCGCGCATGACCGCCCAGGCTTCTGCAGACGGAAAGACTATCGAGTTCAGTTTTCTCGATCTTGACGGCGGAACGCAGTACGGGCACATGCATCACGCCGTTTTTACTTTTATCGACGCGAGTCACCACACCGAGGACTGGACCTACATGATGCCGGGAGATAAGCCGGTGCGGGCGCATTTTGACCTACAGCGCAAGCCGTGACCCCGTTATCGAAATATTAGGTAAGGCAGGTTCTTCATCGATTACGTTTTCACAGAAGATTTCTTAGGGAAGACCGGGATAAACCGAAATGGATCGTGAGTGGAATGACGGCCAGCCGATATACCGCCAGCTGCGCGACCGCGTAGTGGCGATGATCCTCGACGGCGTGCTGAAAGAGGGGGAACCTTTGCCCTCCGTGCGCAACGTCTCCGCCGAGTATCGCGTCAATCCGCTCACGGTCCTGAAGGGATATCAGCAACTAGTCGACGAAGGACTGGTCGAAACCAGGCGAGGTCGTGGCATGTTCATCAATGAGGGCGCACGGGATCTCTTGCTCAAAGGCGAACGGCAGAAGTTTTTGGACGAAGAGTGGCCACGGGTTCACGCCACCATTCAGCGGCTCGGGTTGACCGCGAAGGAACTGCTCGACTCGGCGAAGAACGGCAAGCAGGCGCCCGACGATGTGGCTAAGAACTCGGCGAACGAAGCTGCGAAGAACAGCGAGAAGGAGAACTGAAACCATGGCATGCATCGAGGCACGTGGTTTGCGCAAAGCTTTCGGAACAACGGTTGCGCTGGACGGCGTCGATCTGCGCGTCGACGACGGCCGCGTTGTCGGGCTCGTTGGCCCGAACGGGGCGGGGAAGACTACGGCACTGAACGTGATGCTCGGGCTGACTCCATATCAAGGCGAGTTGCGCGTGTTGGGGCGGGATCCGTGGAAGGAGCGCGATCTGCTGATGCGCGATGTCTGCTTCATCGCCGATGTCGCGGTTTTGCCCCGCTGGATGCGGGTTTCCCAAGCTCTCGACTACGTTGCCGGAGTGCATCCGCGATTCGATCGCGCCAAGGCGGAAGGATTTCTCTCCAGGACGACGATCAAACACACGAGCAAGGTCAGGGAACTCTCGAAGGGAATGGTGACACAACTGCATCTGGCGCTGGTCATGGCCATCGATGCGCGCTTGCTGGTGCTGGATGAGCCCACGCTCGGGCTCGACATTCTTTTTCGCAAACAGTTTTATGATTCGCTGCTGAACGACTACTTCGACCGCAGCCGCACCATTGTGGTGACGACGCATCAGGTGGACGAACTGCAGAATGTACTCACCGATCTCATGTTCATCGATCGCGGCCGCATCGTTTTGAACACCAGCATGGAGGCCTTCGAGGAGCGCTATTCGGAGGTTACGGTGAATCCGGAGAAGGCCGCAGCGGCAAGGGCACTGCGCCCGATTCACGAGCGGCAGATATTTGGCCGAACCACCATGCTGTTCGATGGCGTCGATCGCAACCAGCTCGCGGCTTTCGGCGAAGTGCACACGCCGGGCATCGCCGACGTGTTCGTCGCGGTGATGGGCAATCCAGCGCCCGGTAATCCAGGCGGCGAGGCGAAAGGAGCTGCGCAATGAATTCTCCATCGAACGCGATGAACGGCGCCGCGTTGGACTCGCGGGCGATCGCGCCCGCAGTTTTTTCGTCGACGCGTCCCATGTACTGGTCGGTACGGCGGGAGTTGTGGGAGAACCGGTCGGTCTACCTGGCTCCATTCATTGCCGCGGGGATTTATCTGGCCGGCCTGTTGATTGGACTGTTGCATCTATCGCGGGAAATGCGCACGGCGATGGCGAGCAGTCCAGAATTGCAGCACGACAAGCTGGCGCAGCCGTATGACATCGCGACCTCACTGATCATGGGAATCGCGGTGATCGTCAGCATCTTCTACTCCCTCGATGCGCTTTACAGCGAGCGGCGCGATCGCAGCATTCTTTTTTGGAAGTCGCTGCCGGTGTCCGATCTGACAGCGGTGCTTTCGAAGACAATAGTTGTTTTGGGCGTTTTGCCGCTGCTGACCTTCGTCAGCATCGCCGTCGTCCATTGGATCACATTGTTGTTGAGCAGCGCCGTGGCGGCTGGCAGCGGCATGAGCGTTGCGACGCTGTGGAGTCAGGTGCAGCTTTTTCAAATGGACCTGATGTTGCTGTATCACGTCGTGACGGTGCACATCCTGTGGTACGCGCCCATTTATGGCTGGCTCTTACTGGTTTCAGCCTGGGCGAAGCGCGCGCCATTTCTGTGGGCGTTTCTGCCGATGCTGGCGATCGGCGGACTCGAGAAGCTTCTATTCAACACGATGTATTTCGCCACGATGCTTCAGAATCGCTTGTCGGGCGGGGATGAAGCCATGCCCATGACGAACTCCGGACGCTTTCCGGTCGATGCCGGCATGCATATCACCCCTGTGCATTACGTGAGCAGTCCCGGCCTGTGGATCGGCCTGGCGCTCACCGCGTTGTTTCTCGCGTTGGCCGTTCGCTTGCGGCGTTCGCGAGGTCCCTTGTGAAGCGAATGCTCGCTTGACGATGGGCTATTAGCAGCCTCTTTCGCCAGCGGCAACACTCACGACTAAATTGCAAGGCCAAATGGCGCGAGGTGCCCAGTGCCTCGGAGCCAAAGGAGAATCTATGCGCTCGCCCATCCTGATCTTTCACATCTGCGGAGGCATCGTTGGGCTGCTTTCTGGTGCGGTCGCAATGATCTTTCGCAAAGGGTCGAATTGGCATGCCATCACGGGAAACATTTTTGTCGCTTCGATGATGGGAATGGCCTCGGCGGGAGCTTTGCTCGCGGTGATGAAGGCTGAGCCGGGAAATATCCTGGGCGGCATTCTGACGTGCTACCTGGTCGCGACCGCGTGGAGGACCGCGCGGCGCAGAGAAAGCGCGCCAAGGATGTTTGATTGGGGCGCGTTGCTGGTCGTCGCGACGCTTTGCGCGGTGGAGATCACTCTCGGCATGCAGGCGGCGTGGAGCCCGACGGGCCTGAGGTATGACTATCCGCCCGGGCCGTATTTTTTTATGGGCTCGATTGCGCTGCTCTCGGTGATTGGCGATGTTCGCGTGATCGCGCGTCGCGGCATCTCCGGCACCCAGCGCCTGGCGCGCCATCTCTGGCGCATGTGCTTTGCTCTTTTTATTGCCTCGGGATCGGTATTTCTTGCGCGGCAACACCTGTTTCCAGTGTGGATGCGAAAGAGTGGATTTCTGATGCTACTCAGCTTCCTGCCGCTGCTTCTGATGCTCTTCTGGCTGATACGCGTTCGGTTCAACTCCATCAGGCAGAAGTGGCCGGTTCAGGTGCACGCCTGATCGATTCAGCCGCTTGCGTGGGAAGGCGCAAGCGGAGTGCGTCCGTCCGCGCCTTGTTCGCAATAACCAAAGGCCATCTTTCCGGTTTCATGGACGCGGAACGGTGGCTGCGACTACAGCCAGCTCTCGCCCGCATCTTAAACTGGTGCAATACTGAAGGCCCTTATCGAGATCGACGGAATCGCTGTCGGAGAGTGCATCGTGCCTAACTTCCAGATTGCAATGTGGGCATCGACACCTAAGGACAGAATCATCGACTAGTTACTCACCATCTACTTGTGCGATCTCTGGAGCAAGATTAGGCTTGCTGCGTTAGGAGGTCACTTATGAGCTGGCGAGGTCTCTATTGCTTCTGTGTTGCTCTACTGCTGTATCCACTCTCTGCGACGGCATGGGGGCCCATAGGTCACATGACGGTGGCCTATGTCGCCTACCAGAAACTAACTCCAACCGCGAAAGCGCGGGTGCAGGTTCTGCTCAAGCTCAATCCCGATTATGCGAACTGGGAAAAACAAATTCCCGCCGGAACCTCGCCGGAGGATCACGATCAGATGATCTTTATGATGGCGGCCACATGGCCAGACGACATCAAGGGAGAATCGCAATATTCTGACGATGGCTCGGACGGCGGGAACACGCCGGATGGAGTGCCCTCCTCGCAGAATACCGGTTACACCGATCTTCTGCGCCACAGATACTGGCATTTCATCGATACGCCGTTTTCTCCGGATCAGACGCCGCTTCCTGCGGTCCCCACTCCCAACGCGCAGACGCAGATTATCGCGTTCCGCGCAGTTCTTTCTTCGTCCCAGGCGGACGATCTGAAGTCTTATGACCTGACTTGGCTGTTGCATCTGGTGGGCGACATTCACCAGCCCTTGCACGCCACGACACGGATCACTCAGGCCCACACCACCGGGGATGCGGGCGGGAACCTGATCAAACTCTTTGGAGATGCGTCCTCGAATTTGCACTCTTACTGGGACGATCTTCCGGGCTCCGATTGCGGCTTTTGCGACAAAAAAGCGGCGTGCGTGAATCGCGCCATCGTGCTCGGGAAGAGCTTGCTTCCGTACTCCAACGGCAAGCACAACATGGACACCGCAACCTGGGCCCGCGAGAGTTTCACCGACGCGAAGAACGATGCCTATCAGGATCCTATCGGTGTGGCCGATCAGGCATACAGCATCGCTCCGGGATCGCACTATGACCAACGGGCATTCCAATTGATGCAGAAGCGGGTGGCCCTCGCCGGAGCCAGGCTGGCACAGATCGTAAATGAGGAGTTGAAATAGATAAGCGCGCGGCGAGGCTGCGGATTACTTGCTGCTCAGGCGGTTTGCTTCGCGCTCTTCCGCAGCGGCCTGGTCCGCTTTGCCACCGCGCGAATAGATTTCTGCCAGCAGCCGATGAGGTTGAGGCTCTTGCGGCCGGAGAATTCCAGCTTCTTGCAGAAAAACCAGCGCCTTGGCATCCTCGTGCGCGTTGAGGTTGGATTCTGCCCGCCTCATCGCGGTGAGATACAGCTGCTCTGAGGTCGATGCCTCGTCCGGATTCAGTTGATGCGCATGCTTAAGAACCTCGTAAGCCTGCGTATCCTCGCCTAACTTCGCCAGCACCGCGCCGTAGAGTGCATTAAGAGGAAACAGGTCCGGCCAACGCTTCAGTGCAGTCTCCAGCGGTCGGCGCGCTTCAGTAAATCGTTCTAACTGGGAGTAAGTGAGCGCCAGGTTGTACTGCACTTGCGGCGACTGCGGAGATAACTCCGCGGCGCGCTGGAACGGCTTGAGCGCAGCCTCGTAGTCGTGGTGCTGACCATAAATCATGCCGAGCGCGGTGAGGCGTTCTGCATCATCATCGTGGTAGAGTTTTTCACAGATAGCGCGGGCTTCTTCGCGGGGTCCGCGATCCAGCCTTTGTCCGCACTCAGTGCGCAGTTGCGCCTCGCTGTCATCCTGATGGTGCAGTTCTTCTGACAACGCAAGAGACTTCTGCGCTTCGTCTCCGCGTCCTTGTTGGCGATAGACGAATCCAAGTTGGTAGGGAATTCGTGAGTCGCGGGGATTGAGTTCAGCCGCCTTTTTCAGCCACTTCTCCGCATTGGGCAGATCGCCCTGCTTGAAATAAGCGAACCCAAGGTAGTAAGCGGTGTCGGGAAACGGCGGCTTTGCTATGGCTGCGTTGAGATTCTTGACTGCATTTGAGAAGTCGCGGGCTTCGATGTCGAGTCGTCCAAGGTAGTACAACACATTCGGATGGTCGCCGGTTTCGCGCCGCACTGTCTCCAGTTCGCGGCGCGCTTCGGCCGATTTGTGCTGTTCGAATAGTGCGACGGCAAGAGGAAATCGGGCTCTCAGCACCAGCGAAGGGTCGAGCGCCAGCGCGGCGCGAAATTCTTCTGCTGCGATTTCGTAGCGATCCTGCTTGAGCGCGTCATAACCCTTGCCCAGATGGGATTCGACCGCGTCTGCTGGCGCATCTGCCGGTTTGCTAGTCTGCGCGATCGCCAGTTGCAAGGTGGTCACGCTTGCAAGCGCGAGCAGCGCCAACTTTCGCCGCAGGTGTGAAAAAGGGCTCATCGGTGAATGTGAGTCGACTCAGTGATTATAGTGTCGTGATACATGTCAGAAGACGGCTTGATTCGGCATAAAGTAGAGGTCAGTAGCTGGAGGGATGACTCGACTGGGCAGTGGATCCATCATGCAGCAATTCCTGCACAATTTTCACTCCTGAACTGGTGCCGACCAGATCCGCTCCGGCAGCGATCAGATCGCGTACTTGTTGCGCCGTCTTGATCCCGCCCGATGCTTTCACGCGCACGCGGTCCGGGGCCAGCCTGCGCAGGAATTGGATGTCGTGTGGCGTGGCCGTCCCAACCGCGCCGCCGCTGGCATTTTTCAAATAAGCGACGCCCGCTTCCACGCTGAGCGCAACTGCTCGCTCGCGTTGCTGCGGACTCAACAATGGAAGTTCGAGCATGATCTTCACAGGAATCGCACCGGCTGCCTCCACGACACCGCGAATATCTGCGAAGTACTCCCGGTCCATCCCCGAGAGAAGAAAACCAACGTTCGGCATCAAATCGATTTCCTGCGCGCCTTCGTCTGCGAGTTGCCGCGCTTCAAGTGCTTTTCCCGCGCTGGTCATTGTCCCGTAGGGAAAATCGATGAACGATGCGGTGCGGATGCTGGTGTCGTGGAGCGCTTGTACGGTCCGCCGCACCCACGCCGCAGGAACCATCGCGGCGTGGAAGTTGTACTTCAGGCATTCGTCCACATGTTGCCGCCACAAGGATTCCGTCAGCACATTCGAGATGATGGTGTGTTGAATGCGCCGCGCCAGCCGCGCGGCCTCCATTGCGTTCGAATCCTCGTCAGGATGTGAAATGTTAGCGTTCAAATTGAAGTCCAGACACGGGCTACGTCTTGCCGTGCATAGCCATCCACTCCGGCAGCTTGATCTTACTCGCCCGGCACCACGCGACTACCTCGGCGCGAGTCGGCAGCGAGGGAATGACTCCCTCTTTCGTGACCGCCATTCCGCCGATGGTGACGGCAAACTCCACGGCCGCTTCGAGGTCCGCGCGGTGAGCCAGCGCGGTGGCAAGGCCCGCATTGAAGGCATCGCCGGCGCCGGTGGTGTCGACCGCGTGTACCTCAACGGCTGGAAAATGCCTGCAAGTCGAATCGCTGATTAACATCGCGCCTCTTTCACCCAGCGTAAGCACGACTTGGTTGACGCCTCTGCAAATCAGTTCCTGCCCAAGCTGTGTCGGTTCGATGGCGACATCCGCGGCGTATCCGGCTAGAACTCTGGCCTCAGTTTCGTTGGGAGTCAGAATGTCGATCAACTCCATGATGCGTGCCGGCAAAGGGCGTACCGGGGCCGGATTCAGAATCGTCACCGCACCTGCCGCGCGTCCGCAGGCCATCGCCGTTTCCGCCGCTTCGACCGGAATCTCCAGTTGAGTCAACACGACCGCGGCCGAGGCCAGAACTGTTTCCGCCTCTTTCACATCGGACGCGGACAGCATTTCATTCGCGCCGGGATCGAGCACGATGCTGTTCTGTCCCGTCGACTCTTCGACCACAATGAAGCCCACGCCGGTCGGCGCGTCCGCCGCTTGTTTTACGTAGCTCGTGTTGACGCGTTCGCTGCGGTAAAGTCCCAGCGCCATTTCGCCAAAACTGTCCTTGCCGATTTTCGTGACAAAATCTACCTGCGCTCCCAGCCGCGCGCAGCCCACGGCCTGGTTCGATCCTTTGCCGCCAAAGTCGACGCGATAACCCGTACCCAACAAGGTCTCGCCGGCATGGGGAATGCGCGGAACCTTCATCGTCAGACCGGTCGCGTAGCTGCCGACCACGGCAACTCGAGGGCCGCTCATGGTTGCTTCTCCCGGATGAATGGCCAAGCCATGAATTCAAACGACGAACCGCGGTTAGGCTACCATACGGCCTCGACGATTGGGCTTGCCTTGACCGTCGCAGACACGGGTGTTAGTTTCGGTTTTCACTCGTGTCGTTCGGGAGATGCCTCTGAGTCGGGCCGAGAAGCCGCGTTCCGCCGTAGATTGGCGGCGGAGAAAGTTTCTTTCGCAATTCTGTTACGCGGCCGGCGCATGCCTGATTCCCAACGGCTTGTGGCAGGTGCCGCGTTCGGCGTTTGCAGCCGCAATAGACACGCCCGCCGGTTCCGATCCGGAATTCGCGCTCCATCCTCACTACCGCAATGCTCGCCCGCTCGATACCACGCTAGCCAAAGTGAAGGCGGGTTCTGACGAATTCGTTTCGGAGAAATATGCCGATCAAATTGACTCCGTTCTGGCGGAATGGAGCGCGAGTTTGATCCGCGCAGCCAACGATACGAGAGCGTTTGAGAAATCGCTGGCGGAAAACTTCTCAGGATTTTCCCTGCAGCCCTTGGAGTCGCGCCCGGTGCGATCCGGGATTGTGCGCGTGACAAAGAGGGCATTTTCGAATCAGGCTTCCATCGGGCGTGATGCCTTTGTTCAGAGTTGGCGCTCTGGGCTGAATGGCTTCTCCAGAATTCTCACCGCTGAATTCCAGGTCACTCGACTCGAAGCGTCCGAAGCAACAGTCGTCCACCCTTCATCAACGCAGCACCCCGATCGTCTGAAGACGCAGGTTCGTTATGAAATCGTGGGCGAGGGCGCAGGCTTTCATCGCGAGCAGCGCACGGGATATTGGGAGATCGTATGGGAGCCGGCGTCATCATCTGCTTTTCGAGTGACTAGATGGAAACCGCTGGAAGAAACCTGCGCAGTATCGACGTCGCCGGTGTATGCGGAGATCACAGCCGCGGCACTTGGTAGCAATTCTTATACCGATCAGTTGCTGCATGGCACCGACTACTGGCGCACGATCATCGACGGAGCGGCAGGCATCGATGTATACGGCCACAATGGCGTATCAGTCGCAGACGTCGACAGCGACGGCTATGACGATCTTTATGTGTGCCAGCCCGCAGGATTGCCGAATCGTCTCTTCCGCAACCGTGGCGACGGAACCTTCGAGGACATCACAGAGTATTCAGGCCTGGGTGTTCTCGAAAACACAACATGCGCTATCTTCGCCGACTTCCACAATGCCGGACGCCAGGATGTGATCGTGGTGCGGGCGAACGGCCCCCTGCTGTTCGTCAATGAGGGCGGCGGAAAATTTCGCGAGAAGCCGGATGCATTTCAGTTCGCGAATCCGCCGCAGGGCGCGTTTACCGGAGCCTCTGCTGCCGACTACGACCGCGATGGCTGGCTCGACATTTATTTCTGCCTCTACAACTACTATCAGGGCACCGGGCAGTATCGATATCCATCGCCCTATCATGACGCAGAAAATGGTCCACCCAACTTTCTCATGCGGAACCAGCGCGATGGAACCTTTCGTGACGTAACCCGCCAATCCGGTCTCAACCAGAACAATACACGCTACAGCTTTTGCTGTGGATGGAGCGATTACAACCGCGACGGCTGGCCCGATCTGTACGTGGTGAATGACTTCGGCCGGAAGAATCTCTACCGCAACAACGGCGACGGAACATTTTCCGACGTGGCCGGGCAGGCCGGCGTTGAGGATGTGGGCGCGGGCATGAGCGTCTGCTGGGCGGACTTTGATGGAGATGGCTCGGAAGATTTATACGTCGCCAATATGTGGACCGCGGCGGGAATGCGGATTTCGGCGCAGGATATTTTCAAAACCAATTCGCCCGAGCCGTTGCGTGCTTTGTATCGAAAGCACGCGATGGGCAATTCGTTGTTTCGCAACCACGGCGCTTCCTTTGAGGATGCAACGCCAACATCGGGCACGGGGATGGGGCGTTGGGCGTGGTCGAGCGACGCATTCGATTTTGATCACGATGGTTTTGCCGATCTCTACGTTACGAACGGAATGGTGTCCGGTCCGTCGCGGGAGGATCTGAACAGCTTTTTCTGGCGCCAGGTGGTCTCGCGTTCGCCCGATGAGGCCGCCGCATCGCCCGACTACGAGCAAGGCTGGAACGCGATCAACGAGTTGATCCGCTCCGATGGCACATGGAGCGGCTACGAGCGGAATGTGTTCTACGCGAACAACCGGGATGGAACTTTTTCCGATGTTTCCGGCGCGTTGGAACTCGACTTCGTGGAAGATGGGCGCGCGTTCGCACTCGGCGATTTTGATCATGACGGGCGGCTTGAGATCGTGCTCAAGAATCGCAGCGCGCCCCAGCTGAGACTTCTAAGGAACGTTGCGGCCGATCTGCCGGCGTCGATCTCATTTCGCCTGCAAGGAACGAAGAGCAATCGCGATGCGATCGGGGCCGTGGTGACGATCGAAGGCAGCGCGGGCCGGCAGACACGAACTCTGCAAGCCGGTTCCGCATTTTTGTCGCAGCACAGCAAGGACATTTTCTTTGGTCTTGGAGAGAGCAAGAGCCTGGCGCGGGCGACCATTCGGTGGCCGAGCGGCGTGATACAAGAATTGCAGGAGTTGCCCGTCAATCACAGAATCTGGGTGGTCGAAGGCTCCGACGCGCCTCGAGTCGAGGCTTTTCGTCGCGCGACGGTGAACCCCGCTGCTTCCTCCGTGTCCCTTGCCGCCGGCGAAACACTTCCTGAGAGAGTTGAAACCTGGCTTCTGGCGCCGGTTCCGGCTCCTGAGTTTTCGCTGGCCGATCTTTCCGGAAAAATCTGCACGCTTGCCTCACTCCGCGGCAAGCCACTGCTTTTGAATTTCTGCAATATCCCGTTGCCAGAATCCCGCGAAGAGTTGAAAGCGCTCCACGAATTGCGCGGCAAATGGGCGTCAAGCGGGCTGCAGGTATTCGCAGTTCACGTGGGCGAGGATGGATCGACTGAAGCGCTGCGCCAGTTCGCCGTTGCACAGCATATTTCAGTCCCGATCCTGGTTGCCACTGAGGATGCGGCCGCAATCTACAACATTCTCTTTCGCCAATTGTTTGATCGGCATCGCGATCTACCGCTTACTACTTCTTTTCTCATCGACGAGGCGGGCTCCATCGTCAAGGTGTACCAGGGAAGATTGGATGCCGGGCACGCTGCTCAGGATTTTCGCAATATTCCAGAGACCGATGCCGAGCGATTGGCGCTTGCGTTGCCCTTCCCGAGCCGCGGCTTTTCGCTCGATCCCGGCCGCAACTATCTTTCCCTCGGCGCGCTCTTTTTCCAGCGCGGATACCTTGATCAGGCCGAAGCTTCATTCCAGCAGGCGTTGCGCGACGATCCGGCCAGCGCAGAAGCGCTCTATGGCATCGGCAGCGTGTATCTGAATCAGAACAAGAACGCGGAGGCTCGCGAAGTGTTCGAGCGCACCGTGAAACTCCAGGCCAGCTTTCCAGGGACGTTGCCCGATGCGTGGAACAATCTGGGTGTGATCGCTACGCGTGAAGGACGGGTCGGCGACTCCGTTGAATATTTTCAGCGTGTGCTCGGTTTGAACGGGCGGCATGTCTTGTCGCTCGAGAATCTAGGCAACGCCTATCGCCTCCAAAAAAAATGGGATGAGGCGCAAAAATATTTGCAGCGCGCGCTGGAACTCGCTCCTCAAGACGCTGAGGTGAACTACAGCCTGGGAATGGTCTACGCGCAGACCGGCGAGAATGCGAAAGCGTACGAATACCTGCAGCGAGCGCTGAAAGCCCGGCCGGATTATCCGGAGGCCCTGAACAATCTCGGAATTCTTTATCTGGTGACGAAGCGCCGCGACGACGCCGTGGCCAGTTTTCAGCAATGCATCCGCGTCGCGCCAAGTTTCGATCAGGCCTATATGAATCTTGCTCGTGTGTACGCGCTCGAGGGTGCTCGCGACCAGGCACGCGCCGTGCTGCAGGATTTGCTGAAGCAGCATCCGGATCACGCAGGCGCGAAGCAGATGCTGGAACAATTGCAGTGAGCGAGGTTGCCGTCAAAGCATGACAACAACTAAGGTTTCGGTGTAGGCGCCAGCAGCAAATCGACGAACATCTTGTAGAACTTCTCCGTATTGAGATTGACCTGAATTTCGCTCGGCGGCCCAGTGAGCTTCGGCTTGTCCTGTTCCGTCCAACTCAGCGTGTCGCCATAGCCTGCGCCGCGATTCAGGTCGATATCGAGATAGCGCATGTCTTTCGCCGTGATGATGCTGGGATCGAGCCACGCCAGCGCCGCCAATTCATCCCATAAATAGTTGTACTGGCCGAACAATCGAGCGTAGGTGCCCACGTAGTGCGCCGCAGGCGAACTCCCCGTCTTGATTCGGTTGATGAGGTCTTGCGTCAGGCGCGTCTTCACCGAAATGTCGACAGTGGTACACACGATCTTCTTCCACGGCGCGCGCAGAACAATGTGAGCCGCCTCGGGATCGAACCACAGGTTGAACTCGTGGCGCGGCGTGTTCACGAACTCGGGATCGTCCGTTACGGGATTCAAACTGCCGCCCATGAAGATAAGTTCTTTGGCGAGGGTGGGGAATTCCGGGTCGATGGAGATTGCGAGCGCGAGATTCGTCATCGGGCCGCCAGCGTAAATCGTGATTTCATGCGGATACTTGCGAACCATGCGCACCAGAAAATGCGCGGCATCTTCATTCAGTGGCTTGGCCGTCGGCGTTCCATCGGGCATCTCGCCCAGCTGATCCGGGGGATGATACCTGCGCGGCGTCCAGGCGCCGGTCCACGGTACGGAACCGAATTGCTGCTCCCAGAGTTCGGTGTCTTCTTTTGTCCGCACCATAGGGTATTCGGCGCCGGCAACGACGGGAATGTCAGTGCGTCCGACAATCTCCAGCATGCGCAGCGTGTGCGCGACCTCCTCTTTCAGCCACGCGTCTCCTGTGACAACCGTGATGCCGAGCACGTCGGTCTGCGGAGATTGAATGAGCAGCAACATCGACTGCTGGTCTGTCCCGCCTGGTCCTGCAGCGTCCTGGTCGATGATGATCCTTCTCCTTACGATTTGCTGACTCCAGCTTGGCACGCAAATCAGCAGCAATAGGCAGACCAGCCACATCCGAGATAATTTCATTTACGCTCCGTTCTTCGTGTGAAAGCGGTTCTGAAAGCAGTTGCGATCGCAGCTATGAAAGCAACCGTTCATCGCCTGCCGGATAATCGTCCGATCAACAGGTCGAAGAACTTCGTTGAATCGACGTTTACCGCAACTTTCGTGTTGGGCACGAAATTCTCCCGTAGCACGGGCGAAGTCTTCGTGCCGGCAAGCGTGGGCGCCGATCCGCGAATCGGCATGTTCGCCGCCGGAGCGTCTTTCGCGCTTCCCGGCTTTCTGCGCAGATCGCCGGCATTCGGGCTGTATCCGAGCGTTTCGCCGGCTGTCAGTTCGCCGGTCGTCTCCACATCAATGTAATAGTCCTCAAACTGCAGAATGCTGGGATCAAGAAAACCCGCGACGGCTAGCGAATCATGCATGTTTGGTCCGACAAGGAATCCGCGCTCGCGGTTGTGATTGAGGGCATTGCGCGCGATGGTGGCCGCCGCCTGGCTGACCGGGTTCTCCGCCGATTCGAGTTCGCGCACGTGTTCGTCGGTGAGCGAAGTCTTTCGGGTCACGTCGAGTCCCACCATCGTAATCGGGATTCCGGACTGAAAAACGATGCGCGCGGCTTCAGGATCGACGTAAATATTGAATTCGGCAGCCGGAGTAATGTTTCCGCCCGACAGCGAGCCGCCCATCATGACGAGGCCGCGAATCATTCCGGCAAGCGCCGCGTCGGAGTTGAGCGCGGCGGCGATGTTCGTGAGCGGACCGATGGTAATCAGCGTGATCTGACCGGGATACTGATGAACCATTTCCCGAATAAACTCGGCGGCGGTTTGAGCGACAGGTTTGAGTTTGGGTTCCGGGAATACTGCCCCGCCGAGGCCGTTTTCACCATGAGCGTAAGTGGCGGTGACGAGACGGCGAAGCAACGGGCCCTTCGCGCCGGCGGCAACTGGAATCTCGGGCCGTGAAGAAATCTCAACCATGCGCAGAGCATTGGGAAGTGTCAACTCGAGCGGAACGTTGCCCGCGACGGCGGTGATTCCTTCAATCTTCAATTCGGCGGAGCGCATCGCCAGCAATAATGCCAACGCGTCATCGACGCCGGGATCCGTGTCGATAATCACGCGGCTTGGACTTCCGGCGTCGGCGGCGGGGCGCTGTTGTGGCGAGAGCGCAGTCGGAGCGACTAGCCCGCCGAGCGTCAGCCCCGCTGCCGAGGCCGTGACGAATTCCCGGCGCGTCATGTTTGGCGGTTTCTTCATGGACTGTCGCTCGTGACTTCGCGACTGATTGCGAAGCGCGCCAGGCGGAGCATTGGATTCTAGTTGCTGATCGGTGCTTTTCGCCAGTTTTTCTGATGGCAGGTCAAAGATCAGAAGGCAAATTCCCAGGTTGCGAGTGCGGAAGCCTCCCATTAAAATTTTCGATCGAAGGTTGGTTAGATCGGCTGCCTAATGACCGGTTGCTCCCCACCAGCGAATTGCGTTCGAGCATTCTGCAGCCCGATTTGCCTTGCGGTTTTTGTGGCGCTCACCCTTCGGCCTCCTTCCGCAATTGGCCAGCAAAAGCAAGAGGCTGCCGTATTGCATGGGACCCTGCGCGACGCCGCCGGAAAACCCGTTGCAAAAGCCGAGTTGCGGCTGCAGAGTCGACCCGATGCCCGTGTTCGCACGACCGCGACGGACGATCGCGGTGAATTCAGGTTTCCCGCCTTGCCGCCCGGAGTGTATGAACTCCGGACATCGATGGCGGGTTATCGCGAGGCAAATGTTCCGTCAATTTTTCTGAGACCGGGAGAATCAAAAGCAGTCGATCTTGCCCTTGAAGCGCTGAAACCGCCCCCGCAGAGTGCAGCCGCTCCCGCTTTCTACGACGAGCCACAATTCACCGTTTCAGGCGTCACCGATGCAACGAGTCTCGGCGGCCACGGATCCGACACGGTGGTTCACGCCCGCGATTCACTGGCCAGAGATACGGCCGCACTCGCTAAACCAGAGCACGCCTACGACCTGAAAGCCGACGAGCGCAACAGCGCCTACGAACTCGCGCTAGCCGCGTACGACGCCGGAGATTTGCAGCGCGCGAGAACTCTCGCATCCACGATGGACAATGACGCGCGCGCACATCATTTGCTTGCCGACGTGCAGGAGAAACTTGGCAATTCGCTGGATGCCGTCCGCGAATTCCAACGCGCCGCCGAGATGGAACCCAGCGAGCCGTATCTCTTCGATTGGGGCGCGGAGTTGTTGCTGCATCGCGCGCCCGAGCCTGCCTCGCAGGTCTTCAGCAACGGCCATGTGCTGTTCCCCAAGTCTGCGCGAATGTTGATCGGGCTTGGTGCGGCATCCTTCGCACGCGGATCGTACGATCAGGCCGTGCTGGAAATTGGTGAGGCTTGCGACCTTGATCCATCGAATCCGTCTGCCTATCAATTCCTCGGCAAGATCGATCGTTCCAACTCCACGGTATTCGACGGCGTGCTTGATCGGCTGCAGCGGATTGTCGCGTTGCATCCGGAGAACGCGGAGGCGAACTACGGCTATGCCATGGCGCTCTGGAAGCGGCGAAAGAGCGCGCCGTCCAGCGCAGTCGGTCAAATGGAATCGCTGCTCAACGCGGCGAGCCAGTTGGATCCGAAATTTGCTCCCACCTATCTCCAACTAGGCATCGTGCATGCGGACTCCCGCGAATTTTCCAAAGCCATAGCCGACTATCAGCGTGCGATCGAATTCGATGCACAATCAGACGAAGCCCATTACCGCTTGGCGCAGGCCTACCGGCAGATTGGGCAAACCGAAAAAGCTAAGGCGGAAATCGATCTCTACGAGCAACTCGCCAAAGCAAACAAGCAGAAAGAGGAGCGCGAGCGGCACGAAATTCAACAGTTCGTCTATACGTTGCGCGACCGTCTGCAGCAATAGAGATCACACATGACCAACTAAGAGGAACGCATGCCACGAGCAGTTTTCGCTCCAGCCGACATCCGCGAGAGTCTCCTGCAGATTTATGCAGCGAACGATCTGATGAATCAATTGCTGCTCGAGAATCTCCATCCCCGCGCCTGGCGGGCCAGGCCCCCGCAAGTGAAGCCCGCCGGAGGCAGAACCATCGCCGCAATCTTTGCGCATCTTCACAACTGCCGGCTGGTGTGGCTCAAGCGGTCGGCGCCTCACTTGCCGTGTCCGAAAGCCCTCGATCCCGCGCGCTGCACGCTCAAACAGGCCATGGCCGCACATCGCAGAAGTGGCAAAGCCTGCCTCTCCATGCTCAAGGATGCTTTCTCCGAACGGCTCGACCGGCGTGTGACCCGATTCTCCCGCGGCAGCTGGACTCGCGACTGGCCCGCCGGCGCGACCATGTTCGCGTACATGTTCGGGCACGAGGCCCATCATCGCGGACAAATCATCGCTCAGGCGCATGCCCTCGGCTATCGCCTTCCCGTCCACGCCGCTTACGGAATCTGGCATTGGGAAAAGTTCTGGAAGCAGCTGGGTATCGCTCACGGGCCGCGCTGAACGGCGTAGCCCGCAGTGTTGGCTGTGTTACACTTTCAAATTCATACTGAGAGCCGTCGCACAGCGCTTCCGATCCACACATGCTTTTTTCCAAAGAATATGTGGGCTATCTGGCCCGCGAAGTCACCAAGAAACTGATCGCGGGCAAGATGATCGACGTCACGGCCGTCCCCGCCGTCACCGAGCGGGTGAACGGCGCGCTGGTCGATGAACTTTCTCTCGAAGACCGCATCAACGACGAAGTGCGGGTCATTCTGGAAGCCTACTCGGAAGAGATGCGCAAAAGTGGCGCGAATTACCAGGAAATGTTCCGCAAAGTGAAGAACGAACTCGTGCGCAAGTACAAGGCGGTGCTGTGAGACTGAGCCGCGACAAGGTGAACGTTCTGGCGCGCGCCGTCTCCGACGTGTTGAAGCAGATGGACGAAGTGGAATTCATCGAAGACCCCAACACCATCCGCCAGGAAACCCGCAAGATTCTGGAAGATCTGCTGAACCAGGAAGAGAAGATCGACGTGGCAGCGCGGCAGAAGATTGAAACCCAGAAGCGAACCATCCTGGAAGGTTCGCAAGAGTGGGACATTCTCTACCGCAAGTACTACCACGAAGAAGTAAAGAAACTCGGCGTTTAACCTGCCGCGAGAGCCGCCTCCCTGCCCGCCTGCTCAGCGGCCGGGTTCCGTGTAACGGGGATCAAAGGCGTGCTCAGAATTCTCCATCGGCCGGTTCTGTTTTTAGTTTTAGCACTCGCTGGTACGCTCTCGGCAGCGCAGTGCTCATTCCCCAAACCTGCTTCCACAAATGTTCTGGCGTATTCATTTGAGCCCGTGCTCGCAGGGGACAAACTGTCGATGCGCATCACGCTGGCTTTCCGTGGCGCTCCCAACGGACGCGCCCGGCTCAAGCTGCCTTCGCAGTGGGCGGGCCAGTCTCACGCCGAAAAATCCGTGACGGACATTCAGCTTCTTTCGCCCGCAGTCACCATCGAAGACTTGCCTTCGCCTGCGGAAAAAGAACTTCACTTCCCGCCCAACGCCATCGTTCGCCTCTCTTATCTCCTCGTCAAGGACTGGGACGGCCCCCTCGACAGTGGAACCCGGTTTCGTGCCGATCTGTCGCCGCAGTACTTTCACATTCTCGGGCCGACTGCGCTCGTGCATCCCGCATTCGATGATTTTCAAGGCGTGGATGTGAACTTCGATTGGCAGCGCCTGCCGCCGGAGTGGTCGCTCGCCACCAGTTTCGCCACCGGAGACCGCTGCCAGTCATTTCACGGGCTATGGCACTACGCCCGCAACAGCATTTTCGTCGGCGGAGACTACCGGATTCATCACGCCGAAATCTCAGGTAACCGCGTGTACTTTGCGATTCGCGGAGCGTGGAGTTTCTCAGACGAAGATTGGGTCGCCCGCGCCCGAAAGATCGTCGAGTTCGAGCGCACCTTCTGGAGCGATCAAAATTTCCCCTATTTCCTGATCTCGCTCACGCCGCTGGACCAGGACCACGGCTCAAACGGCGGTACGGCGCTCACCAATGCATTCATGGAGCATCTCTCGCGAAAGGACCGGCTCACGCCCGATGTGCTGGGGACCCTGGCACATGAGACTTTCCATGCATGGAACCCATACAAAATGGGCCTTCCGCACGGCCCGCAATATTCCGTCTCCTGGTTCTTTGAAGGCTTCACCCGCTACTACCAGGACCTGATGTTGTACCGCGCGGGCCTGGTCACGCTGCCTGATTACATTGCTC
This sequence comes from Candidatus Solibacter sp., assembly GCA_035501655.1. Classification (GTDB taxonomy): domain Bacteria; phylum Acidobacteriota; class Terriglobia; order Terriglobales; family Acidobacteriaceae; genus Sulfotelmatobacter. The sequence continues at coordinate 522,588 of DATJVU010000010.1, forward strand.
GAATCAACGAAGGCATCCGTAAATACCAGCTCACCGAGGGCATCAACGTCCCGCTCGACGAATTCATCCGCCGCCATAGCGCCGATCACTCCGCGCTGGACCAGCTCGACTATCGCCGCGGCATGGTGCTCGCCCTCTGGCTCGATGCCACCATCCGCCATAAAACCCAGAATCACGCTTCGCTCGACAACGTGATGTTTCATTTGGTCGAAGAAGAAAAAGCCCACCTGCACAGCGTGAGCAGCAAACCAATGCGGCTTACAAACCGGCGCATCTTCCGCGCGGCATCGCCCTATCTCGGCGGAAGCCTCACGAAATCCCTCCGCCGTTACGTCGAACAGGGCGGCATCATTCGCATTCCTGAGAATTTCTTCGGGCCCTGTGTCCGATCGCAGATTGAATCTTTGGCGCGCTTCGATGCAGGATTCGACGCAAGCCTGCTCAACAAGGGGATTAAGACAGTCTCCGGTGTGGAAGTAAACAGTCAGGCTTACCAAGCCGGGCTGCGCGACGGCCAGGAACTCATCCACTGGTCGATGTACAACGGCGATCCATCGAAAGAAGTCCAGCTGACGGTCAAGAGTGAAGACGGAGAAAGCACCATCAGCTATCTCCCCGCTGGCGGCAAAGTTCCGGTTCAGCAATTTACGCTGGAAGCAGAACGGTGCCGCTCGGATTCGCGATCGTGCTGCAACCGTCCGTGAGTCTCAGCTCGATGTTGGTTAGTGAAGGGGCGGACGCAGCCCGCTCTGAGCGAAGCCGAAGGATCCGCCCGGGGAGTGGCAAGACATTGTGGGTTCAGAAATTATGGGACTCAAAGGCCACGACGCTGCCTTCGCGGACGCATGCGTCCGCGGCTCCAATCAAAAAGGGCCCCGCTTGCGATCGGGGCCCTTGGGGGGAGGAATTGCAGCCATCAGGCTGCTTCTTTACGCCGGATAATTTCCTGCAGGTGCAGGCGGTATTGCTGCGCGTTGTTGGTGATCTTGCGCTGTGCCAGGCTGGGCAGCCACTGCGTACGCGGAATCGAACGGCGCTCGCGCCGGGACCCCACGTGTCCGCGGTGCCGCAGATTGGTCGGATGTTTCTGCTCGGTTTGTTGCTGCCAGCCGCTGCCATCGGTCACGCTGAATACGCCGATGTAGCCTCCGGGCAGCAACTGCAGCGGGGCCTGAATCTGGTTCATGCGATCGAGTTGAGTTCCCGACGGCTGAAACGTCTCAAACCACGCCGGATAAACGAAATCCGAAACCAGAACGTTGTTGATGCGGTAGCCGAAGCTGTCATCCTCGCACGCGTCGCACACTTCATAGGCGTAGAGCGTGCCTGTAGTGTTGGCGTTCTGCACGAATACGGTCAGGTTAATGTTCGGGTCGGCCAACATCTCCAGCAGTTCATGGCTGGCGGTCACGCTCCACGACAACCCAGCCTTCAGATCGCTGCCGGCAAAAACCTTGCCGATCGGCAATCCATCGGGAGTGAGATCGTGATAGCCAAGCGCCCCTGCCTGGTCGGAGTCGTCGAGAATTACCAGCCACCACGTGCCCGTCGGCGGCTGTGCTCCGGAAGGAATCATCTTGAGTTCTGCGTCTGTGCCCCAGATGGGACGGAAGTCGCTGGTGACCTGCTGCTGCAAGGCCACGACGACGGGAGCGATATCGGCGTCACTGAGAACCGTGCTTTCATTGATCACCGAAATCGTTGTGGGAAGTTGCGCTTGAGGAATCTGCGGCATGATTTTCTCCTTGAATTGAACCGGGGCGGGAGAACGCGCAGGGAACGTGCGTGACTCTGTGCCAGCTTATACCGCAGCATGCCAGACGCAAGAAATATCTGGACCAATTCATGTCGTTTCCTGATTTAGGATTTCAGTTTGGGAAGGGAAGAGAAGGCAGATTGCAGAAGTCAGAATGCAGAATGAAAACAACGATGTGGCGGACGCCATGGATTTTCGTTCTGCATTCTGACTTCTTACTTCTGAATTCAAAATGAGTATCGAGCAATCAAAGCTTGAAGCGATCATCAAGCGCGCCGCCGAAGCGGCCGGATTCGATCTCTGCGGCATCGCTCCGGTTCGCGACACGCCGGAACACGAGCGCTTTCGCGAATGGATCGCCGCCGGCCGCGCCGGCGAAATGAAATACATGGAAGCGCAAGACGAGCGGGGAGAACTCAAGCGCGCCTCGCTCGCTCGTGCCATCCCGTGGGCGCGCAGCGTGATTGTATGCGCGATCAACTACAACACCGCGCATCCTTACTCGACCCAAACGCAAGATCCGCAACGTGGATGGATTTCGCGCTATGCCTGGAGTCGCGAGGACTATCACGATGCTGTGCTGCGCCGCCTGAAGGAAGTGGAAGCAGCGATTCACCGGGCTGCCGCCAAAGATTTGCAGCCAGCGCTCACCACCCGCAGCTTCGTCGACACCGGCCCGATCGTCGAGCGCGTCTTCGCCAAGTATGCCGGCGTGGGATGGATCGGCAAGAACACCTGCATCATCAATCAGAAAAAAGGCTCGTGGCTGTTTCTCGGCGTCATTCTCACCTCGCTCGAACTTACACCCGATCTGCCTGCAGCCGACCGCTGTGGAAGTTGCACCCGCTGCATCGAGGCGTGTCCGACCGATGCCATCGTCGCACCGTACCAACTTGACTCCAACCGGTGCATCTCGTATCTCACCATCGAGAAGCGCGGATCCGTTCCTGAGGAACTGCGCGCCGGTATCGGCCATCACGTTTTCGGCTGTGACATCTGCCAGGACGTTTGCCCGTGGAACAGCAAAGCGCCCGTCTCCGGCGCACCGGAATTCCAACCGCGCGAGGGACTGGTGAATCCGGCGCTGGCGTGGCTGGCAGAAATGTCGCCCGAGGAGTTCCGGTCAACTTTTAAAGGATCTCCTGTACGCCGCACAAAGCATTCCGGCCTACGTCGCAACGTGGCCATCGCCATGGGAAATAGTGGAAATCAGGAGTTCCTTCCCATCCTTGACACCGTAGCCGCCGATGAAGACACATCCGTGGCCGAGGCTGCCGCCTGGGCCAGAAAGTCGCTGCTAAAATAAGCATATGCCGCGTCCATTCGCCTATTGGTTTTTGCCTTACGTTTGCCCTCCTGCCTACAGCTTTTTCCGCCGTGTTTTAGCTGAACTTCGGTAACTGGTGTTTCCCATCTCTTGCAACTAATCTTCGGCTAAAGGGTTCTTATTAGAACAGGTTAGCTTTGCAGTCAGGGATAACGATGCGTTCCCGCAACCTCCATCGAATGAGGTGCATAATCGTCGTGCTGGCGCTCGCCGTTCTGGGTTCGAGCGCTCTGGCGTCGGCCTCCGTGACTCTGCTGCTCGAAGAGCCCTACGGCACCCTCGGATTTTTTACCGCGACCGGCCACGCCGCGGTCTATTTGCCCCGGGTTTGCGCCGACACTCCGGTCAGGCTGCGACCGTGCGAGCTGGGGGAAGACGGCGTAGTCCTCAGCCGCTACGACGGCGTGGGCGGCTACGACTGGGTGGCCATTCCGCTAATCCCGTATCTTTACGCCGTTGAGCGTCCGGAAGAAGTTCCTCTGTTTGCCGACGCGAAGATGGTCGCCTTCCTGCGCGACAGCTACCGACGCAGGTATCTCGAAGACGTTGCTCCCGACACTGCCGCCGGCGAGGCTCCGGGCGGCAACTGGTATGAACTCGTTGGCACGTCGTACGACCGAACCGTTTACGGATTTGAGATCGCCACGACGCCCGAGCAGGACAAAGCGCTGATCAAAAAGCTGAACTCCCGCCCCAACCGTTCGCACTTCCGCACGGTCTCGCAGAATTGCGCGGACTTCGCCAAAGACATCATCAACTTTTATTACCCGAAGGCTCTGCATCGCAGCGTAATTGCCGACGTCGGCATCACCACGCCCAAGCAGATGGCGAAGATGGTGACGAAATTCAACGCGCGCTATCCGCAAATTGAGTTTTCGCGGCTGGTGATCGCGCAGGTGCCGGGTAGCCTACCGCGCAGTTCCACGGTGCATGGCGTCGTCGAGTCGTTCTTCAAGTCGAAGAAATACATTGTGCCCAGTGCAGTCGTGAGTCCCATCTTTGCGGGGTGCGTGGCCGCGGTCTATGTGGGAACCGGCGCGGGCCGCTTCGATCCCGCCCATAACGCCAAGGTCTTTGTCGTCGGCGGCAATCCTGAACCGCCCATGAATCGCGAGGACTTGCGCGCCTACCAGCATGAGTTGAAACATCTGCTCGATGGTGCGTATCCCGAGAAGGCTGGACAAAGGGTCGATCACAAGTGGGAGCGCTTGCAGGCGAAGGCCAAGGATGCCGTCGACGAGCACGGCCGCCCCGTACTGCAGATGCAGATCGGCGATGAGCCAATCGAGATCGGCGCCGCTGCCGACAATCTAATGGACGGTTCCGCGTCGCCGCAGCTCGTGCGCCAGTTGATCGAAGCGCGCCTGCGCTCCGAGTTGCGCCGCAAATCAACTGCCGGACTCTCGGAAAGTGAAGTGGCCCGCGACTGGAAGCTTCTGCAGCAGACCATGGACTCAACCGATCTTCATACCACTTCCACGGTGCGCCCGGCGCCGCGCACATTCACCCTCGGCGGCAACAGCCCGTAAAAGCAAGCCGCCGGCACTCATCACCCCTCCATGCCGACACGCTTAGAAACTCTGTCATTCCGATACGCGACGCCGAAGGCGGAGCGAGGAGGAACCTCGGTTTTTCGGCCACAAAGAAAAGGCCGCGCAAAGCGCGGCCTTTTCCATTGCGTTCAAAACGAAATTACGGTTCCTGCGGTGGACGCGGTGGCAATCCGGTTCCTGGAACCGGCGGCTGCCCTGGCGGCTGATTCTGTTGCAGCTGCATCTGCCGCTGCTGCATCTCCTGCAGCATCTGCTGCGGTGTCTTGACTCCATTCGGATCAGTGGGCTGTTGCTGTTGGTCCGCCTCGGCTGTCGCTTGATCGGGCGCAGCATCGTCGGCATTTTCCTCGGCGGTTTGATCGGCATCCGCATCCTGCGCCATTTCCTGCGGCGGCGGAGGAGCCATGTTTCCCGGCTGCATCATCGCCTGCTGCTGCGGAGGCTGTTGCGCAACAATATTGTTGTTCGCGTTAGGGGCTTCCGGCGATTTCGGCACGAGCACGATGTGCGTCAAAACCTTCGAGTCTTCCGGTGATCCCAGGATGACATAGTTGAAGCGTGACCCATTCAGCAGTTCGGCCATCACGTCGCGGGCCGGCCCCGGTCCAAGGTGAGTGACGACGCGGTCGCCCGCCGTGGGAATTTCAATTTCAGCTCCGGTTTGCTTCTTCACCGCGCGCAGAATGTCTCCTAGCGTGGAATTCGGAGCGACGATCGTCAGCTGGCCATTCTCATAACTCACGGTCGGCGGCATCGGCGAGATGGAATCCAGCGGCACTTGTGGCACTGGGCCCGTCGGTCCCGAAGCCAGCGGAGGCGCCTGCGGCTTCTTCGGCTTGCGCTGGCCGTGTTCCGAGCCAGCAAAAACGGAGACCGCACTGCCCAGGCACAATACCGCAATGCCGGCTGACTTCAAAAATCCTGATCCGGTACTCATAGACCACTCCTCCTGGAAAACTTTCGGGGGGAACCGCAAGGCCTCTCTGACCAGATTCTAGCACTCGTTCTAATAGTCGGGGCTATCGTCGAGGGGCATGAAGAACCTGGCGGTTTGGGTCCCGCCAGGTAGAACGCTCTTACCCTACTCTCTTGCACGGATTCCAGCTATAGCACGAATCGGCAACCCCACAAGTGGATTGTCATCAACCATTTCCGGCGGCGTACAATCTTATAGGGTGCACCCTAAGAAGATGGTTCCGGCAGTAACCATCGAACCCCTTGGAATCCCATCGCTATGAGAGCGAAGGCAGAATGCAGTATGAATCGCGTGCCCCGTCTGACTTCTGGAATTGTCTTTGCTCATGCCCTTCTGGTCTTAAGCCTTCTGCCCTTCACGCTGCAGGTCTACGGACAAAGCTGCCAGACCGCAGGCGACCTCGACGACGCGACCCGGTCTGCGATTTCGGGCGCCGCCCAACGCTTCTATGATTTGGCCGCCAAGGGAGATGCTGCATCGATACGCCAGAACTCTATCCCGAGTCTTGCCAGCGATTTTTCTGGCATCGAGAGCACCGTCGTCGGCAACAAAGAGAACCTGGCAGCGGCGCAGCCTGCACTGAAGTCGGTTTTTTTGCTTGAGACCCAGGGCACTGCGCCGAGTCCCCACGCCGAATTTTATTGTGGAGTTTTCGGCAAGAACGGGCAGACTTCCAACAGCGCGGTCTTCTATCTCGACAATCTACCGCCCGGAAAATATGGGATCGTGATTCTCACGCTCAATTCGGCCAAAGCGAGCCTCAACTTCTCGACTGTTTTGCAGCAGGCCGGAAGCGACTGGAAACTCGGCGGGCTGTACATCCGCCCATCACAAGTCGGCGGGCATGACAGCGAGTGGTTCGCCGCTCGCGCTCGCGAGTACAAGAGCAAGGGCCAGATGCACGACGCGTGGTTCTTCTTCCAGCAGGCGCGTGCGTTGATGCAGCCGCTTCCCTTCATGAGCACGATGGCGACTGACAAGATCTACGATGAATCGCAAGGCTTGCAGCCGGCCGATCTTCCCGCCAACGGAAAAATGACGGATCTCGCTGCCGGCGGGACGACCTACAAACTCTCCGACGTATTCGTGCAGACGGTTGGCAGCGATCTCGATCTCGTCGTGCGCTACCAGACCGCCGATGCGTCGAACACGGCCACGGCATACCAGAACAATCTGGCGGTGATGAAGGCCTTCACAGCAAAGTATCCGGAGGTGCGAGACGCCTTCGCGGGCATGGTCGCGCGCGGCGTCGATCCCAACGGCCGCGACTACGGCACGTTACTGGCGATGAAAGATATTAAGTAGTCCTGAGTCGCGGGTCGCGGGTCCTGAGTCGCGAGTACCGAGTACACAGTACACAGTGCTCAGTTTCTGATGCTTCAGTTCTCAGTTTCCTTCTGGGAATTTGCTTCTTCGAGCAGGCACTCCTTCGGATCCTTGTCGTCTCTCAGGCCGAGGAAAACCGGCGCGCGTAACTTCGGTCCGCTGCCTTCACTGGTTCCACCGGTCCACTCGGCGTATTCGATTCCTGCGACCAACTCGGGTTTGACCCAGAACGTTTTTCGCAACGCTTCCACTTCGCCGTAAAAAGGATTCTTCTTCGTCTCGATCTTTTCGAGAATCTTCCAGATGGATGCCAGCGATTTCTGGTCGAAACCGCTTCCAACCTGCCCGACGTGAATCAGGCGGCCCTTCTTGTCGTAGAGCCCGAGCACGAGCGAGCCGAAGTGCGCGCGGCTGCCCTCAGGCTCGGTATAGCCGCCGACGACGCACTCGAGTTCGTGGCGAATCTTGATCTTGAGCCACTCGCGGCTGCGACGCTCTTCATAGAAACTCTCGCGCTTCTTCGCCAGGATCCCTTCCAGCTTTTTCTGCCGCGCGATTTCGAACAGGGCCTTGCCGTGCGATTCGTAGTGATCGGAGTAGCGCAAGACGTCGTCAGCATCGAGCACGCTTTTCAACTTCTCTTTGCGCTTCTCGAGCGGCACCCGCCGCCAGTCGTAGCCGTCGAGATAGAGCAGATCGAAGGCGTAGTAGAGCACGGGTACATCCGCGTTCGCGGCGCCGCGCCTGCCGCCAGGACGAAATCCCGTGCGTTGCTGCATGAGGCTGAACGAGGCGCGTCCTTCCGCATCGAGCGCGACCACTTCGCCATCGAGAATCGCCGTGTCCGCTCTGACCCGCTTGGCCAGGTTGTGCAGTTCGGGATAACGCGGCGTCAGGTCAGTCTGATTCCGCGACACGAAACGCGTCCTGCCGTTTTCGATGAACGCGATGGCCCGGTACCCATCCCACTTGATCTCAAAAAGCCAATCGTCACCATCAAAGGCGTCGTCGACCGATTCGGCCAGCATCGGATGAATCGAGGTCGGCATCGGCCGCTTCACGGGAGTGGAGACCAATACCGCAGAGGACGCCGAGGATTTTGGGAGTGAGGACTTCGACTTCTTGAGCGCATAAACCGCAACCGCAGACGGTGTCTCAGAAGAATCTCGCGCAGTGCTCCCGTTTTTCTCTGCGTCCTCAGCGTCCTCTGCGGTTTTTATTTTTTTTTTGGTGGCTGGCGCCGGCGGTGAAGCGTCTGCCTTCTTTTTCTTCTCAATTCTCGCAATCGCATCCGCCAGCCACGCCGCTTTCAATCTTCCTCGTCCGCTCGCGGGGTGGCTCCTCCACTCTCTCGAACCAGCGTCGCCGGCGATCTCCTCCATGCTGCGCTTGCTCAGCACAGACTCATCGAATCCCTCGATTTCGTATCCCTCCACGACGTACTGGTCGTGCTTCTTGATCATCAGCCATTCGTTGCCCTTGCTCCCCGGACGCCGCCCGCGCATCTTCACCAGCGCGAAGTCGCCATTCAGCCGCTTGCCCTCCAAGCGGAATTTCAAATCGCCCTTCGCGATCATCTTCGCCGCTTCGGCCTCGGTCGTCGGGACATACTTTCCTTCTACGGCAACGGGCGAGAGCGGCTGCCAGGTGCCAACGTCCCACACCATCACCGAGCCCGCGCCGTAGTTGTTCTCGGGAATGTTTCCTTCGAAATCGAAGTAAGAAACGGGATGATCTTCGACTTGCACCGCGAGCCGCTTATCCGCGGGATCGAGCGACGGCCCTTTCGGTACCGCCCATGACTTCAGCACGCCCTCCATTTCCAGGCGGAAATCATAGTGCAGGCGGGTCGCGTCGTGCATCTGCACTACAAAGCGGTTTCCCGGCTTGGTTCCGATCTTCGGCGGAGGTTCGGGCGTCTCTTCAAATCGCCGTTTTCGCTTGTATTCTTCGAGGGCCATGGCTGGTTTTTTGATGCGACATTCTAGCAACAGGGGTCGATTCTCGCCCTACCGAGGCCGCTGCCGTGACGGAAATCGCAATCATGAGAAAATCGGCCCTAAGTCACTTATTGTAAAGAGGTTAAACTAAAGTCTCTGTTGACAGATTCGGCCGACCGTAATAAAGTACACAAACGTTCTCCCCCGCGGGTTTTGTTTCGTCCCTCCCTTAGCCCGAAACAGTGGCTGGTCGTCCATCCAAACGAGGGTTCCGTCGTCATGCCAAAGTTGACTCCGCTTCGCTGTGCTGGCTTGTTGCTATTGCTGAGCACTATTGCTCTCCATGCTCAAACCGTGACCTCGTTTGAGGGCATGGATGCCTCGCAGCTGGCCAAGCCGCAGTACGACATCGACCCCAATGGCGCGATCGGCACCAAGCAGTTTATGGAGTGGACGAACTCCTATTACCAAGCCTGGAACAAGACCACGTTCGCAACCGTCTGGAGCAAGGCGCAGGCTGGATCGACACCCTTCACCACGAATGGAAACACAAACTGCGCTTCCGTCGCGGGCGATGGATTGGTGATTTTCGATCGTCTCGCCTCGCGATGGGTGATCGGGGTCCATAACGCCGGTTCGACGAATTACTACTATTGCATCGCGATTTCGAATACCGACGATCTGAGCTCAGCCAGTCTGGCCTGGTTCACCTACGCGATTCCGCTGAACAATGTGCTCGGCACGAACGGTTCGGGCAACACCTATTTCCCGGATTGGCCAAAACTCGCGACCTGGGGCGACGCCTACTACTTCGCCACCGACATGCAGGATCCGAACAATAAGTTCGCCGAAGTCGGAGTGCTGGTCTGCGCCTTTGATCGCGCGAACATGCTGGTCGGCGGAACTGCGAACACACCGATTTGCTTCACCCAGCCCAGTACGATTACCGGCAGCGTATTTCTCGCGCATAGCTTCGAGCCGGCCGATGTGGAAGGAACGACGCCTCCGCCGGCGGGCGCACCCGAGTACTACGCCAGCATCCAGAATCCGCCGCTCGATGGCGTGACGACCACTTCCGACAGCCTCAACTTGTGGCAGTTTCACGTGGACTGGTCGAATCCGGCGAACTCCACTTTCATGCAGACATCGGTTCCGGTGGCGACCTATCAGCCGGGCTGCTACATCCCCACAATCCCGACAAATACGGTTTGCGTGCCGGAGCCTTCGACTTCCTCCACCAATAATTTCATCGACTCGATCGGCGACCGCTTCATGTTCCGGTTTGACTACCGCAATTTCGGCACCTACCAGTCGTATCTCGCCACCCACACCATTCAGGTAGGCACCGGCAACGGCTCGCAGACGGGAATCCGCTGGTACGAGCTTCGCGGCAACGGCGTGCCCACGGTATTTCAATCGGGCACCGTCGATCCCGACAATGCGCTCTACCGCTTCATGCCCAGCATCGCGCAGGACCAGAGCGGCAATGCCGCCGTCGGCTACAGCACTTCCAGCTCGAGCGTTCATCCCGCTATTAAAGCGTCGTACTGGAGCTTGACCGGCCAGACCTCGCCGACGGAAATCAATTTATTCAGCGGCGCCGCCGACGAAGAAAACACCTATCATTGGGGCGACTACACCAGCATGACGGTCGATCCGGTCAACGGATGCACGTTCTGGTACGTGAACGAGTATTTCAACACCAATCAGATCGGCACCGGCAAGCCAGTGTGGCAGACGCGCATCTCGAACTTCACGCTTCCGACCTGCGGTAGCGTGACGCTGACGCCGACTTCGCTGGGCTTCGGCCAGCAGGCCGTCGGAACGACCAGCGCCTCGCAGCAACTCATTCTGAATAACGGCCAGAGCACGGCGCTGACCATCAACAATATTTTCGGCTCGGGCAACAATCCCGGAGACTTCCAGCAGTCGAACGATTGCGGATCGAGCGTTCCGGCCGGTGCTTCCTGCACCATCAACATCGCTTTTGCTCCCACCGCGACCGGAGCGCGCTCGGCGACTATCAACGTCTCTGACAGCGCGGCCAACAGCCCGCAAACCGCCACCGTGACCGGCACTGGCATCAACGGCGGAACCATCGGCCTCTCGACCACCAGCGTAAACTTCGGCAATCAGGCCGGAGGCACCACCAGCGCCCCGGTGCAAGTGACCGTCACCAACACCGGCAACGCGACCGTGACCTTCACGAGCATCCAGGTCACGGGCACGAACGGCACCAACTTTGGCGAAACCGACAATTGCTCGGGCAACCTAGCTTCGGGGAATTCGTGCACCATCAACCTGAATTTCACGCCCGGCCAGGTAGGCAGCTACAGCGCCACGGTCGTGCTGACCGACAGCGCCACCAACAGCCCGCAGAACATCAGCCTCGCCGGCACCGGCATTGTTCCGGTCGTCCTCTCGATGACGACGCTGAATTTCGGCCCGGTACTGGTCGGCAGCTTCAAGAATTCTCCGGCCGTGACGCTGACCAACAAGATGAATGTGCAACTCACAGGCGTGACCATCGCCATCAGCGGAACCGGCTACACGCAGGTGAATACCTGCAGCTCAACCATCGCCGCGGGCGGCACTTGCACGATCACAGTCACGTTTACGCCCACGGCCGCCGGAACTTCCACCGGAACAGTGACGATCACTGACAGCGCCAACACTAGCCCGCAGACGATTGCTTTGTCTGGAACCGGGCAGCTTCCGGTCGGAGTTAATCCGCTGACGCTCGCCTTCGGATCGGTCACCGTTGGCACCACGACTGCAGCCAAGACGATCACAGTGACCAACAATCTGAAGACCGCGCTGACGATCACCGGCATCACCATCACCGGCACTGACGCCGCCGATTACGCGGAGACCAATAATTGCGGTACGAGCCTGGCGGCAGCCGCGAAGTGCACCATCAGCGTGACCTTTACGCCGAAGGCTAAGGGCGGGCGTCCAGCGACGCTCAACATCACGGACAGCGCGACCACCAGCCCGCAGATAGTTCATCTGAACGGCACGGGAATGTAAGCAGTAGCGTCGCCTGTCTCAGCGGCTGTCGCGGGGCGTCTCGACGCGGCAGTGTTCGCGAGAGCCATGTATGGATGGCCGCCTTCGGCTCTTAGCCCAGTATCATTGTCCGCTTTAACCTCGGGCTGGGGAGTCACTCCAGTCCTTCAGCTACGTACAAGGTTCCGAGAATCCGCACAGTGCTGTAAACGTAGGTCTTGCTGCGCTCGGCGTACGCCAGCCTCATGGGCGTAATCGCGCCCGCCTTATCGTGCGGTTCCACTTTCTGCAACAGAGTGCGCTTTCCCGTCGCCGCCTCCACCCGATAGATGCGGCCTTCCCACGGAGTCGTCGAGTGCACCAGCAACGCCTGTCCGTCCTCTGTCCATTTGGCCAGAGTTTCTGTTAACTCGATTCCGGGAATTGCCTGCAGCTTCTGCGTCTCTCGATCAAACACCACCGCTCCGCCAGACGCGTTCCGTCCGGCAATCCGCTTGCCGTCTCCCGCCACCGCCAGCCCTGTGAAATCCGGAGGACCCAAGGGCTGCGGTTTCCCGCCGTCCAGATCCATCTCATACGTGCGCAGCGTCTGACCCTCGGCAGCTCCAATCAACAACAAATGTTTGCCATCCGGAAACCAGACCACATTCTTCAGGCTGGTAATTTCTCCAGCCGCAAGCCGGCGGCTTTCTCCGGTCCCGATCGGGTTCAGAACAACCTGCGGCGGCCTCGTCAGCAGCGGTCCGGCGGCCATCGTTCCGTCTGGTGAGAATCTGGGTTGCGCTCCTGGTCCCAGCGCTACCGGAGCGGAGCCGTCCAGTTGCCGGTAAACCATCAGGTAGAGCGGACCGGCCGGTCCTCCCCATTCGAGGAACACAATCGCTTTTCCATCGGGCGTAATGTCGCCCATCACGGAAGCATCGAACCATTCGAGGCCACGCCGTTCTTTTCCGGTCGCCGGGTCGATGCCAGCGATTTCCGGCTGTTGCCGCTCGATGCAAAGCAAGACCCGGCCGTCCGAAGCAACATCGAGCAGCCGCGCACCCTGGGGCGTCGAAAGGATTGGCCGCAGTTTTCCCGAGAGGCTTACGCCAAAAAGCTGGCGGTCAGTCGTTACGTCGGCCCCGGTAAACCAGATTTCCGCGCCCGTCCGCGACCATGCCAGCCCCTGCACCGTTCCAAATTCCTGAGTCAATTGCTTGTGATTTCCGCTCCCATCGACTGCTGACACCCATCCTCGGTCATCGCCGTACACGGGATGCTCGGCAAACGCGACTTCCTTCCCGTCCGGCGACACTCTCACGTAATCGAAGTAGCCAGCCGTTGCGTAGATGACTTTCCCCTCCGGATACTCAAGTTGGACTTTGCGGTTGGCGCGGCGCACGATCGCCAGCGTTTTGCCGTCCGGCGCATAGTCCGCCGCGATTACTTCCTTCTCCTGAGCGCGCGGCTTGCCGCCTGACATCTGCGCCTGCCCCATGGTTCCGTACAGGAACCAGGATTCGTACACCGGATCAACGGCAAGCTCCATATCGCCACTCGAGGAAAGTGCGAGGAGCGCCGCGCTCGGAAGGTCCACTTTCGTGGATTGCGGAAACTCCGTGCGCACGGAATAAACCTGAAGCGGATCGGAGTTCCATTGCGCGCTGTACACGACCGTCTGCCCGTCTCTGGCAAAGCGCGCATTCGACGGATAGCCCTGCTGATAGGTCAGCCGGCTAAATTTGGGCGGTGGTTTTACTGCGGAGCGACGACTGATTATCCACGCGGCTGCAATTAGCGCAAGCACACTCAGAACGGCAGCGGCGACACGCAGCCCCGTTCGTCTGGTCTTCGGTGATTCGACGATCGGCCTCGCTGAGGTTGCGGACGCTCCGGATGCCGATCCGCTGAGCGATTCAATGGCAAACGCCAGATCGCTGGCTGACTGAAATCGCCGCTCGACATTTTTTTCAAGGCAGCGATGAAGAATCCTTTGCAGCGCCGCCGGGCCTTGCCATCCTGTGTCGGTCAGTTCCGCTGGTTCCTCGCGCAGGATCGCGGTCATGGTCTCGGCCGATGTGTCGCGCTTAAAGGCCCGCTTGCCGGTGATCATTTCGTACAACACGGCGCCGAAACTGAAAATGTCGGAGCGCGCGTCGGTCGCGCCGCCTTTCACCTGCTCCGGCGACATGTAGCCGACGGTTCCCATGACCGTACCCGGCAAGGTCGCGGGACTCGGTAGTGTCGCCACGGTGTCGTGGCTCTCCTCCGGAAGCACGAGTTTCGCCAGCCCGAAATCCAGAACTTTGACCCGGCCGTCCCGCGTGATGAACACGTTCTCCGGTTTCAGGTCACGGTGAACGATTCCTTTATCGTGTGCGGCCGCAAGGCCAGTAGCGATTCCGAGCGCGTATTCGCTGGCCCGCCGCACTGGCAGCGGACCGGCCGCGATCGTCTCCCGCAGCGTTTGCCCTTCCAGAAGTTCGCTGACCAGAAAAGGCGCGCCGTCATGCGTGCCGATGTCGTGGATTCCCAGAATGTTCGGATGGTTCAGCGCCGCAATCGTCCGCGCTTCCTGTTCGAAGCGGCGCAGCCGGTCGGCGTCCCTGGCCAGCGTTTCCGGGAGCACCTTGATCGCGACCTCTCGTCCCAGCCGCGTATCGCGTGCGCGATACACCTCGCCCATGCCACCGGCGCCGATCGGAGATTGGATTTCGTAGGGACCGAGCTTCGAGCCAGAGGCCAGAGTCATAGTGAGCACACTATCAGTGGAGCGCAATTATAGCGTGAGCAGTAGACGAGCCCCTCAACCAGAAATGATTCATTCCGCCACGCCGGAAGACCACTCCCAGTTCTGAAACTGGCGCCGCAGTTCCGATTTCAGCAGCTTGCCTGTCGAGGTGTGAGGCAAGCTGGGAACAAAGATGAACTCATCCGGCAATTGCCACTTGGCGAACTTGCAGGCCAGGAAAGAGCGCAGTTCCGCGGCCGAGACCTGGGCGCCTTCTTTCAGGACAACAGCCGCGAGCGGTCGCTCCACCCATTTGAGATGCGGGACCGCAACCACCGCCGCTTCGCGCACGGCCGGGTGGGCGACGATAGCGTTCTCCACATCCACCGAGCTGATCCATTCCCCTCCGGATTTGATCAAGTCCTTGGTCCGGTCCGTGATCTTCACGTAGCCCTCGCCATCGATGGTGACGACGTCGCCAGTGCGGAACCAGCCATCACGTGTCCAGCGGCTGCCTTCTTCGGGCTGGTTGTAATAGCTGGCCGCGATGAAGGGCCCGCGAATTTCCAGTTCACCCGGAGTCGTGCCGTCCCATGGAATTTCGCCCTCAACCCCAACCGCTCGGATCTCGACAAACGGAGAAGCCAACCCTTGCTTGGCGCGGAGTTCGAACTGCCGGTCCTCCGGCCAGTCTTGCATCCCTGGCTTCAGGGTGCACACGGTCGCGATCGGCGTGGTCTCGGTCATCCCCCAGGGCTGGATCACATGCACTCCGAATTTCTCAAAGCGCCGGAACAAACTTTCCGGAGCTGCCGAACCTGCGACCACGATTCGCATGCCGGGGGTGAGTGTCCAATTTCCGGGTTGACGTTCGAGAGTGTCGAGTACACCCAGCCACACGGTGGGTACTGCTCCGGTCAGCGTCACGTGTTCGGCTGACAAAAGATCCAGTAATTTCTCCGGCTGCAGATTCGGTCCCGGCAACACCAGTCTGCTGCCATTCATGACCGCTGCGTGCGGAAGTCCCCACGCGTTGGCGTGAAACATCGACATCGCCGGCAAGATGCAATCGAATCGGGAGAGGGAAAAATTGTCCGGTAGGGAAATGGAATAAGAATGAAGTACGAGAGCTCGATGCGAATAGGCCACGCCCTTCGGCTTTCCCGTGGTGCCGGAGGTATAGCACATGGCGGCGGCATCGTCTTCCTCGAGATCCGGATTGACGGGAGGGTCGCGGTGGTCGCGCAACAGCATTTCGTAATCTTCAGAAGCTGCGGCCACGGGCTCTCCGCTGAAGGGAACCACGAAGACGCGCTCGAACTGCACTTTATTCTTGAACCTTTCAAACAGACTCAATAACACGTCGTCCAGAATCAGGAAGCGGTCTTGAGCGTGGTTGACGATGTACGCCAATTCGTCCGGATGCAGGCGAAGGTTCAAGGTGTGGAGTACGCCCCCTGCACAGGGAACGCCGAAATAGGCTTCCAGGTGAGCGTAGTGGTTCCACATCAGGCTGGCGACTCGATCACCGCGCTTAAGACCATGCGCTTGAAGAGCTGCGGCAAGGGATCGTGCGCGCTGAGCCATCTCGCCGTAGGTGTAGCGGTGAATCGAGTTGTCGGGCCGGCTGGAGACAATTTCGACGTTGGGAAAAAGTTTGGCCGCCCGATCCAGGAGCGGCCTCAGGGTAAGAGGAAACGACATCATCGTTCCCTTCATGGGTTCCTCATTTCAGGGTCGGCCTAACGCCGGAAAGGCAGCAGGATTCTACTCCCATTGGAGCGTGGGCAGGCAAAAATGCCATCTCTGTTGGTTTGATACCGGCCTCCGCACAGACCTGATCGCTATAATCCGTTCTGATCCACAATCGTTCAGCTCCGTGCCCGCATGAAACGCGAATTTCCGGAAATTCCCCTGGTCGGCGTCGGCTCCATCATCATCGAGGACGCGCGCGTTCTCCTGGTCAAGCGTGCGCATCCGCCACTGGCAGATAAGTGGTCGATCCCCGGTGGCGTGCTCGAAGTCGGAGAACTCATTCGCGAGGCCGCGGTGCGCGAGGCTCGCGAAGAAACCGGACTGATCGTCGAGGCCGGCGAGTTGCTCGGTGTCTACGATCGCATTCTGCGTAACGCCGAGAAACGCGTGCAATATCACTATGTGCTGATCGATTTTCTCTGCCGCCGCGTTGGCGGAGAACTCGAAGCCTCGAGCGACGCCGCCGAAGTGCAATGGTTCACCCGCGAAGAGTTGCTGACGCTGAATCTCGCCGCCGACACGGTAGATGTGATTCAGAAGGGATTCGCCAGGTTAGGTTGAAAGATTGTCGTCAGGCAGATCGGCCTCTTCCGGCTCAGCTTCGCCGGTGGCTTTCTCTTCGAGAATCTGATTGGCTGCTTCCACGTTGCGCGCGTCTACGCGCAGCTTCACTCCGCCGATCGCGTTGGCGTTGAACCAATTCAGGTTCAGCATGTTTTCATCGAAAAGGAATGCATCGATCCCGGCCGACTCGATCAGGCCCTTAGCCATTTGCCCTTCCGAAAGACTCCAATAACTCCGAATCGTGACCAGATCGCGGAACTCCGCGCTCTCCTCTCCGGTGGCGGAGATTTCCTCGAGTTGTCCGGTGTAAAGTCCTCGCTTGACCAACTCCGCTCGCAGCGCCTCGCGCGCGACCTCAGTAAGTTCGTATCCCTGTTGTGCGACGGCCGCCAGCTCTTCGTCGGTCTGGTGGGCATAAACCTCAGCCAGCCGTTCTCTCTCTTGTTCCGGATCGATCTGCGCCATGGCACGGAATCATACTCGATGCCAACTCGAATGATGGGTCGATGCCGCCAAAGGATTCATGAGTTCATCAGTCCGAACTGCGAGGTTCAGGCAACACTTCCAAACATTCGACGGACACCCAGATGAATTTCTGGGTGAGGATTCCGGGGTCCAGTCGGACGACGGCGCTTGTGGGCTGGAACTGGCCTTGGACATGTCCATCAACAAACCGCGCAATCCTGCCCGTCTTGCCTCCATGAGGATGTGGCTTGCCGTCGGGGCGAAATGCTCCAACTTTGACGTGCATTCCCGGAAGGAGGGTCCGTCTTGGCGTTGTCGTGACAGGCAGTTCGTCGGACTCGGGGACGTCGAGCCCTGCCGCCTGGCCATCCACACGGGTTCCGTGGGGCGCTGGTATTGCGTCTTCCTCCACTCGGCGGACTTTGAGCGCCTCGCCGCATGTGGCGAAGATGCTTTTCAGCATCGCGCCTACGGCCTCCATCTTCGAGTTTTCTCGGTGCTTCTCAACTCGATGAACCGGGATTGTCCGCAGGCGCCCCGCCGGGTTGCCTTGAATCGCGGCAGGTGGGCTCGGCTCCGGGCCGGGATGAGTAGCTCGGTATACGGGGATCGCGTCGCCGTAGTAGGAAACCGAGTCTCGCCGTCGTTGTCGCCGCCTCCTCGCGCGATGAATCACCAGCGTGTGATTGCATGCACCGCAGGTCACGGTCTTTTCGCCGGTCACGATCGTTTCGCCACAGGAGCAGCGAAAGCGGAATTGCCGCTCGACCGAGATTTTCGATGTCATCTTTTCTCCCCGCGTCCGGGACGGCCAAGTCTTTCAGGTGCTTATCAATTCGTAAACATACTGGCCCAAGACGTAGACGCCGTATCCCCACAAGAGGGAGGCGGCAATTTGAATCGCAAGCGATTGCAGGTCGGATCCTCGTAGCTTACGGCGGGGTAATATTGGCGGAGCGATCTTCCAGTGTTGCCGCTTAAACCGGCGAATCCCCAGAGCCTCGCCACAGCTTGGACAATTCGCCGTCTTCCCGGTTGCGACGATGGGCGCGCCGCAGAAACACCGGAAGCGATACTCGACAGTGATCCCCGGGGTTCGTACAGGTCTCATCTCGGGGCTCCAGCCAGACTTCTTGCCGCATAGCATACGCCCATTTCGTGGAGTGAGCCATCAGGAACCTTTTGCCGCTCGGTGGCGCTCGCGACCATCCTGCAACGATCGCGATCAGACTCTCACGAAGGAGGAGTAGACCCCAACGGTTCACCACGCATTCGTTGACTTGCCCAAGGCTCGCACGTAGCATTTGTTCCCAATGCTCGGGCAGACCATCTCGCACTATCGCGTTCTCAGCAAGCTGGGCGGTGGCGGAATGGGAGTGGTCTACGAAGCGCAGGATGAAACTCTGGGCCGGCATGTCGCGCTCAAGTTTCTTCCTCCCGAGCTAAGCTCCGATCCCGCGTCTCTGGAGCGTTTTCAGCGCGAAGCTCGCGCCGCTTCGGCTCTGAATCATCCCAATATTTGCACCATTCATGAAATTGGCCAGCAAGACGGCCAGTACTTCATCGTGATGGAACTGCTGGAGGGGATGACGCTGCGCGAGCGCATCCTTGGCAAACCGCTGGCCGTTGACCAACTTCTCGAACTCGCCATCGACATCGCAGGAGCACTGGAGGCGGCTCACGCCAAGGGCATCATCCACCGCGACATCAAGCCGGCGAATATTTTCGTCACGGCGCTGGGGCATGCGAAGATTCTCGATTTCGGTCTGGCCAAGCTTGCACCCGAACATTCCCGCCCGGTCGAGCCGCAGGGCCCCACGGTCATGAGCGAAGCGGCGCTCACCAGCCCCGGCGCAGCCGTGGGCACAGTTGCTTACATGTCGCCGGAGCAAGCCCGCGGCGAGGAACTCGACGCGCGCACCGATCTGTTTTCGTTCGGCGCCGTGCTCTATGAAATGTCGGTAGGGCGGCCTGCGTTCGGCGGAAATACGTCAGCGATGGTCTTCGACTCCATCTTGCACAAGGCGCCGGTATCTCCCGTGCGGCTGAATCCCGATGTGCCGACCGAACTGGAGCGCATCATAGGTAAGGCCGTCGAGAAAGATCGCAAACTTCGCTACCAGAACGCAGCCGAAGTTGGGGCTGATCTGAAGCGGCTGCGGCGGCAGATTGATTCGGGACACGTCAGTTCTTCCACCGGCTTCAGTGCAGTTGCAGAAGAACCGGCGGTCACAGCGGTTGTTCCTGCAGCGCCCAGAACGCCCCCACACGTTTCGCGTTTCGTTATCGCGGTGGCCGCCTTGGTTGTTCTGGCGATTCTCGGATATTTTCTGCGGCCTACGCTGCCTCCGCCTCGCGTAACCGGCTTCACGCAAATCACTCACGACGGTCAGCAGAAGGTGTTTCTCGGCCAGACGACCGACACCGTCCTCACGGATGGCCCTCGGCTTTTCATCCAGGAAAATGTTGATGGCCACTTTCTCATCGCACAAGCTTCCTCCACGGGCGGCGAGACCGTGCCTTTCCCGACGCCTTTCGCCAACGTCGCGCCTCTGAATATTTCGCCCGACAAGTCCGAGCTGTTGGTGGGGTCGTTCACCGGGGCCGAACTCGATTTGCAGCTTTGGAGCATGCCCGTACTGGGCGGATCGCCTCGCCACATCGGCACCGGCTGGGATGCCACCTGGCTTTCGAACGGAGACTTTCTCGTTGCCTCGAACAACGAACTTCAGCAGATCTCTTCTACCGGATCGCGCAACTTCGCCCATCTACCCGATTACTCGTACTGGTTCCGCTGGTCGCCCGATGGGCGGCTTCTCCGCTTCAGTACGAGTGAAACCAAGACCACGACGACGATCTGGGAAATGCCCGCGGGCGGCGGCACGGCTCGGCGCCTGTTTCCAGAGCTATCCAGCAAAATGCATCAGAAGGGTATTTGGACGCCTGATGGAAAGTACTTCATCTTCCAGATTTTCGACCGGAGCCGCCTGGATCTGTGGGCGGTGCGCGAAAAGGACGATCTGTTCCACAAGGCGGACCATCGGCCCATCCAGCTGACCTTCGGACCGATGAGCTACAACGCTCCGCAGCCCAGCCCCGATGGAAAGAAAATTTATGTGATCGGCGAACAGCAGCGCGGCGAAATGGTTCGTTATGACTCGAAATCCCGCCAGTTCGTCCCGTATCTGGGAGGGATATCCGCCAGCGATTTCAGTTTTTCGCGGGATGGGCAGTGGGTCGCATATGCCACGTATCCTGATGGATCCCTGTGGCGTTCTCGTGTGGATGGTTCCCAGAAGCTTCAGCTGACGGATGGAAGCTCAGAAGCCGCCGGGGTTCCGCAGTGGTCGCCGGACGGCAAGCAAATCGCTTACATGGGAAACAGTGCAGTGCATCCTACGCGCTTGTACGTCATTCCTGCCGATGGCGGCGAGCCGCGGCGCATGGGCTCTGGGGACAAGACGGTCTATGGCCCAAGTTGGAAATCAGCCGACACCATCGTGTACACCGAAGCCGAAACAGTAGGGTTGGGCGGTACGTTGAAACTCATGAATATCAACACGAATCAAACCATCGACATCCCGAAAGAAAAGGAGCTATACCTGCCCCTGGTTTCGCCCGACGGGCGTTATGTCGCCGGTTCGACCGTCGATGGACAGTCCATTCTTCTGTACGATTTCGTTTCGGCGAAATGGGGAGAACCGGTAAAGACCAGCGCGGGCTCGACAAGTTGGTCCGGTGACAGCCGCTACCTGTATTTCGACTCGGGCCTAGGTGAGAATCCCGGCCTTTTCCGGTTGCGAATCGCCGATCGCAAGGTGGAACGCCTCGCTGATCTGAAGGGCTTCCGCCGCGTCACCTTCGGCTGGCTGCCGTGGAGCGGCGTCACTCCGGATGGCGATCCCATCTTGCCCCGCGACCTTAGCACGCAGGAGGTCTACGCGCTGGACTTCGAGGCTCCCTGATTCTAATTCTGTAACCTGGATTCTGTAACTTGCAGAAACAGAACGGCCCATAAGCTTGCGCCTATGGGCCGCCCGGTGGACTGTTTGGGATTGACCAAGAGGTGGTCACTCTACGTGGCCTCTACGGCAACTCCGGGTGTCGTCTATTCGACGATCCTGACCGACCTGCGTCAGGCGGAATCAATCCTTACTCACCGGTAGTGTGCGGGCTGTAGCCTCCGGCGGAATTGGTTATACAAGCTGTATAACGCAATCGCCAAAAGCCCCGCTTAGAGCGACCTGCTCTAAGTCTCAGCCACCTCACCTGGTCTTTTGGTTACCCAACTACTGCCTTCTGAACTTGTCATCAGACCACCTCCTTTCCGGTGTAAGCGCAGATTAGTACGAAACCGAGGCGCGCGTCAATCGGAGGAATCCGCACGTTAGTACCAAGTTGAGTCTGAGTGCATAGTCATAAAAAATCGGGCAGGGAATCAACCCTGCCCGACAAAGAAAAATCAGGTTACGTCAGCGTACTGGCGCCACGGTGGTCCACTGGCTGACCAGTTGCGCGGCGTTGACGGTACCCAGGCCGGTGGCGAAGTCCCAGCCCGGAGTCGTGGCGTACGCGGGCTTGTATGCGGTGTTCGAGGTGGACAGCACCCCGTTCGTGCCCGAGGGCCTGTAACAGTTGTGTGTGCCGGTGCAGTTCACGTCGATGTCGCCCTGGGTGACGTCGTAGAACACGCAAGTGCTGCCGACGGTGTTGCCGAGCGAAGAGTTGCATGACGGATTTCCCGTGGTGCCGTACTCGTTCTTCGCCAGCTTGTAGTACACGGTGTTCGGATTACCCGCGCGGACGCCGGTGCTCTGGTTGACCAGCGCCTGAATGCCGGCCATGATCGGCGAGGAGAACGAAGTTCCACCCGCGCCGGCCCACGTGCTTGGCTGTCCCGTGCAAGGCGTGCCGCCCTCCGACGTGTCGGAGAAGCAGAACACGTAGTAGTGTCCCCAGAGGCCGTTGGCTGCGAACAAAGAGACGTCTGGAATATCGCGAGCGGCGTCTTTCGGGTTGCCGAACGCGCCCTGCTGGAATGAGGGCTTCGGATATCCCTTGCAGGTTCCACCGACGATTCCGGTCATTGCTGGTTTGCCGGTGGCGCACTTGCTGGGACCGCCGCTGCCGCCCACGTCGTCGAGGAATCCTTCGCCGGTGGTGGTGTTGCAGAATCCGGTCGAGCCGTAGGTGACCGTCGATCCCGTCACGAACTCTGCGATCAACGTGCTGGCGCAGGAGTCGTTCCAGGGAATTTCAGGAATGTACGACTTGGCTGAGCCGAAGGTGCTGGTGTTGGTCGTATTCCAGTAGGTGCTGTTGGTTCCGGCGAAGGTGTCGCCGAAATCGGTTCCACCGACGGAAACGTTGTAAGCGGTCTCGCCCCAGCCGGTGACGCCGATTCCGTGAGTCGCCGAGGAGGCATCGCGATCGCAGCCGGCGGCGGAGTCATCTCCAGAGGAGACGAACACCGAGACGCCTTCGGTCACGGCTTGCTGGAATGTCGTGTTGAATGCGGCGTTCAGCGTGGCTCCGGTGAGCGCTTCGCACTCGCCATAGCTCATGCTGATTATCGCCGGCGGGGTCTGGGAGGCATTCAGGAGATTTTGAATCGCGATCAGGCCGCCGAAGTTAGTGGCCGTGTCGGCGCAGGAGGCCAGTTCGATGGCTGCGTTTGGCGCCGCTGCCGCAGCCCACTCGGCGTCGAGCGCGGCTTCGCCCTCGTCGCCGTTGATGCCGGGGTTGGTGCAGTTATTGGTCGTCGAAGTCGGGTGCACTTGCGTCAGCTTCGCGCCGGTATATTTTGTGACCTGCAATCCGAACTTGTTGCGGAAGCTGGTCCAGTCGGCGGCTTTCATGTTCGTGTCTTCGACCACGACGACAGTCTGGCCGGTGCCGGTGACGCCCTGCGTGAAGAGGGAATTGAGGTTGTAGATCGTCGCCAGATCGGCGGGTACGACCGCCTGGAAGGTGCCGTTCGAGTTGGTGAAGGTGTAGTTCGCCTTGGAGCGATACATGGTTTTCGGCTTGAAATTGTTGAGCGAGACGATGCCCTGAACTGCTTCAGCGATCGCAGCCGGAATCTTCGGATCGCTCATGTTGGCGATGTGGCTCTGGCCTTTTACGTTGAGCTGATGCATTTCCGTCTGAAATGCCTTGTGAACCTGGCCGGCGTTGCCCGAGAAATCAAGCTCGACGCCGTTGGTGTAGACCATGTTCACCTTGAAGCCGAAGCTCTCGAGCCAGCGCGAAACGGCTGCGACGTCTTCTTTCGCCAGTCCGTACTGCTCGCCTAATTGCTGCGCGGTCAGCCACTGGTGATAGTTGGCCGAGTTGGGATCGTGCAGATCATCGATGAATTTGCGCAGAGAGGCTTCCAGCTCCGCGGGCCGCTTCAGCAGCAGTTGCATGTGCTCGAGGGGATAGCTGTCGGCGAGGATTCCGCGATCGTTTTTTGCGTTCGCTTCCGGACGAGTGTTGCCTTCGAGGGTGACGCGGTCATTGTTGTCGATTGCTTTGGTGATCATCGGGCGGGCGTGACTGCCCTGGCCCGCGTCGGCAGCGACAGCGAAACTAAAGCTGAACAGAAGCATCGCGGCCGTTGCCGCAAGCCACAGGAATGAAACTTTACGCATTACCAGCCTCCATTGGGTTGAAGTCAGTTGTTGTCAGGCGGAAACTCTGGAACAGTGCTGGAAGACAGGGGTTGTCCAGCGGCGGTGCTGAACCTGGAAGACAGAGTCATCAGCACACTAAGTAAGCCACTGACGGGCATCAGGGTCAACCAAAATCCGGGCGCCGATCGTAAAAATATGTCTTTTTTCTGTGGAATTAGAGAGGAAAGACTCACAGGCGGCGGTAGTAGAACTACCGAGTGGAATCGGTCCAACGCGATCTCCCAACTTCCAGTCGAGGGGCGAAATTGTGAAGAATGGAATCTGAGCTGCCCGGGGGAACAGCTAAAGGTTACTCACAGGTGATTGCACTCCAAAGCAACTCTCACGGCAGCCCGACGGCACAGATCGAGGCTAGAAAATCACTCGGGTGCCCAGCACAAGACTGGCCCGTCGATGTTCTTGATGACCGGCGGAGATGTTAAGGACACCAACACGGGATGGGCTACCATGGATGATAATTCTCCGACTGCATACTTCTCATAGCCGGTAGCATCGTACCCGCGGCACGTCGGCGGCTTGGGGTTCCTCGCATCCAATTTCACCCTCACGCGGTCCCAGCACAACGCCACATCAGCACGCAGGTCGCAATCCGCTTGCTCCACGCGCATATACTTCAGCCTAATCGCTCCGTCTGCACCCGTGTTGATCTTCATCTCGCTGATTAGGCCGGGTGGGGGCTCTTCTCCATACACCTTTTTGAAATACATACAGTTCAAGCAATCTGCGTCCTCGAAGACTTGCTGGCCCGTTCTTGAGTCATATACATGAAACTGAATTCCGCCGCTGGTGCCATCGGGGTCGGTCACAAATACGAAGTCTCCTTTCACGCCGAGGAAGTAGCCCCACCAATCATTGTTCGCATCGAAAACTTTTTCTCCGGCGACATGAGACCGCGTGCAGGCTGGGTGCGCATTCGCAGCGAGACGTATGAATGAAAACCACTCCGCGCCTTTCTGGTTGATGTCGTATTGCTTGACCATTATGGTCGGGAACCAGTAGCAGAATAGCCTGTTGCGAGTACGCCGATATTGTTTCCATTGCCACGCTGGAGCCGAAGCGGAGGGCCTGTTGTAGGATGGGCCAAAATCCAAGATTTTTTTTTCTAGCGGGGCGTCGAACGAGTCTCGTTCGGCTCTCGGTCGATCCTGTGCCTCCGATGCGACCGTCCCAAGAAACAGAAGGATCAAGACTGCGTTTACACAAGTCTTCACTGGAAACAATGTACGCTCCCGGTAACCTGTGTTCAACGAATGACGTCAGCAGGTGATTGCAGTCAAAACGGCATCGACCTACCTGAACAATCACGGCAGGCCGAACGCATAAATCGCGCTGCCGGAGGCGATCGCCAGATATTCTTTGCCATCGACGGCGAAGGCCATGGGCGCGGCGTAGACGGCGCTGCCCATCTGAAAATGCCAGAGCGGCTTGCCGGAGGCGGCATCGAAGGCGATGAAGTTTCCTTCGGCGTCGCCGCTGAAGACCAAGCCGCCCGCGGTCGAGAGCACGCCGGACCACGTGGGCGTCGTGTGCTGAAATTTCCATTTCACTTCGCCGGTTGCGGGATCGATGGCTTTGAGAAATCCGAAATAAGGGCGCGCTTCTTCGGAAGGAAAATAGGCGCTGCCGTAAAAGGCGTGGCCGGCTTCATAGGGCTGCGGCGCCGTCGAGAAAATGTCGCACTGATCGCGCGAGGTCACGTAGAACAATCCGGTCTGCGGATCGTACGCCGGCGGATACCAGTTCGTCGTGCCGAGCGCGCCAGGACACACGGTGTGACCTTCGAGCGTGGGCGAGGCTTCTTTTTTCGCGATGGGGCGGCCTTCGGCGTCTTTCGTGTCGCTCCAGGTTTGCTTGCCGTAGGCGGTCGCGGAGATCAGCTTGCCGTTGGTGCGATCCAGCACATAAAAGAATCCGTTGCGGTTGGCCTGCGCGATGAGTTTCTTTCCGTCTTTGTCGATGAGGATGGGAATCTGTGTGGGGTCCCAGTCGTGCTCGTCGTGCTTGGTGAACTGAAAATGCCAATTTAATTTTCCTGTGTCGGCGTTGATCGCTAGCAGCGAGTTGCTGTAGAGATTGTCGCCTTCGCGTCCCTCGCCGCGATTTGAGGGCGATGGATTTCCCGTCGGCCAGAAAAGCTGATTCGTTGCGGGATCGTACGTGCCCGTGTTCCACGCGGGCGCGCCGCCGACCTTCCAGGAATCCCCGGCCCACGAGTCATGGCCGGGTTCGCCTGGGCCTGGGACGGTGTAGAGCCGCCACTTGCGCTCGCCCGAGTCGGCGTCGTAGGCGTCGATGAATCCGCGCACGCCGTACTCGCCGCCGGAGATGCCGATGATGATGAGATTCTTCACCGCGAGCGGCGCGACCGTGAAACTGTGTCCGGTGCTATAGTCGGCCGAGTTCACGTCCCAGACTACGTTGCCGGTTTTGGCGTCGAGCGCGATCAGGTGTGCGTCGAGCGTGCCGAGAAAAACTTTGTCTCCGAGAATCGCTACGCCTCGATTCACGCGGCCGCAGCATGGGCGGATGTCTCCGGGAAGCTGGCGCTGATACATCCAGATTGGGCGGCCGGTGCGCGCGTCTAGGGCGAAGGCGCGGTCATCTTGCGCGGTGGCGTAGAGGATTCCGTTCACGACCAGCGGCGTGGTTTCGATTTTGCCCGTTGCGCCGGTCTGGTAGACCCACTTGGCCGTGATCTTCGATGCGTTCGTTGTGTTGATCTGGTCGAGGCCGCTGAAGCGCTTGCCGGAATAATCGCCGGAGTAAGTCATCCAGTTCTGCGGCTCTTTGGCGGAGTTGAGCAGGCGTTCGAAGGTGACCTGGGCGGGCGCGGAGATTGAGAATGCGCAGGCGATCAGAAGAACGAGATGTTTGATTAGCGCGGGCGGGATGTGACCGTGGAAGAGCGGCGCTTCAGCGCCGCGTTCGCCAGTGCGGATCACGAGCGGCTTTAGCCGCGATACACGGGGCCTGAAGGCCATCACTGCGAGAACCGCCGACGCGGCCCTTGAAGGGCCGCTCTTCCACGGTCGATTGCGGTAAATTTTCGTCGTGAGGTTCATCGTCCGGTCGAGGCGAATTTTCCTCGCATTCCTCATTTTCTTCATTTCGCCCCCGCGCTGACGAGGAACGCCAAAACATCCTCGAGAACCTTATCGCTCAAAACGTCGGCGTCATACTTCGGCATGGCCGAGTCGCGGCTCTTCTGAAACGACTTAAGCTTGTCTTTTTCGAGGAAATGAAGTTGCTCGCCCATATCCATGATCTGCACGCTGAAGCTGTCTTCGTTGATTGCAACGCCTTTAATCTGCTTGCCGTCTTGCGTAACCGCGGTGACGGTTTCATATTCCTGCGCAAACTCCTTGTTCGACTCCGTCAGCCCCCACGCCAGCCTTCGGCTCGGGTTTCGCACCGACTCGATCAGCGCCTCGCGTGTACGCGATTCGCCGACCGTGCTCAAATCAGGCCCGACGCGACCGCCCTTGCCTTCGACCATGTGGCAGAGCGAGCAGTTGGCGTCGCCATAAAAAAGTTCTTTGCCGTGCGCCGCGTTGCCCTGCGTGGCTGTTGCCTTCACTTCCACGCTGCGAATGTAGGCGATGATCTGCCAGATCTCTTCTTCGGTCATGCCTACGCCCTGACCGTTGGTTCCGTTGGCGGGCATGGCGGTTCCGGGGATGCCGTTGTTGATGATCTGGAACATGTCGGAGTCGGAGTGCGCGTGCCTTTTCTGGGCGCGCGTGAGGTCAGGACCGCGACCGCCGCCGTGCGCACCCAGGCCATGGCACAGTGCGCAGTTGATGCGAAACTCATATTCGCCTGCCTTGGCCGCTTTGGCGTCCCCCGCCAAGGGATTGCGGTCGTCCGCCCGGGATGCAACGGCGAACGACAAGATGGTTAACGACAACAATGCAGCCCGCGACTGTCGACGCATGCAATGTCCTTCCTGAAAAATTGTCCGCATTCTACTGCAAGGATTCGCTGCCGCATCTCTGGAAATCTCAGCCGAACCGCCTGTACATGTACGGCGGGCATCTGACGCCGGCACTTTGGGCTCTCTACACTGAAATCCTCCCCTGAAATGCCGATAAGTCCTATGTCGGCGCGGATTTTCGCTTTAGGTGCTAAGTGATTGTGCTGTCAGCCCTTCCAGCGAAAGGCGCCAGGCTGCGGCAGCCCCAGATGAGCCAGCACGCGATGAGCGAATTCGCGCGCCATTTCATCTAATGAGGCTGGCCTGTAATAGAAGGCCGGGATGAGCGGAAAGATGGTCGCGCCGGCGTCGGCCGCGCGGTACATGTTGCGGATGTGGATTTTGTTGAGCGGCGTTTCGCGCACGCACAGCACCAGCGGACGCTTCTCTTTCAGCGATACATCGGCGGCGCGCTCGATGAGTTGTAAAGCGACGCCGTTGGCAATCCGGGCCAGAGTGCCCACGCTGCATGGGATGACGATCATGGCGTCGGCGGGATAAGAGCCGCTGGCCACGTTGGCTCCGATGTCGGTGTTGGATTGAGTTTTGATTTTTTGCGAAGAGCGTCCGCCGGGGAGGCCCACGAGTTGGCCGACAAGATTCGATCGGCCCCTGATCTTTAACTCCTCGGCCATGACGCGCAGTGCGCTGTCGGAGGCGATGAAGTTGATGGTTTCAACACGACTGTCGCGCCCGGCCAGAAGCAGCAAGTGGCGCAGAAAAATTGCGCCGCTGGCTCCAGTGGTCGCGATAGTCAGATTCTTCGGCGGTGAACTGGGCACGTTGCCTCGAAGTGAGGAGCATAGGGAGGACGCAAGAAAGAAGTCAAGGAGACAAGAAGAAGTGGAGTGTTAGGCCCTAAGACCCAACACCGAACACCCAAGACCCAACATGGCCTCCACCACGAATCTTCGATCCCGGCGCAGCGCGGCGCAATTACACGCGCTGGCGGGAGTGGAGCGCGAAATTCGCGCCCAGGATTCGCAGAGCCGCCGCAAATATCTGCGCGAGTTCAATGAGGCCTTTCGCGAGTACGATTCGCTGCTCGATGCGCAACAGTTTCAGTCCGCAATTCACGATGCGGACGTAGTTCTGATCGGCGACTACCACGCATTGCCCGCGGCCCAGCGTAATGCCGCGTCTTTACTCGAGCAGCGCGCATTGGCGGGGGATCGGCCGGTTGTGCTCGGGGTCGAAACCATCTTCGCGCGCGACCAGCACATTCTCGATGAATGGTGGCGGCGCGAGATCGATGAAAGTGAGCTGCGGCAGCGGATCCGCTTCGATTTCGACTGGGGATACGACTGGACTCCGTTTTACGAACTGCTGGTAGCCGCGCGCGACCATGCTGAAGCTCTGTATGGCCTCGACTGCATGCCGAGAGAAGACTTGCGCAAGATTGGTGCGCGCGACCGCCATGCCGCTGCCAAGGCTGTGGAGATTCGTGAGCAGCATCCCGATGCTGTGATCTGCATCTTGTTCGGCGAATCGCACCTGGCTCCCAATCATCTGCCGCGTGCCCTGCGCGAAGTCATGCCGGAAGCCAGGACTCTCACCGTGTTGCAAAACGTCGATGCTTTGTACTGGCGCGCAGCCGGCGAGCGCACTGACAAAGTGGAAGCTGTGCGCGTGAACGATGACGTGCTCTGTGTATTCAACGCCACGCCGCTCGAAAAATACGAAAGCTACCGGCTGTTTCTCGATCAATGGAGCCGCTGCGACAAAGGCCCGGACTTCGCCCCGACCATCTATAACCTGATCGACAGCCTGGCCCGTTTTCTCGAAATCAATCGCTATTCTCCGCACAACGGAACGCAACCAAAATTTCTGGTCGACATGCTTCCTGAAGTCTATGGTGGCGCTTCCGATTCGATGTTGCGCCGCCTGCTTTCGCGCAAAGGTATCAGCGAGTTGCATCGCGAGTCGATGTTGGCGTGTGTGGAAGAGCGCGGCAGCGCATACTTGCCCAAGGTGAACGCGTTTTATGTCCGCGAATTTCAGATGATGCACGCCGCCGAGGATGCTGCACGATTTCTGCATCATGCTTGCCAGGGGCTGCCGCACCGGCTGAACGGCCATGCGATTGGTGCAAGCGAATCAAATGGAAACGGTGCCGGCCGGCGGCGAAACGAGATCGACGATTTCTACGCTCGCGTTATCGAGCATGCGGTCGCATATTTCGGATCGCGCGTGCTCTATCCATCGCGCCCCGCATCGTTCGGCGACGATACCCAGCTCTCACGCGCCGCGTGCGAGAAGGCAGCGCTGATCGCCGTCCGCAATCGGGAAAAGGACCGCGAAGAGGGCAGCGAAAAGTTCGAAACTTCCGCCCAGGAGTGGGGTTACCGGATAGGAAGCGAGATTTACGCCGCGTACCTGGCGGGCAAGGTCGCGCCGCGCGGATTGCGCCGGCTCTTTCTGGCGCATCTGGACGAGCCGGGAATGGCCCGCAAAGTTTGCACGGCAGTGATCGCGCGGCTGCGCAGTGCCATGCGCAAACCGCAGACGTTTTCGTGAGCTGGTGTTGTGAATCATGAGTTCTCCTCTTACCTCGAAATTTTCAACGGCATGGGCGCTGGCCCTGGCGCCACTGATCTTGTTCGTCCCGGCGGTTGGTTTGGCAGGGCTGGGACCCTGCACCTTTGCGCATCCGTTGGTGATCGTGATCGCGTTCCTGCTCTTCATTGTGCTCGAACTCGCGGCTTTGCCGTGCTTCGTGAAAGCTGCTCGCGCCGCGGGAAGAGTCGTCAACGCCATGATCGGCATGGGACTTGCCGTCGTTCTGCTTCTGCTCAGCGTCGCGCTCGAATACTACGCCGTAACCGAATACTGGGCCGACGCGCAATTCAGCTAGTCACAACGCAGGGAATTCGCACACCCTTCACGCCTGTTTCATCTCCCCAAAGACCGGGCAGTGCTAATCTAGCCTGTCGCGGCGGAATGCCGATTGCCGACGGCTGAGTGCCTCTTTGAACGCTGAATCCATCCGCAAACTTTTTGAGCAAGTGCGTACGGGGACAATCACTCCCGACGACGCCGTCGCGCGCCTGCGCCACATGCCGTTTGAAGACCTCGGCTTCGCGAAAGTCGATCATCACCGCGCGCTGCGCGTGGGCATGCCGGAGGTGATTCTGGGAGAAGGGAAGACCCCGGCGCAGGTTGCCGGAATTTTCGCGCGACTTGCAAAACACGGTGGAAATATTCTCGCGACTCGTTGCGATGCCCGGCAGTTTGCCGCAGTGAAGAAGAAAGTACGCGGGGCTGAATATCGCGAGCTGGGCCGAGCGATCGTGCTGCATCGCGATCAGGCAAAATATGGCAAGGGCGTGATCGCTGTTGTCTCCGCGGGCACCAGCGACATTCCCGTCGCGGAAGAGGCCGTAGCGACCGCCGAATTGATGGGCAACGAGGTGCAGCATTTCTACGATGTCGGAGTCGCGGGCATTCATCGCCTGCTGGCGAATCGCGAAGCGCTGACGAAGGCGCGTGTGGTGATCGTTTGTGCAGGCATGGAAGGCGCGCTACCCAGCGTCGTCGGAGGCCTGGTCGGAGTCCCGGTGATCGCCGTGCCGACCAGCGTCGGCTATGGCGCGTCGTTCAAGGGAATGGCAGCGCTGCTTGGCATGCTGAATTCATGCGCCTCGAATGTGAGCGTGGTAAATATTGATAATGGCTTCGGCGCCGGATACGTCGCTTCGCTGATCAACCGGCTGCCTTAGTTCGTCGAAGACGATCGGTAAAGGAGTTTTATATGTCCGCACTCTCTTCTGAAATCAAGGAACTCATCGACCGCCCGAACTTCGCTCACTTTGCCACTCTCATGCCCGATGGCTCTCCGAATGCAACTCCCGTGTGGATCGGGCGCGAAGGCGACCGCGTGATCATCAATACGAGTGAGAGTTCTCTGAAAGCAAAGAACACGAAGCACGATCCGCGCGTGGCGATTTCGATCGTCGACTTCGACAATCCTTATGAAGAAGTGCAGCTTCGCGGACGAGTTGTCGAGCGACGCCCCGATGCGGAATTCAAGACGATGGATCTGATCTCGCACAAGTACACGGGCAAGCCATTTCCCATGCGCAATCTGACGCAGATCACCATGATCATTGAGATCGACAAAGCGCGGTACATGAAGCTGCCGTTTGCACACACGCCGCCGAAGTAAGCATGACGTTTGTTGAGGTTGAAGCCATGAAACTCTACGTGATGAGATTTTTATGGGTGTTGGTTCTTGTCAGCTCGTCTGACGTTCTGGCCGCTGATTCGACGACTGTCGCAGAAGCTGCTCAGCACGCAGTCGAGCAATCGAAACTTACGTTGCCGGGCTCTGCGCCCTTTCATCTCAAAGCGAAGATTGTGGAGAAGACCAATCCTTCCTCCGACTACAAAGCAGAAATCGAAGAGTATTGGGTGTCGCCCTCCAAGTGGCGCCGCACGATTACGTCCCCGACCTTTTCTCAAGCTCGTACTGTGAATGGAGACGACGTCTACGAAGAAAACAAAGGCGACTACTTCCCGTGGTGGCTAAACGATTTGGTCACCGCGATTTTTGATCCCCTGCCGATGATCGATACGCTTAAGAACATCAACAGCCCTCTGGGAAAACCTAGTGGCGGAGAACATTCCATTGCCTGTGCCCGAATGGAGGCGAAGGTTGGAACACCGCCGGCAGTGAACACGACGTATTTCGTTCTGTGTTTTGAGGGTGGCCATGGCCTGATCGAGTCCATCGTTTCACCCGGTTACGATGCCGACTTTAAGAAGTACAAGTCATTCAAAGGTAAGCAAGTTTCTCGCCTCATCACGATTGACCCCGAGCCCGGTACGACGATTGAAGCGTCGGTGACCGAATTGGATGAACTCACGAACCCCGACAAAAGTATGTTCGCGGTTGATCAGCCCACTCCAATCGCCGATCGCCTAAAGAGCATCATGGTCAGCGATGAAGCCACGGTGCACAAACTGATCGACTCCGCACCCGATATTCTGTGGCCGACCGTTCGCAGCGGGAAGACTTCTGGTGTTTTGAGCATGTACGTGAGCGTCGATCGCAGCGGGAGAGTGCGTGAAGCGTGGCCGCTGAATTCCGATAACGCCGGTTTGGAGGATCCCGCCCGGGAACAGATCAAGGCGTGGCGCTTCAAGACTGCTAACTCGGACGGTCAACCTGTCCAGGTCGAGACCGTTATCACCCTGCCTTTCACAACAAAAATTGGCGACCCAATCTTGATACTCTCCGATGAGGATGCCCGCAAGCTGGCATCGAACGTCGTCAATCCAGTTTTTCCTCCGGGAACTCCGAGCGGCACCGAAGTGAAGGTTCAGTTGGGAGTAACGTTGGATGGAAAAGTCAACGGAGTTGGTAACCCGTACAGTGTTCCAACACCATTGTTTATGGCGGCTGCAGGCGCGCTCAGACAGTGGCACTTCCGGCCGTACATCCGCGATGGCAAGCCGGATATCTTCGGAGCAGACATCGTATTTCGAGTTCCGTGATGGTTCTAGACGGAAAAGCGACAACGGCACTCTTTCGGAGTCGAAGCATCCCTGCTACTTCCCGGCAGTCGTGACCCGCTCGCCACGATGCCTTTGAGCTTGCAGGGATGCTTCGACTCCGCTCTGCATGACAACGTCTACGCAACGCGTTTAACCGTCAAAAGTTGGCACGAAAAAAAGGGACGCGGCCCCTCGCCGCGCCCCTCTTTCACCGCTACTGCAACTTACGACTTGTCGACCACCAGGTTGTTCTGGACGCTAAAGGCGCCGAAGAGCTGGTTGGCTCTGATGCCGGCGACGTTCTTGTCCATCTGGCTGGCCACTGAGCCGTACAGCGACACGTGGCCGTTGGCGACGATGATGCGAATCGGCCGCGCCGGATCGAGTGCGTACTTGCTCAGCACCGGATCGCGATAGATCGCGCGCAACGCGCGAATCCGCAGGCCATCGTCCATAATTGACACCGGAAGGATCGAGACGTTATCGATCACGTCTTTCACTCCCGGCATGTTCGCGATGTCAGCCATGGCTTCATCCTTGCCCACGCCGGTGCGATCCTGTCCTTCAACCGTGACCACGCCGTCTTTCACGCCCAGCGCGAAATAATCGAACGTGTTGTCATAGCCGACGCGCACGAAGCGCAGCTTCTTCGCCAGTTTCTGCTCGAGCTGCTCATCCGGCACGTTGGGGCCGGCGACTTCGATCAGGTTGCGGACGCCCTGCGCGCCCGAAATCTTGCGCGCGGTCTTCGCTGCATCCAGCTTGCCCTGATACAGATCGACCGTGCCCGTGAGCGTGACGATGCCGTCTTCCACGCTCGCCTTCACATCATTGAATTTCGCCTTCGACGCCAGTTTCTGCGTCACCGCGGTTTGAATGGAATTGTCGTAGCGAGCCGCCGCCGGAGTTTGAGCGATAGCCATAGCCCCCATCAGCCCCACCGCCAGAAGCGCGCTCCCCAGTCTGCCAAGTACGTTCTTTGCTGCAGTCATAAAGGTCACCTCCGACCCGTTGACAATTTGTTACCAATTAACTGCCTGGTTAATTCATTCGATGCGGAAAAATGGGGCAGGGATGCATCGGCGAAAGGCGGAAAACGCCGCATAAAAGGCGTCGATTGAGCGCAACTTTTTCAGCGGAAGTGGGTTTGCAAAAACAGCGAAAGACGCACCGTTGCGTGCTCGAGGCAAGATGCAGGACTGGCTCTTGCTTACCTGCCGACAGACGACCAGTCGGTGAGCAGAACGGGCTGTCCGTTTTTCACCACGGTTGGATACACGCCCTCGAAGCCTTTGTGATCGGCCGGGCCGTAGGTGAGCGTCAGCTTCGGGCCCAGTCCGAAATTCATTTCGTGGATCGATTCGATGCCCGTGATGAATTTCTCGCGCGTGAGATCCTTACCGGTGCGCTTCAGGCCTTCCACGAACACCATCGCATCCACGTATCCTTCAAAGCTCACGAAGCTCAGTGGCGTGCCGGGATAATATTTCGCCAGCGCCTTGCGATACTGCTGGACCGTCGGATAGTCGATCCGATCGTAGGGCGGGATCACCTGGGTAATGATGGTGCCCTCGGCATCGACGCCGGCCTCCTTGATAAATTCCTCCGTTCCGACAAACGACACGGTCAGAAACTGCGGCCGCCAGCCGGAGGCGTGCGCCTTCTTGACGATGGCCGCAACCGGCGAATAGGGACCGACGATCACGACTGCCTGTGGACGCGCCGACATGACTTCTTTCAGGCCAGCGTCGATGTCGACGGTGTTACGCGCAAAGGTGCCCAGTCCAACGGGCGTCGCGTTGTGTTTTTGCAGAGCGAGTTTCACCCCGTCCAGCACGGCCTTACCGAATGCATCATCCTGATACAGAACGCCGATCTTGTGGAGATTGACATCCCAGAGCTTGTCGACTTGCTCGCGAGTTTCGTCGTAGTAACTGGCGCGAACGTTCACCACGTAATGTTTGAGTGGCTCATAGAGCATTTGCGCGCCGGTGAAAAGGCCTACGACCGGAATTTTTTCTTCCTGCGCCATAGGCAGATAAACCTTCGCGGTAGGAGTTCCCACGAAAAAGCCGAGCGCGAAGACTCCTTCTCTGGTCATGCGCTTGAAGCACGCCGGAGCTTTGTCGGGATCATAGCCGTCATCAAAAGCAAGCAATTGCACCTTGCGACCAAATACCCCACCTTCGTCATTGACGGAATGCAGATAGGCGGTTGCCCCCATGACCGTCTGGTTGCCGAGGACGCGTGCCGGCCCGTCCAGCGCAGAGCACGATCCAATCAGGATACTGTTGTCAGTAACGCCCGGGGTTTGCGCGGGCGCGCTAGAAATTCCGATTGTGAAAAGCAGGACCAGAAAAGCGCAGCGAAAACAGACAGTCTTCCCCAATTGACGGTTCATCCGCATTTCCCTCGTGCCAAGCATTCCCCCGCACTGGGCCACACTTGCTGAGGTGCTAAATATTTTTGCGTGCGAGATTTGTTGGAGTCATTGTGCCATGGCCAGCGACGCTTCGATACGCGCGTGCTTCACCAAAGTAACTGCGCTGCGGGAGGGATGGCGCTGCCAGGAATCGTGCAATTCGGTTTAGCGGGGCACTTGGATAATCGCTGCGGAACGGACAAACCTAACGGCGTGATTGCGCCACACGACCGGCCACTTTGGCTTTCGATTTGCTCTTGAAGGCGTGGCCGCTGAAGCACCAGTATCCGGCCAGGGTTCCCCCGCCAAACACCGACCAAAGCGCCGTCTCTACCCATGACTGATAGCGTTCCAGGGCGAGATTCGCCAGGTCCCAGAAGGTAAGAGGCCACACGATGATCACGTACACACCCACGACCAGCAGAACCGCCACAAAGCCTACGAAGACCGCCATGACCCCGGCGGAGAGGCTCTCAAACATCAGCATGCTCCAGTGCTGATCGGTGGGATCGAGGCGACGAACGGTACCGGGCCGTGAACGCTGTACGAGCGGGGACAAGAATCCTCCTGAAAAATCGGGTGCGCAGACTGGGACGCGCGCACTTCCAGGTTAGAGAATACGGTCGGCCCCATCCGGGCTCAACGTTACGAAGGACCGCCGGGAGGTGCCCGGTTGGGAACGGCTTCATTCCGGAATTACCCCCGTAACTTTCGACCACATGACCGTTTTTCTACTATGTCGTAAGGCTGCGAATGTAGAGGGGGAATCGCGGATGGGCGAACGTGTCACCCCATCAGGTCGGCAGAAGTTTGCGCACGCTCAGCGCTTGCAAAAAGCGTTGGAGAGCGGCGCTCCTCCTTCGCTCCTTCATCGGGAGAACGTTCTCGTTCCGCCCGAGCCCGGTCCGGACGCTTCCTGTCCCGTTACGCCGCTCGCCCAGCCCCCGCTGCCATCCCTGGATGAAGTCGCCCGGCTGCAATTGCTCGAACAGACATTTCAATCTTCTCCCGACGGCTTAACTATTGCGGACTTGCAGCACCGCGTATTGCTGGCGAACGATACATTCATAAAAATGTTCGGTTACATCCCGGCTGAAATTCTCGGGCAGCCCCTCGAGAACCTGGTCGTTCCGCCCGATCGTCTAGCTGAGGCTCATTGGGTGGCCGATGCGCTCTCCAAGGGCGAACGCATCCAGCTGGAGACCAAGCGTCGCAAGAAAGACGGCACGCTCCTCGATGTCTCCCTGTCCAGCGCCCCTCTGATTCTCGAGGGGAAAATGGCCGGCTTCTACGCCGGATATCACGACATCTCTGATCGCAAACGGGTTGAGACGTTGAGTTCCGCGCTTTATCGCGTTGCCGAAAAAAGCAGCGGCGCCCACGATCTGCAGCAATTCTTCGCCGCCGTGCACAGCATCGTCGATGAGTTGATGTACGCGCGCAACTTCTATATCGCGCTCTACGATCCCATCGGCGATATGCTGACATTTCCCTACTTCGTCGACGAGTATGATGCCGCTCCGCCCGCAAAGAAACCCGGGCGCGGACTCACCGAGTACATCCTGCGCACGGGCGAGCCCCTGCTCGCCACGCCGGAAGTATTGCAGGCCATGGAAGACCGGGGCGAGGTGGCGCGCAGAGGTTCGCGATCGCTGGACTGGATGGGCGTTCCCCTTAAAGTAGGCAATCACAGCTTCGGTGCGCTCGCGGTGCAGACCTACTCCAAAAACATTCGTTACGGCCAGCGAGACAAGGAAATCCTGACATTCGTGGCGCGCCAACTGGCCAGCGCCATCGAGATCAAGCGCAACGAGCAGGCCCTGCGCCGCTCCGAGGCACGCTACCGCTCGCTGGTTCAAAGTTCGGTGTACGGCATTTACCGCGCCAGCCTGGAAGGAAGGTTCCTCGATGTCAATCCCGCACTGATCACCATGCTCGGCTACGAATCCACGGAAGAAGTGCTCATGCTCGATCCGGAAAAAGACGTTTTCGTCTATCCCGAAGAGCATAACCGCTTGATCGAGGAGTTTCGCCATAGCGGGCGCATGGATGGCTGCGAAGTGAAGTGGAAGCGCAAAGACGGTCGGGCCGTCACCGTTCGCATTAGCGGCCGTGCTGTTAGCAGCGCAGACGAGCCCGCTGACGTACTCGAGGCCATTGCCGAAGACGTTACCGAGCGCCGCGTACTCGAAGATCAATTCCGCCAGGCGCAGAAGATGGAGGCCGTCGGGCGTCTGGCTGGCGGCGTCGCCCACGACTTTAACAACCTGCTGATGGTGATCAGCGGTTACACCGAGGTGATTCTCACCCAACTCGAGGTCGACCATCCCTTGCACGAAAAAGGACGTGCCATCCAGCAGGCCGCCGACCGCGCCACCACGTTGACGCGGCAGTTGCTGGCCTTCAGCCGCAAGCAACTGCTCGAACTCAAAGTCGTCGATCTGAACGCCATTGTGCAGGACATGGAGCGCTTGCTGCGTCCGCTGATCGGGGAAAACGTCGAGCTCGTGGCCAGCCTGATGCCCGACGCCGGCCGCACTCGCGCCGACGCCGGCCAACTCGAACAGGTCCTGATGAACCTGGTAGTCAACGCCAAAGACGCCATGCCCGACGGCGGCAAGCTGACCATCAACACCCGCAGCATCACGATGGACGAGACTCATCGCGGCGGCCAAACGTTCATCCGCCCCGGCAACTACGTCATGCTTTCGGTAAGCGACACCGGAATGGGTATGGACAAGGAAACCCAGTCGCGCATCTTCGAGCCGTTTTTTACCACCAAAGAAAAAGGCAAGGGAACCGGACTCGGCCTCTCGACCGTATATGGCATTGTGAAGCAGAGC
Organism: Candidatus Solibacter sp.; assembly: GCA_035501655.1. GTDB lineage: Bacteria > Acidobacteriota > Terriglobia > Terriglobales > Acidobacteriaceae > Sulfotelmatobacter. Next base: position 561,383 of record DATJVU010000010.1, read on the forward strand.
GGAGGCTATGTGATGGTCCAAAGCGAGAAGGGGCATGGCACCACCTTCAATATCTATCTGCCCCGCGTCGAAGAGGCGGTCGACCTCAACACTCCGCCGGTCCCGCGCGCTGCCGAGGGGGGCTCGGAGACCGTGCTGCTGGTCGAAGACGAAGAGTCCGTTCGCCAGCTGGTGCGCGAGACGCTTGAATCCCGTGGCTATCACGTGGTGGAAGCGGAAAACGGCAAAGCTGGTCTGGAAGCCGCGGCGAAGATTCAGGAGTCGATTGATCTCCTCATCACCGACGTCGTCATGCCCGGCATGAGTGGCCACGAGTTGGCGCAGCAACTGCTCAAAATTCGCCCTGAAACCAAGGTTCTCTATCTCTCCGGATACACCGAAGACACCGTCGTCAGCGATGGCGGCATCGAAAGTGGGACCGCTTTCCTGCAGAAACCGTTTACGCTGCAAAATCTTTCGCGCAAGGTTAGGGAAGTGCTGGGATAGGGTTCTGGGTGCTGGGTCTTCGGTCTCTCGGCTCTCCTTCAAGATTTGTCATCCTGAGCGGAGCGCTTTTTGCGAAGCGAAGGACCCATGCAACTCGCCAGCAGCGCTAACACTTTCGACAACTCCATAGGTCCTTCGGCGTGCACAAAACGCACGCCTCAGCATGACAAGTGTTAAAAGTCACAAAATGATCTGCTCCCGCGATCCCAGCGATCCCCTGCAACTTTTCTCTGTCCCACGCGTCCCATCGAATTAGGGATAGCAGATAATAGTCGTGAATCCGCCGGAACCGCGGATTGCGTACTTCACACAGGCTTCGCCATGTTGATCAAGAAAGCGCCGGATATTCGCTCCTCCGAAATCACTCCGAGAAACCTGTATCTGAATCGTCGAAAGTTTCTGGCCGAAGCGGGATTTGCCGGAGCCGCGCTCGCAGCGGGCATCGGATTGCGCCGCTTCGTTTCCCCATCGACCGTCGCACTGGCCGGAACAAAAATTGACGGCATCAGGAAGAGTTCCTTCAGCACCACCGAAACGATTACCCCCTACAACGACGTCACCCACTACAACAATTACTACGAGTTCTCGACCGACAAAGACGGCCCGGCCAAGCTCGCGCAAAACTTCCGCACGCGGCCGTGGAAAGTAAAGATCGACGGCCAGGTTCAGAAAAAGCAGGAGCTCGACATCGACACCATCTTGAAGATGGCGCCGCCCGAGGAGCGCATCTATCGCCATCGCTGCGTCGAAGGCTGGTCGATTGTTGTGCCGTGGGTCGGTTTTTCGCTGAGCGAATTAATTAAGCGCGTGAATCCCACCAGCAAGGCGAAGTTCGTCGAGTTCACGACGATTCTCGATATGCGGCAAATGCCTGGCCAGCAGACGCAGGTGCTCGAGTGGCCTTATGTCGAAGGCCTGCGCATGGACGAAGCCATGCATCCACTCGCGCTGCTCTGCTTCGGCATGTACGGCGAGCAGCTGCCCAATCAGGATGGCGCGCCGCTGCGCATCGTGATTCCCTGGAAGTATGGATTCAAGAGCGCCAAGGCGATTGTCAAAATCAGCTTCACCGAGAGGCAGCCGCTCAACAGCTGGAATATCAACAGCCCGCAGGAGTACGGTTTTTATTCCAACGTGAATCCGAACGTAGATCATCCACGCTGGAGCCAGGCCAAAGAGCGCCGCCTCGGCGAGTTCTACAAGCGCCCCACGCTCATGTTCAACGGCTACGACCAGGTCGCCAGCCTCTACAGCGGCATGGATTTGAAGAAAAACTTTTGAGAGCGGACCTCGGACCTCAGCCCTTGGACCTCGGCTTGTTAAGGCGCGCTCAGCCATCAGCGATTGGCGTTTAGCCGATCGAGCTTGTTCCTGACTTGCCGAAAACCTTTAGCGGCTAAATGCTAATTGCTAAGTGCCGAGCGCTTGTTTTCGCCGAGGTCCAAGGTCCGAGGTCTGAGGTCCGTTTTGACACGCTACTTCAAACCCGTCATCTTCCTCGCCTGCCTGGCGCCGCTCGCCAGCCTCGTCTGGCGCGGATTCCACGCGCAGCTCGGCGCCAATCCGATCGAAACCATCACCCACGCGACCGGCGACTGGACGATGCGGTTTCTCCTCATCACTCTCTCTGTCACGCCGTTGCGCAGGCTCACGCGTCAATATTGGTTGATCAGCTTCCGCCGCATGTTCGGCCTGTTCGCGTTCTTCTACGGCACGCTCCACCTGATGACCTGGGTCTGGCTCGACAAGTTTTTCGCCGTTCACGAAATGCTCGCCGACATCGCCAAGCGCCGATTCATCACCGCGGGTATGACCGCCTTCACGCTGATGATCCCGCTCGCCCTCACGTCGACGAAATGGTCGATCCGCAAGCTGGGAGGAAAGCGCTGGCAACTTCTGCATCGCCTGATTTATTTCAGCGCCGCCATTGGAGTCATCCACTACATCTGGCTGGTGAAGGCCGATTTGCGGAAGCCGCTGCAGTATGCGGCGATCCTGGGAGCTCTGCTGCTGTATCGACTCGCGGTTTGGATTATCTCGTCGCGGGGCGTGCAGCCGTCCCCGGCAGTTGTGCAGGCCAGCAGCAAATAGGTGAGCACAAAAATAGATGGCGGCTTCTGGTTGGAGAAGCCGCCACGCGAGTGTCAGTTAAGCGTCCCTTACTTCGTCTCGCCAATGTGGTGGGCACCGCGCCGCATTGCAGAGTGCAAGCGTGGAAGCACCCGAGACATTGGCCGCGGTCGCGCTATCCGCGCGGCAGCGAGTGACGCGCTAGTCGGCTTGACTTGCGTTTCAAATGACCCCAGAGCAGCTTGCGACGAATCAGTGGAGATGAATAAAATCGTCGAGCTGTCGGCGGCGTAATAGAACATTCCGGCGAACCCGGCGTTAAACGTCGCAGAGCCTAGGCCATCGCTTCCAGCAGCATAGGTGCCGTTGAAATTGCTGGTTCCGAGCGATCCACCATCGTTCTGATCGATCAGGCCCTTCATACTCGTGCTGGTCGTGGTGAACTCAGCAATCTCGTCGAACTCTACTTGGTTAAAGACGTCCTCTCCGCTAAGGTTGAGTCCATAGCCCGACGACGCAGCGATCGCCGCACCGGACTGTTGCGTCAGGGCCATCCCCCCGGCAACTCCAGCGTTAAGCCCGGTGTCGGTTTCCAACATAAGCAGGCCAGCGCTCGACGGGTAGGCGACAAACTGCGTGCCTCCGACGAAATTGCTCATGTTTACTGTATATCGTCCGCCGCCGGTGGACGCGAAGGAACCGGAGAACGAGAAAGGTGTAGTGGTGCCGTTGTCCACCAGGCCGGCATCGTTGATATCTGCCGAGCCACTCGGGATCGTGCTGGTTCCGTCTGAACTCATGATTCCGCCGATCGCGATGAGATTGCCTGTCAGATCAATGTTGCTCATGGTAAACACCAAACTGCCAGACGGGAATGACGTGCTCGGTTGCGACAAGACATCGCCGACCATAATGGCCTGCCCATCGTTTTCGATCAGCTTAAGATGCGTCGAGTCGATTGTGTAAACGCTGAATGTGAAAGTGCCAAAGGAAGTAGAAAGCGTCGCGTTGCCGGGAGCCGCTCCCGATCCAATCTGCACGGAACCAGTCACTGTAAGCTGGGTTGAGGGGGTAGCGCTGTAGTTAAAGTCTTCAACGCCAGTGGTGACGTTTCCCGTGGAATCGAGAGTCACAGCGCCCACCGTGCTAAGCGGATTGTTCGCCAGGTCGCTGCCAGAAAGGCTGAATGCGAAGGGAGCCGCCAGGCTCGCCTGGGTCACCGAACTCGATTGCAGGTCCATCGTTCCGCTGCCGGTGCCGCTGCCGTCATATCTCGTGATAAGGGCGTGAGAGCTCGAGATCAGGACGAAATCCAGGTCGACCTCCAATGAAAGGCTCGAGGTCGTTGTGATGAAGAGCCTCGCGGTTCCGCGGCCATCGGCGCTGACCTTGTACGTACTGTTGCCGATGGTCGAACCAGGCGCAGGCCCCGTTGGGTCTACGAGGTCGACCGTCCCACCAGAAATTGTGCCTTGAGCGCAGCCGCACGCGGTCAGCGTGCCTGCCATGGCGAAGATTCCGTTCGCGTCGGATCCCGCTGTCGAAAACGTGTAAGTTCCATTGAAGTTGGAATTGGTGAAGCCGCCGCTCGGTGGCGCTACGGCACTATGGGTGCCACCTCCGCATCCCGCTAGAAATGCGAGAGACAGCAGGGCAATCACGGGCAGAACGAACCGACTGCGCAACGACATAACATCCCCCTGAATTGATGACGGCCTGAACGACCTGAGCCTGAAAAAATCCCGATGTTCTGGGCACAGACTAGCACGGACCCAGTTACTCAAGATTCAACCCGTACCTGATCAATAAGTAGCGCGATAGGTGTAATTTTTTAGAGTGCCTTTACAGCTTTTTACATTCAGGTGTGGTTGGCCTGTCGATGAGGTGGCGATTGCAGGGGTCCTTCGACTGCGCGCGCGCATGCGACGCTCGCTGCGCTCAGGATGAGGATGACACTAGTTCTAAAACTAGAGATGTAATCGGATGGTCTTCACCGTAGAACAGGTGACGCAAGAAGTCCCGACCAAAGCCCAACGCCTGAAGCCCGAAGCCTGAGGGGCCAAGGTCCGAGGTCGGCCCTCACGGATGCGCCTCGACTTCCATCCCCGCCAAATGCCTCAGCGACTCTTCATAAGGCGCGCGCGCCACGCCTCGCTCAGTGATGATCGCCTTCACGTACTGCGCCGGCGTCACATCGAATGCCGGATTCTCGATGCCCACGCCCTCCGGCACCATCTGCTTGCCCGCGATGTGTGTTACCTCCTGCGGATTGCGCTGCTCGATGGGAATCTCCTCGCCCGTGGGGCACGCCAGATCGACGGTGGAAATGGGCGCCGCTACATAAAACGGAATGCCGTGCTCCTTCGCGAGAATCGCCACTGTGTATGTTCCGATCTTGTTGGCCACGTCACCGTTGGCCGCAATGCGATCCGCGCCCACGACAATCGCGTCGATTTTGCCCTGCTTCATCATCGCGCCGGCCATGTTGTCGGATATGACCGTGGTCGGGATGCCGTCTTTCATCAGTTCCCATGCCGTCAGTCGCGAGCCCTGCAGAAACGGCCGAGTCTCGTCGGCGAAAACATGAATCTTCTTGCCCTGCTCCACCGCCGCCCGAATCACTCCCAGCGCCGTTCCGTATCCCGCGGTCGCCAACGCGCCCGCGTTGCAGTGCGTGAGCACGCCGCCCTCGGCGGGCATGAGCGTAGCGCCGTGCCGTCCCATGGCTTGGTTGGCGGCGATGTCTTCCGCGTGCATGCGCTTGGCTTCCTCGATCAAGTCCTGCTTGATCTGCGCAATCGGACGGATGCGGATGCGCTCAAACTTTTCCTGCATGCGCCGGATCGCCCAGAAAAGATTCACCGCCGTCGGCCGCGTCTTACCGATCACATCGCAAATCTGGTCGAAGTCGCGCTTCAGGTCGCCGGTAGTCTCGGCCTTCGAGTTGCTCACACCGAGCGCAATGCCCATCGCCGCGGCCACGCCAATTGCCGGCGCTCCGCGCACCACCATGTTGCGGATCACGTCGGCCACCTGCTCATGCGTCTTGCAGGTCACATAAACTTCTTCGGTGGGCAGCTTCGTCTGATCGATGAAGCGCACGCCCTTGTCGGTCCATTCCAGAGTCTGAATCATGGGATTAAATCATTGAATCAATTAGTCATTGAATCATTGAGTCATTGAATCATTGAGTCATTGAGCGATTGGAGCATCTGCCTTTCAATGACTAAATGACTCAATTCACTCAATGATTCAATTCTTGTGCGTCTCGCACCGGTTCCTCGGATTGTTCGTTACCGCTGGTCGTCCGCACAATTCGCACGATGCTGCCACCGCAAAAACACTCGGCTCGGTATCGTCGTTCTGCAGAATGTGCTGCTTCCGCACATCGTTCGCAGTAAAGATCGAAACGAACGGTGCCGGCGCAGCGGCCTTCTCCACGTTAGGACGCCCCTTCGCCTCTTCGCGCTCCACCAGGCACATCGCACCGACAACGTCAAATCCAAATTCGCGCGCGGCTTCGATCGCTTGTACGGTCGACGAGCCTGTCGTGCAAACATCGTCCACGATCACCACACGCGCGCCCTTCTCGCGAAAGCCTTCAATGCGCTGGCCCGTGCCGTGCTGCTTTTCCGCCTTGCGCACCAGAAATCCGTTCAACTCTCCGCTGACCACAGCAACTGCCACCACAATCGGATCGGCGCCCATGGTCAAACCGCCGATGGCCTGCGGTTTCCATTCCCGCTTCCGAATTTCTTCGAGAAATACCTCGCCCGTCAGCCGCGAACCGATAGCGTCCAGCGTGGTGGTCCGGCAATCGATGTAATAGTCGCTGGTGCCGCCGGACGAAAGCTTGAATTCTCCCAGCCGAAACGACTTGTGAGCCAGCGTGCTCAGCAATTTCTGCCGCGAAGAATGCATGGAAAATCTACGATAACACGGCGCGTGATAACCTGAGGCGAATGCTGATTTCGAGGTGGCAAAGTGACAAAGTGACAAAGTGGCAAGGGTGCTGATGAGCTAGGATACCGAAGCTAAACCGCCTTGCCACCTTGTCACCTTGCCACCTCGAAACTTTGGAACATTGGAACATCAAACATCCCCCGGAGTCCGACATTGCACTTTTTCACCCGCACATTCCTTCTTTCCTCTCTGCTGATTCTCTCGGCAACCTTCTCCCTCGCCGATGGCACCCGCACCTGGGAGCAATCCCGCTTTGAAGATTTGACCAAGGGCACCGCTAACGGCGTCGCCATCCGCAGTGGAGGCGGCCTGGAACTTGCTCCCTCGTTCAAACTGCTTTACGCCACGCCATCCACTTATATCTGGGCGGTGGCTGCCGACGACTCCGGCACCGTCTACGCCGCCACCGGGTCGCCCGCGCGCGTCTATCGCATCACGCCCGACGGAAAAGCCAGCATCATTTTTCAGCCGCAGGAATTGCAGGTGCAAACGCTCGAAGTAGGCGCAGGCGGCGTGATCTACGCCGGCACCGCGCCCGACGGCAAGGTCTACAAAATCGAGCACAAGCCCGCGGAGAAAGCGGCGGCCAAGCCCGACACGAATTCTGACAACAATTCCGATAAAGACAAAGACGCATCCAAGCCCGCGCTCGATCCCGCCTGGAGTTCCTCCGTCTATTTCGCGCCCGGAACGAAATACATCTGGGATTTGCTGCTCGACAAATCCGGTAATCTCTACGTCGCCACCGGCGATCACGGCGAAATCTATAAAGTCACCGCGAAGGGCGACCACTCCGTCTTCTTCAAGAGCGACGAGACTCACATCCGCGTGCTCGCGCTCGATGCCAGGGGCAACATCATAGCCGGCACAGACGGTAGCGGGCTTATCTATCGCATCTCGCCCGCGGGGGAGGCGTTCGTTCTCTACAGCGCGCCGAAAAAAGAAATCACAGCTCTCGCGCTCGACCGCGAAGGCAATATCTACGCCTCCGGAGTCGGCGAAAAAAAAGCGGGAGCAAACGCCCCGTCTGGGCCCGGCATCACATCCCTAATCCTGACGCCTCCCGCCGCGGTTCCATCGACCAATCCAACTTCAGGCGCGATCCCGCCTGCAGCAGTTACCGCGCCGGCAGGACCGTTTCCCGTTCCCGGCGGAGGCGCGAGCGGCGGCTCCGACATCTACCGCATCGCGCTCGATGGATCGCCCGCGCGCATCTGGACCTCGCATGACGACATTGTCTATGCCCTGGCCTTTGATTCCCATGGTCAGCTTCTCGCCGGCACCGGCAATCGCGGACACATTTTCTCAGTCACCGGCATCGACGATTTTTCTGACTTGCTGAAAGCGGCCGCTTCGCAGATCACCGGATTCGCCAAAGCTCCCGGCGGTGGCCTCTACGCCGCCAGCAGCAATCTCGGCAAGATTTTCGTTCTCGGGCCCAATCCAGAAAACGAAGGCACGTACGAGAGTGACGTCTTCGACGCCAAGATTTTCTCCCGGTGGGGACGCGCGCAACTCCGCAGCATGGGAAACGTCGAACTCATGGTTCGTAGCGGCAACGTCGACAATCCCGACCGCAACTGGAGCGCATGGAAGAAGGTTGACCTCACCGGCGATCACGATGGCGAGATGGGCGTTCCCGCCGCTCGCTATGCGCAGTGGAAGGCCCTGCTGCACTTCGGCAAGGCCAAGGCTGCAGTCGACAGCGTGACGCTGAACTATCTGCCCAAGAATGTCGCGCCTGAAATTGATGATGTTTCCGTGTCGGTCGGCTTGCGCTACACACTCTCGAAACCGTCGGGCAGCAGCTCCGATTCCGGCAGCTCAACGGTCAGTCGCATCGAGTCTTCCATCTCCAGCTCGCACGACCGCGACGAAATCGGAGTGCGCTGGAACGCCCACGACGATAATGACGATCAGCTGGTCTACTCGGTCTGCTATCGCGGCGATCTCGAAAGCCGCTGGTTGTTGCTGAAAGACAATCTCAGCGACAAGGCCTACTCTTTCGACGCCAGCCTGCTTCCCGACGGCGGCTACACCATCCAAGTCGTCGCCTCCGACGCGCCATCGCATTCGCCCGGCGACGCTTTGTCGGCCGCGAAAACCAGCCGCCGCTTTGAAGTCGATACGACTCCGCCACGCATCGAAAATCTGACTGCGTCCATTGAAGGCGGCCGACTGCACATCCGCTTCCGCGCCGAAGACAGTTTCTCGAACATCAAGCGCGCCGAATACTCGGTCGACGCCGGCGACTGGAAGTATGTCGATCCCGTCGACCAGCTCTCCGACTCGAAAACGGAAAATTACGATTTCTACGCGCCGCTGGATAGCGAAAGAGTGCAGGCGGAAAAAAACGAAACTGCCAAAGACGCAGCGATCGAGCACGTAGTCGTAGTCCGCGTCTACGACAAGTACGACAACCTCGGCGCCGCCAAGTCTGTGTTGAACGGCAAGTAAGTAAAAAAGTCCTCTCTTTCGTTTGAAAGAGAGGACTTTTTATTTCTCCGATCCAATGGGTGCCCCACGCGGGTGGCCCATCCTAACGCCGCGTTTTCTGCGGCGTTAGCGCGGGAAAGATGAACCTAAGCGATCTTCGTGCACACCGCCTTGGTCTGCGTATACAGATTCAGCACGTCGTGCCCCATCTCGCGCCCCCAGCCGGACTGCTTATACCCTCCGAACGGCAACGCCGCGTCGAAGATGTTGTAGCAGTTAATCCACACCGTCCCGGCGCGCAGTTGCTCGGCCATGCGATGGGCCTTGCTGATGTCGTGCGTCCACACCGCAGCGGCGAGACCGTAATCGCTGTTGTTGGCGCGCGGAATGATTTCTTCGGGATCGCTGAACGGCATCGCCGTCACCACTGGCCCGAAGATTTCTTCCTGCACCACCTTCATATCTTCGCGCGTGTCGACCAACACCGTCGGCTCCACGAAATATCCGCGCTCGCCGGCCTTGCGACCGCCGACCACAGCCTTCGCGCCCTCGGAGAATCCCGACTCTAGATATCCGCAAACGCGATCCAGTTGCTCCGATGAAACCAGCGGACCCATCTGCGTATCCGGCTCGAGCCCCGATCCAACCTTGATTTTCTTCGCGTGCTCCGCAACTCCCTCAACCACCTGGTCGTATACGGATTTCTCCACGTACAATCGCGAACCCGCGCAGCAACATTGCCCGTGATTGAAGAAGATCGCGCTCGCCGCGCCGGGAATCGCGGTCTCCAGATCGGCATCTTTGAACACCACATTCGGTGACTTGCCGCCCAGTTCCAGCGAAACTTTCTTCAAGTTGCCCGCCGCCGCGTGCACAATCAGCTTGCCCACTTCCGTCGATCCCGTGAACGCAACTTTGTCCACATCCGGATGCGCGGCCAGCGCGGCTCCCGCGGTCTCGCCGTATCCGGGAACAATGTTCACCACGCCGTCCGGGAAGCCGGCCTCCTGAACCAGTTCGCCCAGACGCAGCGCCGAAAGCGGAGTCTGCTCCGCTGGCTTCAGCACCACCGTGCAGCCAGTCGCCAGCGCCGGACCAAGCTTCCACGCCGCCATCAGCAGCGGAAAATTCCACGGAATAATCTGGCCCACAACTCCCACCGGCTCGCGCAGCGTGTACGCCAGATATTTCGCACCCGGCGTATATGGCACCGACAGCGGAATCGTGTTGCCCTCAATCTTCGTCGCCCATCCCGCCATGTAGCGGAGCAGATCGACCGCCAGCGGCACGTCGGCAGCCTTGGCTATGTTGAGCGGCTTGCCGTTGTCGAGGCTTTCGAGATATCCGAACTCTTCCGTATGCTGCTCCAGCAAATCGGCCAGCTTCCAGATGAGCCGTCCGCGCTCCGACGCCGTCATCTTGCGCCACGGCCCGTTGTCGAACGCCTTGCGCGCCGCTCGGACCGCCTGCTCAATATCTTCACGATCGCCTTCCGCAACCTGCGCCAGCACCTCTCCGGTTGCGGGATTGTAGCTGGGGAAAGTTTTTCCGGAAGCGGCATTGAGCCACTTGCCGTTGATCATCATTTTTCTTGGTTTATCGATAAACTCCGCGACCTGCGGATGAATCTGCGGGGAAACTGCAATACCCATACAACCTCCTTAGTCAACGTGGACTTGTCAGAGAGAAAAATTCCCAGATGAGGTAGCGCTAATCCGGGCCATCGTAGTCCCGCCCGCCTACAAATGCAACGCCCCGCCGAAGCAAGCCAACCGCGAAGTCTGGCCGCACTCTAGAGGGCGTCATCCCGAAGGGCCGCGTTTTCACCAGCGGTCCGAGGGATCTCCCGGCATATGCGCCATGGGGACAAAAACAGAACAGGCTTGCCCGCAAGCTTTCATTTGAAGAAAATGCAAGGTGGAAGAACGGACCGAGGCGTTCATGTCGCTTCCGCGAGTCATATCCATCGCCGCTGCTCTAATCCTGACTGCAGCCACCGCAGCACCCGACCGCCTAACGCTTCACCTCAGCGACTCAGTCACACTAGACCTCATCGCCATCCCCGGAACTCCGCGGCAGTACTGGGCTCTCACGCCGGTCACGGTCCGCCAGTTCCGCGCCTTTGTCGATGCCACCGGGTATCGCACCGATGGCGAAAATCCCGTCGGCAACGGCCCGGGACACATCGGTGGCCACGGCTGGAATCCCGAGCGCCATCGTTTCGAGGGCTGGTGGCCGCAGTACACGTGGCGTCATCCGGGCTGGCCCCTGCTCGAAGAGCATCCCGTCTCAAACGTTTCCTGGAATGACGCGACCGCGTTCTGCAAGTGGCTGAGCGCCAAATCCGGTCACACCGTTCGCCTGCCCATCGATGACGAATTCGAACGTTCCTCGCACGCCGGAACCACAACAAAATATTTTTCCGGTGACTCGCCCGCCAGCCTCGAAGGCTACGCGAACGTAGGAGACCGCTCCGCTCGCCGCGCCATCAACGAGTCCGAAACCGAAGGCGACGTCTTCCCCTTCGACGACGGCTATCCGTTCACCTCGCCGGTAGCCTCATTCAAACCAAATCCCTGGGGACTCTACGACATGCTCGGCAACGTCTTCGAATGGTGCAGCGTGAAGGGCCGTCCCACCGTCTGTGGATGCTCCTACAACGGCGGCCCTGCCTATTGCCTGGAGAAACCGTTCGAGCGCCACGCCGAAGTCTACAGCCGCTACGCCTACTTCGGCTTCCGCGTCTTAGTGGAAGACGCCCGCTGAACGAGCTCGTTGTAAGAAAAGCAGACTCCAGCGAGGATGTCATCCTGAGCGGCGGCAAAGCCGGCGCGAGGGACCTTACGGCAGTGTAAAGATCAAATGCTGCGTGAAAGGGTCAAAACGGACAGCCTGAATAACCGTGGAAGAGCGGCGCTTTAGCGCCGCGTTAAGGATGATATGAAATCGGGGCTTCAGCCCCAGCGCGAAACCTACTCCCCGTAAGGCACCCAAATATTCTTCACTTGCGTAGCGTGCTCCAAAAACCACCGCCCCTCGCCAACTTTCGCATCGAACCAATCGATCGCACGCCCTTCGTTGGTCCAGACCTGCTTCAAATTCCCAATCGACATAGCCTTCGCGGAAGCAACGGTCGCCTCATCCCCATAACACCAGATCGCATCCACATCATCATGCTCAGCCAAAGTCTTCAAAAGCTGCGAGACATATCCAGTGACAATATTCACTGCACCGCCAGGCAGATCGCTGGTATCGAACAACTGATATAACTCACCGGTAATCAGCGGATATTTTTCCGACGGCACCGCAACCACGGTATTCCCCATCGCGATCAGCGGCATCACCAGAGAAATAAATCCCAGCAACGGCGCATCCGCAGGGCAAATCACGCCCACAGTCCCAATCGGCTCATTCATCGCAATCGCAATATTGCGAAACGGCGGATTATGCACCGCGCCATCAAACTTGTCGGCCCAGGCGGCATAAGAAAAAATCCGCTGAATGCTAAGCTCAACTTCCGCCGCAGCCTGCTTCTCGCCCACAACCTCCGCGAGCCGCCGAACAATCTCCCCGCGCCGCTGCGACAAATTCTCCGCGCAGTAATACAAAACCTGCGCCCGATTATGTGCCGTTGCCTTCGCCCACCCTGAAGCCTTGCCCGCCGCCTCCACCGCATTGCGAATATCTTTTCGATTCCCCAGCGGCGCCTCGCCCAGCAACCGCCCATCCGCCGCCCGCACTTCCATGCTGTAACCAGAATCCGGCCGCGCCTGCTTCCCCCCGATGTAAAGCTTCACCGTCCGATCAATCGCCGGCGCGCTAGCATCGCTTCCATCGGGTGGCCCACTCAAGCCCGCATTTGGCTTGAGTGGGGATTTTTCCGAAGTCGAAATCGTCGCCGCACTCCGAAACCACTTAGGCTCCAAATACTCCAGCAATCCCTCGCGCCCGCCCTCGCGCCCATATCCACTCTCGCGATACCCGCCAAACCCGCAGGCCGCGTCGAACATATTCGTGCAATTCACCCAAACTACGCCGGCTTTGATCTGCGCCGCCACGTGCAGCGCTACGTTGATGTTCTCGCTCCACACACACGAAGCCAGCCCATACACCGTGTTGTTCGCCAGTTCCACCGCTTCGCGCGGAGTGCGGAACGTCATCGCCGCCAGCACCGGCCCAAAAATTTCCTGCTGCGCCACAATCGACGTCGGATGCACATTGCTCAACAGCGTCGGCGGAAAATAAAATCCGCGCGACGGCAGCGCCACCTGCGGCTGCCAGCAGGTCGCGCCCTCAGCCACGCCCTGCGCCACCATCTTCTGGATGCGATCAAGCTGCACCCGCGCCACAATCGCGCCAATGTCGATCGCCTTGTCCAGAGGCGCGCCAATCCGCAGCGTGCTCATGCGGTCGCGAATTTTTCCAATCAGCGCCTCCGCAATGCTCTCCTGCATCAGCAACCGCGATCCCGCACAGCACACCTGGCCCTGGTTGAACCAGATTCCGTCAACCAATCCCTCAACCGCGCTATCAAGATCGGCATCCTCAAAAATAATGAAAGGAGACTTCCCGCCCAGCTCCAGCGAAAGCTTCTTATGACTAGCCGCGGTCGCGCCACGAATTGCGCGCCCAACTTCAGTCGATCCCGTGAAAGCAATCTTGTCCACATCTGGATGCTTCACCAGCGCCTCGCCCGTCGATCCATCGCCAGTAACAATGTTCACCACGCCAGCGGGCAACCCAGCCTCTACGCACAACTCGGCAAACAGCAACGCAGTGAGCGGCGTAAACTCCGCAGGCTTGAGCACCACGGTATTCCCGGTAGCCAAAGCCGGAGCAATCTTCCACGCCAGCATCAACAGAGGAAAATTCCACGGAATAATCTGCCCCACTACTCCGCAAGCCTCGTGCTCGGGAAATTCCGACTCCAGCAACTGCGCCCAACCAGCATGATGATAGAAATGCCGCGCCACCAGCGGAATATCGATGTCCCGGCTCTCGCGGATCGGCTTGCCGTTGTCGATGGTTTCCAGCACCGCCAGCCGCCGCGAATGCTTTTGCACTTGCCGCGCCAGCGCGTACAAATATTTCGCGCGCTCGAAACCGCTCAGTCCCTGCCATCCCTTCAGCGCTTGTCGCGCCGCCTTTACCGCCGCGTCGACGTCCTCCACGCTTCCCTGCGCGATTTCCGCGATCTTTTCCCCATTCGACGGGTCCACCGAGTCGAAATATTTCCCGTCGACCGGCGTTTTCCATACACCGCCAATAAAATGTCCGAAGCGCCGCTTGTGCCGCTCCAGCCACTGCAACGAT